>NZ_LZZW01000013.1 GCF_014170375.1 Variovorax sp. UMC13 | reverse complement strand
GTCGATCCCGCCGCGCCGAACATCCTGTTTCAGCTGGCACTGCCCACGCGCTGGAACCAGAAGGTCGTCATGTTCGGCGGTGGCGGCTGCGGGGGTGGCAGGACCACCCCGCCACTGCTGCCGCCGCCACAGCCCGCCAGCATGGCGCTCGCTGCGAGGCACGCGGTGGCCAGGATGAACAGGTCTCGATTGCTGGATTTCATGGAGTCTCCGATGTCGTTGTATGTTGCGTACGCGGCCTTCTTTCGAGGCCCGACAAAGTCTCTCGCACGCCCTTCGTGAATCCAATGTGCGGGCCCGACACTCGCACAGCGAATCCGATGTGCTGGCCCCATGCCGTGGAAACCCTTGCCGCGCGGCGGCGCGCGCCCTACATGCCGGGCAGCGCCATCTCGATGCCCGCCTTGGAGAGCTCCAGCTGGTATTGCTCGAAGCCCGTGCCGGGCACGCGCTCGTCCTGGCGGTCCAGGATCTCTTCCATGCGCGAACGGACCTGCGCTGCCGGGTCGTCCGCGTCGCCGATGAAGATGCCCTGCGTCATCGTGACGTTCGCGCTCTCGAAACTGCCGGCACCCGCGAGCAGGATGGTGCGCGTCGGCGCGTCCTCGCCCACCAGGGCGATCAGCCCCGGGCTGACGTTGGCCGGCGCGAGCCGCGCCAGCGCCTCGGGCGGCAGCACGCCTTCGGTCATGGCCGTCGCGGCCGTAGGGGCTAGGCAGTTCACGCGGATGTTCTGCCGGGCGCCTTCGAGCGCCAGCGTCTGCATCAGCCCGACCAGCGCCATCTTGGCCGCGCCGTAGTTGGACTGGCCGAAGTTGCCGTAAAGGCCCGAGGAAGACGTCGTCATCACGATGCGGCCGTACTTGCGCTCGCGCATGTGTTCCCATACGGCCTTCACGCAATGGACCGCACCCATCAGGTGCACGTCCATCACCAGCCGGAAGTCGTCGAGCGACATCTTGGAAAAGGTCTTGTCGCGCAGCACGCCGGCGTTGTTGACGAGGATGTCGATGCGGCCCCACTCGCCGATGGCGCGCGCGACCATGCCCTCCATCTGCGCGAAATCGGTGACGTCGCCGCCGTCGGCGATGGCGGCACCGCCGGCACGCACGATCTCGTCGGCCACGGTGCGGCCGGGCGAACCGATGTGGCGCCCCGCCACGTCGTTGACCACGACGCGCGCGCCGTGGCGCGCGAGCGCCATTGCATGGGCCCTGCCCAGGCCGCTGCCGGCTCCCGTGACGATGGCCACGCGGCCTTCCAAAAACTTGTTCATTGCTACTCCTGATCGATGAATCGGTGCACGCCGGTGGGCGGCGTCAGAACGCGACCGCGTGCCGGCCCTTCAGGCCCAACATCGCGCGCGCTTCGTCGGGCGTGGCGATCTCCAGCGAGAGCTCCTCGAGGATCCGGCGGATCTTCCGCACCTGCTCGGCGCAGGACTTCGCGAGCTGGCCCTTGGCCAGGTAGAGGCTGTCTTCGAGGCCGACGCGCACATTGCCGCCCATCACCGCGCCCATGGTGAGCAGCGGCATCTGGTGGCGGCCCGCGCCGAGGATCGAGAAGCGGTAGCCGTCGCGGCCGAAGAGGCGGTCGGCGGTGGTGCGCATCACCACGAGGTTCTCCGGGTCCGGCCCGAGGCCGCCCAGGATGCCGTAGATGCTCTGGATGAAGAGCGGCCCCTTGACGAGCCCCTCGTCGACGAAATGGGCCAGGTTGTAGAGGTGGCCCACGTCGTAGCACTCGAACTCGAAGCGCGTGCCGCAGTCCTCGCCAAGCACCTGGAGGATGTGCTTGATGTCGCGGAAGGTATTGCGAAAGATCAGGTCTTCCATGCCTTCGACGTACGGCTTCTCCCAGTCGTGCTTCCACTCGGCGACGCGTCGCGCGGCCGGGTGGATCGAGAAGTTCATCGAACCCATGTTTAGCGAGCACATCTCGGGCTTGGCCTGCAGCGGGTAGGCCAGGCGCTCCTCGAGTGTCATGCGCGTGCTGCCGCCGGTGGTGATGTTGATCACCGCATCGGTCGCGTCGCGGATGCGGGGCACGAACTGATCGAAGATCTTCGGGTCGGCCGAGGGCCGGCCGTCCCTCGGGTCGCGCGCATGCAGGTGGAGGATCGCGGCGCCAGCTTCGGCGGCCTCGATGGATTGCTCGGCGATCTGGTCGGGCGTGAGCGCCAGGTGCTCGGACATCGTCGGTGTGTGCACCGAGCCCGTGACCGCGCACGAGATGATGACCTTGTCTTGGAAGGTGGGGGTTGCCATGTCGGGGTCCGTCCGCTGTGAATGGAAGAAGAGAAAAGGAAAGGGTCAGACCGCGAGCCACTCGGCCACGAGCTTCTCGTCCGACGCCAGTTGCTGCGGCGTGCCCTCGAAGACGATGCGTCCATGGCCCATCACGCACACCCGCGTCGAGACCTTGAGCGCGATCGCGAGCTTCTGCTCGACCAGCACCACGCTGACGCCATGGCGGTGCATGTCGCGGATGCACTCGGCGACCTGCGCGACGATCTTCGGCGCGAGGCCTTCGGTGGGCTCGTCGATCAGCAGCACCAGCGGGTTGCCCAGCAGCGAGCGGCACATCGTCAGCATCTGCTGCTCGCCGCCGGACATGCTGCCGGCCTTGGTGTTGCGCCGCTCCTTGAGCCGAGGAAAGTAGTCGAACATCTGCTCGACGCTCCAGCGGTGCGCACCGGGCACGGGCGGCTGTTCGCCCATGCGCAGGTTCTCGTCGACCGTGAGGTTGGCGAACACCTCGCGCTCCTCGGGCACGTAGCCGATGCCGGCGCGGCAGATGGCATAGGGCCTGGCGCCCGCGAGTTCGCGGCCTTGGAGCCGGATGTGGCCGGCGGTCGGCGCGACCAGTCCCATGATGGCCTTCATGGTGGTCGAGCGCCCCGAGCCGTTGCGCCCGAGCAGGCTGACGACTTCGTTGCGCGCCACCCGCAGGTTCACGCCGTGCAGGATGTGGCTCTTGCCGTAGTGGGCGTGCAGGTCGTCGACCGCGAGCAGGGTATCGGCGGCGGCGCTCATTCGCTCACCTCCTCGCCCAGGTAGGCTTCCTTCACGCTGGCGTTGGCGCGGATCTCGTCGGGCGTGCCGGTGGCGATCACCTGGCCGTAGACCAGCACGCTGATGCGGTCGCTGAGGGCGAACACCACATCCATGTCGTGCTCCACGAGCATCAGCGCGCGGCCCTTCGTGACTTCCATGATCAGCTCGGCCGTGTAGTGCGTTTCTTCGTTGGACATGCCGGCCATCGGTTCGTCGAGCAGGATCACCTTCGGGTCGGAGGCCAGCGTCATGGCGATCTCGAGCGAGCGCTGTTCGGAGTACGCCATCTCGCCGGCGACGGTGGAGGCCCTGGCCGACAGGCGCACCAGTTCCAGCAGCCGGTGGGTTTCCTCGCGGATGCGACGGTCGCGGTCGATGAACTTCCAGAAGGTGTACGCCAGGCCGTGCGGACGCATGACGGCCAGGCGGACGTTCTCGAATACCGTGAGCTTCGGGAAGATGTTGGTGATCTGGAACGAGCGCGCGAGGCCCAGGCGGTTGATCGCCTGCGGCGTGCGGCCGCCGATCGCATGGCCGTCGAAGTGGATCGTGCCGGCGGTCGGCGCGAGGTGCCCCGAGATCAGGTGGAAGAGCGTGGACTTGCCGGCGCCGTTCGGGCCGATCAGCGCATGCCGTTCGGCGCCGAGCAGGTCGAGGTCGACGCCACGCATGATCTCCGTCGGGCCGAAGGCCTTGCGCAGGCCGCGGATGCTGAGGACTGGATCGCTCATGCGGCAGCTCCCTGGTCGACGGTCTGCTCGACCGCCTGGTTGAGGCTTCGCCGCCCGACCCAGGCGAGCACCGCCCCGGCACCGATGAGCACGACCGGGACGGCCCAGGTGGCCATCGAGGCCGGCGACCAGGCGCGCGACAGCAGCGTGACCGGCGGCCACGGGTTGCCGGGATCGAGCCTGGCCAGCGCGCGGTAGTCCTGCGAGAAGACGCGTTGCAGCAGTTCCACCGCGAAGGTGCCGCCCATGCTCAGCAGCAGCGCGGCGGCGATCGACAGCAGCACCACCGGCAGCAGCTTCGACAGGCCGATGCGCTGGCGCAGGCGGCCGGTGGTGCCGATCAGGCCGGTGAGCCCCGAAGGCATGAACATCATCACCCCCACGAACAGGATGCCCTGGTAGAGCAGCCACGACTGCGTGAGGTCCGACACGGCATAGCCGAAGAAGGTCATGAGCGCCGCGCCGAGGGCCGGGCCCAGGAACACCGTGACACCGCCGATGTAGGTGTTGAGCACGACGGCGGCCGACAGCGCGGGATCGAACACCACGTAGTTCGCCGATTCGTTGGACACGACCTGCAGGCCGCCGGCGATGCCCGAGAACATTGCCGAGATCGCGAACACCATCATGCCCAGCCCGTGCACGTTGTAGCCGAGGAAGCGAAGGCGGTGGCTGTTCTCGCGCAGCCCGTAGCTCAGGCGTCCCATGGGCGTGCGCGTGAACAGGTACAGCAGCCCGACCGACGCCAGCACCCAGGCCAGCGTCAGGTAGTACACCTGCGTGGTCGATCCGAAATCGAAACCCCATGCCGGCATGCGCATGGTGGACATGCCGGCCTCGCCGCCGAACAGGCCCTTGAGGTGCGGCGCGAGGGAGTGCACCAGTTCGGCGATGGCGAGCGTGATCATCGCGAAGTAGGTGCCGGTGCGCTGGGTGGCGAACCACCCGGCGATGGCACCGAACACGAGGCCGCACGCCGCGCCCGCGAGCGGCATCAGGGGCGTGGGCAGCAGCCCCGCGCCGCCGATGGCGTTCATCGCATGCACGGTGCCGAAGGCGCCGACGCCGAAGTAGGCCGCGTGCCCGAAGGACAGCATGCCCGCCTGGCCGCACAGCAGGTTGTAGGCGCTCGCGAACAGCGCGGCGATGAGCATCTGGATGGCGGCGTTCAGCAGCCCCTGCGACAGCAGGAACGGCAGCGCGGCCAGGGCCGCGACGCCCGCCAGGATCAACAGCAGACCGGTCTTCATCGCGTCAGCCCTTCTCGCCCATGAGCCCGCTGGGCCGCACGAGCAGGATCAGCAGCATCAGCGCGAACGGGATCGTCGCGGACAGGCTGGAGACCTTCAGCGTCATCAGGCCGCCGACGTCGGTGGCCCAGTCGCCCGCGCCGAAGAGCGCGAACAGGTCGGCGAGGCTGCGGTCCACGGCGACGGCCAGCGAGGTGACGACGCCGATGAGGAGCGACGCCAGCATTGCCCCGCCGAGCGACCCGAGGCCGCCGACCACGACCACCACGAACACCATGACGCCCAGTTCGAGCGCCATGTTCGGGTTGGTCGTGTAGAAGGCGCCGGCGACCGCCCCGGCCAGGCCCGCCAGCGCGGCACCGACGCCGAACACGCCCATGAACACCAGCGGCACGTTGTGGCCCAGGGCCTCGGCCATGCGCGGCTTGTAGATGGCCGAGCGCACCACGATGCCGACGCGCGTGTGCGTCAGCAGCAGGTAGATGAGCACGAACATCGTGATCGCAATGCCCCCCATCAACAGCCGGTACAGCGGGTACTGCGCGCCGCCGACGCTGAAGGCCGACACGTCGAGCGCTGCGGGAATCCGGTAGTCGACCGGGAAGTTGCCGAAGAAGAGCTTGATGGATTCGGCCACGATGAACGAGAGGCCGAAGGTCAGCAGCAGCTCGTGCGCGTGGCCGTGGTGGTGCACGCGCCGCAGGAAGAAGCGCTCGACGACCACGCCCACCAGCCCCACCAGCACCGGCGAGACGACGAGCGCGAGCCAGAAGCCGATCACGCCTTGCAGCGTGTACGCGAAGTAGGCGCCCAGCATGTAGAACGAGGCATGCGCGAAATTGAGCACGCCCATCATCCCGAAGATGAGCGTCAGCCCGGCGGACACCATGAACAGCAGCAGGCCGTAGATGACGCCGTTCATGAGGGAAACGATGATCTGGTCCATAGCTTTCTCTACAGCCGAAGCTGTGCCACGCGGGACGCCGGGGTCCCGCTGGTTGGGCGGAAGGACGCACCTGCGTCCTGCTGGCGGCGGGTGGAAGTTCAGCCGGGCCGCTTCATCGCGCAGCTGGCCTGCGCGGGCGTCGAGGCTTCCTGTGCGGAGAAGCGCTTGACCGGCTTGAAGCCCATGTCGGTGCCGTCGACCTTGAAGCGCGCATCCTTGGTGACGGTGGACACCACCATCGGCAGCTGCGCCTGATGGTCCGCCGCGCGCATACTCATCTCGCCCATCGGCGTCTTGATGGTGGTGGTCTCCAGCGCTTTCGCGAAGGCATTCACGTTCAGCGCGCCGTTCTCCGGCTTGGTGCGCTTGAGCGCATCGGCCACCATGGCCATGCCGAAGACGGTCTGCGGTTCAATGAAGACCGGCTCGTGGCCGGTCTTGGCCTTGTAATCGTTGACGAAGCGCTCGCCCTCGGCGCCGCCCGCCTCGGGATTGAAGGTCTGCACCACGAAGTGGCCGATGGCGAGGTCGCCGGCATTCGCGAGGTTGCCCGGTTGGTCGAGGTAGACCGTTCCGAAGCGCGCCTTCAGGCCCGCCGACTTCGATGCCTTCATCAGCAGCAGCAGGTCGTTGGACCAATTGCCGGTGAGCACCGAGTCGGCCTTGGACGCGCCGATCTTCGCCACGTACGGTGCGAAGTCCTGCACCTTGTTGACATCGTGCAGCGTCTTCTCTACCACCTGGTAGCCGCCCGACGCGGCGTTGTCCACGATGGCTTTCTCCATGTCCTGGCCCCAGGAATAGTTCTGGTTGATCGCATAGACCCGGGTGCCCAGTGCATTGGCCTGCTTCATCGCGCCGACCAGCGCCTTGGTGCGCACCTGTGGATCGCCGCCGAAGCGGAAGTGGTGGAAGTTGCACTTCTCGCCGGTGAGTTCCAGCGCTTCGGCGCCGACGTTGAGGTAGACCATCTCCTTGCCGGGGTTGCGCAGGTTGTACTTGCGCACGTCCTCGGTGATCTGCCCGCCGATGGCCGACGAGGCGCCCTGCACGATCAGTTGCACGCCGTCGGCGGCGGCCGCCTTGAGCTTGTCGGCCGCGCCGGCGGGGCCGCCCTGGTTGTCGTATTCGAGCAGCTGCACGGGCTCGCCGTTCCAGCCGCCAGCGGCATTGATCTGGTCGATGGCATAGCGCACGGCGGCGCGATAGGCCTGGCCCGAGGAGGCCTGCGGGCCGGACAGCGTCTCGAGCACGCCGACCTTGACCGGCGCGGCCGATGCGATGCCGCATAGAAGCGCCAGCGCGGGAACGATGGCGAGGCGGAGTGGCTTGGGTTGGTGCATTGATGTCTCCATGCTTTTTGTTGAAGGAAATCGAAAGGGCGCGGCCGTGGCGCAGCGGCGCCGGCGCTAGAGGTATTCCATGTTTCCGTCGACGCTGATCGCCTGGCCGGTCAGGTTGCGCGCCGCGGGCGAACACAGGAACAGCGCCATGGCCGCCACGTCATCGAGCGTGACCATGCGGCGCAGCGAGATCTTCTGCAGGTACTGCGCGCGCATGGCCTCCACCGACACGCCGGCGGTCGCGGCGCGCGCGCCGATCACGCTGTTCATGCGCTCGCCTTCGACCGTGCCCGGCAGGATCGCGTTGACCCGCACGCCGTGCGGACCGAGCTCGATCGCCAGCGACTTCATGAGGCCCACGATGGCCCACTTCGTGGCGGCGTAGGGCGTGCGGAAGGCATAGCCGAGCCGGCCCGCCACCGAGCTCATGGCGATGAGGCTGGGGTTCTGGGCGGAGCCCTTCAGCAGCGGCACGGCGCGCTGCGCGAAATAGAACTGGCTGTTGAGGTTCACCGACACCGTGCGCTCCCAGTCGCCGCGGTTCAGGTCCTGGATCGCACCGGTCGGGCCCGCGATGCCGACGTTGCTGACCAGCACGTCGAGCCCGCCGAGCGCGCCCTGCACGTCGTCGAAGACGCGGTCCACGTCCTCGGGCACCGAGGCATCGGCCATGCTCGAGGTGATCTCGGGTGCGTCGTGGGCCAGGCGGTCGAGGGCGCCGCGGTCGATGTCGCACACGTGCACGCGCGCGCCCGTTTCGCGGAAGGCGCGGGCCACGGCCGCGCCGATGCCGGAACCGCCCGCGGTGACCAGCACGCGCAGGCCGGGCGCGGGCCGGAGTGAATCGATGATGCTCATGGGTGTGTCGTGATGTCTTGTGTGAACGGTTCGGCCCGGCAAGTGTCCGGAAGACGCATGCCAAAACCTATGTGCGACAAGCACACATCCGGGCCGCGTACGATGTGGTCCATGGCGCGCGCCGCGTACACGCACGAGGACCAGGGCTTGGGCCGATGCCCATGCACGTATCGTTCTGCTAGCCTTCGCGCCCTATGCCGGTACCGCCCCCAGAACCACAGCGAACCCTTGGCCCGTCGCGGGGCCGGACGCCCGACGAGATCGCATCGGAGCTCATCGGCCTGCTGCACCGGAACGCATCCGCGGAAGAGTTCGCCGCCTGCCTCACGCACGTCGAGGCCTTGCCCGATGCGCTGCAGCGCAAGTCCGGCCTGGTGGAGCTGGTGCGCATGGCGATGGCCCTGCGCAACCGGCTCGAGCTTCACGAGCAGCGCGAACGCGGCATGCTCGCGGTCATCGAATCCGCGCAGGATCTTTCGGGCCGCCTCGACCTCACCGGCTTGCTGAGGGCGATCGTGAGCCGCGCACGCAAGCTCATGGGTGCGCACCTGTGCTGGCTGACGATCTACGACGCCGCCAGCGGCGAATTCCAGGTGGTGGTCGCAGACGGCGCCATCTCCGAGCGCACAGGCAGGATGACCGCCGGCCGGAACCTCGGCGTGGCGGGCATCGTGATGTCGACGCGCCTGCCGTTCTTCACGCCCGACTACCTGCACGACAACCGCTTCGCCCACGACGCGGCGCTGGACGACACCTTCCGGGACGAGGGCGTCGCGGCGCTCGTCGGCGCGCCGCTGATGTGCGACGACAACGTGATCGGCCTGCTCTTCGTGGCCGACCGCTATCACCGCACGCACACGGCCCTGAACGTCTCCATCCTCTGCACGCTCGCCACGCACGCGGCCGTGGCCATCAACAACGCGAAGGCCTTCGCGGAGGCGAAGACCGCGCTGGAGAACGCCGACCTGGCCCGCGCCGAACTGGAGCGCCACGCGCGCGACGTGCAGGAGGCGGCCGAAGCGCACGAGCAGTTGACTTCATTGCTTGCGAAGGGTGCATCGCTCGGCGCGCTGTGCGAATCGGTCGCGCAGTTGCTCCACGGCAGCGTGCTGGTGCTCGACGAGGCCCATCAGGTGATCAGCCGCGCCACCGCACCCGGCTATGACGGCAAGGCGGCGGAAGCCTATGCGCCGCACGACGAACACAGCGCCGCGCTGGCGCAGGCCCTGCGGGAGAGCCGCCAGGCCGGGCGGTCGGCCGTCGCCTATGCCCACGGTGGCGAGCTGTGCCGCGCGATCGCGGTGATCGGCGGCAACGACGTGCTCGGCGCTGTGCTCGTGTTCAGGCACGACGATCTGCGCGAAATCTCGGTGCGGACCTTCGAGAGAAGCTCGAGCGTCATTGGCATCGTGCTGCTGTCGCAAGAGCGTGTCGAGGCGAGCAAGAGCCGCGACGTGTCGACGCTGCTGCACACGCTCATCTCGCCGCGGCAGGACGAGCCGGCCCTCACGCGCGACCGCGCCGAGCGCTTCGGCCTCGACCTGTCGCAACCGATTTCGTTGATGGTGGTCGAGATGGAGCAGCCCCGGCCCGGCTTCTGGGCGCGGCGCCTGCGCGCCGGCGCGCCCCTGTCGGACCTGGTGATGGACGAGGTCGACGGCGTGCTCGTCATCGTGTGCGGCGCGACGAAGGCGCAGGACGTGCTGGAGAAGTTCACCGCGTTCGCCAAGGGCGAGCTGGGCGATGCCTACCGGGGCGTGCTCTCGCGACCGGTGCGCGAGCCGGCGGAAATGCCGGCGCTGTACGCGACGCTGCGGCGCGCGCTGTCGGTACTGGGGCGGCTGGGCATGCGCGGCAACATCGTCGGGCAGAACGAGATGGCGCTCTACTCCGTGCTGTTCGAGACGCACGACCAGGCCAGCCTCAACACCTTCCTGAACGCCGCCATCGGCGCTGTCGTGGGCCATGACAGGAAACGCGGCTCGGACCTGACTGCCACGCTGCTGGCCTATTTCGACAACAACCAGAACGCAAAGACCACCGCCGCGCGAATGGGCATCCATGTGAACACCGTGCGGCAGCGGCTGGCGAGCGTCGAGGAGTTGCTGGGCCACTGGGGCAGTGCGAGCCGCGCGCTGGAGATCCATGTGGCGCTACGACTCTGGAGTCTGGGTGTGGTGGGCGATCGGCTGCCGGGACGCGACGGCTGACCCGCCGGCGGCCCTGCGTGGAGGGCACCGGGCCGCCTTCCCCTGAGAGACGCCCCGCAGAAAACCCAGTCAGGCGCATTGACGCTGGCAGGTCGCTTGCCGCGCGGGCCAATACTGCGACAGGGTTGTCATCTCGACGCCCAGCCGCGGAGTGCGGCCTTCCATTCGCCCTGCGGGCTTTGCACCACTGCGTCCTCCACTGCGCGCCAGCGAGCAGAACGTTTGGGCGGCCTAGCCTCACCGGCTCTGTAGTATCCGGCGCATTCGGATCAACGCCGGTCCGAACATTCGGCTGCGCGCATCGACCGCCTTTGGGATCGGCTGCGACGTCCGCGTAAGGAGTGGCGAGGCCGTCAATGTCGTGGACCGTCAACGACACGGCTTACAAATGATCACCCGCATCGGCATTCCTGGCGCTGCCGTGACGATCAGCCGGATGTTCACGTTGCGCCAAGTCATTTCCCGCCCATCGTGTTCACGCTGTCGTGCAGCCCGTCGCGGCCCGCTTACGCAGTTGCTGCGTCGTCTCGGGCAGGCGTACACCATGCATGGCTTCCGCTCGAGCTTCAGGACCTGGGGGATGGAAGCGACCCAGTACCCGGACGAGATGCTGGAATTCGCGCTGGCGCACGTCGTTGGCGACCAGACCGTGCGAGCCTATGCCCGAAGCGTCATGGTGGCCAAGCGTCGGCATCTGATGGAAGACTGGGCAAAGTACGTCACCTCGAGAATTGAATAGCGGACTGTTAATCCGTAGGTCTCTGGTCGAGCCAAGCCCATGGACCTACTACAGGCCGCAAGGCCTCTGGAGAGCCCGCTATCTAGACGACAGCGGGCTTTTTTGAAGTCTTTTCACGATCCATAAGTGGCTACATCCGTCTGCCTCAAACAACAGAAAGGACCGCGACACGTGAATGCTCGCGCGGTTCCTCGACAAGCTCTATGGCCAGCTGGTCGAGACGATTGCATCGCCTTCATCGAAAAGTCTCCGCGGGTTGCTGCACCTCGCAGCTCCGATGCATCACTGCATCTCCGTTAGCTCAAATCTCTATCCACACCTTTTCGCTCGTCATGTCCATAGCGGAGGAAGAGTGGTCGTGCGTATCGACGCAGCTGACGATCTCGACACCTCTTCCGCAGGCTTTGCCGCCAGCACCGGCCCAAAGGAGCCCAATGGCTGCACTCTGCATCAGTGCCGAAGTTCGATCGGATCTCCTGGGCTCGTCAATTCGCTTTAGGCCTCAGCCTGTTTGGCGCCCGGCGAACACCGGCGTCCGCCGCTCAGCGAATGCCCGCACGCCTTCCGCGAAGGAATCGCCATCGATCAGCGCCTGCTGCCGCTCGCACTCGAGGACCAACTGCTGCTCCAGGCTGTTGCGCCCGGCGGCCACGGCGAGCGCGCGCGCTTCCTGGATCGCATGCGCGGGCAGGCGCGCCAGCTGCTGCGCCAGGCGCAGGGCTTCTCGTTGCAGTTCCGTGTCTTCCACGCACGCCCAGATCAGGCCCCAGTCCGCGGCCCGCTGCGCATCGAGACGTTCACCGGTCAGCGCGAGCCCCAGCGCGCGCGCCGGGCTGACGGCGCGCGGCACCAGCCAGCTGGAGCCCATGTCCGGCACCAGCCCGAGTGCGGGCATGAACGGCAGGTAGAAGTACGCGGAGCGCGCGGCCAGAACCATGTCGCCGGACAAGGCAAGCCCCACGCCACCGCCAGCGGCCACGCCGTTGATCGCGCAGACGACCGGGACCGGGAGCGCGCGCATCGCCAGCATGATCGGACCGGCCTGCTCCCGCAGCAGCTCGCCGACGTAGTCGCCCAGTGTCCCGCTGGCCAGGTCGGCGGCGCGGCGACCAAACTCCTGCAGGTCCGCCCCGACACAGAAGCCGCGTCCGTCGGCGGTCAGCAGCAAGGCGCGAATGCCAGTGTCTTCGCGCACGCGGCGCAGTCCGTCGAGCACACCGTGAAGGATCGGCTGCGTCAACGGATTGAGGCGCTCGCCTTCGTTGAGGGTCATCGTCGCGACGCCCTCCCGGACATCGAAAAGCACGGCGTCGTTCATGGTGGAGATGGCTTGTGGAAATGGGGAAAATAGGTCCGGACGATCTCGCCGTCCAGCCGCAGGGCATGGCAACCCCCGAGCGGCGTCTGGCGAGGCCCGCCAGCGGACGCATCCTGCTCGGCAAAGCTGCCATCGGCCCAGAACAGCTGGAAGGCGGTACTGGCCATCATGGGCAGCAGTTCGGTGATGTGGGTGCAGCCCTCGATGCCGCGAAATGCACGCTTGACTTGCAAGGTGAAGCCTGCTTCGATGCGCAGCCCGACCAGCCGGCCATAACCGGCCTCCACGCCCGCGCAGGTGGGATAGGGCGTGTGCTCGCTGAAGGCCGTCGCGTCCACGATCTCGCGTTGCGCGTTGATCACCAGCCGCACCCGCATCTGATGGATCGGCGTTGCGGCCGGGACCACGCGATTGACCAACTGCAAGGGCATGGGCTTGGTATCGATCAAGGTGGCCTCCAGTTCCAGCAAGCCATCCTCGCGCCGGAAACCCTCGCAATGGATGCGGCGCGAGTGCAGCGGCGTGCGCGCCGAGGGCGGCGGTGCGTGGCTCATGGGGCTGTGCTCGCAAGGTGGATGACGCCAGCCTCCTGCAGCACGCGAAGGGTCTCGGGCGCGAGCCCTGCCCGCGACAGCAGTTCTCCCGTATGGGCCCCCACCCGGGGCGCAGGCGGCGGAAGCTCGGACGGCGTGCGATCGAATCGCGGCGCCGGCGCCGGCTGGGTGACACCCTGCGGCGCGACAAAGGTCCCGCGCGCCCGGTTGTGCGGATGCAGTGGCGCCTCGGCCATCGACAGCACCGGCGCGAAGCAGGCGTCGCTGCCTTCGAGCAGCACGCACCATTCGTCGCGCGTGCGCTGACGCATCACGGTCTCGAGCTTGCGGCGCAGCGCGGGCCACTCGCCCTGCGCCCATTGATGCGCGAACTGGGGGTCGTCGATCCCGCACAGCGCGAGCAGCCGGGCATAGAACTGCGGCTCGATGGCGCCGATCGACACATGGCGTCCGTCCGCGCATTCATAGACGCCATAGAAGTGCGCGGCACCGTCCAGGAAGTTGCTCTGGCGCTGGTCCTGCCAGAAGCCCTTGGCCATGAGCCCGTACTGCGCGGCCATCAGCAGCGCGGCGCCATCGGTCATGGCCGCATCCACCACCTGACCCTGGCCGGAGCGTTGCGTTTCGGCCAGTGCGGCCAGCACCCCGACGACCAGCAGCATGCCGCCACCGCCATAGTCGCCCACCAGGTTCAGCGGCGGCGTCGGCGGACGATCCGCCTCGCCCATGGCATGCAGTGCACCGGACAGCGCGATGTAGTTGATGTCGTGGCCGGCTGCCTGTGCCAGCGGCCCGGTCTGGCCCCAGCCGGTCATGCGGCCGTAGACAAGGCGCGGGTTGCGCGCCTGGCAGGCCGACGGTCCCAAGCCCAGCTTTTCCGCCACGCCGGGCCGGAAGCCTTCCACCAAGATATCGGCGCCCGCCACCATCTGCAGCACGGCCTCGACACCGCGCGGGTCCTTTAGGTTCACCGACACCGAGCGTCGGCCGCGGTCGACGATGCTGTCGTTGCGCATCAGGTCCTCCAGGCCGCCCTTCGAAGGCGGTCCGGGCAGGCGGTCGACCCGGATGACGGTGGCGCCGAGATCGGCCAGCATCATGCAGGCGAACGGCCCCGGGCCGATGCCGGCGAGCTCGATGACGGTGACGTGGGAGAGAGGCCCGGGCATGGCGTGGCTTTCGAAAGAGAAGAGGGCAGGAGGACTCAGCGGCCGGCATGGCGCTCGCGCCACAGCGTGGGGGGGTAGTAGCCGGCCCAGTCGGCGTCGATGCGCCGAAGGGGCACGTCCGACCAGATGCCGTGGTCGCGCAGGTACTCCATGTGCACTGATCCGTCGGCTTTGAACTGTTGAAGCACCGCGTCCCGCGTGCCGTCGAACTCGGTCGGAGGCACGCCCATCAGCGCACAAAGTTCCTTGTTGAAAGCAGGCACCGCCTTCAACCAACGCCCGTCCAGATAGAGGGCGGCCCAGCCGTGGTGCATGAACACTTCGCGCCCGCCCATCGCCTGTTGCATCTTCGGCGTGCTGAGATGATTGACCACATCCGACAAGCCGATCGCGGCTGGAATACCGGCGCAGCGTGCCGCGGCCACCAGCAGCACGGCCTTCGGTATGCAAAAGGCCTCGCCTTCCGCGACCACGGTGCTGGCCCGAAGGCCCTCAGGCGTCAGTCGCACGTTGCCCGCGTCATAGCGAACCCGGTCGCGCACCGCATAGAAAAGGCGAGCGGCCTTCTGGGTCGGCGTGATGGCGTCACGGACCGCATCTGCCACGAACTGCGCAACCGCAGGAGCGCCGAAGTCCAGGAAGTCCGTCGCCGCCAGGTAGCGGTCGGTCGGTTCGGGCCACCCGTAGGGCGTGAATTCCGGCTCGCTCATCGCCGCTCACATACGCTTGGCGACTTCTTCGAGCATCACCTCGGTGGCGCCGCCTCCGATGGTCAGGATGCGGGCGTCGCGTGCCATGCGTTCGACCGGCGTGCCGATGATGAAGCCGGTGCCGCCGTGCAACTGCAGGCAGGTGTGCACCACCTCCTGCAGGGTCTCCGCCGCGAAGGCCTTGAGCATAGACACCTCGCGCACCGTGTCCTTCCCTTCGGCGATCATCTGCGCGCATTGGTAGGTGAGGGCACGCGCCGCCGCCGCCTTCGACGCTACCCACGAGAGCTTGTTGCGCACCACCTGCTGGTCCCACAGCGACTTGCCGAAGGCCTCGCGCTGGCGCACGTAATCCACCGTCAGTTCGATCGCACGGGCGCAGGTGCCCGAGGCCAACGCACCCACCACCAGCCGTTCGTTCTGGAACGTGCTCATGATGTAGTAGAAGCCCTTGCCCTCCTCGCCCAGCAGCGCTTCGGGCGCGAGCTTCAGGTCGTCGAAGAACAGCTCCGCGGTGTCGGACGAACGCCAGCCGTGCTTGTCGAACTTGCGCGCGATCTTCAGGCCGGGATTCTCCTTGTCGACGATGAACAGGGAGATGCCGCGGCTTCCCTTGGCCTCGGGATCGGTGCGCGCCGCCACGATGAAAATGTCGCCGTACACGCCGTTGGTGATGAAGGTCTTGCAACCGTTGAGCACCCAGCCCTCGGGCGTACGCTGCGCACGCGTCTTGAGGCCGGCGACGTCCGAACCCGCATTCGGCTCGGTCACGCACACGGCGCCCACCTTCTCTCCGGCGCAGGCCGCAGGCAGGTACTTGAGCTTCTGCGCGTGCGTACCGCGGTGCGCGATGTGGCCGATGGACATGTCGCTGTGCACCGTGAGCGCCGAAGCCACCCCGCCGTAGCCCGAGCGCGCCAGTTCCTCGCCGAGGACAACGGAGGCCAGCGGGCCCAAGCCGCCGCCGCCGTACTCGACCGGATGGCGCATGCCGAGGAAGCCCAGCCCGCCCAGTTCCCGGAACAGTTCGCGCGGGATCTCGCCCGAGACTTCCCAGGCATCGGCAAAGGGAACGATCCGTTCGCGCACGAAGCGGCGCACCTGTTCGCGCACCATGCGCAGGTCTTCGTCGAGGAGATCGGGTTCCAGAAATTCGAATTCGGTCATAGGTATGGGTGGTGGATTCAGTTCTAGGAATGGGCTGCACCGCCATATTAATAGACCGGCGCGTCGGTTTATTTTATGGCCGGGACGGGCACGGCGCAAGCGGTGCTTGCTACACTTCGCCGCCCAAGGAGACTGCATGCCCCGTGTACGTTCGGATGACTATGAATCCAAGAGCCAGGCCATCATGGACTGCGCTGCCACCCTTTTCGCCAAGGAAGGCTACCCAGCGACCAAGATGCAGGATGTGGCCAAGGCCTGCGGTGCCACCAAGTCGATGCTCTATCACTACTTCCCGGCGAAGGACGACCTGCTTTTCGCGATGCTGCAGGAGCATTTGGAACGATTGATCGCGGCCCTCGAAGGCGCGCTCTCCGGCAAAGGCAAGCCAGGCGAACGCATGCAGCGACTGGTCCAGGCCTACATGCAGAAATCGGTCCAATCGCGCCGGCGTCACATGGTGGCGATGAACGACGTGAAGTTTCTTCCGCGCGCCAAGCAGCTGCCGCTGATCGCGCTGCAACGCCGGTTGACCGAACTCGTGTCGGGCCTGTTGCGGGAGCTGAATCCGCACCTGCCCGAAGGCCTGTACAAGGTCTACACCATGATGCTGGTGGGAATGCTCAACTGGACCGACTTCTGGTATTCGTCCACCGGAGCGGTCAAGCCGCAGGAACTGTGCGACCGCATGGCGCGGCTGTTTCTCAACGGCTTCCTCGCGGAAAAGGGCTGAGGGCGGCGCGCATGCACGCGCCCCCGCCGCTTCACTGCGCCAGCTTGTAGGTTGCCGCTTCCGGATTGGCCTTGAGCAGGAACTGCTTGGGCGCTGCCAGGTGATTCGTGGCGGTAAAGCCGATCGGCGTCATCGCGCCCGTTTCCAGCTGGCTGACCTTGGCCAGTTCGGCGTTCGTGCAATCCCAGGTCAGGGCCTTGCCGCAGCGCTCCATCGCCGTGAACAATGCGCGCGCCGCGGCGTACCCGGTGAACGAGTAGCGGTTCACACGGGTTCGCTCCTCGGCCGAAAGATGGCGGTCGAGCTTCTCCATGAACCCCTTGGCCTCGGGCGCGCTCTCGAGGTAGACGTAATCCACCGTGTAGACGTTCTCGCCCGCCGAGCCCATCATCTTGGCGCTCGCGGGCACGCGCGAGACATAGGTCACACCGACCGGAATCTTGTGGCCGATGCGCTCGAGCTCCTTGACCATGGTCACGTTCTCGCCCAGCACGCCGCCCGCCATCAGGGCCTCGGCACCGGCCTGCTTGACCTTGAGGATTTCAGACGAAAAGTCGGACTGCCCCTTCTTGAAGATCTGGCTGGAGACCACCTGCAGCTTCTTCTCCTTGACCACGCGCTCGAAGCCCTCGCGAACGTTCTCGCCATAGTCGTCGTCCTGCGAGATCACCGCCCACTTCTTGCCGGGGTAACGGTCCGCCAGTTGCGAGACCAGGTTGTAGACCGATTCGCGCATGTCGTAGCCCACGACGAAGACATTCTTGATCGTCGGCTTGTAGAGGCCCTCGTAGGTGGTGATGGGCGCCATGGCCGGCACGCCGGCCTGCTTGAGGATCGGCATCGCGGCCTGGGCCTGCGCGGTTCCGGAGATCGAGGTGAAGGCGAAGACCTTGTCGCTGTTCAACAGCTTGCGCACGCCCTGGATCGTGCGCGAGGGCACGTAGCCGTCGTCCTCCGACACCAGGCGCAGCTTGCGACCGTTGATGCCGCCGTTGGCATTGGCCTCGGCGACCGCGACCTTCACGCCCAGGTTGTGCGCCACGCCCAGCATGGCTGGCGGACCGGTCAGCGGCAGGATGTCGCCGATGACGATCTCGGTGTCGGTCACGCCCTGCTGCGCCACTGCAGGCGCGGCGGCACCGGCGGCCAGCAGGCCGGCGGCGGCAAGCCGCCAGAGTTTGTGCTTCATGTGTATCTCCTGATAGTTGTGGCAATCGCCGGTGGGGAAACTCGCGGAAATCAGTAGCGCAGCGGCCAGAACACCCACGCGTGGCGCAGGTCGTGCCAGATGCCGCGCAAGCCACGCGGATCGAAGCGCAGGAAGGCGATGATGGCCAGGCCGTAGAGGATGGTCTTGACTTCGTGGGCGCTGGTCGTCATCAGCTCGGCCAGGCGGCCGCCGAGGCCGGCCATCAGCGCCGAGAACACCTCGGGCATGCTGACGATGAACACCGCCCCCAGCACCGCGCCGAGCACGGAGCCGATGCCCCCGACGATGATTACCGCCAGGGCCTCGATGCTCAGCAGGAAGGGATAGCCCTCCACCGACACGATGCTCATGTAGATGCCCATCAGCGCGCCAGCCACGCCGGTAAGCGCCGCGCTCACGAGGAAGGCCAGCAGCTTGTAGCGCACCAGGCTGATGCCCATGGTGCGGGCCGCGATGTCGTTGTCACGGATCGCCACCAGCGCCCGCCCGACATAGGAGCGCCGCAGGTTCAGCACCACCAGCACCGCCAGCACGCACATCGCCACGCAGAACCAGTAGAAGGCGCGATCGCTGGACAGGTTCATGCCGAAGATCACCGGACGTTCGACCATGATCCCGCTGCCCGCGCCAGTGAACTTGCCGCCCGCCAGGATGCCGGCGCTGACGATGTGCGCGAAGGCCAGCGTCGTGATGGCGAGGTAGAGGCCGTGCAGGCGCAGCGAAGGAATGCCCACGATCAGCCCAAACGCCGCGGGCACGACAGCCGACATGACCAGCGCGAGCTCGGGCGGCAGGCCCAGGCGCGTGACGCCGATCGCATAGGCATAGCCGCCGAGCATCAGGAAGCCGACGTGGCCAAGGGAGATCAGCCCCGTGAAGCCGGTGAGCACCATCAGGCCCAGCGCGCCCACGGTCGTGAACAGGATCACCGTCATTAGCGACAGCACGTAGCTGCTCATGACGAATGGCGCAGCGACCAGTGCGGCCAGCAGGATGGCCACCCAGACCTTCACCGCGGGCGAGTCCGTCAGGACCACCAGGTCGCTGTACTTTTGTTTGAAGAAGCCGCTGCGCATCAGACCCTCTCAATTCTTTTTTCACCGAACAGCCCGAAGGGCCGCACCATCAGCACCACCAGGATCAGCACGAAGCCGGCGATCTCCTTGAGGGTGCTGGGCAAGTAGCCACCCACGAGGTTCTCCAGCACACCGATCACGAGGCCACTGACGCCCGAGCCCAGGATCGCGTCGAAGCCGCCCAGCACGGTGGCCGGGAAGGCCTTCAGGCCCAGCTCGAAGATCGTGGGCGCGAGGCCGTATATCACCGCGAAGAAGGCACCCGCGAGACCGGCGAGACCGGACGCCGCGGCCCATGCCACCGACTGGACGCGCGCGGTGGACACGCCCATCAGGCGGGCCGTCTTCTCGTCGGCTGCCACCGCGCGCATGGCCACGCCGAAGCGGCTGCGGCTCAGGAAGAACCAGAAGCCCGCCAGCGCCAGCAACAGCACGCCGATCACGGCGATCTGGCTGACACGCATGCCGATGCCGCCCAGGTTCACGATGGCGTCCGCGCCCTCCACCGCGAACTTCTGCGGCGATGCGCCCCAGATCAGGGTCACCAGGGAGCGCAGCACGACCGCCAGGCCCACCGTGACCAGCACCACGGACAGCACGGGTTCGCCGAGCATGGGCCGCATGATCAGGCGCTCACAGATCAGTCCCAGGATGGCGCCCACCACCACCGCGATGAGCACCGTGAGCACCGCCCCGGTGCCCAGGGTGGTGGCGATCGACCACGAGGTGTAGGCCGCCAGCATGCCCATCTCGCCCTGCGCGAAGTTGACGATGCCGGTGGCCTTGTAGATCACCGCGAAGCCCATCGCGACCAGGCCGTAGATGGCACCGATCACCAGGCCCGAGACGATCAGTTCGATGAAGTAGCTCATGACGCCTGTCCGTAGATCTGTTCGAGCTCGCGCGCGAACTTCTTGTTGATGAGGCCGCGACGCACTTTCTGGGTGGCGGTGAGTTCGCCGTCGTCATGGTCCAGCTCCTTCTCGAGCAGCACGAACTTGCGGATGTTCTCCACCCGCGCGAAGCGCGAGTTCACCTCGTCGACGACGCCCTGGATGAGCGCCACGACATCGGGCAGGAGCGTCACGGATTTGAAGGTGGTGTATTGCAGGTCGCGTTCGGCGGCCCACCGGCCTACGCTGTCGAAGTCGATCTGGATCAGTCCACCCAGGAACTTGCGCCCCTCCCCCACCACGATCGCTTCGCGGATGAAGGGGCTATCCTTCAACGCGTTCTCGATCTCCGACGGTGCGATGTTCTTGCCGCCGCTGGTGATGATGATGGCCTTCTTGCGGTCCACCACGGCGATCTCGTCGTCGCCGCGGACCTCCACGATGTCGCCCGAGGCCAGCCAGCCGTCGGGCTGCAGGATTTCGGCCGTGCCCCTGTCGTCGAACAGGTAGCCCTTGAAGACACCCGGCGAGCGCAGGAAGACCTCGCCGTCTTCGCCGAGCTTCCACTCGGTGCCCGGCATCGCGGGCCCGCAACTGGCATTCAGGAAGGGACGTCCCGGCACCTGCACGAAGCCCAGCCCGCAGGACTCGGTCAGGCCGTAGCCCTGTCCCACCGGCACACCGATGATGTCGAAGAAGCGCAAGGTCTCGGGCGACACCGAGGCGCCGCCGCACATGCGGCTGTGGGTGCGGTTCAGGCCCATGTGGCGCTGCATGTTGCGAAACAGCGCGAGGTACCAGAAGCCGAACTCCAGCCGGTCGCGCAACGCCGTGAGCTGGCCCGCGACCGCGCGGCGATCCGACAGCGCGCGACCGCGCTGCATGCCGGCGCGGTAGACCCAGCGCGACACGCGACTCGCGTCCTTCATCCGGAACTCGAAGCCCTGCTGCAGCTTCTCCCAGATGCGCGGCACGCCGAGGAAGAAGCTGGGCGCGATCTCGCGGATGTTCGTCGCCACCGTATCGACGGACTCGGCGAAGCTCACGCAACCGCCGGAGATCAGGTGCTGCACCGTGGAGTAGGCACGTTCGGCCACGTGGCACAGGGGCAGATAGCAGACCGCCTCGAAAGGTTTGTCGTGCATCTGCCGGGCCGTCCGGTAGGCATAGGTGCCGTAGATGAAGTTGCGGTGCGTGAGCATCGCGCCCTTGGGCGGCCCGGTGGTGCCTGAGGTGTAGACCAGGATGTTGGTGTCGTCCGGCATCAGGCTCTCGATGCTGGCGTCGAGCCGCTTTTCTGCTTCGGGGTCCTCGGCCGCGAGCTGGTCGCCCAGGGCCATCAGGTGCGCGAAGCTGTGCGGCTGCCCGGGCTCGGAATGGCGCAGACCCTTCATGTCGACGCAGAAGAGATGCTGCAGGTGCGGCAGGCCGGCCTCGGTGGCCATCGCATCCAGCACCTTGTCGGTCTGCTCCTGGTCGCCGGTGATCGCCACCTTGGCCTGGCAGTGACCGGCGATGTACAGCACCTCGGCCCAGGGGTTGGTGGGATAGATTCCCACCACCTGCACGCCGATCATCTGCGCCCCAAGGTCGGCATAGAACCACTCCGGCAGCCCTTCGGCGGCGATGACGATGCGGTCGCCACGCTGCAGGCCGAGCTTCATCAGGCCCAGCGCGGTGCGGCGCGCGTCGCGGTAGTAGTCAGCCCAGGTGCGCGTGCGCCAGATGCCGTTGACCTTCTCGCGCAGCGCCACCTGTTCGCCGCGCTCCCGGGCGTGCGCACGCAGGAAGGCGGGCAAGGTGCCTTCGCCACGGATCAATCGCTCGTGCTCAAACATGTCCACCCTCCTCGCCGAGGTAGGCCGCAAGCACGGCCGGGTTCGCGGCCACCTCGGCGGGCGTGCCCTGTGCGATCAGGCAACCGAAATCCAGCACGTACACACGATCCGAAAGGTCCATCACCACTTGCATGTCATGTTCGATCATCAGCACCGCGATGCCGAATTCATCGCGGATGTCCAGGGTGAAGCGGGCGATGTCTTCCTTCTCTTCACGGTTCATGCCCGCCACGATCTCGTCGAGCAGCAGCAGGCTCGGCTCGCAGGCCAGCGCCCGGCCCAGTTCCACGCGCTTCTGCTGGCCGTAGGCCAGCTGGCTCACGGGCTTGTCGCGCAGCTCCTCGATCTCGAGGAACTCGATGATCTGCTCGACTTTCTCGCGGGCGGCGATCTCCTCGCGCCGCGGACGGCCCCAGAACGCGAGCGACTCCAGCACGCTGTAGTTGAAATGGATGTGGCGCCCGACGAGCAGGTTCTCGACCACGCTGCCCTGACGAAACAGGGCCAGGTTCTGGAAGGTGCGTCCGATGCCCAGGCGGGCGAACTCGGAGGACTTGAGCCTGGCCGTGTCCTGACCCTTGAACAGGATCGTTCCTTCGCTGGGCGGCAGCACGCCGCTGACCAGGTTGAAGGTGGTCGTCTTGCCCGCGCCATTGGGGCCGATCAGGCTCACGATCTCGCCCGGCATCACCTTCAGGCTCACGTCGTTCACGGCCTTGACGCCGCCGAAGCGCTTGGAGATGTTGCTGGCCTCGAGCACCGGGGTCTGCGAGGGCGTGCTCATGACAGCCACCTCTTGCGGCGCTTGTAGTGCTTCACGTCCTTCATGCTGGTGCGCCCGGGCTTGGCGCTCAGGCCGAGGTAGAACTCCCGCACGTCCGCATTGCGCCGCAGCTGCTCGCAAGTGCCGTCGAGCACGACGCGGCCGTTCTCCATGATGTAGGCATAGTCCGCGATGGCCAGCGCGCGGTTGGCATTCTGCTCCACCAGCAGGATGGTCAGGCCGGTGGTGTCGCGCAGCTTCTGGATGCTCTGGAAGATCTCGTTGACGATCAACGGCGCCAGGCCCAGCGACGGTTCGTCGAGTGCCAGCACGCGTGGCCGGCTCATGAGCGCGCGCCCGATGGCCACCATCTGCTGCTCGCCGCCCGAGAGATAACCCGCGACCGTGCCGCGCAGCACCGCCAGCCGCGGGAACAACGCGAACACCTCCTCGCGCGCACGCGCCAGAGTCGCGGCATCCTGCAGATGCGCTCCGGCGATCAGGTTCTCCTCCACAGTCAGCGTGGCGAACAGGCGCCGCCCCTCGGGCACCTGCACCATGCCCTGGCGCACGATGGCCGGCGCCGGCGTCTTCTCAATCGCCAGCCCGTTCAACAGGATCGAGCCCTTCTCGATCTCGCCATCCTCGGCATCCAGCACGCCCGAGAGGGCCTTGAGCACGGTGGACTTGCCGGCGCCGTTGGAACCCAGCAGCGCCACGATCTGGCCCGGCCGGACTTCGAGCGACACGTCGCGCACGGCTTCGATGGCACCGCCATAGACGACCTGGATGTTGTGGATCGCGAGCGCGGGCTTCGGTGGATCGGAGGATGTGTGTGAGGTGACCATACGTGGAGGAAATGGAAGCCGGTGCCGCCGGCCGGACAAAGCTAACTGTTCTTTTATAGACCGTCTCGTCGGTCTGAGAATGCGCGAATTATGAGAGGCTTGGGCAGCCCTGCCTCTGGGGAATACCCTTGATGGCGCCGCGTGGTGCGCATCGTCCCGCGAACGCGGGCCCGGCGGCCGTTCGCCGGGATGCCCTGTTCCGCCGCAGCGCCGCCCGCGTGTGTGCCGACCGGTCAGTCGACGCAGGCCAGCAGGCCATCCTGCGTGGCCGTTGCGCCATGCCGCCCTTCGAGCTCGTGGTCGTGCACGAGAGATCCGCCTCGTCCGTGCGCCGCGTGCGCGCTCTCGGACGCCACGTGTCGCCAGCCGTCGCAGCGCGGCACCCGGTGCAGCGCCATCCGTTGCGCCAGCGCGGGCGTGCGGCGCAGGGTCCGGCCGGTCATTCCGTCGTCGGCGCTGGGCGACGGTGCGCGGTGGTGCGCGGCTCGATGCCGGGCTTCAGGCGCCAGTCGGCACCGAACTCGTCGAGCCGGTGCACCGGCATCGGCTCCTCCTGGGCAATGCCGCGCAGACGCTGCGTGTACGCGTCGATGTAGTCCGCGCGCGCCTGCGGCGTGGTGTAGTGGATGGACCACGACGCATGTGGCCGCAGTACCTCGAAGCCCGCATAGGCCAGCGTGCCATGGAGCAGGTGCCAGAGGTTCAAGTCCAGGTGGGCCAGCAGGCCGTCGGCCTCCACCATGCCGGGCAGGCACGCGGTGCTGGTGCATACCAGCGCACGCCGCCCCTTCAGGCCGCCGGTGTCGAAGCGCCGGCCCTTGCCATAGACAACGCCGTTGACGAACACGCGATCGAACCAGCCCTTCATGATGGCCGGCACTGAGAACCACCACAACGGGAACTGCAGGATCAGCAGGTCGCAGGCCTGCAGTTTGTCCAGCTCCGCTTGGATGTCTGCGGCGAAAGCCTGGTGCTCGTGGGCGAATTTCTGTTCGCGGTCGTATTGCAGGGCCTCCGGGAAGCGCCGCTGGAGGAAATCCTCGGCGCTCGCCACGGGATTGAAGCCCATGGCATAGAGATCCGACACCACAACCGCGTGCCCCTCCTCCCGCAGCACCTCCAGCGATCGGTCGAGCAAGGCGCGATTGAAGGACTTGGGCTCGGGATGGGCGTAGACGACGAGGATGTTCATGTCCCAAATAATAGACCGTCTCGGCGGTCTATTAATCGGATTTACCCTGAGGAGATTTCGCCCCCGACGGTCGGAATCGAAGTGCCGCTATGCCGGTTGAACGACTGCGGCGGGCGCGGGTGGTATCGGCGGAAGCAGTTCCTTGAGGGGCACAGCGTCGTCTCCCAGCGCCGCGACTTCGGCCTTCACGCCGGCTGCGACCAGCCGCTTGGCCAGCATGAAGTCGGCTGGCCGGTTCACCGCGTCAGCGGCGATCACCCGCCCGGCCTGCAGATAGAAGGCAATGAAGCGGCGCGAGGCGGGATCGCCCCGCAGCACACAGCTGTCATGCCCCTGGGACAGGCCGACCATCTGCAGCTTGAGGTCGTACTGGTCGGACCAGAACCAGGGCACCGCGCGGTTGGGCTTGGGCTTGCCGCAGAGCGCCGAAGCGGCGGCCCGGGCCTGCTCCAGCGCGTTCGGCACGGACTCCAGGCGGATGCACCGGCCATAGAGCGCGCTGTGGTGCGCGGTGCAGTCGCCCGCGGCGAAGATGTCGGGGTCGGAGGTCTGCGACAGTTCGTCGACGAGGATGCCGCCGTCGACGGCGAGCCCGGCTTCCTGCGCGAGTTCCACGTTCGGCACCATGCCGATGCCGGCCACCACGATATCGGCCGCGATGCGCTCCCCTGCGGCGCACACCAGCGCCGCGATCGCGCCGTCGTCCGCCAGTTCCGCGCGCTTGATGCACAGGCCGGTGCGCAACTGCACGCCGGCTTCCCGATGCACGCCCTCGTAGAAGGCCGCCACCTGCGCACCGGTAACCCGCGCAAGCACACGCGGCAGCGCCTCGACCACCGTCACCTCGGCGCCAAACTTGCGCGCCGACGCCGCAAGTTCGAGTCCGACGTAGCCCCCGCCCACGACCACCAGGCGCGTCCCCTGCTGCAGCCCGGCGCGGATCGCGTCGGCGTCGGCAAGGGTGCGCAGGCAGTGCAGGTTGCGCGGCTTGATGCCGGCTTGCAAACCCGGCAGGTCGAGCGCGCGCGGACGGCCGCCCGTGCACAGCGCGAGCTTGGTGTAGGGCATGGCCCGGCCGTCCGAGAGATGCACCGCATGCGCCGTGCGGTCGATGCGTACCAGGCGTGCGCCCGAATGCACCTGGACCTTCGCCGCCTCGTAGGCCGACGCCGGCCGCAACGCGAGCGACTCGAAGCTTGCGGCGCCATGCAGGTATGCTTTGGACAGTGGCGGCCGTTGGTACGGCAGCACCGCCTCGTCGCCGACCAGGTCGATGCGGCCAAGCCAGCCCTGCTGTCGTGCCGCCACCGCCAGTTCGGCGCCGGCATGGCCAGCGCCCACGATCAGAAGAATCTCGTTTTCACGCATGGTGTCCCCAAAGAATGCCCATCACCGATTTTCATGCCCGGCAACAATTTATAGACCGTCTAGTCGGTCTAATAATAGACTTGCGGCAGGATATTGACAAGCCGTGCATGCCGCGTCGACGCACGCGACACAGCACCGCCACGGCACCAACATACAACAGGACCAAGCCATGACACGGGTACGCGCAGACGACTACGACGACAAACGACAGTCGATCCTCGACCACGCCGCATCGCTCTTCGCACGCAAGGGCTTCGAGGGTTCGACCATGGTGGAGGTCGCGCAGGCCTGCGGCACCTCGAAGTCGCACCTCTACCACTACTTCGCCCGCAAGGAAGACCTGCTCTTCGAGATCGTGCGCGTGCACATCACGGCGCAGCTCGACGAACTCGAGGCGGTCGTGAACCAGGCCTTGCCGGCCGAAGAACGCTTCGACCGCTACGTCGAGGCCTTCGTGGCGCGCGGAGCCAGCTCGCGCAACGAACACCTGGTGCTGATGAACGACATCAAGTTCCTGCCCGACGTTCAGCGGCGCGAAGTGCGCAAGCTCGAGAAGCGCATCGTGGACCTGCTGGTCGGCGTGCTCCACGAGATCAATCCGGAGCTGATGCCGGCCCGCGCTCCGCGAGGCCCCTACGCGATGCTGCTGTTCGGCATGATCATCTGGACCTTCACCTGGTACGAGAAGAGCGGTGCGATACCGCCGCGCGAACTGGCGGCGCGGATATCGCAGCTCTTTGTGCACGGCTTCAAGGGCCAGCGCTTCGTGCCGCCGGAGACGCGCAAGCGCTGAGCGGTCACCTCAGCCGGCTTCGGCGCCGTCTTCGTCGCGCCACACCACGCAGTCCTCCACCGATGCGCGCGTGGTGCGAAAGCCGTTCGCCGGATGCGATGCATCGGCACGGCCGAAGGAGATGCCGCATACGATGCGGCGGTCTGGCGCAATGGCGAGGTGGTCGCGCAACACCGCGGGGTACGCGACCACCGCCGCCTGCGGGATCGCGCCCATGCCCAGTGCCTGCGCGGCCAGCAGGAAGTTGGCCACATAGGCGCCGCAATCGATGGCGCCATAGGTCCCGAGCGCCTCGTCCGCCGTCACGACGGCCAGGTGCGGCGCGCCGAAGAAGCTGAAGTTCTCGCTTGCCTGCCGCGCCGACGCGGCGCGGTCGCCCGGCGCGATGCCGACCGCCGCGTAGAGCGCCATGGCGCAATCGCGCCGACGCTCGCGGTACACGCCCTCGTAGGCGCGCGGCCACGGCAGGTCGGGCGCGGGCGCTTCGGACGCCGCAGCCCGCAGGGCCGTGCGCAGGCGCTCCAGCCGGGGCCCGCTCGCGATGTAGACCTGCCACGGCTGCGCGTTACACCACGAGGCAGTGCGCTGCGCCGCATCGAGCACACGCACGATGTCCTCGCGCGCGAGGGGCGTGGGGTGGAACGCCCGGCAGCTGTGGCGTCGGTCCAGCAGCGCGCGCAGCGTGTCGAACTCGAGCGAGGCGTCAGCCATGCACGGGCTCCGCGCACAGCCAGCACGGCAGCCGTTGCAGGGTCTTCTTTTTCATGATGTTCTCCATCGCATTCCAGACAGCAGGTGCGCGAGGCTAGGCGCCGACCACACCGCGGTCGTGCAGGCGGCCGAACTCGGCGCTGTCGATGCCGAGCACCGCATGCAGCACCTGCTCTGTGTCCGCGCCGAGCCGCGGCGCGGGCTGCACCGCGCGCCGCGGCACCGCCGAGAACTCCAGCGGCAGGCCGGGCGCGACCAGGCGGCCGACGCCGTGCTGATCGATCTCGCCGAACATCGGGTTGGCCAGAGAACAGGCCTCGTCCTCGGCCACGAGCTGGGACACCGTTTGGTACTTGCCCCAGCAGACGCCGTGGCGGTCGAACTGCGCGGCCACCTCGGCGAAGGGCCGGGCCCCGATCCAGCGCGCGACCACCTCGGCGATCTGTTGGCGTGCGAAGAAGCGGTCGCCTTCGCGGGCCAGGTCGCGCCCGGTCCGCCGTGAGATCGCGTCCATCTCTTCGCCCATCGCGAGCGCATCGCACAGCGCGCGCCATTGCTTGCCCGTGAGGCCGACCACCATCACGCGCACGCCGTCGGCGCTCGCGAAGTCGTGGCCGAAGGCGCCGAACAGGTGGTTGCCGTGCCGGCCCCGTGCCTGGCCGAGCTGGGCTTCCGCCAGCAAACCCAGGTGGCCGACCGCGGCCAGCGCGACGTCCTCGAGCGCGAGCTTCACATGCTGCCCCACGCCGCGCCGCCGCCGATGCCGCTCCGCCGCCAGCAGGCCGACGGCCGCCATCTGGCCGGTGACTAGGTCCCAGGCCGGCAGCACGTGGTTGACTGCGGTCTCGGCATCACCGCTGCCGGTGAGATAGGGCAAGCCCATGCGCGGGTTGATCGTGTAGTCCACGGCCGAGCCGCCATGGCGGTCGCCCTGCACGGTCAGCTGGATCAGGTCGTCGCGGCGCTCGCGCAGCTTGTCGTGGTCGAGCCAGCCGCGCGGCGGGAAGTTCGTGAGCAGCAGGCCCGCGTCCTCGCCGGGTGCGGCGATCAGGGCCATCGCGACCTCGCGGCCCTCGGCCGAACCAAGATCGAGCGTGACGGACTTCTTGCCCTTGTTGAGCCCGGCCCAGAACAGGCTGCTGCCGTTCGAGGCGACGGGCCAGCGCCGGTAGTCCAGGCCGCCGCCCAGCGCGTCGATGCGGATCACCTCCGCCCCCATCTGCGCCAGCGTCATGCCGCCGAGCGGCGCCGCCACGAAGGCGGCCGCCTCGACCACGCGCAGGCCTTCTAGCAGGTTGCCGTTGTCCATGTCGTCGCGCTCCTCAGTGCGTGACGGCTGCCGCCTTGGCGGAGGCGGCGTCGGCCAGCGCCTGCTCGAGCAGGCTGCGCGCGATGACCTTGAGCGCCAGCGTTTCTTCCGCTCCTTCGAAGATCGAGAGCACGCGCGCATCGACGAAGAAGCGGCTCACCGGGCTTTCCTCGGCGTAGCCGTTGCCGCCATGCAGCTGCAGCGCCTCGCGCGTCACCCATTCGGCCGAGCGGCAGGCCAGCAACTTGACCAGGCTGGCTTCCATGCGGCCGCCGCCTTCGTCCAGCGTCCGGGCCACCGCATAGGCCAGGCGCTGGCAGGCCGCATAGCGCGCGCCCATGCGCGCCAGCTTGGCGAGCGTCAACGGACAGTCGAGCAAGGGTACCCCGAAGACCTTGCGGTCCTCGGCGTAGCGCAGCGCCGCCCGGATGGCCGCGCGCATCACGCCCGATGCGCGGCCGGCGGTCTGCATGCGGCCGCCCATCATGCCGGCCATCGTGAAATAGAAGCCCTTGCCCAGGCCCGCCGCGCCGCCGATCACGTGGCTGTCGGGCACGAGCAGGTTGTCGAAGGACAGCTCGAACGAGTGCATGCCCCGGTAGCCGATAGTCGCGATGGCCTTGCCCGTGAGGGCGCCGCCGCCCTGCGCCTCGCTCTGGCGATAGGCGAAGGCATGGCCTTCGTCCGAGGGCTTCTCCACCAGCATCAGGCTCAGGCCGCGATGGCCGGCCGAGCGATCGGGATCGGTGCGCACCACCACCATCAGCAGGCCTGCCTTGCCGGCGAAGGTGCACCATGTCTTGGCGCCATCGAGCCGCCAGCCGCCCTCGACCCGCGTGCCGCGCAGCATCAGGCCGGCCACGTCGGAGCCGTAGTCGGGCTCGGTGATCGCGATGGCGCACAACGGGTCGCCCGCGGCGATGCGCGGCAGCCAATGGGCTTTCTGTTCGTCAGTCCCGCCGGTCATCAACGCACGGCTCAGGATCTCGGGCCGCGTGATCAGGCTGCCGGCGCCGGCCAGCGAGGCCTCCGACAGGGCCTCGGTCACCAGCACCATCAGCAGCGTGTCGTCGCGGTCGTTCGGCGCACTGCCGCCGAAGCGCTCGGGCACCGACAGGCCGAACACGCCCATCTCGCGCAGCGGCTGCAGCAGGCTCTCGGGCACCGTGAGGTCGTGGCGGTGCAGGGCCTCGGCCTGCGGCGCCACCACGTCGGCGGCGAAGCGCCTGAAGGCGTCCTGCGCCATGGCATGGCCCTCGTCGAGCACCACGCCCCCTACTTCGCCCTCGGCATCCGCCAGCGCCCGGCCGGTGGCCTGCAAAGCGGCGGCACTGCCGGCCGAACGGCGCAAGGCGTTCCATGCCGGGTCCGATGCCAACGCCTGGACCGGCGCGAGCTCGAGCCCGAGCTCGAGAAAGAGCATCTCCGTTCGCGCCAGCACCGCGGCGATGGCGTCGATGCCGAAGATCAGCGCCAGGCCGGTCTCGAGGGCATTGGCACCACTGCCGACGCCCTGGATCGCCGTCTCGGCCGCCAGCAGGTCGGCGCTGGCCCAGGCCAGTTCGTAGCTCGCCACCTGCCGCGCGTCGAAGCGCCGCGCATCGAAGACGCCGGTTTCGGCGCAGGACTGCGCGAGCGCCTGCGTGGCCCGTTCGAAGAGCGGGCGCAAGCGCGCCAGCAGCGCCGCGCAGACCTGAAGGTCGGTGTGGGGGGCCATGGCGCGGCGCCTCACGCCGCAGCCAGCGCGTCGAGCGCCAGCTTGGAAACGGAACGGCCCGTGTCCGCGCAGGCCTGCGTGCCGCCGTCGCCATAGGGCTTGACCGCATCGCCCACATGCCAGAGGTTCGGCAGCGGCGTGGTCTGCGGCAGGTCGTAGCCGCCGCAGGATCGCTGCGCCGGCCAGCCGTCGCGCATGACACGCACCGACAGCATCTTCGCGTTCGCGAAGCCGGGGAAGAGATCGCGCAGGTCCTGCAGCGAAGCCTCGACTTCGGCCTCGTTGTCGAAATCGCCAAGCGCAGGATGCGGCACGGCATAGGCCACGTACTGGTGCCAGCCCGCAGGCGCGAGTTCGGGGCAGGTCGCGGTCAGCTCGCCGATGTTGCAGAGGCGGCGCGTGCGGCCGAAGGTGACCAGGCCCGGCGCGTCGTAGAGGCGCTCGCGCGTGGCGAAGTTGATCACGATGTTGGCGGCCGGCTTCGGCCCGGTGGTGGCCAGCGCGATGTACTCGGCACCGAGGGCTTGCGCGCCCGGCAGCAGCGCCGTCGCATGCGGGCCGATGTTGCTGATCACGGTGCGCGCGTTCACGCGCAGCGTCACGCCATCCTTCACCAGGTCGACGCCCGTGGCGCGGCCGTTCTCGATGTTCAGCGCCGCCACCGGCGCATCGAGCCAGACCTCGCCGCCGCGGCGGCGGATCGCATCGGTCAGGTCGTTCCACAGCCCGACCGTGCCGCGCGGGCAGAAGCCGAAGCGCTTGAATGCGCCCTTGACCGCGAAGTAGGTCAGGAAGGCGCGCGCGGGCAGTTCGTCCGAGTTGGCCGCGAAGATGGCCGCGCAGAGATTGCGGAAGATCGCATGCACGGTCTCGTTCTTGGTGTACTGCGAGAGCCACTCTTTGGTCGTGAGCTTGGCTTCGGGCAGGTCGCCGCCGCGCGCATCCGCGAACTTGGCACCGATCTTCGCCGCCTGCTTGGTGAACCCACCCAGCAGCATGCCCCAGCCGCCCTTGGCGACGTTGATGATCTTGCCGTCGATCAGGAAGACGGTCGCGGGATTCGGCTCGCGCAGGTCGAGCTCGACGTCGAGCAGCGCGAAAGTCTCCTCGAAGGTCGATCCCTTCTCGATCGCGATGGCGCCGATGTTGACGGTGAAGCCGTCGATCTGCTCGCTCGATGCGCGGCCGCCGACACGGCCAAGGCTTTCGGCCACCAGCACCTTCTTGCCTGCAGCGACGAGGCGCGCGGCAACGCTGAGGCCCCCCGCACCGGCGCCAATCACGACGGCGTCGTAGTGGATGGGGTGAATGACGGTGTCGCTCATGATGATGTGTCTCCTGGGGATGTGGAACGGGGCATGGGTGCGGCGCGGCGCAGCAGGTCGCGCGCGCGCAGCACCACGGGCAGATCGACCATCTTTCCGGCGAACTCGACGGCGCCTCGGCCCTCGCGCTGCGCGTTCTCGAAGGCGTCGACCACGCCCTGGGCGTGGGCCAGTTCATCGGCCGAGGGCGAGAAGCCCGCATTGAGCACGGGCACCTGCGCCGGATGGATGCAGAAGGCACCGACGAAGCCCAGATCGCGGGCCAGTGCGATCTGCACCGCGAAGGCCTGGAGGTCCGAGAACTCGGCGATGGAAGAAGGAAAGCCCAGCGGCAGGATGCCTGCGCGCCGGCAGGCGAAGGCCACCATCTGGTTGGGCCCAAACAGGATGGCCGGCGTGGGCGCCATGCCCGCGCTGGCGCAGAAGTCCTCCGAGCCGAGGATCATGCCCAGCAGGCGCGGCGAGCTAGTGGCGATGGCGTCGAGCTGCGGCAGCGCGGCCACGTCCTCGATCTGCGCGATCAGCCAGGTGTGGCCGGGCCGCAGGCCCAGGCGCTGCTCGCACCCGCTCACCAGCCGGTCCGCGGCCAGCACCTGCTGCGGCGAATCGATCTTCGGCAACACGATGGCGCACACGGCGGCGCCGACGGCGGCATCGATATCCTGCGCCGCCAGCCCGGCTTCCGCGTTCACGCGCACCAGCACCCGCGTTCCGTGTCCGGACACGGCCACCGCACGGATGGCAAGGGCCTCGCGCGCCTGCGCCTTCTGCGCCAGCGGCACGCTGTCCTCCAGGTCGAGGATCACGGCGTCGGCGCCACGCTCATGGGCACGCGCGACGAAGCGGTCGACGTGCGCCGGCACGAAGAGCATCGAGCGCCAAATAGGCCGCGCACACGGGTCGGACAGGGAAGTCGCGGCCATCTCAGTGCCACCCCACGTGGGCGCTCATGCCGAGCGCGCCCAGGCTGTCGGTCGTCCACAGGCGTGCGCTTCGGCCATCGTCGGCCGGCGCGCCGTTCAGGGTCAGCGCGTCGGTGTCGAAGGCGGGGCGCTGCGCGCGGAAGTCGAAGCGGGCGATGCGCGACGCCGGTGCCGCGCGTTGCGCCAGGTCGAGCAGCAGCGTGGCCAGCAGGGGGCCGTGAACGACCAGCGCGGGGTAGTGCTCCTGCCGCGTCGCGTAATCGCGGTCGTAGTGGATACGGTGGCCGTTGTAGGTGAGCGCAGAGTAGCGGAACAGCGTCGCCGCGTCGGCCTGCCAGTCGCTCTGCCAGATCGCCGCATCCTTCGCCGGCAGGCCTGACGGCAGCGGCGTACTGCTCGTCGGCCCCTCGCGGTAGACGATGTGCTGCAGCTCCTTGAGGCAGGTGCGGCCCTGCTGCGAGAGCACATGCTCGACCGTGACGAAAACCAGTGGCCCGCTCTGCCCGTGCTTGAGTTCCACCGAGCGCACGGTCGACACCTTGCGCGCCGCGTCGCCGATGCGCAGTTGTTGCTCGACCTCGATCTCGCCCGAGGCCCACATGCGCCGCGGCAGGGGCACCGGCGGCAGGAATCCGCCGCGGCCGGGATGGCCGTCGATGCCGATGGCCGCGCGTGTCGGCGTCTCGAGGAAGTAAAGCCAATGCCAGGGCAAGGGCAGCGCATCGCCGATCGACGGCGCCTGCGCACGATCGAGCAGGCTGGCCAGGGCCTGCGCCGGGAACGGGTTGATGCACTGCTCGGCTTCCTGGCGCCGCCCGACCCATTCGCGCAGGTGATCGATGTCGATGGCGGGCGCGGCGCTCATCGACGCGCCGCCTCGGGCGTGCACAGCGACAAGCCCAGCGCCACGCGCCGCTCGAGCCAGGGGCTGGGCCGGTAGCGCGGATCGCCGGTCACGGCTTGCATGCGCCGCAGGATCGCGAGCACCCGCTCGCCGCCGATGCGGTCGCCCCAGGACAGCGGGCCCTGCGGATAGCCCAGTCCCATCTTCACCGCGTCCTCGATGTCTTCCACCGACGCGATGCCGCGTTGCGCGATCTGCGCCGCGATGTTGACGATGGTCGCCAGCACGCGCTGCACGATGAAGCCAGGGCTGTCGTTGATCACCGTGACGCCCACGCCATCGTGCGCGCACAGCGCGTGCGCGGCGTCGCGAATGGCCGGCGTGGTGGCCACCGTGAGCATGAGCGTGCGATGGCGCGCCAGCCCGGGCAGCGGGTCGAGCGCCACGCAGCGCGCGGCATCGAGCCCGTGGGCCACGGCCTCGCCGGTGGCGTCGCCGCCCCAGGGCTGCACGATCAGCAGCGCATCGGGCACCGGACTCTCGACCCATTGCATGCCGGCCGCCTGCACCAGCGCCTTCAATGCCTCGCGATCTGCCGCGGCCGGCGCCACCCAGACCTGGAGCGCAGCAGGCAGCGTCGGCACCGGCGGCGCTGCCTGCACCTGGCACACATCGCCTTCGTAGGCATACCAGCCCTGCCCCGTCTTGCGGCCGAACAGCCCCGCCGCCACGCGCGGCGGCACCAGCGACGAAGGCCGGAAACGCGGCTCCTGCTGAAATTGCTCGTAGATCGAGCTCATCACCTTGCTCGACACATCGAGCCCGGTGAGGTCGAGCAGCTCGAACGGCCCCATGCGGAAACCGGCCGCCTCGCGCAGCACGCGGTCGACCTGGTCCACGCCGGCCGCCTGCTCCTCGAGCAGGCGCAGTCCCTCCGTGTAGAGCCCGCGGCCCGCATGGTTCACGAGGAAACCCGGCTGGTCGGCCGCGACCACCGCCCGATGGCCGGCGCCCGCGACCAAGTCGCGCAAGCGGGTCACCACCGTGGCGTCGGTGCGCACGGCCGCGATGACTTCGGCGACCTTCATCAGCGGCACCGGATTGAAGAAATGCAGCCCCGCCACCCGCTGCGGATGCGCGCATGCGGCGGCGATCTCGGCGACCACCAGCGACGAGGTGTTGCTCGCGAGGATGGCCTGCTGCGACACGACGGCTTCGAGACGGCGAAACAACGCGCGCTTGGCCTCCAGGTCTTCCACGATGGCTTCGATCAGCACGTCGCAATCCGCCAGGTCCTCGATCGCCGCCGCGGCGTAGACCCGGCCGCGGATGCGGTCGAATTCGTCGGCATCGATGCGGCCCTTGGCGACACCGCGGCCGATCATGCCCAGGACGAAGTCCACCGCCTTGCCGGCGGCGCCGTCCGAACTGTCGAAGCAATGCACGCGGTGGCCGGCCTGCGCGAACAGCTGGACGATGCCGCGGCCCATGGTGCCGGCGCCGATCACGGCGATCTTGAGTGTGTCTGTCATGTCATTCCCCGGTGAATTCCGGGCGTCGCTTGTCGAGGAAGGCACGCATGCCCTCGGTCTTGTCGGGGGTGTCGAAGAGCAGCAGGAACTCGCGGTTCTCCAGCGCGAGCGCCGCATCCAGCGGCAGGTCGGGGCCCTGGCGCAGCATCCGGCGCGTGGCCGCGACCGCCTTGGGCGGCATGCGCGCCGCCTTGCGTGCCAGGGCCAACGCACGTTCCAGTGCCTGCCCCTCCTCGGCCAGTTCGGCCACCAGCCCCAGCTGGAAGGCACGTTCGGCCGTCAGTTGCTCGCCGGTCAGCAGCAGCATCGCGGCCACCGGCCGGCCGACGGCACGCAGCAGCCGCTGGGTGCCGCCGGCCCCGGGCATGATGCCCACCGCCAGCTCCGGCTGGCCGAAGCGCGCACTGTTGTCGGCCACGATGAAGTCGCACATCATGGCCAGCTCGCAGCCCGCGCCGAGCGCGAAGCCGGCCACTGCCGCGATGGTCGGCTTGCCGCATTGCGCCACCGGCGCCCAGTACTGGCCGAGGTCGATGGCCGCCACCTGCTGCGCTCCCTTGTCGACCAGCAGGTTGAGGTCGGCGCCGGCAGCAAACACGCTGCCGCCGGTGATCACGATGGCGCGGATCGCGTCGTCGCCGTCCAACGACGTGACCGCCTCGGCGATCGCGCGGCGCATCGCGAGGTCGAGCGCGTTGCGCTTCTCCGGCCGGTTCAATGCGACGACACCCACGGCGCCGTCGCGCGTGACCTGCACCAGCTCGGCCGCCGTTGCGGCGATGCTGCCGGTCATGCCTTCGCCCCCGGCATGCCGATGAAGTCGGCGGCCCGCTTGTTCCTGAAGGCGTCGTAGCCCTCTCGGAACTCGTCGCCGGTCAGGCTCAGCGCCTGGTCGTCTTCCTCGCGCTGCAGCTCTGCATCGAGCGAGGAGGAGACACGCGTGAGCCGGTCCTTCATGCGCGCGAAGGCGTCCATCGGCAGCTGCGCGAGTTCGCTCGCCTTCGCGATGGCGCAGGCCATCACCTGTTCGTCGGCCACCATGGCGTCGGCCAGCCCGATGCGATGCGCCTCTTCGCCGCGCACCGGTTCGCCCGCGGTGAGGATGCGCCTGGCTTCGCGCAAGCCGACACGGCGCGGCAGCGTCAGCATCTGCCCCCAGTCGGGCACCAAGCCGAGCTTGAGGAAGGGAAACAGGATGCGCGTGCCCTCCCCGACGACGATGTGGTCGCCCAGCAGCGCGAGGCCGACGGCCGCGCCCGCACCGATGCCTTCGACGGCGCTGACCACGGGGATGCGCAACGCAGCAACCATCCGGCACAGCACCGCGATGTGCTGCATGCGCGCCCGCGCAGCGGCTTCGTCCAGGCCCAGCATGCTGGGCACGTCGCCGCCGGCCGAGAACACGCCCGCGGTGCCGCCGAACACTAGCGCGCGCACGCTGGCGTCGTCGCCGATGCTGGTGATCGCGCCCGTGAGTTCCTGTCGCACGGCATGGTCGATCGCATTGCGCTTGTCGGGTCGGTTGATCAGCAGCCGGGCCACGTGGGGCGCCGGCCGGTCGAGCAACACCACCGGATTCGGATTTGCGGGGACTGTCATGTGCCTTGGCGTTTTCAGTTGGAGGGTTCGATGCACGCGTTCAGGCGACCTGGCGGCCGCGGCCGGCCCAGTGCGGCTCGCGCAGCTTGTTCTTCTGGATCTTTCCGGCGCCGGACAACGGCAGTTCCGTGCGTACCTCCACGCTGCGTGGGCACTTGTAGCCTGCGATCAGCGACTTGCAATGCGCGATCAACTCCGCCTCGGAAACGCTCCGGCCAGGCTTGAGCACCACCACCGCATGCACGCTCTCGCCCCACTTCTCGCTCGGCACGCCGATGACGGCGCACGCGGCAATGGCCGGATGCTTGAGCACGGCGTTCTCGACCTCAGCCGAATAGACGTTCTCGCCGCCGCTGACCACCATGTCCTTCATGCGGTCCACGATGAAGATGAAGCCTTCGTCGTCCATGTAGGCGCCGTCGCCCGAGTGCACCCACCCGTCGCGCAAGGTGCTGGCGTCGTCCGACGGGCGATTCCAATAGCCGGCCATGGCGGACATGCCGCGCGCGGCGATCTCGCCCACCGTGCCGCGCGGCAGCTCCTTGCCCTCGGGATCGACGATCCTGATCTCGGCCAATGCCGCCGCACGGCCGGCCGAACGCAGCTTGCCCAGCGCGCGCCCTTCGGTCGTGTGGTAGTAGGGCGGCAGGTAGCTCACACAGCCGGACAGCTCGGTCATGCCGTAGCCCTGCATCAGCGCCAATTGCGGGAACGCAGCGCCCAGGCGGTCGAGCAGGGTCTCGGCGATGGGCGATGCGCCGTACACCATGAACGTCAGGCTGCTCAGGTCGAAGCGGCTGAACTCCGGGTGGTCCAGCACCATCTGGATCATGGTCGGCACCAGCAGCGTGTCGGTCACCCGCTCGTTCTGCACCGTCTCCATGAACTGCAGGGCATTGAAGCTCGGCAGCAGCACGTGCGTGCCGCCGGAGATGAACTGCCACCACACGCCCATGGCGCCGGCCAGATGGAAGACGGGTGCGGCATGCAGGTACACCGGCCCCACCGCGTAGCCCATGGCCATGCGGTTGAGGGCCGCACCCAGCAGGCTGCTGTGCGACGCCTTCACACCCTTCGGGAAGCCGGTGGTGCCGCCGGTGTAGAACACTGCTGCCAGGTCGTCGCCATGGGCCTGCACGTCGTCCACCGGATCGGATTGCGCGATCAGCGCCTCGTAGTCGCGCATGCCCGCGGGACACGCCCCATCGCCGAGGTAGATGGTGTCACGCAGCGTGCGCGACTCGGCATGCACTTCCGCCATCAGCGGCAGGTGTGCGTCGTCCACGAACAGCTGCGTGGTCTCGCAGTCGTTGAACGAGAAGACGAGCTCCTTCGCGCTCCAGCGCGTGTTGGCCGGATTGATCGCCGCGCCGAGCCAGAACACCGCCATGAAGACTTCGAGGTAGCGGTCCGAATTGAGCGAGAGGATGCCGACCCGGTCGCCCTTGCGTACGCCGAGGCCGCGCAGGCCGCCGGCCAGGCGCTGCACGCGGCCGACGAACTCGGCGTAGGTCTGGCGGCGCCCGCCGGCGATCGTCGCGATGCGCCCGGGGTTCTGCTGCAGCGCGCGATGGATGGATTGGGTGATGCTGACGGTCATGTGGATCTGCTCCTGGACGATGTCGTGCGATGGGCGCGCACTCAGGCGCCTTCCAGCCCGACGATGGAGACCGAACAGACGTTCTGCGAGGGCTGCCCCCCCAGGTTGTGCGTCAGGCCGACGGAAGGCTGGCGCAACTGCCGCGGACCTGCCCTGCCCTGCAGCTGCAGGTACATCTCGTAGAGCATGCGGATGCCGCTGGCGCCGATCGGATGGCCGAAGCACTTGAGGCCGCCGTCGATCTGGCAGGGAATCGCGCCGTCGGCATCGAACTTGCCGTCGAGCACATCCTTGACGCCGCCGCCGACATCGGAAAGGCCGAGGTCTTCCATCGTCACCAGCTCGGTGATCGAGAAGCAGTCGTGCACCTCGGTCATGCTGATCTGCTCGCGCGGCCGCGTGATGCCGGCCTCGGCGTAGGCGCGCTGCGCCGCGATGCGCGCGGTATGGACGTAGCTGCCGTCCCATTCGTTCGACTGCAACTCCCAGCCGTTGGAGGTCACGATCTGCAGCGCCTTGAAGGTCACCAGGTCGCGCTTGCCCAGGCTGCGCGCGATGTCGGGCCGCGTGACGATCACCGCGGCGGCGCCGTCCGACACGCCCGCGCAATCGAACAGGCCCAGCGGCTCGGCAATGATGGGCGCCTTCAGCACGGTCTCGGCGCTCACCGCCTTCTGGAAGTGCGCCTTGGGATTCTTCGCGCCGTTGGCATGACTCTTGACCGAAACATGCGCGATGGCCCGCTTGAGCAGCGCCGCGTCGACGCCGTGCTTGCTGCGGTAGGCCGAAGCCAGCTGCGCGAAGTTGGCCGGCGCCACCGCGTTGGGATACCACTGCGGGATGTAGGTGCCGACGGTGGCGACCGGCAGGCCGCCGTAGCCCGTGTCCTTGAGCTTCTCGACACCCAGCGCGATCGCGATGTCGCAGGCTCCCGCCGCGACCGCGTACACCGCGGCGCGGATGGCCTCGGAGCCGCCAGCGCAGAAGTTCTCCACGCGGGTCACGCCGATGTTGGGCAGCCGCAGCGCGATGCCCATCGGCGTGCCGCCGCGGCCGGTGCCGACGTCGTCCATGTGGGTCGAGAACCACGCGGCGTCGAGCTGCTCGGGCGCGATGCCCGCGTCGGCCATGGCTTCGTTGTAGGCCTCGACCATGAGGTCCTCCGGGCTCGCGTCCCAGCGCTCGCCGAACTTGCTGCAACCCATCCCGAGGATGGCGACCTTGTCCTTGATACCTGCGGCCATGATTTACTCCGATCCTTTTTCCGAGGCGGCTGCGCGCACCGGCGTGGCTTTCCAGAAATAGCGGGTGTAGCCGCGGCGGTCGTCGATGTCCTTGATGCGGAACGTCATTTCGACCGTGCTGCCCGCATCGATCTCGCCGTCGGCGGTGTCGGTGAACTCCATCAGCACGCGGCCACCGCCGTCGAAGTCGACCTGCCCGTAGCGGTGTGGCGGCGCGCGGTGGAACGAGAGGAACTCCGCCGACCAGCTCAGCACCGTGCCGCGGCGCTCAGCCAGCTGGTGCGGCTTCTGCGTGTCCTGCAGCGGCCTGCCCTGGTCGTACGAGATACGCGATGGCGGAAAGTGCACGCTGCCCGTGACCTCGCAGCGCCCGGCCACGAGCCCGAGGATCGCCGCACGATGGCGGTAGGCGGTGGACAGCGCGGTCTTGCGGTCCTGCTCGCCGCGCATGCCGCGCTCGAGGTCGAGCTGGCCTTTGAAGGACAGGAAGCGCGTGTAGGCCGTCTCCTCCACCCCGCGGCGGATCCACTCGCCGACGCCCTTGGCCGGGCGGAAATTACGGATTTCCTCCGTGACGCGGAACGCCATCGCCTGAGCGCCGCTGCCGAACTGGGCCAGCAGGATGTGCTGGCCGGGCTCGGCGCGTTCGAGCACATGGGCCAGCAGCAGCAACCCGTGCGACAGGCCGGTGTCGCCCACACGCGAGGCCAGCGAATCGGCCACCGCCTCGGCGCGCACGCCGCAGGCCTTGGCGAGCTGCTGGTCCATCTTCTGGAAGGTGGTTGGGAAAATGAAGTGGTCGATCTGCGCGGCATCGATCCTCGCCTCGGCCAGCGCGGCCTTGACCGCGCGCGGCACCAGCTTGGAGATGCCCTCGTCGCGCACCCAGCGCTCTTCCCAGGCGTAGTCGATGTCTTCGCCCGCGGCGCGGAAGTGATCGACGAAGTCGACCGTGACCGTGCCGGCACCCAGGTACTCGGCCAGCACCTTGGCGCTGCCCAGTTGCAGCGCGGCTGCGCCGTCGCCGAAGTCCAGCTCCTGCGAACTGGCGGCGCGAGTCTTGCGGTTGTCCGCGGCCAGCACCAGCACGTCGCCGCCGCCGCTGCGCACCTGCGCCATGGCCTGCGCCACCGCCGACAGCGCCGCGCGCTGCGAGCCGGTCACGTCGGCGGCCTGCACGTCCTCGCGCAGGGTCAGCGCCTCGCACACCACTCCGGCGTTGAGCCGCTCGGCGAAGGGCAAGGTGCCGGACGCCAGCAGCACGCCGGCGATCCGCGAGCGGTCGTCGGCGGCGCCGAGGCAGTCGCGCGCCGCGGCCACGGCCATCGTGATGCTGTCTTCATCCCAGTTGGCGAAGGCACGCGTGCCCTTGGCCGAGTGGACGAACTGGGGGGCGTACCAGGCGTTGGCCTCGGCTGCCGCGCGGCGCAGCAGCCGCAGGCGGGGCACGTAGCCGCCGTATCCGACGATTCCGAACATGGTCAGGACTTTCTTGTAGAGGAAGGGGTCGAGAAGAGATGGCGCACGAAGGCACCGATGGCCTGCCGCGCCGCGCGTGCTTCGGGCAGGTCGTCCGGGAACTGCTGGAAGACGTGGATCATTCGGTCCCACACCTCCAGGCGCACGTCGACGCCGGCCGCCTTTGCCTTCGCGGCGAAATCGACCGAATCGCTGAGCACCGTCTCGCGGTCGCCGACCTGGACCAGCAGCGGCGGCAGGCCGTGCAGGTCGGCGAACAGCGGCGAGACCCACGGATGGCGCGGATCGCCCTCGGCGCCGAGCGCATTGCGCGCCATCGCGAGGATCATTGGGCGCTGATGGATCGGGTCGCTCTGCGCTCGCGTGGTGTAGCTCTCGCCCGATGCCGTCATGTCGGTCCAGGCGGACATCAGGACCGCACCCGCAGGCAGCGCGCGGCCCGCGTCGCGCAGCCGGATCAGCGCGGTCAGCGCCAGGGTGCCGCCGGCCGAATCGCCCGCGAAGAAGATGTCGACGGGCCTTGTGCCTTGCGCGATCAGCCAGTCGTAGGCAGCGCAGGCATCGTCGAGCGCCGCCGGATGGCGGTGCTCCGGAGCGAGCCGGTAGTCCAGGCCCAGCACCCGGCAGGCGGCCGCGTTGGAGATTCCGGCCATCAGTTCGCGGTGCGATTGCACCGATCCGACCTGAAAGCCACCCCCGTGAAAGTAGAGCACCACGCGCTGCGGATCGGCGCCCGGCGCAGTGATCCACTCGGCCGCGAGATCGCCGATGGCCACGGTCTGCACCGTGGCAGCCACGGTCTGCACGCCGAAGAGTGCATCCCAATCGGCGCGCATCTGCGCCACGGTGGTGTGCCGGCCCCAGCTTCGGTAGACCGACAGCACGCGGCGGATGACGCCGTCGAGCTGCTCGTCGGTCGCGATCGACTCGTGCGCGCTCATTGGCCGCACCCCATGCCGCCGGAAACGCCCAGCGTCTCGCCGGTGATGAAGGCCGCACCATCGGACGCGAGGAAGGCGACCGCGGCGGCCACCTCCTCCGGCGTGCCCAGGCGGTTGGCCAGCGTCGCACTCGTCATCGCCGTCAGCAATTTCTCGCCCCCGGCGGCCACAGCCTGGCGCAGCAGCGGCGTGTCGATCGGGCCTGGCGCAATCACATTGGCGGTGATGCCCTTGCGGCCGTTCTCGCGCGCAATGGAACGCGTGAAGGCGATCACGCCGCCCTTGGCTGCGGCATACACGGCCGCACCGCGCGAACCCATGCGACCGGCCTCGGATGCGATATTGATGATCCGGCCGAAGCCCGCGGCCTGCATCGCGGGCAAGGCCGCATGCGTGCTGGCGAACACCGACTCGAGGTTGACGGCCAGCAGGCGGCGCCAGTCGGCGATCTCGGTCTTCGTGAAGTAGGCGTGCTGGTCGATGCCCGCGTTGTTCACCAGGATCTGGTGCGGCCCGGTGTCCAGCACCATGCGCTGCACGCGCTCGAGGTCGGCCACATCGAGCTCCACCGCGATGGCACCGATCTCTGCGGCCAGGGCCTTCGCGCTCGCGATGTCCAGGTCCGCAATCGTGACGCGTGCGCCGTCGGCCGCCAGTCGGCGCGCGATCGCGGCGCCGATGCCCTTGGCGCCGCCGGTGAGGAACACGCTGTGCATCGCGTTCATTGCCCAGTGAAGCGCGGCGCGCGCTTCTCGATCACCGCGGCCAGGCCTTCGAGCGCGTCCTTCATGCCGGCCAGTTGCGCCTGCGTGCGGTTCTCCTCGGGCATCGCGGCCTCGGCGCCCAGGCCGAGGCCGTTCCAAAGCAGGCGCTTGGTCGCCGCGAGCGCGGCCGGTGCGCCGTTCGCGAGCTGGCGCGCGAGCGACAGCGCTTCGTCGGCCAGCGCGGCGTCGGTCACCACGCGAGAGACCAGCCCGATGCGCTGCGCCTCGGCGGCATCGATCACCGGGTTGAACAGCAGGATGTCCATCGCCTTGCGGAAGCCCACCAGGTGCGTGAGCGTCACCGAGACACCCGCATCGGGCACCATCGCCACGCGCGTCGCACCCGCCAGGAATCGACTCGACTCGCCCGCCACGACCACGTCGGAAGAACAGACGAGCCCCATGCCGCCCCCGCCGGCCGCAAAGCCCTGCACGGCACAGACGACCGGTGCGTTGAGCCGCATCAGCAACGACACCACCAACTGCAGGTAGGACGTCGCCATGCGAATGTAGTCGGGCAGCGCCTCGCCCTTCGACAGGAAGGTGTGGACGTCGCCGCCGGCGCAGAAATTCTTGCCCTCACCCGTGAGCAGCACGGCCCGCACGCGGCCATCGCCATGCACCTGCATCAGCACTTCGTGCAGCGCCTTGAGCAGCGCCATGTCGAGGCCGTTCGAGGCCTCGGGGCGGTTGAGCCGCACATGAGCCACGCCATCGGCATGCAGTTCCAGGCGCGCGGGTCCTTCGGCGACCAGCACCTCGATCGAGGGGCTGTCGCCCGGCTTGTCTCCAGTCATCGTTCTTCTCCTGCCTCGCGGCGTGGGGTATGCGGCTTGGATCTAGATCAGGAAGGCCATCGAGTACAGGGCCTTTTCGTTGTTGGTGAGAACCACCTTCTTGCCGGCCATGCGCAAGCTGCCGTCCTCGGCGCGGCGCAGTCGGTACTCGTTGCGCGAGCCCCAGAGCGTGTCGCCGCGCGCATGCGCCTCGAACAGGATCACGTTGGCCGTGACCACCAGCTGGCCACCGTCGTCTTCGAGGATCTCCACGTTGGAGATCACGCGCCGCAGCGGCGAGCGGGGCGACTGGCTGTAGCGCTTGCCGGTGTGGAACTGGCGCACGCGCAGCGCGATGCGCGAGCGGTTGTCGTAGACGATCGACATCTCCTGTTCCGGGTCGCCGGCCTCGCCGTTGGCGGGAATCCAGTAGACGCCGTCGTCGGTCCACAGCGCCTCCCAGGCGTCGTACTCGTGGTTGTCCTGCAGCCGCGCTTCGCGGTAGAGGAACTGCGACACCTCGTGGTGCAGCAGCAGGTCTTCGACAGTCATGTTCACGCCGCCTCCATCAGCGATCGGTAGTGCCGCCAGATGCCGCGCGTCGGTGTCTCGTCGGTCGCATCGCCGATCAGGTAGCCGTTCTCGTCAGTGCGCTCGCGGTGCTTGCCGCGCCCCAGGTACAGCCACTCGGGGCTCTTCGCCTGGACGCCGAGCTGGGTGCGCTCGTACATCTCGGCGTCGTCCGCCAGCAGGAAGCCGGCCGGGCCGACCGACCCCATCGTCTGCTGGCGCATGCGGCGGTTCAGATCGGGCGCACCCTTGAACTGCAGCGCAGTGACGTGCTGCACGGACTCGTTGAACGCCAGCGGCTGGATCACGAAGAGCTGGATCTCCGCGATGAAGAGATTCGGATAGATCATGATGTGCGGCGTGCCGTCGATCATGATCTTGCGGGCCTGCTCCACGCCGTAGGCGGCCTCCATGCTGCGCGTGTATTCGGGCAGGCGGTCGGCGGTGGTGTTGAACCAGCTCATCGGGATGTCCCGCTTGCGGAACTCGGGCCGCAGGTCGTTCTCGGAATGCCCCTGGCCGAAGTAGCGCGAGACCGCAGTCGAGTCGCTGCTGTAGAGCGAACCGATTCCGCTCTTCGCGACCTCGAAGATCGAGGCATGCACGAAGGACGGGTGGTAGCCGTCCGTCTCGTTCTCGACCAGGAACTTCCAGTTGGACTTGACCTTGTGCTTGAGGAAGCCGGCCGTCACCTCGATCTCGCCTTCCGGCGAGGTCAGGCACAGCGCGTCGATGGCCGCCATTGCGGCACCCAGGTGCTCTTCCAGCGAGGGGCCTTCGGCCGCCATCGAGCCGAACACGAAGCCCTTGTAGGAGGCGACGCGGGCCACTTTGCCCAGGCCCAGTTCCGAGCGATCGACCCCTTCGTAGCCCGAAGGAAAGGGATAGCCGCGCAGCGCGCCGTCATTGGTAAAGGTCCAGCCGTGGTACGGACAGGTGAACGAACGCGCCGAACCCTTCTCAGTCATGCACACACGATTGCCGCGGTGCGGGCAACGGTTGTGCAGCAGATGGATCCGGCCTTCGCGGTCGCGCGTCATGAGGATCGGCTCGGGTCCGATCGACTTCATCACATAGTCGTTGGGCTGCGGCACCTCGCTCTCGTGGCCGACGTAGACCCAGGTGCGGAACCAGATCTTCCGCAGCTCTTCCTCGAAGATCGCCGGGTCGGTATAGAGCGAGCCGTGCACCTCGTTCTCTCGGACCAGATCGCCCCATGCACGGGGTTCCGGGTTGGCGCGGGCGATGGGGATCACCGGGGCACAGGTACTCATGTCGTCACCTTCACAAAGAGTGTTGCTGCAGGACGCAAAGGGATTGCGGTGCGCTGTTGTTGATTCGATAATAGTCCGACTGGACGGACTATGTCAACAACACCGGACGTGTGATTTGGCCGACCACGACCCGCCTGCGCGGGCAACCGATCAACCCAAGAGAATCAGAGAGAACGCATGCTCCAAGTGACATTCATCGAGCACGACGGCACCACGCATCAGGTGGCCGCCCCCCCCGAACGCACGCTGATGCAGATCGCCCTGGACAACGGCGTACCGGGCATCCTGGGCGATTGCGGCGGGTCCTGCAGCTGCGCTACCTGCCACGCCTATGTCGATGCGCGCTGGATCGATCAGTTGCCCCCGGTGTCGGAAACGGAGGTCTTCATGCTTGAGGGCGTGCCGGACCCGCGCGAGAACAGCCGGCTGTGCTGCCAGATCAGGATGCAGGCGGCGCTGGACGGCATCGTCGTTCGGTTGCCGCAGGAGCAGGTCTGAAACGGATCGACGTGCGCCAAGGGGCGCATTGCCCCGGACTTCGGGGCGACGGCGCCCGGTCCGATCGAGGGCGCAAGGGTCGCCCTCGCGACACCGCTGCGCGGCAGCGTCGCCTGGAGAGAGGCCGAGTGCGCTGCGCCTAGCCGCCCTGTGCCTTGCCGGACGACATCTCGGCGAACATCGGCTTGGGCGTGTGACGAATCTCGAGCTCGAGTTCGGTGCGCATGTAGGCGCTCAGCAGTGCATCCATGGCAACGCGAACGGGATCGCCCGCCTGTCGGCCCGCGCCCTCCGCGATGAAGCGCGACACCAGGACGTTGCCTTCGTCGCGCAGGGCCAGCAGGCGCTCGCCCGTCGGCGTATTGGGCGCCAGGCGCGGCGCCTTCGGCAGCTCGACGTCGACCGGCGGGTCCAGCGCACGCAAAGCGTCGAACAGCGTGTCCTGTGCGAGGATCTCGTCGATGAGCGGAGCGCCACCCCAGTCCACCCGCAACTGCAGGTTCTTGAGCATGAAGATGGCGCCGAAGACTTGCGAGCGCAAGGCATCGCCCTCGAGCTGAGGGATGACGTCGTCGCGCAGCAGCCGCAAGATGTCTTCGAAGACGCGGTCGGGGGAATTGTTCACAGCGCTGCCTCCATGGTCTTGTAGAGCTGCCGGAGCGTGGGTGCCACCTGCGTACCCATCGCTGCCATGCGCAAGTCGTGGAAGCGGCCATCCTCGAAGCAGCGAACCGCGCCCAGATTGATCGCCACCGACTTGTAGAGCGCGAAGGCCTCGTAGAAGCGCACGCTCGCGGGGTCCACGCGGATGCCGCACTCCGCTTCGTAGAGTTCGTACACCTGCGAGCGTGGTATCAGCGCCGCCAGTTCGCGCGACCCGCTGTTGAACATCGGCAGGCAAGCCCATCCCAGGTCCTCGTGCGGATCGCCCAGATGGGCCATTTCCCAGTCGAGGATTCCGGTGACAAGGCCTTCTGCCTGCAGGAAATTCCCGATACGGTAGTCGCCGTGCACGATGCTCACGCGCGGCGCAACGGGTGCGTGCTCGCGCAACCATCGCTCGGCCCAGCTCAGCATCGGGAAGCTGCGCGGCGACCAGCGTCCGATGTGTTCGCTCCAGTACTCGATCTGCCTCAGGGCAGCGTCGTGCGTGTCGATGCCGTCGCCGATCTCGGCGATGGGTCGCTCCTGCCACGGAGCGGCATGGATGCGCGCAAGGATGCGAACGAACTGGCGCATCAGCTCGCCCGCTTCGGCGGCCGGCGCGCGCTTGATCGACCACGGCAAGAGCACATCGCCGGGCAGGCGCTGCGTGACGAAGTAAGGGGCGCCGAAGACCTCGGGCCCATCGCTGTACCAGAAGCTGCGCGGCACGGGCACGTCGCTGCCTTCGAGCGAGCCGAGTGCAAGCACCTGCGGGCGCACGCTGTAGGGCGAGAAAAGCCCCGTGGGCGGGCCGATCTGCAGGATGAAGTGCGCGCCCTCGGGCGGCGCCGGCTCCAGGTCGAAGGACAGGGTGAGCCACGAGAAGCCTTCGGAGCAGCGGCGGAACCGCTGCACCGCCACGCCCGGGCCGAGCGTGGACGCGATGTGGCGCTGCCATGCGGCCTCGACCTGCGCGAGATCGTTCAGGTCAACTTCGGCCGCCCTCACCGCGCCGGCTCCGTCTTGCCGATGCGCGGGGCTGGAGGTTCGGCTGGCGCAGTCTTCGCAGGCGGCAGCGGCGCTGGCCGTCGATGCCGGGTCAGTCGGGCCACGCAGGCCTGCACCAGCCCCGCGAGGCCGCCCGGGACGAGGTAGACCGCAACGATCAGCAATGCCCCGTAGATCGCGCCCGGCGCTGACTTGGAGATCTGCTCCGTGAGGTTGGGCAGGAACTGGATGACGAAAGCGCCCAGCAGCGCGCCGGCCGGTAGGTTGAGCCCACCGATGACGACGCCAACCAGCAGCGTGATCGACAGGAAAACGCTGAAGCTGTCGGGTGCCACATAGCACACGACGATCGCCGAGGCCGAACCCGCGATGCCCGTGTAGAGCGACGAGTAGCCGAAGGTGACGGTTTTCAGGAACGGCAGGTCGATGCCCATCGCGGTGGCGGCGATAGGGTTGTCGCGCACGGCCAGGATCGCGCGCCCCATGCGCCCATCAAGGAGGTTGGCGATGCTCACGAATGCCAGCAGAAGGATCGCCAGCACGAACAGGTACATCCACTGGTCGGGGCTCAGCGGCAGCCCGAAGGGCGCCTCGGGCTTGTCGAGCATGATGCCCTGCACGCCACCGGTCCATTTCTCGAGGCCCTTGTAGCGCAGCAGTTGCGGCGCCGCCATGGCCAACCCGAAGGTGGCGAGGGCCAACAGATGCCCCGGAAGCCGAAGCGCCGGCCTCCCGAACAGCACACCGAAGCCGAAGCAGATGGCGCCGCTGGCGATCGGCGCCAGCCAGTACGGCACCTTGAAGCTGTTCATGAGGATCGCCGTGACATAGGCGCCGAGCGCGAAGATGGCGCCGTGGCCGAGCGAGATCTGACCGTTGAATCCGGTCAGCAGCACCAGCCCCAGCAAGGCGATGGCATAGGTGACGACCAAGGAGAGCTGCAGCAGGCGGTAGTCGCTCACAAGGAAGGGCAACGCGAGCGCCACGATGGCCGCAACGGCCGCGGCCGTGAGCTGGTTGCGGCGCGAAGGTGCGGGCCGGTTCAGTATCTTGATCAGCATGTTCAAACCCTCACCACGAGGCGCCGCCCCAGCAGCCCTTGCGGGCGGAAGACGAGGACGGCCAGGATCAGCATCAGTGCGACAGTCATCTTCAACTCTGTTCCGATCACGTAGGCCCCCAGGATGTTCTCGATGATTCCCACCAGCACGCCGCCGAGCACCGCACCCCAGGGGTTCGAGAGCCCGCCGAGCAACGCGCCGGCAAAGGCGTAAAGCAGGATGCCCGTCATCATGTGGGGGTCGAGGTAGACCACTGGAGCGACCATCATTCCAGCCACGGCACCGATCGCACTGGCGCCGCCCCAGCCCAGCGTCAGCATCAGGGGCACCGGTATGCCGCACAGCAGGCTGGACTGGGGGCTGAACGCGGCGGCACGCATCGCGAGTCCGAAACGCGTGAAGGCGAAGAACACGTAGACCAGGCACAGCATCACGAGGCACACCGCGATGGCGCCGATCTGGTGCGAGCCCATGATGCCGGCGCCCCACTTGAACTGCCCTTCGAAGGGGCTCGGGAACTCGCGCATGTTGTGGCCGAACAGGGCACCGGCCATGCTGTTGAAGATCAGCAGCAGTCCGATGAACACGATGACCACGCCGAGCACCGGCGTGTCGGCCAGCGGCCGGATCACGAAGCGCTCGACCACCGCGCCGAGCAGGAAGGCCACGCCGACCGTGAGCACGAACACCACCCAGTAGGGCAGGCCTGCCTGCATCAGCGACCAGGCGATGTAGGTCGAGAACATCGCCATCTCGCCCTGGGCGAAGTTGATCTTGTGGGTCGATTGGTAGATGACGACCAGCGCGAGCGCGATCGACCCGTAGATGATCCCGGTGGACACGCCGCCGCCGACCTGCTGCAGGAATATGGTGAACTGGTTCATAGTGGCCTGTGGTTGCGAAGGTCAGCCGCCGAGATAGGAGCGCCGCACGGCGGCATCGTTCTTCAGGTCGGCCGACGCACCGTGAACGGCGACGCGGCCGTTCTCCAGCACGTAGGCATCGCCCGCGATGTCCAGCGCCAGCGCGGCGTTCTGTTCGATCAGCAGCACGCCGATGCCGTCCTTGCGATTGATCTCGCGCAGCGTGTCGAAGATCTGACGCACGACCAGTGGCGCGATGCCGAACGAGGGTTCGTCCAGCAGGAGCAGTCGCGGCCGCGCAATCATCGCGCGCGCGATCGCCAGCATCTGCTGTTCGCCGCCCGACAAGGTGCCTGCCTGTTGCCGCAGCCGCTGCTTGAGGATCGGGAACCACACGAACATCTGTTCCATGCGCGAGTGCAGCGCGTCGCGGCCCTTGAGCAGGTAGCCTCCGGTCTGCAGGTTCTCTTCCACGCTGAGTTCGCTGATGGTGCCGCGCCCATCCGGCACGTGCCCCACGCCCAGCGCTGCGATCTGGCTCGCGCTACGCTTGAGCAGGCTTTTGCCGTCGAGCAGGATGTCGCCGGCGTGGGGACGGATCAGGCCCGACACCGCGCGCAGCGTGGTCGTCTTCCCCGCGCCATTGGCACCCAGCAGCGCCGTCACGCCGCCGGAGGCCACGCGCAAGTCGATGCCGTGCAGGATCTCGGTGGCGCCGTAGCCGGCTACCAGGCCGCGCAGTTCGAGTTGCGGTGTCATTGCACGGTTCCCAGGTAGGCGCTGATGACCTCCGGGTGGGCCTGGATCTCCTGCGGCGTACCCTCCGCGATCTTCCTGCCGAAGTTCAGCGTGACGATGCGTTCGCACAGCGACATGACCATGCCGACGTGATGCTCCACCAGCAACACCGCCGCGCCGCTTTCCTGTCGAAGCATCAGGATCGTGCGCTTGAGCGATTCGAGTTCCTCGTGGTTCAGCCCCGCTGCCGGCTCGTCCAGCAGCAGCAGCCGCGGCCGCGTGGCCATGGCGCGCGCCAGCTCCACGCGCTTGCGTACGCCGAACGGCAGTTCGCCCGCCGGGCGCTGGGCGTGCTCGCCCAGGTCCATGAGGCCGATCAGCCGCTCGCCGTGCTCGCGCAGCGCTTCTTCCTCGCGGCGCGCGCTTCGGGCCCGGAAGATGTTGCGAACGAAACCACTTTGCGTGGTGCTGTGCCCACCCGTCATGATGTTGTCGCGGACGGTCATGGTGTTGAACAGCGCCACGTTCTGGAAGGTGCGGCCGACGCCCAGCGCGGCCATGCGATGCGAAGGCTCGCGCAGCACCGAAGCACCGCCAATGCGAATCTCGCCCGCGCTGGGCGTGTAGAGGCGGCTCAGGCAATTGAACAGCGTGGTCTTGCCCGCGCCGTTCGGCCCAATCACGCCGTAGATCTCGCGCTCTCGCACGCTGAAGCTCAGATCGCTCAGCGCCGAGATGCCGCCGAAGCGCACGGTGACGCGATCGACCTCGAGAAGGGTTTCGGTGCTCAAGTCCGGGGCTCCCGCATCAGTCGGTGATCACGTCGCCGGAGAGTTGCCAGCGCGTGCCGTCGAACTGCAGCAACTGCATCTGACGAATCGGATGGAATTCGGTCGCCGAAGTGTTGATCCTGATGCCCGGCAACAGGCCCGGCGCTTCGTAGTCCTTCAAGCTGGCCGCCTGCTTCATGATGTTCTCCCGGCTCAGGTCGTTGCCGCACTGCTTGAGGATCTGCACCATGGTGTTCACGCGGGCATAGGCGTACACGTTGTTGGCATCGCTCAGGTCGGCATCCGGGTAGTACTTCTTGGCCCATGCACGCCAGGCGTTGAGCGCGGGATCTTCGGCCCAGCGCGGGTCGGTCGGATCCTTGTAGAACTGCGCCGAGATCAGGCCCGTGCTCTTGTCGAGGCCCGCCGGCTTGAGCGTCAGACCGATGGAGTTCGACACGCTGCCCAGGAAATGTGTCGGCTTCCAGCCGGAGTCGTGGGTGAGGCGAATCGCCTGCGCCGCAAACTTCGGGATGGCGGCGTTCACGAAGGTGTCGGCGCCAGCCGCGCGCAGCGTGGTCATCTGCGAGTCGATGGTGGCGTCGGTGGTCTCGTAACTGACGGCCGAGACGATCATGCCGGCGTTCTTCTCGCCCAGCCCGCGCTTGAGGCCCGCCAGCATGCCGCGCCCGTAGTCATCGTTCTGGTACATCACGCCGATCTTTGCGCCCGGCTTGGTCTTGAGAATGTACTTGCCGAAGATGGCCGCCTCGGTCTCGGTATTGGACTGCCAACCCATGGTCCAGGGGAAGTTCTTCGGATCGCCGAAATCCGGTGCCGGCGACGCGATCAGCAGTTGCGGCACCTTACGCTGGTTCAGGTACTTCTGCGTGGCCTTGTTGACCGCAGTGCCCAGACTGCCGTAGATGAACGCCACGTTCTCCTGCTCGACCAGCTTGCGGGTGAGCTCCAGCCCCTTGGGCGGCGCGTAGCCGTCATCCAGGCTGACGAAGTTGATCTTGCGGCCATTGATGCCGCCCTGGTCGTTGATGTACTTGAAGAAGGCCGCGTCCGTCTTGGCGATCGAACTGAAGGCGCCCGCAGGGCCGCTGTAGGCGAAGGTCTGGCCGATCTTGATCTCGGTGTCGGTGACGCCGGGCGCCTGCTTCTGCGCCCAGGCAGGAAGAGCGAGGGCGAACACGCCGGCCATCGCCGCGGTTGCAAATTTAATCGAGGATTGCATGTCGTCTTGTCTCCAGTTCGGTGGCTCAGTGCACGGCTTTCTTCCGCTCGCTCCAGTACGGGGCGCGCAGTTGGTTCTTGAGGATCTTCCCGGCGGCGGAGGTCGGCAGCTCGGTTCGGAACTCCACGCTGCGTGGGCACTTGTAGCCCGCGATGAGGGTGCGGCAGTGCGCGATGATCTCTTCCGCTCCGGCGTCCATGCCGTCGCGCAGCACCACCACTGCATGCACGCTCTCGCCCCACTGCGCATCCGGAATGCCGATGACGGCACAATCGCGCACCGCGGGATGCGTGTGCGCGGCGTTCTCCACCTCGCGCGAATAGATGTTCTCGCCACCGCTGATGATCATGTCCTTCACGCGGTCGACGATGTAGACGAAGCCGTCCTCGTCCATGCGGGCCGCGTCGCCCGAGATCATCCAGCCGTTCTTCAGCACGGCAGCCGTGGCTTCCGGCTGGCGCCAGTAGCCGAGCATCACCTGCGGGCCGCGGATCGCGATCTCGCCGGTCTCGCCGCGCGGCACTTCGCGCCCTTCCTCGTCGACGATGCGGATGTCGCTGCCGTAGGCCGCGTAGCCGGTGCCCAGGCGTTTGCTCTTCCAGCCGGGCCCATCGAAGTGGTAGCGCCAGGGCATGCTCACCGTGAGCGCCGCGCACTCGGTCATGCCGTAGCCCTGGATGAACTCCCAACTTGGCAGCTTCTCCATCGCCAGCGCCAGCACCGCGTCCGGCATCGGCGAGGCGCCGTACTCGCAATAGCGCACGCTCGACAGGTCGTAGTCGGCGAAGCGCGGATGGTTGATGAGCATGTTCACCATCGTCGGCACGAACAGGCAGTAGTTCACCTTGTGCGTCTGGATCGCTTCGAACGCGGCCAGCGCGTCGAACTTCGGCAGGCAGACGTGCGTGCCGCCGGCCATGGTCAGCGCCATCGCCGGCGAGCTGCCTGCCAGGTGGAAGAAACCGGCCGAATGCAGGTACGTGATCTCTTCCGAGAAATGCAGCGTCGCGATCCATGTGACCGAGGCGAACACCATGTTCTTGTGCGAGAGCATCACACCCTTCGGGTTACCGGTGGTGCCGCCCGTGTAGTAGATGCCGCAGAGGTCGTTGTCGATGCCGCAGGCATCCTCGACCGGATGCGAGGCGCGGATCAGGTCTTCGTAGCCCGTGCAGCCCGGCGGTGTGGCTGCGTCGCCGATGTGGATGCAGTGGCGCAGCGGGTACTGAGCGTTGAGCGCTTCGAGCTGGCCGGCGAAGGCGTCGTCCACGACGAGCACAACGGGTTCGGCATCCTTCAGCGCATACACGTTCTCGGGCACGGCCCAACGGGTGTTCAGCGGCACGGTGACCGCGCCGGCCCAGGCGATCGCGAAGAAGAGTTCCAGGTAGTTGTCGCTGTTGAGCGCCAGCACCGCCACCCGGTCGCCGCGTTGCACGCCCATGGCCTGCAGGCCGCCTGCCGCGCGCCGCACGCGTTCGCCGATCTGGGCCCAGGTGCGCTGGCGGTCCTCGTAGATGGTGCCGATGTATTTGCCGCGCGTCTGCACCGCGCGTTCGAGGCATTGGGTCAGTTGCATTGGCGTCTCGCTTGCCCGGCTCAGAGCGCGGGATGCTTTTGGGCGATGGCGTAGCGCGGGAAGCCCTCCGCAACGCCGTATTCGCTGATGCCCCAGCCCACAGCGCCGTCACAGGTGACGCGCGTGACGTGGTCGCCGAGCGTGCGTGCACGCTCGCGGGTCAGGGGGTCCGCGAGGTCCCAGACGTCGTGTTCGGCGTGATAGGCCCCGCGGTCATCGCCGTGGTTCCAGCCGTTGAACCCGCCGTAGAGCCCGCCCTTCAGGTAGAAGCGCCCGGGCATCATCTCGATCTGCACACGCCGCAAGTCGCCATCCTCGAAGCGGAAGTCCAGCACGCCCGTGGCGATCGACTGTCCCAGCGGATCGTTGGCCCACTCCAACGCGTGTTCAAAGCCGACGATATGGCGCGCCTTGGCATGGCGGCCCAGCCGCGGGCTTTCGGTGCCGGACAGATAGAGGTTCGAACCCTTGGAACGCTCCTTGGTGAACAGGCAGATGCCGAAGTCCTCAAACTGGTACATGCACCACATCCACAGGAAGTCCTTGTGGGTCTGCATCGGCGGACGCGCGAAGTCCGTCTTCATCTCCGAACGGATGCCCCACGAATGGTCGCGTTGCCCCCACCATTCCTGCGGCCGGATCTCGTAGCGCACGCCGGCGACCTCGAGCCATCCCTCCCAGCGCGCGAACTGCGACATGCGCGTGAGATCCTCCTCCACACGGCTGAGCCGGCGACGGAAGGACTGGAGTTCCTGCGCACCTTCGGTGGTCGCCATGAAGCGCAGGTCGAAGGCGATGCCCGAATCGTTCGCCTCGAGCACGATGCGGTGCGTGCGCATGCCCTCCAGGATCTCGAAGCGCAGAGGTCCCACGCGCGGGTCCAGCGCATGCTGGGTCTTGTCATGCAAGCGGCGCGAGGCCCGGAAGTTGTACTGCCGGTTGCCGACGGTCACGCCCGCGAACGCGTCCATCACGTTGCGGTTGGCATAGTGACCCAGCCCGATGTCGAAGATCATGTCGCCGCCCGGGACGCAGTGTCCGCTGTACCAGTAGCGCTCGGTCCAACGCAGGTCGCTGCTGGACGGCTGGTCGAAGGTGGCTGGAGTCTGGTGGCCGAGTAGGTCGTCTTGCGGGGTCAGCATGTCAAGGTCCTGCAATGTCGTGGTGGCTATGAATAGTCCGACTGGACGGTCTATCGATAGCGTAAGAGTGCACCCTGTTGGCAGCAATGCGTGTAATCCCTTAGCACGATTTCGGGACTCCTTATCTTCGGGCGAGCGGTGCTCGCGGCAGGCACGGCGCGCCCCCGCGCCGTGCGCCTCAAGCGTAGGCCATCAGGCACTCCTGCGAGGCCGAGGCGACGAGCCGACCGTTGCGGTCATGCACCTGCGCGATCGACAGGCCTCGCCCTTCTGCGGCGCAGGGACTGCGGGAGTCGACGTGCATCCACTGGTCCGCGGCAAAAGGCCGATGGAACCAGATGCAGTGGTTCAGGCTAGAGATGTAGAGCCGGCGACCGTCGCGGAGGGCTTCGATGTGCGGGCCCAGGCTGCTGAAGTTGAGCCACCAGTCCGACAAGTAGGCGAAAGCCGACGCATGCAGCCCCGGCTCGGGCGCGAGCGGCTCACGCGCGCGCAACCAGAAGCGCAGGTGCGCGCCGGCCGTCGCGGGCGCAAGTTGACGCTCGACATCCGGAATCCTGAAATCCATGCAGGACTTCTCGTTGAGCGAATAGCCGCCGAGTCTGCGCAGTGCCTCTTCCCACGGCCAGGGCGCCGGCGGCAGCGAGGCGAGTTCTTCGGGTTGCGATTCGAGCGCTGTGGAGGCGTCCGCGTGGGCAGGTGCATCGAGTGAGACCGCAAAGCTCACCTGCGCATCGAACACGATCCTCTCGCCCTGCCGGGCACGTACATGCCGCGACGAAAAGCGCTTTCCGTCCTGCAGCGGCGTGACCTCGAAATCGATGGCACGGTCGGGTGCACTGCCTTGCAGGAACATGAATTGCATGGCCGTGGCCTGACGCTCCGGCGCCACGGTCATGGCCGCCGCGCGCATCGCCTGGCCGAGGCCCTGGCCCCCGTAGGAACGCCCGTTGAGATTCGCGTCGCCGTGGCAGCTGCGAAAACGCCACGGTCCTGTCTCCCGCAGCGTCAGCAGAGCAGACAGGTCGCGCTCATCCCATGGCGGCAGGGCGGCTTCTGCACCGTTCATGGGCACGCTCGGCGCCCTTTCGGGCCATGGCGCAAAGCGGTGCCTTGCGCGGCGTCGGGGCCGAAGTCGATCGGGCGCAGGTCGGGCACCCTGCGTCGGCCCCGCGCTCGCAGCATCTCGAGGGTGCGCCGTGGCAGCGCCGTGCCGGCGGCCAGCGGCTCACGGCAGGAAAGGACTTCGCAAGCCTTCATGCGCCTCAACCGCTGATGACGTCGCCGAAGAGCACATAGCGCGTTCCGTCGAACTTGCACAGTTGCATCTGGCGGATGGCGTTGAAGTTGCTCGGTGTGGTGTTGGCCTTGATTCCTGGCAGCAGGGTGCCGATGGCGAAGTCCTTCACGTTGGCAGCCTGGCGGATGATGTTCTCGCGCGAGAGGTCGTCGCCGCATTGGGTGAGGATCTGCACCATGGTCGCCGCACGGCTGTAGCCCAGCACAACATTGGCATCGGTGAGGTCGGCCTCGGGGTAGTACTGCCTGGCCCAGGCCCGCCATGCCTGCATGCCCGGGTCTTCGGCCCACTGCGGATCGGTCGGGTCCTTGTAGAACTGGGCCGAGACAATGCCTACGGCGCGCTCCAGTCCCGCAGGCTTGAGCGTGAGGCCCACCGAACTCGACGCGCTGACCAGGAAATGCAAGGGCTTCCAGCCGCTGTCCCAGGCCACGCGAATGGCCTGCGCGCAGAACTTGGGGATCGCAATGTTCATAAAGGTGTCAGCACCGGCCGCGCGAAGGCTGGTGATCTGCGAGTCGACGGTGGCGTCGGTGGTCTCGTAGGACGCCATCTTGACGATCATCGCGTCGGCCTTGTCGCCCAGCCCCATTCGAATACCACGCACATAGCCTTTCCCGAAGTCGTCGTTCTGGTAGAGCATGCCGATCTTCGCGTTCGGCGCGTTCTGCAGGATGTACTTTCCGAAGATCACCCCCTCAAGCTCGGTGGTCGACTGCCAGCCCATGGTCCAGGGGAAATCCTTCGGATCGTTGAAGCTCGGGTCCTGCGACGAGACGAGGATCTGCGGCACCTGCTTCTGGTTCAGGTAACGCTGCGTGGCCTTGTTGATGGCCGTGCCGAGACTGCCGAAGATGAATGCCACCTCATCCTGCTCCACCAGGCGTCGAGTGAGTTCCAGCGCTTTCGGCGGTGCATAGCCGTCGTCCAGGCTGATGAGGTTGAGCTTGCGACCGCGCAGCCCGCCTTTCTCGTTGACCATCTTGAAGTAGGCCGCATCGCTCTTGGCGATCGAACTGTATGCGCCAGCGGGGCCGCTGTAGGCAAAGGTCTGGCCGATCTTGATCTCGGTGTCGGTCACGCCAGGGGTCTTCTTTTTCTGGCTCAGCGCCGGCCCTGCGATGCCGGCCGCAAGCCCTCCGATGACCAGCGCGCGTCGGGAGGAATTCATGGGTATCTCCTGAAAGTCGTTGAGTGGACCCTGCCCGCGGGGGCCTGGCGCTTTTCTTCCATGAAAATTAGTCCGACAGGTCGGACTATGCTATAGGTTATGAGCCGCGGTACTCGCCAGCAATGCACGTAATCCCTAGCGCAGCGAAACACCGCAAAATATATAGTCCGACCAAACGGACTATTAAATAATCCATCGGACGCTCCTCTTCTATGCGCATGTACCCAGCGAACCTCGTGCGCCGTGCCGCGGCCTGCTATGCGTCGCACACCGCGGTCTGGTTCGAGGGTCGCGAGCAGAGCTACGCCGCGCTCTATCAACGCGCTAGCCGACTTGCCGACGCCCTGCGCACCGCCGGGGCCTCGCCCGGCGATGCGGTGGCGATCCTTTCCGACAATGCCTTCGAGACCCTCGAGCAGGCTTCGGCTTGCACGCTCGGCAACTTCGCCCGCACCACCCTGTTCACGTACAACGCGCCGGCCGTGAACCGCTACCTGCTCGCACTGACCGGCGCGCGGGTACTCATCGTCCAGGCTCGCCACCATGCAGCCATCGCCCCGCTGCTGAGCGGTCTGGAGCAGCTGGCTGCGGTGATCGTGTTCGACGGCGAGGCGGCGCCTGGAACCTTGGCCTACGAGCACGAGATCGCGCTCGCCGCCCCGCACGACACGATGGAGCCCGTCGACCCCGACGCGGTGCACATGATCCGCTTCAGCAGCGGCACCACGGGAAAGCCTAAAGGCATCTTCCACAGCAACGCGCGTTGGATGGAGTACAACGACGAGTGGCGCTGGTGCACGCCGCCGCTGACCGAGCGCAGCCGCTACCTGTCCCCGACCTCGCTGTCGCACCTGGGCATCGCCTTCATCTGGGGCGTGGTCGCCTCCGGCGGCTGCCTCGTGCCGATGCGCGCCTTCGATGCGCGCATGGCACTGGATCTGCTGGCCTCGCAGCGCATCACGCATGCCGTGGCGGCCCCCGTGATGATCCGCGACATGGTGAGGGAGGCTTCGCAGCGGTCTCAGGCGCCGCGATTCCCGGGCCTGCAGTGCATGGTGTACGCGGGCTCGCCGATCGCCGAGGACACGTTGCATGGCGCCATTGAACTCTTCGGCTCGTGTCTCTACCAGATGTACGGTCAGAGCGAGGTGGCGCCCGTGACGATGCTGTTGCCGCACCAGCATGTGATCAATGGCACCGAGGCGGAAAAACGCCGCATGCGGTCTGTCGGCCGCGCCACCCCGAGGTGCCGCGTCACGATCCGCGACGAGCAAGACCTCGCGCTGCCCGCCGGCGCGATCGGCGAGATCGCAGCGGACGGCCCGCCGATGTCCGGCATCTGGAACGATCCCGAAGCCACGGCCGCCCGCTTCCTTTCGGACGGCAGCATCCTTACGCGTGACATGGGCTACATGGACGAGGACGGCTTTGTCTACCTGGTCGATCGCAAGGACGACATGATCGTCTCGGGCGGCTACAACCTCTGGCCCACCGAGATCGAAGAAGCCATCGCATCGCATCCCGCCGTCGCCGAAGTCTGCGTGTTCGGCGTGCCCCACCCGCGCTGGGGCGAAAGCCCGCATGCAGTGGTCGTACTGCGCGCGACTGCACAGGTCACTGCGGAGGAATTGATCGCGCACTGCCGAGCGATCGTTGGCGGCGTGAAGAAGGTCGGCTCGGTCGAATTCGCCGAGGACCTACCTCGCACGACGACGGGCAAGGTGCTGCGCCATGCACTGAAAGAGCCGCATTGGGCCGGGCGCGCGACTCGCGTGTCGGGCAGCTAGGCCCTCTTGCATCCGCGCCACCTGCTGCAGCTGCTGGTCCTGTCAGCGACATGGGGCGGCTCGTTCGTGCTCCTGCGCATCGCCAGCCCGGCGCTCGGCCCGTGGGTGCTCGGCGGCGTGCGCTGTGCATTGGCGGCCGTGGCCTTCGCGGTGCTGCTGCGGGCGCTGCGGCAGCCCTGGCCGCCCTGGCACGCATGGCCGGAACTGGCCGCGGTGAGCTTGCTGACCGTGGCTGCACCTTTCGTGCTGTTTCCCATCGCGGCACTTCATGTCCCTGCCGGATATTCAGCGGTGCTGAACGCGACCTCGCCCATGTTCAGCGTGATGACGGCCGCCGCCATGGGAGACGAGAAGCTGACGCTGCGAAAGGCGCTCGGCTGTGCCGTGGGCTTTGGCGGCGTTCTGCTACTCGTCAGGTTGGGCCCGATCGAGCCGTCGATGTCGGTGCTGCTTGCGGCACTGGCTTGTATCGCCGCAGCAGCGACCTACGGCGTGGGCGCCGTCTGGATGCGCCGCGTCGCGGTGCGGCATTCGCCATTGTCTGCCTCCGCCGCCGTGCACGTCTCGGCCATGGCGATCCTGGCCGGGCCGACCATCATCGCACTGCCTTCGGCCCGACCAACGATTGCCGCAGTTCTGGCTTTGCTCTTCCTCGGGATTGCAACATCGGGACTCATGTATTGGCTGAGCATGCGCCTGATGCGCGAGGTCTCGACCAGCGCCGCCACGTCTTCCGCATTTCTCATTCCCGTGTTCGGCATAGTCTGGGGATCGATCTTTCTGAACGAGCCGCTTGGCAAGGGGATGCTGCCCGGGTGCGTCGCGATACTATTCGCCATCGTTTTGGTGACGGGCGCAAATCCCATCCGCTTTCTGCTCGTCCGCGACCGAGGCAGGCGCAAGACTTAGACCGTGCGAGCGCAACGCTCGGTCTTCAGCGTAGAGAAGAAGCTCTCCACCGCGAAGTCAAACAACCGAATACGGCGGGCACCGACAAGCTATGCCAGCGCAAACCAAGGTCACGATAACAACACCGACGTAAACACCCCGTTATGAGCGATGGAGTGCACACGCACGGTCTATGAGTGCGCCGATGCAGCTTGCAGCCTGCGCAGCACCGGCACAGAGTTCGTCGACTGTGCGATGCTTACTAACGACGGCCAAGCGCACGAGAGCGTCCTATTGCCGTCTGTTAGCTCGAGGAGGGGTTGCAGGAATGCTTAGTTCTTAATGGCTCAATCTCGTATTACAACTACGACGAGTGCTGGACAGGCTGCTTTGCTAGAGACTCTACGAGCAGTTGCCCCGTCGCGGAAATGTGCTGTGTCAGGAGCGTGCATGCGTTGACGACGTCGCCCTGTTTGCACATTGCTAGCAGTTCCCAGTGCTCCTGTTGCGAGCGATCCCGGTGTGATGTGAACTCCCATGTATAGCGCAGGTAGCGCTCGAAGCCCAGGCGCAGGGTTTCGACCATGGTCAATGTCCTGGGGCGATCGGCTGCGGCATACAGCCCGCGGTGAAAGCGGGCGTTCAGCAGGATGATCCGATCCACGTTCTTTTCGTCGTCCAGTTCCTTGAGCACCCGCTCGGCGGCCTCGAACTGGACGGCGGTCAGCCGCGGAATGGCCCAGGCCAGGGCCTGCGGCTCGACCAGGCTTCTCAACCGCGTCATCTCTTCCGCCTCGGCGGCCGACATCGTCGCCACGCTGACGCCTCGGCGTGGCTCGGAAGCCAGGAAACACTCGCGGATCAGGTCCTTGAACGCCTCCCTCACGACTGTCTGGCTGACCCCAAAACGCGAGGCCACGGCGTCCTGCCTCAAGCGCTCACCGGGCTTCAGCCGGCCCTGAATGATCTCGCCGCGCAGGGCGTCCACCACCGCGCCGGAGGTCGACCGATCCCCCAAAACTTGGCCTGCGAGCGAGGCTTCCACGTAGTCCATGACTTTTCTCCTGTCAGGGATTGTACGAACTTCGCTCATCTTGACGATTATCGATAATCGATTATATTTGCTGAATCCCATTACTCTTCATCAAGGTTGCATATGACGCTCCGCCTCTCCGATTTCGACGCCGTGACTTTCGACGTGTACGGCACGCTGATTGACTGGGAACCCTCGATCGCCAGGTTCCTGACACGCTGGGCGCGCGACAACGGCGTCGACGCCGATGCCGAAACCCTGGTCATGGCCTTCGACGGCGCCCGGGCGGCGATCCAGAAAGAACGCCCGGCCCACCTCTACCCCGAGGTGCTGAACAAGTGCTTCGACCGCATCTGCGCCCAGTTCGGAGTGGCCGTGGACCCTGACCTGCGCCGCCAGTTCTCGGCCGCGCCGCACACCTGGCCGGCCTTTGCCGACAGCCATGCCGGCCTCAAGCGCCTGCAACAGTCCACCAAGGTCGGCGCCTTCAGCAACATCGACCAGGCTTCGCTCAACACCTCCTGCGACAACCTGGACTTCCGCTTCGACCTGGTGGTCACGGCGCAGCGCGTGGGCGCCTACAAGCCGGACTGGCCGCATTTCGACACGGGCATCGGCGACCTGATGCGCATGGGCATCCCGCGCGAGCGAATCCTGCACGTGGGCCAGAGCCTGCGGGCCGACATCACGCCGGCCAACCGGCTGGGCGTGCGCTGTGCCTGGGTCAACCGCCCGGGCCGGCTGCTGGGCCTGTCGGGCGAAGGCGCGGCCGAGGCCAGGCCCGACCTCACCGTGTCCAGCCTCGCCGAGCTCGTGGCCGCCCTGACCGGCACCGATCAACCCGCCGCCGCGCTGGCCTCCTGAGGAGAGTCCGAATGAACACCGCCATCCATTCCATGTCTCGCGTCCTGTTCGGCGTCGTTGGTGCCGCGCTGTTCGCAAGCAGCGGTGCCGCGCTCGCGCAAAGCACCGACCCGATCCTGGAACGCATCAAGGCCAAGGGCACGATCACGCTGGGCTACCGCGAATCGTCGATTCCCTTTTCCTACCTGAACGACGACCGGAAGCCTGTCGGCTACGCGATGGACCTCTGCCTGAAGGTGGTCGACGCGGTCAAGCAGCGGCTCCAGGTGCCGGCATTGAAGGTCGACTACATCGCGGTGAACCCGCAGAACCGCATCGCGCTCGTGGCCAACGGCACCGTCGATCTCGAATGCGGGTCAACGGTCAACACGCTGGGACGCCAGGCCCAGGTCGACTTCAGCGCGCCGCACTTCATCTCCACCACCCGGCTGCTGGTACGCAAGGGTGCGGACATCAAGGAGGTCGAAGACCTGAATGGAAAGGCGGTGGCGCTGCCCATCAACACCACGCCGGAGCGGCTGATCAAGGCCTTGATCGAGGCGAAGAAGCTCAAGGTCCGCATCGTTCCGGTGAAGGACAACTCGGAGGGCTTCCTGGCCCTCTCGACCAGCCGTGTCGACGCCTTCTCGACCGACGACATCCTGCTGTACGGGCTGCGCAAGAGCGCCCCCGTACCGCTCGACTATGAGGTGGTCGGCCGGCCGCTGTCCTTCGACCCGTACGGCCTGATGCTGCAGAAGAACAGCACCGTGTTCCTCAGCCTGGTGAACGCGACCATCGCGCGAAGTGTCCGGTCCGGCGAGCTCAACGCGTCCTACGACAAATGGTTCGCACCGCTGGACGTACCGCTGTCGAAGGATCTCGCGGCGGCGCTGAAACTGGCCGCGCTCCCGGAATGAAGCGACCCGCTCGAGACTTCCTCCGATGAACTACGCATGGAACTGGAAGGTCCTCTTCGAGGACCCCTACGCCGGATGGCTGCTCTCCGGGCTGCAAGCGACGGTGCTGATCTCCCTCGCGGCCTGGGCCATCGCTCTCACAATCGGTCTCGCCCTGGGCGTGCTGGGCTCGCTGCCCGGCCGCATAAAGTGGCTGGTGACCGCCTACGTATCGGTGTTCCGGAACGTGCCGCTGCTGTTGCAGCTGTTCATCTGGTTCTTCGTGGTGCCTGAACTGCTGCCGAGCGACGCCGGCCGGTGGCTCAAGCGGGATCTGCCGATGCCGGAACTCTGGACGGCCATCGCCGCGCTGGGCCTGTTCACCGCTTCGCGCGTCGCGGTCCAGGTGCGCTCGGGCATCGCCGCACTGCCACGCGGGCAACGGTTCGCCGCATTCGCCAGCGGCATGACCCTGGCGCAGGCCTATCGCTTCATCCTGCTGCCGCAGGCGATGCGGTTGGTGCTGCCCCCGCTGACCTCCGAATTCCTCACCGTCTTCAAGAATTCCGCACTGGCGCTGACCATCGGCGTGTTCGAGATGACGGCCCAGAGCCGCCAGATCGAGAGCTACACCTTCAACGGCTTCGAGGCATTCACGGCGGCGACCCTGGTGTACCTGTCGATCGCGCTCTGCGTGACCGCAGGCATGCGGTGCCTGGAGAAGAAGCTGCTGATCCCCGGCGCCCAGGGAGGACGGGCATGAACGGCACCTTCGATGCCTCCGTCATCCTGAAGGCCTGGCCTTTCCTGCTCGAGGGCCTGGGACTGAGCCTGCTGCTGACGCTGGTGGCCATGGCCGGTGGCCTGGTGCTCGGCCTGTTGCTGGCGCTTGCACGGCTCTCCGGGCATCGCCTGCTCGCCGGGGCTGCGGCGGTGTACGTGAACGGCTTCCGGGCCGTGCCGCTGATCCTCGTGATCTTCTGGTTCTACTTCCTGGTACCGCTGATCGTCGGCAAGCCCGTGGGTGCGCTTCCCTCGGCACTGATCGCCTTCACGCTCTTCGAGGCAGCCTACTACTCCGAGATCATCCGTGCGGGCCTGCAAAGTGTGCGTTCGGGCCAGTGGCAGGCGGCCGCGGCCTCGGGCCTGCGGCCGACGCAGGCGCTGTGCTTCGTCGTGCTGCCGCAGGCGCTGCGCAACATGATGCCGGTGCTCATCACTCAAGCAATCGTCCTGTTCCAGGACACCTCGCTCGTCTATGTCATCTCCCTGCGGGACTTCATGACGTCCACCAGCATCGTGGCGAACCGGGACAACCGGCTGGTCGAGATGTATCTGTTCGCAGCGCTCGTCTACTTCGTGCTTTGCGCATCCCTTTCACTGGCGGCACACCTGGCCGCCAAGCGCCGGAACGCCCCATGACAACAGAGAAAAAGAATACCGCAGCGCCCATGATCGAAGTGCTCGGGCTGCACAAGGCTTATGGCGCGACCGCCGTGCTCAACGGGTGTGACCTGACGATCCGCCGCGGCGAGGTGGCCGTGATCTGCGGCCCCTCCGGTTCCGGCAAGAGCACCTTGATCAAGTGCTTCAACGGGCTGGAGTCATTCCAGCAAGGCAGCGTGCGCGTCGACGGCGTCGAAGTAGGCGCGGCGAAAGCGAAGCTGAACGACCTGCGCAGCCGCGTGGGCATGGTGTTCCAACACTTCGAGCTCTATCCGCACCTGACGGTGCTCGAGAACCTCTGCCTCGCCCCCATGAAGGTGCTCGGCCGATCGCGCGAGGCCGCGCACCGCAAGGCCGGCGAACTGCTGAGCCGCGTCGGGCTGCCGGGAAAGATCGACGCCTATCCGGCGCAACTCTCGGGCGGCCAGCAGCAGCGCATCGCGATCGCCCGCGCGCTGGCAATGGACCCCATCGTCATGCTCTTCGACGAGCCCACCTCGGCGCTCGATCCGGAAATGATCGGTGAGGTGCTCGCGGTGATGCTGGAGCTGGCCCAGGACGGCATGACGATGGCCGTCGTCACCCACGAGATGGGATTCGCGCGGCGCGCCGCGGACCACGTCATCTTCATGGACGCCGGGAGGGTCGTGGAGCACACGCCAACGGAAGTGTTCTTCGCATCGCCGACCTCCGCGCGGGCTCAGGAGTTCCTGTCGCGCCTCGTCTCCCATTGAAGGCATCGCGCACGAAAGCAAACCATGACACTACATGAACCGAAGACCCGCCCCAGCGCCTTCATCACGCACGAATCACTGGGACGGATGCGCGTGCCAAGCTTCGACGACGTCCGGGCAGCACTCGATCGCATCGGCGCCCATGTGATCCGCACGCCGCTCATCCGCTCGACCGCCCTCGACCGCATCGCCGGCGCGCCGGTCTGGCTCAAGGCCGAGAACCTGCAGGTCACGGGATCGTTCAAGGCGCGCGGTGCTTTCAACGCCCTGCTGCGCCTGAGCGAGGTCGAACGACAACGGGGCGTGGTGGCCTATTCCACCGGCAACCATGGCCAGGCCATCGCCTGGGCCGCCCGCTGCCTGGGCGTCCCTGCCACGATCGTCATGCCCATCGATGCGCCGCGCAACAAAGTCGCCCGCGCGCTGGCCCATGGCGCCCGCGTGGTGCACTACGACCGGCGACACGAAAGCCGGGAAGCGATCGGGATGCGCTTGCTGCAGGACTCCGGCGGTACCCTCGTCCCGCCAGGCGATCACCCCGACGTGCTGGCCGCGCAGGGGACGGTGGCGCTGGAAGCGCTCGATGCGCTGCCACCCGCGTCCAGAGAGAACCTCGGCACCTTTGCCGCACCCTGCGGCGGCGGCGGCCTGCTGGCGGGCTGCAGCCTAGTGCTGGACGCCCTCCAGCCGAACGCTCGCATCGCCGCGGTGGAGCCCTTCGGGTTCGACGACACGGCGCGCTCGCTCGACAGCGGCACGCGGGAGCTCAATGGCCCCGCCGCGCACACGCTCGCCGACGCCCTGCAGGCGGCAACGCCGGCAGAACTGCCATTCGCGATCAACCGGCATTACCTCAGCGAAGCATGGGCCGTGACGGACGCAGAGATCGCGACCGCCATCCGCTTCGCGCTGATCGAGCTGCGCATGGTCGTCGAACCGGGCGGTGCCGTCGCGCTAGCCGCCCTGCTGGCCGGCCGGCTCCAGTTCGGCGGCCAGGACGCGGTGGTGGTGCTGTCCGGGGGCAATGTCGACCTGTCGGTGCTGGCCGCGCTGATTCAGGCCGACGACGGTCTCGCGGACATCGAGCGGCCCTCCCGCGCCTCGCAGAACCTATGAAGCCCCTGTCTCGGCGCGCACCGTGCGCCCCCATTGATCGCAACACGAAGAGGAAGCCATGAACACCATCGAAGAGAAATTCCTGAAGTTGGGCATCGACAACGCCCCAGGCCAGGAGGTGCGCGAAGGCCGCGGCGAGGAACGCCCGGCGGACCTGGGCGAGCGCCTGCCCGGCGTCGCCGTCGACTTCTCGCACGGCGACGTGAACGCCACCGCGTTCGAGCCCACGCCCGGCGCGCTCGAAGCCTTCGTCCAAGGCGTCCATCGCGGCGGCTCGCAGGCCTACACCGAGTACCGCGGCGACGCCGCCATCCGCGAGAAGCTCGCGCGCGACCTGGCGGCCTTCTCGGGCCGGCCGGTCTCGGGCGCGGAAGAACTCATCCTCACGCCCGGAACGCAAAGCGCGCTGTTCCTGGCCGTCGCGAGCACGGTGGCCGCGGGCGACAAGGTCGCGATCGTGCAGCCGGACTATTTCGCCAATCGCAAGCTGGTCGAATTCATGGGGGCGCAGATGATCCCCGTGCAGCTCGACTACCTGAACGGCGCGGGACACGCCGGCCTGGACCTGCAACAACTCGAATCGGCATTCGAGCAGGGCGCCAAGGTGTTTCTGTTCTCGAACCCGAACAACCCCACGGGCGCGGTCTATGCCCGGAGCGAGATCGAGCAGATCGCCGCCCTCGCCGAGCGCTTCGGTGCCACGGTCATCGTCGATCAGCTCTATTCACGGCTGCTGTATGCGGGAGAGCCGTACGTCCACCTTCGTGGCAGCTCGGTCGCCGCCGACAACGTCGTCACCATCATGGGACCGTCGAAGACGGAATCGCTGAGCGGCTACCGGCTGGGCGTGGCGTTCGGCAGCCCGCGCATCCTCCAGCGCATGGAGAAACTCCAGGCCATCGTCTCCTTGCGCGCCCCCGGCTACTGCCAGGCCGTGCTGCAGACCTGGTTTTCGGAGCCCGCCGGATGGCTGGCCGAGCGCATCGACAAGCACCAGCGGATTCGCGACGCGCTGCTGTCGGTGTTCCGCGGCATCGAAGGCGTGGCGGTTCGCACGCCGCAAGCGGGCAGCTATCTGTTTCCCCGGCTTCCGGAACTTCGCACCCCCTTGCCGGCCTTCGTCCGCGCGCTGCGGCTGCAAGCCAACGTGACGGTCACGCCCGGAACCGAATTCAGCCCGCACGCCGGCGACAGCATCCGCCTCAATTTCTCGCAGAACCATGAGGCGGCGGTCGCGGCGGTCGAGCGCATCGCGGCCATGGTCGAGAAGCATCGCATCTCCTGATCCACCTCGAGCCCAGACCATGATCCGAAAAGCCTTCACCAGCGAATCGACGCCGCCACCCGCCGGCACCTACAGCGTGGCCATGCAGGCGGGCCCTCTCGTGTTCCTCTCGGGGCAGACACCGCGCGATCGCGACAACGTCAGACATGGGGACAAGCCCTTTGCCGAGCAGGCAAAGATGGCGCTCGACAACCTCGAGGCGGCCGCGAACGCAGCGAGTTCGAGCCTGCGCGATGCGGTAAAGGTCGGCGTGTTCCTCAAAGACATGGCGAACGCCCAGGCCTTCGATGCGATCTACGCGACCTACGTCGGATCGCCTCCGCCCGCCAGGACCTTGACCCAGTCTGGCTTCAGCGCGTTCGACATCGAGGTCGACGCCATACTGGCGATGGGCGCTGCACGCTAGCTTGCACTCAATGGCGCGCATCAGCCTTTCGCCCTTTGCCTCACGCTGCGCGCAAGCGTCGCGGCCCATGCCTCGGCCAGTCAAAGCGTACCGTCAATATGCGCGCGGGGGATGCGAATTCGCCAAAGGTACCAAAAGCAGGTTGCCCGTGCTCGTACGGCGCTCCGCTCAACCCACCATAAGGTGGCGTTTACGAGGGTTAGACCTTAGAGCGGATGCCAGAGCGCGAGTGATTGCACGCCCGACCAACTTTTCGTTGCTAGACCAGCAGGAATACGATGCATACGGCCCCGCCCGCAAGCGCCGCGCCGACTTCGCCGCAACCCAAAGAATGTAGATATGAGAACTCTACTTTCCCGAAACAGCCATCACTTTGAGGCTCTCGGCTACAGCCTCGTAGAACTTTCTACCCTCGACGCATTGCACGGAGGTGGCTAACGCAGCCGAGCAGTTCGCCTTAACTCTCAAATCGGCAGCGGCCAGGTCCTTCTCAAGCTCCATCCGACGTTGCGTGGCCGAGTTCTGCGTGCCTTCTTCCAGTACGAGTTCGAGGCCGGTCATGAAAGAGCATGTCTTGTGAACTTCCAGGACAGCTTGCACCGTCTTGTACATGCTGAACTGATTAATATCCAGAGCCAGCGACTGGTCCAGTTGCTGCGACTTCACCAGCATTGCCTGGCCGATCTTGCGGTTGACTGCTGTCACTACTGTCTGCTTGTAGACCGTCTCATTGATCAAGGAACGTTCGGAGTTCGAGAACAGCGCGAGCGCGGCGTAAAGTGTCTTGGCACTCTCTGTAGACGCCACGGCTGCGGCACCGGAGAATAGGTTGGTCAAGGTACCGAACGAGATGTTGGAAGCAGCATCACGGCCGTAGATCGTCTGCCTATGCAAGGTACAGAGATCAGTCGAGGCGATGATCATGACGGCTGCGGCCTGATTTCGCGCAGCCGAGCACGTGCTTACATCCCCGCCGCTGATTCCCACGCCGAAGCACTTGGAAGGCACAAGCGGTGAGCCGCCGGCATCGACGGCCTGAAGTGCCTTGGCGAGAGCCACAGCTCGATCCAGCGAAACAGAATCAAGCGGAGGCGCCGCGTAGCCGCTATAGATCTGACGTTCCAGGCTCGTACAGCCCTGCTGGAAGATCAGGACCACGATGGCAAAGGCCAAACGCATTTTCACGGCTGCTCCTTGGATATGTTTCGAAGATCTACTTCTCTAACGCTGACCGCCATAGGAGCGCGAGCCAGGAGTGTCTTTTTCACCCGTAGTCATCGCCAGTGTCCTTCTCCGTCGACAACCGAAGCCGACCGAGTGAGTTGCCGCCTGGTGGTATGGCTCCTGCTCAAGGCATCTGTCATAGCGACTGAACCCACCGCGGACTCCTCGGCACTTCGCAGTGCGGCGCAATAGCGAAGTCGATGCGCTTCTTCCCGCACCGCGATCGGAGTTTCTGAGTCCCAGAAGTACTGATGCACCCGCAGCAGAAGGTTGCCCTTCTCCTGTACCGAGCACTGTGTGGCATGCACACAGTTTGCAAGGTAGCGAAGCTTGGCTGTGACGTCGCTTCCGCTGCCAAGCGTGTACTTCTTGTAGTACGCCTCAGCGACTTCTACGGGGCCGAAAGGTTCATAGCTCAAGATTGCATCAGCTGGCATCGCTTTCTCAACGACGTCAGCGTAGGTCAGAAGCTGCGGTCTGAGCTCTTGATGCTTTGCCCCCCAGAACTTGAAAAAATGCCGAACGGCGCTAGTGGTACTGGCCAGAAAGCGCCAAACGGAAAGTTTGTCCGAGTTTCGATCCGATTCGGACTTTTGATCGTTCACCGCATATCCGGAGCCTTCGGCGGGCGGCCGGTAGTCGTCGCAAGTCGGGCGGGTCATGTCATCGAGCATCTGTCGCTGGGAGAATATATTCAGGGTGTCTGAGCCAACTTCCTCGAAGGCAAGAGTTCTGTAATAGAGCGGAGCATCACTGAGGCTGCCGATATTCAGTTCATAGATCGGGCGGCCTTCAAACTGATGGCGATACCAGCCTCCTTCGTGTGTATGTGCCGTCACCACGAACGGAACTACCTTCGGATCCGCTAGAAGTGCGTGGAGCAGCTTGCGCTGCGCATCAGGCCAATCCGCCATGTTCCACTGCTGCAGTGGGTGATGACCAGAAAGGATGACGTAGGCGTCCGCTGGCACAGACTTCAACAAACTCAATGCTGCGGAGATCTGCCCAGCTGAGATAGCGGCTTCCTCGCCCGCTCGCAGGCCTACCAGTTCAACGCGAGGCTTTCGAGCATAGTCAGACGTATCGAAGAGAAGCATGTATACGGGCCGGCTTGCTGAACCCGCTGCTGGCAATCTGACAAGTTGGACGATATAACTGGTCCAGCCCAACTTCTCATCGATTCGATAGGATAGGCAAACCCCATCTGACACACACAAAGTGTCCTGATCACGTTCTCTCTCTCGCCCCATCAACATCTTCAAATAGTCAGATACCAACTGTGGCTTCGGTTGGCGATCGTGAAGTACAGCACCGTCCTTTGTGGCGCGTCCAACATTGCAGACGTTGCTCCAGTAATTCTCGTTGTAGCGATCCGTCTTCTGTGGGTACCAATTTCCAACGAGAAATCCATCATGATTTCCAGGAGCGAGTAGCCAACTTCCCGCTCCTGGTCGACCATCCACCATCTGCATCGTTCTCGTGAACTCTTGCCACTCGCTCTCACAAGAAACGTCGATCGCGTCTCCCAAATGGATTGTCAAAGGCAGCGCCTTCGCGTGCCGCCGCGCCGCCAGTAAAAGGTCACTGGCGCCAATGACCTGCTGACCTGTCCGAATGGTGACAGGCACAAACTCGTCTCCAGCAAGTGACCAGTACCGACTCGCGGTTCCACGGCTCTCATGAATCTGGGTATCTGCAAGCAACGCGATGGGCAGGGTCAATGATGCTCGGCGAGAGATCACATCGGCTTGCTCCTGGCCGGGCGCTTCGCCCCGATCCGCGCGCAAATTATTTGACTTTTCCCAAGACGCTGGCGGCGAGACGGAAACGCAGCCACAGAGCAGCAATGCACCACATGAAGCCGCAACCGCCACCGTACGAGTGAGAACATCACTGCATGATTTACCCCAAATCGCGATGCCAAGGCGGTGAATAGGATCACCAGAAAAATTTCTCTCTAGCATTGCAACTCCTCGCTCATTTTTAAAATTTTGATCCGATCGTAGGATCTAAATTTTAGAAGCCATCCTCTGCAAATGAGAGGCCCCGCCATGCCAGCCTTCTCAGATACTGAGCGACGCACAGCGGAAATACCTAGCAGCATTTCGACTAGGGCACTACAGTGCTTACCTAGGGAAATGAGGGACCTATATGCAATGGATATCTATCAGGCACTGCGCAAGCCTGGCCTTAGTGCTTCTATCGGCAGGTTGCACCCATTTGGCAATGCCAGCTGTACCGGGTGACCCGCTGGTGGTCAGCTTACCATTCCAGGCTTCCGGCATTAGTGATGGGCGAGCTCAGTTTGCAGATATTTTTTCTGCAGAACTACCCAATACGGGTGATGACAATGAGGTGTGGAAATGGTTGCACCCCTTAGCAGAGGCGTTAGCACCGAGGGCGGCTCCCACTATCGGTATCCATGGCTTGAGCGTGCTCATCGTCCCAGGAATTCTTGGCGACTGCGTGGATGGGCAAGCGCTGCCTTTCAGCGATGGGCGGGTGCGCGTTAGGCCACGTAACTACACAGAGGCATACGCACATTTGGAGAACCAACTAGGGGTTCGCGTGCGTGCAATAGAAGTTCGAGGCCGTGCCTCGAGCCAGTTCAACGCCGCGATCATCGCTAGGGAGTTGACGCTAGAGGCTCAAAAATCTGAGGTCCACCATATCGTGCTAGTGGCCTACTCGAAGGGCGTACCCGATACGCTTGTCGCGCTAGCCGCCCTCGATTCGACGCGTCTTCTTCCTGCGAAAGTCCGAGCTTTGGTATCCATCTCCGGCGTGGTGATGGGAACGCCAATCGCGGACCGCATGGAGTGGCTCTATGAGAACCTGGCAGCCAAACTCTCTCCGCTGGACTGCACTGCGTCCACAGGCGGCGAAGTCACCAGTCTGACCGTCCGCGAGAGAACCACCTGGTTAGTGCGCAACGCAGTTCCTCAAAGCGTCAAGCCGTACTCTGTTGTCGCCCACATCCATCGAGACGCTGCAGCACCAGCTCTGGTTCCCTCATATGACGCATTGGCCACAGTGAATCGCTTGAATGATGGGCAAGTCCTCGCAGGTTCCATGCTTCTACCGAATGCAACCTTGCTTGCAGAGGTAAAGTCCGATCACTGGACCTACGTGCTCGCACTCAATCGCAGTCCCAGCCTTCTGGTCCGAAGCATGGCATCACCCACGGACTTCCCGCGTGACGCCTTTTTTAGAGCCATTGTAAAAACCGTGGCGACGGACCTTTCCCGTTAGCGAGGCCAAGCCCTAGCAAATCCGCTCAGCGCGCCGTGAGCGCTCGTCTTCTTCAGAGGTTGCCTGCCCTTAGATCAGCTCGCTATCACTAGTGGCTATGTTGAACATACAGCCCTTCGGAGAAGCCAGTTGCTTCCATCAGCTAGAGCTTCGCCATCGGCCATGAGCAGACGTCCACCATTGACCTCTTCGCTCCATGGCCGGTGTCGTTCAGGTACCGTTTTCTCTGACCGGGAAGGATCTTGTCTCGCCGTCTTTGTTCAAAAAGTGGCGCGCCGAGGATCTGAACGGCGATGAGGCACGTCTTCATTCGGTAGCGGGCCCATTTTCATTCGTGCTCACCATCCCTAGATCAGCGGAGACTGGCGCAACACTGCACGTAGTCTGGCTTCCTCAATCAGCACGAACTGCTCGAAATCGGCCGCCGACATCGGATGCGCGGGCAGATCGCCCAGCCCCACCCTCAGGGCATGGAATGTCGCATCAGCCAGAATCACCTGCATGGCGCGATGCAGCGCCTCCGCCACTTCCGGTGCCAACCCTGCAGGTGCCAGCAAGCCAGCCCACATATCGAACACGACGCCCTTCAGCGTTCGTCCTTCATTGACGGTAGGTGTCTGGGGACTTGCTGGATTCCGCATCGCCGACAGCGTTCCGAGCACGATGTGTCCGAACTGCCGCGCCTGAAGCAAGGCCGCGGGCAGAGGCACCATCACCGCATCGATCCGCCCGCTTACCAGATCGATCATCAGCTGTGAACCGCTCTGGTAGGACACGTGCAGCAACTGCACATCTGCAGCCCTTGTCAGAGCCTGCGCAGCCAAGGCTTGGAGCGATTGCCGGCCCGTCGCGCCAATTGAAAGGCGCCCCGGCAGGTCCCGGGCCTTGTCGATGAAGGCGTCGATGCTCTGCACACCCAGGCCTGAGCGAACGACCAGCGCCATGGGCGCGCGACCATACATTGCGATCAACGAGAAGTCCGAGGCCTGGTAGCCCCATTGGGGATTCACTGCGGGGGCGACCACAACTTCACTCGGGGTGCCGAACATCACCGTATAGCCATCAGCCCTGGCCCGCAGCACCCGCCGCGCTGCCAGACCGCCGGAGGCGCCCGGCATGTTGTCCAACACCACCGGTTGCGCCAGTTGCAGCGCCAGTGCAGCTGCCATGCGGCGCGCGGTCGTGTCCGCTTCACCGCCCACGGCGTACGGCACGACCAGCGTCAACGGCCGCTTTGGAAAGGAGAAGGCGGCAGAGGCCGAGGCATTGCAGCCTATGCCGAATGCGCCGAGACTGAACAGAAAAGACCGACGCTCGCGCAGGCTTGGCTGCGCGGGCATCCGGCGGTTCACAACGGCACCCCTTCCCGCAGTCCCTGAATCGTTCGTGCAACGGCCGACGCCGGCTGCGACAGGGCCTCGGCACGCGCCACGATGCCCAGGGGCGCCAGGGACACGGAGGCCGTGCGCAGCACAGCAATCCGCCCCTCGTCGAGAAAGGAGCGGATCAGGTTGAAAGGGGTCAGCGCAAGCATGTCGCTGTGGGTCAGCAGCGCGAGGCTCAGAAGCACCGAGCGGGTAGACATCTGGCAGGTCGACGGCATGCCACCCAACCGCGCGAACAACTCGGCAAACTCATGCGGCGCGATCCCGGTCAGTGGGGGCGTGAGCCAGATGTGCGTAGCCAGAAGCCGGTCGGGCACCACGTCGAGCGCGGCCAGCGGGTGGTCTGCGCGCGCCACTACCACGAAGTGGTCCTCGAGTACCGGTGTGAAGCTGTGGCTGACGGGAAGCGAGACCGGCTCTCGGCACAGCAGCAGGTCTGCGCTGTCGCGCTCGATCAGACCCAGAAGGTCGTCGGCCGAGACTTCTTGGATGTCGAGTGCGATGTCCGGGTGCGTAGCGGCAAAGGGCGGCAGTGCCGTGGTGAGCCAACCCGCCACGGCTGCGCCGATGGCGGCAATGCGCACCAGCCCACGTGTGCCGCCCTGCAACGCCACCACGGTGTGCGCACAGGCCTGCATCTGCCGCAGCGCGTTGCGCACCAAGGGCAGCAACGCCATGCCCAAGGCCGAAGGGCGCATACCGCGCGCATGGCGCTCGAACAGCGGCGCGCCCAGAACCGATTCGAACTCGGCGAGCGCTTGCGTGGCGGCAGGCTGGCTCAAACCCAAGGCCGTTGCTGCCTTTTGCAGGCTCTGCAGCTCGGCGATGTCCACCACCAGCTGCAGGTGCTTGATACGCGCGCGGCCGACCATGCGCGAGAAGAGTTGGGCGGGCAGTATGTGACTCATTTGTTTTTTGAATGTCTCTCAGAATAAATGAATTTGACCCAGGCTCCTATTGCCTCAAGACTGGAGGAAGCTGAGCGGGATCTCGCCGAGACCCCTATCTAAACAACAAATAGCTCTTCGCGCCCAACCGGCCGGAGGCCCAAGAACATCGGAGACAGATTCCATGAAAACCCCCAACTCGATCGCTCGCAGACATTGCGCGCTGCGCCTGCCTGCCTCGTTCATGCTCAGCGCGGGCCTCCTGGCTTGGATCGGAACCGCGAGCGCTGCCGATACATTGGACACGGCCTGCCGCACCACGGAGGAGTGCCAGGCACAGGTGGCCCGCCTCCAGGGTACGGTGAAAGGCGAGGCGACCAGCGCGCTTTCAAAGCAGCAGGATGTCTTCTACTGGTTCGGCCGCATCAACATGGCCTCGACCGTTGTGCACGCCGAACAAGGCATCATTCCGGCATCGCTGGCCGGACGCATTGCCCGCGGCGTCAGCTACTCCATCGACCAAGCCGCACAACCCGGGGGCAAGAGACCCACGGATGTGCTGCAGGTCGAGAAAATCATCACTGATCAGGTAGGCCCTGAAGGCACTTTGATCCACACGGGCCGAAGCCGCCAGGACATCCACTCGACGCTGAACGCCGCGCAACTTCGCCTGGAAGTGTTGGACTACGCCGATGCGCTGGACGCGGTGCGAAAGCGGCTGATCGATCTAGCCGGCAAGCACGTGGACACCTACGTGCCGGCCTACACCAACGGCGTTCAGGCCATGCCCATCAGTTATGCGCACTACCTGCTCGCCTTTGCGGACTCCTTCGAACGCGATGCCACGCGCATCCGCGAGGCCTATGTGCGGCTGAACCTCAGCCCCATGGGCACGGCAGTGTTGGCCAACTCGAGTTGGTCGGTCAACCGTGAACGGCTGGCGGCGCTGCTGGGCTTTGACGGATTGATCGTCAATTCACTGGACGCTGGCCAAATCAGCACCTATGACGTGCCGCTGGAGGCAACGGCCATTGCCAGCTCCACCGCGATCCGGGTCGGCGCCTTCCTGCAGGATGTGCATGTGCAGTACCACCAAACGCGCCCATGGTTGCTGCTAGGCGCGAACAACACCTACACCAGCAGCGCCATGCCGCAGAAGGCAAATCCCGGCGTCATTCAAAACACGCGCGCCAAGGCCACCGACGTGGTGGCGTCCGCACAGGCCGTGACGCTGCGCGCGCACAACGTAACGCCAGGGATGATCGACTACAAGAACACCGCCAGCGCATCGGGCGCCAAGACCTTCGTGCTCGGCGTGGAAATGCTCCAGCAGTTCGACGGTGTGCTGGGCGCGTTGCAGATCGATCCGGCCCGCGCGTTGGAGGAATTGGAGTCCGACTGGATCACCTCCATGGAGCTGGCTGAAACGCTGCAACGCGCGCACGGCGTGCCGTTCCGCGTCGGCCACCATTTCGCGTCTGAGATCGTGGTGTACGCACGCAGCCAAAACCTGCGCCCCAAGGACTTCCCGTACGCGGAGGCGCAGCGCATCTACGCCGAAGCCGGCAAGAAGTACCAGTTGACGCAGTCAGAACTGCCGCTGGACGCGGCCACCTTCCGGGCCACGCTCTCGCCTGCCACCATGGTCCGCACCCGCACCGGCACAGGTGGGCCGCAGCCGGTGGAAGTGCGCCGCATGCTGGCCGCAGCAAGCGCAGCGCTGGCACGCGACCAGGCTTGGGTCGAAGCACGGCGCTCGCGACTGATCGAGGCAGAAGCGTCTCTGAACCGCAGCTTCCTTGAACTGGCCCGCAAGCCCTGAAGGCAACGCGAATCGAGCGTTGAAGATCGTCCCCTCGATTTGCTTTGGCACCATCTCCGCACGCAGCACCGATCCGATGGCTTAGAACGTGACATGGGTCAGCGATGTGATGAGCTTGCCGACGATGGCCTTGGAGTGACGGAGGGCCGTCACCATGCTAAGCAGTACGAACAACCCGGCCAGGTATGCCAGCTTCGACATCTTGGCGACGCGCGAGCCCGGATGATGAGCGCGGGTGCCCTATAAGTCACCGAGCAAGGCCGACCTCGGCCACTAGCCAAATCTCACGTCCTTCTCGACCCAATCACTCGAACGGATCCATTAGCAGAAAGGTTGAAGCCGATCTTTCATGACGACTGATCAGCGGCACCAGCCGCTTGAAATGCTCAGTATTGCAATGTGTCGCCAAAGCCTCCCGATCTGGCCACTCTTCTATAAATACGAAATGTCCCGAATCTTTTTGATGAATAAAAAGATCGTAGGATATGCAGAGGGGCTCAGCCTTTGTCTTCGCCACGAGCTCCCGATACAGAGGCAAGACTTCTGCAACGCACTCCGGCTTGATGAAATCTTGAGCGATGACTTTGAGCATTGCTGACGTATTTATTATTTCTGTGAACCGGCTTTAAACTATAGCTTCCCGGAAGCAGCCGATATTTCCCTCGATCTCAGCGACGGTCAACACGAAAGACCAGCCCAACCGATTTGTCCTGGGCACTAAATTCCTCAGGGTGAAGTGATCGGTGAGGTGAATGCTGACGCTGCAAGTAGTGGCGGCAGTCCGCCTAGAGCAGCCGTCCGATGTGACGATAAACTTACTCGGCTGGAATGAGCTTGGCCAACCGGCGCATCGTCGGTAGGGTCCGATTCTGACCGGCTGCAGCCGGTCGGTATGGCGCCACGGGTGTTAAACGACTTTATGGATTTCTCCTTAACTGACGTTAAGACCCCCTATCAAGTACCTCCGTCGGCGAGGAATGGGCTGTGTTCTGCGCTGATTACCCTACCCACTTACGGTCGTCGGTTCGCCAAGATCACGCCAATTTGAGGCGCCCGGCACCATGCGCGCGCCCCTTACACTCGTGTCCTTCCTGCATCATCGGCCTCCAGGGCTCGACAAGGTCTATATTGGTGACTGCTTACATTGCTGTGGAAATCCCACGGGGCGCCATGGCCGCTGGCAACTCAGTTCCCCACGGCGACGGGATGATGCTGGACCACAAGCGTCCTTGTATCGCCGAGACGCGTGGCTGCAAATGCCGGATTTACCGCTCGTGCGCCAAGAAAGAGCCGGTCGCTCGCACACGTACTGGGCCGCGGCTGAACGACACAGACTATCGATTCGTCCGCATAGGCGGGCGCCGACGCCAAGCGCCATTGCATGCAAGGGGTGCTGCTTCCAGTGCTGGGGCAGACGCACTGCCGCAATCCGATTGACCATGAAGGTCCTGCTGTACTCCCACGCTTTCCACCCCTCGGTGGGCGGTGTCGAAACCGTGTCGATGGCGCTGGCACAGGGCTTCATAGCCACCGGCGGCATCGAGTGCCGAGTCGTCACGCAAAGCGAGGCCGGCACCGCGCCACCTGCGGACTACGGCTTCGAGGTGTTCCGACGCCCCCGCCGCGCGCAACAGCGCGAACTCGTGCGCTGGGCCGACGTGGTGCTCTTCAACGGCGCGAGCCTGACACTGCAACCCTGGGTGCTGCTAGCGCGCAAGCCTTTCGTCTGGGTCCACGTGGGCTACCAAGTGGCGTGCATCGACGGCCTCGGCTGGGTCGACAACGCGAGCGCTCCCATCACGCCGCTCGCCTCTGTGCGCTTCCACGCGCGCCGCAGCGGCTGGGCCACAGCGCTGCGCGAGGGAATCAAGCTGTGGCTGCGGCGCGGAGTTGCCCACTTTGCGGTCGATCGCCACGTGGCGATCACGCAGTGGATGCAGCAAGCGCTGCCGCTGCCGCGCCAAGTGCAGATCTACAACCCCTTCCCCATCTCGCAGTTCGCCGGCGCGGACATGCCAAATCCCGAATTCGACTTCTTCTACATGGGCCGCCTGGTCCAGGAAAAGGGTGTCGACATACTCGTGCGGGCCTTTGCCGAAGTGATGCGTCGCCACGGCCCCGGTCCGCGCCTGTTGCTGATCGGTGATGGCGCGGCACGGCCGGTCATCGAGCAGCTGGTGGCGGAACAAGGCCTCGCGGACGCGGTGGTGTTCGCCGGCCGGCAATCAGGGGCCGCGCTGGTGGAGGCCGTCGGCCGCGGTGCGATCGGCATCATTCCTTCGGCCTGGTACGAGCCCATGGGCGGCGTGGCGATCGAGCTCATGGCCGCGGGCAAGTGCCTGATCGTGTCGGCACAGGGCGGCCTGGCCGAATGCGTGGGCGATGCGGGCCTGAGCTTTCCCAATGGCGATCACACGGCACTGGCCGATCGCATGCATCGGCTGCTGGACGACCCGGTGCGCCGGGCCGCCCTATCGGCGGCCGCGCGCACGCGTGCGCAGCAGTTCCTTCCGGGGCGCTTCGTGGCGCAGTACGTGGCGCTGCTGCGGGACGTGGTCGCACGGCGCCAGGCCTGAGCCTGCGCCCGTGGTGCGGGGCCCCATGCCCTGAGCCGAGGCTACGTGCCGGGTCGGGCCAGCCGGGCGGGCCTTCGTTCGCCCGCAAGCCCAATCCCGCCATTGCCAACTTGAAGAACTTTTGTTTTAAAAGATCTTCTTGCATTGGCCATCGATCGATACACTCCAGCGACCCGGTCCACCTCCCCACAAGAACCCGCCCCATGTCCAGCCGCATCGACGAAATCACGGGCCTCAGGTGTTTCGCGGTGACGATGGTGGTGCTGACCCATGCCCAGCACACCGCGGCGAACGGCTACACCGGCTGGCTGAGCCTGCTCAAGATCCTTGCGAACGGCAACCAGGGCATCCTGCTGTTCTTCGTGCTGAGCGGCTTCCTGATCACGGGGCTGCTGCAGCGGGAATTCGCCAGCAGCGGGCGCATCGATTTCCTGGCGTTCTACCGGCGGCGCACGCTGCGCATCTGGCCCGCGTCCTACTTCTACATCCTCGTGCTCATCGTGATGACCATGGCCGGGTTCATGCGCATCGACTGGCGGGAGTTCCTGGCGGCGGCCGCGCACATCTGGAACTACGGTGCGCTGCTGCACATCGCACCGATCGAGGGCAGCCAGGGCGGATGGTACTTCGGGCACTTCTGGACCCTGGCGCTCGAGGAGCAGTTCTACTGGATCTGGCCGCCGATCCTCATCTACCTGCTGCGCAAGCACAACGACCGCCTGCTGATGGCGCTGATCGTGGCCATTCCCCTGGTCCGGATCCTGTTCTACTTCGCGGCGCCCGCGCAGCGCGGCCAGCTGACCATGATGCTGCACACCGGGCTGGACCCGATGCTGATCGGCGGCCTGATGGCCTTGCGGCAGAGGCAACTCGCCGACGCGCTGACCGGCTTCCGCTACCGCCATGCCTTGCTCACGCTCGCGGTGATCCTGTTCGTCGGCGTGACCCCCGCGATCGGCTCGATCCTCAAGGGCGCCTGGAACGTGACCTACGGGCAGACCATCGACGCGCTGCTCGCGGCCGTGATCATCCTGGGCATAGTGCATGTCAAGGACTTCTGGCTGAGCCGACTCTGCAGGCAGCGGATCCCGGTGTTCATCGGCACCATCTCGTACAGCCTGTACCTCTGGCAGCAGCTCTTCCTGAACCACGACTTCGCCTATGCGATGGCCTTTCCGTTCAACATCGTCCAGGCCTTCGCGGCCGCCTGCGTCAGCTGCTTCTTCATCGAACGGCCGTTCCTGCGGATGAAGGACCGGCAGCGGGCGGGAGCCGTGCCGGCGCCTTCAAGCGCGGGATAGGTCCAGCCCGATCGACTGCGGCCGCACGGCGCCGGCCGAGCACAGGGCGAAGCGGTTCAGCATCCGTCGGCCTTGAATGGGCTTCCGATGCGCCGGCGAAGTTCACTGCCTCCTGCGCGAGACGGACGGGATGTTGGCAAACACCAGAATCCACAACAGGAACTGGACCGTCGAGAACATCATGGCGAATCCGTGTGGCGATACACCGTCGATCAGCACGAATCTGCACGTGGGCCCCGAGGGCTCTTCTGAAACCTTCCTGCCCAGCAGCCTCGCGATCCATTCCGGTTCACAGGTGGGCCCCACGAGCCTGGCGCGCACGATGTCAAACTTTGAGCCGCTCAGTATCGGCAGGGAGTAGGCAAAGGTGACGCCGGTGGCCTTGATGTAGTCCCAGTCCGTTCTCAAGTCGTAGTGACCTGCCATGTCCCCCTTCTCCTTCTCGGAGCCCACGAACTCGACGTTCTCGGGATTGCGAAGCACCAGGACGACAGGCAGGAGGAAGAGAACAAGCCACACGGCCATCAGCATGGGCCACGTGCCATTGCCCGAGAACAACCAGTTGAGTCGATTCCTGAGGCGAGCGAAGAGGTTCGCGACGCGTTCGAGAATGCGGCTTCCGGGCTGGAGATGCAGGCTGCGCCAGAGCATTTTTCGATAGACGCGGTTGGCCCGGCCCTTCTTGCCGATCTTCGCAAGGCGCTGCTCTACATCCAGGTAGTTTCTCCCGTCGAATGGCGCGGTGGCCACAAGCAGCGGCAAGGCCTCGCGTTGTGGATCCACAGCCCAGTCGCCGATCAAGGCTGCCGAAAGATCAATGGTCCTTGGAAACTCCCAATGCCTGGAGGCTTTCCCGAATCCCTGTGCCTCGAGTTGTGCAAAGCTACATCGGGCAAGCGCAAACGCCGCTTCTTGCGGTGCCGGCGTTTCGACACTCGCACTGTGCAGCACCAGGCGCGCCGCGCGCGAACCCTCCAGATCGACGGTGCCCTTCGCCAGCCGCAGAATGGACCGCGAAGCGACCGCTGCATCCACCTCATCCGACATCGCCCTTGGCGTGGCCAGCAGCACTTGCCCCGTGAACTCCGCATCGCGCGCTCGAACGCCTCCCTCGCGCACGGTCAAGCCGGTCAGATCCGTGCTGCCTTTGACGCGGATCGAATCGGCGACAAAGGATTCGCACGTGATACGGGCTTCGTCTGCATAGGTGAGGAGGTGGCCTTCCACCCTGGCGCCGTCGAGACGGATCGCCCCGCCCACATCCAATCTGCCGAGCTCGATGGAGCCCTCGACACGAAGCCCTCTCAGGTCCAGGGGTCCCTTGAAACGCCCACAGATCTCGCGCACCGCAGCGGCGCTCACGGTCGGGTCCAGCAAGGGAAACTCCCTCCTCGTCCGGCGACGCACGACTTCGGCGAGTTCGGCCGACCAGAACTGCAGACTGCCGCCCATTCTGACGTTGACGGCGACGAAACCGCCTTCCGCCTCGCCGAGAGCGGCGCCATGCAGTTGCAGCCCTTCGAAGCTCGAGGTTGAATCGATGACGACATCGTGAAGAACGATCCCGCTGGCCTCGGACCTGCAGAATCGAAGGGCCGGGGCGCGCGCGTCGTCGGCGAATGCGTCGGAACAACTGATGCGCAGCCGACCCAGTCGCCCGGTGACGAACTCGATTTCCCCACCGATCCTTGCGCCTGTCAGGTAGACCCCACTGGTCACGTTGGCGCCTGAACCGGTCAAGCCGCGCTCGACGGTAAAGCGGTAGTCGAGCCAGAGGCTGCCGTAGAAACCGCCAGAGATCTGTGTTTCGATGAACGTCAAGCTGCCGCCGACGCTGATGCCGGCCAAGTCGACAAGGCCGGTTTTGGCCCGGTCAAGCAACAGGTGCCCCGCAACGCGTGGGCGCCATCCACCCGGTGAGGCTCCACCCCGCACGGCCACTGCGTGCAAGCCGATCTGCCCCTTGAGAGTGCAGGCGCTCAGGTCCAGATTGCCCTCGATACGGATTCCATGCGCATGAAACTGTGCCAGTTGAGCGCCATGCAGGACCACATGATCGAAGATGAAGCTTCGGCGATGCGCGCCTGGCTCCTGCTTCTTTGGGACAAGAGACCGCAGGTCCAGCGGACCGTCGATCTGGGCATGAGAGATGTTCAGTGCCTCGCTCTGCTCGCCCACGCCGGGACGGGGATGAATTTGCAAACCGCGTGCACGCAAGGTTCCACCGATGCGGCACCACTCGGCACGCACGCGCCCGAAGCAAGTCAACTTGTCCGCAAAAAGGCTGCGCTCCACCTTCAGCCCTCGCAGCGCAAGCGCAGGTGGGGGCTTCAGAACAGCGTCTTCAGGGAACGCCCCGGCTTGCGGCACAACGTCGCCTTTGGCAACAGCGCCATAGATGATGGACCGGTCCAGGCGCAACGCACCCTTCACGGTGGTGTCGCACATGCTCAGGCGCTTCAGAAAGCGGCAACCGATCAGGTTCAGCGAGCGCTCGAACACGCACTCGTCAAACAGCACGTCGTCGTCGAACTGAACGTTTTCCAAAGTCACCGCGGTCTTGAACACGTGGCTCCATCGCACGGGTTCGCTGACGCGCAGACCTCTGACCACACGAGCCGTCCCTGTGGATGTCAGCTCGGGGACAGCATGCTGCCCGCCCTCGGGTGGTGCCTGAAGCTCCTGCAAACGCTCCAGCAGGGCGGCCGCGCCGATTGATTCCCGAGGATCCGTCTGGAACAGCAGCCTCGTCCCGTGGGGGCCCCAGCGCGCTTCCCACTTGCGCAGCGGCAATGGACTGGTCAATTGCGTGTCCTTCGTCATGCGAACCCGTCCGTTGCATGTGACTTCGAACTCGCACCGGAACAGCACCGTGTCGTAGTAGACCAGCGCCTCGAATGTGACGCACAGCGCGTTCAGGCCATCGGCCCCCTCTGGAGGAACATCCTGGTCTGGCACCACACTTTCTGTGCCAGGAGAGGCCATCCGAGTCGGGACCGGTGGATTCGCAGGAAACGCCTCGAACACCTGAGCAACCGCAGCCGGCGTATCACCCAGCGACTTCCCGTCGCGATCGGCATCGTCTGCGAGCTTGTCCTGCAAGACTTCAACCGGCCGGTCGATCGGCGTGGGCTGTGGCGTCTCAGGCAGATCTGGCCTGTCCAACGACTCCATGCCGGTGACGGGCTCGAAAACCCTCAACCACTTTCGCCGCGCAACACCGTGAGCAGTCTGGGAGTGCTCATCCCACGTCAGGCTTGCAGCACTGCTGGGAATGAGGAACGGCGCAACCGCGCCTGTCTCCTCGTGCGCCTGGCCTCCGAGAAACGAGCAGAAGAACCTCAGATAGTCTCGAATCGCGGCAGTGTCCAGCGACGCCAGATCCAAACGCATGTTGTCTGCGATCCGCCCCAGGGGGGCAGAGGTCCAGTCAAGCAGAATGCGGTCCGCCAGCCTGTCCGGGCCGACCACCATGAACAGATAGCCCAGCCCGCCGTAGCCAACGAGCGTGGTGATCGCCGAGATGTCGCAATCGAATCGGAAGAGTTGCCAGCCCGGCGGGGCGAACTCCAGCGCCGTCACCCAGACGCGGCGCACCAGAAGGGGCGTCGCCAGTTCGGAGCCACCGTGGTCGCCCTCCAGAACGGCCGCCGGGACCGCCTCGCCAGGTGAAGAAAGCAGCTGCGCGAGTTGCTCGACGGCGGTGTGTGCTGCCTCTTCGTTGACCTCGCTCCAGCGCTCTTTGCAGTCTGGCGTGTACATCAAGACCTCCGGTCGAAGCTTCGGATGGAACGTGCGATCAACCGGCAAAAGGCGCTGCCCAAGCAGGCGAGTTATCGTAAAGGCCAGTCATGCGTTCCGTCTCGCCCTTCGACCAGGCCTTCTGTCGGATAGACGAGACAGGGCCGATGCGCTATGGACGGCGAAGGAGCTCGCCCAGCATGACCAACGAGCGCATCGGCCCGATGGCGGCATTGCGCGCATGCCGATGCACAGATCGTCCGCAATGAACTTGCCGGCCGATCGCGTGTCTCACAGGCACCGCCATGCACGCCCTCCTCCCCCTCCTCCTTGCAGCCCTCTTTCTCTTCGCCACCCCGACGCTGGCTCAGCCGTCCAATCCAGCCGGCGAAGCGGACTGCAAAACCGAGGAGCTCAGGCTGCTGCAGGAGATGGACGTGGCGCAGACCCGCGGGCGCCTGCTCCAGCGCCGACAGCTCGCCGATGAACTGGCAGCGGTCCAGGCGCGCTGTGGCACGCTGCCGCCGGTGCAGAGCCGCGAGGCGCACATCGCGCGGCTGCAGAAGGAAATCGCCGACCTGCGAAAAGAGCTCGACCGCGCGGAAACCGAGCTGCGCAAGCTGAGACAGGGGCTCTGAGCCAAGGGATCCGCGCCCGCGGCAGCCTAGCGAAAGGTGATACGAGGCCGCCTGTTCTTCTTCTGCTCGGCCTCGGGCACCGGCGCAATGACAAGGATCGCCTGCGTGGGCGTCAAGGGGCTGTCGCTGCTCGCGCAGGCCATGTACCAAGCCTGATCGCCGACGTCGTGGGACACCCGGTACACCGTGTTCTTCTGCAATCCGCCGAAGTCCGAGAACCGCGTGTTCGGCACCGACTGCACCGTGCTCCGCTCGGGGCCTTCGACGGCCAAGCCTTCGACGATCTTCCTGAACCCTTCATCGAGCACGCGCGCATCCGCCTTCTGGGCTCGGATTTCGCAAATGCCGTTGTCGAGCATCAGCAGCATCCGCTGCGCGTCCAGGCCATTGCCGACGTCCCAGACCGTGTCGGCGTAGCCATTGAGGAACGATTCGGCGGCCTCGGGATTTTCTCGATGGCCTGCCTGCAAGAGCGAGGCACGCAGCGCCAAGGGGTTGCGGTGGTGTCTGAGGCAGGTGGATTGCCACAGCGCGAGCAACTCGCGAGCCAGCGACTCACGCGCCTCTTGCGGTTCCGCATTCCAACGGCGTGCCGAGCCCAAGCCCGGGCTGCGGCGCCGGGGCATTGGCATCGGACGCCGCCGCAAACGATGTCGGGAGCGCGAGGAGCAGGAACTGGGCAACAGCACGGCGTCGCAGGGCCGGCAGGAGATTCGGGGAAGCGTTCAAGTGGGCTTTCTTGTCATGGCCCTCCCCGGCAAACACCTTTCGCAAGAACATGTCCTTGGGAAGCCGTACGAGAGAGGAATCCCTACAAGACGTTGCCGGCGCACTCACACTGCCGAAAGTCATGAAATCTTCATCTTCGGTCCTCGGAGTCGCCCCGAGATCCAGGCGTTCAGACGCCACCGGCGGGCTGTCGCTGCAGACTATCCAAGGATCGCCGCCAGCGCATCCACCAACTGGCCGCACTGCGCCCGCGTGCCGATGCTGATGCGCAGGTAGTCCGCGATGCGCGGCTGACGGAAGTGGCGCACCAGCACCGCGCGTTCGCGCAGTGCAGCCGCCAACGCAGCGGCGTCATGCGCCGGATGCCGCGCGAACACGAAGTTGGCCTGCGAGGGCAGCACCTCGAAGCCGAAGTCTTCCAGCTGCAGCACCAGCCCTTCGCGCGTGTCGACGACGGCGTCACGCGTCTGCGCAAACCAGGCTTCGTCCTGCAGCGCGGCGATCGCGCCGGCCTGGGCGAGGCGATCGAGCGGGTAGGAGTTGAAGCTGTTCTTCACGCGGGTCAGCGCATTGATCAGCGATGCCTGGCCGCAGGCGAAGCCCACGCGCAGGCCCGCCAGCGAGCGCGACTTGGACAGGGTCTGCACCACCAGCAGGTTCGGATGGCGGTCGATCATCGCCAGCGCGCTCTGGCCGCCGAAGTCGACGTAGGCCTCGTCGACCAGCACCACGCGCGTCGGGCAGGCGCGCAGCAGCCGCTCGATGTCGGCCAGCGGCAGGCCGATGCCCGTGGGTGCGTTGGGATTGGCGATCACCAGGCCGGCGCAACCCTGGGCCGCACGCGCGGCCAGCGCCTCGACGTCGATGCGCAGCGCGGCGTCGACCGGCTGCAGCGCGCAATCGATGCCGTAGAGCTGCGCATAAACGCGGTAGAAGCTGTAGGTGACGTCGGGAAACAGCAGCGGTTCTGCCTGCTGGAAGAAGGCGAAGAAGGCATGCGCCAGCACTTCGTCGGAACCGTTGCCGACGAACACTTGCCCGGGCTGAAGGCCGTGCCGCGCGGCGATGGCTTCGCGCAGGGCCTGCGACTCGGGGTCGGGGTAGCGCTCGAGGCCGTGGGCCGCCGCGGCCTGGATCGCGTCGAGCACGGCGGGCGACGGCGGGTACGGGTTCTCGTTGGTGTTGAGCTTGACCAGCCCGTCGATGCGCGGCTGCTCGCCCGGCACGTAGGGCTGGAGCGCACCGATGCGCGGACTCCAGAAGGAAGGGATGTCGGTCATTCGGGCGAAGGTTTCAGCCCAGCAGGCGGGCCAGTGTGAGCAGCGCCAACAGCACCATCCACATCACGACCGAGCGCCACACCAGGCCGACCACGCTACGCAGGTGCGCCAGGTCGGGTTCGCGCCCGCCGGTGCTGCCGCTGTCGTGTTCGGGGTCGGACCAGTTGGTGTCGCCGGCCTGCGCATGGATGAGCGGGTCGCCGGCGTCCAGCGACCGCAACGTGCCGCCGCCAAGCCGCACGTTCACGGCCCCGGAGGTGGCGGCCAGGATCACGCCGTCGTTGGGGTCCGGGAACCGCTTGGCGTCGTTGCGCCAGGAATCGATCGCGTCCTCGAAGCTGCCTACCACCGCGAAGCCGAGCGCGGTGATGCGTGCGGGCAGCCAGTCGGTCAAGCTCCACGCACGGCGCGCGGCCTGCTGTACTGAGACGCTGGAGGGCTGCACCGCGGCGCCGTCCTTGTGGGTCCAGTAGCGCGCGACGAATTCGCTCATGCGATAGAACACCGCGCCGGCCGGGCCGAGGCCGAGGGCCGCGAGCACCGAGAACCAGGCCAGCACGCCAAATACGTGGCGGTGAGCGGCGATGACCGAGTGCTCGATCACGTGGCGCACGATCTCGCTGCGCGGCAAGTCGGCCGCATCGGCATGCTGCCAGTGCGCGAGCAGCGAACGCGCGAGCGGCTGGTCGCCGTCTTCGAGCGCATCGCGGATGCCAGTGAAGTGATGGCTGAACTGGCGGAAGCCCAACGTGATGTAGAGCATCGCGACGCTCCACAGCACCGCGAAGGGCAGACCCAGCGTAAGCACCAGCAGCCAGTGCACGCCCAGCGTGAGCAATGTGGGCACGAACACAGCGAGGCCCCATGCCACCCAGCCGTGGTGCGACTTGCCGGCATCGAAGTTACGGCTGGTCCAGCGCGTCCAGGCCAGCACCGCGGCATACACCGGGTTGTGCACAGTGAGCGGCCGCACCTGCTCGATCAACAAGGCACACAGGATGGCAAAGAAGCTCATCGGCCGATGATAGCGAGTCGGTCTCGCGCGTCACCTCGTCGCCGGACTCAACGCCGAATGCACCGCATGCCCCGCGAGAAGCGCTGCGAACGTCAAGGCTTGGCTCTTGCCGGCTTGGCCGGGGTCCCGAGGCAGGCTTTGCTTCAGCACACGGCCGTCGCTTCAGGGCCGATGTTTGCGTCGTGCCCCCCTGCCGCTCCCCTAGTTCTGCCACGCCGCTGCAGCCGGCCAAGCCCACAGTGCCCGATCCAACGGGCGCCCCGGTGCAGGTTGCCTATGTTCCTTTTTCCAACCAATGGAGTGAAGAAGTGCCTTTTAAAGACAACTGCAGCTTCAGGCAGGCGAAACACTCGCGAACCGACGAGACCGAACCAAGGACACGATAGGCTAGACGGAAATCGAGGAATACGACATCCGGAACACCGCAAGAGGTTGTGGGAAGGGTTAGGTACACCGCCGCCACGGCACTCAGGGGGCTCAAGACAAGCCATCGTGCCGAACAGCACGATGGCACAGGCAGGCTGACAGTAGGAGACTGGTGGTAGTCGCTGCAGCCGATCTTGCTTAACTCCGGCGAGCCAGGGGTCCGCCCCGATCTCAGGCCGCCTCGAAGCTCGGGATCTTCGCGCCTTGGCGCAGCTTGTCGAGATGGTCCGCGTAGGCCTGCATCATCTTCCGGCGCTGCGGCAGGTAGGTCGCAAAGTTGTAGGCCGCGCTGACCGCGTCGCGCTCCATGTGCGCCAGCTGCAGTTCGATGTGCGCATGGTCGAAGCTGTGCTCATGCAGGATGGTAGAGGCCACACCGCGGAAGCCATGACCGGTCATTCGACCGGCGTACCCCATGCGCTTGAGTGCGCCCAGGATCGTGCCGTTGCTCATGGGCTTCTCGTGGTCACGCTCGCCAGGGAACAGGAGGCCGCTGAGGCCGCGCAACTCGTGCAGACTGCGCAGAAGGTCAATGGCCTGCGTCGACAGCGGAACGATGTGCGGCGTCTTCATCTTCATGCGCTCGGCCGGCACCCGCCATTCGGCGGCGTCCAGATCGAATTCGTCCCAGTGGGCGGCGATCAGCTCGCCCGTGCGCACGAAGGTGAGCGCCATCAGCTCCATGGCCAGGCGGGTGTATGGCGACCCTGGGTAGCTGCGGATCTTTCGCAGGAGGTCGGGCATCTCCTTGGCGTCGACGCGCGCGAAGTTGCTCTTCTTGCGCCCCTTGAGCGCCACGCCAGGCTTGACGTCGCGCGCCGGGTTGCGCTCGCACTTCTCGTGCGCGATGCCGTACTCGAAGATCTGGCCGCACACCTGCCAAGCGCGACGTGACAGGTCCAGCGCACCGCGCTCCTCAATCTTCTTGGCCATGCCCAGCACCTGGGCCGCCTTGATTTCAGAGATCGGCTTTGCCCCCAGCACCGGGAGGATGTCCGCCTCCAGCCGGCGCTTGGTGTACTCGGCATGGCGGGGCGACTTCGGGCCTCCGACGCTGTGCAGGGCCCAATGGTCGTACCACGCGCGGGCCACGGCCTCGAACGTGTTGCCCATGACGTCGCGGCGGGCCTGCTTCTCCTCTTTCTTGCTCTGGACCGGGTCAGTGCCGGCCTTGAGCACCAGGCGCGCCTTCTCGCGCGCGGCGCGCGCGGCAACGAGTGTCACCGCGGGATAGCTGCCGAGCGCCAAGCGCTTTTCCTTGCCCTCCATGCGGTACTTCCACCGCCAGTGCTTGCCCCCGGTCGGCATCACCTCGAGGTACAGGCCGCCGGCATCGAAGAGCCGAGCACGCGCTTTGTCCGGAGGACATTTGGCGTTCCTGCAGGCGACGTCGGTGAGAGGCACTCGGGGACTTTCAGTGCGGTCAAGGGCACAGCGCCCTGCTATGCCCCCGAATTTGCCCCCAAACTGCGCGAGATGTCAAAGCACGTCATGAAGCGGCTTGACGCAAAAAAGCCCCGTCTGGGGGGGCTTCAAGGGGCTTTTTGAAGCGACGTGAGTCGCTATGGATGCCATTCCTGGAGGAGAGGGAGGCTGTCGAATATCGTCCGGCAAGGCGCCTAAAACTCCCTATTCTCACGTTTGGATTGCAATCTTTGCCCCCAACGATGCCCCCAGAGAGGGAAGCCTGCCGCTCTTGCTAAGGTCGATTGGTCTTCTCCTTCGATCGCCCACGAGAATCTTCGATTTGGCGACGACGCGACGGTTCGTATGTTCCGGACATCTCGCCCAGACTGATCACGCAGAATCGCGCCAACCGCCGGCCCACAGTCGATAAGGTGTTCACTTATCGATGCAATATCACCACCGTGCGCTTTCACTTGGCCGTTGCAAGCTATCCCGAGGAAGGCCACGGCGGCAGGTGGTGGCTGAGACGGCGAAAGCCCAGCGTGATGTAGAGCATCGCGACGCTCCACAGCACCGCGAAGGGCAGGCCGAGCGTGAGCACCAGCAGCCAGTGCACGCCCAGCGTCAGGAGCGTGGGCACAAACACGGCAAGACCCCCGGCCACCTACCCGTGGTGCGACTTGCCCGCATTAAAGTTGCGGCTGCTCCAGCGCGTCCAGGCCGGTACCGCGGCACACACCGGGTTGTGCACGGTGAGCGGCCGCACCTGTTCGATCAACAGGGCGCAAAGAAGCTCATCGGCCGATGATTGCGAGTCGCTTTCGCCCCCCCGGCGACGCCGATGCCGACACCCCGTGCCGGTCCCGGCCCGAAAGGGAGACATTCCGGTCGAAGAGAACTCCCGACCACCTGCTGGCCTTGTCGGCGCGCGGACTGGAACTGGCCCGACCGGCGGTCAGGTCTGGCCTCCATAGCCAACCTGCGAACGCGGTCGGTGGCCCATATCGAAAGCAGCAGTGGCTCGTGGGCATGCCGTTTGCTGCGCGGCTAGACGACGTTTTTAAAACCTAACTGGAGCCCGGGGAGCTCAAAACCCGAGGCGCGCGGATAGTGACGTATCTGCTCGTCCGGGAAAACGATTTCGCCGGAGCTCCGCGCATCTGCAGTTTTCTCGAACACGGCCAAGCTGACGCTGACATCACCGTTTTGCTCTGGCTAGAAGGAACGTTGCCGTCCTCGATCCCCCGAGCGTGCATTCCCAGCGCTTTCAGTGCAGGCGGAAGGATCTCAGCACGAGGAAACGCCATGCGATTTTGCGCTGGTCGTCTCCAACCGTTTGATTCCCGTCGTCATTGGTGAAAGGAAAATGCATTGCTTGAAAACCACGAAATCAAGCAACTCAGCGGTTCAAGTTTGGATGCTCTGGTTGCACAAGCGGAGGGATGGGTCCAGGACGCCGCGGGGGACAGGCTGTGGCATGCGGCCGTGGGCGACTCTGTCAGAACGCTGGAAGCCTTGCCGTTTTGCCGAGACTGGGCGCTGGCCGGCCCTGTTATCGAACGTAACTACATCACACTGATCTTTAGCGACGACATGTGGTTTGCCGAGGTAGGAGGCCCCGGCCTGACGTTTGCGAATGAGGCGCATTGCGACATCCACCCCCTTGTGGCTGCGATGCGCGCATAGGTCGCGTATAACTTTGGGGTTCAACCGAGTGCCCTTTGTCCCTGCCCGAACAATCTGCTACAGAATCGGGCTGGGCGCGGCAGAATCTAGTGTTTCTATGTCGGGCGGAAGGTGCGGCTATGGATCGCACGAAGACCACGTGCACTTATCCGATACGCTGCCGGGCGTGTTCCACGCGGCTGGAACCCGCTTCAGGGCTGAACGCGCCATGGTACTGGTCGATCACGCGCCAGCGCTGCTGCGGGCGTTCCCGACGGCGAACGAGTGCGGTGCCGACCAACTTGCCAAAGACGGAGCGCCGCAAATCGGCGGCGAGCGACTGCCTGCGCAAAGGCGAACGAAATTCGCACTTCCTTCGGTAATGCGGGCGACCTCGAGAGCGCGTACTTCGAGGTCCGCTTACATGATCGTAGCGGCGGCGCACCGGGAGTGGCCGCCGTGGGAATTAAAAGGCATAACGGCAAGAGCATTGAAAAGGCCAATGCCAACTTCCCATTTGACAACGAACCGCCGGCCGGCGATAGGCAGAGGAGCGGAGAGCGGAGAGCGGATGGTCCGCGCGCGCGCGAATCGACACAGTTGGAGCGAAGCGGACGCCGAGCTGCTGACGCATCTAATTTTCTCACGGTGCTCAAGGTTGTCGAATGCCCGGGCGGACCCAGACGCAGGCAGCCCCTTCGACTGCTGCGAAGAACGGTACGACAAAGGCGCAGCCGCGGAGTGCGACCTCGGATCGTCAGAGGCGTGAACGGATCGAGCCGAACTGCGTTACCCTTGATCGGCCTGTAGTCGTCCATCCAGGCTCCGCCGACGCCTACCGGCTTCGGACAGATCGTTGATCCGGCTTTCACCCCCGCGACGCCTATGCCGGTGGGCGATCGGGGCGACCGCGAGTTAGCTGCGATCGCTGGCTGCAAACGATCTCGGAACACTCGAAAGAGTATTGATGGAGAGAGAACCAGATGCTTCTCGCCCTGACAATAAACTGCTCTCCTATCCCCGGGGCTAGGGCCTGGTGGTGCAGTGGCAATTGAATGAATCCGTGGCTGCTCTGGCCCCTGGGCATCGCGGCCGGCATCGCCGGTCTGCTGCTGCTGGCGCTCTGGTCTGTGCGGCGTCACCGAGCGCCCAGCTTGGGCATACGCTGCGAGGGTGACATGGGCTCGCTCATGGCCTCGCTGGCCGGACTCAGCCTGGGAACGGTCGTGCAGGGAAACTCAGCCGAGCTCGTGTATGACCATGCCTTCTTTGACGCGATCGAGCAGGACATTCGCGGTGCGCGGCATTCCGTGCACCTCGAGAACTTTCTGTGGAAGCAGGGCCAAGTGGAAGCGCGTGTTGGACAGGCGCTGCTCGAAGCAGCGCGCCGCGGCGTGCGCGTACGGGTGCTGCTGGACGGGATGGGAGGCCGACGCATGAGTCGACCTATGCGACGCGAACTGCGGCGAGCCGGCTGCCGCATCGCGTTTTTCCACCGCTGGTCGCTGCGCAATCTGGGTGTGCTGACCGACCGGGACCACCGCAAGCTCGTCATCATCGACGGACTCACAGCGCTCGTGGGCGGGCACTGTTACACCGACGCGTGGCTAGGCGACCGAGCGCCAGCTTTGCACCCGCCGGCCTATGACGTAAGCGTGCGCGTGCGTGGGCCCATTGTGCATGCGCTGCAAGGCGCGTTCAGCGAGAACTGGGCCGGCGAGACTGGCGAATTGTTCGCCGGCGACGAGGTGTTCCCACCGCTAGCTCCTGCCGGCAACATTGCCATGCATGCGGCCTACGCCAAACCCGAGCGCTCGGCGCCAGCCGTGAAAATACTGCACCACGCAGCGATTTGCATGGGGCACCGACGCATCCAAATACAGAACCCATACTTTATTCCCAAGCCAGAAGCCATCGAAGCGCTCGGCGCCGCCGTGCAGCGCGGCGTACAGGTGCGCGTGCTGATGCCATCCATTCGTGTCACTGACAATGCCGTCGTGAACTTGGCTGCGCGCAGAAATTTCGGCAAGTTGCTGCGTTGTGGAGTGCAGCTGTTCGAGTGCGATAAGGGCCTGATTCATCAGAAGGTCATGACGATTGACGGCGTGTGGAGCGCGGTCGGCTCCAGTAATTTCGACGACCGCTCGTTCGACACCAATGACGAGTTGACGCTGGGCATCTTTGACGCCGACGTGGCACGCAAACTCGACGACCTGTTCGAAGAGCTGCTACGCTGCTCGCGGCCGGTGTCGCTCCAGGAATGGGAGCACCGGCCGCTGCATCGGCGCCTTCAGGAGCACGTCTGCTACTCGCTGCGTCAGGTTCTATGAGACCGCGAACAGTGCCGACACGCAAGGAGGCTCCAGCGTGTAGCGGATGGCCTTTTCGCCATCGGTGCCGCCATCGCCCTTCCCGCGGCGCTCCAGTTGGAGCCGAAAGCGTGAGCTCTTTGCACGCGGGATTTGCGAGCGCTGGCGCTGCGCAGCACCGCCGTTGCTGAATTTTTGAACTTGACCCTGACACCGCAGATGCGCGCGAAGCGAGGCGTTCCTATGGGCCCACTGCGCTGCTGCCGGCCAGGCGAAAGGCTCCAAGGTTTCCGCCGCATGGACGTCGGAACGCCGAACAAGTCGACCTGCCGTGCCGCGGACGACGAAAGGTCACCCTGTCCCTGCGCAACAGCGTTCCGTGCCGCTTCCGGCAAGGCGCACATCTTGCCCGACACCCCTTCAAAGGCTCATTAAAACTCGAGTCTGGCCGAGACTTCAACGGTGCGCCGAGGCGCCAGCAACACCTGGCTACACGTGCGACCCATGTGGCGTAAAGCTCATCGGTTCATTGCGCACACGAAAGTCAACAGCGCCGGCTTCAATCGATAGCTCACAGCCGCATCCACGGTGGTGAATGCACTGATGCGAATCAGGTGCGCGTTGTCGGTATACATCGACTGGTGCGGTTAAGGGCCATAACCCATTCCATCTTCGAGACTTCGGCACGGTAGGTAGCGAACAGGTTGGCGACGCGCTCGGGCACGTGCGGCGGGCGGTACCGACGCGCGACAGGCCGCCCAGCCTCCACGAACGTGTCGAATCGCGCTTGCAGCGCGGCCACGTTGCCTGCCAGCGTCCACTACCGCGTGGGCCGCCATGCAGCCGAAAGCTCCACGCCGCGCGAGGACTCTTTTCCGTTGTTCACGGTCACTGCCGCATTGTTCGCATCGCGTGACAATACGTTGTCGAGTTCGATGTTGTAGACCGCAGCGGTCCACTCAAGCCGCGCCTCGGGCACGCTCTGCTTGAAGCCGATCTCCGTCTGCGTTCCCCGCGACAGTGGGAATGCGGCGTTGCCCGAAGAAAGCAGGAAAAGCGAGTTCACCGGCAACGTGGCGTTGGAGTAATGCGCGTAGACGCTCGACTTCGCCGAGAGGTCGTAAACCGCTCGCAGGCGTCCGGAGTTCGCACGGTAACTTGCAGTGAAGCCGGTTAACCAGGCTGCATTGAGGTCCTCGGCGCGACGCTGAACCTCAACCGATCGTGCCGAAGGCCGACCACGAGAGTGAAGTCGGAGGAGGGCATCAAGGCGTCCTCCAGAAACGCCGACGACCTGGACATCGGAGTTCGTGTCGGTTCGATTGCCCGCTCCCGAGGTGAATGCAGGGTTGAAATCGTAGAAGCCGACCTCGGGTTGCAATGCCGCTACCCGCAACGCTGCGGCGGTGCCGGCGCTAACGTTCGAAAAGCGGCGCCTGTTGTCGAAGGTCGTCTCGCTGTACTCACCGCCCACTACGAAACGGTTCTCCGTGCCGGCGATGGTACCGTGGTGCGTGGCGTCGAAATGCTCCTGCCAAAAGCGCTGCTCGGGGCTGATCAATGTCTGGTCGCGCATGATGCTTGAAGGCGCCGTGACCACGGCGGATTCGGAATTCATGAACACGCGGGCGGACTTGCTAGCGGCAAGCTCGTTTCGCCACCCCCCAGCCGGCACCCAACTCTCCGGTGAGCCGCGCCTTGAGCCAGCAGGTCGCGGAAGAACTGTCATCATCGGCGACGTTGTAGTTATTGCGGGCCAGCCGCTTTAGAAGTGGCTGTACGGAAATGCGACGCGGATTGCGAATCCACGATCAGCCGCCCGTCTGCATTTCCGCGCGGATTGAGCGCAGAACATCCGCAGAGTAGGAGCGGGTCAATGGGATTCAAACGGAGTCCGCCCCGGCCTGGCGAGACGCCGCATCGCGCCAAGCGGCTTGCCCAAGGCGATGCGGGCGAACGAATTCAATGACGGATGTCCGGTTGGGCACCGCCGCCGCCCGTGCAATCTCTGGCTCTTTCGTACCTCGCCGTATACAGGGGGCAACCAGAAGGTCCCGAAAGGCCCACACGCCGCGGGTGAACGCGCTATTCGAGTCCTCTGACTCTCGGAAGAAGAAATCAGAATAGCTTTACAAGCGCCCTCCGCCCCTCTGCTCCTTCAGCTTCGGTGTTCCTGAGTGAGCGCCCGCAGTGGTTTCGTTGCCCCTCGCTCATAAGATATTTCGGCGTTGGTCAGGAGCTTCCTCGAGCGTTCGGCGCAGGTCAAGCAGCGCACTCTCCGTTCTATCGAGCATGTATGTCACTTCGTCTGGGGTCAACTCAGGGTACCCAGGCGTTGCCTGCAGAAAGTGGTCGAGCTTCTCGCAGACTGCCACCCACGCCAGCGCAGCAGCGCGCTGTTCGAACGACAGCTTGGGGTTGTTCGACGGCATTCAGGTCCTCAGCGTGGATTACGGATTCTGCGTGGCATCAGCCCCGCTTAGACGTCCGCACTGGATCAGCGTTTGGATCGGCATCGAGCGTGATCGGGTCTTCCCTATAGCGCAGCTGGTCTCCCACACGGCTGGGGTATTTCAGCGCGTCCATTGAACCAGCGCGGCCCGTGAACGGATGCATTTCGGTGCCGGCGTACGTTTCGCGGCTCAGGGACTCCCGCTGCGCCGCGGTCGATGCGCCAGCGGAAACGCATTGCCCCCCGTGACTTTGCAGTGCCTCGCGCCCCTTGATGGTGAGCGCATTTAAATGGTTCGGCGAGCCATCTTTGCGTGGACTAAGAACCTCCCGCACATAGCCCTCTGCGCGCAGGACCGCCAGATCTGTAAAAGCAGCTCGCCCGAGGCTTTGACTGATAGCGACTCCGTGCACAAGATCCGTGCGGGCAACCGCGCGAAGAACGCTGAGTTGCTCAGGGGAAAGCAGGGCAGAAGGTCGTGCGGTCATATCGCGTTTCCCTGCATTGACGGGTGTTGCACAGGCCGCCACCGTGCAGGCAATGGCCGAGACGGCATTCGGGGGATCGTTTTAGTCATGGGCGGACGTACGGCTCTGCCTGAGCGCGGCGTGGCCGCAACGACAAAAGCTTCCATCAAGCAATCAGCAAAAAACCCATCAAAAGGGTGCACGTGATGACGACGATAACGATTGCCAATTCCCCAAGGGCCGAGCCGGGCAAGCCCTCCTCGACCACGCGTCGCGTTGTCCTCATGATTTTCCTTTCCTCTCACATCCAATTGATCGTCAAGCATCGTCTTGAACGTTGCTTCTACATTCGTGACGCACCCGCCTTTTTCACGCACCCTTCGCGAATTGAAGGACGGGAAAGCTCGTGTCTTGCGACTGAAAACGATCCCGCAAGCATGCCGCTCAGAGACCCTTCCAGCTTTGTCGTATCGATGTGTCATTGCAGCGCCGGTGCCGCCGTCACACTTCAATTTCACGGGGCGCGGACAGTGGAGACTCCACGATCTCACGCAGCCGGCGGCACTGGATCTCGAGCCCCTTGCGCACACCGTCGAGGCGATCCGCCTCACGCTCGTTGCCCTCGCGTCGATGAGCGACACCTAGCATTGCCAGCAGCACCGTTTGTTCCTGCAACGCGCGCACGGCCGTCCAGAGCGCCTCATCCATGGTTTCGGTCAGCGCCTGCTGTAGCGTGCTCAACGTATAGGCGTGGCCCGTGTGACATCGGTACCGCGTAGGCGCCGTCTGATCGATTTGCCAAAGGCCGCCCTTGCAATCCGGGCAGACAAACGGACTGGGCTGGGCAATGGCGCTGAGATGTTCCACGAAGTCTCCCTCGCCCGACATCAACTTCATTTCGTGCACCAAGTGTTGCGGCGGTGGGCCTGGGTTACGGTCGGGTACGGCTGCCTGCACAAAGGTTACCAACAGCTCCCCCAGTGCGGCCACCGGCAGGCGATGATCGACCGCCACATAGCGCAGCGCGCTTTCGGGCATGCCGGGCGCCATCGCGTCAGCAGGTTCTTGCACGACGGCGGTGCCGCCGCACGCCTTGATCGCCTGCAGCCCGGCCGTACCGTCTTCCATCGTGCCGCTGAGGACCACGCCAATCACACACGGCCCATGTGCGAGCGCGGCAGAGAGGAAGAGCGGATCGATGGCGGGCCGTGTATGGTGTTCCTTCGGGCCTCGGTGCAAACGCACGATTTCGCCGTCGATCAGCATATGCATATCGGGAGGCGCGATGTAGATGCGGCCCGGCGACAGCGATTCCCCATCGATCGCATGGGCCGCTGGCAGGGGCCCGCGCGCCGAGAGGAGTTCCGGCAGCAGGCTGGGGTGACTGCCCGTATGCAGTACAACCAACACGGGCGCAGGAAAGTCGCCGGGAAGATCTCCTACGAGCGTCGACAAGGCAGCGACCCCGCCAACAGACGCCCCGGCCACGACCAAGTGGCGGGAAGGAGGCTCGGTACGGCTGCGAAGATGCACTGTTCTCGAAAAATGTTGTGAGCTCAACGAATATCGCTTTCGGAAGTGAGGGCGCCCACGCCACTAGGCAAACGGCATGCCCGCCGCAAAGTTGAACCTTTGCTTCCCGAAGGCGCACAGAGTTTGCGCCGCGGCGACCGGCGCGCCGGAGCATGCGTGCCATGGCCGCGCCCGCACTTTCGTCATTCTTTCTCCAAGAACGCGCGGGCGTGGCGGTCTGCGTGAGTTATGCCATGGTGGCGCTCGAACGCAACGGTTCACGCCCGTGTTTCAGTGCCCCCCTGCAAGACGATCACTGCCCAGCAGTTCCGCGGCTGGCACCGCTCAGGTCGCTCCTGCGCACGCTCGCGCGCGCTCGGTCGATTCGGGAGCCGGCCGCTCATTCACCCTCCTCGGACGGAAACACGCCGGGTCGATTGACGCTAGCTGTCGCCACCCGCGACCATGAGAAGCAGCCTAGCGCAACAGCCGAGTGACTTACCAGCACGGCACCGTCGGCGAAGAGCTTCCAGGCCGTACCGGGGTCTGGCATGGAAACCGCCCAGACGCTCCCGGAACGATCGACCCAAAGCACCCGACCATCGACTCCTGCGAGCGCGTGGAGCGCGGCTGCGCCGCTCACACCGGGCGCGAACATCACCAGCACCTGATCAGGTGTCGCGGAGTCTCGCACGGGAAGGGCGGCCAACGGGCCCGCGAGCAAGGTGGCCAGACCCAGCATTGTTGCAGCGGCGCGCCCGTGCCGACCCCCGTCGCCCTCCGGGTTGCGTAGCATCCACAGCCCGAGCGCCACGAGCAGCACGCCGAAAACGAAGAACCAGAGCAGGTCCCAGAGTAGCGGGCTCGCAGCGTCCGCCCTGATTCGATGGATGCCGGTGACCCAGTGCGAGAACACACCGTCCACCATGTGCCAGCTGCCGAATCCCACCAAGGCGAGGCCACAGAGCGCCCGGTCGGCCCCCGCCATTACGAAGACCGCGCGGCGCCGCCATAGCTTGGTGAGCGCCACACAGGCGATGACGTACATCAGAGCATGAAAGAGGCCATCCGCCAGCACCTGCGCGCGAACGTCCTGCACCGCGCCGATGCCCGAAAGGAGGTGATGCCATTGCAAGATCTGATGTAACAAGATGCCATCAAAAAACCCACCGAGCGAGAAGCCGAGCAGGAGCGCAGGCCACTTCAAAGCTGCGCCAGTTGACGAAGGAAAACTCAGGACCTTCATGGGATCTCCACATTCCAAAATGGCCGCCGGCAGCCGGCGTGCATAGCTCCCTGGCGCGTGCTCCTCTCGCCACGCGCCGGGTCCTTGGCGCCGCGCTCGGGGGCTTGGGCACGGCGACGTCGGACAGCACCCCTCGGCAGCAGCGAGGGTTCAACGGCGCTGGACGTCCAAACCTTTTACTGTTTGGACCAGCAGCGGGCCCAGCTGCTGAATCAGGGCGCTGTGATCCGGCTGATCGCCAAGCAACGCGCTCGCGGGCATTTCAGGATTTTCCGAATCCGAAGGGCTCTGGACAATGCTGATCCCGCCGGCGGCCTTGATGGCACGCAACCCCGCCGTCCCGTGGTTCCCCGCCCCGCTGAGAAGGACACCGACGAGCCTTTGCCGAAAAGCAGCTGCAGCAGACACGAACAGCGAGTCCAGAAGCTGAGCAGTGGCGTTGCCGATGTCGATCAATGTCAGCGTCCCCTCCCCGCTGAAGACAGCGGCGCGGCCGGTAGGGACGACCAGTACCTGCCCCCTGGACATCGTAGCGCCGTCCTCCGCCAGCGCGACCGTCAGGCCGTGCGGCTGCAGGAACCGCGCCGGGTCGAAACTCTCGCCGCCAGCCGCCGGCGTCAGGTGCAAAAGCACCCCAGCGGGAAAATCTGACGGCAAAGACTTCAGCAAGCGCCGCGCAACGCTCGGGGAGCCTTGGCCTCCGCCAATGACCACGGTTGGAACGGTCGGCATTTTGCCCCTCGCTAAGCCGATGGTCGCTGTTGCTGCACGGACTGCGGCGCCGGCAACTCGCAGTGTGTTGCAAGCGGTGCACGGCATGGCACAGGCGAGACCGCGGCCGACAGCGTTTCCCAGCCTCGAGCCGTGACCACACGCACCGTCGCGGGTCGCTGAAACGGAAGGCCGCCGACTGTCAGCGACTGGGGAACATCGGCTTCCACCAGGCCAGTCGCACGCAGCGCACGCAGAAGCACAATCTCCCCGGGTTGTTCCACTGCGCAGGGCAGCGCCCTAGAGGCTAGCCGGCGCAAGAGTGCAATGGCAGTGGTCATGGGCGCTGGGCGCCGGAGTGCCTCACAATGTCCAGCACCCTGCGTCCCAATGGCGTCATGCCGTGCAGTTCAGCGAACTGGTCAGCGCTGTTCTCTTCCGGAAAAAAGCGCACATCCAGGTAGCCGGCCCCCCGCAGGCGACGCAAGAGCCGCAGCTCGCTGGGTTGAGTGACAAACGTGGGCATTGCCCTTAGGGCGAGAGCAGCAAATAGTTTGTCGGGCATTTTTGAGCCTCCTGGGGTTGTAGAGGCAAAATCTTGGGCAATCCGCGTGCCAGCGCGCGGGGCGCGGCGCCGGCCGGCGAGCGGCTCAGCGGCGATCAGCGTGCCAACCACGCGCGGCCGACAACTGCTGCCGTAGGGCACGCGCCGCCGTGCGCGCACGCCTCGCATCCGCGACAGCCTGTCGGAGTTCGTCTGCAACCAAGGATATTCGGCCCGTCAGGGCAATGACTTCCTGCAGACCAGCTTCCGGCATCACGAGCTCTGAGTTCCGCGGTTCCATCCTCAAAGTACGCAGCGTTGCACGGTTTGGATGCTCTGATCTGCAAAATTTTCAAAGGCTGCACCATAGGCGAATGTTGCCGCGGATCCGAGCCACCGGCCCGCACGGGGCGGCTCGTTGCCAGACGTTGCGCCGCTGCTGCCTACGTCCATCGGGAAGCCGATCCGGATTCCCGGTGATCGGTTGAGCGCCCACGAGCAAACACGATCGCTCGACCATGCTCAGATCCTCCGAGCGGCGGCGCGCAGGGCTTGAAGTGTGTATCGCCGCTTCCGCCGTCGCACCAACGCGGAAGACCTGACCTTGCGTCGCATGTTTGCGCGCGACGACGATCGGCCGTGATGGCGCGAACAGGCACGCCCGTTGCCGCAAGTTTCGTGCAGCGTGGCGAGTCGCATGTTCGCCAACGCGGACCTGCCGGGCACAACCGGCCCCTTTTACAAGTCATTCACAGAAAGGAATCGCATGACGCTCCCCACCCAGCATCAGGAGCCACCGGGGCACGAGGCGCTGCTGCAGCCCGCCGCCGACCATGGAGAGCACAGTTATACGGGCTCGGGGCGTCTGGCCGGCAAGGTCGTACTCCTTACGGGCGGCGACAGCGGCATTGGGCGAGCGGTGGCGATCGCCTTCGCGCGCGAGGGGGCCGATCTACTGGTTTCATACCTTGACGAGCACGAGGATGCGCGGGAGACCGCGAAATGGGTGGAAGAGGCGGGCCGGCGCATCGTGCTCGTGCCGGGCGACATCGCCAATCCGGCGCATTGCCGCGAGCTGGTGAACCGAACCATAGAGACATATGGGCGGATCGACGTGCTCGTGAACAACGCAGCGTTTCAGATGACGTACGAATCGCTCGAGGAGATCCCCGATGAAGATTGGGATCGTACCTTCCAGACGAACATCACTGCCATGTTCCATCTGTGCAAAGCGGCCGTCCCTCATATGCGAACGGGCGCTTCGATCATCAATACCTCTTCGGTCAACTCAGACATGCCGAGTCCGTCCCTGCTTCCCTACGCTACGACGAAGGGCGCGATCGCGAACTTCACAGCCGGTCTCGCGCAAATGCTGGCGGATCGCGGCATTCGCGCCAACTCGGTGGCGCCGGGACCGATCTGGACGCCATTGATTCCCTCGACCATGCCGCCCGAAACGGTTGAGAACTTCGGCAAGAACGTTCCGCTCAAGCGCCCCGGCCAGCCCGCCGAAGTCGCTCCAGCATACGTCCTGCTCGCTTCCGACGAGGCAAGCTATATCTCCGGTGCACGTTTGGCCGTGACCGGCGGCAAGCCCATCCTGTGATCTGCAGGGTGCGCGGCTGACACGGGTATCAGAGCCGCCCGCCGACCTTGCGTGGGCTTCTGCTCGATGGGGGCAACCCATACTCACCATGCCCGGAACATCCTGCCCCGCATCGGTGCCGCAGAGTTCCGGGCCGCTGCGCCTGCCTGACTCTAAGGCGCGGACGTCTTGCTGCGGCACGACGAATGATTGCACAAGTCATCGGGGGTGAGCGCCGGGCCCCGGGCGCCGGGTGTTGGCGCAGCGCGGCAAGCGAGGTTCCCTCTCCGTCAGGCAAGCTGCTCACGCGCGATGTGCCTCGCGAAGCGCCACCCGTGCATGCTGGTGGCCGTTGGCCACCTCGCGCCACGGGAGTCCGCGAGCCGTCCTGCGTTGCAGCGCTCTCGTTGGCGCCCGCCTCTCAGCAGTTCTCATCCCAGATTGCTGTCGCCCGACTGCCCGGCGCGAAGAACGTCCTGCTTTCTATCCTTGATCGTGCCATCAGTTGATTCTTAATGGCGGAGCCAACGGGAAGCCACCCTGATAGGCAGGCGACGGGGGTGGCATCCGGCTTGCTCATCCAAGGCTCAACGATCCCGCTCACCCGTCACACCTTGCCACGGCCCGCCCGCGCCGCGCCGCACCATGATCCATACCGTTCCGTCCAAAAGTGCGATCCTTAGTCACTCAGGCTCGCCGCAGTCGCTCGCCCAGGCGCCACCGGAGTCGGCGGCCTCGCTGGACGCGCTGTTTGTCGAGCTGCTGAACGGCTATAGGCGCAGCGGCGGCCTTGCGCGCGGCAGCGAAGTCGCGGTGCGCGCGGCCCAACGCAGGTGCGACGGTACCTCGTGGCTGGAAAACTGCCTGGAGCGACGCATGGTAATCGCGCTGGATTGGCACTCGGGGCTGTGGTTGCCGCTCTTTCAATTCGATCGACGGGACATGTCCCTGCGCGAGGAAGTGCGTGGGCCTTGCGCCGAGCTCAGCGGAATCATGGATGGTTGGGAGCTCGCCCTTTGGTTTATTCGGCCGCAATGCTTGCTGCACCATTGTTCGCCACTTGAACTACTCGACTCGCAACCGGCAGTTGTTCTCGATGCGGCGCGGCGCGAGCACTTCCTCCAATGCGCTTAGCGTCGACGCAGCTTGCCGAGCCCTCCATCATCTTCTCCACTTCGAACAGGGGTGCAGGCCGGCATGCATGAACTTGGACCCGACGCGCTAGCGCCGGCTGCCGGCGCTGTCTGCCTGCACTGGATCGAGCGGCGTGCCGGCGTTCCTTACTTTGTGAACTCGCGCGGCGCTGCCTGGACTCCGATCGGCCATAACGACGCCATCTCCTGGCCGGAGCTCGCGGGGCTTTTCATGCGACGCGACATCGGTGCCGTGCGCCAACATCTGCTGTGGTTGCGCGCGCATGGAGTGACCTGCATCCGCGTGATGCTGGAGTACGCGCAGCTAAGGCATCGCTACCTCGAGCGTCCCGTTGGCCGGTTTGTCCCCTCGATGGTGAAGCTATGGGACGATCTCTTCGCGCTGTGTGAGGAAACGGGCATGTACCTGCTGATCACACCCTTCGACACCTTCTTCACCTGGCGCCACTGGCATCGCCACCCATACAACGCGGCACATGGAGGGCCGTGCGCCGACCGGCGCCAGTGGCTTACCTGCACGCGCATGCGCGAGGCGATACGGCACCGCCTAGATTTCGCCACGCGTCGGTGGGGTGGAAGTCCAGCGCTCTTCGCCTGGGACCTTTGGAACGAACTGCATCCGGCGCACGCCGAGGACAACGTCACCGCCTGCGCGCCGTTTGTGACCGACCTGTCGCAATTCCTGCGCGAACTCGAGTTGCGCGTGCACGGCCGAGCGCACCTGCAGACGGTGTCGGTGTTCGGGCCCGAACTGCTGAAGAGCCCTTCGCTGTGCGATCCCGTGTTTCGCCATCCGACGCTCGACTTCGCCACCACGCACCTATACGAATTCGGCAGCATCGACGACCCGCGCGACACCGTCGCGCCAGCGCTGGCGGTGGGGCGTTTGATGCGCGCGGCACTGCAGGAATGCAATGACCTGCGGCCGGTGCTCGACACTGAGCACGGCCCCATCCACGCGTTCATTGATCGACACCAGACGCTGCCCGCGGCCTTTGACGACGAGTACTTCCGCCACATCCAGTGGGCCCATTTCGCCAGCGGCGGCGCGGGCGGTGGCATGCGCTGGCCGAACCGCCATCCGCATGTGCTCACCCCGGGCATGCGGCGAGCGCAGAAGAGCTTGAGTGACTTCCTGCCGTTGATTGATTGGGGCAGATTTCGCCGTCGCAACCTCAACGACGAAGTGCGCGCGCCGCCACAGCTCGCAGCTTTCGCGTGCGGCGACGCGCGGCAGGCGCTCATCTGGCTCCTGCGCACCGACAGTCTAGGCGCAGATGGCCGCGTTGAAGCATCGATGGACGCGACGCTGCACTGCATCGACGTGCCAGGCCTGAGCCCCGGTTCATACCGCATATCGTTGTTTGATACGCGGCTCGGCAAGCTGCTGCGCAGCGACAGGGCTGTGCACGCGGGCGGCCTACTGCTCGTGCATTGCGGCCGTATTTCGCATGACGTCGCGCTCGCTGTCGTCCCGGACGCCGGAACGCAACCTTTTCAAGGGCCCAACCCCGCGCCAGCCTGATCGCAGCATCGTTTGGTGCGGCGAGCACGGCATGTCGCTTGCCACATAGCTGTCAGCGACATCGGCCTTCGATGAAGCGCCGACCTGCCGCCAACGTGACAACCGACTTCCCTCCATTCCATCCACGTTCCCCCTCCGTTGAGCACGTGCATGCGGGAGCGTCAAGGGCTCCAGCGCTGTTCCGCTCCTTCTGGATGGGTGGATACGAAGGGGCCGATCACATCAACAGTCACGGCATGGCGCTCGACCTTCGTCGCAGCAATGGCCACGCAGCACGTCTCGAAGAAGACTACGCAGCCTTGGCCAACTTCGGCATTCGTACTATTAGGGAGAGCATCGGGTGGCGCGCGTCGACCGACGCGCACGGTAGACTTGACCTGAGCGCCATGCTGCACACCGCCCGCTGCGCCCGGCGCAAGGGCCTGCAGGTCATCTGGACGTTGCACCACTATGGCCTGCCGCCCGGCGTCGACTTCTTCGCGGAAGATTTTGCCGATCGTTTTGCCGGCTTCTGTGAAGCGGTAGCCACCGCGCTGCGCGCCGAGGGCGAAGCCACGCCGGTCTACCAGCCGATCAACGAGATCTCGTTTTTGAGTTGGGCCGCCGGCACCACGAACCTTGTCCATCCCTATCAGCCCGGCTCCGTCGAGCACGCCTGGGAGCTCAAGTGCCGCCTGGTCCGAGCAGCTATTGCGGGTTGCGATGCCTTGTGGAGCATCACTCCGAACGCGCGAATCGTGCACACCGATCCGCTTATCCACGTGGTGGGCGTAAGTGGAGACGAGCGTGCCGTGCGAGAGGCCGCAGCGCTCACCGAGCAGCAGTACCAGGCCTGGGACCTGCTCTCGGGCCGCCTGGAGCCCGGCCTTGGCGGCGCCCCACGTTACCTCGACGTGATGGGCATCAACTATTACCACAGCAACCAGTGGGCGTGGCCCTCCGAGGAGCGACTCTTTTGGCATCTTGGCGACCCTCGACGCCAGCCGCTCGAGGTGCTGTTGAAAGACCTGTGGCAGCGCTACCAGCGCCCACTCTTCGTGGCCGAGACCGGTCACGTTGGCATGGGCCGAGGTCCCTGGTTGGAACACGTCGCCCAGGCCGTTTTGCGCTGCCAGGCGTGGGACGTGCCGCTGCAGGGCGTCTGTCTGTATCCGCTTATTGATCGCACCGACTGGGAGGCGCCCAGTCGCTGGCATCGCAGCGGCTTGTGGGATGTAACCGGTAACGCTTCGGCGCATCCCGATCGGCCGGCACGCTTTGCCCGTGCGCTGCACGGGCCGCTGGCATTGCGCCTGCGGCAATGGCAGGCGCATCTCCCCTCACCAGATATCGAAGCTGCCCGGACGCTCGTTTCGCACCCCGCCTTCCCCTTTTTCATCCACTCGACAGGACCCGCCATGACCACCATGATCGTCTTCTCCCATCTGCGTTGGGACTTCGTCTACCAGCGGCCTCAGCAACTGCTTTCGCGGCTGGCCAAGCGATTCTCCGTGGTGTTCGTCGAAGAGCCGGTTCCCAATGCCGAGCGTGCGGCACTGGAGCGACTGCAACCCTGCGTGGGTGTCGAAGTGCTGCGCCCGCACCTCACCGGTAGCGCGACTGGCTTTCATGACGAGCACATTCCAGAGCTGCAGGCCATGCTGGCCGACTATCTGAGGGCGCGGGCGCTCAACGATTACTGGCTCTGGTTCTACACGCCTATGGCGATGCCACTGGCCGCGGGGCTGCAACCGGGCGGAGTGGTGTACGACTGCATGGACGAACTGGCCGCCTTCCGCCATGCACCGCGACAGTTGCTGCAGCGAGAGAACGCGCTTTTCAAGATGGCCGACCTGGTCTTCACCGGCGGGCAAAGCCTCTACGAATCAAAGCGCGGCCGCCATGCGCGGGTGCATTGTTTCCCAAGCAGCGTCGACGCAGCACATTTCTCCAAGGCGACGGACGGCGGCGCCCACGTCGCGCAGGCGCATATCGGCCGTCCGCGGATTGGCTACTGCGGCGTGATTGACGAACGCGTGGATCTCGACCTTGTCGATGCACTCTCGAAAGCGCACGCCGACTGGGAGATCGTGATGGTCGGCCCGGTCGTGAAGATCGACCCGGCGCTGCTGCCGCAGCGTGTCAATATTCACTGGCTAGGCCAGCAGGATTACGCCGATTTGCCTGCGCTGATCAGCGGCTGGGATGTGTGCATGATGCCTTTCGCGCTGAACGATGCGACGCGCTACATCAGTCCGACCAAGACGCTCGAGTACATGGCCGCTGACAAGCCGGTGGTGAGTACTCCCATACGCGACGTGGTCACGCCCTACGCCGGCGTCGTCGCCATCGCAGACTCTCCCTCGTCCTTCGTCGCCGCGTGCGAGAAGGCGCTGGGGCGCACGCCCGAGGAGCGGACCCAAGACGCTGCGGCACGCGCAATCATTGTCGCGGGCACATCTTGGGACTGCACCGCGGCCCACATGGCGGATCTGATCGAAGCCGAGGCCACCTGCAGGCCGCAGGCGGAGCGCGAGACGGCGGACCAAGCGCCCGCATCGACAGTTTCGGCGTCGCTGCCGAACTCTGCCGTTGCCTGAAAGCCATTCACCGCTGCCTTCGCGTGCGGGCGCCTTTCTGTGGCGCTACGTGCGCCTACGGCCCTGGCTGTTCGGCATCCTGACACTGCTGATCGTCACGGCTGCGGCCTGTTCGGTGGGTGTGCAGTACGGGATGAAGCTGATCGTCGACGCTATGGCCGGTGACGATCGTGAGAGCCGAATAATCTGGCGCTGGCTGGCCTTCTTCATCTCGCTCATTGCCGCCGAGAGCCTCTGCTGGCGGCTCAGCGGCTGGCTTGGCTGCCGCGCTGTCGTGGCCAGCGGGGTGGATGTCCGGCTCGACATGTTTCGCTATCTTTCCGGCCACTCGCTCGACTTTTTTGCCGAACACATGGCGGGCTCGCTCGGCAATCGCGTCACGGCAACGGCCGGCGCCGCCGGCTCCATCTACGGCACGATGATCTGGAAAATCCTCCCACCTTGCGTCGACTTCGTCGGCGCCGTGGTGGTGTTGTGCACCATTGACTGGCGCATGGCCCTTGCACTGGCGGGGTTTGTGGCCGTGGTCGCTGCGATCCTGGCGGTTTTCGCGCGGCGCGCGCGGCCTTTGCAGCAGCGCTTCGCACAGGAGGCTGCACAGGTAGGCGGCGAGCTGGTCGACGTAGTGGCCAACATCTGGACGGTGCATGCTTTCTCCGCCCGGCAGCGCGAACACGACCGGCTTCGCGCAGCCTTCGGAACGGAAGCATCGGCGCAGCAGCGCAGTTGGCTCTACCTGGAAAAGGCGCGGGCACTGCATGACTTGTGCCTCTGGTTAATGGCCGGCAGCATGCTGATCTGGGCGGTGGAAGGCTGGCGCGCAGGGGTACGCATGGCAGGCGACGTGGTCGTGATTAGCGCACTCACCTTTCGTATCTTGCATGGCTCCCGCGAACTGGCGCTGTCGCTTGTGGATGTGTCGCAGCAGTTCGCGGTGATCACCGACATGCTGCGCGTGGTGGCGGTACCACATCAAGTGGCCGACACGCCGCACGCCGTTGGGTTGCGCCCAGGGCCCGGGCGCGTCTGCCTCGAAGGCGTGAGCTTCGCCTATGCCGGCAACCCGCCGATTTTCTCCGGCCTCAACCTGGTGATTCCGGCAGGTCAACGCGTTGGGGTGGTCGGCCCTTCGGGCGCGGGCAAGTCGACCCTGATCCGGCTCATCGCGCGCATCGCGGATCCGACCGACGGTTGCGTGCTGGTCGACGGGCAGGTTGTGGCACAAGTGCAGCAGGACAGTCTGCGCCGAGCCATCGCCGTGGTGCCGCAGGATATCAACCTGCTGCACCGGAGCATCATGGAAAACTTGCGCTACGGACGACCGAGCGCCACTGACGCGCAGGTGATGGCAGTTGCAGCAGAGGCTCACTGCGAGGCGTTTATCCGCCAGTTGCCCGATGGCTACAACACCGTGGTCGGCGAGCGAGGCACGCGCCTTTCGGGTGGACAACGCCAGCGCGTAGGCATCGCACGCGCGATGCTAAAAGATGCGCGCATCCTGCTGCTTGACGAAGCCACCTCCGCGCTTGACAGCGAGTCGGAAGGCGAGATTCAGCGTGCACTCATCCGCCTCATGCAAAGTCGCACCGTGGTGGCCGTCGCGCATCGCCTGTCGACGGTTTCGAGTTTCGATCGCATCCTTGTCATGGTCGAGGGTCGAATCGTCGAGGACGGATCGCCGGACGCGCTGCGTACACAAGCAGGGGTTTACGCCAAGCTTTGGGCACTTCAGGCCGAGGGCTTCGAAACAGGTTAAACAGCACTGACATCGAGCTCGGCGCCTGTCTACTGACGACCGACTCCGAGCGATTAATCTGGCGCCATGTTTCCAAGGAGTTAAGCCATGAACCAGTCCGTGCCCCGAAAACCTTTGACACCGTCGGAGCGAGTGATGAAGCAGACCTCGAAGACGCCCGCCGAATCCGGTGCTCGAGTCGAGGCACCTTTGCGGCCGAACGATGGCTCAACAATCGAGCACGGTGTGAGAGACTCACGAGGCACCCCGCCGATCCGCCCAGAGGACGGCGACGACAAGCTTCGGTCGGATCGCCAACATTCGGGCAAGAATTAAGGGATGCTCAACGGGCCGTCAGCGTTGGCCCGCAAGCAACCTGCGGCGGTGTGGTAGACCGCTTGATAAGGCGACCTTCGGGAAATCGTCGGGATATCCGTATTGACGCAACGCGCTGCTCTTTCCGAACGGAGATCATGTCGGCGTGCTTGGACGACCTGTCACTGCTCGCTCAATTCTCTACGCCGTTCCGCGGCCTTCGGGCCTTTGGGCTTCGGGCCTTCGGCTATCGGACGTAGCTTTCAAGCCTCCTGTGCCGGCACCTTGGCGGCGTCATTGGCGCCGCCCTCAGCCAATCGCGTCAACTTTTGGTCGGCCCCGATTTCGTCTTGCAGCGTCTCGCCGAGCGTCTTCTTTGCGTCTGCGTGGCCAAGCTGCTTGGCGAGCTCGGCCAGCGTGCCGTAGCTGGCGATCTCGTAGTGTTCGACCTTCTGTGCTGCCGCGATCAATGCGACGTCGAGCACAGGTCCCTTCTCCATCTCGTCGATGACTTCCTGCCCCTCTTCGATCAGGCCCTCATCGCGGCGCACTTCATCCGCTTTAACGTGACGCCACACATTTCCACCACCCGGTCGATGCGGGCGAGCTGGCCCTTTGTCTCCTCCAGATGGCTATTGAAGATCTCCGAAAGTGCAGGATCGCTGGCGGCCCGTGCCATTTTTGGCAGCGCCTTGACGAGCTGCTTCTCTGCGCTGTAAACGTCGGACAGCAGATGAACGAAGACGTCCTTCAAGGATTGACGGGCCATGAAAATGCTTCGGAAAGGGTTGATCAAATAGCAGTTCGTCGTCGGGAGTTAGGCTGTTTGGGCGCCCACCCGCAATGCAGCAGGTCAGGAAGGCAGTGCTGCGGGCGGCGAATCCAGGGCCATTGCGTCGCACCGACGCAACAACCGGTAGCCGTCGGCCGTGATAGCCAGCACGCGCACCATGGGGCTGCTCGCGCCGTTCGGCTGCGCAGGGCTGCGCACGCGCAGACCGGCGATCAACCCAGCGGTCATCAAGGCCCGTACCTCGTCGACCTCGTCAAAATCGGAAACGTTGAAAGGCAGTTTTCGCCCTGCAACCTGTCTGAGCCGCGCAATGGACATCGTCCCTCCTATGGTTTGTGCGGCACTTATGGGGCAAATGGCATGCCCGCCGTTCAGCGGTTATCCGACCAGGCAGACCTCCGGCGAGCTCGCAACGATGCAGCCCGGCGGGCGACCTTGTACCTTGCAGTCCGCACCGCACCCTTAGCTCTCTTACGGGCCCGTTTACGCACGCTGAAAGCCGGCATCCGACCGGCCAGCGCTGCAGACCCGCGGGCGCTTGCCCCGAATGAGGATGCAACAACCCAGTTTTCCCCGGTACTCAATCTCAGAGCGCCCGTCAACGCAGAGGAAAGGTCGGCGAGGCGGCTCGAGGCAAGCTCAGCCACGCTTGCGAACGGGAGACCGCGTGCCGGTATGGAACGTCGGGATCGCCAGCCGCCAAGACGAAGCGCCAGGCGTTAGCAGTCGGCGAAGGCACACCACTTGCCGCACGCATCGCATGCTTTCAATGTTTCCACCATGATCACCGCGAGAAGCACGCAAGCGATTCGCGGGTACACCTTCAGCATCCGGACTCTTCGCGGAAGGCTCATCGTTCACGTCGAGAAGGAAGCTCTCCTGCAACTCGGTGCGTCAGAGGGAGACGATTCGACGCTGCTTCAAACCCTAAGCGAAAACTTGACATATCTGCACGCGGTCGCCCTGCAACTGGCAGCTGGTGGCCTCAAGAGCGAGGTCACTGTCGGTGCCCTGGACATCGGGCGGCAAGGTGCACAGGACGTGCCCCCTCGCTTGCGGCACATGCGAGCGCCATGATCCACACCTCCGGGTACACGGCTTGCTAGGGGAGACAGGCACAAGGCCGTCACCATGACTTTGTCTCACCACTACCAAGCTGCCCAAGCCCTGAGTCCCAAAGCGGCCAGAATGGCCACCCGCTTGCTCGATGCTTCGATGAACGTGCCGTACGAATGGCGTTTGTCTCTGCGGATCGCACTGGTGGAGCGTGGCCGGTTCGCAGAGCCATTCACTGCGACTGATCTCGCGCCTCTTTCCCCAGACGATGGCGACTCAGCATGCCAATCGCCAGACGCGCAGGCGCAGGATGCGGCCTCGCGACCGCACGTCCAAGCGCGCCAATTTATCCTAGCCGTGGAAGGCGACACGTAAGCAGGCCAACAAAGTGAACGAGCAGCCCCGCCCCGGGTCTGCCCGCCGCCAAAGCAGATCTTCGGTGCTTGCAAGGGCTCGCCTTGCCCCAGTTGGACGCGGCCCATAGAGCGTTCTGTGCCCCATCGCATGATGAAGCTTGGCCACCGGAGTCTGCTCGATCGTCTCCGGTGACGGTGCACGTAGACCTTGTTTGTGCGACAAGGTGCCATGGCGCAAGGACTCATCAGCAAAGACAAAGCACTTGTGTCAGGCTCGCTGCCCAGCGCGCACGCCGAGGCGGGCGATCACCTTTTTGAGAGCTTCGAAATCGACCGGCTTGGGAATATGGGCTTGAAAGCCCTCTCGCAGTGCCTTCTCGGCGTCGATCGCACGTCCGTAGCCCGTGACCGCGATCGCGACGATGTGCGCCACTTGCGGCGTTTGGCGCACCTTGCCGATTAGCTGGTAGCCGTCCATCTCCGGCATCCCGATGTCCGAGATCAACAAGTCGAAAGGTTGCCTCGCGAGCAGTTCGAGCGCCTCGGCACCGCTCGCGGCAGTCGACACCTTCGCGCCTTCGCTTTCAAGCACCCCAGCGAACGGAAAAAGTGCCTCGGCCATATCGTCGACTGCCAGCACGCGCAAGCCATTGAGAGCGTCTGCAGCATCGGCCCCACCCGCCGCCATATCGAAGCCGGTTGCCAGTGGCAGCCAGACGGTGAAGACCGCGCCGTGGCCGACGCCGGGCGATTCAGCTAGCACTCTGCCTCCATGCGCAAGGCTGAGTTCCTGCACCAGCGCCAGCCCAATACCCAGCCCACCGTCGCGCGTGCCGAGGGTGCCCGCCTCCTGATTGAACATACCGAAAACGTTCGGCAAAAAGTCAGGCGCAATGCCGACACCGCTGTCGGCTACGCACAATCGCAGGAAATCGCCATCGGCCTGCGCGCTGACAGTGATGGCTCCTCCAGATGGTGTGAACTTGAGCGCGTTGTGTAACAGATTCCAGGTGATCTGCTCCGCGCGTACGCGATCGCAGAACAGCACCAGTTGCGGTTCTTCACATTCCCATCGGAGCGCGATGTTCTTGCTCGTAGCATCGCTCTGCACCGATGCAACGATCGCCTCAATCGCAGAAATGGGGACTGTCTCCCGGTTGAGCTGAAGCTTGCCGGTGCGCACCCGGGAAAGGTCGAGCAGATCGTCGATGATCTTCGCTTGGCTGCGCACGGCACCGCGGATGCTCTTGCTCACGCGTTGAACAGCGGGCAGATCGCGCAACTCAGGCAGCCTCGTCAGCAGCTCTGCGTTGACCTGGATCAAGTTCAACGGGTGCTTGAGCTCATGGGACATCACTGCGAGAAAGCGATCCTTGAGTTCGACCGCGAGGCGCGCCTGGGAACCGTCAGTCTGTTCGCGCTGCAGCAGCGCTTCGCGCGCGGCCTCTTTTTCCTTGCTGTCCGTGACGTCACGAGCGATCTTGACGAAACCGCGCGCGTTGCCGTCGGCCATAGGCGTCATGACGCCACTGCAGAAGAAGACGGAACCATTCTTGCGCAGGTGCCAGCGTTCGTCCTCCGCACGGCCGGCCTGCAGCGCATTGTTCAACTCTTGCGCGGGGATGCCTGCAGCACGGTCTTCTGGGGTGTAGATGAGGTCGATTGCCTGCCCCAACGCCTCGTCCTCCTCATAACCGAACAAGCGGCGTGCACCCTCGTTCCAGCCTGTTACGCCCCCCGCTTCGTCAGCCGTGATGATCGCGTAATCGCGCGTGGTCAGAACGGCCCGCCGCAGCCGCTCTTCGCTAGCGATCACCCTCTGCTCTGCGCGGCGCAGTTCGGTGACGTCGACGAAGCTCAACACGGCTCCGGCAATCTTGTCATCGATGGTGCGGTAAGGGCGGATCCTCGCGAGATAGTGCCGGTCATCCAAGCTGGTCACCGAACGTTCGACGAAACGCAGCTGTTGGAACACTTGCTCGATGTCGTCGGTCAGTTCTTCGTAGTGGAGTCGATGTGTGATGTCGAGGAGCGAACGCTCGATGTCCGAGTGAATGACATTGAAGATGCGCGTGGCCTGCGGCGTGAAGCGCTTGATGCGCATGCCACTGTCAATAAAGATCGTCGCAACCTCCGACGCCACGATGAAGTTCTGCAGGTCATCGTTGACCTTGCCGGTTTCTTCAACCTTGGTCTTGAGCTCATAGTTCACCGTGATGAGCTCCTCGTTCATCGACTGCAACTCTTCCTTGCTCGTCTCCAGCTCTTCGGTAGCCGACCGCAACTCTTCATTGATGGCCTGCAGCTCCTCGTTGGAGGCCTTAAGGTCTTCGGTGGATACATCGGCTTGCTCAATGGTATTGCGTAAGTGTTCTCGCAGCTGGGCGACCTCTTGCTCGAGCTGGCCGATCCGCTGCATCTCGGGCGGCTCGCCCGACAGCGCCCCTCGCTGTGCTGGCGCCTCTCCCTCCTCGAAGCCAACCAATACGAGCTGCCTCGGCCCATCGTCCGACGGTACCGGCGCAGCGGATATGTGTACCTGACTGCGAAGACCGTCCCGCTCGAAGACGCCACTGCGGACCACCGCGCGCATGCCGGTTTGTGCCGCCTTGGCCAACGCTGCTCGCAATTCAAGCCGCAAGGAGGGATGTACGCTTTGCAGTAAATCTGCCGTGGGCGGCCCGCCCGCCTGCAGAAAGAACCTGCCGGCTCCCGCGGAAAGGTGCAAGATATTCATGCGTTCGTCGACGAGCACGCTTGGCGGAGACACGCTCTCGATTGCGAGCGCGTGTAGTTCCGCGACGGAAGAGCGGCTGCGCTCACGCGGCGACGTATGGCGGGCCACGACGGGCCGTCCGAGGGCCACGGGCCCCATCCCCGCGAGCGGCAAGTGGCGCACCACGTTTGCATGCGGATTGGCTCGATAGATGCGGTGCTTTTTGTCCACAACGGTGAACAAGTTCTCCGCTATCTCTGCCGATTCGGATGTTCCAAGGAAGAGATAACCGCCAGGGCGCAACGCAAAGCGGAACATCTCCAAGATGCTCGCCTGGGCTTCCCGCCCAACGTAGATGAGCAAATTGCGGCATGAAATCAGGTCCAGCCGTGAAAAAGGCGGGTCGCGCATGGCATTGTGCGCTGCGAACAGCACGGGGTCCCGCACGGCCTTCACGACCCTGTATTCATCGCCTTCTTTATGGAAGTACTGCGTGAGGCGGGAAGCACCCACGTCCGCACCGATCGCCGCCGGGTACAGCCCCGCCCGGGCAATCGACAGCGCGCGCTCGTCAATGTCTGTGGCAAAGATCTGGATTCCTGACGACAGCCGCCGCTGATCGGCCCGCTCGCGAAGCAGGATCGACAGCGAGTAGGCTTCCTCCCCTGTGGCACAGCCGGCCACCCAGGCGCGCAACGGGTCTTCGGGCGGGCGGTCGTCCATAAGCGAGGGAATGACCTCGCGCTCCAGTACCTCGAAGGACTCACGATCCCGGAAGAAGTTCGTCACGCTGATAAGCATGTCCTGCAAAAGGGCGCTACTCTCTTCGGCGTGTTCTCGCAGATAGACACTGTAGAGCGGCAAATCTGGAACGCCACAGACCTGCAGACGGCGCTCGATGCGGCGTAGCACGGTGGCACGCTTGTAGTGGCGAAAATCGTGTCCGGTACGTGCCCGCAGCATGGCCATGATTTCTTGGAGGGCCTGTTCCCCCGCGTCCTCAATGCCCAGCGCCTCGGGCGCCCGGCCATCCTGTGCCGGTGGGCGTTCCGGCAGCCAGATCCGCTGGGCATTGCGCCAGAGATCGACCAACCGCTGCGGCATGTCGCTTGCGGTCAGCACAAAGTCGACCTGCCCCGTCGAAATCGCCGCTCGGGGCATCTCGTCGTACTCCGCATCTTCCGGTAACTGCGCCAGAGTGAGCCCACCTCTTTCCTTGATCCTTTTGAGCCCGACCGCGCCGTCGGAGCCAGTACCGGAGAGAACAGCGCAGACCGCTCGCTCCTGATGCACCTGTGCCAGCGTACGGAAGAAGAGGTCGATGGCGACGTGAGGCCCGCGCGTGCGTGTCGGTTCGGTGACCCGAAGCCAGCCGTCGTTCATCGAGAGGTCGCGGTTCGGTGCGATAACGTAAACATGGTTCGCTTCGATGGGTGTGGGCGCCTGGACCTGCGTCACCTGCATGCCCGTGCTGCGCTGCAATATTTCTGCCGCGTTGCTGGCATGCCGCGGCGAGAGGTGCAGGACAATCACAAAAGCCATCCCACTTTCCAGAGGCATGGCTTCAAGGAACCGCTGCAGCGCCTGCAGGCCACCCGCTGAGGCACCAATGCCTACAACAGGGAAACTCAGCGAACTCTTCAGGAGGCCAGGCTCCTCCTTCGGATCGGCTGGCAATGGGGGATCTTGTTGCATTAAAACTCCTCGATGAATGGTACCCGCCCAGCACGCCTTCAGGTGCGGGAGCGCGCCACACGATCGCGTCGGCACAGCTCTTGCTGAAGTGCTCAGGACCCCGTCCGACACCCTCATGGTCGGCATACGGATAGGGTCTGTCTTGCGCCGGGCGCAATCCAGGCGGCAACCCAGGTCTCACCATTGCTCAGCCTTTGCTGCACAGCATGAACCAAGTCAATCCAGATTACGCCGAGGAACAACGCGCCGACGCGGCCGACGAAGTGGTGCCGGGCCGCAGCGACAAGACGCCGCTGGTTGGCTTCGGAGGCGCCGGGGGCGCTCTCGCAGCGTTGGAGCACGTGCTGGCGGGCCTGCCACCTCGATCCGGGCTTGCCTATCTCATCGCACTCCATCTGCCACCGGACGGTGAAAGTGGACTCACCGAGACGCTCGCGCGCTGCACTGACCTGCCGATCACACGGGTCACGGCCACGACTCCGATAGAGCCCGACCACATCTACGTGATTCCGCAGAACGTCTTTCTCGCCATCAGCGGCGTGGAGCTGGACGTGGTCGCGCCGCTGCAAGAGCGTGAGGGGCGCATGACGGTCGACGTGTTCTTTCGGACCCTGGCCGACACGCGCGGCACGCACGCGGCCGCCGTGGTGCTGTCGGGCGGCGACAGCGACGGCGCTATCGGCATCAAGCGGGTGAAGGAGCGCGGCGGTCTGGTGATCGCGCAGGAGCCGCGTGAGGCGGAGTGCGCCAGCATGCCTGAGGCCGCCATCGCCACCGGCATGGTCGACTGGGTCGTGACTGCAGCGCAGATCGGCGAGCGGTTGTTTGGCTATTTTCAGCTCGAGCCGCGGCTGCGTTTGCCACGGGAAGAAGGACCGCTTCTCGCTGACTCGCCCGAACCGGGCTCCGACGAAGCGGCGCTCCGCCAAGTGCTGGACTTCCTCCACGGGCGTACCGGCAACGACTTCTCCTCCTACAAGCGCGCCACAGTGATGCGTCGGGTCGCACGTCGAATGCAGGTCAACGGCGTCGAAACGCTGCCGGCGTACCTCGACTGTCTGCAAACTCTGCGCGGAGAACCTACGGCGCTGCTGCAAGATCTTCTGATCAGCGTGACCAATTTCTTTCGGGACCCGGAGTGCTTTGCTGCACTTGAAGCTCAGATTCCAGACCTCTTCCGCAACAAGGGCCCCGGCGACGCGCTGCGCGTATGGGTCACGGCCTGCGCGACCGGCGAGGAGGCTTACTCGATCGCCATCCTTCTGAGCGAGTACGCGCGCAGGCTCGACGCACCGCCCTCGTTACAAATCTTCGCCACCGATCTGGCGCCTGCCGCGATACGCACAGCTCGGGAGGCGCTGTATCCATCAACCATTCGCGCCGACGTGTCAGACGAGCGGCTACGCCGCTTCTTCGTGCAAGAGAAACATGGCTACCGCGTGCGACGGGAGCTGCGCGAGATGGTTCTCTTCGCGGTGCACGACCTGTTGAAGGACTCGCCTTTCTCGCGCCTGGACCTGGCAACATGTCGCAACCTCCTGATCTATCTTAATCAGCAGGTCCAGGCCAGAGTCTTTGACGTGTTCGAGTTTTCGCTAGTCACTAACGGACGGCTCTTCCTGGGCGCCTCAGAGGCCCCGGAAGACGGCAAAACGGGATTCGCGGTGCTTGACAGGGCTCATCGCCTCTACCTCAAGCGCCCAAAACCCGGCCGGCCAAGCGCTATGCCGATTGCGGCGAACGCGGGGCCCCTACAGCCGGAGGTTCCGCCCGGGATTCCCGCCGCGCCGGTCATTGCGAGCCATGCACGGGAGGGCTTGGTCGGAGCGTTGCATTCGCCGAGGCCGCAAGGCGTGCGCGGGGAGTCCTGGGGCGAAGTGCATCTCAGCCTGCTTGAGCAATTGGCCCCCCCCTCCATCCTGATCGATGCGGAGCACGACATTGTCCACCTGTCGCCCAGCGCCGGTCGCTACCTGGAGTACGGCGCTGGCGAACCGAGCCGCAATCTGCTGAGGCTGGTGCCACAGTCATTGCGCATTGAGCTGCGCGCCGCTCTTTTCAAAGCGACACGCACGGGCCAGGCGGTCGAAACCAGGGTCGTTCGCTTCTCAGACGACCCGGCGGGCGGTCGCGCGCATTTCACAATGCGCGTCGTTCCCATGCGTGAGGGCAATGCTGAGTTGAGCCTCGTGCTGCTCGGGGAGCCAGAGCGGCAGTTGCCGATGGTGGCAATGCAAGCGTCTGCAGACGAGCCAACGGCGCGCCAACTCGATCAGGAGCTCGAGCGGCTCAAGTATCACCTGCGCGACACGGTAGAGCAGTACGAGCTCTCCACGCAGGAACTGAAGGCCAGCAACGAGGAACTCCAGGCCATCAACGAAGAGTTGCGCTCGGCGACCGAAGAACTGGAAACCAGCCGGGAGGAACTTCAGTCCATCAACGAGGAGCTGACGACCGTCAATCACGAGCTGAAGGGAAAGGTCCAAGAACTCGCGCACGCCAACAGCGACATGCAGAACCTCATGAACGCGACGGCCATTGCAACCATCTTCCTTGACCGCGAGTTGCGCATCGCGCGATATACGCCGGTGGCGGTTTCGCTGTTCAACTTCATCCCGGGCGATGTGGGCCGCCCGTTAAGCGACCTCACGCCACGCCTGCGATACCCCGAACTCGTAGGTGATGCTTCACGGGTCCTCGACAAGCTCACCCCTCTCGAACGGGAGGTGGGCATGGCCGACGGGAGCTGGTTCCTTGCCCGACTGTTGCCTTACCGGACGATGGAAGACCGCATTGCCGGCGTGGTTCTTTCGTTCATCAACATCACTGAACGCAAGCGCGCGGAGGAAGTAAGTCAATGGCTGTCGTCCGTCGTTGCCTCATCGATGGATGCGATCATCAGCTTTTCGCTTCAGGGTGAAGTGCTCAGCTGGAACAACGGCGCACGGCGTGTCTTTGGCTACGCTGCAGAAGAGATGATCGGGCAACCCCTCTACACGCTGGCTGATGGCAAGGGGTTGACCGAAAGTATCTGGATGCGCGAGCAGATTGCTCAAGCATTGAGCGTGGAGAACTTGGAAACCGTAGGTCGCGCCAAGGATGGGAGCGCCATTCACCTTGCTCTCACTGCTTCTCCCATCACTGATCCCGAAGGCCGTGTCGTAGGCGGTACCGCCACCGTGCGCGACGTCGGCGACGCAAAGCGCAGCCAGGAGGCGCTGCGCCGCAGCGAGGAGCGCCTGCGGCTGGTGATCGAGAACGCGCGAGACTATGCCATTTTCTCGACGGACGTGCAGCGTGTCATCACGAGCTGGAACAGCGGCGCCGAGCGCCTTCTGGGCTACACCGAACAGGAGGCCATGGGGCGCCTCAGCGACATGATCTTCACGCCGGAGGACTGCGCCGAGGGCGTCCCCGACCGGGAAGCCGCCACGGCCATGGCAGACGCCGACGCAGCCGACGAGCGCCTGCACGTCCGAAAGAACGGCACGCGCTTCTGGGCCAGCGGCACACTCATGCGCATGGACGACAGCTCTGGCGGCGCCATTGGTTTTGTGAAGATCCTGCGCGACGAGACGGCGGCACGAAACGCACGTGCAGAATTGCAGCGCAGTCAAGACGAGTTACGCAAGGCCCTGCAGGCAGCTGAGCAGGCGCGGGCGGATCTTGAGAGGGCCGACGCCGCCAAGGACCGCTTCCTGGCCGTGTTGTCTCACGAACTGCGCAATCCACTCGCAGCGGTTCTGGCTGCGTCCCAGATGCTTGTCGACAGGTCATCTCATCCGGCCGATCACAATCGAGCGGCGGCGCTCATTCAACGCCAGGCACGCACCATGAAGCTGCTGCTGGACGATCTGCTGGATGTCTCGCGTCTCGCGGTCGGCCGCCTCGAACTGCGCAAGCGCGACGTCCCCCTCGTCGATGTGATCGATTCGGCGCTCGAAGCGGTCGAGACAGCGATCGCCAACGCCGGCCACCGGCTAAACGTCAATCTACCTACGCAGCCCACGATGTTGCATGTCGATCCTTTGCGCATCAGTCAAGTACTGGGCAATTTGCTGGGAAACGCTGCCAAGTACACGCCCCCAGGCGGAGTGATCGAACTCGACGTGAGGATGGACGGCGGTGAAGTGCGCATGAGCGTGAGCGACAACGGCGTCGGCATACCCGCCGAGCGCATAGAACACATTTTCGAGCTCTACACGCAGGGGCCGCAGGCGCCACATGCATTGAACGATGGCCTGGGCGTGGGACTTTCGCTGGTGCGAAACATCGTCGAACTACACGGTGGCACGGTCGAAGGCCTCAGCGGCGGCCCGGGAAAAGGAAGCCGGTTCGTTGTCCGGCTGCCGGGGCCCATCGCCGACACACTTCCACTCGCAGAGAGATCCCTGGCAGCGCCCGCTCTAGCGCTCGACATCCTGATCGCGGACGACAATACTGACGCCGCCTGGGCACTCGCCCACCTTCTGCAGCGCTCGGGCCAGCGCACACAGCTCGCATACGGCGGCGCGGAGGCCCTCGACAGCATCTTGAAGCATCCGCCGGACGCTGCGGTGCTAGACCTTGGCATGCCTGACATCGATGGCGTAGAAGTTGCACGCCGTTTGAGAGCGGACGCCGCCACCGCCCACATCGTGCTCATCGCGCTGACCGGCTGGAGTGGGGAGGCCGCACGCATGCGCGCGCTGGCAGCTGGCTTCGACGAAATCTTGAGCAAGCCTGCCGATCTACAGGAGCTCCTAGCAGTACTGGTCACTGCCACAGCAAAGCGCGGCCGGAAAGAACAGACCCCGCTCGGGCCACCCTACTAGGGCGGCACACGCCTTGCCAATCCTGCGATGCGCCGCGACGTGCTTAGTCACCGCCGGGCGTTTCCTCAACCCACGCAAGGAGTGTTCATGTTTTCTCACAACAAGCGGCTTCAGTACACGGTCCGTGTCGGTGAAACCAATCCAGGTCTCGCCAATCTCATGCTCGAGCAGTTCGGGGGGCCCCAGGGCGAGCTTGCGGCCGCCTGTCGCTATTTCACGCAGGCGCTCGGCGAGGACGATCCTGGCCGCAAAGACATGCTGTTCGACATTTCCACCGAAGAGCTGAGCCATCTCGAGATCATCGGCACCATCGTGGGCATGCTCAACAAGGGCGCCAAGGGTCGGCTGGCCGAAGGGGTGGAGGAAGAGGGTGAGTTGTACCGCAGCATCACCAGCGCCGGGAACGACAGCCACATCACGCAGCTGCTGTATGGCGGTGGCCCCCCGCTGGTCAACTCCGCCGGCGTGCCGTGGACCGCAGCGTACATCGACACCATCGGCGAGCCCACTGCCGACCTGCGCTCGAACATCGCAGCGGAAGCGCGGGCAAAGATCGTCTACGAGCGCCTGATCAACCTGACCGACGACCCCGGGGTGAAAGACGCGCTGACATTTCTCATGACGCGCGAGATAGCCCATCAAAAATCTTTTGAAAAGGCGCTCTATGCCATCGAGCCCAATTTTCCGCCTGGCAAGCTCCCGGGTGACCCGCGCTTCACCCATACGTATTTCCGCATGTCCAGCGGAGCGCCCGAGAACCGCGGCCCCTGGAACGAAGGGGAGCAATGGGAATTCGTTCCTGTGTCCCAGCAGTCAGCGCCGGCCGATGGCGACTCGGGCATGGCAAGCGTCCAGCTGTCCGATGACGATGCGCAGACGCTGCGCGCCATGGCGATGCGCACCATGTCGAACCCTGGCAGCGATCCCCTGACTGGCGCCGAACTGGGCACGGTCGGGGACCCGGAGACTCCGGAACGCTGAAGGACCGGCCGCCTGCCTCAGGGCAGGTGGCCTTCCATGAATTGACAAGGGCCTGTCAGCCGCGCGGACGCAGCCGCGCCGGCATGCTCAGGCCGTACAGACCCGCCAGCCCCACCAGAACATAGACCACCCGCGCGGCCAGCGTCTGTTCGCCAAGGATGGCGGCCACCAGGTTGAAGTTGATCGCGCCGACCAGCCCCCAGTTGATGGCGCCGATGATCATCAGGACAAGTGACAACCAGTCGGCGACGCCGAGCCTGGGGACTTGCACGGACGGATGGAAGGTATCGCTGGTCGTTGCTTTCATGAAGGCTCCACAAGGTTGGGTTGAAACGGCAGCAGCAAAGGGTGCAGCCGCCCGGCGGGTCGGGCAACCTGGATGCCTGAAAGCGCCCTGCGGGCGGTGTGCCGCCGCCGCGCGGTTCAGGAACGGTAGTCCTTCAACCTGTTGTAAAGCGTCTTCATGCTGATGCCGAGCATGGCTGCAGTCCTCTCCTTGTGCTGGCCACAGTGCGCAAAGGTGGCCAGGATCACCTGGCGCTCAACGTCGGCGAGTGGCACGCCAACGGGGATGTTGAGCACCCCTGCATCGGCGTCCGGCAGCCGGCGCAAGCTGGATGCCGCCACCTCTTCGACGGCCGCGCCTGCGGGTCTGGCCTGGACCGGGAGCCATTCCTCATCAATCGCTTTGCCCGACGCCATGACCCAGGCTCGCTGGACCACATTGCGCAGCTCGCGAACATTGCCTGGCCATCCATAGTCGAGCAAGCGCGCGAGGGCGCCCTCGGTGAAGTGCTTTTCCTGCCGCTCCTGCGCGCCCATGTCCTGGAGAAAACTGCGGGCGATCAATTGCACGTCGGTGCCCCGCTCGCGCAGCGGAGGCAACCCGATCGGGAACACGTTCAATCGGTAGAGCAGGTCCTCGCGCAAGGTGCCACGCTCCACGGCGCGGGCTGCGTCGCGATTGGTGGCCGCAATGATGCGCACGTCGGTCTGTTGGAGCTGGGTGGAGCCCACACGCATGAAAGTGCCGGTCTCGAGCACGCGCAGCAGCTTGACCTGAAGCTCCAGCGGCATTTCCGTGACTTCGTCGAGGAACAGCGTGCCCCCGTGCGCACGTTCGAAGAAGCCCTGGTGCTGGCGTTCGGCGCCAGTGAAACTGCCCTTCTCATGGCCGAAGATCTCGCTCTCAATCAGATGCGGCGACAACGCGCCGCAGTTGACGGCCAGGAAGGGCTGCTCGCGCCGCCGGCTCATGTCATGCACGGCGCGCGCCACGAGTTCCTTGCCCGTGCCACTTTCGCCATGGATGAAGACTGTGACTGCGGTCCCGGCGACGCGCGAGATCTGGCGATAGACTCGCTGCATGGTCTCCGACTCGCCGATGAGGTCGCCGAAGCGCCCGGTCTCGCGCCACTGCTCGGTGATCTGCGCCAACTCTTCGCGCAGGCGGGACGGCCGGATGAGCCTCGAGAGCAATCCCCGCAGGTGCACTGGACTGACGGGCTTGACCAGGTAGTCGGCCGCGCCCATGCGCAGAGCCTGAACCGACGTCTCGACGCTGGCTTGACCCGTCATCAGGACGACCTCGACGTCGCTCAGCAGCTCCACGTCGCGCAACAGTTCGAAGCCGCTGCCGTCCGGCAGATGCAGATCGAGCAAGAGCAGGTCCGGCGACTGCATCGCGAGCAGCCGCCTCGCGGCCTGGATGGAGCCTGCGGTCGCCACGCTGTGGCCCTCGCGGCCGATCAGCGTGCTGATCATCCGCGCAGAGTCTTCGTCGTCTTCGACTATCACCGTGTGTCCCACGCTGCCCCCTCGCTGCTGACGTGTCTCGTCGTTGGAATGTTCAGATTGTTCGTTCCTCTGCGCCGCCGGTGGATTTCTCCGTGACATGGTCCTGACGGCCGACCGAAAGGATGCCGACTCAGTCGCTGAGCGTTCGTGAGAATTTGCGCAGGCCGTCTGTCAGTGAAAGCAGGCGCCCAAGTTGACGCTCGAGCACATCGATTGACTCGGCATGCAGCGGAGTGCCGGCCGGCTCGTGGCGCAACAACTCCAGCGCCGCCACCATTGTTCCAAGCGGCGTGCGCAGGTCGTGATCCAGTTGTTCCAGGAAATCGTGCAGCGCAGGGCCGGGCGCCTCCGCTACCGCGCCTTCGACCTGACTGGGCCTCGGTGTTCCAGCGCGGTTCATAAGCAACGGCATGACCGGTGACTGGGCTCACCCGGCGCCGCCGCAACATTTACCGCAAACCTGGCCGAAAGCGATTCAAACATAGACACATTGTGCGCAGAAATAGCGTTTTATGGTGTTTTTTCCATGGCACGTTCATTGCAGCGCCGCAAGACCGCATCGGGCGGTGGAGGCTTCATGACAACCATCGGCTTGCAAGCCAGACTTGCGCAAACAACAACTTTCTCTCCGCGTCTTCAGCAGGCTGTACGGCTGCTCCAGATGTCCACGCTGGACTATGCGCAAGCGCTGCAGGAGGCGGCGCTGTCCAACCCTTTCCTCGACGTGGAACCCCCAGAGGCGGGCGAGGAGCCCGGTGCGGCGGCCATGGCGGCGGAGGCCCAAGCGCAGGCCGCTGGCGAAGCGGAGCTGGAGTGGGCGCACGGCCTCGACCGAATGGCCAGCAACGAGCCTGCAGCGACGCAGCGCCTGTCGCACGACGACAGTTTCGACATGCTTCAGCAAGCACCGGTGCGCACCAGCCTGCGAGCCCATCTGCACACGCAACTGGGGGTGCTTCGGCTGGCTGCCGAGGAACGCTTCCTGGCCGAGGCCGTGATCGAGGCGCTGGACGACGACGGCTACTTGCGCCTGTCGCTAGACGAAATCGCCGCAGCGTTGGCGCAAGACTGCGGTGACTGTGGCGACGAGCTGCGAACGGCGCTTTGCCGCGTGCAATCCTTCGATCCGCCGGGCGTCGCCGCGCGCAGCGTGGCCGAGTGCCTGTCGTTGCAGTTGCGCAGCCTTCCCGATGCAAACCTGCGAGCCCTGGCCCAACGCGTCGTCGGCGAGCACCTTGAACTGCTGGCGACGCGCAAACTTCAGCGGCTGGCAGACCAGGCTGGGGCCAGCGAGGCGGACACGCAGCGCGCAGTCGATTGCATCCTCAAGCTCGACCCGCGTCCTGGCGCGCGCTACAGCGACACGGAGGCGCGCGCCATCACGCCCGATGTGGTGGTGCGCAAGGTGCGGGGCATCTGGAAAACTGCGCTCAATGGTGGCGCCCTGCCGCGCGTGCGCGTGCATCAGTCCTATGCCGACCTGTTCGAGCAGCACCGGCAAAGCGGCGACACCGCGATGAAGGCCTGCTTGGACCAGGCGCGCTGGACAGTGCAGAACGCGACGCAGCGGGTCTCCACGATCCTCGACATTGCGAACGCCATTGTGGCTCGCCAAAAACTCTTTCTGGAGTATGGTCATCTGGCGATGAAGCCCCTTGGCCTGCGGGAGGTCGCGGAGGAAGTCGGCGTTCACCCGTCGACCGTCTCGCGCGCAGTGCACCACAAGTACTTGGCCACGCCGCACGGGGTCTTCGAGTTGCACCATTTCTTCTCGCGCGGCATGGTGCATGTCGGAGGGGGCGCCAGTGCGCCCGTGGCCCTCCAGGCCCTGATCCGGGAGCTGATCGAAGCCGAGCGACCTGGCGCGCCGTGGAGCGATGCCGACCTGGCACGCGAACTCGCGCGGCAAGGCTTTCGCATCGCGAGGCGCACAGTGACCAAGTACCGGCAAGGCTTGAACATCGACCCTGTGGAGCGGCGTCGCGCGCCCTGAGCGCCGCAGCCCGCGCCAACGCTTTCACTCGAGCAACTGGTGCTTGAGCGCGTAGTAGGTGAGATCGTTGTTGGAGCCGAGTTCGAGCTTGCTCAACAGCCGCGACCGGTAGGTGCTCACGGTCTTGACCGAGAGCGCGAGGTGGTCGGCGATCTTCTCCGTGCGAACGCCTCGCGCGAGCTTGAGCAACACCTGAAGTTCGCGGTCGGTCAATCCGGCATGCGGCTGTCGGGCCTGGGGGTCGAACTGAAGTGCCAGCAGTTCCGCGATGCCCGGGCTGAGGTGACGCCTGCCGGCGCCCAGCGAACGAATCGCCGCGAGCAACTCCGCCAGCTCGCAGGTCTTCTGCAGATACGCCTTCGCACCCTGCTGCAGAAGCTTCACCGCATAGCGCTCGGCGGGGTACCCGGTGAAGATCAGGACTGCCATATCGGGCGCCTTGCTCCGCAGCATCGTGATCATGTCCAGTCCACTGCGGCCGGGCAGGTCGAGGTCGAGCATCAACACATTCAACCGTTGCGCGCGAACCATCTCGAGCGCACCCGCAGCGTCTGCCGCCTCCCCGACCACGCGAATATCGTTCTCCTGGGAAAGGAAATCCACGATGCCGGCCCGCACGATCGGGTGGTCGTCGACCACCCCTACAGAAATGAGGCTCGGCCCGGGTCGCGCGTGGCCGTCGAGCCGAGCGCCGGGGGCCGGGCGCCGAATTGTCATTGTTGAGTCCATGCCCAGCTCGGGCAAGCCATGTGCCCGTTGGCCGGCATCCCGGTTGCCCCTGGCCTGGCGGGCCGCGGCCCCGCTCTTGCATGTTCAACCAATGGAAGTCCCAAAATGACACCTTCTCCCGACGATCCGAAGGACCCGGTGCGTCGCTCACGGCGCGGGTTCGCCGGAATGGATCCACAGCGTGTTCGCGAGATCGCGCGCGCTGGTGGTCGCGCGGCCCACGCCCAGGGCTCTGCGCACGAATTCGACGCGCAGGAAGCGCGACTGGCGGGGCTCAAGAGCCAGAGCCTTCGGTCCGCGCGTCATGAAGGCGAAGCGGCGAACGCTCTCGCGCTTCGGGTCCGATAGCCGGCGGCGGGCCCGATCCGTGCGCTGCGCAAGGCGGGCCCCCTCTCCAGGTTGTGCGCCTGCGATACGGGATCGCCCGCAGGTTGCCTGCCCTCTGGCAGGCACTGCGCCCTCCTGCGAGCGCCGAACGTCAGCGCTTGCGGGAAGAAGCGATCTGTTCTGCTTCGGTCAGGTGGCCATGCACCACAGGAAGCATCTTGGAGGCGAGTGCCTTCAGATCCGCATCCTTGGCGTTGCGCTGCGTCTTTTGAAGCAGGTCGTGGGTGCGCTTGTGGTCGCCTACCCCGGCCTGCGACATGTATTGCTTGTCGAAGGTGTCACCGCTGAGTGCCTTCAGTGCAGTCGCCACGGTCTTGTGCTTCATGTCGGGGCCGTCGGGCAGCGTCACGTTCTTGGCCTGAGCCAGTTGCTGCACCTGCGTCATGGCATTCGTGTGGTCGTCGATCATCTGCTGCGCGAATTTGCGCACTTGGTCGTCCTTTGACTTGTCCAGCGCAATACGGCCGGTCTCTATTTCGGCCAAGTTGGCCCGGGCGATGTCGCGCAGCATGCCCTCGTCCGCGCGCTGCAGCTGTGAGGCGGACCTGCCATCGTTCGAAGAGCCGCTCTTCGACAAGGCACCTGGCGGTGCTTGCGCACCCGTCGTCTGCGCCACGGCCAATTGCATCGCAAAAACTGCCGCAAGCGCTGCAGCAATGGTCCGCACCGGCGTGCGAGCCCCGGTCGTCTGACGAAAAGATCTCATAAGCATGGACACTTCCTTTCGGTTTCTGGTGAACAAAGAAAAAAACTCTCAGGCGCTGGCGCCCGCCGTCATGCGCCCGGAGCCAAGACAGGAGGGGCAAATCTGCCCGGCATCGGTGGTTCCGCGACCACCGCACTCGCGGCAAGGTCCTTCGCGGGCACCGGGGCTCCCGGGCCGCACCTCGTCGCCGGACCCGGCCCCGGGCCCGGCAGGCTCGACGGAGGCGCCGGGATCTTCCTCCCCCGCGACCGACTCCAGGGGGACGGCCGTGGCGCTGTCAGGCGAGTCCCCACAATCAGAGGCGGTATTCACGTTCCGCTCCGGATTTGCCACGAGCGCCGCGACCGTTTGCCGAACCATGCGGCCAAGCACGCGCCGGACACGGCCACGCCGAGCAAGGCCACGGTACTTCCCGGCATTGCGCGCGCCATGTTGCCCGCAATCTCGCCGCTGCGAGGCACGACGAGTTCGAGTCGACGGCGCGTCATCGCGGCACCCAGTTCGTTCAGCCGATCGGGAATCAGCCGCTCTGCCTCGGGCAGCAACACCGTCTCCTCATCGGCCACGTGGTGAAGCACGTCGCGCATCAGTTCCATGAACACGCTGTCGTACTCGGCGTCGGTCGGCTCCATGGCGCGCAAACGGCCTATCAGGCGCCGCATTTCGTCGTGCTCGGGCACGCTTTTGCGGATCGCCTCGTTGTCGGCGACCGCGCGCACCGCGGGGTAGAAGATCTCCTCCTCGAGCTGCGCATGCACCTCCAACGCCGTGCAGGCCGTGTTCACGAGGCCGCGCTTCACGGTCGGTCGCGAGTCCACCTCGTACTGGTGGAAGGTCGCGAGGACGTGCGTATGGTCCAGCCGTATCAGGTTGATCGCGCTGGGGAACAAAGAGTCGGTGAATCGGGACATCTCAATTTCCTCGTTTCAAATCGCAGGGAGTCCGCCGCGGCCCCGGGGCCTGCGGCTGACTTTCGCTGGGCAAACGGCGTGCCCCCGGGCGCCTGCCGGCACCCGGGCACGCCCGGCGGCCGGCACTACAAACGCACGCTGCGCCCTAGCTACTCAACGCCTGTTCTGCGCCACCTCATCCCCCTGAACCGCGCCTCCCTTGGGCACGGCCCTGGTCACACTCACTGATACTGGGTCACTGGCAGGAAAAGTCTCCTCGATGCCATGGTCGATCGCGTCTTCGCTCGGTGGTTCGCTCAGGAGGTCTGCACCTCGCTCGGGAGCCGCATCGTGGCGCTCGGCAGTGGGGAACGGGAAAGGGGCGCTGGTTGACGCGGCGCCGTCGCGCGATGGATCGGATGGGCTCATGGCATGCTCCTGATTGAAAAATCAGAAGGTCATGCAGCCGCTGGCATGTTGCTGTCGGCCACCAAGCAATTGCACGTCAGCCATGTTCGACACTCAGGGCGTCACCCGCCGGCACGCCCGCTCTCGGACGCTTTGAGCCGATCGAGCACGGCCTCGGGTTGTACCTCGGCCGCCAGTTCCTGAAGCTCGCGGCGGTCCGCGGCCTCGACGCCCATGCGCTGCCCCATCTCGGTGACCAGTTCGATGAGTCGGGTGATCTCGTGCTCGCTCAGCAGGCTGATCTGCAGGTCGAGTTCGGCGCGTCGCTCGGACTGCGCGGCCATGCGGTTCTGGCTTACCAGCACGAAAGTCGAAATGAAGATGGCCTCGACCGAGGCCACCATCGCCAGCACGACAAATGTGGGATCGAAACGCGTGACGCCCGGCACCCACCCCAGATTGATCACGATCCACGCGCCATAGATCACCAGGTGCAGATAGACGAACTTCAGGCTGCCTGCGAAGCCGGTCACCACATCGGCGATCTTGTCGTGCGCGGAGGTGGCATCGTAGTCCTGCCTGCGGCGTTCCACCAGTGCAGCAATGTTGCGCTCGACGATGGGTGTGACACCACCGCCGTGGGCGCCCCGGGCGCTTTCAGCCGCGGCCACGAGCGCCGCCGCAAATGGAAGCGAACTGCGACGCGAACAGCGCACGGTGCCGTGCGACAGTGTCTCTGCCGTCGGGCGCACAGAGGTACATCTCGTGGCCGGGCCGCTCCAACACCTGCAACCCGCTGGAACGGATCATGGCCTCCACTCCCGCATGGTTGGCGGCCCACCAGTTGGTAGGGTCGCCGGCGAGGCGATGCTCGATGAACGCCATCTTGGGCCATCCCGACTCGAGCAACGGCGTCCGATCATCAATCGGGCAGTCCGCGGTGGCGGGCCGGACCAGCGTCCCGGGCATCGTGAGTGTCTGGAACATCAGCAGCCGCCGGGTTCGTTCGACCAGGAGATCAAGCGCCAGCAACGGATAGCGCAGGTGATAGAAGACGCCCATGAACCATACGAGATCGAAGCGCTCGTCACTTTGCAACAGGTCGTACACCTCCATCTGGCGGAATTCGATCCGGTCCTGCAGTCCCATCTCCGCGAGCGCCCACCGCGCCTGTGCAAGGTAATGCGGATCGACGTCGATGCCCAGCACCGAGGCACCGCGCCGCGCCAGTTCAAAGCTGTAGAAGCCGGCATTGCAGCCGACATCCAGCACGCGCCAACCGTGCAGGTCCGCCGGTATGCAGCGTCGGATCTGCTGCCATTTGAAGTTGGGAAAGTCGCCGCCCAGAACATGCTGGGGCAACGTTTGCTCGCCGCTGGGCAGATGCAGATTGTGGAACCAGGGCGCGAGGGCAGCGATCTGGCGCTGCTCCTCGGCCTGACGCTCGGCCGACGCGCTTGATGTGGTGGGCGAAGTGAAGGCCATGTCCGCACCTTCACACCTGGGCCATGCGCGGTGCCAGCGCGCGCACGTGGTCTTCGAGCTCCGCAGCGCGGTGCGCTGCAGTGTGTGCGGCCAGCACCCGTTGTCTGGCGCGCTCGCCGACGCGAAGGCGCTCCTTTTCCGGCAACTCTCGCAGCAGACGCATCACGTCGGTGGCCGAATCGGCAAGAAAGATCTCCTCGCCCGGCACGAAGAACGAATCGATGCCGTCCCAGCGATCGCTCACAATCGGCGTGCCGCACGCTGCGGCTTCGAACAGCCGCACGCTCGGCGACCAGCCCGCCGTGATCATGTCGGCGCGCGTCACGTTCAGCGTGAAGCGCTGTCGGTTGTAGAAGGCACGGTGCGCGGCCGGCGACAGATGCGCCATGTAGTGCACGTTGCCGGGCCATTGCACGGTCTGCGGGTATTGAGGGCCGGCGACCGCGAATCGTCCTTGCGGCCAGTCTCGCGCAGGCGCCAGCAGCAGTCGCTCGATCGTCGGTTGGCGATCGTCGCTGTACGTTCCCATGTAGCCCAGGTCCCAGCTCGTCGGTATCGGCTCCGGGTGGTAGAGCGCTGGATCGAATGCGCAGTACAGCACGCGCGCAGCACGCGAACCGTAGTCACGCTCGAGCCGCTGCAGGGTGGGCCCGCCGGTGAAGGAGAGGTACAAGTCGTAAGCCGCAATCTGCCGCGGCGCGAGGTAGTCCGTATGGCCACGGTCGAGTCTGGCCAGCGTGACCGGCGTGTCGATGTCGTAGAAGGCGGTAAGGCCTGAAGCCTGCGCCTGAACCCAATCGCCGACCGCCACGCCGTCCGGCACGAACGAACCGACGACGACCAGGTCGGCCGCGCCGACGTCGTCCGCATGCTCGCGGTAAAGGGTCAGCAGGTCCGGATACAGCACGGTGCGGCCGTAAGGCGGTTGCGGCAAATCACGGTGCTGCGCGTACCACGGCATGTCGCGCTCCAGGAAGAGCAGGTCGTGCCCTCGATGCACCAGTTCGCGCATCAGGCCACGGAACGTGGTGGCGTGGCCATTGCCCCATGAAGAGGTGATCGACAGGCCAAGGATGACGATTCTCATGCGGCGGTCTCCGTTCGCGCGACCACGCTGTCGCGCCCCTCTAGCAAGTCCTCGAGCTGGGCAGCGCGGTGGGCGTAGGTGTGCTCGGCCAGCACCCGCCGGTACGCCGAGCGGCCGATGCGTCCGGCGCGCTCGGCGTCGAGCGCCGCGAGGTGCGCAGCCACGCCCTCGCCGTCTTCGGCCACCAGCACCTCGCGCCCGGGCTCGAGGAACAACGGGATGCCTTCCCACGCGTCGGTGATCAGGCACGCTGCGGCGCCTGCGGCTTCAAAGACCCGGGTCGCCGGGGAGAAGCCGTAGCGCGCCATGCTGTCGCGGCTGATGTTCAGCACCGCGCGCGGGGTGCGGTTGAAGGCGTTGTGGTCGGCGGTGTAGACATGGCCGACGTAATCGATGTTGCCGGGCAACCCTTTGTCCTGCCAGCCACTGCCGCCGAGCAGAAAGCGTTTCTGCGGCAGCAACGCCGCGGCCGCGAAGAAAAAGCGATCGACGCGTGCTTCGCGGTCGGGCAAACGATTGCCGAGGAAGCCCAGCTCGCCGCCGAAGCGGACATCAGGCGCGACCGGATGGTGGGTCGATGGGTCGAGCGCGTTGTAGATCGGCACGCAGCAGCGGGCACCGAACCCTTCGTAGGCGTCGATCACCGGTCGACCACCGCCGTAAGTTAGCACCAGGTCATACCGCGGCACCAGCGCGCGGAAGGGGTCGCTCTCATCTTCGGCCAGGCGGTCGAGGGTCGCGGGTGCATCGACGTCCCAGAACACGACACGGGTGCGGGGGCCCCGGAGGTCCAGCACAGCGCGCTCCAGCAATGCGTCGAACACGCCGACGCCGCTTGCCTTGACCACCAGGTCGGCACCGCGCGCCTGCTCGACCATGCGCAAGGCGTGGTGGTCACCCTCTCCCGGGTAGACGATCACCTCGGCCCAGTCGGGGTCTGCCATGTCGCGGTGTTGCTGACGGCCGTAGGCATCAGGCTCATAGAAGCGCACCTTGTGACCGCGCTCATGCAGCGCCCGAATGACGCCGCGATAGTAGGTGGCGGCACCGTTCCAGTAAGCCGATACCAGGCTCGATCCAAAGAAGGCGATGTTCATTCTTCGCGTCATGCAGGGCTCCATAAGTTCGGTTCCAGATCGTCGAGCTGCGCGTGGATCGCCAGCAGCTCGTCGACCCGGTGTGCGCAGGTGTGACGTGCCAGCACGGTGCGGCGGCCATGCTCGGCCAGCGCCCGTCTCATGGGGACATCGTTCAGCAGGTCGCGCAGATGGCGCTGCATGGCATCGCCGTCGCGTGCCACGAGGAAGTCCTCGCCGGGCGTGAACAGATTTTCCACGTCGTTCCAAGGTGCCGACACCAGCGCAATGCCGCACGCCAAAGCCTCGAAGACGCGAATGGTCGGGATCCCTGGCAACGCCCGCACATACGGCCGGCGTGGCACATGCACCGTGACGCGGAAGCCCGCGAATACGCGCGGCACCTCCTGGTTGGGAAGCCACCCGCCGTACGCGATGCCATCCTCGCGCAGACGCTGCAATGCGTGGGCTGGATAGCGCACCCCATGGATGCGCGCGCGCAACGCAAGTGCCTTCACAGGCCCCAGCAGGAACTCCTCCAGCTCGGCCTCGCGTTCACCGTCGCCCCAGTTTCCGATCCATACCAGGTCGCCCCGGCACGGCTCGTCCTCGATCGGACGGAAGCGGCGCACGTCTGCTGCTTCGTGCCAAGTCCAGGCCCGCTGCGACCAGCCGTTCGCACGGTACAAGTCGCGGATCACATTGCCGAAGGCGAGCACGCCGTCGTAGTTTTCCAACGCATAGGCGGCCATGGCCTTCGCGTCGGTGACCGAACGGTGATGCGTATCGTGGAACAGCAGCCGGTAGCTGCCGCCGTTTCGGCGGTGCTCGCCGATGCGCCGTACCAGCGCATGGTCGTTCCACTCGTGCACCACCACCAGGTCAACGTTGTCGAAGGCGGCCTCGAGGTCCAGTGTCTCCGGTGTGTAGACGCGGCTGTGCAACTCTGGATAGGCGCGAGCAAAGGCCTGCAGCGGCGAGCCACCGTGCTCGGCTTCGAGATTCGCACGGCTCCAGGCGCCTCGCGGTTCATAGACATCCACCGCATGGCCGCGCGCGATGAGCTCGCTGCAAACGCCGCGCAGGAAGTGCGCGTTGCCATGGTTCCAGTCGGAGACCAGCGAATGGCAGAACATCACGACGCGCATACCGTCTCCGTGCGTTGCCCGGCCAGCGCCACCCGGGCGTCTGCGTTCAGGCCCTGCGGCGCCAACACCTGCCGATAGGCGGCAAGATAGGCGTCAAGCATCCGCTCCGGCGAGAACTGCAGCGCCCTCATCCGCGCCTTGTGCGCATAGCGCTCGCGCAGCGACTTGCCCGCGATCAGGCGGCACAGCGCCCTGTACAGCGCCTCATGGTCGTTCGGCGGGACGTATATCGCCGCCGGACCCCAGACCTCGCGCAGGCTGGGAACATCGCCCAACACCAGCGCACAACCGGACAAGGCAGCCTCAAGCGCAGTCTGGCCAAAAGGCTCGTAGCGTGCCGGCAGCGCGTAGATGGCGGCGCGCGCGAACTGCGCCGCCAACGCTTCGGGCGCAAGTTCACCGAGCGCGGTGACGCCGTGCGACTTGCGCACGCCTCCGGTCGGCTGCGCACTGGACCCGGCCACACACACCGGCCAAGCCAGACGCGGCGCCACAGCCTCCAGCGCGCTGAGGTTCTTGGCCGCATCCCAGAGCCGGCCTGCCGAGAGGATCAGTGCCTCCTTGCGCGCCGGCGCATAGGTCGCAGGGCTGCGCGCATTGGGCAGCACCATGCCGCCTTGGCGATGGCCATAGTTGTGTGCGAGCGACGTCAGCATGACGCGCGTCGGCGCGCCCACCAGATCGGCGCCCGCCAGTCCCTGGATCACGGCACGCCGGTACCGCATCCACTCGACGGGTGCGGCCTCGCCGTGCACCGCGCGCCACCATGAGAGCACGCACGAGTGCGCAACCAGCAGGGTGGGTGCCACGAACGGCAGTGCGCCGAAGGCGAACTGGTTGAGATGCACCAGATCCGGCTGCCATTGCCGCTCGAGCCGCAGCAGCCACTCGCCTGCCGCACGCACGTCGGCCCACGGATCGGCCATCCATTCGAGCCTGTAGCTGCTTTCATGCAGGGTGACGGATGGCAAACGCGCCAGCTCCGCGCGCTGCATGGCGGAGATTGGCGAGCCCATGGTCGCAAGCGCCACCTGCACGCCGCGCCGGCCCAGGCCGGATGCCAGTTCGAGGGCGTGGCTCCAGACGCCGCCGACGGTGTCGGCGGTCATCATCACGCGGGAAATGCCGGATTCAGCGGCCATAAATCGCATCCAGTACCTCGGCCACCTGCATCACGCGGGCCACAGCAGGGTCATAGCCCGCGCCACTGGCGAGCTGACGAGCCCACTGCACGGCCGCACGGCCGCCCCAGTCGTCGGGTGGTGCGGCGAGCACCGTGCTGCGGGTGCCGTCAAAGCGCTCGGCTTCGAAGTCGAGAAAGGAACCTCGCACATTGCGCATTGCCGCACCGCCGCGGGTGCCGTGGAACACCGCTTCGATCACCGCGTCGCGACCGGCCGCCAGGTTCCACGAGCAGGCGAGCCGTACCGTGGCGCCGCCCGCGACCCCGAACTGCGCAACGGCATAGTCCTCCACCACCTGCGGACGCGGGCCCAGCGGTACGCCCTGCGCATAGAGCCGCGACGAGACGGCTTGCACAGCAGGAAAGCCGAGCGTCCAAAGCGCGAGATCCACCAGGTGGATGCCCAGGTCGATGACGCACCCGCCGCCCGAGCGCTGCACATCGCGGAACCATGGCTTGTCCGGTCCGTAGGCGTTGTGGAAGACGAGGTCGACCGCGTAGATGCGCCCGATGGAGCCGTCGTCGACCAGCGCCCGAATCTGGCGCATCGCCTCGGTATGGCGGTAGGAGAAATCCACCGCGAGCAAACGGTCGGCGCGTTCAGCCGCACGCACGACGCGCGCGGTCTCGTCGGCATCGCGCGCCAGCGGCTTCTGACAGAACACGGCCAGGCCACGCGACAGTGCCGCCTCTGCCTGCATCGCATGCAGTGCGCTCGGCGTAGCGATCACGATACCGTCGAGCTCGGCGGCGAGCAATGCATCGAGCGACTCCGCCACCTCGGCACGGGGCGCCAGTGCCTGCGCCTGGGCCAGGCCCTCCGGAGCGGCATCGAAAAGCGTCGCAACTTCCGCCACCCCCGATGCTGCGATCGCCTGCAGTCGGTGGCGCCCGATCCAGCCAACGCCGAGGAAGCCGAGTCGGGGACGGTGGGTCGGTGGTGCGCAATGTCTTTCCTGGTCGTCGGCACAGCCAATGAACGGATCGCGCGTCGATGCAGTGAACAAGGCTTCTCCTCAGGTGGTGACGACGGCCTTGAGAAATCCGTCGGGGCGCTGACGCGCGAGATCGAGCGCCTCGCCCAGGCGATCGAGCGGAAAGCGGTGCGTGAACAGCAGCGAGGGATCGATCACCCCGGCGCTCATCAAGTCGACTGCGGAGCGGATGCCGGCCACGTACTGCGCCGGATCGCGCTCGTGAGCGTTCACCACGTCGAAGCCGCGCCAGTTCCACATCTGCATGTTCACTTGACGCAGTCCGTCCTGGTGGTACCCAGCCACGACGAGCCGGCCGCGCTCGCCGGTGAGTTCCGCGGCCAGATCGAGCGGCCACTGCAGTCCGACCGCCTCGATCACGCGTTCGCACCACCGTTCGCCGGTCAGACGCTTGACCTCATCGAGGATCCGCCAGTGGTCATCCATGAGCACCGTGTGCTGCGCGCCAGCCTGGCGTGCCACATCGAGCGCGAAGGGACGACGCGAGATCGCAATGACCCGCGCGCCGGCCTGCACAGCCAGCCGCGTGAGCAGCGCGCCGAGAAAGCCGATGCCGATGATCGCCACCGTCTGGCCCGCTTCGATGCCGCTGCGCTCAAAGATGTTCAACGCGCAGCCCAGCGGTTCGCCAGGAATCGGCACGCCGTCTAGTGAGGCCGGGAGCGGCACCACGGCCTGCGCCTGCGCCAGGTCATACTCGGCATGGGCGCGATAGGTGAGCGCCGCCACCCGGTCGCCGATGTTCAGTCCCTCCACCCCTTGGCCAAGGGCCGCGATGCGGCCCCAGCCTTCGTGGCCCGGCGCACCTGCTGCCTGCGGATACTGGAACCACTCGCGCCCCTCCCACAGTGGCAGGCTCGACGCGCAGACGCCACACCCCTCGAGCCGCAGCAGCACCTGCCCTGGGCCAGGGTCGGGCCGAGCCACCCGTTCCAGTACCGCCCGCCCCGGCGATGCGATCACGCCGGCAAACATGCGAGCCTCGCTTTGCGTGCGACCGCATCGTCGGTGTGGCTCTCGCACAGCCAACGATGCAGTTGCTCAATGCCCTGCGCAGCGTTCACCTGGGGCCGCCACCCCGTCGCGGCCTGGAACCGGCGGATGTCCGAGACGTAGTAGCGTTGGTCGCCTGTGCGCCAGCCCTCGTATCGCACCTCAGGCGGGAGGCCGTCGAGCGCCCTGATACGGTCGAGAAGGTCCAGCAGGCTGATCACGTTCTCCGGCCCCCCGCCGATGTTGAAGGCCTGCCCGGAAAGTCGGTCGATGTGCTTGTCGGCGAGCAGGAAGGCGTCGACCAGGTCATCAATGTAGAGGATGTCGCGCACCTGCCTCCCGTCGCCGAAGAGCGTGATCGGCGCCCGGTCGAGCGCGCGCAACAGGAAGTGCGCGACCCAGCCCTGGTCTTCTGTGCCGAACTGTCGCTGGCCATAGATGCAGCTCATCCGGAATACGACCGTGCGCACTCCGTAGCTGCGTGCGTAGTCATGAACGTATTGGTCGGCCGCACCTTTGGAGCAACCGTAAGGGCTGTGGAAATCGAGCGGGCGCTCTTCCGAAATCCCGTACGCTGCCAACTCGGGCGAAAGCGGCGCGTAGCGTCCCTCGTTCAGGTGCAGAGACAAGTCCTCCAGCGCGCCGTACACCTTGTTGGTCGACGTCATGAGCACGGAGGGCGGCCTTGTCAGGCCGCGCGCCGCCTCCAGCACGTTGAGCGTGCCTTGTGCGTTGATCGCGAAATCCTCCTGCGGCGCGACAAGGCTTGTCGTCACGGCGACCTGCGCCGCGAAATGGAAGACACGCTCCACACGCGCCGCCGCGTGACGCACTGCGGCGGCGTCACGCACGTCTTCGACCATCACGGTGAGTCGATCGCCATGCGCATCGCGGAGCCACTCGAGATTGCGCTCGACGCCCGAACGCGAGAGGTTGTCCAGTATCAGCACGCGCTCGCCCTGCGCGAGCAGCCGATGCGCCAGGTTGGAGCCGACGAAGCCGGCCCCCCCGGTGATCAAGGTGCTGGGCCCATCAACGCTGCCTTCTTGTGGTCCGTTCATATCGCGAGCCCTCGCGTGCTCAATTCGGCACTGGCCTGCGCGACGCGATCCACGGCGGCCTGCCCCTCCAGCCAGGCAGCGAGTTCAGCCAGTCCTTGGTCGAGCGTGATGCGGGGCGCATAGTCGAGCATGCGCCGGGCCTTGGAGATGTCGGCGAAGCAATGCCGGATATCGCCCACGCGGTACTTTCCGGTGATCTCGGGCCGGACGTGAGGTTTGCCTACGACTTGGGCCACGCGCTGGGCAATGTCGCGCACTGTCACCGCCTCGCCGCTGCCCACGTTGAAGACCTCTCCTCCCGCGGCAGGCGCCTCGAGGGCAAGACGGCAGGCTCTTGCAAGGTCGTAGACACTCACGAAATCACGTTGCTGGTAGCCGTCCTCGAAGATCTTCGGCGCGCTGTCGTTGATGAGGCGCGAAGCAAAGATGGCGAGAACCCCGGTGTACGGATTGGAAAGTGCCTGCCGGGGACCATAGGCATTGAAGAAGCGCAATGCGGTCGTCGGGATCCCGTAGGCCCTGCCGATCATCAGGCACATGCGCTCCTGGTCGAACTTAGACAGCGCATAGACCGAGGCCAGCGCCGGCGCCTTGTCTTCGGGGGTCGGTGCTGGAGAGAGCGCCACGCCGTGCTCATCGTGCCACTCCCATTCGCCCGCTCGCAGCTGCGCGAGCGGCCGTTCGCCGACGGTGCGCAAGGCACCCGCGCCGCTGCGGTACAGACCCTCGCCATAGAGGCTCATGCTCGATGCAACGAGCAGCTTCTCTACCGGGTCGGCGATCAACGCTTCAAGCAGCACCGCAGTGCCCAGGTTGTTGACCCGGGTGTAGTTCGCGACCTCGTACATGCTCTGGCCTACACCCACGGCCGAGGCGAAATGGAAGACACAGTCGATGTCCTTCAGCGCACGGCGTACCGCGCCGGGGTCGCACACATCGCCGATCTGCAGTTCCACCTGGGCGTCTAGATAGTCGGGGCGCTGGCATCCATCGCCGTGCACCTGTGGCGAGAGGCTGTCCAATGCCCGCACGCGGTAGCCATGCGAGAGCAGTTCGTCGGCCAAGTGCGAGCCGATGAACCCGGCGCCGCCAGTGATGAGAATGTGCTTCGGCATCTTTCCCTTTCGTTGTGTGTTCTTCTTGCCTGCCGTGCATGACGCACCTGGGGCTTCCGAGTCCTGAACGTCGCGGGGCCGGTTCGAGCGGCGTGTGCGAAGGCAAGTAGCCCGTTGTAGGAACAAAGCTCGGTTACGCCACGGCTGAGTTATCGGCCTTGTACAAAGCAAGGAACGGCAGCATTCCGAGGCGGAGCGTCGTCCTTCATGGTTTTTCGCCCGTCAGCGCCAACCATTTCAAAAGCCATCATTCAAGGGGTCTGCATGGAAAAAATCAGGGTTGCGGTGGTCGGCGTGGGCAACTGCGCATCCTCCTTGGTCCAAGGGGTCGAGTTCTACAAGGACGCACGCCGGCAGGAGTTCGTGCCTGGTCTCATGCACATCGACCTGGCCGGTTACCACGCCAGTGATATCGCGTTCAGCGCCGCGTTCGACGTCAATGCGAACAAGGTCGGTCGCGATCTCTCCGAGGCCATCTTCGAAGCGCCCAACAACACACTTCGCTTCGCCGAGGTGCCACCCGCGGGGGTGCAGGTGATGCGGGGTCCCACGCACGACGGGCTGGGAAAGTACCTGAAGGGTGTGTTTCCGCCCGCCCGCGGCGCCGTGGCGGACGTTGCAAAGGTGCTGCGCGACACCGGTACCGAAGTGCTCGTCTCCTATCTGCCCGTGGGTTCGGAAAGGGCGACCCGCTGGTATGCAGAGCAGGCGATCGAAGCAGGCTGCGCGTTCGTCAACTGCGTGCCAGTGTTCATCGCATCCGACCCGGTGTGGCAGAAGCGCTTTGCCGACCGCGGGCTGCCGATCATCGGCGATGACATCAAGTCGCAGGTGGGCGCAACCATCGTGCATCGCCTACTCACCGACCTGTTCCGCAAGCGCGGCGTGCGCCTGGACCGCACCTACCAGCTCAACTTCGGCGGCAACACCGACTTTCTCAACATGCTCGAGCGGGAGCGGCTCGAGTCCAAGAAGATCTCCAAGACGCAGTCCGTCACCAGCCAGCTCGGCCATCCGATGGCCGGGCGCGACGTGCACGTCGGGCCAAGTGACCACGTGCCCTGGCTCGAGGATCGCAAGTGGTGCTACATCCGCATGGAGGGCACAACGTTTGGCAATGTTCCGCTGCAGTGCGAGGTAAAACTGGAGGTATGGGACTCGCCCAACTCCGCCGGGGTGGTGATCGATGCCGTGCGCTGCGCAAAGCTGGCCCTGGACCGCGGCATCGGCGGCCCTGTGCTGGCGCCATCGAGCTATTTCATGAAGTCGCCACCCCAACAGTTCACCGACGACGAGGCGCACGAGCTGGTCGAGGCCTTCATCCGGGGCGACGCGGAGGCCACAGCCCCGGCGCGCGCGGCAGCGAAGCGCGCCGCGGCTGTGGCCCAACTCAAGAGTGACCAAGCATGATCGAAGCCGTCAAGTTCTGGAACGAGCCGAACAACAAGTCACACTGGGATCTCGAACTCGACCCCGAGTGGACGCTCTACTCCCACATGGTGCGGCGCGCGTCGCAAGCAGTACGCGCCGAGAACAGGGCGATCACTCAGGTGCTGGGCGGCATCTCGCCGATCGACGCGGGCTTCATGACCCGGCTGCGCGACAATGGTGTTCTCACCGGGCTCGACGCAGTGGCAGTACACGGCTTCCCGCTCGACTGGAACCACTGGCCGATCGATGAATGGCCCGTGCGCATGGCCGAAATCGCGGCGGTCACCCACCTGCCGGTATGGGTCACGGAGGTCGGCGTATCAACCTTTGGCGCGGAAGAAGTGCAGGCCTTCGGCCTGCAGCGAACGGCCGAACTGCTGATCGGAAGAGCGCCGCGCATCTTCTGGTACTCGCTCTATGATTTGCCCGCCGCATGGCCGGCCACCACACGCCATCGTGAAGCGGAAGGCTCCAGCTATTACCGGCACTTCCACATGGGTCTGTTGCGCGAGGACGGTACGCCAAAGCTCGCTGCCAAGATCTTTTCGGACTACACGCCGGCGATGGGCATCTGCCAATGGTTTCATCACGAGGACCACCGGCTCGACGATGCGGTGCGATGGCTCAGACGACTCGGCGTGCGGCAGCTGCGCACCGGACTGAGCTGGGCCGACAGTTTTCGCCCTGACGGGCAACTCTGGTTCGACCGCGTCATGCGCACGCTGGAAGATTTCGAGCTGACCGTCACCTTCTGCTTCACACCCGAACACCGCGGGATGGCGCCGCATCACACCAGCCCGCCGCAGCAGGCCGAGGAGTTCGCGGAGTTCTGCGCGCGGATGGTGCGCCGTTATGCGCCTGGCAGCACGCCCGACGTTGCAGCCATGCCGCTGGCCGCTGCAGCGCCGACGGCCGAGGGGCGCGGCGACGCACTGGCGCTCAGATGATCCGAAGTCAGCGCCGTCGTGGCACCGGAAAGCAGCGCATCGAAATAGGCGATGGTTCGTCGCAGGCCTTCCTCGAGTTGTACCTGGGGCGTCCATCCCAGCAGGTCACGCGCGCGCGCAATGTCCGGCTTGCGTTGCATCGGATCGTCAGAGGGCAGTGGCGCAAAACTCAGCCGGGAGCGCGACCCGGTCAGCGAGATCACTTGCTCGGCGAGCTGTCGGACGGTGAACTCGCCCGGGTTGCCGATGTTGATGGGCCCCGGAATCGGCGCGTCTGCCTCCATGAAGCGCGTCAGGCCATCGATCAGGTCGTCGACATAGCAGAAGCTGCGCGTCTGCTCGCCTTCACCATAGATGGTGATCGGCTCGCCGCGCAGGGCCTGAACAATGAAATTCGAGACCACCCGCCCGTCGTTCGGGTGCATGCGCGGTCCATAGGTATTGAAGATCCGTGCCACCCGGATGTCGACCTCGTGCTGCCGGTGGTAGTCGAAGAACAAGGTTTCGGCGCAGCGTTTTCCCTCGTCATAGCAACTGCGGATGCCGATCGGATTCACGCGGCCCCAATAGTTCTCGCGTTGTGGATGCACGTCCGGGTCGCCGTAGACTTCGCTGGTCGACGCCTGCAAGATCCGCGCGTGCACCCTCTTGGCCAGACCGAGCATGTTGATGGCGCCGTGCACGCTCGTCTTGGTGGTCTGCACCGGGTCGTACTGATAGTGCACCGGCGACGCGGGGCACGCCAGGTTGAAGATGCGGTCGACCTCGACATAGAGCGGAAATGTCACGTCATGCCGCAACAGTTCGAAGTGCGGGTGCTCAAGCAGGTGCGCGATGTTCTGCCTGACGCCGGTGAAGAAGTTGTCGACGCAGAGCACGTCATGCCCTTGGGCGAGCAGGCGTCCGCAGAGATGACTGCCCAGGAAGCCGGCACCGCCGGTGACGAGAACACGGCACTGCGAGGTGTAGTTGCGCATGGCGGACATCGCTCCATCGAAATGTTGAACAGACAGCACACGCTATCGCGCTGGAGGCACACGTCGGGTCGGACGGTGCCCTGTGGCTTTGCTGTGCACATTGATGAGTCGTGCCGCATCGACAGGCATTTCACGTTCCCATGTCCACCCACTTTTTCATGATCATGAACGACGTCTGGCAGCCCAACTTCGACTGGATCGACGAGCAACTTGCCGTCGGCGGCAGTTTCCCCGCAACCCAGGCCGCGCTGCTCGCGGCCATGCACGGGATCGATGCGGTGATCGACCTGCGACAGGAAGACAGGGACGACGAGCAGGTGTTGCTGGCCCACGGCATCTCGCTGTTGCATCTGCCCACCGAGGACATGTGTGGTCTCGACCCCGGGCAACTCGATGACGGCGTGCGCTTCGCCTGCCAATGGCTCGACGGCGGGCGTCGGGTCCTGATCCACTGCGAACACGGCATCGGTCGATCGGCGACGCTCGCGCTGTGTGTGTTGGTGCAACGGGGCAGCTCGCCACTCGATGCGCTCGCGCGCCTGAAGGACAGGCGCTCGCTCGTGTCGCCCTCTCCCGCCCAGTTCGCCTGCTGGCAGGAATGGCTGGAGCGCTTCAGGCCTCACCATCGAGTGTCGTGGACCACTCCGAGCTTCGACGACTTCCAGCGGATTGCCTACCGTCACTTGCGCACGACCTGAGCATGCAGGTCTACGGCGACGTCGCCAGGCAGCAAGCAGGCGCGCAAGTCATCGCGCGAATGTCCCACGACATGCGCCATGCGGGCACCATGGCGCCCGGACTTTCGCGGCACAGTCTGCTGGTCACCTTGCTGATAGACGCAGGCATGCTCGCACAGGGCGCCGCGGATGCCCGCCTCTCAGCGGCCGGCGAAGACACGGTAGCTGGCCAGCAGGAGGCCATGGCCCTGACCACGGCGCTCGCGCGCTGTTGCTGGGCATCGTGGTGCAGCGGGTACCAGAACTGCGGCCCGCTGCCTTTCGAACTCCTGGCGCGCTGCGAAGCCACGCTGGCCGACGCGCTCCTGCTCCTTCGGGTCCCGGAGGGGTACGCGTTCTATGCCGTGTATCCGGAGCTCTACGGCGAGGCAGCGCGACGCTGCAGGCACATGGCACCTCACTGGCAGGTGTTCGGCCTGCGCAGCATCGGCACCAGCCTGGCGGCGATGGTGGCGGTCGCGCTCGGAGCGCCGGTTCCCCGGACCTTGCGGCCTGTCGGCCACCCTTTCGATCGCGAGATCGCAGCGCCGCCCTTGCAATGCGTCGACGGAGGCGCGGGCTTCGCGGTGGTCGACGAAGGTCCCGGCCTTTCAGGATCGTCCATGGCCGCAGCGGGACGCTGGCTGCAGCAGGCAGGCGTCGCCACGAACCGACTGCATTTCTTCCCCAGCCATGCGGGCCTGCCGGGGCCGGAGGCCGGCACCTTTGCCCGCACGCTATGGACCAGCGTTTCACGGCAGCATGTGAGCTTCGAAGACGGCGTCGGCACCGCACTGCGGACCGAGCACCAGCTGCGCCGTTGGGTCGAGACGCTGGTCGGACCGCTGGTCGCGCCGTTGCAGGACATCGGAAACGGCCGATGGCGTCCATTGCAAACGCGGGACAAAGGCGAACCGCCGCCGCCTGCACATCCATGGCAAGAGCGACTGAAATACCTCGCGTTCTCGGGCGAAGCAACTTGGCTCGTGAAGTTTGTCGGTCTCGGCAGGATGGGCGAGCGGGCGCTCGTACGCGCGAACGCGCTCGGAAGCGCGGGCTTTACGCCGGCGCCGGCAGGCCTGCGCCACGGCTTCCTCGTGGAGCGCTGGCGCGACGATCTTGGGCCGCTTCCCTCCCGGCTGCCGCGGGCGCAACGCGCCAGTCTGCTCACGAAGATCGGCGACTACCTGGCCTTCCGCTCGCGCAGCTTTCCCGCTGCCGCCGACAGTGGCGCGTCAATGGCGTCGTTGCTCGAGATGACCCGATGCAATGCGACGGAAGCGTTCGGCGTCTCCGCCGGTGAGCGGTGTGCGGCCCTGGAGCGCAGTTTCCAACACGCGTCAGCGGACGTCGTGCGCGTGGAAACCGACAATCGGATGCACCGGTGGGAATGGCTCGCCGGCCGATCACTTCTATTGAAGACTGACGCCGTCGATCACGCGGCCGCGCACGATCTCGTGGGGTGCCAGGACATCGCCTGGGACATGGTCGGAGCGGAGGTCGAGTGGGGTCTGTCGCCCGCGGAGCTCCGCACGGTGGCCGCCCGCGCGGGGCAGCAAGGTGCACACATCAATATGTCACTGATTGCGCTGCTCCGCCCGTCCTATCTTGCATTCCAGTGGGCGCACTTCGCCATGGCTGTGAATGCGGCCGATGCTCCGGAGCGTGCTGCGCTTGTGGCAGAACGCGATCGCTATCGCCGGGCCTTGCGCATCGCCCTGGAAGCCCGACCCGGTCGGTGAACCGCTCGTGACGCTCGCTCGGACAGCACGCTGGGTAGAGAAGGGACTCAGCGTTCAGTCGCTGCGAGTTGGCACGGTCGGCGCGATGGCCGTACGCCTTCGGCGAGCGCATAGGCTCGACCACCGTGCCCGCAGAGGCCAGGGACCTCGCTCAGGCCAGCACGCCATCAGTTTTCCGCGCCACGCACATCAATGAGAGGGCGCTCGTCCTGGCGCTCGGACGGCGACCGGACAGCATGTTTGCAATCTTGTACTTCCACGCGGCAGGCCCTGCCTTTCCGTCAAGGACGTCGGCTCCCATCTCATGGTTGTGCGCGTACACCGAAACGGAAAAGCCCAGGGGCGCAAGTGTGTCGATGTAGAAGTCATCGGTGAGTCCGTCGCCCGGCTTGTGGTGAATCTCGGTCTTCAGGCCCCACATCTGCTGCGTCGCTGTTTTGTGAAAGCCGTGCCCGATGACCCGGTACACGAACAGACGTGCGACCCAGAGAAGTTTTGCAACGCCCTTGAAATCCCACGCCGACAGTTGCGGATCATGGTCGGTCACCAGGACCCCCCCTGGCTTGACGAGCCGCGCTGCCTCGACAAGCACCGCGCGCATGTCCTCGCAATGATGCAAAGAGGCATTGATCGCCACAACGTCAGCCATCTCGCTGTCGAGAGGAACGTTCGCCGCATCGGCAAGCAAGGTCGTGTAGCCGAGCCCCTCTGCCAATTCGAGCGATCCGCCGGCGACGTCGACACCGATGAGCCTGGCGGGGCGACCGCCGAGCGTCGCAAACACGTTGCCGGGCCCGCAGCCGAGGTCGACGACGACCTTGCCCGTCCAGTCTCCGGTCGCCGCCAGCCAGCGCTCCTTGAACTGCTCGCTTCGGTGACAGTAGGTGAGGTATTCCTCGGCCCACGCCTTGTTCCCGAAGTAAAAAGCGTTGGCGCGAATAGCTTCAGAAGCTTCATCGACGACCAAGCTCATTGGATTACCCGCCATTGAGGCAGCGGGCAATTCGTGGCTGTTCACCGCACTGCTCATGTCACTTACCTCCAAATAGACTGGAATGAGTACAAAGTTACTACCAAACCCCTTGGAACGCAACGCTGCCATGACATTGCGCGCGAGCGCATGCGCGTCTTGCGCGCGGCATCGAGACGATCCAAGGGGATCGCAGCAGCTGCCGCGCCAGTGTCAAAGCGATACCCCCCCCCGATCGACTCGCAAATTGAAGACGCGCCGCTTGCGCGCGGTGGCGCATCGGCGTCGCGGCGCGCGCACGCGATTCAGGATTTCGCCGACCCGGGCTCCGCCATCTTCCGGTGCTGCTCCGCCAGGATCGAAGACGGCGTGATGTTCGCCACTGCCGCCTGCAACTTGTTCTTCCAGCCCGCGACCACGTCGCCGTCTCCGTCGAGCATGGCCTCGAAGCCGATCTTCGCGACCTTCGCCGGATCCGCCTTCCTGCCCTGTCCCACCTTGGTGTCCAGCATGTCGGCACGCTCGAAGAACTCGGTGTCCGTCGGTCCGGGCATCAGGCAGGTCACGGTGACCGCGGATTCCTTCAGCTCGTTGCGCAGGGCAAAGGAAAACGAATCGATGAACGCCTTCGTGCCGTTGTAGACCGCCTGGAACGAACCCGGCGTGAAGCCCGCGATCGACCCGGTGATGAGGATGCGGCCACGGTTGCGGGCGCGCATCTCGCCACCGACCTTGTGCAGCAGGTAGAGGGTACCGGTGACGTTGGTGTCGAGCACCCGCCTGGCCTGCATGAAGTCCTCATCAAGAAAGGCGTGGCCCAGCCCGCGCCCCGCATTGGCCAGCAACGCGTCCACGGGCCGCCCGCCTGCCGCGGCGTATAGACGGTCGACGCCCTCCATCGTCGACAGGTCGACCTCCAAGGCGCTGACCTGCACGCCGGCGTTGCGCAGCTCCTGCGCGGCCGCCTCGATCTCGGGCTCGTCCGCCGCGATGAGCAGGTCGAAGCCCGAGGCAGCGCAACAGCGCGCCAGTTCCAGGCCTATGCCCGAAGACGCCCCGGTGACGATGGCGAATGAGCCCTTGTTCGTGCTGTGCGAAGACATGGAAAACTCCTTGGTTGAGGGGAACGACTCAGGTGCGGTCGCGCTGCCGAATGGCCCAGCCGCCCGCCAGCGCGAGCGCGCCGATCGCTGCCGCGCCCATGCCGATGGTCATCGCTGCAGAGGCGCGTGCGTCGCTGGATCGGAAACCGCCGTCGATGGCGTTGCCACGCGATGCCTCGAAGAGATTGCCGTCCGTGCGCTCGGCTGGCTTGGCGCGCTGCAGCGCCCTGTCGGTAAGCCATTTCATGCCGCGCGCCAGCAGGTCGGGCGCCAGGGCGTGGGCAAGAATGGCCGGCCGAGCAGGCGAGCCGATGAAGATCCTGGCGCGCGGACGCAGGGCCAGGGACACCAAGGCATCTGCAACGGTGCGGGGATCCACCACGGGCGGCGGCGGGCGCACCTGGGCGCCGCTGTAGTTGGCGCCGTGCGACATGCCCGGTGTGTCCACGAAGGTCGGGTACACCTCGCACACGTGGATGTGCGGCTGCGCCGACAGTTCGGCGCGCAGCGACTCCGAAAAGCCGCGCGGGCCGAACTTGCTCGCCGTCTAGGCTGCGGCATAGGGCGCGGGTACCCACCCGCCCAAGGAGATCATGTTGATCAGGGTGCCGGAGCCTCGCGACTTGAAGTGCGGCAGGATGGCGTATGCGCCATGCATGTGGCCCAACAGGTTCGCCTCGATCACCCGACGATGCGCCTCGAGCGGCGTTTCATCAAAGAGACCGATCGCGCCTACACCGACGTTGTTGACCCACACGTCCACATGCCCGAGGCGGGAGACGGCCACGTCGGCAAGCACCTGGACCGCCGCGGCGTCGGTCACATCTGTCGGGATGATCGAGGCAGCGCCCCCTGCTTCCGTGCACGCGTGCGCTACCTCCCGCAGGTGCTCCCGGTCGCGCGATGCCAGGATGGGTGAGGCGCCTTGGCGGGCGAATGCCAGTGCAGTGGCTCTTCCGATGCCGCTGGACGCCCCGGTCAAGACCACATTCAAGCATTTCCTGGACCGTTGTACGGCCTTCCCGCGTGGCAGACCCAAGGTGTCAAGCGGTGACAGCGGCGTATCGAGGTGCTGCATGGTGCTCTTTCTCGCAAGGGGGTAAGAGGCGGGACTCGGCCCTTCAGCGCCGCCCTTGACTCTCCGCGCGACGACCACATCAACGCCCCCGAAAGCCACGGCAAGGGCGCCGGTGCCCTTGCGTGGACGGTGCCGTTGCGTGGCCGAGTCGCGCCCGTGCACCCTGGGCTGGACAAGAGCCTGTTCGCTGCGGCATGGCGGATCGTTGATGTTGCTGTTTGGTTCAAGTAGTCGCCAGCACAACGATCGCTGCTTGCTGGGCAAAGCATGTAGGCAAAAGTCGCTTTTTCCTCGACGAACGCCGCAGCGCGGTCATCTGCCCGCCGCGGGGCATGGCCCGCATCGCGGTCGACGGAGCTGCGACATCGGCGCCGCCGTGCGCTCCGGACTCGCAACGCCTGCGGTACACGCCTTCACGCCCCGCGTCCTTCACGCTCATCCGCGCCCTGCGCCGCACTGCGCGGCGGCACCGCGTGCTCAGCACAGCGATCAACGCGCGCTCGCGCGGCCTCGAGATGGTGAGACCAACTAACTGCACCGGCAAGCGAACCGCAGGGCGCCATGCGTTGCTGATGGACTCATGCCTGGCAATGTTCGGCGTCGCCATCACAGCCGGCCCGTGCGTTCGCCACCGTCGGCGCCACCGGCAAGAAGAGGCCGAGCTTCAGTCGCCACGCAGCGCTCGGCTACCGACGTGAGTCTTTCAGCCGGGCGCGTGTGTGAATCCACTGCGGCCTCGGGCTGCTCGGATTCGATCATGGAGCGTCCAATCCTTCGCTGACGGCGCAGGCCCGGACATAGGAGTGGTCAGCAGCAATACGACAGCGTGCGACTGAAGAAACTGGTCAAATCTGCTCGCCCGCCGTGCCGATGCCTCACATCCTTGGCAGGTTGGGCCAGTCGCGGATCGTGGCGCGGTGGAGGCTGAGTCCTACAAGCGTTCACAGAAGGTCCCTCTCGCCGCCAGGTCGCCGGGGTCGCCAAGATCCATGCCGGTCCTTCATTGAACGCTAGAGCGAGACCATGAGTTCACTTGTGCACCACGCGCGCCGGCATCCCGTGTTCGCAGGGCTCGGCGTTTTCGTGTTTTTTCTGGTCATCCTGGTCGTCTTGTTTGACTGGAATTGGGTGCGCGCGCCCGTCGAGCGATACATTTCCCAGAAGACGCAGCGAACGTTCAAGATGGACGACCTGCACGTGCGCCTCGGCTTCACGCCGACAGTGCGGATGAGGAACGTGTATTTCAGCAACGCCAAATGGTCCAAAGAAGAGGCGATGGCGCGTGTCGAGACGGTTGAGTTCTCCATCTCGCTGCGGGACCTTCCCGACAAGATCCTCATCCCTCGAGTGGCGCTCACCAAGCCAGACCTGGTGCTCGAGAAACTCGAGGATGAGCGAAGGAACTGGGTGCTAGCCGAGCCATCGGAGAGCTCTTCCCCAAGCAAGCTTCGCATCAGTACCCTGTCCGTGGACCGGGGTCGGCTGAGGTATTTCGATCATGGCGAGCCATTCAGCCTCGAAGTCATCGCGAGCACCTTCGATCCCGCTCTGCAGGAAAGGGTGAAGGACGCCGACGCCGCGCCGAGCAACAACCGCTACGCCACGCGTTACGCGTTCTCCGGCAAGTACCACGATGCAGGTTTCTCCGGCACGGCATTGACCGGTGAGGTGCTCAGCTTCCAAGAGTCTGGCGTGCCCTTTCCGATCAAAGGCGAGCTCAAGGCGGGTACCACACGGATCCGCGTCGAGGGAACCCTTGCCGACGCAGCCGACATCTCCGGTATCGACACGCAACTGCGCATTGAAGGCCAGACCTTGGCCAACTTGTATCCCTTCCTTCTGCTCCCCCTGCCCGCTTCACCTCCTTACAGCCTCCGAGGTCATCTGGTCCTCAAAGGCACTCGCTATTCGATCGACGACCTGCAGGGGAAGATCGGCGCGACCGACGTTTACGGCAAGGGGGCATACATCGAGCGGGAACCTCGGCCGCTTCTCACAGCTGAACTTCACAGCAAGCTGCTCAAGCTCGCGGACCTCGGTCCGCTCGTCGGCGTGCAGACCAAGGACTCGGGCGGCAAGCCCGCAGCCTCTCAGGCGTCGACGAACCGCCGTGAATCCGCCAAGGCAGCGGATCAAGCCGCCGATCCGAACCACGTCCTTCCGGCAGGCAAGTTTGATGGCAGCCGCCTGGGAAAGATCGATGCCGAAGTCACTCTTGATGCTGCCCGGCTCGAAGTGCCCGATGCCTTGCCGCTTGAGAGCCTCAGTGCATCTCTTCGGCTGAAGGATGCAGTGCTTGACCTGTCCCGACTTGACTTTGGCTTTGCAGGTGGCACGATTGCCTCACGCGTCAGGCTAGACGCCCGCCAACCCACCATCAACACTGACGTGCAGGTGGCTTTCAAACAGATCCAGATCTCCAAGCTTTTGCCGAAGCAGGAAAAGATCGCCCAAGGCGCTGGTCAGATCGAGGGTGCTCTCAGGCTTCAAGGCCGTGGCAACTCCATCGCAGATGCAGCGGCCAAGGCAGATGGGAATCTGCAGCTCGCCGTGGCCGAGGGGCGAATTTCCAACTTGGCCGACGCGGTGAGCGGCCTGAACGGCGGCAAGGTGGTCCAGCTTTTGCTATCAGGCGACAAGACGATCGCCGTCAATTGCGGCGGTGTCATGTTCAATATAGCCAAGGGGCAAGGACGCTCCACCCTGATGGTTGTGGACACTGAAGACACTCAGATCGTCGGCGCGGGTTCGTTCGAACTCGCCAGTGAACGCTTTGACGTTCTGGTCGAGCCCAAGCCTAAAAGGCCCGCCATCTTGTCCCTTCGTACGCCCGTGCGCTTCACAGGCACATTCAAGAACCCCGAATTTCAAATTGAAAAGGGGCCCCTACTCGCGCGCGCAGGAGGCGCGATTGCCCTGGCTCTCACAGCCCCTGTCGCTGCACTTCTCCCGCTCATTGAGACGGGCCCTGGCGTTTCGACGGATTGCGGAAAAGTGAAACGCGAAGCTGCCTCTCGAGCGCAATCTTCTCAAACGAACAGATAGCGCCATCTTCGCTGACGGTCCAAGCGTCTACATCAAACGCTACAAGGTCGTCAAAGACTTTCCAATTGAGCGGGCTTGATGTCCCCTTGCTCAATAATCTGAGCCGTCTCAGGCGCGTACGCAAAGTGAGCCCGGTCCGAGCTGGCCGAGCTGGCCGAGCTGGCCGAGCTGGCCGAGCTGGCCGAGCTGGCCGAGTTGGCTGGGCTGGGCTGGGCTGGGCTGGGTGGACACGCTATCTCTTTGCCACGACCGAGCCGTGTCTCTGGCTGTTCTCTCAAATCGGCGTCTGCTGGTGATGGCGCACACAATGGTCCAAGAAATCTCCCAACTGCACCGTCTTGTCGTACACCGCGAGGGCACCTAGCGCCAGACAACGATTGCGGTTTTCTAGCGTCGCAGAGTTCGTGAGAACGATGACCTGTTCGGTGGCGTCCCGAGGAATGAGTCGCTGAAGAACACCGAAACCGGTGCCGGGTTTGAGGAAGAGGTCCAGCACTGCCAGACGCCAGAAGCCGTGGTGGGCGTTGAGCCATGCGACGGCTTGATCTTCTGTCTCCGCCGTTCCGATGACAACAGCACCGCAAATCGAGCTGATGGCGTCAACGATGGAAGCCCGAAGCCGGACGTCATCCTCAATAAGGTAGATCTGTAACGCCATGGGATCGAAGTTGCCATGTCCATTCATTCTCCGCGTGAGTTTGAACGTCCTGTGTAGGTCAGCAAAGGCTGACGTGTCCTCTATGTGTTGCCGCCGCCCCCACTTCTCTCCCCTCTTCCAGGCGCTTCGGCGCAGGCCAGGCTCGATGGCCTGCTGACCGTTGGCCGCCGGTGACAGGCGCCTCTCAGGCGGGGTAAGGAAGCGCCCGGCACTGCCGTCTGGTGCCGTAGGCACGCGGATTTCGCAGGGCCGGATCGCAGCCGCTCATGGGCCACAGCGTGGAGGGTCGTCCGCGGCAGCTGCGTTCGAGACAGTGCTACGTGCAGGCCGGCGCGTGCTACAAGCACGACCTCACTGGCATGACGCGACCCAAGATCACGTCAGTTCCGCCGCCCTGGAGGGGCCGGTCTTCAGTTGAGCTTGCGCTTGAGCTCGGTGACGTCATTGGTGGTGACTGGCCGGGCCGCGTTGCCCCACGACTGGCGTACATAGGTGAGCACCTGCGCTATCTGAACATCGGTCAGAGTGGCATTGAAACCGGGCATCTGCTGAGGCTCCGGGCCGTTCGCTGTTCGTGGGCCGGTTCCGCCCTGCACGACGAGGCGGATCAGTGAGGTGGCGTCGTCGCTCAAGACCGAGGCATTTCCGGCCAGGCGCGGAAACGTGTCCTCAAGGCCCTTGCCATCGGAACGGTGGCACTGCGAGCAGAAAGACCGGTAGACGCGGGTGCCGACCGACTCCACGTCACCGGTGCGACCGCCCTTTCGCGGTCCTGGCGCCTCCGCCCGTTCGGGGGCGTAGACTCCTTCATTGCGTTGCGCCGGCAGGGTCTTCAGGTACTTCGCGACCGCCCACGCGTCGGCCTCCGTAAGGTACTGGGTGCTTTGCGCCACCTCCTCCGCCATCGAGCCGAAGGCGACGTTGCCTTCGGCATGGCCTGTGCGGAGGAAGCGCGCAATCGATTCGGCATCCAGGCGCCCAAGCCCTGCCCCCTGTGTTCCCGTGAGGTTCGTCGCGTACCAGTTGTCGTTGACCATGCCGGTCAAAAAGCTTCGGGACGACTCGTCGTGGCCGCGCTCTTGGTAGGCTAAGCCGCGCGGCGTATGGCATGCGCCGCAATGGCCGAAAGACTGCACCAGGTATGCGCCGCGATTCCATTCGGCGTCCCTGTCGGCCTTCGCGACGTAGCGGCCCGACGGCAGGAACGCGGCCTTCCAGATGGGCAGCGCCCAACGCTGATTGAAGGGAAAAGGCAGACGGGTCGGGGGCGGGGTGTAGTCGGACGGCGAGACGCCGCGCATCAGGTAGTCGAACAGTGCCCGAAGGTCCTCGTCGGCGGCCTTCGTATAGGCGCCGTAGGGCATGGCCGGGTAGAGGTGCTTCTGGCCTGGCGCCGTACCCTCGTGCATGACGCGCCTGAATTCGTCGAAGCTGTAGCGTCCGATGCCGTGCACCGGGTCAGGCGTGATGTTCGTGCTGACGATGGCCCCGAGCGGGGTGGACATCGGCCGTCCGCCAGCAAACGGGATGCCGTCGCGCGGCATGGTGTGGCAGTTGGCGCACCCGCCAATGCGCGCCAGGTATTCGCCGCGCGCGAGCGAGCCGACGACCGGCACGGCACTGGGCTGTGCCCTTGCCGCCATGACAAGGAGGCAGCTTGCAAGCGCTGCCATCCAGGTACGGGTACGAAGCGTCTTCATGGCGCCTCGGGCGCGGACAAGGCAGCGGCCGAACGGCGATCGTCGAGCCAGCGCGCCGCGATGACCAGCGCGCTTGCCAGATAGGCGATGCCGCCGGGAACCCACATCACCAAGCCACCCATCTGCTGGTCCTGCAGCGCGTCGAAGCCGAGTGCCGCCGAAGACTCGACATAGAGCGGGTACCAGAGCCCGGGCGCCAGTGTGAGCAGTGCGCCCAGGGCGCCGGTGTGAACCATGGTGGTGAACAACGACAACATTGCCGCCCCGCCCGGGTGCCGGAAAATGGTCCACCAGAAGAGCAATGCACTGCCCAAGAAACTCGTGTGCTGCAAGGTGTGCACCCACGGGTGCAGCAGTGCGGACTGGAAGAGCACCGGTATGTGCCACAGCCAGAGCGCCGCCGCATGCAACAGCCACGCACCCGCGGGGGCGGTGGCGCCTTTCCAGACGGCCCTCAGGGGTGGCCAGCGCACGACGCCGCCGACACTTTTTCGCCAGCTAGACGGCAGCGCCCAAACCCAGATGCCGAGCGGTCGCCCCAGCACGAGCAGTGGCGCCGCCACGATCATCAGCAGCTCGTGCTGAACCATGTGCGCCGAGAACAGTGCCGCACCGAGCCCGTCCAGCGGGGAGACAAGCGCAATCAGCAGCAGGACCCAGCCTCCCGCGAAGGCCATGCCCTGCCGCTCGCGCTGTACGCGCGACCTGGCATGCGAGCGAGACCGAAGTTGACGGTAGCCGAGCGCGTAGAGCACCAGGCCGATCGCGAGGACACAGAGCACAAAGGGGTCCAAGCTCCACTGCAGCCAGGCGGCGGGCGAGGCGGAGGGATCGATCACGTGCGCACACGCGATGCCGGACAGCGTCAGCGCGGCCCCCGACATGGTCAGCCGCACCGCGTACGCAACGCGGCGCGTCGCCCCATGAAGGAGCCGACGCCGCAGGACGAAGACAGGCGTCTGCATGATCGTCGCTCACGCCCGCGGCGCCAGATAGAGGACTGCGTAGATGGGCAGCCAGCTTGCCACCACGAAATACCAGTACAGCGCGTTCTCGCTCACATCGACAAAGCGCTTGCCCTCGAAGGGTCCGGTAAAAAGCAGCGTCGCCAAGACCGCCGTATCGATGGTGTCCGTGAGGAGGTGCGTGGTGTGCAGTCCAAGCAGCAGCCATACCACCGAGCCATAGGCGTTGACATGCCAGCTGACATTGAGCGCCGTGAATTCAAGTGCACGCACGCCCAGAAAGGCGACCGCGAAGAGCACGCACGCGGTCAGCCAGAGGCGGGTGCGGACGCGGTCCCTCTGCTCCGCGGCACGCTTTGCCATCTGGTTGGGCCAAAGACTTAGCAGGAGGATGGCGGTGTTGAGCGTGCCCCAACGCAGCGCAGGAGGTGCCGCATCGAGCGGCCAGACCGATGCGACGCCGCGCAGGTAGAAGTACATCATCACGCCGATCGCGAAGACCGTGCCCTCGATCAGCATCAAGCCCATGGTGCCCCACCACATCAAGCTGCGCTGGCCGAAGGCATAGCTCGTCAGCCCGCGCACGTCCAGCGCGTCGAATTGGCGTTCGCCAGTGGTCGTCATGGCGGGTTCTCCAACGCCAGCGCCTGCTCCGTCTCCTGGCGACCGGGCCAGAACCAGCCGATCAGCGCGACGGTGAGCGGCAACGCACCCCAAGCGACGGCCCACGGCGTGTACACCGAACCGATGAAGAGCACCGTGGTGGCCAGCGCGCCTAGGAATGGCCAGATGCTGGGCTTCGGAAACAGCGGGCGGCTCTCAGGCTGCGCGGCGAGTGCGCTCGTTACCAGCACCTCCCTGGCATCGGCCGCGAGGCCCGCGACGTGCAAGGGTGGCCTCGGGGCCATCCACAGCGGGTCGCGGCCGTGGACGACCGGAAGAGCGTCGAAGTTGTGCGGCGGGGGCGGAGAGGGCGTGCGCCATTCCAGCGTGCCCGCGCCCCATGGATCATTCGGCGCGCATTGCCCGCGACGCAGGCTCATGGCGACGTTCACGAGAAACACCGCCATGCTCGCCGCAATCGTGAATGCACCCAGCGTCGCCGTCATGTTCATTCCATCCCAGCCGAGCCCCGGCGAATAGGTCCACACGCGCCTGGGCATGCCGTGCAGACCCAGCAGGTGCATCGGGAAGAAGGTTACGTTGAAACCGACGAAGAACAGCCAGAAATGCCAGTGTGCGAGCGTCTCGCTCAGCATGCGGCCGGTGAATTTGGGGAACCAGTAGTAGATGGCGCCGAACAGAGGAAACACCGCACCGCCGAGCAGCACGTAGTGCAGGTGCGCCACCACGAAATAGGTGTCGTGCACCTGCAGGTCGAGCGAGACCGAGGCCAGCATCAGACCGGTCATGCCGCCCGCGATCAGAATGACGAAGAACGCCAGCACGAAGTACAGCGGTGCCTTGAAGTCGAGCCGTCCATTCCACAGCGTAGCAATCCAGCAGAAGATCTGCACAGCCGACGGCACTGCGATCGCCAAGCTCGCGGCAGTGAAAAAGGCCTTCCCCACCTCCGGCAGGTTGGTGGCAAACATGTGGTGCACCCAGAGGCCGAACGCGAGGAACGCGGTGGCGACGAGTGCCAGCACCATGGCGCGGTAGCCGAACACCGGGCGCCGCGCGAAGGTCGAGACGATGGTGGAGATGAATCCCAAGGGCGGAATGAAGATCAGATAGACCTCGGGATGCCCAAAGAACCAGAACAGGTGCTGCCAAAGCAGCACGTCACCGCCGCGCGCCGGGTTGTAGAAATGCGTGCCCACCAGGCGGTCGAGGATCAGCGCCGTGCTTCCCAGCATGACCGATGGCATGGCAAACAGCACCATGAACTGCGTGACCAGCGTCGCCCACACGAACAGCGGCATCCGCCCGAGCGTCATGCCTGGCGCGCGCATCTTGAAGATCGTGGTGATGAGCACGATGGCCACCAGCAACGCGGACAGCTCCGTGAAGGTGATCATCTGCGCCCAGATGTCCACGCCCTTGCCCGGGGCATAGTCGGCCGATGCGAGCGGCACGTAACTGAACCAGCCGGTATCCGGGCCCGACCCGAGCGCGAAACCCGCATACAGAAAGGAGCCCCCCATCAGGAACACCCAGAAGGCGAAGGCATTCATGCGAGGAAACGCCACGCTGCGCGCGCCGATCATCAACGGGACCAGGTACATCGCCACGGCCTGCATCACCGGTACGGCGAAGAGAAACATCATGGTGGTGCCGTGCATGGTGAACAGCTGGTTGTATAGCCCTGGGCTCAGCAACCGCAGCCCGGGAGCCGCGAGCTGCAGCCGCATGGCCAGCGCGAGCACGCCGCCCAGGAGAAAGAACACGAAGGTCGCGACGATGAAGCGGCGCGCAATGGTCTTGTGATCGATCGCGCGCAGGCGCCCGCACCATCCCGGTGGATCGCTCCATGTGGCGCGCAAGGCCTCAAGCACCTGCGCATCGGCGTGAGGGCCGTCGAGAAGCGGCGGGCCGGCGGCGCTCATCGCAGGCTTCCAAGGTAGGCGACCAGCGCGCGGACATCGTCCGGCGGCAGCTTGCTCGGCGGCATGGTGGCCCCTGCCTTGAGGGATTGGGGATCCACGATCCAAGCGGAGAGCAGAGCCGGCTTGTTGACGACCGTCCCGGCTGCGAGCAGCGACCGGCTTCCTACGTGCGTGAGATCGGGCCCCAGGGTGCCCCTGGCTTCGGTGCCGCGCACGGTGTGGCACTGCGCACAGTTGGACGAGAGGAACAGCCACCGGCCGCGCATCGAATCATGCTCCGATGGTTCGGCCGCCGGCAACTTCTGACCCGCGCGCCACTGGGCGTAGGTCGCCGGCGATTCGGCGGTCACGCTGAAGGCCATGAGCGCATGCTGCAGTCCACAGAATTCCGCGCATTCGCCGCGGTACGTGCCCGCCTTGTCGGCACGCAGCAGCAGTTGCGTGCTGCGCCCGGGCAGCATGTCCTTCTTGCCGTGCAGGCTGGGAACCCAGAAGGTGTGGATCACGTCAGCGCTCTTCAGCGTGACGATCACAGGACGGCCCACCGGCACGTGCAGTTCGCTGGAGACCGAAAATTCAGGCCGGCCCTGCGCGTCGAGGTAGCGCGCCTCCCACCACCACTGCTGGGCCGTCATCTCGATGCGCACTGCATCGGCAGTGGGAAGGCGAGAGAGCGCCCTGTCGGTCCAGATGTCGATGCCGAGCAGCACCATCAGCAAGCCCGCGGAACCGAGGGTGGCACAGGTGGCCCAGCGCCGCGCGGGGCGCTCGGCGCCCATCGCGTGCGCCGACAACGGCGCCGAGTCCGTCGCGCTGCGGGGCGCACGCATCAACGCGATCAGCAGCACCACCAGGATGGCCGCGAAGACGCCCATGCAAATCCAGAGCGTCAATTGCCACAATTCGTGGATGCGCTCGGCTTGCGCGCCCGCCGGCTGCAGGGCGCTGTGGCCGCCAGAGCCGGAGAAAAAGGAGGTCGTTTGCGCGACCATGCGGCCCGACGCCAGGGCATCAAAAAACAACGATTCCAATGGAGAACCGAGGAGCGGCACCTGGATCTTTCGTGGTGGCGTGCGGCTCTTTTAGCAAAGGCGAGACCGGTTGCCAATCGGCGACGCCCCCGAAGCCAAGTCATGGGCATGGGCGTTGCAGGTAACGCTTGCACCGGCTGTACGGACATTCAAACCGAGTCCGACATTTACGTCGCTGCACTCATCGTTCTGGGCCACGCTTCTGGCCAGTACCTTCAGGGCCCGATGGAACCTGCGCAGCGGCGGGTCGTCTGAGCCGAGGCAATGCTCCTTTGTCGCGGGCCTCAGAGCGCCTCCGCGATGGATCCCGCTCGGGACGGTGCCAACGCCCCGGCCGGACGGCCTGCGGCCCTTTCGAATTCGAGCGGATCGTGAGCGCTCAGCAGGCAGATCTCATCGCCAAGGCGTTCCTTGAGGCTGCGCAGGCGCTGTTGGTTGCGCAGACGCGCGCGTCGGTCCTTTTCCATCAGCCTTTGATAGACGCGCAGGCCCGGGGTGCACCAGGGTGCGTCGGCGTCCATTTCACGGTGGTAGAAGTACGCGTCGCCAGCCAGCAGCAGCCAGCCCTGAGGACCGCATACAGCCACGCCGGCATGGCCGAAGGTGTGGCCAGCCAACGGCACCAGCAGAACCTCCGGAGGTAGCCCGCGCAAGTCGCGCACACATTCGAAGCCGAACCATGGTTCGCCGCCTGTGTAGGGGCTGTACACGTGCCAACGCGCACGGCTGGACCACTGCTGCGGCCGGAAGCGCTGGCGGTCCAGCCAGGTGCGCTGGGCCTCGGCCGCATCGCGCTCGCGCCGCATCAAATGGATTTGCGCTGCGGGGAAGTCGTCAAGCCCACCCGCGTGGTCGAAATCCAGATGCGTGAGCACAATGTGCCGCACGTCCTGCGCACGAAAGCCCATTCGCTCGATCTGGCGCACGGCCGTCATCTCTTCGCGGAAATCGGGCGCCAGCAGGCGCAGGAAGAGTCCGCTGAGTCGACTGCGCGGGTCGCGAACGTCGCGCAGCCCGAACCCGGTGTCGATCAACACCAGACCGTTGTCGGTCTCGAGAAGCAGGCAGTGACAGCACAGGCTTCCGCGCTGCGCAATGGAGCGGCTGCGGCCGTCCATCAACCGGCCACCCAGAGGGCAGGACGAAACACAGTTGAGATGGTGGATCGCGGTCATGCCCCCGCTGTGGCAATCAGGGTGCCGACGCCCGGGGCCTCCGCAAGGGTGAACGCCGCAAGCGGCCATCCAGCGGCGATCCAGGCTGCTGGACTCGACAATCAGGAGCGCCGCTGCGCGAAGGCGCACCCGCGCACGGCCGACGCCCGGTTTGTCAGCCTGTAGAGGGGCAAAGCCGACTCATGGGCGATTGCGCAGTACCACCGGCCTCGGCAGGCCGCACAGGTTCCCGGGCTCCAGCCACTCGACCTGCCAGTCGTACGCGAGGATCTGCTCTTCGTAACGGAAGTCGGACCGGAACCCTGCATGCGCTGCCGCCGAGCGGACCGCCCGCTCGAGCAGCCACCACGCCGGACTGCCATAGAAATGATCCAGCACCATGATCGTCCCCCCGCGCTTGCGCACTCGCCGAGTCTCGCGAAGGAGTTCCGCCGGCCGCGGCGTGACCGAAAGCACATAGGGCACGGTGACCCAGTCGAAACTGGCGTCGGGGAAGCGCATGCGCTCGGCGTTCATCTGCTCGAGGGTGCTGCGGTGATCTGCGAGTAGCGCCGCGCGCTCGCTCGCCCGCGCGAGCATGTCAGCCGACAAATCGATACCGACGATGCATGCGTTGTACGGGAAATCGCCAAGCGCAAGGCCGGTGCCCACACCGACCTCCAGCAGGCTCGCCGGCGCGAGTTGCCGAACCATCTCGGGCATGCGGCGCCGCCCCGGCTCCGGCACCTGACCGAACAGCAGGTCATAGGGCGGAGCGAGCCGAGCGTAGGTGCGTGCCACCCCTGGGTCGCAATCGTTGCCCGGGGGCGCTGTGACGGAAGGTGCTTGCCGGCGCGCCTCGCCTGCGAGACTTGCTGCTGCCAGTCCTGGTTGCGACCTTGCAGCAGCGGCGAGGTGCGTCCGGACTGTCTGCACTGACATCAAGAGAGCCCACCGGCGTCCGAGCGCACCGCAGCGGCCACCATGCGGCACGTTTGCAAGGCTTGCCGCAAATTCCTCAGCAAAAAACCCGCCGGCGCGTTTGTGGCGCTTGCATGCGCAGAGTCAACGTGCCCGCGGCGTTGCACTCCAGTGGGACCCAGACGACTCATTCTTCAAAGCCCAAAGACCGAACGTCGGATCCAGGCATCCGCGCGATCGATCTGTTCAGTTGCCATAGCGACCTGTGCGCATGCCGGCCAAGCGTCCCCGCTTGACGTCTCCCGCACCGCACCGAACCGAACCGAACCGAACCGAACCGAACCGATTACAACCCACCTCGCGCTGTGACCCAGAGGAGCACGCAGCACCACGGAGAAGATCCCTGACAGGTTCGCTCCAGCGCTCCTCCGACGCGCAGGTGCGTTTGATCATTTCGACACGAGTGGGCACCCCATTTGCCACTCAGCCATGTCCACCGATTGCGAGCCCACGATGACTTATGCACCCTGCGACCGACGCCGATACGAGGATCGCGGCCGCGAGTTTCAGCGTTTAACGGAAGTGCGTGACGCGCTTGCATGTGCACCTGTCGAAGGGACGCTGCATGCCCTTCCGGTGCTTTTCGCAGTGACGGAGGTCACGTTCTCTGATCGTCAAGTGCAGCAGCGCGATCTGCGGCCTGGCACCTCCTCGCCGCTTTGTGAACGGTCAGACAGGGCGGCAGTGACCGAAGTACAGACTGAATTGCTGGCGACTCGCGTAGGCATGCGTGATCTGTGGTTTGGGCGACAACCCGAGACTGAGCAGCATTGATATCGAAGGTGGGGGCCTTTCGGCCTTACCCGGGGGCGCGAGCCGCCGGGTTTTTTTTGTGTTGCTGAGGAATACATCATCCATTCGTTGTCGAAACGGGCACGGCCTGAAGAGCATGGGGTTGCTCCTGCGCGCCGCATGCAGGAAGACGAACGAGTCGAACGAAGCATCACATGACCTTGGCTGATCCCCGATGAAGTGCAGCATTCACGAGCGGCTTGTTGCGCCTGCAGCAGTCGCAACAACCACGGCGGCATGGCAGGCCGCTTGCACGCGGCGCGAAGTCTTGCGCGTCGCGCGGCGCGATGCTGGTGTTGACCCGGACGAGGCCGTGGACGGCCTTTCCCGACAGGCGGTGGCTGCACAGATTGCGCTCATGGGACTGCAATTCATCGACCGCCGAGCGGGACCGAGGCAGTGCAGTTGGGCTGGCCCGGCGCCATCACGACCACGCCGCGGCTCGCGTTGCGTTCAACCCGTTTTCCCTTCACCGCGCACTTGCCCGGAGCCACTGGCGTTGTACAGCGCCCCTTCGGGGTTGTGTGGTGCCTCCGGCTTCTGCTGCCGGTCCGCCTGCTTGGCCGACATCTTGTCCCCCAGGGACGGCGCGATCTTCGCGATGGCTGTGTTCAGGATCGACATCGCCCCGACCTTGACGTCACGTCCGCCCTCGACCGCGGCTGCCAAGATTGCCTCGGCCACCTTCTCAGGCTCGATCATCGGATCCGGCAGCTTGGGTTCCTGATCCATGTAGTTCCGCGCGTTGCCCGGATAAGGCGTGTCAACCGCGGTGGGCTGGATCAGCGTGATAGAAACCGGCGCCTTGTCGATGATCTCGATCTCCACGCGAAGCGCATCCGTGAAGCCCTTCACCGCGTGCTTCGACGCCGAGTAGATGCCCTGCAGCGGAACAACCGCATCCGAGACCTCGCTGCCGACGTTGATGAGGGAGCCGCCCTGCCGCTTCAGGTGCGGCAGTGCAGCCAGCGAGCCGTTGAAGACGCCCCAGAAATTGGTGTCGAAAAGCCTGCGGCCGTCTGCTTCACTGACTTCGTCCAGCCGCGCATAGATCGAGACGCCCGCATCGTTGACCCAGGTGTCGATGCGACCGAATTCAGCGATGGCACGCGCCGCGACCTCCTCCACCTGCCGGCGGTCGGCCACGTCGGCGCCGCAAGCCAGCGCCTTCGCGCCGCTCACGGAGAGTTCGTGAACGACTTCCTCCAGCACTTCCTTGCTGCGCGCGGCCAGCACGACAGATGCGCCGCGCCTGGCAGCCATTCGCGCCGTACACAGGCCGATGCCGCTGGACGCGCCGGTGATGACAATGACCTGTTCTGCGAGGGGCTTGAGTCGATGTGCCACGAGAGTCTCTTTCTGAGTTGAGAAAATGCTGCGCAAGGCGTGCTTCACGGTGCTATCGCAATGCGAATGCCGAACGGATGCGCCTCTTCAAACACCCGCTGGCACGGCACGCAACGCGCGCTGAACGGGAGCGCCTCCAGCCGAGCGAATGGGATGGCCGTGCCGCAGTCGATGCACAGCCCATAACTGCCCTCGCGCATGCGCCCCCGCGCCTGCGCGATCTGGCGCAGCTCGTCGATGTCGCGTTCCTGCTCGGCGTGGCGCATCGCACCGCGGATCCGTTCCTCGCCCTGCTCGCCGATGTCGCCAACCTGAACGTGCGGGTCGTGCGTCGGCGTTTCCGCGGTTTCGTTCGCGACCGCGCGAACCTGGGCGCGGAGTTCGGACTCGCGCGCATCGAGCTGAGCCGCGAGCGCTGCTTGATGGGCTTTCGTCAGGATCGAATCGGTCATGGTGATGCTTCCCTTGCACGGAAACATCGGCAAACTGTGTGCCTGCGACCTCGACCTCCAGAACGCGCTGACCGGTCGCCCTGACCACGTGCAAGTTGTGCGCCGCGGCGAGACTTTCATCTGCTGGCGGTCGACAGGATGATTCGGCGATCAAGACACGCCGTTTGATGAGTTCGGCCTCTGTGTCCGGATCGCCCTGACTCTATGCTTTGATCCCAGGGGAGGGCCCTGTGCGCTTGTCTCGAAACGTCGGCGGCGCAACGCTGTGCAGGAATTCAGTGGCGCAAGCTCCGACGCGCTCAGGCTCTTCGTGGTGCACCCAGTGACTGGCTTGCGGCAGATGCAGACACATGCCTTGTCTGCAGAAACGCAACGCGGCCTCTGCGAGGCCCGCTTCAAGCGCACGGTCACGGTCGCCCCAGATCACCTGCACCGGCACCTCGATCGTCCCGGCAATCGGCCGTGCCAGCACGAGCGCGCGATACCAGTTCAGCATTCCGGTCAGTGCGCCGTCCTCGGCCCAGGCCCGGCCGTAAGCGGCGAGCAACGCTTCATCGAAGGTCCCGGGGCGGCTGCTCCCGGTCAATGCGCGCTGCAGCAGCGCATGGTCGCGTGCGGCGAGCAGCCACTCGGGCACGCCGGGAATCTGGAAGAAGCCGACGTGGGTGCTACGCAAGAGTTGCGTCGGATGCGCAAGGGTGAAGCCGCCGAGGCTCGCCGGGTGCGGTGCGTTCAGGATGCAGACGCCTTGCACCCGTCGCGGGTCGCGCGCGGCCAAGTGCCAGGCCACTACACCACCCCAGTCATGTCCGACGACAGCGAATCGCGCGTGGCCGAAGGCCGTGCAAAGCGCGAGCACGTCATCAGCAAGCGTGTCCAGAGCGTAGGCGCGCAGCCCTTTGGGCTTGTCGCTCAACCCATAGCCACGCTGGTCGGGCACAACCACACGCCAGCCTTCAGCACTCAGCGCCGCCGCGAGTCGACGCCAGGCCTCACCCGTCTCGGGAAAGCCGTGCAGCAAGACCACGAGCGGACCGCTCTCCGGGCCGTCAACACGCACATGAAAGCTCAGCCCGTTTGCCGTAGTGCGGCGGACATCGGCAACTGTCAAGCGGGGCTCCGGCGAGGTCTGCGAGTCATTCGGGCCTCGGGGCGAACCGGATGCCTGCGCGCGTGCCAGCGCCGCTGCAGGCACCACGGTTGCCCGCGACGCAGGTGCCGCGACTCCGATCGCATCCATACCAGGACCGCCCATGCCCGCAACGCCCTCCTCATCACCTGCTTCGTCACCCGGCCATGGCCGCGACGAAGCGCCTCCCTGCACGCCACAAACAGCCGAAGGCGTGTGCCCGCGTTGCGGCGGCAGCGGCCGCATCGAGGGCGCCGAGTGCCCGGAGTGCGGGGGAGACGGCAAGGTGAACGTCAACGTCGGCGATGCCTGATCCGCATCGGTTGCGGCCCCGTACCTCACTGCACCCGACCCTTCTGCTGGCCGAGCGCAGCATAGGGGCCAACGGTGAGCGTCTTATCTGGACGCCGTGTAACCCCACGGGGATGCAGCCGAGAACGGTCGTAGCCCTTCGCGAAAAAATGCCGCTCGGCCATGCGGGGCCGTCGGCGAGACGGCACCGGTCCATGTGCACCTGGCGCCGGACGAGGCGAGCGATGCCCTCGGGCGCGCGGCAACCGGTGCCAGAGGGCAAGGAGAACCTCTGGCGTGACAAGGGGTCTTGGGCATCCACATTGCCACGCGTAGGGCTCGATCCATTGCTTTCCAAAGGACCTTCATGCCCGCTTCCTCTTCCTTCCGTCTCGATCAGGGGGTCGACCATCTGGTCGTTGGCGGCGGCTTCGCCGGCTGCGTGCTGGCCGAGCGCCTGGCCAGCCAACTCGGCCGCCGTGTCCTCATCATCGACCGGCGCGACCACATCGGTGGCAATGCGTACGACTGCCTCGACGACGCCGGCATCCTGATTCATCGCTACGGGCCGCACATCTTCCACACAAATTCCGCGAAGGTGCTCGACTACCTGTCGCAATTCACCGAATGGCGGCCCTACGAACATCGCGTGCTGGCCGAGGTCGACGGCCAGCAGGTGCCAATTCCGATCAACCTGACAACGCTCAACAAACTCTACAGCCTGCAGATGGATTCGCATGCGGCCGCGGCATTCCTCGCCGCACGCGCCACACCGATGACGGAGATTCGCAGCTCGCGCGACGTGGTCGTGAGCCAGGTGGGCGAAGAGCTCTACCGGAAGTTCTTCGAGGGCTATACGCGCAAACAATGGGGCCGCGATGCGGGCGAGCTTGACCGCTCGGTGACCTCACGCGTTCCGACGCGCACCGATACCGACGACCGCTACTTCCAGGACCGCTACCAGTGCATGCCGCAGCACGGCTATACGCAGATGTTCGAGCGGATGATCGACCACCCCAACATCGCTTTCCTGCCGAGTACCGCATACGCCGACGTCCGGGACGTGGTCCCGCACGACCATCTGATCTACAGCGGGCCAGTCGACGAGTACTTCGACTTTCGTTACGGCAAGCTTCCCTATCGTTCGTTGCGCTTCGAGCACAGTACGCTCGACACGCCCCTGTTGCAGCAGGTCGCGGTGGTCAACTATCCTTCTTCGGACGTACTCTATACGCGGATCACCGAATACAAGCACCTCACGGGCCAGAGACACCCCCGCACCAGCATCACGCGCGAGTTCCCGAGTGACGTGGGCGATCCCTATTACCCGATCCCTGCGCCTGAGAACGCCGCTCTCTATCGCCGGTACGAAGAACTGGCCGAACAGACACCCGGGGTCACGTTCACCGGGCGCCTGGGCACCTATCGCTACTACAACATGGATCAGGTGGTGGCACAAAGCCTTACCCTGTTCGCCCGCCTCGCGCAGCAGACCAGCGTGGCGGCCTGAGCGCCCCCGGCAACAGGATCCAGCCATGTTCACCCCTCGCTGCGACACGCTGGCGCTGGCCTTCGCACAGCGGCGCGCCTGACGCGGAGCGCTGATGAGGCACCATCAAGCGGTTTCGCTGGCATTGCAGTTGCACGCACGAGGCGATGGCCCCGGTTCCTGCCGAACCCGACATCTGGCGAATGGGACTGGCAGCCGCGGCCGCCAATCGCGCGGACACCGCCTACCTGGTGCTGCTCTCACCGACGGCCCTCGAGGTCATCGTGGGCGCGAGGACCAGCGCGCGGCCACTCGACCGATGAACATCGGCATGCGGCCGTGCGGACCGTGCGCGCAGGTTTGCTGCAAAAACTTCGGCGAGAGACCCACGCCCCCCGCGGTGCCGATGGCCGCCCTCATGACTAGGAGGATGTCGCGCAGCGACAGGTCGAGGCGCCGGGCATGCATGCCGTCGGCTACCGGCTGGTGTGCCTCTACAAGGTGTGCGAGTGTTGCTGCGCAAGGACCCTGCACAACGGCGGTCTGCTGCCGCGGTCGCGGTTTGGCTCGGTCGCCGCGACCAGGCGCCCGCAGCAGGTCGCACCGTCGCTGACAACCGGGCGCGGCAGGCGTCCTACACCTTGCGCCTTCGCGGGCGGCTTAGCCTGGGCTTTTTATGAAGGAGATCTACATGCCCCGATACAACCAGGTCAGCAGTAGCGGCGACGGTACCCGCCCCACCACCAGCGGCGGTGTCGACAACATCGGCGCCGGCGAGAAGTTCAGCACCAAGCAGACGCCCGGCGGCGATGTCGCCGGTCCCGCGCCTAAGGAGCGCATGAGCGACAAGCGCAGCGACGTGCGCAACGCCAAGCACGACGATGTCGATCCCTTTCTCATGCACGAGGACGTGGAGCCGGTCACCAACCGCGAGCCCCCGCCCCGCCGCGACGAGATGCCGGTGAACCAACCCAAGGACTGACCGGAGCAAGCACGATGTGGCATGAGACCTCGGCTGCAACATCAGCCATGCTGCCCGACGCGGCGGCGCCGCGTGGCGATTGGCCTGTTCGGCATCTGCAGGATCCGGGAAGCAAAGATCAGGCATGCCCCGCTGAGACGGCCATTGTCGAGCGCTTCGCCGCTTTCACACGACGCGCTGCCCGCCCAGGCAAGCCCTGCAAAGCGTTCGGCGCGGCATCGCTGCGGGCTGCCGCGGTCGCGAGTTTCGCCGGAGAATTTGCAGCGCCGTTTACCGGCGTCTGAGGCCTCGATTCGCAACACGAAGCGAGACCTTCGCGCAAGCACAGGGCGAACAGAAGACAACTTCGGGGCGTGAGTGTGGACCCCGCGCGGCGGGCATGCCGCGTGCCCCACGGAATTCTTTCGGAAGGATCTTTATGCGAGCGATGAACTACCGCGGACCCTACCGGGTGCGCATGGCCGACGTGCCGGAGCCCGTGATCGAGCATCCCAACGACGCTATCGTGCAAGTCACGCGCAGTTGCATTTGCGGCTCCGACCTGCATCTGTATCACGGGCTGGTGCCCGACACCCGGGTGGGCACGACATTCGGCCACGAATTTGTCGGCACGGTGGTCGAGATTGGCCCGTCGGTGCAGAACCTGAAGATTGGCGATCGTGTGCTGGTGCCCTTCAACGTCTTCTGCGGCACCTGTTACTGGTGCCAGCGCGAACTCTACGGCAATTGCCACAACACCAACCCTCAGGCGACCGCAGTCGGTGGCATCTATGGCTACTCGCATACGGCGGGTGGCTACCAGGGCGGCCAGGCGCAGTACGTGCGAGTGCCGATGGCAGATGTCGGGCCGACGAAGATCCCCGACCAGTTGCTACTGGAAGACGCCGTGCTTCTCACCGACGCCTTTCCGACCGGCTACCAAGCGGCCGAGATGGGCGGTATCCGTGAAGGCGACACGGTGGTGGTATTCGGCGCCGGACCGGTGGGCATCTTCGCGGCTAAGTCCGCGTGGCTGCTGGGCGCAGGCCGCGTGATCGTGGTCGACTGCCTGGAGTACCGGCTCGCGTTTGTCAAGCAGTTCGCCCAGTGCGAGACGGTGGATTTCAAGACCGTGGATGACATGGCGATCCACATCAAGAAGATGACCGACTGGCTCGGCGCCGACGTCTGCATCGACTGCGTGGGTGCAGAGGCCAGTGGCAGCGCGATTCAGCGCCTGACCGGCGTCAAGCTCAAGATGCAGGCCGGCTCGGCCACCGCGTTGCACTGGGCCATCAACTCGGTGCGCAAGGGCGGCGTGGTGTCGATCGTCGGTGTGTACGGGCCAACCTTCAACTTCGTGCCGATGGGCAATGCGCTCAACAAGGGTTTGACGCTGCGCATGAACCAGGCGAGCGTGAAGCGCCACCTGCCGCGGCTCATCGAGCATATCCAGGCCGGACACATCGAGCCCCACAAGGTGATCACGCACCGGATTCCGCTCGAGGAGGTCTCCGACGCCTACCACATCTTCTCAAGCAAGCTCGACAACTGCATCAAGCCCGTGCTGATCCCGCCGGGCGTGACCGTCTGACAAGCGAAACCAGGAGTACTCATGGACATCCCCGACAAGTACGCTCACATTCCCGGCTGGGGCGCAGACCTGGACCACGCCAATCGGCCGGCCTATCCTCGCGAGCGCACGCCGCCGCGTCTCGAGGGCGTCCATTGGGATCAACCGTCGCCGCAGCCCGAGCGCATCGAGGTGCTGACCTCCCTCGAGCACCCGGTCCGACCACCCCTTTTTGGCACTGGCCCTGCGCCGGCCGGCTTGAGCGGCAGCATCCGTCGCTATGCTTTCGGCTTCAGCGAGAACGACGTGCGCCATTGGCTGCTGCTGCTCTTTGCTGACCGGGTGAACGTGGGCGAAGGCGTGCTGGGGGATTTGGCGCGCGGCCATGTGCCGAACCTCTACGCCGAGATGGGGGGCCGTGCTGAGCTCAGGCACAACCCGATCGGCGTAGCGCGCAAGGTAGCGCTGCTCGCTGCAGTGGTCGGCATGGTCTACGTGACGAGGAAACGGCGCAGCGGCCGGCGCTCGCGCACCCTGCCGCAACGTTGAACGACCAGCCCGGTCCCGCGCAAGCCACGCAGCCCTGCGACGACGGTGTTCAGCATGGACGGTCGGCATCGGCACAGGGTTTCGGGGGTCTCGGGGAAGGCCTTCTTGGCCAGCTGCTGAGCTGAGCCAGCACTCGTCACGACGGGCCCGGGCCTGTGCCGGGCGCTCAAGCCCCTCGGGCCACCGGTGCGGGTGTTGTGAGCAGAAGAGTCCCGAAGACATGACAACCGCTTTTCGCCAGTGTTCGCCATAGAGGCGCAGCGCGAAACGTCATTGCGAAGGCGGTGAAGGAGACGAAAAATCGATCAGGCTCCGCCCGTACGACCGCCCGGGCCGCGCGCTCCCCGCACCCAATCAGTCACAACATAGAGTGGATGAAACAAAGGCGCCGGTGGCGCCCGCACCGACGCGCCACGGGGTGTCGGTTCTTTACGGCCTAAGTCATATCCGGTAGGCGCCTGGACAACGGAGGTTTCATGGATTTTTCAGACAGCGAGCTTTTCGAGATGTTGGCCGGCGTTCTCGCCGGCGGCGACCTCGATGGAAATTCCCCTGCGCACGACATCGCATCGAAGGTTTTGGCTGAAGGAACCGAAAAGTTCCTCACGCCCGTGCAAGCTGCGATATATGCGCAGCAGGTAAGGCCCCATCTAATCGCCGCAGCCAACGCCGCCAAAGTGAACGAACGCAGAGTTCCCGGAGCAGACTGAGGCGCCCCGGGTTCCGCGCCTGCGGCGCGGGATTGGGCTCGCGACTTGGCGGGAATACTATTGCAATTCGACATCTGACGAGGACCAACGCGCCCGTGCTTGGGAGTACTCAAAACCTCGTCAAAGCCGTCGTTGAATGCATCCAGCCATTGAGCTTGCGCGCGGGGACCTTCGCAGTTCTTGCCAAGCAATATCAGCCGGCAGCTGGTTCAATGACGGCCAGCGAGATCTGTCGGAGTGCGCTCGTAGGCCACATTGCACGGCTTGCCGCCGAATGGTTGTAGGACTCCTCGTTACGCAATCGAAAGATCGCGACAGGCCGCACGGTTGACCTTACCCCGTCGAGGGCTGCCACCTTTCTTCGTCGCACCAGAATCATCACAGGAGGTTCCAAGCAGGATCGCGCTGATACGTTATCCCAAGCGCTCCCCTGGCATGACGGACACCTGAGCTTTCATCAATACTGGACCTGTTCGACCTATAGCCCGTGCCGTTTTCCTGAGCTGAGATTGCATCGTTCGGCAGCGAGCGATCCTTCCAGCGATAACAGTGAGGTCGGCGGGCCTCGACCGGCGCCGAGCAGCAATGCGTGGAAGCCATCTCGAATCTGGTCATGAAGGCCACCGAGCGGGGTCGAAACTGTAGATCAGACGCACACGTCGAGCCGCACGGCTTCTCTGGAGAAGCTTCTCCGTTCAGGATTGGCCGGTGGCGTTGCCGCCCGCGGGCATGCCGGTTGCCCAAAAGAAGAGTGGCTGCGGCCTTGTTGGTCGGGTTGCGGTCGCGAAGGTGGTTGCAGCCGCTGCTTACGAGGATTCAAATGAAAGAAGTCCGACTCTGCTGGACAGAGGGAGAAGGTCCACTCCGCGGCCACGGCAAGCATTGCGGCCCCTGGATGATCAAGTCGGACGCCAGCCTCGAGGTGCTTGAAACCATGCGCCTTGCAGGCTGTGCGACATTTGGTTTCGGCTCCCATTGGCTTGCGGAAAGAAATGTCCGGCCGGCGCAGTCGCTTGCCGACATTCTCCGGACTAGATGGCATGCATAACCTCCAAGCAGGTTCAACCCCAGGACCGCTGCGACCCGAGCAAGCTCGGGCGGGCCGGTTGGTGGTAATCGGCACGTCGCTTGGCGGCATCGCGGCCCTTTCCGAGCTTGTGGCAGATCTTCCTGCACATTTTGCAGCGCCCATCCTGGTAGCTCTTCATACCGGAAGCCACCCCAGCCAACTGCCCCGTCTCCTTCGATCCAAAGGCGTGCTTCCCGCTGAGCATGCAGTCGATGGCGAGGTGGCGGTCGCGGGGCGCATCTATATTGCGCCTCCCGACCGCCATCTGATCGTCGAGGATGGTCGTCGCAGAGTCACCTGCGGTCCAAAGGAGCACCACACGCGCCCGGCCATCGATCCGATGTTCATGTCAGCCGCATTGGGCTTCGGAAAGGCCGTCGCGGGCGTGATCCTCACCGGCACCATGGAGGACGGGACAGCGGGATTGCAGGCCGTCAAGGCGTGCGGCGGCCTCGCGCTCGTGCAAGATCCAGTCGATGCCCTGGCCCCCGAAATGCCCGGGAGCGCGATGCGGTACGTGGCGGTCGATTACTGCTTGCCCGTCGCCAGCATGGGCAAGTTGCTGACGCAGTGGACGCAGGATCCTTTGCCAATGAGCCAACACGCTGCCCCCTCCCGTCTCGTCCGCCAGATGCAACTCCACGCGGTTGAAGGAGACGTCGTGCAACACCTCGAAGCCATCGCGCACCCCAGCGCCTTCGTTTGTCCCGACTGCAAAGCGGGCTTTGGCAGATCGACGGAGCGGAGCCGGTGCGATATCGCTGCTACACCGGCGACGGCTTCACGTTGGCGACCCTCCAGCGCGCCCTGACCCAGACGATGGATGAGGCGCTCTGGACAGCTGTGCGGTCACTGCAGGAGCAAACCGTGCTTCTCGCAATGCTGGCAATCGCCCACAGGAGCACTGGAGAGATCAAGGAGGCCATACAGTCGGACCTGGCGCGCGAGCGGATCGATGTCCAGCGCAGACAGCTCAGCACGCTGGTGCGGAGCCCGCCTGCGTTGACAAGTGCGACATAGCTGAAGTCCAGGCATTCAAGGAAAAATGGCGCGCGAGCGCGCCTTTCCGTGGACTGGACGGGAGCAGCCGTGACGGCCAGGTCGCTGTGCATGCGGCAAAGGTGGGCCTGATGTTGGCGCGCTCTCGTTCCCTTGCGCACCGTCGGCACGGGTGAGCTGAATAGCGGGCTGCCTTCCGGGATGATTTGAATCACCTCCAGAGCTCAGCCATTCGCCGTGCAGGGGCTGTACCTTCCCTTGCCAACAGGCTGACCGAACCTCATCGCGCGTCAGGCCTCGACATCGCCGCATGTACCGTATGCTCAGTGACACTTCGTCGGCAACGTCGCACGGCCACTTCGTGCGCTCGCATCGCGTACGCCGGCTGGACCGGCTGCGGGAACCGCGGGGCCCGCGAACCACACGCAGAATGCGCCAGCTCGGCGCCGTGGCACAGCAAATGGCAGGAGGTGAGGCTCTCAGTACACGCAGCATCGACGGCCTGCGCGATGAACTCGTTAGCCGTGGGCGCACAAGGCCTTGCATGCTTCGACGAATCGCGCTGCGGCACGCGCCTCGCATTCCAGGGCTGCCGCTCGAATGTCCGGCAAGCCGTCGGATCCTGAACCTGTCTTGCCGCACGCCCTGAGCGCAATGGAAAGCGATCGGCGCAAGGGTTCCGGAAGCGACGGTTCATTCACCAGCAGGCTTGCGGCAATCCTTGCCGCGCTTGGGGAGAGATCGACGGCCTGTTCGTATAGGGGACCCACGCGCATGCGGTTCAGCGGCAACGCGCGTGCCCAAGGTGCGCAACTGCCGGCTTGTCAAGCCAGCGCACCTCCTGATGACGAAGAGTTTTCGGCATACGCGCGGCGCGTCAGGCGCGGAATGCTCACAGCGACACGCCGGCCGAAATCATCGTATGAGTTGCTACTTCCGAGCAATTGAGGCCAGCACTTGGCTCCCGAGCGCCCAAGAGCGGCACGCATGAGGTCGCTCGGACGCAGTGAAGAACAACACAGCCAGCACCAGCCGCCGCCGATGCCCACGAACACCAAAGTGAAGTACGCGCGCGTTGACGCAGGTGCTCGTCCTCTCACGCATAAAGTTGCACATGACGCATCCAAGTCATCGCATGCACGGCGCGGGCTTTAGCATGGCCGTCTGGCTGATTTCTGTGATCTCCGCCCTCGCGCTGACGACTCGGCTTCGATTGTCGAAGTCATCGTGACGCCACCACGCGCAAAGGAGCATCCTTGTTTACATACCCTGCGACGTAAGCGACGGAGCAAGACCGCGGCATTCTCCTACGCCCGGTCGCGCAAATCCGTACGGTTGCGGGCTCCTCGCAGACGATCATGAAAACTGCGCGGCTTCCGGTATTTGCTGGAACAGCTTCTGGCTCGCCAAGTCAGCAATCCCGTTCAACCAAGTCTGGATATCAGCTCGAACAAGGAATGCCGCGCAAGCGGCCTCGCTCTCGTCGTGCAAGGTTGCAGAGTCATCACTGCTTGGCAATTTGAAACAGTAGCAGCGCTGGTCTTTGGGCGTGACGCTCTGCAGCTGAGCATCAAGCCGGTTGTTCACGACATTGGACCATGGGCCCCGTTCGGCGGGGCATACCTCGTTAACGTCAATTGGCGGGTGCAGCGCCCGCTGGGAAAGAATACGAATGAACAAAAGCTCTGCTAACCATGATAAACAGGATCTGGGCGAGGCTGATCAGCCCGTGCGTGATGGTCAACCTGGTGAAACGCATTGGTCCCAAGCGAGCGGCGACGGCCTTCAAAAGGAGTCGCCGAAGCAGTACAGCGAGATTGACCAGTCGGCGAGCAGCCAGGCATCTGGAAACCCCTCCATGGAGATGGTCGGGAATCAGGCTTACAAGGATGTCACGACTAGCGTCGATACCGATCGCGGCCCCGTGATGGACCAGGTCTACAACGAAGCCGTGACCGCGGGGCACAAAGTGACCGACGAGGAACAGGTCAAGGGCGAGCGCGACCCGGGAAACTCGACGTCCTCGAACAGTCCGTAGCGTGCTGAGTGCCACAGGAAGAGCCCCGCTTCGATGCTGATTTGCGCCCAAATCTGACCAAGGTCAGGCTTCACCCGCTCGCGCTCCTCTTCGCTATGGGCCGGCTCAACGTGGCAGTCGCCCTCGCGCCGAGCAGCGTCGTCTCGGTGATCCATGGCACGAGTCGCGGGTCATACGCTTGCCGCGATTCCCGACCGGACAAAGCATGACCCGCGCTTGAAAGGAAGCGCGCCTGCCTGCCCCGCCCCGAGAGACATCGGCGCCGATCTCGTGGTTGTGCTCGCATCGACACAGAGTCCCGAACGGCGAAGGGTGTCGATTCGAACGTCGCCCCCGGTTTGATGGATCTCGATTCTCAGGCCCTTCATCTGCTGCATCGCCGTCTTGTGCAGCGGTGTCCTCCGATCGGCTACATGAACCGCGCGCAACCCCAAGCAGGCTGCCGGCCCCGTGGCATCGAATGTCGGATCGGCCGGTCCGACAGCACGGCATCAAGACCAGCAAGTCCAAGGCGAGCCGGGGCGGAGCACGTGGACTTTCGGCGATGCACCGAGCCACAGCAATGGACGAGTGGAGCGCCCTTCGGACGTGCTGGGAATTCGGACGCGCGCGCTGCGTCGGCACCTACACGCACCGACGGCGTCCGCCATAGCGTCACTGCTACACAACAGAGCCGGAGCACACAGTGACCGACAAAACGCATTTCGACCCCTATACCCACGCCGCGGGGGGTTGGGGCTCATTGAAAGCCGTGGGCACCGTTCTGCTGCGCGAGCGCATTCCCATCATCGGAGCGAAAGCACTGTGGAGCCAAAACAAGCCTGGTGGCTTCGCTTGCGTCAGCTGTGCGTGGGCCAAACCCGAGCATCCGCATCCGGCCGAGTTCTGCGAGAACGGCGCGAAGGCGACCGCCTGGGAGCTCACGACCAAGCGGTTGCCGGCGGCCTTCTTCAAGGAGCATTCCGTCACCGGACTCCTCGAATGGAGCGATCACGAACTGGAAGCGGGGGGTCGCCTGACGGTACCGATGAAATGGGATCCGCAGAGCGATAGCTATCTCGAGGTGTCATGGGCGCAAGCCTTCGAGGGCATCGGGACCGAGCTGAAGGCGCTGCATGCGCAGGATCCCTCGTCCGTCGTCTTCTACGCGTCGGGACGGGCGTCGCTCGAGACAAGCTACATGTATCAGTTGCTGGCACGGCTTTATGGCAACAACAACCTACCCGACAGCTCCAACATGTGCCACGAGAGCACTTCCGTTGCGCTGCCCGAGACCATCGGCGTGCCTGTAGGCACTGTTCATCTCGATGATTTCGAACGGTGCGATGCCATCTTCATTTTCGGTCAGAACACAGGCGTCAGCAGCCCTCGCATGTTGCACCAGCTGCAGGATGCGCGTCGGCGCGGCGTACCGATCGTCACCTTCAATCCGCTGCGCGAGCGCGGGCTGGTGGAGTTTGTCAATCCGCAATCGCCACCCGAAATGCTGACGCCTGCGCACACCGACGTCAGTACCCAGTACCTGCAGTTGAAGAACGGGGGTGATCTGGCTGCACTCAGCGGCCTGTGCAAGGCCCTGATCGAGGCCGATGACAGGGCCGTGGCTGCGAGCCGGGTGCGCGTGCTGGATGGCGTTTTCATCGCCGAACACACCCTCGGCTTCGAGGAGTTCGCCACCTCGATACGCTCGACGGCTTGGGACGACATCGAAGCGGAGTCGGGTCTCGCGCGTGCCGCACTGGAAGCTGCGGCCGAAACCTTCGCGAACGCACGCGCAGTCATCGCCATCTACGGCATGGGCCTGACCCAGCATCGCAAGGGGGTGGAGAACGTGCAGATGGTGTCCAACCTGTTGCTGCTCGGGGGGCACATCGGACGGCCGGGGGCGGGCATCTGCCCGGTGCGAGGCCATTCCAACGTACAGGGGCAGCGCACGGTCGGCATCACCGAGAAACCCGAGCTCGCGCCCCTGGACAAGCTCGCCGAACTCTACGGCTTCGCACCACCGCGTCAGAAGGGTTTGAACACCGTCGAGGCGTGTGAGGGCGTCATTGCAGGCCGTGTGCGCGCCTTCATTGGTCTGGGCGGCAACTTCGTGCGGGCGGTGCCCGACACCTACCGGATCGAGTCGGCATGGCGACAGCTCCAACTCACGGTGCACATCGCAACGAAGCTCAATCGCAGCCATCTGGTGCATGGCCAGGTGTCCTACATATTGCCGTGCCTGGGACGCATCGAGATCGATCGCCAAGCGAGCGGCGAGCAGACGGTCTCGATGGAGGATTCGACCGGTGTGATGCACGCTTCCAAGGGAGTTGCTGAGCCCGCCGCTGCCACGCTGCTGTCTGAGCCGGCCATCGTCGCCGGCCTCGCAAAGGCTTCGCTGCCGGAGAACCCCCTCGTTCCGTGGGAGCTCTGGGTCGCCGACTACGCTTTGGTGAGGGACCAGATCGCGCTGGCGCTTCCAGAGATCTTTCATGACTTCAACGAGCGCCTTGCGGCGCCCGGCGGCTTTCCGCGTCCGCTGCCCGCGAGGGACCGCGTCTGGAAGACATCGACGGGAAAGGCGAATTTCAAAGGCTTCGGGAACCTGCGTGCCGATCCCGACATGCCCGAGCCCGGTGCCGACGTGCTGCGCTTGATGACCTTGCGCAGCGACGACCAGTTCAACACCACCATTTACAGCCTGGACGATCGCTTCAGGGGTATCTATGGCACGCGACGCGTGTTGCTGATGAACCGCGATGACATCGAACGCCTGGCGTTGAAGGAAGGTGAACTGGCGTCCGTCAGCACCGTGTCTTCTGATGAACGACCGCGGGTGGTGCAGGGGCTGCGCGTGACGCCTTACGACATCCCGGCAGGCTGCGTGGCAGGCTACTACCCTGAGTGCAATCCGCTCATCCCGCTGTCCCATCATGCCGAGCAGAGCAAGGTGCCTGCGGCCAAGGCCATCGCCGTGCGGGTCCGATCGGCGATGACTGTTCGAAGCCCTGGGCTTTGACGGTACTTGCCGTGTCACGGCAGACGGGTGATACCGAGCGGCGAGCCCTCCGTGGATGGCGGCCGCAAGGGCGCGGTCGCCGACGGCAGTCCGGATTCCTCGCCGCGGAAAGGTTCGCTGGCCCGGCGCTGCGGATGCGCAAAAGCCTGCCGGTTTTCCTTCAGGCCAGACGGCGGTCAATAGCCGTTCTCTCGCCGCGCCTTCTTTTCCTCTCGCGCCTGCGAGGTCATCGGATCGGTCTTCTTTGCATCGGGACCGGCTCCCGTGCGTCCCCATACATCCCGATCGGGATGAAAGTCGGCTTGCTTTTCTCGCTCGTCATCTTTTCGCAATGCTTCCCTGAACGCCGGCGACTTTTTGGCTTCCTCACTGTCGTCGACTGAGGATGGGCTGGGCCCGGCAGGCTTAACGGATGCGGGGGCCGCCTCAGCCCTGCACGTAGGTTCGTGATTCATCGCTTTTTCTCCAGATATCGAAACTATTTGGATTTGGGCCATTGATTGCCGTGGCAGGCCGGCTGCTTCCATACAGGTGGCCACGCCAGCCCGCGTATCGACCTGCGTCACGACACGGAGCCTAGCCGGCCGCAGGCACCGTCATCGCGAACTTGGCGGCACAGGTCGTGGAGCGGCAGAACCCTTGTCGGTCCTGCTCTTGGAGTCTCGATCGGTCTCGGTAAGCTTGCGCTGCGTCAGCCCTCCTGCGGTTCCTCCACCAGGGGGCTCGGTGCGCCGCGTGCGAGCCTCGGAGGGACCATATTCGGGACCGATGGGCCCGGCGCCGTTGTCCACGGGCGCTGCGCGGTTGGCGCCAGCCTTGGCGCTGTTGCCCTGCACAGACGGAGCCGTACTGCCCTTCGGGTTACCCGTCGGCTGGGCCAGGGAAAACTGACACGCCGACAACACGAACGCCACGCAAGAAACTCTCCAGGCGCTCCGCGCGGCGCTCGCGAAACACGCCTGCCGAAGGACCGGGCTTGATAGCGCGGGTAGAGCTCCTTCGCGGTCAAGCCTGATTTGTATGTCCCCGGCCATGTTGTCAATACCCCCTTCGGCGAGAGTACGGGTCCCAGCCCCGGTGCAGCGAAGTTGCGGATCTCTCATTGCAAGGCTCCTTGGTCAGGCATTGCCGTCGGACGTCGACGTCGTGGTTCACGCTACGCAGGGCCCTTCTCGGGCAATGTAGGAACCTTGCGCACCCGATTGCCGGCGCAACCGGACGCGGCCGACGCACGGCGTGGCTCGGCCTTAAAGCGTCCGACGCGCCGCAAGGGCTGCTCAGGACAGCCATCGTTGCGTCCGGAGAATCCGGAGATTGCCTGCGCATCACTCCGACCACAATGCGACGCCTGGAGCGCTTGCGTCTTCCCGCTCACGCGACCCTCCGATACCCTTGAAAACAGCAGCGTGACCCATGATTTCAGGCCGCGTTTTTGGGGTTGCCGATCGGCGATCGCTAGAGGCGTGATAGACCGGATTGTTCTGCATTATGTCGACAAGCATGCCCGGGCGCCGCGAGTACCGGAAGCTCGATCCGGTCCCGTCGTCGGCTGTGGGCGCCACGACGCTCATGGTGCGAAATGCCGTTCCTCCGGCGACGCTCTCGAAGCGAGTGGGTACGCGGGGCGTCGACTCCGTGGCGTTCACATGCTCCAGACGCATCCATGCCATCGCGAAGTCGCCAAAGCCATGCTCGGAGCGGCGATTCAATCACCCAAAAGATGACCAGACGACCGATTCGATGCGACATGGACCTCGAAACTGAGCGGCCGGAAGTCCACTTCCATGACCGACCACTGGCACCTTTTTGGCGGCTACCCGGCCGGAGGGCCGGCATCTTGCTGCAGAGATGCGTCGCGGTGCTCGCCGGTGCCGCGGCCGTTGTAGGTGAAAACGCTCAGCTGACCGTCTCCTTCCATGCGTGCCACTCGCACCTTGCGAATGTCCTCTACACCCTGTTCACGCAGCTGCGCCTCAAGCTCGTCCTGGGTGATCATCTCCCGCTTCATCGCACGCTTCATGGCTCGGCCATGCTTTATCAGCACCTCCGGTGGAGGCTCAAGAAAGCGCGCCACGGCGGGCGAACGATAGCTCAACCAGTCGAGTGCGAAGTTCCAGGCAATCAGCGTTGACACTAGGACCAGTCCGTCACTCACTGTCCGGTACTCTCCCTGCATGGCGTTGCTCGATGCGTCTGCCACGAGCACGACGAATAGCAGGTCGGCCACGCCCATCGATCCAATGTCGCGCCGCAGCACGAAGCGGAACACGAGCAGCAAGAAGCCATAAACGGCCGTGCCTCGCAGCACCATCTGCCACACCGGGAATTCAAGGGAGAAGAGTTCGTCCACGACGGCCCCTGGAGTTCGGAAGTTTTGCAGTTTGCGACGTGAGGGCGGGGCCGTGACGTCGGAGGCACGCTCGCCGTTCCGACGGAGATCATCAACTGCCCGCCCGGTCGATCCGGCCCGGGAGCGTGCTCGACAGCAAGCGCCAATCCCGCCGCTCGGTGCCAGCGCCACGCGATTCCGTGACAAGTGAGGACATCCATCTCCGTACGGGGTCGACAAGACCGTCTAGCCTGGGGGATGTCCGCCTACGACGCTGACGCGCCCGAGTTCCTAGGATGGGTCCATGTCTACTTCATGGCCCCGTTCCCTCTGGCTTCTCCGGCATGGGCAGAGCGCCGGCAATGTTGCGCGTGATGCCGCCGAATCGGGCGGCCTGGCGGTGATCGATTTGTCCTGGCGGGACATCGATGTCCCGCTGTCGGATCTGGGCGTGGCCCAGTGCACGGCCGTTGGGGACTGGTTCGCACAGCTTCCCGAGGCGGAGCGCCCAGAAGTCGTCCTTTGTTCGCCCTATCTGCGTGCCAAGGAAACGGCGCGGCTGATTGTCGAAGGCGGACGCTTCGGCCGGCCGAACATGAAGCTGCGTCTCGACGAGCGCTTGCGCGAAAAAGAGTTCGGTATCCTCGACCGGCTGACCAAGGTTGGGATCCAGCAGAAGCACCCCGAACTCAACGAGCAGCGCCTGCACGTGGGCAAGTTCTACTTCCGCCCACCTGGCGGTGAGAGCTGGTGCGACGTCATCCTCCGGCTTCGCAGCCTTCTCGAGATGGTGACGCGCGAATATGCGGATCGGCGCGTGCTAGTCGTCGCCCATCAGGTGATCGTCAACTGCATGCGCTACCTCCTCGAACACATGGACGAGCAGCAGATTCTAGAGATCGACCGCCAAGGAGACGTTCCGAACTGTGCGATCACCTCCTACCGTGCGCAGCGTCGTCACGAAGAAGACGAGGCGCTGCAGCTGGATCTGGTGAACTTCGTCGCACCCTTGCGCGAGGCTGCTACGCCCGTGACGACAGCTCCCGATCGACCAGTCGCCCCGAAGCCCTGACATGGCTGCCGTTGCGACCAAGGCCCGCGCGCTGACTTCTGCGGTGCTCGCGCGATGGCCCCTGCCGGACGCCGGCGAATCAGCAGATAAGGAATCGCGAGGCCATGTGCTGGTCGTGGCGGGAAGCCACGAGATGCCCGGTGCAGCCCTCCTTGCCGCCGTCGCGGCGCTTCGCACGGGCGCAGGCAAACTCACCATTGCCGCACCCCGCCGTGTGGCTGAGGGGCTTGCGCTGGCGATCCCCGAGGCACGCGTGCTGGGGCTCGCCGAGTCGCGTGCCGGCGGCTTCCTTCAGGCCGGCTGCAAAGCGCTGCGGCCAGTTGCACCATCCGTTGCCTCTGTCGTGCTCGGCCCCGGGATGCTGGACGAGCGGCGCAGCGCAGCCTTCGTTCGCGCCGTGCTGCCGTGTTTTCGCAACAGCCTCACGGTACTTGACGCACTCGCCATGTCGGCGGCGCACGGCGGGCCTTTCGATCAGCCCGTGGTCATGACGCCCCACGCGGGAGAAATGGCTCACCTCAGCGGCCTGTCCAAGGAGACCATCAACGCCGATCCCCTGCGCGTTGCACGCGAGGCAGCCGCCCGATGGAACGCGTGCGTCGTGCTCAAGGGGCCGACGACCTATCTGGCCTTGCCGGACGGCACTGCGTGGCGATTCGACGGCGGAACCGCTGGCCTGGCCACCTCCGGTTCCGGCGACACGCTGGCCGGACTGATCGGGGGGCTGGCCGCGCGCGGGGCGCCGCCACTGCAGGCAGCTGCGTGGGGCGTGCTTCTGCATGCGCACGCGGGGCACGCGTTGCGCAAGCGGCAAGGCCCGCTAGGCTATCTCGCCAGGGAGCTTTCAGGCGAGGTGCCGGCCCTCATGGCTCAATTGGCACGGCGAGATCAGCCCCGCACGGTGCGTCGTTGAAAGCCGCACAAGTCCGCGCCAGTGACACGGCGCGGCCAGTTGAGGCCGAGCGCTTGTGTCTAGACTCGGCACATGTACGCGCACATACAACTCGGCGCACAGGATCTGGGCGCCATGACAGTGTTTTACGACATCGTCCTGTCGAGTCTGGGGTGGGTTCGTGTTTCGTCGTCGACGCGCCCGCCTCCTGCGGGAGTGATCTGGAGATTGCCGGGGAGCCGCTGGCCGCAGTTCGTTCTCAACGAGCCGGTCAACGGGCAGCCGGCAACCGCGGCGAACGGCTCGCAGGTCAGCTTTTTGTGCACGTCGAGGCCCTTGGTCGACAGGGCCTGGCTCGCAGCCATTGCCGCTGGCGCTACAGACGAAGGAAAGCCGGGGATTCGCCATGCGTACGCACCGGATTTCTACGCAGCCTACTGCCTCGATCCCGAAGGTCACAAGCTCTGCTTCGTTCACACGGGAGGTTGAACGCCCTCCCCCCAAGCCAGGCCGCCGTCGACGCATACGCGAGCAAGCGCTCAAGCCGCCAGGCGGCAACGATCAATCAACGCGTCCACCTGGAGACCCGAGCGCACGGGAAGCTGCGACGTTCGGCGATGGCCTCCGTTGCTGCACGGACAGTCCAACTGGAACCCCAAGGCGGGCAGCACGCATTGCGATCGCGCGACTTCAGCGCTGCTGGTTCGGCGCGTTGGGCACATGCAACGCCGGAGCTGATGGTGGATCGGCAATGGCTCGCGTTCAGATGAAGCACGCTGTCCACGACCATCGTCGCAACCGCAAGGACGACCAAAGATCGGCAAAAACCAGAATGGCCGGCCGCGACGTGGCGGGTCATCACATTTCCGTTTCTCGGCGTTCACTTCGGCAGGTGATTCCCTGCGGGTCGGACTTAGGTCGCTGGACCACGATTGCGCCCTGGCAGGCGTCGGCTCAGCGCTCCAGAATGCATGGAGCGTGGGTTCTGCAATCACCAGGACGATATTGATCGCAATCCTCGCATTGACCTGGTTGCTGTGCCCTGGTGGCTCCCCCGATTCCGTACGTTCCATCTCCTGCCTTCCCCTTGCAGCGATGAAAGGTGGGTGAGTGCCTTCTACAGAACTGCATCGTTTTGCCGATCATCTGGTCGAACGGTGCGGACGTCATTTGCGGCTCCTTGTTCTGACTTGCGCAGTTTGACGTCCGAACCCTGTTCCGCCTGGCGCATGTCCCTCTTTGAGGGCGTGCTCATCTTTTTCGGGGACGGACCGGCTTGGCGGTTACGACCTCTGGTGGTCGGCCATCCGACCTTGATCAGCGGTATTGCTCAGGGCGTCTACCGATTGGCGATCAGCCCCTTTTAAAGCCAGACTGCAGGGCGTGTGTAGGAGAGCCTCTCGGCTTCATGCACATACGACGGCTTCGACACCGGGAGAGCACAGAATCGAACCATGACTCGCTCGACGCTTGCAAAATGTCCATTCTGCGGAGCAGACGGATTGCCACAGTTGATGGAAGATCCAGCACCGACACCGAGGTGGGCACACGCCTACGTTCAATGTGTTCGCTGCGAAGCGCGAGGCCCGATTTTCCGGGCACAGGATCATCCCGAGTCTGACTTGGTTCAGCTGGCGGCAAGACGATGGAACAGCAGATCGCTGTTCCCGAAGTTGTAAATCTGCCCCTGAGCATGCTTGAGACCGGCGGACGGCAACGCTGGTCGGCACGCTTTTTCCCAGTCATCGTGACCACGCGACCGCCACTGATGCATCACAGCGAGTCATCCCCGTGGTGCCATCGTGGTTCATGCTTACGCGAACGCGTCCCTCCTCCAAGGGCTGAATGGTGCGGCCGAAGCTGTCTGCATAGTCCTGCGCCGTCGCCATGAGGCTCCTCTTGCAGGAGGATCGAACGGTCTCATTGTCAGCAGCGAGCGAAGGGCGCGAGTAAGTCGACGAAATCAAGAACCCACCTGGTTGATTCTCGACCTTGTAAGTTGCATCGCGCCCGCCCGAAAGTCCTCTTCCTCCAGGGAAGGAGCATCCGACGTTCAACGCAACCAGCATGGCGCCCACCACGACATACCCCGACCTCGTCAACATCTTCTGCAGTTCCATGCTCTTATCCCAATCGACAAAACCCCGGGGCGCCCAACACATGCAGACGTTCGGTTCACTGCCCCTGCAAGCGAACGGTCACGATGTCGAAAGGAAGCAGCGGCGGAGGGCTCTTCTGCTTGTCGAGTTGCGCGTTGACCACCATCAGGCCGTCGGCGGTCACTGCGGCCGTGGTGGGATAGCGTAGGCGGCGATCGGTGTGCCGCTGCACCATCTGGGCGCTGCCCCAACCGGCCGCAAGCTTCAGATGCACGATCTCGCCTTCGACATTGCGCATCACCAGCAGGTCGTCGGCCCCGTACAGGACCAGGCCGTCACCGTTCTTCAGCGGTCGGCCGCCGACGCGTACCTCGGTCACGGCCTTGGTCTGCGTGTCGATGCGCCACAGCTGGCCGGTCGACAGCTGGATCGACAGCAGCCAGCGACCGTCGGGCGATGCAACCAGGCCATTCAAGTTGACCTCGTTAGGGACGTAGCGCACCGGTGTCGAAGACAGATCGAGCCACGGCTCCATCACCAACGTGCCGCCCGCAGGCACGTTGCGGATCCGGTAGATCACCGGGCGGAACGAATCGGTGGCGTAGACGGCACCATCACGGCTGACGACTAGGTCGTTCACGAAGGTCTGCGGGCCCTTGGGCAGCTCGATGGCGGCCAGAGTGGTCGCGGTCGCCAGATCGACGATGGCCACCGTGCCGTTGGGCCCGCCGGCAATCCAGAGGCGCCCGCGATCATCGACCTTCATGCCGAAGGCGCCCATACGCCCGGGCGAGCCGCCGGCCTGAAAAAGCTCCGCCTTGGTCGCGCCGCGCGCGATACGGAACAGGTCGCCGTTGGTGGTGGAGCCCACATAGGCCGTGCCGGTGCGAAGATCGACCGCAATGCCTTCCGGGAAGACCTGGGCACCTTCGATCGTCGCGCGGCCCTGCACGATGCCGCCCTGGCCGGGTTCGATCAGACCACAAAGGATGCGGGCGCCCGAATTGCCGGCGGGATCGCTCTGGTAGTCGTCGGGGTCGGCATGAACCACGACGGTGCGCCCCATCGCGGACATCGACCCGGGCGACAGCGTGAGGTTGGGATTCAGAAAGCGGACGGTGCCGCGGCCATCCGCCCCCACCTGCAGCGCCGGCAACTCACCTGCGTGCGCCGCGCCGGCCGGCTGGCCTGGTTGCCCATGGTTGTGCGAGGCGCCAGGATCGAAATGGCCACCCGCTGCGCCGAAATCGACGAAGCTGCCCGTGGCCGCATCGGGCCCTGGCGCACAGGCGCCGTTGGCATGCACATGCAGCCCGTGCGCGCCGGGGCTGAGGCCTTGCACCGTGACCTGGACGTCGACGCCGCTCGCCGCCGGCGTCAGCACGGCCTGGCCCGCGGGCTGACCGCCTGGCGTGAGCAGCCGCGCGACCGCGGCGGGCCCCGTGGGCGCGAGCGCACCCATTGGGCCCGTGGTGGCAGGCGGCACCGTCTCGGCGCGGTTCGCGCAGGCGGCCATCGTGGCGGCGACCGCAAGAGCCATCGCGCACCGCAGAGGCGTGCTGGAGAGAAGAGAGGACATGGCGGACTTCCGTTGTGCAGGGGATGCGGGCTTGGACATGGAACGGCGCGGCGAAGGGCGGGAGCGCCGCTCAGCGGGCGCTGCCGTGGCTGATGCGGTAGATCACACCGTTCTGGTCTTCGGCCACCAGAAGCGCGCCGTCATTGGCGACCGCCACGCCCGCGAGGCGGCCGAACTGCGCTGGCCGGCGCGCCTTCTGCTGTTCGGCCGGTGTGCCGGCGCCGGGCTGCTGCAGGTTAGCGGGCGGCACATCCATGAGCCAGCCCGTGGCGAAGTCTTCGATGCTCTGGGGCTTTCCAGCCGCATCGAATCGGACACGCACCACCTTGTAGCCGCTGGGCTGTCCACGGTTCCACGAGCCGCGCATCGCGACGAAGGCGCTGCCTCGGTAGTCGGCCGGGAACTGGGCACCCATGTAGAACGCCAGGCCGATCGGCGCGGCGTGAGCCGTGTAGGTCAGGGCCGGCGCTTCGGTCGTCGGGCAGAAGTCCGCCTTCGTTGTGTTCTCGGGATCGTTCTGCTGCTTCATGTCGACCTGACGATCACCCCAGCAGAACGGCCATCCATAGTGCTTGTTGGGCAGGATCGCGTTGAGTTCTTCGGGCGGCGTGTCGTCGCCACGGTCGTCCGAGCCGTGATCGAAACCATAGAGCTGACCACCCACCGGGTTGAATGCGAAGCCGAGCGTGTTGCGCAGGCCGCGGGCATACACGCTGCGGGCCGAACCATCGGGTTGCATGCGCAGGACGGTCGCAGCCTCGAGGTTCGTCTCCACACAGTTGTTGCACTGCGAACCTACGGTCACGTACAGCATGCCGTCGGGCCCGAAGGCCAGGGTTCGGTAGGGATGCTGCGAACCGTCGGGCAGGTCGTCGACGATGACCTTGGGCGTCGACAGCATGCCGTCAGACAGGACGTCCGCGACCAGCACCTTCTTGTCGCTCGCCATGTAGAGCTTGCCGTCACGCAGGGCAAGGCCGTGCACGTTCTTGATGTTCTGCGCTACCACCTTCTGCGTATCCATCATGCCGTCGCGATTGGCGTCGCGCAGTAGCAGCACGTCACCCTGCTTGGGGCGGCTTACGTACAGGTCGCCGTTTGGGGTGGGTTGAATCCACCGCACATGCTGCATGTTCCTGGCAAAAACGTTGACGCTGAAGCCCGCCGGCACCCGCAGCCGCTGAAGCATGCTGTCTTCGAACTTAACGGGCGTGGGCTCGAGATTGGTGGTTGTCACCACGTTCGGACCGTCTCCAGGAGGGAGCTGAGCGCTGGCCGCACCGGCAATGGCCAGCGTCATCGGAAGGGCCCAGGCGAGGAAAGATCGGGAGACGGTCATCATGATCCTTGTGAGTCGGGTGCGGCTGCCATTCCAACGGAGATCCCCTCCTGTCGCGTGGCTGAGGAAGCAACGCTCAAGTAGGACGACGGCGCATACGCATGGGGAGGTCTCTGCCCCGCAAATCCGCGCGTTAGCGCCGAGGCGCGAGCGCGGTCGTCACCTCATCTCGCCCTAGCGTCTGCCTCAGGGCCTACGCGCAGGGAGGCGTCGACGGACCGGCAAGGACACACTGGCCCGGCGCCAGCTCTGCGGGCGTACCGGACAGTGATCTCGACGCCTTCATCCCTAAAAAAATGCGGTCAGCCTGATCGCCGCCGCTCCCAGCAGCGCCTGAAGCGTTGCCGTGTGCCAGAGCAGCGCGGTGTTGTCGAGCGTGGCGCGCGCGCCGGGCTGCAGGTGGGCGCTGTGGGTGCGGGCCAACAGGAAGCACCCCATCAGCACCAGCACCGCCAGATGGAAGCCCTGGTAGCCGAGCAGCATCGCGACCGTTGCGCTCCAGGCATTGCGCGTCGGCGACAGGCCCGCAACGGCGTGGGCATGGAAGTCGAGCGCGAAGCCCGCCGCCGAACACAGCAGCGCGGCCAGCACCAGCACGCGCACCCAACGGCGCTCGCGCCCGCCGGCCTCGCGCAAGACCCGCGCCGCGCGGGCCAGGCACAGGGAGCCGAGCAACCACAGCGCCGGCCCGACGAGCCCCTGCGCGAGCGGCGGCAGCGCGGAGCCGACGGGAGGGCACACGGCGCCGGCCATCGCCACATGCACGTGCGCGTAGACGAAGCAGGCGAACACGGTCATGTCGACCGTGGCCAGCACCAGCGTGCCCCACCACGAGTGGGAACGCGGGCCACGCGCACCGAGCGGCAACCGCACACCGTCCGCGACCTCGGCCGTGGCGACCGGCGGCGGCCGGTCGGTGCCCCAGAGCCAATGGATCACCGCGACGATCGCGCCGATCCCGCAGGCGAAGGCTAGCGCCAGCTGGCCGGCCGTGAGCAGCAGGAAGAAGCCCGCGGTGCCGGCCGCCGCGATCAACGGACTCCAGCCGTCGCCCGGCAGCACCAGCACATGGCGCGGCGTGGCATCGACCGGGCTGGTGACCAGCGTCTCACGCCCTCCGGTCACGGTGCCCGGCAGCCAGTGGCGGCCGGCCTCGACCGACGCGGGCAGCGTAGGGTCGGCCCACAGCGGCTCGCGAGATGCCACCTGCGGAATGCTGCGCACGCCGTAGTCGCGCGGCGGCAGCCATTCGAGCGTGCCCGCGTTCCAGGGGTTGTCATGGTCCTGTTCGGGCTTGCGCATCATGCGCGCCATGTCGCCCAGGAACAGCAGCACGCCCAGCGCGCAGGCGAAGGCGCCCACGGTCGAGAGCATGTTGAGCGCACCCCAGCCCATGTGCTCGGCATAGGTGTAGACGCGGCGCGGCATGCCCAGCAGGCCGGTCAGGTGCATCGGGAAGAAGGCCACGTTGAAGCCCACGAACATCAGGCCGAAGCACCAGCGGCCCCAGCGCTCCGACAGCGTGTGGCCGCGGTACACCGGCGCCCAGTGGTAGAGCGTGGCGAACAGCGGGAACACCATGCCGCCGATCAGGACGTAGTGCAGGTGGGCAACGATGAAGTAGGTGTCGTGCGCCTGCCAGTCGAAAGGCAGCACCGCGACCATCACGCCGGTCAGGCCGCCGAGCACGAAGATGAAATGGAACCCCAGCAGGAACAGCGTCGGCGTGTTGAAGCGCACCGTGCCGCGCCACAGCGTGGCGATCCAGGCGAAGACCTGCATCCCGCTCGGGATCGCGACCGCAAAGCTAGCGGCCGACACCACCAGCATAGAGGTGTTGCCCAGCCCGGCCGCGAACATGTGGTGCAGCCAGAGCGCGAAGCTCACCACGCCGACCCCGATCAGCGCATAGACCACCGCGCGGTGGCCGACCAGCGGCGTGCCGGTCTGCGCCGCGACCATCATCGAGACCATGCCGGCCGCGGGCAGGAAGATGATGTAGACCTCGGGGTGGCCGAAGAACCAGAACAGGTGCTGCCACAGCAGCGCGTCGCCGCCGCGCGCCGCGATGAAGAAGGGCCAGTCGAAGGCGCGCTCCAGTTCGAGCAGCGTGGTCGCCGCGATCACCGCGGGAAAGGCGAACACGATCATCACAGCGGTCACCAGCATGGCCCAGGCGAAGATCGGCATGCGCATCAGTGTCATGCCCGGCGCGCGGGTGAACAGAATGCCAATGATGAGTTCGATCGCACCGGCAATGGCCGAGATCTCGATGAAGCCGATGCCCAGCAGCCACCAGTCGGCGCCGGTGCCGGGCGAGTACTCCTTGCTGGTCAGCGGCGGGTACATGAACCAGCCGCCGTCGGGCGAGACACCGAAGAACAGCGTGCAGAAGAAGGCCAGCCCGCCGATCGCGTAGGCCCAGAAGGCATACGCCGACAGCCGCGGAAACGGCAGGTCGCGCGCACCCAGCATGCCGGGCAGCAGGTACACGGCCACGGCCTCGACGATCGGCACCGCGAACAGGAACATCATCACCGTGCCGTGCATGGTGAAGAGCTGGTTGTAGGTCGATGCATCGACCAGCGTGTTGCCCGGCACCGCGAGCTGCGTGCGCATCACCAGCGCGAGGATGCCCGCCAGCACGAAGAACAGCATCGCCGTCGCGATGTAGTACACGCCGATGTGGGTGTTGTTGACGGCCGCGAGCCGCCGCCATCCGGTGGGCGAGCGCCAAGCCCGCTCGAGCGCTTCGCGTTCGCCTGCGGGACGCGGCAGGCGCGAGGGATGGCTGCGCGGTGTGCTCATTTCAGGTGGCTCAGCCAGAGCGCGATGGCACGCATGCTCTCGTCGTCGACGCGTCCTGCGCCTGAGGGCATGCGTGCGCCGGGCTTGATCTGCTGCACGTGCGCGATCCAGTTGATCATCGTGGCGGGCTCATTGGGCATTTCGGCGGCGCCGAGCTGGAGCCGGCTGCCCACATGCGTGAGGTCGGGGCCGAGCCGGCTCTCGGCCGTGACGCCGCGCACCGTGTGGCAGGCGCCGCAGCGCTGTGCGATGAAGGCCTGGCGGCCCCGGACCAGCGCGGGCGTGTCGGCCGGCGCCGCGTCCTGCACCTGCGCGTGCAGCCAGCGTTCGAAGTCCGCGGGTGCCATCGCCACCACCTGCAGCGCCATGCGCGCATGCTGCGCGCCGCAGTACTCGGCGCATTGGCCGCGGTAGATGCCGGGCCGGTCGGCTTGCACCAGAAGGTGCTGGACGCGGCCGGGCAGCATGTCCATCTTGCCGCCGAGCGCGGGCACCCAGAAGCTGTGGATCACGTCGGCGCTGGTCAGTCCCAGGTACACAGGCCGCCCCACCGGGATGCGGATCTCGTTGGCTGTCGCAATCTCTCGGTCCGACGCCGGATCGCGGTAGCGCAGCGACCACCACCACATGTGGCCTGTCACGCCGACGATCAGCGCATCGGACGGCGGAACCGCGCGCCACGGCGGCGCGTGCCGCACGCTGTAGAAGAACAGCGCCACCAGCACCGCCAGCGGGAACACGAAGCCCCCGCCGATCACCCACAGCCGTGTGTTCACCGCGGCGCCCTCGCGACGCCGCACGGCCAGCCACAGCAGGCCCATCACGCCGAGAAAGATCAGCGTGGCGCCGACCGTGATCACCAGCGTGACGTCGAGGATCGAGGCGGCCAACGGGCCGGCCGGGTTCAGGGCGGACTGCTGCGGCGGCGCGTTCACTTCAGCGCCAGCAGGTAGGCCGCGAGGTCGCGCGCGTCGGCCGGCGAAACGCCCATCGAGGGCATCGTCGTGTCGGGCACCAGCGCCGCAGGCGCCTCGATCCAGCGCGCGAGGGCTTCGGGTCCATTGGGCACATGGCCCGCGATGTAGCTGCGGCGGCCGAACCCGTCGAGCGGCGGGCCGACGCGGCCCCGCGCGATCGCTGCACCGGGCACCACATGGCAGCTGCCGCACTGGTACTGCGCCAGCAGCTGCTGGCCGCGCGCGATCTGCGCGGGCGCGGCCCGGTTGTGCGGCAGTGGCAGATCGCCGATTTGCATGCCGCAACCGCCCAGCGCGCCGCAGGTCGCACTGATCACGCAGGTGCGACACATGCGCGCCAGGGCGGGGCAAAGGGGTCCGGGGCCGGTCGGCATGCGCACGATTCTGTGGCCGCACACGCGCTGCGCGCCGACACGGGTGCGCCGACATGCGTCGGACAATACCGCGACCATGAGCAAGCGCGCCACGATCCTCCTGACGCTCGCCGGCGCCGGCCTGTTGGCCGCCGCGGCCGCGCTGGCCTTTGTCTACGGCGGTCTCTACGACGTGTCGGCGGCCCGCCAGCACACGCAGCCCGTGTACTCGCTGCTCGAGACGGCCATGCGCCAGTCGGTGCGTCTGCGCGCCCGCGACGTGCAGGTGCCGGCGCTCGACGCGCCCGCACTCGTGGCCCGTGGTGCAGGCTGCTTCAGGGACAAGTGCGTGCAGTGCCATGGCGCACCGGGCGTGGCGCAAAGCGACATCGGCAAGAGCATGCAGCCGCTGCCGGGGCCGCTGGTGGACGCGCGCCAGCGCTGGCTGCCGCGCGAGCTGTACTGGGTGACGCGCCACGGCATCAAGATGAGCGGCATGCCGGCCTGGGAGTTCCGGCTGGCGGACGCAGACCTGTGGGCCCTGGTCGCGTTCATGAACAGGCTGCCCGAACTGAGCCCGCAGGATTTCGCGACCATGACACAGCCGGCGGTACAAGCTAACGCGTGGGCCGCGGCGGGTGCTTCGCGTGTCGGCGCTACCGCCTGCGGCGCGGCCGAGCCTGCCGTGCCGCGCGCCGGCGACATCGAACGCGGCAAACAGGCGCTCTACCAGTACGCCTGCAATGCCTGCCACACCATCCCCGGTGTGACCGGCTCCTCCCCCGCGGTCGGGCCGCCGCTCGCGGGCCTGGCGCAGCGGCACACTCTTGCAGGCAAACTGGTCAACACGCCCGAAAACATGGTGCGGTGGCTGCGCCACACGCGCGAGGTCGACCCGCTGACAGCCATGCCCGAGATGGGGCTGACCGAGCAGGACGCAACAGACATCGCGGCCTACTTGGCGACGCTGCACTGAGGGGGTTTGCGGGGAACACCGAGCCGGGCGGCCGCGGTTCACCGCCCCACTGCGAAGTCCCACACCCAGCTTTTTTCTTCAACTCAGCAATGACCGCTGATTTCGCTTCGTGCTCTGCCCCAGTCGGCCGCGCACGAATGCAAGCGCTGCGCAACACAACGGTCGCCGACCGCCACCGTTGTCCGCTGGATTGCGGGAAGAAATTCGTATTCCATCAAATACAGGAGGAGCAGGCCTGAATGCATTTCCTATAAATCAGGAAATGAACTCAAAAACGGTTGCAAATGAAGCGCCAAACAGTACAGCAGGGCCCGTTGTAAAAAATGCACCGAGAGCCGCAGTGAAAGAGTTCGCGATCACTCTCACAAGAGTCACACTGACCCTGGTGCTCAGCTTTGCCTTCATAACTTGAAGATATGACTGCGCATCCTCGCCATCCGGAAAGGCGCGAACCGGGCGCCTCCGTATCGACTTCGAACTCCAAGTCGGCCGCCGAGATTTCGACCCTTATCTCTCCCACGCTACACCAGTAGCCTTTTTACGAAGGCCTGCCGCTAACGCGCCGCCAGCCGGGACTATAGCCTTCCGGAAAGATTTCATCATTCCCAAAGCCGTAGCCCTTAGAGCTGCACTTGCCCTTGAGGAAGCTGGCACCTTTTGACGGAGGACGTCATCCCGCCTTGTAGCTCTGCCATAAAGCCGAAAACCGGATCGGCGGCGGTGTCGTTCTTTCACGCGTCGAACACGAGGACGCCTCGCTTCGCACGCTCAAGGTCTTCTGCCCAGCGCTTAATAAATAACGTTTTGCCCTCACCTTATTCGGCGTCCAGGGCGACGGTCAAGGAGCGTCCTCCAGCGCTCACTCGGCGCTCAATGTAGGTGGCTAAGAATGCCGCAGGCGCGGGGCGGCCCATGACCTCGCCTACCCATTCATCCGCGGCTTCTTATTGTTTCCTGAGCCATGTCGTTCCTTGGGCTACCGTTGCAAAAGAATTATCAGAGTATGTGCTGACTCGTCTGACTGCCTAGGTAAACATTACCCCAAGGTTTCGAGCAGGCCTTAAGCGACCGTTCGCGCGGCGTATGTTCGACGAGATCGGCGACCACAGGCTCCCGCCTCACCGGTCGAGCAGAGAACGGTGCGCTTCGGCGATCACACGACGATAGCGCCCAAACACTGGCAAGCCGTAAGCGGGCTCCCGGCATGAAAGCACTCCCATTGAGCGCAGCAGCCGGACTGCTCACAGCAGCCGAAGCGGATTGTTCACGCCTGCCGCCGTCGTAGCCCCTCCCGGTACAGCAGCCCTCCGATCCCTCCCAGAACTGCTAGATCGTCCTCGCTGAGATGATCCGTAGCCAAGCCCATCCAGACCGCCAGGTCGGCTATGGCATCTTCCAGCCCCTTGTCGCTCCCCTGCAGATTCAGCAAGGCTGCGCGCTGCTCGAAGAGGCCGATGATCGGGTGGGTCATGTCGGGACTTTGCGCCGGAGGGGCGGCGGACGCAAGGTTACTTGCGCTGTGCTCAGCCTGACGAAGGATCTGCCCATAGCTCGGGCTCGCGGCGCTTCAGTTCGGCGACGCCGGCCTGGCGCGCCTCTTCCCATGTGTCGTAGGGCTCCGCCGCAGCCGCCAGCTCATTGAACTTCGTCGCGACGCCGAGGTTCTCCACGATCGTCCAGTAGAAGCGACCAAACATCGGCTCGGTGACCCGGACAGAGACAGAGCGGAAGTATTCAGTCATGGCCGAGCATAGCGGCGAACCGTCGCTCAAGTCAGCCGGAAATAGGCGAACCAAGGGGATCGAACACTAACGCCTTTGGCACCTTGGCCCGAATAACTTCGATGGCCCTGAGCGCTTCGTCTCGATCCAACCAGGATAGAGAACTCTTGGCGATTTGGTTTCCGTCGCCGTCTCGCATCACCCAAGTCCAGCGACCACCAAGCTCAGGCACAACTACAAATCTCATACGTATTCACAACGAAAACCCTCAACACCTTTAATGCGGAGCAGCAACGGCTCGGTCTTGAGCAATGAACCGAGACCGCCAGCGACTTATGGCGTTTGGGCCAAAACAGAAGGAATGTCGCCGCCACTAGGGGGCGACCCGATTTTCTGGGTTATCCACCCGAGATCCCACAAGGTCATAGATGCCCGCAATGTCGATCGCTCGCCTGAGTGCCTCAGTCTGCGATACGGCTTGAGACCTGGTGGCGAAGCCTGCCGGGCTCCTCAATACCAAGACGTCCTGCGCGGTCCGGAGTTCCCAAACCCAGGATTTTTTCGACTCGGGAATAACGACAAGTCGCACGGCCTACGCCCTTATTCTTGGTTGCTCGGACATGAAAAGAGCGCTGCGCAACGCGCCCGAAGACGTCTACGAATCATAAGTTCTGCTGATCACTGTGAGAATTAGTTGCCTCCCATGAACATAGGAGGACGGGCCTCAAGGGACTGCCTACGATCGCATTTGGTAAGAAAAAAGGTCTCGCATGAAACCCCAGGCATCAGAAAAAAGGCGACTCGGGGGAGCGGCGCCGGGGGCGGCCTTAAAGGAACTTGCGGTCTTTTTCACAGTGATCGCACTGACCTTACTGCTCAGCTTTGCCTTCATCGGCTGAACGATTCGGCACGCACTAGCTGCACGAGCGCCTACTCCAAAGCGAAGGAGGCCGGATCACGCTCACTAGGCGACGCCGACGAGGCCTACCTCGAGGTCAGGCTCCACATGAGGGCGCGGCGCTCTCACCCCGGGGTGGTCTCTCTAGCGCTGTACAATGACTTGCCTGTTCACGACCGAGCAAGTCACCGTTTCCATACGGCGGAAAGTCGATCAATGTCGCCACCGACAAAAAAACAACAGGGCGACACTGCATAGCAAGCACGTAGCGTGGACCGCGTAAGAGTTCACGACCAGACACCGAAGCCCGCCTCGCGCGGGCTTTTTCACGACTGCACGATCTGCTTAGAGCCTTCGCTAGCCGTTGCGTGAGTGGAGACGCAGGTGGTAGGCCGCCCACGCTTTTCGCTCAAGATGCCCCAGCCCAACTGATACATCACGCATAGCTCGCCCAGGTGCTGTGGCTTCGATGTCAGGCCCTTGCAACACAACCGAGCCGCGCGCAAACGTCGCGAGGCGGGATGCATCATGAGCAAGCTGGCGGAGATCGGATAAGGAGCGCATCAATGATGCCTGTGCAGCAAAGCTCCATTCTCGCAGACCCACCATTAACTCGCCGTCAGAGGAGTTCTGGCTCTGAAGGCTGCGTTGGCTCCATCGGGTCTGCATCGAACCCCTCAGCAGGCGCCAGGCGCATCAGCGCCCTTGCCTGTTCGACCGTCCCCTCGAGCCACTGATCGAAGTCGCTGGTGTCCAACGGGATCACGCTGCGCTTGTCCTGCTTCTCGAGCGGTAGAGACTGCTTGGTGACGGGGTCCACTACCGGCCGGTGCATGCGGCTCATCAACGGGTGCGCGTTGGCATGGAGCGTGAGCATTGTGTAGCTCTCGTGCATTTCGCCGGTCTCTTTGTCGGTCCAGGCATTCCAGAGACCGGCCAGGCCCCACGGCGCGCCGTCGGCGCGGCGAAAGCGCCACCACACGTTCTTGCCCGTCTCCCAGTTCGGTTCGTCGAAGGTGGCGGCCGGGATGATGCAGCGCTGGCCAACGGCCCAGGGCCCCTTGTAGCTGTCCTTCCAGTGGACCTCCTCCCCACGCGCATTCTCCGTACTCAAGAGCTTGCCGTCCTTCTTGCGCGGTGTCGACGTCTCCGAGCGCTCAGGGATCAGGCCCCACCGCCCGACCACCATCTCGCGCTCGCAGCCCGTGGCGTCGCGCCGGCGGCGGATGAACGGGCCCGGCGCCCGCGGGAAGATCTCGCGCGGCCAGAGATCGGGCTGGTGCGCCCGGGGCAGGCTCCAGAAGCGTTCGATCTCAGCCACCTCGGGAGGGATGTAGCGAGTGCACATGGACGCAGCTTACTCAGGCCCTGCCCGGCAGCAAGTCGGCGGACTTCGCCTGCCAGGACCAATGTGCGCGCTTGTGCGGAACCGGTCCGGCGAGCTCGAAGGTGAAGCACACGCGGCCCACTCGGGGCACGAACATCTCCACCGATGCCTCGGGCGGCTGGGCCTCACCCGCCGGCGTCAGCGAGTACATGGCGCGCACCAGGAACTGACCGGGCACAGTGTCCAGGATGCCGGTTCCGTGATCGGTGTCCATGGATCGATCTTAGCAAATCACTGGATGTACATACAGTATCCGGCTAAAGTTGAGGGCCACTTCAGGAGATCCGCATGTGGCAATCCCCCACCCCCAATTTCGTACCGCGGCCGTGAACTGTCCGAACTAGAAGCCTGGGTTTTCGTGTTCGCGAACACCTGGCAGGAGTTCGAGCACGACCCCGAAGACCTGCGCATGGCAGGCTTCAATGTCTTCGGCCCGGCCGTGGCCGAGAAGCACGGCGACGAAGATCCGGCAGCAGTCGCACGACGCCAGTATCTCGAAGCCGGCGAGTATCACGATGACCTCTAATCCGGGCGACGCGGACGAAGACGCCGACCAGCTGGAAGCCGCGCGAGCCGAGGAGCCCGCCCAGCCTCCCGAGTTCGGACTACGAAGCTCCGACGTGCCTTCCTAAGTGGTAACGCAATGCGTCGTCTAGGTCCTGCCCAAGGCGGGCAATAAGCTGCCGCGGGACGTGGCGCAGAGCCGCGCACTCCATGGTTCTAAGACATGGGAGGATGCTATGCGGGCGTAGGAAAATGCGTACAGAGTATGGAAGTACGCCTGCGTTGGAAGCCCGAGATCCTGCACGTCCGCCAAGAGATCCTCAGCCTGCTCGAATGGCAAGACCGTTCGAACTTCAGCGTTTCACTGCTCGAGTCGATGGTCAAAGCCGGTAACGCCATTCACGGTCCCGGCACACACTGGATCGAGTCGAGGGAGCGGCCAAGGATCTGAGAAACTGGACAGTGGAAATCCGCCTTTCTCACGCTGCGGACATCCCGCTCCCTGGCTTGATTCGACCGGCTCGCCACCCTGTCGGATGGGCAGCTATGCCTTGCATGGGCTAGTAAAACTATCCTAAAGTGGCGGCCCAATCGCGAGGGCTCGGAGGTCGCAAATGCCATCTTTTAGTCAGAAGGAAGCGATCCTACGGAAATCTGGGATCACTATCGCGCCTTTCCCTCTCCGGCGGTTGCCGCCTCGTACCGGCACGATCTGTGACGATGGTCGGCGGTCGGCGGAACAGGTAGCCGCGGATGAAGCGCATGACGAGGCCGTGCGCGAATGGCGAGCCGGCGTAGAGGCCTTGTACTCGGTTTGGCAGTCCACGAAGCGAGATTAGCTGTCGCCGCGGCGGGCATCGTCGAGGGCGAGATGCTGATCCAGCCGGTCCCCGTCGACCGGTCAAAGCCCTATCGAAAATCCCTGCTTCTAACCCTCAGGCCCTCCAGGAGATTGGTATGGTCGCGCAGCTTCAGCGCCACCAGCGAGTGCACGCCCTTCTCCGATTGCCACGTGCCTTGCACGGTGAGCAGCTTCGAGCCGCGCAGCGCGGCCCGCTGCTCCTCCGCCACGCTGGGCCAGACGATGATGTTCACGGTTCCGGTCTCGTCTTCCAGCGTGGCGAAGATCACGCCGCTGGCAGTGCTCGGCTGCTGGCGGTGCGTCACGATGCCGCTCGCCCGCACCGTCTGCCCGTTCTTCGCCCGTTGGCGCAGGGCTTCAGCCGTCCAGATCCGGTGCACGTTCAACTTCTCGCGGATGAGCGCCAACGGGTGTCGGCGCAGGGTCAAGCCCGTGGACGCATAGTCGTCCGCGACCTGGGCACCCTCCTCCGGCTCCGCAAACGCCACAGGGTCCTCGAAGGTCCGAGCCTCTCGCAGCATCTCGGTCGGCCTGGTGTCGATGCCCGCTGCCTCCCAGACCGCTTCAGGCCGGTGGCCTGCCAGCGTGGCCAATGCGTCCGCGCCGGCCAGGCAGCGCAGGTCGTGCGCGTCGAGCCCGGCCCGCATGGCCATGTCCTCCACGCTATGGAAAGGCTCGACCGCGCGCGCCGCGATGAGGCGCTGCGCGGCCACCTCTCGCATGCCCAAGACGAGCGCCATCCCCAGCCGGACGGCGCGCAGCGGCTCTTCGAACGTCGTGTCCCACCGCGGCGAAGCTGCGGTTGTTGACTGCGCGGGCTCCTCGAGGGTGGTCAGCCAGTCGCTCACCATCACGTCGACCGGCCGCACCACCACGCCGTGCTCTCGCGCGTCGCGCACCAGCTGCGCGGGCGCGTAGAAGCCCATGGGCTGGCTGTTGAGCAGGCCGGCGAGCAGTGCGTCCGGATGGTGCCGCTTGAGCCAGCACGACACGTAGACCAGCAGGCCGAAGCTGGCGGCGTGGCTCTCGGGGAAGCCATAGCTGCCGAAGCCCTCGACCTGCTTGGCGATGCGGTCGGCAAACTCCGGCTCGTAGCCCTTAGCCAGCATTCTGCGGATCAGCTTGGCCTGGTGCTCGGCCAAGCCGCCGCGCTTGCGCCAAGCGCCCATGGCGCGCCGCAGTTGATCGGCCTCGCCGGCAGTGAAGTCCGCTGCCAGCATGGCAATCTGCATCACCTGCTCCTGAAACAGCGGCACCCCCAGAGTGCGCTCGGTGGCCGTCTTGATGTCCTCGCTCGGGTACTCCACGGCTTCCTCACCCGCACGGCGGCGCAGGTACGGATGCACCATACCGCCCTGGATCGGCCCGGGCCGCACGATCGCCACCTGCACCACCAGGTCGTAGAAGCGCTCGGGCTTCAAGCGCGGCAACATCGTCATCTGCGCGCGGCTCTCGATCTGGAACACGCCCACTGTGTCGGCCTTCTGGATCATGGCGTAGGTGACAGCGCATTCGGCCGGCACGTCCTGCATGCGCATCGGCACGCCCCGCTTCTGCGCGATGAAGTCGAGCCCGCGGTGAATGGCGGTCAGCATGCCGAGGGCCAGCACGTCGACCTTGATCAAGCCCAGCGCGTCCAGGTCGTCCTTGTCCCACTGGATCACCGTGCGATCGTCCATCGCGGCGTTCTCGACCGGCACGAGACGGCTGAGCTTGTCGCGCGCGATCACGAAGCCACCGGTGTGCTGGCTCAGGTGACGCGGGAAGCCCCGGATCACGTTGGCGATCGCTAGCCACCGGCGGACCTTCTGGTCGGCGGGATCGAGGCCGCTCTCCAGAAGGCAGGCATCGCAGATCCACTGGCCCTCGATCCCGTAGGCGGCGCTCGATAGCCGGTCCACGAGCTCGATTGGGAAGCCCAGGGCCTTGCCCACATCGCGCAGGGCGGACTTGGTGCGGTAGGACGTCACCACGCCCGTGAGGGCCGCGCGGTGCCGCCCGTACTTGTTGTAGATGTACTGCATGACCTCCTCGCGCCGCTGGTGCTCGAAGTCGATGTCGATGTCGGGCGGCTCGCGGCGCTCCACGCTAATGAAGCGCTCGAACAGCACGTTCATGCGCGCCGGGTCGACCTCGGTCACGTAAAGGCAGTAGCAGACGGCCGAGTTGGCCGCCGACCCGCGGCCCTGGCACAGGATGCCCACCGACCGCGCGAAGCGGACGATGTCCTCGACGGTGAGGAAATACGCCTCGTAGCTCAGCAGCGCGATCGTGGTGAGCTCGTGTTCGATCTGGTCGCGCACCTTGTCCGGGATGCCGGCCGGAAAGCGAACGGCCGCGCCTTCGTAGGTCAGCTTGCGCAGATGCGACGCCGGCGTTTCCCCGGCAGGCACGATCTCCTGCGGGTACTCGTAGCGCAGCTCCTCGAGCGAGAACGTGCAGCGCGCAGCGACTGCAACCGTCTCGCGCAACCAGGCCTCGGGAAACTCCTCCGCCAACATGGCGCGCCCTCGAAGGTAGTTCTGCGCGTTGGGCAGGAGGCCGAAGCCGGCCGTGGCCACGGTGCATCCCAGGCGCACGGCGGTAAGGGTGTCCTGGATCGGCTTCGAGCCGCGCGTGTGCATGAGCGGGCTGCAGCTCGCGACGATTCGCAAGCCCGCTCGCGCGGCAGCCTCCTCGATCACGTAAAGGTAGTGCTCCTCGTTCATGGCCAGCGTGCGAGGCGCCAGCAGCCAGGCACGATCGGGAAACCAGGTGCGTGCCCACATGGCCTGCGCAAATAGCGCCTCGAGGCTGACCTCGCGGTCGGGCAGCAGCAGCACCAAGCAGCCCAGCAGGCCAGCCAGGTGCGCGGCCTTCGTGGTCTTGCCCTCGACATCGGCCACGTGCGCGACATAGCTGCCCTTCGCCGCGCGCCGGCGCGCCAGCGTGATCAGCTCACACAGATTCCCATAGCCCTCGCGGTCCTGGGCCAGAAGCACCACCCGCGCGAACGGCGTGCCCGCGGTCGTTCTCAACAGGATCTCGCTGCCGACGATGAAGTGCAGACCGCACTCGCGGGCCTCCAGATGGGCGCGAACGACGCCCGACACCGAGCACTCATCGGTCAGGGCGAGGGCCGAATACATCTTCGCCGCGGCCCGCTCCACGAGATCTTCCGGCTGTGAGGCGCCGACGAGGAACGTGAAGTTCGATCGGCAGTAGAGCTCCGCGAATGGTGGCGGCTCCGGCAAGATACTGTTCATACATACAGTATTCGTCACCCCAACTGCCGGCCGCAAGCAGCGTTACACCTTCGTTTGATCGAGGGATTCCGTCGGGTCGGCGCGCCTCTAAACTGGTGAGTCGCTGAGACTCAGGAGACCTGATCATGCTCATCGCCTACCTCGAAACCGCTGCCGGCCAGATCTCCATCGGCCTCGTCGACATCTCGAAAGAAGAGCTGGAAGGGCCGCTGCAGCCGTTTGATTCGCTCGTGAGTGCGCTGGCCGCTGTCCGTGGCCCGCTGATGCTCACCAGCACGCACTCTTTCTTCGGTGAAGCGCCGGCCGACACCCCGGCGACGCTGACCTTCAAGTACCTGGGCGCCCGGTCGGTGGAATTTCCGAACGAAGCCGCCTTCTACCAGTCGGCGAATGAGTTCCTGGCGCGCGGGGTCTACGAGTGCCCCGACACCTTCACTCCCGCCGATGACGGGAAGTTCAGGGCCAGATGCGAGTACTTCGAGCTGATCGCCGAAGAGGACCCGAGTGCTGCGGCCCCCACGTTGCACTGAGCAAAACGCCATCCAATTTTGGGGATTTGTAGCTACATGTAATGTGCGCGCTACGATATTCATATGCCGGAGAACAACCCTCGCCTCACGTCCGAACAGAAGAGCGCCGCCCTTGCGTGGTGTGCTGCTTGCGAGAAGCTTGACCACTTCCTTGGGGCAACGCCGGGCTATCCCTGCCTGAGTCCAGAAGAAGTGACACAGACGATGGACACGACTGAAAACGCTTTGTTTGAACTGCGACGCACTTTCGAACAGCAAGGCAGTCAGGGCGACCTGAACATGCAGGCCCGAAATTCGGAATGAGCAACATCCACGACGCAATCACTAAGGCCCTGTCTGCGCACTGGAAAGCGCACGCCAACAAGAACCCGCAGAAGCTCGTCCTGTCGACCTCACAGCACGCGGACCTGATGCGCCGGCGGACGATGACGAAGACCGAGACCGAGGCGGCCCAGGTCGACCCCGCACGTTTCATGGGCGTGGCGATCGAGATCGACGATGCAGCGCCGGGCGCGCTGATCTCTGTCGACGGCACGCCGGTGGGGATTGACGCGTAGCGCTCAGCGGGACAGCCCGGTACTGGGCAGCTGGTTGTAGCTGGTCGGCGATGCGCTCGCAGGTCCTGCCAGCGATGTGACTGGCGTCAGCGAACTTTCCAAGCTCGATAAGCACTTTCCACTCCCGCAGAGCAGGTCGTGAGCAGAACGAGGGTTATGTCGGCTGTCGCGCTTCCGCCGGCAGCGGCAAGATCCCGTAAGCGACGAGGAGTTTGCCGCTTTCTCCGATGGGCCAAGCTCGTCTCGCGCTACATCGCGCACAGCGGCTCATCCTGAATTACAGCCAGGACCTGCGGTCAGCCTCTCGTCAGCTGAGCCATCCGCACCGAGTTTTCGCTCAGTGGACGGCTTGATCCGCGCGCGCCCGGGAACACAAACGCGCCCTCACCCTTTGATCCAGCCAGCGGCTGAAGCTCGCGAAGCAATTGTACGGTTTGTTTCGCGAGCGGCACGAGATGGGCCTGTCCGTTGAGCTTCTGCTCGGCCACACGTTTCATCCGCGCCGCTGGGACCGTCCACAGGCCATCCTCGCAGCGACACTCCGCGCGCGCCACTGTCCTGCCGAGCAATCGTCTGCCGCTGGCGGGTGCTGTCTGACGTGTGTTGCCATCCACCGCTGGCTCGTCTCCTATTTCGACTGTCGCACTGTTTTCGCTCTAGCGGAGAACAGCATGGAAGAAGCTCAGTACATTCGTGGTCCAGCTGATCCGGGTCGGATCAACCTCAGTGACGAGCACGAAATGCACTACTGGACCAAGTTGCTTGGCGTATCGGAGTTGCGGCTGCTCGTAGCAGTTGCATTCGCAGGCGTCATGGCGTCGGATGTCCGCGCTTACCTAGGGCTACAAAGCGCCCAGCAGGCAGCTGCATCGCATGGGCTTAACGGTTCGGAATATGCTGATTTCTATTCCTCTGCAGAGCCGCCAAGGCTCATATCGGCGTCGATGGCTCGCGAGCCGCGAACAGACAAGCGAGCGCCCGCCTTTTTCACTCGTTTTTCACACGCGGTCGGGTCGGCACGGCGAAAGCCGGATGGATGAAGGTCCTCCGGAAGTTCGAGGCGTACTGCCATGCCATCCTTGCTTTTGAAGAAGAGCCGACCTAGTCCTACAGGTCAGCCAGTCCGCCCCAGCAAAATCCCGTCTAAGGCTTCCTCTGCGTTGCCCGTCTTACTCACTAAAGATGCGAGAAATCATCATGCGATTCGTTTTGGTTCCGGAGGTCGGTGGTCGATGGCTGTGGGTGCTTCGAGATACGAATGGAGACGCGGTCTGCCAAAGTGAGTCGACCTTCGGAACGCGTGAGCGTGCGATCCAAGCCATTCAGGAGATCAGAGAAACGGTAAGGCAGGCGAAAGTGTTCGATTCGCTTGGTACTCCGACTGACTCATAGCCACGATACGGGAACGGTTTCCTTCAGCCGGTAGTCTCGGCTCCTTGGCGTCTCGGTGGCGTTGGAGGATCAGATGAAGCTCGTTGTTCTTTCTGACGGAGAGGGTTGGAGATGGCGGCTGCTAGATCTTCAAGGCAGAACTATCTGTTCGAGCTGCCAGAGCTTTCACACCGCGCCGCTGGCCTTGCAGGCCTTTTCGTCTGCTAAGTCGGGCATGCTCTTCGCCCACATCGTTGATTCAAAAGGCAGGCCGCTGGAACAGGCTTTCTATGAAATCCACTATGTTCAATAGCGCAGCCCCGACAAGCCGCTTGCAATAGCTTTAGCGTAGCGCTCCGAGGGATTGTCAGCGCGCGACAGCTGCTTCCACTCAAGTCCCTGCTTCAACAGCACCCAGACATACGCCCGCTGCTCCGGACCCTCGCCGGTCACGGCAAATCGCACGGAGAGGGCCCACAGCTTAGCGCTCCGGCTGACCGAGGTAGGTGCGCACGTCCTTGGCCATCACGCCGGCTGCGGCAATCGCCGAGCGGAGCTTTGCCTCAGAAACGCCGAGAGTCTTTGTCCAGTAGCGCAACTCGTGTTCCTCGTTGACATTGATACGGGCGGCATCTGCCGGGCCGCGGATGCTCTTGTCGTCTGCCATGGCGCTCTCCAGTGAAAGGTCCGGATGATGCAGACACCGAAACCCGCCGCGTGCCAGCGAAACGGCGCACGTGCCGTCAGAAGAGTTCGGGCGCCAATGTGGCATTGGTTTCGTCGGCGCTGCTTCGAACACGTCGGCCGGCTCCAAGCGCGACAGCCCATTCGCCTGCGACGAGCGTAGCGGCAGATCTGAGAGGCAGGAGCGGCAAGTCTTAAGACATTGGAGGCCGTTCGCTCTCACAATTCTCTGGCACTTCCGGCCCCGACCTGATAGAAATTTCTTGGCGACAGTCCTAATATTCGTGAAAAGCTCCACAGAGCCATACAGGCCTTGTTCGACTGTGACGATGTTCTATAGGAGAGGACCGCAATGCCATCCAGCAACAAAAGACTGACCGTCGACCAACGGATTGCCGCCGTCGAATGGGAGGCGCATTCCGAGAAGCTCTCGAACTTTCTCCGCGGGGCTCCAGGGCATCCTGCTTTGACACCTCACGAGATCCCCCTGCTCTTCGAGGACGTGGAGGCAGCCTTGCTTCATCTAAGGCAAACGTTCGAATTGATGCCACCCCGTCAACGTGCAAGCTCGATGCACCCTTCCGCAGCAACAGATTGACACCCCAGGATGTCTCGAAACGCAGGCTTGTACTCCTCGCCGACACGAGGACTGGTTGGGCGGGAGCACGCAGCCAAGCCGCGCAGCAGGTCGATCGCGCCAGAGCGCGCCGCTGGCGGAATGGCCTTGCTGGTCGTAGATATGATCAGTTGCTGGGACTTTCAAGACGCTCAGAAGCTGCTGCCCGAGGCTGCTGCGATCGCACCGGCCATCGCGGCGTTCAGCGACCGCTGCCGGCGCGCGGGCGTGCCGGTGATCTATGCGAATGACAACCTCGGGCGCTGGAGATCCGACTTCAACGCTCTGGTCGCGTGGTCGCTCGAGTGCGGCGGGGAGGCGGCCGACATCACCTCGGCGATTCGGCCTCAGGATGATGACTATTTCGTTCTAAAGCCGAAGCACTCGGCCTTCCATGCGACGCCGCTGTCGCTGCTGCTGGCGCATCTTCAAGTGCGCACGGTGTGCATGGCCGGCGTCGCGAGCGACCAGTGCATCATGACCAGCGTGGCCGAGGCACGCATGCGGGACTTGGATGTCGTCGTACCGAGCGACCTTGTCGCCTCGCAGACCGCGGAGCGCAACGCGGCGGCTCTTCTCCAGTTCAAAAACGTCTACAAGCTCAGGACACCAAGATCACCAGGGCTGCGGCTGCCCTCGAGCTAGGCCGTTGGCCGATATTGCACCCGTTGATTCATCGCAGCGCTTGTTAGGACGAGAATCGATTGTTTGGATGATCCAGTCGGGCGCCTAGGAGGTCGTAGACCCCAGCAATGTTGACAGCTCGCCTGAGTGCTTCGATTTGGGCCAGGGCCAGGGACTTTGCGGTGAAACTTGCGGGGCTTCTCAGCACAAGGAAATCCTGCGCGCTCCGGAGCTCCCAGACCCAGCGGTTCTTCGCCTCAGGAATGACGACAAATCTCACGGCGGATTCTCCTGTTCGTGGGGTCGCGCGAAGGCGCAACACCCTGCGCAACACACCCCGAAGACGTCTGCGAATCATAGGTTGCCGTCAGGGCCCCTGACACCGAGCCGGCTCCCATGAACATGGGAGGACGGTTCTAAAGAGGCTACCTAGCATTGCAACATGTTAAGCAAAAAGGTTTCACATGAAGCTTCGGACGCGAGAAAGAAGACGATTTGGCGAAGAGGCGCCGGGAGCCGCCGCAAAGGAACTCGCGGTCTTTGTCGCAGTGATCGCACTCACCTTGCTTCTCAGCTTTGCCTTCGTAGGCTGAACGTTTCGGCCGCACTCCTCGTTCGGGCGGCCGGGTTCGGCGACTGGCCCAGGCATGCCGAGACGTCCCTCTACACCAGGATCGGCTGCTCTGGCTGTTCGGTCCGGCATCGAACACCTCAGCCGGCGCAAGGCGCATCGGTCCATGGGCCTGCTCGGCGGTCCCACCAAATCACCGAGTGACCCGTGTACGGCGGGATGCAGAATGTGAAATGACTGCACCACCCTTCGCCTCCCTTTCCCCCGACCACCTCGCCGCTTTGCGCGCCGTTGCCCGCATGGATCTTTCACACGGCATAGCCATCGGCCAGAGCCTGGGTCGATCGGCTTCTGCAGATCTAGCGGCATTGCGCGCCGACGGCTACGTTCGGGAAGTTGCCAGCCCACGTAAAGATGGCACTCCGAACCACCTGTATACGATCACGTCAAAGGGTCGCGAGGCACTGCAAAGTCATGACCGGCCAAGCGACTCCGCTCCCGGTCCTACGACTGGCCCGAGACCACCTCTGCGCAGAGAAACGTACACTGGGACCGAGATGCACCCTTTCACAGGGCGCGCGGGTTCAATGGACGCGCTGAAATACCCCAGCCGAGTGGGCAACCAGCTCCGCTACCCAGCCGATCACACCGCACCGGCTGCGGACACGCAACCTGATCCGACGCAAGCTATTAAGCGGCGCTAGATTCACCCCTCGCCAAAGGCTTGCGACAAGGGCCACATGCCAGCAAAGAACCCGAAACTGTCGCCCGATCAACGTGTTGCCGCCCTGGAGTGGATGGCCGCCTGCGAGAAGCTCGACCACTTCCTCCACGGGACACCCGACCATCCTGAATTGAACCCAGACGACGTAACTTTGATGCTCGACACGGCGGAGAGCGCGTTGCTTGATCTGCGCCGCACGCTCGAGGAGCAGGCGCCGTCAATGCGAGTCTGAGTGCTCAGGCAGACCCTAGGAAGCAAAGAATTCGGCCGCCGGAGGCGCACCGGAAGTCCCTGCTCGAGACCTTTAGGCCCTCTAACAATGTCCCGGAGGCAGGCACCGCAGATCCACTGCCCGCCGATCCCGTAGGCGGTGCTCGACAACCGGTCCACGAGTTCGATCGGGAAGCCCCAAGGCCTTGCCCACTTCGCGCAGGGCGGCTTGGTACGGCAGGAGGTCACCACTTCAGTGATGGCCGCACGGTGCCGCCCATGCATGACCTCTTCGCGCCGCTGATTCTCGAAGTCGATGTCGGACGGCTCGAGGCGCTCCACACGGATGAAAGACTCAAACAGCACGTTCATGCTCGCCGGGTACACCTTAGTCACTCAGAGACAATAGCTGACGGCGCAGTTGACCGCCGACCGCGGCCCTGGCACAGGATGCCTACGGACCGCACGACGCACCATGGCTTCGACGGTGAGGAAGTCACATCGACCTTGCCGCCCAGTGAAGCTGCGGCGGCCAGCGAGGTGGCGCCCGTGTGGATAAGGCTGCCCAGCGCGACCTCGCCGGTGGCCACCACCTTAGCGCCGTTGCCCATCGCGGCCTCGGTGGTATCGGTGAAACCTGGCCGCAAGAGCGCCAACCGCCGAGACGTTGTCGCCGGCCGCGCCGGACACCGCTTCGGTTCTGGTTGGTAGCGTCAATCCGCGGGCCGCTGGTGACGCGATACCCCGCCGTAAGTGACCGGAGGGTTTTGAAAAGCTAGTTCGGAGCGTTGTGCATGGGCGGCTTCGGAGCCGCGGGCGGGTCGCCAAAGTGCTCAGGTTCCAAGTGAAACACCGTAACTACGGCGAGGATTGCAAGCACAAGCCCGACCAAAAAGATCAGCATCCACCGAAATGGCCGACCACCGACGCGACGGTTCTTTCGTTGTTCCATAGGTCGAAAGTCACTTAGGCGCCTGGTTGTCCACCGGACCGGGGTTGGTACGCTGAATCACCGTGTCAGCAATGGCAGGCGTCGGATCGGAGCGCCAGAAGAACGCATTGATCACCACGGCCGCAACCACCAAAAGGATGACGACTACGATGCCCCAGGCGAAGATCCGATTGTTGTCTTTCCGGTCCCCGACCTGTTGTCGTATGCCTTTGCCCATGTTGATCCCCTTCAGGCGGTGAGAGATGCGCAGAATGCTCATCTACTGGCCGGCGTCGTTCTGGCGGTGGTCGGGTTGGACCGTTCGAACGTTCTCTGCTGCATCTTGTTCGGCCCTGCGAAGTTTGGCGTCCGAGCCGCTCTCCGCCTTGCGCATTTCCTCCTTAAGGGCTTGTTCATCTTTTTCGGGGCGGACAGGCGTGTCGCCGGTGACGGCGGCGGGGTTATCGACTCTCCGCCCTTGATCGGTGGTTTTGCTCATGGCGTCTCCTGTTTGCGATCAGACGTTGTGAGGCCGATGCCAGGGGTCGCATGTAGGAAAGCCTCGGCTTTTTGCATCTCCTCCGGCCTAGGCAGCAGTACACGTTTCAAGCTCTGAAGGTGAGGGGCAGGACCTCGCCGTCGCAAATTCCCGCGAGCTGACGCGTCACCGTCTGTCATCGCATTCACCGATGCGCAGCGACCCTCGTCCTCCCCACACAGGAGGCGCCATGCGACGTATTTCCCCTTCGAGTCCTTCTGCACGCTTGTCAGCTGTGCGGCGAACCGATCAACGCACAACCTCCCAAGGGCGCACCAATGGCCACCGGTAGCCGAACCCTCTGGAAGGGCGCCATCACGTTTGGCCTCGTCCACATCCCCGTAGGCCTGCATACGGCCAGTACCGAGCAGGGCATCGACTTCGACTGGCTCGACAAGCGCAGCATGGACCCGGTGGGCTACAAGCGGGTCAACAAGAAGACCGGCAAAGAAATCGACAAGGAGAACATCGTCAAGGGGTTCGAGTACGAGGATGGTCACTACGTGATCATCTCGCCCGAAGAGATCGAGACCGCGTTCCCACGGACCACGCAGACGATCGAGATCCAGATGTTCGTCGACGCCTCCGAGATCCCTTTTCTGTACCTGGAGCGCCCCTACTACGTCGCGCCGATCAACAAAGGGCACAAGGTCTACGCGTTGCTGCGCGACACGCTGGTCAAGACGGGCAAGGTCGGCGTGGCCAAGGTGGTGATCGCGACGAAGCAGCACCTGGCTGCCCTGGTGCCGTCAGGCCCGGTGCTTGTGTTGAACCTGATGCGCTGGGGGGACGAGGTCAAGGCCGCGGAAGGCCTGGATCTTCCGGCCGCAGGCGCCAAGGCGCCGAAGATCGCCCCGGCAGAGATGAAGATGGCCACACAACTGGTCGAAGAAATGAGCGGCAAATGGGAGCCTGAGGACTTCAAGGACGAGTTCAAGCATGCAGTGATGAAGCTGGTCGACAAGAAGGTGAAGGCTGGCAAGACAGAGACCGTCATCCAGCCCGAGGAAGAGGCACTCAGCCAAGGAGCAGAGGTGATCGATCTGACGGAGTTGCTGGCACGGAGCCTCAAGGGGGGCGCCAAGAAGGCTTCTGGCAGCAGTGCAGCTGCGGGGAAGCCTGCAGCAAAGAAGGCCTCGGCGAAGACCAAGGCGCCTGCCAAGAAGACCGCTGCCCCGAAGGAACGCAAGGCAGCCTGATTCGCCGCTGCAATGCGCATCGCCACCTTCAACGTGAACAACGTCGTAAGCAGGCTGCCGCAGCTGCTTGCCTGGCTCGACGTCACGCGCCCGGATGTCGTGTGCCTGCAGGAGCTGAAGGCGACCGACGCGACGTTCCCGCGCGCGGAGCTGCTCGCCTCGGGCTACGCATCGCTCGTGCATGGGCAGAAGACCTGGAACGGCGTTGCCATCCTGGCGCGCGGCACCGAGCCGCTGGAGATCCGGCGGGGCCTGCCCGGTGATGCGGCGGACAAGCAGGCGCGCTACCTGGAAGCAGCCGTCGGGGGTATTGTGATCGGCTGCCTCTACCTTCCCAACGGCAATCCACAGCCCGGGCCGAAGTTCGACTACAAGTTGGCCTGGTTCACGCGCCTTCACCGCCACGCGGCATCGCTGATGAAGACCGGCCACCCGGTCGTGCTCGCAGGCGACTACAACGTGGTGCCGACCGATGAGGACATCTACTCGACGGCATCGTGGAAGGACAACGCGCTCCTCCACCCGCTCGCACGGGCCGCGTACCGCAAGCTGCTCAAGCAGGGCTGGAGCGACGTGATCCGCGAACTGCACCCGAAGCAGGTGCCGTACACCTTCTGGAGTTATCTGCGCAACCGCTGGGCGCGGGACGCAGGCATGCGAATCGACCACCTCCTCGTGAGCTCGTCCGTGCGCCCGCGTGTGATCGCCGCGGGCGTCGACAAGGCCGTGCGCGGCATGGAAGGCTCGAGCGACCATGCGCCGGCATGGGTCGAACTCGCCGATTGAAGATCCCTCACGAGGCGCTCATGGCCACCACCGACAAGCTCACCCACTACAAGGCCAAGCGCAATTTCTCCATCACCTCAGAGCCGGCGGAGGGAGGCACAGAGAGCCCCGAAGCGCTGCAGTTCGTGATCCAGAAGCACTGGGCGAGCCGGCTGCACTACGACTTCCGCATCGAGCTCGATGGCGTGATGAAGAGCTGGGCGGTGCCCAAGGGTCCCAGCTACGACCCGCATGACAAGCGCATGGCGGTGCACGTCGAAGACCACCCGATCTCGTACAACAGCTTCGAAGGTGAGATCCCCGCCAAACAGTACGGCGCAGGTAAGGTCATCATCTGGGACAAGGGGGTCTGGGTGCCCATCGGTGATCCGCACACGGGCTACGAGGACGGCAACCTCAAGTTCGAGCTGCATGGGCACAAGATGCGCGGCAAGTGGGCTTTGATCCGCATTCGCAGCAGAGACAGCAAGCAGAACACCTGGCTGCTGATCAAGGAGCACGACGCCTTCGAACGACCGGCGGCCGAGTTCAGCGTCGTCGATGAGTTCTCGGACAGCGTTGCGCAGCTCGCGATGCCGGCCGGGCCCACCGCGGGGGCAACGCCGCCCCGGGCGGACGAGGCGCGCGAAGTCCGTGCGAAGCGAACCAAAGTCCGCAAGGCCACCCTTTCCGACCTCCCCGCTGCTGCTGTCGAGGCGCCGCTCCCCGAGAAGCTAGCCCCCTTGCTCGCGACGCTCGCCGAAGGCCCGCCTCCACGCCCAGACGAATGGATCTACGAGATCAAGTTCGACGGCTATCGGATCTTGACGCGTGTTGAGGGTGGACGTGCACGTCTGGTCACGCGCAATGGACACGACTGGACCGACCGCATGCCGCATCTGGCCAAGGCGATCGAGCGCATGAAGCTCAGGCCGGGTTGGCTCGACGGCGAGATCGTCGTGCTGAACGACCGGGGAACGACGGATTTCCAGGCGCTGCAGAACGCGTTCGACAGTGCCCGCACGCAGGATATCGTGTATTTCCTGTTCGACATCCCGTTCTACGCCGGCCATGACCTGACCGCGGTGCCGTTGATCGAGCGCCGGGCCCTGCTGCAGTCCCTGCTCGCTGGAGCGCAACCGCCGCTGCGCTTCAGCGAGACCTTCGAGGCGCCACCGCGCGACATCGTGGCCTCGGCCTGCAAGATCGGCTTGGAAGGCATCATCGCCAAGCGCAAGGACAGCAGCTACGTGTTCCGCCGGTCGGGAGATTGGCTCAAGCTCAAGTGCAGCCACCGGCAGGAGTTCGTCATTTGCGGCTACACCGATCCGAAGGGCTCGAGGGTGGGTATCGGCGCGCTCGTACTCGGTGTTCACGACGACCAGGGGCAACTGATCTATGCCGGCAACGTGGGCACGGGCTTCGACGATCGATCGCTGGCTGCGCTGCTCGAGAAGTTACAGCCCCTTGTGACCGACAAGCGGCCCTTTGCGGCACGCATCGAGAAGGAGCGCCAGACCCACTGGGTCAAGCCCCAGCTCCTGGCCGAGGTCACTTTCGCCGAATGGACCAGCTCTGGGAGCATCCGACACGCGGTGTTCCACGCGCTGCGCAGTGACAAGCCTGCGAAGGCCATCGTGCGCGAGAAGCCCATTCATCCGACGGGCGCTGATCTCGAGCAGGCAACAACGCACACGCTTCCGGGCAAGCTGAAGGTATCCAACCCGGAGCGGGTGATCGATCCATCGACAGGTGTGACGAAGGTCGAAGTCGTGCGCTTCTACGCCTTGGTGGCGCCGCTGATGATGGAGCACCTCAAGGCGCGTCCCGTAGCGCTTGTCCGCGCACCCGAAGGTATCGGCGGCGATCTCTTCTTCCAGAAGCACCTGGACAAGGGAAAAATGGAGGGCATTCGGCAACTCGACCCAGCGCTCTATCCCGGTCATCCGCAGATGCTCGAGGTGGCGAACGCGCAAGGACTGCTCTCGGCTGCGCAGATGAATGTGATCGAGTTCCACACGTGGAACGCGCTCAAGACGCTCATCGGCAAGCCTGACCGCATGACCTTCGATCTGGACCCCGGAGACGGGGTGGCATGGTCGGCGATGCAACAGGCTGCAGAACTCATGAGGGTGTTTCTCGAGCAGCTTGGTCTTGTCTCATTCTGCAAGACCAGCGGGGGCAAGGGCCTGCACGTGGTGGTGCCGCTCAAGCGGCAGTACGGGTGGGACACGGTCAAGGATTTCTCTCAGGCCATCGTGCAGCACATGGCGCGCACGTTACCGCGGTTCTTCGTGGCCAAAAGCGGCCCGCGCAATCGCGTCGGCAAGATCTTCATCGACTACCTGCGCAACGGCTTTGGTGCGACGACAGCTTGCGCTTGGTCGGTTCGCGCTCGGCCGGGCCTGGGCGTATCTGTACCGATCGGGTGGGAGGAACTGTCCCGAATCTCGAGCGGGGCACACTGGACCTTGCAGAACATCCACACACGGCTCGATCAAGGAAATGGTCCGTGGGAAGGATACGGGAAGTCGTCTCAAGGTTTGGCCAAGCCGATGAAGGTGCTTGGGTTCGGTGACCGTCGCCTGTGACCGCGCGCCAGAATGGAGTCGCGGGCGAGCACGACATTCACAGAATCTCAAGAGCACGCTTCCGCTCAAAGGGCCGGTGGCCCTCCTCCCACACTGGCACGCGTAACCGCCCTCGGCAATTCCGACTGCGCCACATCTGCGACGCAATCACCACAGCTTTATCTGCACACTGGAAACCGAATGAGAACAAACCCACTGGACGCCCACGGCGCATGACAAAGGAAGAGGCTGAGGCGCCCACATTGAGCACGCGTGTTTCATGTGTGTCCCGATCGAGATTGACGGCACCGCGCCAGGCGCGCTGATCTGCTGACGCCACGCCGCAGGAAATCAATGTGTGGTGCTACAACCACGCTCGGCGTCGACTCGAGCTGCGCTTTTACAGACGTAGCGTCTACCGAAGGTTCGCGCCGGCCTGCGCATTGCTCAGTGTCCACACTGCCGAACCCACACTTATCAGGGCATCGACATCGGCTTCATAACTGACGCTGCTCCTATCGAGACGGTCAATCACTGCAGCGAGCCGGACCATTGCCTCATCGGCCGACGGACCGCCACCGCGGTTCGAGAGCTCAACGATCTTTCGAATAATCATCACCTGCTTCATTTCCATCACTGTGTGTCTACACAAGGACATTTGCAATAGGTCGGCAGGCCGTCCCAGCACGAAGCGCAATGACGGACGGCTCGCAGGTCATGCCACGCGGGGATTGGCATGAACGCGATTGCTGAGACCGAAGCTTTCGCAGATCCTGCGGGCATCGATCTGCATCACTCGCGCGGGCCCGCGGAGCCTAGCCTGCGGGCCACGTACCGCGATACGTCAACGGCCGTCGCGGTCCGAGTCACCCGGGATGGCACGCTCGACAGAGTTGCTTAGGCGGTCCCAGGCATCACGTGACGCATGCTTAGCCCTCTCCCAATCTAGCCTTGAGCTACCGCGCGCCGTGCCCCAATCGCGGCTGAGCTCGGTTTCTGCGTCGTCGAAGGAGCGATTGGGGTTTCGCGAATACGCTTCAACGCCGTGGCGGTAGGCCGGCCCATAGTCGTCGAACGTTGCATCGCTCGCAATGTATGGGCGGCCCGAGTAGTTGTCGCGCCAGTAAGCATCCTCCACAGCAGGGTCAGCTTTGGTCACGCTCCGCCCGGCAACCGCGCCTACCACAGCCCCCACTGCTGCACCCACTGCCGCGCCGACCGGCCCTGTCATGCCGCCGACGGCGGCGCCCGCTGCGGCACCGCCGGCGACGCCCCCCGCAGCACCGCCAATTACGGCGCCAACGCCCGTCGCCGCAGTTTTCGAATCGTTGTCTCTGGTATCAGCCATCAAGGTCTCCTTTCGTTAACGGAAGGTCACCATGCACCTACCAGCATGTGTGTCGTGTGGAGCTACAACCAGCGAATCGGCAAGTAATCGCCTGAGCACTCTGCCGGCAAAAGCCTACGCCTAGCGGACGCAAACGTCGCCCCTCCCCCAGAAGCGGCCTGCCAAAACTTCCGCGTTGCGTCCCTTCCACAGGCTGATCGAAAGTCGAGGCAGGATCGACGCCACTGCAAGCGAGGAATTCTCATGCGACCAAATCCGATGGCGCACCACATTGATGAAACGTTCGTACGGGACGTTCATGCGCGCGCCGGGTCGACCGCGCTCACGCACGGCAACAACAGATGGGCCCCTGATGGACTCGCAGCCTCTTAACAGTCATGCCCGTCCGCTCCGGCTGCATCCGCCGGACGGACGTCTCGCGCACTTCCGTGCAACCCTTGCGCCGACGTTGCGCCTGCGGTGCAACGAGGCGCGGCTTCGCAGTCACCGCGTCGACGCCCAACGTTGTCGGCAGCGAATACAGGGGCGACGATCACACGCCGACGAGACCAGATCTAAGGGTTATCAAGGCTCATACCTGGGCGAAATCAGGCTGGCCCCAAGCGCGCCCTGCTGCCCCGTCTGCCCACGGCATCCTTGAACGGCCGGACGAGGCGTCAGCCCAACACCGCATTGATCTCATTTCGCCGTGACGACCCGGTTGCGGCCGGTGGCCTTGGCTTCGTACAGGGCCGCGTCGGCGGAATTCAGCCAGTCCAGCAAGGTCGCATGACGGCTGTCCAGCGCAGCCACGCCGATGCTGCTGGTCACGCGCAGATCCGCAAAATCGCGGAAGCGGCTGTGCTCCACCTTTTCCCGGATGCGCGTTGCCAGCTGCGCGGCCTCCTCCCCCGACGCGCCAGGCAGCACGACGGCGAACTCGTCACCACCGTAGCGGCCCGCGCAGTCGCCCGCACGCAAGCAGTCGCGCACGACCGCGGCCACGACGCGAATCACCTCGTCACCGGTCGTGTGACCGCGCGAATCGTTCACCATCTTGAATTGGTCGATATCGAGCATCAGCAAACTGGCCGGCGCGCCGGTGGACACGTGCCGGCGCAACGCTTCCTGCGCCTGGGCCTCCCAGTGTGCGCGGTCGTAGAGCCCCGTCACGGCATCGATGCGCCGCAGCACCTCCAGTTCCTGGTTCTGGCGCGACACCTTGCGGATCAGCCGGTAGCTGACCACGCTCACCGACAGGGTGTGCAGCATGAGCACCGGCATGCAGGCGATTACCACCGTCAGCGAACTCTCCAGGACGACCGGGGCGCCGGTGATCAGGCCGGTGACCAGGCCCGCGCCGAGCATCCCGGGCACCGAGCGGGCCCACAGGCCCTTGATGCCGGTCGTGATCTTGTCGACCATGGTCAAGGTGCACAGCAGGACGGAGGGCAACAGGCCGTAGTGCATCAGCGGCACCCAGGCGCCGGTGATCGCCGAATCGACGAGCAGGTTGCGGATCTCGGCGCGATAGGGATCGGCGCTGCGGACGGCAATCCAGTAGGCCACGTGGGGCCAGACAAAGGCGGGCAGCAGCACGCCGAGCCAGGCAGCAAGAGACGCGTCCCTGCTTTGCAGGACCACCGCCGTGACCACGCCCCCCAGCCCCATGCCCAGCACCCGCAGCGGATAGACGCGGCGTGGCATTTGGTGCAGATGGGTGGACATCAGGACGGCATGGAGGGCCGGCCGAGTCTAGGGCAGAGGCGCATGCGGCCCAGGATCCGGGCGCCACATGTCAGTCCGCAGCGTGATGCAAACCGCAAAAGATCGGTGCGCGGACAGGACGCGGAAGCAGCACAGGCGGCTGCGGTGGCGCCCTGTGCCGCGCGCCGCCCGCGCCCCCCCGACCTGCCGAGGGCCGACCTCTGCGCTCGAGGATCGGCCTTCGTCGTTCGGCTACTTGTACTGCGAGAAGTTCTTCTTGTTCTTGCCGTGGATGTAGCCCGATGCGGTGATCGGCGGGTACTTCTCGACGCCCTCGGGGAAGCCGAGGTCGGTCGGGTCGATCACGGCGTCCGGGGTTGGGTCGAAGAAGATGGCGATCGAATGGCGCTCGTTGCCCGAGCGGTTGATCACGCGGTGCAGGTTGGAGCTCAGCGTCTCGTTCGACCAGCGGTGGAGCAGGTCGCCGATGTTGCAGACCAGCGTGCCGGGAATCGGCTGCGCCGCCACCCATTCGCCTTCGCGGTTGCGCACCTGCAGGCCGCCGTTCGAGTCCTGCAGCAGCAGCGTGAGCACGCCGAAGTCGGTGTGCGGGGCCGAGCCGAAGCGCTCTTCGCTCTCGTCCTTGGCGCTCGACACCGGGTAGTAGACGAGCTGGCCGCGCGCCATCGGGCTGGTGTACTTGCTGGCGAAGAAGGCCGGGTCGCGCTTGAGGCCCAGGGCCACGGCCGACAGCAGCCGATGGCCGATGCGGCAGACCGCGTCGTAGTAGGGCAGCAGGTCGGCGCGCAGGGCCGGGAACTCGGCGTCGGGCCAGACGTTGTCGGCGATCAGCGAGTCGGCGCCCTTCTGCGCGGCCAGGTGCTCCGACCACTGCTCGGGGCCCCAGAAGAAGATCTCCTTGAGGTCGTGCGTCTTCGAGCCTTCGAGGCGCGTCATGCCGGTGGCCATCCAGCCGCGCTGGCTGGTGTTGACCGGGTGCAGGCCCTTGACCTCGGGCGGCAGCGCGAAGTAGTCGCGCATCGCGCGGCTCGCGCCGTCGATCACGGCCTGCGGAATGCCGTGGCCCTGGATGTAGAAGAAGCCGATGCGCTGCGAGGCGTCCATGATGCGCGCCGCCACGTCTTCGAGCGCGCCGGGGCGGTCGTCGATCAGGCCCGAGATGTCGATCACGGGGATGTAGGCCTCATCGACCTTCCTGGCGTCGAAGTAGGTGGTGCTGGCGGGGGCGGGGGTGGGTTCCGACATGGCGAATCCTTGTCAACAAAGGGAGGGAGGTGGGAGACGATCAGGAGGTGGAGAGTTCGACCGCGCGGTCGCGCGCGGCGAGTGCGGCGCGTTCGATCAGCGTGCGCAGCGCGCCCTCTTCCTCGAACACCGCGATGGCGGCGGCGGTGGTGCCGTTGGGCGAGGTCACGGCCTGGCGCAGCGCGGCGAAGTCGGCCCCGGGCGCGTGCTGCAGCGCGGCCGCGCCCCAGGCGGTGTCGGCCGCGAGCTTGCGCGCCAGCGCGGCGTCCAGGCCCAGCGCGACGCCGGCCGCGGCCAGGGCTTCACTGAACAGGTGGTAGTAGGCCGGGCCGCTGCCGCTGAGCGCGGTCACGGCGTCGAGCAGGGGCTCGGCATCGACCCAGTGGGCCGAGCCCACGGTGGCGAACAGGCGGTCGACGCTGGCGCGCAGCGCCGCATCGACGGTGGCGCCCGCGAACAGGCCGGTGCAGCCGGCATCGAGGATCACCGGCGTGTTGGGCATGGCGCGCACCACGGGCGTGCCGGCGGGCAGCGCGGACGACAAGGCGGCGATCGGCACGCCGGCCGCGATCGAGACCACGGCCGCGCCGGCCAGCACCGCCGGCGGCAGCGCGCGCAATGCGTCGAGCGCCTTGGCCGGCTTGACGGCCAGCACGATCAGCGCGATGCCGTCGGCGGCACCGGCCGCGACCAGCGCATCGACGCTCGGGTAGCGGTCCGCTTGGTCGGACGTGCTGGCCGGATCGACCGCCAGCACCTGCGTGGCGAGGCCGCTGCGCTTCCAGGCTTCGCCCAGTGCGCCGCCCATGTGGCCGTAGCCCAGGAACAGGACTTTCATGCTTTGAACTCTTCTCTTCGGTGATGTGGTGGAAGAAGGGATGGACGGTGCGTGCGTCAGCCGACGCTCATCAGGCTGGCATTGCCGCCCGCCGCCGCTGTGTTGACGCTCAGGCTGCGCTCGATCAACAGGCGCTCGAGCACGATCTCGGTCTCGCCGGGCGCCAGGCCCTGCAGGTTGACGATCGGGCCCGCGCGTTGCGCCAGCTGCTCGCTCACGCCGCGCAGCTGGTCGGAGTCGCCGTGGTAGATCACGGCGCTGAAGTCGCCTTCGCTCTCGCCGCCGCGGGTCCAGTCGCTGCGCCAGTCGATCGCCTCGCGCACCGGCTTCGGCAGGCGCGCGGCCAGGGCACGCGCGGCCGCCGTGTCGGGCCAGACGGGGCGCGCACCCACGGCCAGCACGGCCGCGAGCTGGCACAGCAGGTCGGCCTCGGAAGCGGCCAGGCACAGCACCGCTTCGCGCGCCGACAGCCGGTAGGCGTTGCGCTCGCCGGTCGGGCCGTCGAGCAGCAGCTCGGTGCCGGCCAGCGACTGGGCCGCGTACTGCGCGCAGAGCGCGGCGAGTTCAGGCTGGGCCGGGTCGCGCCATTGCGCCAAGGCCGCCAGCAACGGGCTGCGCACGGCATCGGCCGCATGGCCTTCGACCGCGGTGCCCGCGGCCGGGCGCAGGCTCGCCAGCGCCGACTGCGCGGGGGCGCTCGACAGCAGCCGGTAGAGGTAGAGCGGGCCGCCGGCCTTGGGGCCGGTGCCCGACAGGCCTTCGCCGCCGAAGGGCTGCACGCCCACCACCGCGCCCACCATGTTGCGGTTGACGTAGAGGTTGCCGACCTTGGCCCGCGCCACGATCTTCTGGATGGTCTCGTCGATGCGCGAGTGCACGCCCAGCGTCAGGCCGTAGCCGCTGGCGTTGACCTGCTCGAGCAGCGCGTCGAGCTCGTTGCGGGCGTAGCGCAGCACGTGCAGCACCGGGCCGAAGACCTCGCGCTCGAGCTCGTCGATGCGCTCGATCTCGATCAGCGTGGGCGTGACGAAGGTGCCGCGCGCCGCGTCGTCGCCATGGGCGCGCGCGACCTGGGACACCGGCCGGCCCTTGGCCCGCATGGCCTCGATGTGCTGCAGCAGCGACTGCTGCGCCTCGCGGTCGATCACCGGGCCGATGTCGACGCTGAAGTGCTCGGGGTTGCCCAGCGTGCATTCGCTCATCGCGCCCTGCAGCATCTCGATGGTGCGCTCGGCGATGTCCTCCTGCACGCACAGGATGCGCAGCGCCGAACAGCGCTGGCCGGCGCTGTCGAAGGCCGAGGCGACCACGTCGGTCACGACCTGCTCGACCAGCGCGGACGAGTCCACGATCATCGCGTTCTGACCGCCGGTCTCGGCGATCAGCGGGATCGGATGGCCCAGCGCGTCGAGGCGCCCGGCGATCACGCGCTGCAGGATGCGCGCGACCTGCGTGGAGCCGGTGAACAGCACCGCCTGCACCCGCGCATCGGCCACCAGCGCGGCACCGACGATTTCGCCCGTGCCCGGCAGCAGCTGCAGCACGCCCGGCGGCAGGCCGGCCGCGTGCAGGATCTGCACCGCCTGCGCCGCGATCAGCGGGGTCTGCTCGGCCGGCTTGGCCAGCACCGTGTTGCCGGCGGCCAGCGCCGCGGCGATCTGGCCGATGAAGATGGCCAGCGGGAAATTCCAGGGGCTGATGCAGACCACCGGGCCCAGCGGGCGGTGGGTCTTGTTGCTGAAGCCGGTGCGCACCTGGGCCGCGTAATAGCGCAGGAAGTCGACCGCCTCGCGCACCTCGGCGATGGCGTTGGGCAAGGTCTTGCCGGACTCGCGCACCAGCAGGCCCAGCAGCGGCTGCATGCGGCCTTCGAGCATCTCGGCGCTGCGCTCGAGCATGTCGGCGCGCTCGATGGCGGGCGTGGCCTGCCAGATCTGGAAGGCGTCCTGCGCAGCCTGCAGCGCGCGCTCCACGTCCTCGGCCGTGGCCTCTTGCACCTGGCCCACCACGTCGTCGTGGCGCGCCGGGTTGCGCACCGGCTGGCGCACTGCGGGCGCCACCGGTTGCGCGAGCATCGGCTGCGCGAGCCAGTCGCCGTTGGCCGTGTGCAGCAGCGCGCTCGAGAGCGAGGCCAGGCGCTGTTCGTTCGACAGGTCGAGTCCGGGTGCGTTGGCGCGGCCCGGGTAGAGGTCGCGCGGCAGCGGGATGCGCGGGTGCGGCAGGCCGGTGCAGCCATCGGCCTTGCCCTGTGCCTCGACCGCCTTCACCGGATCGGCGACCAGCGCTTCGATCGACAGGCTCTTGTCGGCGATGCGGTTGACGAAGGAGGTGTTGGCGCCGTTCTCCAGCAGCCGGCGCACCAGGTAGGCCAGCAGCGTCTGGTGGCTGCCCACGGGCGCGTAGATGCGGCAGGGGCGGCCGAGACGGCCCTCGTCGAGCGGGCCCACGACCTGGTCGTACAGCGGCTCGCCCATGCCGTGCAGGCACTGGAACTCGTACTGGCCTTCGTAGTAGTTCTGTCCCGCGAGGTGGTAGATCGCGGCCAGCGTGTGCGCGTTGTGGGTGGCGAACTGCGGGTACACCGCCTCGGGCGCGGCCAGCAGCTGGCGCGCGCAGGCCAGGTAGGACACGTCGGTGTGCACCTTGCGCGTATAGACCGGGTAGTCTTCGAGGCCGTCGATCTGGGCGCGCTTGATCTCGCTGTCCCAGTAGGCGCCCTTGACCAGCCGGATCATCAGCCGGTGGCGGCTGCGGCGTGCCAGGTCGATCAGGTAGGCGATCACGCCCGCGCAGCGCTTCTGGTAGGCCTGGATCACGAAGCCGATGCCGTTCCAGCCGGCCAGGCCGGGCTCGTGGCACAGGCGCTCGAGCAGGTCGAGCGAGAGCTCGAGCCGGTCGGCCTCCTCGGCGTCGATGTTGAGGCCGATGTCGTACTTGCGCGCCAGCAGCGTGAGCGTGAGCAGGCGCGGGTAGAGCTCGTCCATCACGCGCGGGTACTGCGCGCGGCTGTAGCGCGGATGCAGCGCCGACAGCTTGATCGAAATGCCCGGGCCGCGGTAGATGCCCGCGCCCGAAGCCGCCATGCCGATGGCGTGGATGGCCTGCTCGTAGGAGGCCATGTAGCGCAGCGCATCGGCGTCGGTGAGCGCGGCCTCGCCCAGCATGTCGTAGGAGTAGCGGAAGCCGCGCGCCTCGAGCTTGCCCGCGTTGGCCAGCGCCTTGCCGATGGTCTCGCCGGTGACGAACTGCTCGCCCATCAGGCGCATCGCCATGTCCACGCCCTTGCGCACCACGGGCTCGCCGCCGCGCGTGAGCACCCGGCCCAGCGAATGGCTCAGGCCCGATTCGTTGTGCGTGGACACCAGCTTGCCGGTGAGCATCAGCCCCCAGGTCGCGGCGTTGACGAACAACGAGGTGCTCTTGCCCAGGTGCGGCTGCCAGTTGCCGTTGCTGATCTTGTCGCGGATGAGCGCATCGCGCGTGCCCTTGTCGGGAATGCGCAGCAGCGCCTCGGCCAGGCACATCAGCGCCACCCCTTCCTGCGAGGACAGCGAGAACTCCTGCAGCAGGTTCTGCACCACGCCCGCGCGGCCGCCGGCCTGGTGGCCGCGCAGCTTCTCCGACAGCTGGCAGGCCAGGCGGTGCGTGGCGGCGGCCATGTCGTCGGGCAGGCGCGCCTGCGGCAGCAGCATCGCGACCTGTTCGGCCTCGGGCCGGCGGTAGGCCGCGGTGATGGCGGCACGCAGCACGCTCTGCGGCAGCACGTTCTCGGCGAAATCGAGGAAGGGCTGGTGCGCGGCTTCGGGCTCGGCCGCGACGGACGGGTGCTCCGCGCCGTTGAGCGCGGATGGCGCGGCGCCGAACACCTCGTCGAGCGGCAGGCCGCGCTCGAGACGTTCGAGGTGCGCATAGATGGACTGCTTGATCAGCCAGTGGGTGGTGCGGTCGACCTTGAGCGCGGCCTTCTTGAGGCGCTCACGCACGCTGTCGTCCAGCTTCACGCCGAGTGTGGTCAGGGACATTGAATCGCTTTAAGGCTAGGAGATTGAATTGCGGCGGATGTTAAATCAACGCCGGATGAGGCGCAACCGCTTTTGCAATTAAAAGGTGCAACCCATCCCTCGTCGCCATTCACGGTTGCACCTTTGGCATCGACCACCAGAAAACCTGGCCTGCTTATTGCACTCAACTTCGGTCATGACCTTCGCCATCCGCCCATTTCTGTTGCCCCAGCCTCGAGATGCACCAGTACCGTGCATCCATTGGCGTGAATCGTCGAATCCGCACAACAATGGACCTGAACAATAGGTGCAACCCCTAGGTAGAAACGCCCGGAAAATAGTTGCAACCCAGCGTTCGACGTTTATGATCCACGGTCCGCCGTGGCGGGTGCCCATAGATTTCTACGCTCATTCATTCAATTCAATTCGGCTGAATTGCCGATGTGCTGCGCTGTTCCTTTTTAGCGGGGACACGCTCTCTTTAATTCGTCCCCGAAGGAGTTCTTCATGCAACGCAGAGCCATGTTCAATCAATTGGCCGTCGCCGGCGCCGCCGTCGCCGTTACCGCAGCCACCGCCACCCAGGCGCTGGCCCAACCCGCTGCATCGACGCCCGCGAGCGGCTCCACGCTGGACAAGGTCCAGAAGAGCGGCGTGCTGCGCGTGGCCGTGATCCCCGGCCAGGAGCCCTACTTCCACAAGGACCTGGTGACCAACGCCTGGACCGGCGCCTGCATCGACATGGCGACCGACATCGCGACGCTGCTGCGCGCCAAGGTGGAGACGGTCGAGTCGAGCTGGGGCAACCAGATCCTGGACCTGCAGTCCGGCAAGGTGGACCTGGCGTTTGCCGTCAGCCCGACGCCGCAGCGCGCGCTGGTGATCGACTTCTCCACGCCCATCCTGGTGCACTCGTACACCGCGATCACGCGCAAGGGCTTCGCCAAGACCACCACCTGGGAAGAGCTCAACAAGCCGAGCGTGAAGATCGCCGTGGACATCGGCTCGACCCACGAAACCATCGCCCGCCGCTACTGCCCCAAGGCCAACATCCTGGGCTTCAAGACCCGCGACGAAGCGGTGCTGGCCGTGGCCACGGGCCGCGCCGACTGCACCGTGGTGCTGGCCGTGCTGGCGATCTCGACCATGAAGAAGAACCCGACGCTGGGCACGCTGGTGATCCCCAAGCCCACGCTGACGATGCCGACCAACCTGGGCATCCGCATGGAAACCGATCCGCGCTTCAAGAACTTCCTGAGCGTGTGGGCCGACAACAACCGCTTCAGCGGCCAGACGCGCGAGTGGATGCTCAAGGGCTTCCAGGCGCTGAACATCAAGCCAGAAGACATCCCGAGCGAAATCCAGTTCTGAGCGCGACCGCATGGACAACGCTTCCTACGCCTGGGACTTCGGGTCCCTCGTTCCGTACCTGCCGCTGATCTGGCGCGGCCTGGGCGTGACGCTGGCCTTCACCGTGAGCACGGTGCTGGTCGGCCTCGTGCTGGGCCTGATCACCGGCGTGCTGCGCAACCCGACCATGACGCGCTGGGTCACGGTGCCGCTGCAGATCTGGACCGAGATCTTCCGCTGCACGCCGCTGCTGGTGCAGCTGGTCTGGGCCTACTACGCGCTGCCGGTGTTGATCGGCGTCGACATGTCGGCGACCACCGCCTGCTTCCTGGCGCTGTCCTTCTATGCGGGCGCCTTCTACAGCGAGATCTTCCGCGGCGGCATCGAGGCCGTGGACCGCGGCCAGTGGGAAGCCGGCCGCGCGATCGGCATGCGCCGCGGCAAGATCTTCCGCCGCATCATCCTGCCGCAGGCCTTCCCGCTGATGATCCCGTCGCTGATCAACCAGACCATCATGCAGCTCAAGAACACCTCGCTGGTGTCGGCCGTGGCGGTGGGCGATCTGCTCTACCAGGGCTCGGTCATCACCGGCGCGAGCTACCGGCCGCTCGAGGTCTACACCACCATCGCGGTCATCTACTTCGCGGTGCTGTTCCCGCTGACCCTGATCGCCACCCGCGTCGAGCGCCGCCTGGGCGCCTCCAAGTGATGTCGAAAATGCACCCACCCTCCTCCACCGGCGGCTCGCCGATCCTGCAGGCCACGGCGATCCACAAGTCCTTCGGCGACCACCATGTGCTCAAGGGCGTGTCGCTCGCGGTGCAGCCGGGCGAAGTGGTCACGCTGATCGGCGCCAGCGGCTCGGGCAAGTCGACCTTCCTGCGCTGCATGAACCTGCTCGAGATGCCCGAGGACGGGCAGCTCGAGGTGAGCGGCCACCGCTTCGCCTTCACCGGCGGCGCCCGCCCGCCCAAGGACGAGCAGCTGGCGGCGCTGCGCGCCAACATCGGCATGGTGTTCCAGCACTTCAACCTGTTCCCGCACATGACGGTGCTGCAGAACATCATCGAAGGCCCGGTGCAGGTGCAGGGCAAGAGCGTCGAAGAGGCCAAGGCCCTGGCCATGACCTTGCTGGGCAAGGTGGGCCTGGCCGAGAAGGCGCAGCAGCATCCGGCGCGGCTGTCGGGCGGGCAGAAGCAGCGCGTGGCGATCGCCCGCGCGCTGGCGATGCAGCCGGCCGTGATGCTGTTCGACGAACCCACCTCGGCACTCGACCCCGAACTGGTCGGCGAGGTGCTGTCGGTGATCCGCGAACTCGCGGCCGAGGGCATGACGATGGTGCTGGTCACGCACGAGATGGCCTTCGCGGCCAACGTGTCGGACCGCATCGGCTTCATGCGCGACGGCGTGATGGCGGAGATCGGCCCGGCCGAAGCCATCATGAACCGGCCGCAGGACGCGAAGCTGGTTTCGTTCCTCGAGCGCTTCCACCAGGCCAAACAAGGCTGAGAACGCATGCATGAACCTGCTGCGCACCCCGATCCCGCATCTGCGGTGCTCACCGCACGCGAGTGCGGCTCCGCTCCTCAATGCAGGCTCGGGGCGCTCGCGACGGTTCCTTCACGCGTTCTGAAGGCTTGTTGCGCTCCCCGAGCTCAAGCCACGAGGAAGCGATAGAGGTTGCGCAGCATGCCCGCCGTCGCGCCCCAGACGAAGCGCTCCTGCGCACCGTCCTGGTAGGGCATCGAGAACCACTGGCGTGCATTCAGGCCTTCGCCCACCATCGCATGGCGCCGGTGGTTGGCCGGGTTCATCAGGTGCGACAGCGGCACCTCGAAGGCATCGGCCACTTCCGACGGGCTCAGCGTGAGCTGGAAGCCCGGCTGCACCAGCGCGATCACCGGCGTGACGATGAAGGAGGTGACGGTGGTGTAGGTCGGCAGGCTGCCCAGGACCTCGATGTAGTCGGCCGACAGGCCCACCTCTTCCCAGGCCTCGCGCAAGGCCGCGGCCGCGATGTTGGCGTCTTCCGGATCGACCCGGCCGCCCGGAAACGCCACCTGACCCGAGTGCGTGGACATCTGCGTCGCGCGCTCGGTCAGCAGCACCATGGGCTCCTTCTCGCGCATCACGATCGGCACCAGCACGGCCGCCTGCGCGGGCGCGCGGTTGCCCATGCGCGGCTCGCGGCGCAGCTCGGGCTCCCAGACCGGCGGGCGCGCGAAGCGTGCGCGCAGCGCCTGCGCCGTGAACCGCTCCGCCGCCACCGCCGGCAGATCCCGGTCGACGCGGATCACCGGCACATCACGGGGCTCGAAGGCGGCCCGCGACACGGCATTGATCGGCTCGACGGGATCGACGGTTTCCAGGGCGACTGAGGGAGGGGTCAAAAAGCTTCTCCGGGACGGGACGAAAGAGGCGATGGAGGTGCGTCCATCGAACATAGGCCATGTACTGCATGCAAGCCGCGCGCCAATGCAAAAAGCCGCCAGGAATGGCGGCTTTTCTCACGACAAGGCGACTGCTTACTGTGCAGCAGCGGCCGGCGTGTTGCGCTTGCCCGGCAGCTTTTCCTTGATGCGTGCCGAACGACCGCTGCGCTCGCGCAGGTAGTACAGCTTCGCACGACGGACGTCGCCGCGACGCTTGACTTCGATGCCGGCGATCAGCGGGCTGTAGGTCTGGAACGTACGTTCCACGCCTTCGCCGCTGGAGATCTTGCGCACCGTGAAGCCGCTGTTGAGGCCGCGGTTGCGCTTGGCGATCACGACGCCTTCGTAAGCCTGCACGCGCTTGCGGCTGCCTTCGACGACGTTGACGCTGACGATGACCGTGTCACCGGGCATGAAGGAAGGAATGGTCTTGCCGAGGCGGGCAATCTCTTCCTGCTCGAGGGTTTCGATGAGGTTCATGATTTCCTGATAGTCGATCGTGTGGGCTGCACAAAAGGCGCTTTTGGCTGTCGCGGATTCACGAAGGAACCGGATGAATGCCGAAGCGCGGCCAGACAGAGGATCGGGGAACCGCGGATTATAGCTTTTTTTGCAGCGCTGCCAAATCGGCCTTGCTCAGCCGGCCGGCATCGCGCGCCGCCTCGACCAGTTCGGGCCGCCGCGCCGACGTGATGGCCAGCCGCTGGTCGCGCCGCCAGCGCTCGATCTGCAGGTGGTGGCCCGACAGCAACGGAGCCGGCACGGCCTGGCCGTTCCAGTGCTCGGGCCGCGTGTAGTGCGGGCAGTCGAGCAGGCCGTCGAGCGCGGGATTGAAGCTGTCCTGCACATGGCTGGCCTGGTCGCCCAGCACGCCCGGCTGCAGCCGCGTAACCGCATCCAGCAGCGCCATCGCGGCGATCTCGCCACCCGAGAGCACGAAGTCGCCGAGGCTGATCTGGTGGGTGACGCGGGCGTCGATGAAGCGCTGGTCGATGCCTTCGTAGCGCCCGCACACCAGCACCGCGCCCTCGCCCGCCGCCCAGGTCTCGACGGCCGCGTGGCGCAGCGTCTCGCCGATGGGCGAGAACAGCACGACCGGCGCGGGCGCGCCGCGCGCGGCCAGCGCCGCGTCGAGGCAGGCCGACAGGGGCTCGGCCATCATCACCATGCCCGGGCCGCCGCCGAAGGGACGGTCGTCGACACGGCGGTAGTTGCCTTCGGCGAAGTCGCGCGGGTTCCAGAACACCACCTCGACCTGCTTCGATTCGTAGGCGCGCCGCGTCACGCCGCTGGTGAGCAGCGGCGCGAACAGTTCGGGGAACAGCGTGAGGATGTCGAAGCGCATGGCGACGACGCACTCAGTAGTCGGGCTGCCAGTCGACCGTGATCAGACGACCCGCCAGGTCGACCTTGTCGACGAAGGCGGAGACGAAAGGCACCATGCGCTCGACGGGCTTGCCGTCTTGCTCGTACTCGAGCACCAGCGTGGTCTGCGATCCGCCCGAGAGCAGCTCGCGCACCGTGCCCAGCGCCACGCCTTCGCGGTTGACCACGTCCAGGCCGATCAGGTCGACCCAGTAGTACTCGTCGTCACCGGCCGAGGGGAAGCTCGAACGCGGAACGAACACGCGCGCGCCGCGCAGCGCCTCGGCCGCATTGCGGTCGGGCACGTCGGGCGAGGTCGCGACGATGCAGTCGGAATGTTCCTTGGCCTCGCGGATCGCGAGGCGGAAGGCGCCGGCGCGCGCAGGCGCATTCACCGGTCCGGAAGGCTGGATGAACCAGCGCTTCGAAGAGAAGAGCGCCTCGGGTTGGGCGCTGTGGGGCAGGACCTTGAACCAGCCCTTGATGCCCCAGGCATCGGCGATGCGTCCGACCTCGATCGCATCCGCCGGCAGATCGGCGGCTTCGAGTGTGGGCAGCATCGCCTTGGCTTGCAGCTTAGGCCGCAGCCTTGGGCGCCGCGGCAGCAGCTTGCTTGATCAGGCGGTCGACCGTCGGCGACGCTTGGGCGCCAACGCTCTTCCAGTACGTCAGGCGGTCCTGAGCGATACGGATGCTTTCTTCGTTTTCCTTCGCGGTCGGGTTGTAGAAACCCAGACGCTCGATGAAACGGCCATCGCGGCGAACGCGCTTGTCCGACACGACGATGTTGAAGAACGGACGGCCCTTGGAGCCGCCGCGGGAGAGTCGAATGACGACCATGATTTATCCTTCGGGTGGTGCAGCAAACCCGAAAGGGTCGCCCACAGAGTTCTTCCAGCGTCGAGACACGCGACATGGCCACCCGGCCAGCGACACGCTGAAAAGCCCACGATTATAGCGCGCAGGCTTTTTTTGCCGGCAGTTATCTGTGCCCATGGGCTGCAGTCAGGTGCTTTTGCGTATGCTTTCGCCCTTCCCGTCCCGTCCGCGCAACGCCCGCGCCTCCCCATGACCCTGATCCTCCGCCCCAGCCGCGACGAAGACGTCGCCGCCATCGCCGCCATCTACGCCCACCACGTGCTCACCGGCACCGGCACCTTCGAGACCGAAGCCCCGAGCGAGGCCGACATGGCCGCGCGCCGCGCCGACGTGCTGGCCAAGGGCCTGCCCTACCTGGTCGCCGAACGCGAAGGCCAGGTGCTGGGCTTCGCCTACTGCAACTGGTTCAAGCCGCGCCCCGCCTACCGCTTCTCGGCCGAGGACTCGATCTACCTGGCCGAGGCCGCGCGCGGCCAGGGCGTGGGCTCGCAGCTGCTGACCGCGCTGTCGCAGGCGGCCGAGGCCGTGGGCGTGCGCAAGCTGATCGCGGTGATCGGCGACTCGGCCAACGCCGGCTCGATCGGCGTGCACCGCGCGCAGGGCTTCACCCAGGTGGGCGTGCTCAAGGACTGCGGCTGGAAGTTCGGCCGCTGGCTGGACGTGGTGCTGATGGAAAAGTCGCTGGGCCTGGGCAGCAGCACCGCACCCGAATAAACGAAAGACCGAATGAAGAACAAGACCCTGGCCGCCTGGCTCGCCTTCCTGGGCGGGCCCTTCGGCCTGCACCGCTTCTACCTGCACGGGCTGGGCGACACCCTGGGCTGGCTGCTGCCGATCCCGACCGCGCTGGGCCTCTACGGCATCGAGCGGGCGCGCATGTACGGCCTGGACGACGGCCTGAGCTGGGCGCTGGTGCCGCTGCTGGGCTTCACCATCGCCGGCTGTGCGCTCACGGCCATCGTCTACGGCCTGACGACGCCGGAGAAGTGGAACACCCGCTTCAACGCCGCGGCCCCGGCCGACGCCGCGCCCGGCCGCACCGGCTGGGTCACCATCGGCGCGGTGGTGATCTCGCTGCTGATCGGCAGCACGGTGCTGATGGCCAGCATCGCCTTCAGCTTCCAGCGCTACTTCGAGCACCAGGTCGAAGAGGGCCGCAAGATCTCGCAGTAGTCGGGCTCGCCCCCAGGCTCCGCGCACTGCGTGTCGCTCCTCCCCCCCTACCGGGGGCGCTACCAGCGGCCCGGCGAAGCCGGTTCCGCGGTAGCCCTTGACGGCCTCAGCGCCGCAGCGCGTCGTAGCGCATGTCGGCTGCCGAGTGGCGGGCGATTTCTGCCATCTGGTCCTGCTCGGCCTTGGCATGGGCCGGGCGGGCCAGGACCGACTGCTGCCATGCGGCCAGCGCCGGCAGTTCGCCCAACAGCTCGAGCCTGTGGGCGATCTTGAGGATGGAGGCGAACATGAGATCGGCGACCGAGAACGCGTCGCCGACGAAGCACGCGCGTCCGTTTCGCGCCTTGTCCAGCATCGCAAGGCGCTCCTTCGCCAGCGCCACGACGACGGGTTTTCGGGTGGCCTTCGCGGCCTCGTCCTCCATGAAGTACTCGACCTCCGCGACGTTGAAGAGAAACGGCTCGACGGAGTTCAGGCCGGCGACGACCCATTGGATGGCCGCTGCACGCTCCGGCGTTCCTTCGCCACCGATGCAGCGCCCGGAACGCATGGCGACGTCGAGCACGATGGCGCCGCTCTCGAACATCGGCGGCCGGCCTTCCTCTTCGAGCACGGGCAGCTGTCCGAAGGGCTGCAGGCTGCCCAGGTAGGGCGGCGACTTCATCGTCGGTGCATCGACCAGCCGGACCTCGTAAGGCCAGCCGACCTCGTTCAGGATCCAGCGGACGCGGTGGTCGCGAACCTGGCCGGACGCGAAGGGCGGGGCCCACTTCATGGCGGTGACGGTGATCATGCGATCTCCTCCAAAGGCATGTCGCAATGCAAATGCCAGATGCGTGTGGGCATCTCGGCCGGCGGGCGGATTCCGCACGCCCCTTGGCCACGGTGCCGATCGACTTTTCACTCTACGGCAAGGCATCGAACGCCGCAAGCGCCATCAGGGCGACCTGGGGCGCGTGCGGCGCGCCGACGGCGGCAGCACCCATTCGGCCTGCCGCGCGATCAGCGCGCCCGCCACGGTGCGCACCTCCTGCATCGCCTGCTGCGCGATGGCCGTCGAGGTGCCGGCGCGGCGCGTGACGATGCCCACGGAGCGCACCGGCCCGTCGACGATCTCGCTGACGCGCAGGCCGCGCAGGGTGAGCAGCGGCGTGGTGCCCAGGTAGGGCAGCACCGCGATGCCCAGGCCCTGCTTGACGAAGCCGGCGATGGTGCCGACCTGGTCGAACTGCATCTTGGGACGGAACTCGATGCCGCGCTGCAGGTAGGCCGCGCTCATGTAGCGCATCGCGGTGCTGGAGTCGGTCATGCTGATCAGCGGCAGCTCGACCAGGTCGTCCAGGCGCATGCGCTCGGCCACCCGGGCATGCCAGCGCGCCGAGGACAGCAGCACGAAGCGGTCGCGCAGGATCTCCTCGTAGCGCACGTCGGGGTGCGAAGGCGCCACCGAGGCGATCGAGAAGTCGACCTGGCCGTCGATCAGCCGCTCGATCGAGGCGGCGTTGGAGCAGTCGTGGATGGTGATCCGCGGGTCGCCATAGCGCGCCTCGAGCGCGCTGCAGGCAGCGGGCAGCAGCACGTTGGCCAGCGAGGGCAGCGATGCGATGGCCACCTGCTTCGACGCGCGCTCGGCGCTCGTGCGCAGGCGCTCCAGTCCCGCATCGAACTCCCCGATCACGCCGCGCGCCAACCCCGCCAGCCGCTCCCCGCTCTCGGTCAGCTTGACGCTGCGGGTGCTGCGCTCGAACAGGCGCAAACCCAGCTCTTCTTCGAGATCGCGGATGGCCTTGCTCAGCGAGGGCTGGGTGACGAAGAACTGCTCGGCGGTCCGGCTGAAGTTCAGCGAGGCCGTGAGCGCCAGGAACATGCGCAGCTGCCGGGGAGAGACATTCATTCCTTCAGTCTATCAATCCATAGATCGAAAGAATTTCACAGATCAATGCGGGCTCCCTAGGATGGCCCGGCGCGGGGCAATGCCGCCCCGCGGACCGACAAGGAGACGACGTGCTGGATCTGAAGAACAAGGTGGCCCTGGTGATGGGCTGCGGGGCCGTGGCCGAAGGCTGGGGCAATGGGCGCGCCACCGCGGTGCTGTTCGCGCGCCAGGGCGCCAAGGTGTTCGGCACCGACCTCAAGCTGGCGGCCGCGCAGGCCACGCTGGACATCATCGAAGCCGAAGGCCACGAAGGCGTGGTGCAGGCCTGCGATGCCACCCGCTCGGACCAGGTGGCGCAGGCCGTGGCCGACTGTATCGCGCGCTTCGGCCGTATCGACATCCTGGTCAACAACGTGGGCGTGTCGCAGCCGGGCGGGCCGGTCGACATGGACGAGGACGTGTGGGACGCGCAGTTCCAGGTCAACGTCAAAGGCGCCTTCCTCGCCTGCAAGCACGTGATCCCGCACATGCAGCGCCAGGGCGGCGGCTCGATCGTCAGCATCTCCTCGGTGGCGGGCCTGCGCTACGTGGGCAAGCCGCAGGTCGGCTATGCGGCGGCCAAGGCGGCGCTGATGCACTTCACGCGCACCAGCGCGGTCATCCATGCGCCCGAACGCATCCGCATGAACTGCGTGGTGCCGGGCCTGATGCACACGCCGCTGTTCGAGGGCCTGGCCGCGAAGTACGCCCAGGGCGATGCCGTGGGCTTCGCCGCGCACCGCGACAACCAGGTGCCGATGAAGCACATGGGCACCGGCTGGGACACGGCCCACGCCACGCTGTTCCTCGCCGCGGACGAGAGCCGCTACATCACCGGCACCGAAATCGTCGTGGACGGCGGCCTGGTGGCCGCCACGCGCTGAAGCACGACGCCCCCTTTGCACAAAACAAGATTCACCAGAGACAACACATGATCCACCGCAGACTGCTCATCGCCGCCGCCATGGCCACCACCCTGGCCGCACCGCTCCCGGGCTGGGCGCAAGCGCCCTACCCCAGCCAGCCGATCCGCCTGATCGTGCCCTTCGCGCCAGGCGGCGCGGTCGACCAGACCGCACGCACCATCAGCAACGCGCTGGGCGAGCGGCTCGGCCAGGCCATCGTGGTGGAGAACAAGCCGGGCGCCAGCGGCACGCTGGGCGCGGGCGAGCTCTACCGCGCCAAGCCCGACGGCTACACGCTGATGCTGGCGCTCGATTCGCAGGCGGTGAACCACCACACGGTGAAGAACCTGTCCTTCGACACCTTCAAGGACTTCGACTACCTGAGCCTGCTGGTGACCACGCCGCAGATCCTGGTCACGCGCAACGACCTGCCGCCCAAGACGCTCGACGCGTTCGTGACCTACCTGAAAACCCATCCGGGCACGGCCTACGGTTCGGCGGGCACCGCCTCGGCCGGCCACGTCAACAGCGCCCAGCTGTCGATCCTCAAGCAGTTGCAGACCACGCACATCCCGTACAAGGGCGCCGCGCCGCTGCTGACCGACCTGCTGGGCGGGCACATCGACTTCGCCTTCGCCGGCCTGTCGGTGATGCTGCCGCACGTCAAGGCGGGCAAGGTCAAGGCCATCGCGGTCAGCTCGCCCGGCCGGTCGAAGCAGCTGCCCGAGGTGCCGGCGATGAACGAATCGATCCCGGGCTTCGAGTTCCCGACCTGGATCGGCCTGGTCGGCCCCAAGGGCCTGCCCGAGCCGGTGCGCGAGAAGATCCTCAAGGCGATGCGCGAGGTGATGCACGACCCGCAGGTGGAGCGCCGCTTCGCCGACAACGCCTTCGACATCGTCAACAGCAGCCCCGAGGCCTTCGCCGCGCGCGTGCGCAAGGATTCGGACATCATGGCCGACCTCGTGAAACGCAAGATCGTCTCGGCCGACTGACCCCTCCACCGAAAGACCCCCATGGCACGCATCCCCTACGCCGACACAGACAACGAGGCCACGCGCCCGCTGGCCCAGCGCATCGTGGCCGAGCGCGGCAGCATCCTCCATCTCTACCAGATGCTGCTGCACAGCCCGCCCGTGGCGCAAGGCTGGCTGGGCTACCTGACCGCGATCCGGCAGCAGTCCACGCTGTCGGGCGCGGTCCGCGAGATGGTCATTATCCGGGTGGCGCAGATCAACCGCGCACCTTACGAAGCCGACCAGCACATCCCGATCGCGCTGAAGGAAGGCGTACCCGCCGAGAAGCTGGACGCGCTGGAACACTGGGCCGACAGCCCGCTGTTCGACGCCACCGAGCGCGCGGTGCTGGCCTATACCGACGCCATGACCCGCGACGTGCAGGTCGACGACGCGGTCTTCGCCAGCGTGGCCGAGGCCTACGCGCCGCAGCAGTTGGTGGAGCTGACCGCGACCATCGCCGCCTACAACATGGTCTCGCGCTTCCTCGAGGCGTTGCAGATCCATTCGACCGACGTGCGCTGAACGGCCGCCGATGCGGCGCCCACCTCATGGGCGCGCGCGTCGGCGCCGCGGCGGCAGGCGCCCATCGCCTGCGGCCTACGCACGCGCTTTCGCCGCTGTGGCCGCTCTCGGCTTTCCGTCGTCTCGCTCGAGCATGCGGGTCCGGAACGCCACCTTGCGCACGATCGACGAGAAGGCGCGCGTCGCCTCGGACTCACGCGCTGGCGGCGACCACAGCATGCCCGGCGTGCGCACGGGCGTCGGGCTTTCGAGCCGCACGATGTCCAGCCCCGAGTTCGGCAGCACCGCATTGGCCGCCACGATGGACGCGAGCTGGGTCTTGGCGACCAGGCCCATGATCGGTGCCAGCGCGTTGATCTCGGCCGCGACATAGGGCTCGGCGCCGCAGGTGCGAAAGCACTCGTCGAGCATCTGCCGGGTGGCGAAGCTGGCGGGCAGCAGCACCATCGGCAGACGGTGCAGCTCCACCATCCGCACCCGCTTGCGTCGCGCCAGCGGATGGCCGTGCGCCACCACCAGCACCATCTCCTCGTTGTACAGCGGCTCGAACTGCAAGGGCCCGGGCTCGCCGGGGCGGTAGGCGATGCCGAGGTCGAGCGAGCCGTCCTGGAGCCGCGCGACGATCAGGTCCGCCGCCAGTTCCTCCACCACCACGCGCACGCCCGGGTAGCGCGTCTGGAAGCTCGCGATGCAGTCGGGGATGAAGGCGACGTTGAAGGTGGGCGTCGAGCCGATGCGCAGTTCGCCCACGGCCTCCTGAGGGTTCTCTCGCAGCGCCCCCAGGCCGCGGTCGATCTCGCGCAGCGCGCGGGTCGCGTGGTGCAGGAAGGCCTCGCCCGCCTCGGTCAGCGCCACGCGCTTGCCGGTGCGGTCGAACAGCAGGGTGCCGACCTCGTCCTCCAGCTGCTTGATCTGGTGCGACAGCGTGGATTGCGTGACATGCAGCCGCTCCGCGGCACGGGTGAAGTTGAGCGAGTCCGCCAGCGCGCTGAAGTAGCGCAGATGCCGAAGTTCCATGAAGCCCTCGTCCAGATGATCGATCGATGCTGTCGATGGTATCCATGAGAAACCATCATTGTGAGGAATCGTTGAGGAACCCTAGAGTTCGCATCCAGCCCGGCATGTGCAGGGCGACAACGACCACGAGCAGGAGACGACACGGTGCAAAAAGTCCTCAGCGGCATCAAGGTGCTGGAGCAAGGCACGTTCATCACGGGGCCGGCCGCGGGCATGTACCTCGCAGACCTCGGGGCCGAGGTGATCAAGGTCGAGCAGCCCGGCAGCGGCGACCCGTTCCGTTCCTTCCGCGGCGGCCTCTACAGCCCGCATTTCCAGACCTACAACCGCAACAAGCGCAGCATCACCCTCAATCCGAAGCTGCCCGAGGACGCCGCGGTGTTCGACGAGCTGGTCAGGGACTCTGACGTGTACATCCAGAACTTCCGGCCCGGCGCCGCCGAGCGCCTGGGCGCGGGCGCCGCGCGGCTGCGCGGCCTGAACCCGCGCCTGGTGTACTGCGCCATCAGCGGCTTCGGCCAGACCGGCCCGGCGGCGGGCCGTCCGGCCTACGACACCGTGGCCCAGGCGGCCAGCGCGTTTCTCAAGTTGCTGGTGAACCCGGCCAACCCGCGCGTGGTCGGCCCGGCGGTGGCCGATGCGATGACCGGCTTCTATGCGGCCTATGGCGTGATGGGCGCACTGGTGGAGCGTGGCCGCACCGGCGTCGGCCGCACGGTCGAGGTGTCGATGCTCGAGGCCATGTGCCACTTCAACCTCGACGCCTTCACGCACTACTTCTCCGAGAACGAGATCATGGGCCCCTTCAGCCGGCCCAGCGTGTCGCAGTCGTACGTGCTCGAGTGCGCCGACGGGCTTTGGATCGCGCTGCACATGTCCTCGCCCGAGAAGTTCTGGCAGGGGCTGGCCAACGCCATCGAACGGCCCGACATGTTCGACGACCCGCGCTTCGCGAGCCGCGAAGGCCGCATCGCCCACCAGGACGCGCTGATCGCGCTGCTCGACACCCTGTTTCGCGGGCGCGCCCGCGCCGACTGGTGCGCACGGCTGGAGGCCGAGGACGTGCCGCACGCCCCGATGTACGACACGCGCGAAGCGATGGCCGATCCGCAGGCCCGCCATCTCGAGCTGGAGGTGAGCGCGCCGCATCCGCAAGGCGGTGAATGGCGCACCATCCGCTCGCCCGTGAGCTTCGACGGCGAGCGCTCGCTGCAGGTCACGGCGCCCCCCACGCTGGGGGCCGACAACGACGCCATCGTCGAGCCGCTGCGGCGCCGATTGCGCGGCTGAGCCCGCGACCGATCGGCATCCCAAAACAACGAAGGAGACAAGGCCCATGACCCCATCGAACGAAGACGAACTGACCCAGGCCGCGCTGCAGCGGCTCGACGGCGCCCCCGATCCCCGCTTCGCGCAGATCATGCGTTCGCTGATCACGCACCTGCATGCCTTCGTCCGCGAAGTGGACCTGCGGCCCGAGGAATGGATGGCCGGCATCGAGTTCCTCACCGCGACCGGCCAGACCTGCACCGACAAACGCCAGGAGTTCATCCTGCTGTCGGACACGCTCGGCGCGTCGATGATGGTGGTGATGCTCGACCAGTTGCGCGCGTCGGGCCGCGGCGGCCCACCGGGCCGGCCCGACGGGCGTTCGGTGACGCCGGCCACCGAGGCCACGGTCCAGGGCCCGTACTACTGGGCCGGCGCGCCGGAGCTGCCGTGTGGCGCCGACATCGCGCCGGGCACGCCGGGCGAGCCGACCTTCTACAGCGGGCGGGTCACCGACACGCAGGGCCAACCCCTCGCGGGCGCGCTGCTCGACATCTGGTCCGGCGACGGCGAGGGCGTATACGACATGCAGGTCGAAGGCGCCGGCATGTCGGCACGCGCACGCATCCGCACCGACGCCGAAGGCCGCTACTGGTTCTGGTCCATCAAGCCGTCTTACTACCCGGTGCCGGTGGACGGCCCGGTGGGCCGCATGCTGGCCGGCATCCGCCACCACCCGAACCGGCCGGGCCACATCCACATGATGGTGTCGGCCCCGGCGCATGCGCCGGTCACCACGCACCTGTTCGTGGCCGGCACGCCCTACATCGATTCCGACGTGGTGTACGGGGTGCGCCCGAGCCTGATCGTCGCCTTCGAGCCGCACCCCGCCGGCCGCGCGCCGGACGGCCGCGTCATGGACCAGCCCTACTGGTCCGCGCACTACGACTTCCACCTGCAACCCACGGCCGCCTGAGCCCGCACGCACCATGAAAATCGGAAAATCCACCGTCCCGCGCACCGCCATCTGCACGTCGAACGAAGAGACCATCGTCGTGCGCGGGGAGGACCTGTGCCAGGACCTGATCGGCCACGTGTCCTTCGCCGACTACTTCTTCCTGCTGCTCACCGGCAAGCGCCCCGACCGGGCCTGCAGTGCCGTGCTCAACGCCACGCTGGTCGCCATCGCCGAGCACGGCCTCGTGCCCAGCGTGCAGGCGGCGCGCATGACCTACGCCGCTGCGCCGGACGCCCTGCAGGGCGCGGTGGCCGCGGGCATCCTGGGCTGCGGCTCGGTCATCCTCGGCGCGTCGGAAACCGCCGGCCGGCTCTTCAGCGAGGTCGCGGCCCGCGTCGACGCGGGCGAGGCGCTCGACGACGTGGCGGCCGATGCCATCCGCACGCTGAAGGAAAACCGGCGCGCCATCCCGGGCTACGGCCATCCGCTGCACAAGCGCAACGACCCGCGGGTCGACCGCCTGATCGCGGTCGCGACCGAAGCCGGCGCCGACCTGCGCTACGTGCACATCGCGCAGGCGATCGAACGCGTCATTCCCGACATCGTCGGCAAGGCGCTTCGGCTCAACGTCTCGGCCGCGATCCCGGCCGTGCTGCTGGGCGTGGGCTTCCCGGTCGCGTCGCTGCGCGGGGTGCCGATCCTCGCGCGCACCGCGGGCCTGATCGCGCACCTGGCGGAAGAGGCCGAAGCGCCGAGCGGCTTCGCGCTGTCCTACCAGGCCACGCGCGAACTGCAGTACGAAGGCGACGTGCCCGCGGGCTTCGAGAGCGCGGCATGAAGCGCGACCTCACGCGGCGCGTGCTGCTCGCCGGCCTGCTGATGGCGGCCGGCGCGGCGCTCGCGCAGACCTCGTCGCGCCCGCTCAAGCTGGTCGTGCCCTTCGGCGCGGGCACCTCGACCGACATCGTCGGGCGCATCGTGGCGGACGCGCTGGGCCGGCAGCTCGGCCAGGTCGTGATCGTCGAGAACAAGCCCGGTGCCGGCGGCGCCATCGGCAGCGAACAGGTCGCCAAGTCCGGCAGCGACGGCCAGACCCTGCTGCTGGGCACCGTGGGCACGCATGCGATCAATCCCTCGCTCTACAAGCGCCTCGGCTACCAGCCGCTGCGCGACTTCGCGCCGCTGGGCTTCGTCGGCGCCACGCCCACGCTGCTGGTGGTGCCGGCCGCCTCGCCCTGGACCCGCGTGGCCGACCTGCGGCAGGCGGCCGACGCCTCGGTCAACTTCGCTTCCGCCGGCAACGGCACCTCCGGCCACCTGGCGGGCGAACTGCTCAACGTGCGCCTGTCTAAGCGCTTCGTGCACGTGCCCTACCGCGACGGCGCGCAGGCGCTGACCGAACTGGTCGCGGGCAACGTGCAGTTCATGTTCTACCACCCGGCCGCCGTGCTGCCGCATGTGCGCGCGGGCCGGCTGCGCGCGCTGGGCGCGTCCAGCGCCCGGCGCAGCCTCGCGGCACCGGAGGTCCCCACGCTGATCGAGCAGGGCGTGCCCGGCTTCGACCTCGTCGCCTGGTTCATGCTCTACGCGCCGGCCACCATGCCGGCCGAGCAACAGGATCGCCTGCGCGAAGCCACCCGCCTCGTGCTGGCACAGCCCGAGGTGCGCGAGAAGCTGTCGCTCCAAGGCATCGAGCGCACCGACATGAACGCCGCCGAACTCTCGGCTTTCGCCAGCGCGGAGATCGCCAAGTGGGGCGAAGCGGTGCAGCGCTCCGGCGCGCAGGTCGACTGAGGCGCGGCCCGCGATGCCCATGGACACGACCGGCCAGCCGGCGATGCCGTGACGGAAAGGAGCCCGCACACCCACGCAGCGGATCCGGCCGGCCACGCGCCGAAGTGACTTTTCAAACAAGCAGGCAGCGCCTGCAAAAGGAGACAGACATGCGTTCAAGAATTCAAGCTTTGGCGGGCCTCTGCCTGGGCCTGGCGTGCAGCCTCGCGGCGGCGCAGGGCGCGGCCTGGCCGAGCAAGCCCATCCGGATCGTGGTCGGCTTCGCGCCGGGCACGCCACCGGACATCTTCGCGCGGCTCTACGGCAACTACGTGTCGGGGCAGCTGGGCGTGCCGGTCGTGATCGACAACAAGCCGGGCACCGCGGGCAACCTGGCCGCCGATACCGTGGCCAAGGCCCCGGCCGACGGCTACACCTACCTCTACAACCTGTCGACCGGCTTCACCATCAACCCGTACATCTACGGCAAGCTGCCGTACGACCCGCAGAAGGACTTCGTGCCGGTCGCCACCACGATGCGGCAGGGGCTGGTGCTCATCGCCCCGCCGACCTTTCCGGCGAAGTCGGTGAAGGAGCTGGTGGACGCGGCCAAGGCCAAGCCCGGCACCATCTCGCACGCGTCGTACGGCGCCGGCAGCCCCTCGCACCTGATCGTCGAGTGGCTCAAGGACGAGACCCACACCGAGATGCTGCACGTGCCCTACCGCGCCAGCCCGGTGGCCGACCTGATCGGCGGCCAGGTCGACACCTTGATGGAACCCATCGCCACCGGGTACCCGTTGATCAGCGGCGGCCGCGTGCGGGCGCTGGCCTACTCCGGCGAGACCCGCCACCCCGCCATGCCCGACGTGCCGACGCTGTCGGAGGTGGTGCCGGGGCTGACGATGATGTCCTGGCACGGCCTGTGGGCTCCGGCCGCGACGCCGGCACCGGTCGTCACGCGCCTCAACGCACTGATGATCCAGGCGAGCCGGGACCCGGAGCTCCAGAAGCGCATCCGCGACCTCAACAGCGAACCGCTGGGCCTCACGCAGGCCGGGATGACGGCCATGGTGCGCCGCGACAGCGAGATCTACAGCCGCATCGTCAAGGCCAAGAACATCCGCGTCGACTGAAGCGGCCGGTCGACCGGCCTGCGGATTTGTGTCGCCGCGTATCGCATGGCGGCCGGGGTACACGCGAACGCAAATCGGCCGGGTTTTCACACATGGCAGATACATCGACTGCATCTAATCCATGCATTCCCACCGTATCTCCAGACAGGAAGCTCGCCATGCCCCTCGATCATCCGCAAACGTCCGTGCCGTCCCGGCGCCGTTTCCTTGCCGCGTCCGTGCTTGCCGCCGGCCCCGCGGCCTTCGCCCTTCCGGCACAGGCAACGGCCTCGGCCGGTGCCTATGCCCACCGGGAAGCCGGCGCCGATGCGCGCATCCGCCCGTTCAGCGTGCATGTTCCGCAGGCCGAGATCGCCGACCTGCACCGCCGGATCGCCGCGACCAAGTGGCCTTCGCCGGAACTGGTGGCGGATGCGACGCAGGGCGTGCAGCTCGCGACCATGCGCGAACTCGCGCGCCATTGGCACGCCAACCACGACTGGCGCCAGTTCGAGGCGAAGCTCAACGCCCTGCCCCAGTTCATGACCACGATCGACGGGGTGGACATCCATTTCATCCACGTGCGCTCGAAGCATCCGAACGCGTTGCCGGTCATCGTCACGCACGGGTGGCCTGGCTCGATCGTCGAGCAGTTGAAGATCATCGGCCCGTTGACCGACCCGACCGCGCACGGCGGCGAGGCCTCGGACGCGTTCGACGTGGTGATCCCCTCGCTGCCCGGCCATGGCTTCTCGGGCAAGCCGACCACCCTCGGCTGGGACCCGGTCCGCATCGCGCGCGCCTGGATCGTGCTGATGGAGCGACTGGGCTACACGCGCTATGCGGCGCAGGGTGGCGACTGGGGCAATGCGGTCACCGAGCAGATGGCCTTGCTGGCGCCGCCGGCGCTGGCCGGCATCCACACCAACATGCCCGCCACGATCCCGGAAGAGATCGCCGCGGCGCTGCAGGCCGCGGCGCCCGCGCCGGCGGGCCTGTCGGCCGACGAGCGCAATGCCTACGAGCAGCTCGCCTTCTTCTACCAGCACGGCCTGGCCTATGCGCAGGAGATGAGCAAGCGCCCGCAGACGCTCTATGCCATCGACGATTCGCCGATCGGCCTCGCGGCCTGGATGCTGGACCACGATGCGCGCAGCTACGGCCTCATCTCGCGCGTCTTCGCGGGCCAGTCCGAAGGGCTGACGCGCAACGACATCCTGGACAACATCTCGCTCTACTGGTTCACGAACACCGGCGTGTCCTCCGCGCGCCTGTACTGGGAAAGCAAGCTGCCCTTCTTCGCGCCGAAGGGGGTCGCCATTCCCGTCGCGGTGAGCGCCTTCCCCGACGAGATCTACACCGCGCCGCGCAGCTGGACCGAGCGCGCCTACCCCCGGCTCGCCTACTACAACAGGCTCGGCAAGGGCGGCCACTTCGCCGCGTGGGAGCAGCCGGCGGTCTTCGCGGCGGAGTTGCGCGCGGGGTTCAGGTCCTTGCGCGGCGCGAAGGGCTGAAGGCGCATCGCGCCGACGCGGCGGTCGGCGCGGCGCGGACGGGCCTCAGAAGATCTGCAGGCTCACCCAGTAGGCGATCGCCGCCACGAAGGCCGCGGCCGGGATGGTGAAGATCCAGGCCCAGACGATGTTGCCCGCCACGCCCCAGCGCACCGCGCTCGCGCGCTGCACCGAGCCCACGCCGACGATGGCGCCGGTGATGGTGTGGGTGGTCGACACCGGGATGCCCAGGCCGGTGGCCAGGAACAGCGTCAGCGCGCCGCCGGTCTCGGCACAGAAGCCGCCCACGGGCTTGAGCTTGGTGATCTTCTGGCCCATGGTCTTCACGATGCGCCAGCCGCCGAACATGGTGCCCAGCGCGATCGCCGCATAGCAGCTGATGATGGTCCAGGTGGGCGGCGCGTCGGTGGCCGAATGGCCGGTCGCGATCAGCAGCATCCAGATGATGCCGATGGTCTTCTGCGCGTCGTTGCCGCCGTGGCCCAGGCTGTAGGCCCCCGCGGACACCAGCTGCAGCCGGCGGAACCAGCGGTCCACGCGCGAGGGCGTGGCGCGCCGGCAGACCCAGGCCACCACCACCATCATCAGCGAGCCGAGCAGGAAGCCCAGCAGTGGCGACACGAAGATGAAGGCCACGGTCTTCCAGATGCCGCCGGCCACCAGCGCGCTGGCGCCGGACTTGGCCATCACCGCGCCCACGATGCCGCCGATCAGCGCATGCGAGGAGCTGCTGGGGATGCCGTAGTACCAGGTCACGAGGTTCCAGGTGATCGCGCCGATGAGCGCGCCGAACACCACGTGCACGTCGACGACGCCCGGCTGCACGATGCCCTTGCCCACGGTCGCCGCCACGCTCAGGTGGAAGACGAAGATCGCCAGCAGATTGAAGAAGGCGGCGAAAGCCACCGCCTGCGCGGGTTTGAGCACCCCTGTCGAGACCACGGTGGCGATCGAGTTCGCCGCGTCGTGGAAGCCGTTCATGAAGTCGAAGGCGATTGCCAGCAGCACCAGCAGCACCACGACCCACAGGCCTACCTGTACGGTTGCCATGAGCCCCCGCGTGTCAGGAGTTCTCGAGGACGATGCCCTCGATCACGTTGGCGACGTCCTCGCACTTGTCGGTGATGGTCTCGAGCAGCTCGTAGATGGCCTTGAGCTTGATGACCTCGCGCACGTCGGGCTCCTCGCGGAACAGCTTGCTCATGGCGCTGCGCATCACGCGGTCGGCATCGGACTCGAGGCGGTCGATCTCCTCGCAGGTCTTGAGCACGGCCTCGGCCACCGCCGGATCGGCGATCTTGCCGAGGAACTTGACGGCGTCCTTGAGGCGGTCGCAGCACTTCACGCTCAGCGTGGTGAGGCGCACGATCTCGTCGGTCATGTGGCGGACGTCGTACAGCGCCATGGTCTCGGCCGAGTCCTGGATCAGGTCGGCCACGTCGTCCATCGTGTTGATGAGCTTGTGGATCTGCTCGCGGTCGATGGGCGTGATGAAGGTCTTGTGGATCAGCCGGTTGACGTCGTGCGTGACGCGGTCGGCCGCGCGCTCGGCGTTGTCCACGTCGCGGTTGTACTGCTCGCGCAGATGGACGTCGTTGTAGTTGGTGACCAGGTTCTCGAATGCACGCGCGGCCTCGACGATGCGCTCGGCGTGCTGGTTGAACATCTCAAAAAAATTGCCCTCTCGGGGCAGCAGCTTGCCGAACATGACGTTGGCTCCTTAAACAGTACGGATGTCACTGTGATGACGATTTTGTGACACCCGGGAGTGTAAGGGCCGCGCCGGGAGGCCTGTTGCAGGCGCACCGCAGGCTCAGGACTGGAGCACTTTGGACTTGACGAACAGGGCCGCCTTCTTGAAGTTCTGCAGCCTGCGCGCCAGGCTCACCGGCGGGATGTGCGCGCCGGTGCCGGGCACGTAGGCCATGCGCCAGGCCTGGCGCATGAAGGGCGCGTTCGCCCGCAGCAGGCCGCCGCGCTGGTTCTCCGCCGCCAGGTAGTTGCCGTTGTGGGAGCGCAGCATCAGCTCCGACGCGCTGACCGGAATGCTGTCGAACAGCGCATAGACGTCGGCCTTCTCGCTGAGCCGCACCGTCTCGTCGGCATCGGGGTCCACACGCAGGTAGCGGCCCTGGGCCGTGCGCAGTGCCACCTTGCCGCGGGGCCGCTGCTCGAGCACGAACTGGCTGCCGTCCGCGCCGGCGCTGCCGCCCGACCAGCTCAGGGTGGCCGTGTCCGCATCCTCGTAGTGCAGGAAGCGGCCGTTCTGCCCCTTGAGGCCGAAGGTGTCGGCGGCCGGCGAGGTCAGCTGCGGATCGTCGATCTCGTCGAGGCCGACGAAGCGGTAGCCCAGCGCCTGCAACTGCGGGATGAGCAGCCGCGTCAGCGCCAGCGTGCGGCTCTTGGCCGCGACGGTGTCCATGTCGGCCGTGCCGTCGTGCATCACGACCACGCCCCGGCCCTTCTGTTGGATGTCCGCCAGGTAGGCCTCGGCGGTCTCCTCCACCGATTTGCCCAGGTTCCAGTAATGGCAGTCGATGCCTGCGATGTCCCAGTAGATGGGGCCCACGTGCCGATACGAACTGCGGATGTCGACGTTGAGCTCCTTCGCCACCTCGGGCGACCATTTGCCGTAGGTGGCCCGGAAATAGATCGGCTTGCCCGCGTTGTACTTCTGGATGACGGTGTTGGTGCGGATGATCTGGTCGCGCACGTCGCCGTTCACCGAGACGTAGTACGGCAGGTCGGGATGCTCGTAGGTGTGGTTGCCGATCAGATGGCCGTCGGCATGCAGCCGGTCCAGGATCTCCGGGTGCTCGACCGCGAACTTGCCCACCACGAAGAAGGTCGCGCGAACGCCCCGTTCGTGGAGGAAGTGCCCGATCTCGGCGCTGTCGGGCCCGGGGCCGTCGTCGTAGGTCAGGCACAGCGTCTTCTCCGGCAGGCGGAGGCCCTCGATGCTCTTGAGCGCAAACATGTGTCCGTGTCCCGGGTGACGAGCAGCGCGGCGGCGCCGCTCAGGCGAACAGGTTCAGGTACTTCTGCGCCACGTTCCGGGTGGAACGGTCGCGCAGGTACGCGGCCTTGGCGTTCGACATCGGGTCGCTGTCGCGCTCGTCCAGCGCCTGCTGCAAAAGCTTGGTGAGCGCATCGACGTCGCCCATGGGGAAGACCTCGCCGAAGCCGTCGACCGCTTCCGCCAGCCCGCCCGCATCGGCCACCACCATCTTGCAGCCGCAGGCCAGGCCCTCGAGCGCGACGATGCCGAAGCCTTCCGGTCCCATCGACGGCACGATCATCACGCGGTGGCGGTTCATGGTCCTGGCCAGTTCCTCGTCCCGCATGAAGCCCAGGAAGCCGATGCTGTCGTCCAGGCCCAGGCGCTGGACCTTGGCGTTCAGTGCCTCGTACTCGAAGCCATGGCCGACGATGTTCAGCCGGAAAGGCTTGCGCAGTCGGCTGCAGGCCTCGATCAGCATTTCGCAGCCCTTCTGCGAGACCAGGCGGCCCACGAACAGGAAGTCGATGTTCCGGGGCTCGTCGGGGTAGAGGCGGAACACCTCGTCCTTGTAGCAGTTGTAGACCACCGTCGAATCGACGGTCAGGGCGCGCGCCACGCTGTGGCTCACCGCGATGTTGGTCGCCGCGGCCTTGATCGCGATGTTCTTCAGGCGGGCCTTGGGGCCATGGGAGTTGATCAGGTGGAAGTCGTTGTGCGACACCACCCACTTCTTGAAGGGGTTGAACAGGAACAGCCAGACCCCCTTGAGGGTGATGTTGGGCATGTAGACCACGTCGCTCCAGAAGAAAAGCTTGAGCTGCGCCCACTTGCTGGAAGCATGCACGACCTCGATGCCCGGCAGCGGGGCATTCTTCTTCTGGACCTGTTCGGTGACCACCTTGACCTCGTGGCCGGACTTCACGAACTCCTGGGCCAGCGACAGCGTGAGGTTCTCGATGCCGCCGATGGCAGGATGAAACACCGAGCTGTAAATCAAGATCTTCATTCGACAGTTATTCCTGGTTGCCTGGCACCCCGTACGCAACTGCTCGACAACTGTTTTAGGAATACTTCAAAGTCAAGGGCGGGCCCTGACTGCCGATCGCGCGGTCTGTGGTTACTTATCTTAACGCTACCTGAACAGCTTGCGAACTTTCGGACTAGAAAGTGGCGTAAGTCACTGTGCAGCTGTGCACGGACGTGCACGAAACGCTTCAGAGCCGCTGGATCGCCTGGTCGGCCACCCGGGCCAGCGCGGCCGCGCTCACCTGCCCTGGCGCCACCTCGGCCAGCGGCAGCAGCACGAAGGCGCGCTCCTCGAGGCGGGGATGCGGCAGCGTCAGCGTGGCGCTGTGCATCACGGTGTCGCCATGGCGCAGCAGGTCCAGGTCGAGCGTGCGCGGGGCGTTGCGGTAGGGGCGCTCGCGCCCGGCGCGCAGCTCCAGCTGCTGGAGCGCGTCCAGCAGCGCCTCGGGCGCCAGGTCGGTCTCGAGCGCCACGACCGCGTTGATGAAGTCCGGACCGCTAGCGTCGACTGGCGCGCTGCGGTAGAGCGAGGAGCGGGCGCTCACACGGCTGTGCGGCAGGCCCGCGAGATCGGCCATCGCCTGGCGCACCGTGGCCTGCGCGTCGCCCAGGTTGGCACCGATGGCGACGAAGGCCAGGGTCATGCGTCGGCGGCGCCCGAGCCGCCTTCGCCCGCGCCGGCGGGACGCGGCTTGCGGCGGCGGCGGCGCTTGCGCGGCGCCTCGCCATCGGGCGGCACGGCCGAGCGCTCATCGGCCTCGGCCTCGTCGGCCTCCGGCGCCTCGCGCGGGGCCGGTGCATCGGCCGCGGCCGGCGCGCGGGCCCGCACGCGGGTGCGCACCGGCGCCTTGGCCTCCTCGCGCACCTGGTCGAGCAGGTCCTGGCGGCGCAGGTCGTCGGCGGTGCTGAATTCCTGCCACCACTCGGCAATCGCCTCGCCGACCTCGCCCACGTCGGCGCGCAGCCGCATGAAGTCGAAGGCGGCGCGGAAGCGCGCCTGCTCGACCAGGCTGTAGGGCGTGGAGCCCACGCGCTTGTCGAAGCGCGGCTGCATCATCCAGATCTCGCGCATGTCGCCGCCGAGCTTGCCGCGGCCCGAGACGTCGCCGATGCGGGTGTTGAACACGTCGTCGATCGCGTCCTGCAGCGCCGGGAAGGCCGGCTGGCCGCGCTGGCCATGGCGGCCCTCGAGGCGCTGGGCCCAGCCGTCGCGCACGTCGGCCCACAGCACGCAGGCCAGCAGGAAGCTGGGCGCCACCGGCTTGCCTTCGGCCACGCGGCGGTCGGTGTCGGCCAGGGCCGCCTTGACGAAGGGCTGGTCGGCGCGCTCCACCACCACGTCGAGCAGCGGGTAGATGCCGGTGGCCAGGCCCAGCTTGCGCAGCTGGGCGATGGTGGCGATGGCATGGCCGGTCTGCAGCAGCTTGAGCATCTCGTCGAACAGGCGGCTCTGCGGCACGTCGGCCAAGAGCTTGCTCGAGGCGATCAGCGGCGCGGCCGTCTTGGGCTCGATCTCGAAGCCCAGCGCGGCCAGCTTGGCCGAGAAGCGGATCGCGCGAATGATGCGCACCGGGTCTTCGCGGTAGCGCGTGACCGGGTCGCCGATCATGCGCAGCACCAGCTTCTTGGCGTCCTTGATGCCGTTGTGATAGTCGACCACGATCTGGCTGGCCGGGTCGTAGTACATGGCGTTCACGCTGAAGTCGCGGCGCGCCGCGTCTTCCTCCTGCGGGCCCCAGACGTTGTCGCGCAGCACCCGGCCGCTCGAATCGACCGCGTGGGTCATGCCCGCGAGCTCGCCCTTGCTGGTGCGCTCGTTGCCCTTGACCTGCTCGGCCGCCGCGTTGTCCATGTAGGCGCGGAAGGTCGAGACCTCGATCACCTCGTGTTCGCGGCCGCGGCCGTAGACCACGTGCACGATGCGGAAGCGCCGGCCGATGATGAAGGCGCGGCGGAACAGGCCCTTGACCTGTTCGGGCGTGGCGTTGGTCGCCACGTCGAAGTCCTTGGGCCGCAGGCCCAGCAGCAGGTCGCGCACCGCGCCACCCACCACATAGGCCTCGTAGCCGGCCTGCTGCAGCGTGGTGACCACGTTCTTGGCGCGCTCGTCGACCAGCGCCGGGTCGATGCCGTGCACGCTGGCCGGCACTTCCTGCCGCTTGCCGAAGCGCGACTTGGCGCTGGCGCCCGCGCCGGCCGACTTGCCCAGCAGTTTGTCGATGAATGTCTTGATCATGGGGAGAGGGTCCGGGCGCGGGATGGCGCCCCAGTTGGCTTCATTCGTTTTCGAGCATCGATCGGATCAACGGGATCGTCACCGCGCGCTGCGTCTGCAGCGCATAGCCGTCGAGATGATCGAGCAGCTCCATCAGGCTGCCCAGATCGCGGCTGAAGCGGTGCAGCATGTAATCCAGCACCTCGTCGCTCAGCAGCACGCCGCGCGCATCGGCGGCCTGGCGCAGCACGGAGCGGCGTTCGGCCTCGTCGAGCAGCTGCAAGTGGAACACGTGGCCCCAGCCGAGCCGGGTGCGCAGGTCTTCGCGCAGCGCCAGGTCGGCCGGCGGCAGCGCCCCGGCCGCCACCACGCCCCGCTGCAGGGACTGCGCATTCACGAACCAGTTGAAGGCCGCATGCTGCTGCACCGCGGTGTAGAGGTGCACGTCGTCGAGCACCACCGCGCCCCAGCGCTCGTCGAACTCGGGCGGATGCAGCGTGGTCGCGCTCATCCAGCCGACCAGCGCGCCCTGCTCGCGCAAGGCGCTGTGCACCGATTCGAGCAGGTGGGTCTTGCCGCTGCCACTTTCGCCCCACAGGTAGGTCGGCACCGGGGAATGCAGGGTCGGCACATGCGCCTCGCCAAGCCAGACACGCAGGTGACGCACGGCCGCCTCATTCGGTCCGGCGAAGAAGCCGGACAGACTGGGGACGGTCGAAAGACCGATGTCGAGCACGAGCTGCTTCATCCCTGGAGCGAAGCGGGCGGCAGCCGTGGCAAGGTGGGCACAAATAGGGGGTTCATGGTGAAGGGCGCGGCGGCCCTTAAAATCGTCATGAATTCTATCGGCCCGGATGTTCCGGCCCCCGGTGCCCTGCCTCCCCCC
>NZ_LZZW01000012.1 GCF_014170375.1 Variovorax sp. UMC13 | reverse complement strand
GTTTGGGGGGCGGGTGGGTGTCGCGTGGGGGCTGCAGGGTGCGTTGTGCTGCTGAAGGCTGTGGCGACGATGCGCAGGGCCGCAGTAATTCCCTCGTTCGTAGTGCAAAGGGCGAGCGCGTAGCGGTGGTTTTTAATTTCGACGAGTAGGGCTGAGGCCACCTGGCTTACGAACTCGCGGTCTATCCATGGAGTCTCCATCCGCGCACGCCCGAAGGCGCATGGAGCGACAAAGCGGCAGGGGCAGTTGCGACACTTCATCGCAGTACGGCAGTTCTGGCAATTGGCGAGCACGCAGGGCGGGTTTCCGTTTGGGATTCCCAGGCCATGCCGACGGACTATTTGCGTCAGCAGGTGGAGATGCTGCCGAGGTGGGGGCAGTGGATTGCTGGTGTAACGCAGCAGTGCTTCCTAGACAAAGACCCGGCTGAGAGCTTGTGACCGGTGCGCGCTGTCGGGGTCAAGATCAGCGGCACCTAGGAAGGATGCTTGAGATCAACAACGGGCCTTTAGGGTACCGTAGCGGAACTTCTGCTTTGCAGCGGGTGCGGTCCGTCGATTCGTCGAACAGAGTCCGCAGAAGCAGCCATTCAAGCCCTTCCAAGAACTCCTTTGGGTCAGAAGCGCCGGGACCTCATCATCGCCTAAGAATCCTGTAGCCTCGACAGGCTTACGTCGTGGAATGGCGCGACCCCGTCAGCTGGCGGCGTAGAACGGGAACACGAGTGGCGCATTACGGAAGATCGTCGGATTCGGCCCCGGCGCTCGGCCCTGGCGGCGGCGCAATGATCGGCCTGGGCGGATAGAACCCTTGCCGTCCTCTGGTGTAGTCGTCGGTGAACTCGATAGCATTCAAGGCGCGTGCCGCGACTGGATCCACCGCTTCGTTTTCCAGAACGACGATTTGGCCGGGGCCTTGGAAGCGGGAAAGCCAGGCGTAGAAGCTCGTGTTCACCGTGGCCGTGGGGATCTCTCGGTCGTTGTCCGGCGTCTCTTTCTGGGCGTAGGCTTTCAGCGGCGAATCCAGCACGACGACGCCGAGATGAGGGTGGCCATTTTTCAGGGCATGCTGCATCAAGGCGATCGTCATGGCGGAGAGGAACAGTCCACGTTTGCCTGCGCCATAGCTTAGGCGTCGGCGGCCATCGATGAGCAGGTCACAAGCCTTCGGATCGACGTGCACAGACTGAATGGACGTGAATCCCCAGTCGTTGAGCATTTGGCGTGCGATCACTCCGACCTCGTCTCCGTGCTGTCCAACGTTGCGTACTAGGGCCGTCTGCTTCTGTTTCGTTGCCTCTTTGAGGCGTGCGATCTCGCCAGTTAGCCGAACGGTTTCATCAAAGGCGTCGATCAGCGATGAGAACCGTGTGTGGGACTCGGCGAGATCGCGCGGGTCTGAGTCGAACTCCAGCGAGGCGCTACGCAGCACCGCCGTCTCCTGCTCCTCCAATGCCTTCAGTGACGCCGTAAGCCGCTGCACATCAGTCTCGGCGGTAGCCAGGCGCGTCTGCTCTTGGGCTAGCGATGGCTGCAGTCCGCGACGGAGTACGCGGATCTTTTCCGCCTCGGCCGCGATCGCATCTCGGTACTTTGTCGGCGCCTTAGGCTTCAAATTGCCGGGGTCGACGTGCTGCTCAACTGGCGTGCCGCAGAGCGGGCACGGCGTCTCGGCCAAAGCCTGGAAGAACGCGATGCCTTCGTCCGTGGCTCCGAGGCGGGCAAGGTCGCTTGCATACTTCAGATCCAGTAGCGTAAAACGCTCCCGCATCGATGTGGCATTGGCAAGTCTTGTCGTTGCGGTAGTGAGAGCGTCTCCCTCCGCGAAGATCTGCTGCCGCAGTTCCCTTAGGACCGAAGAGCGCGCCTGGAGCTGCGTGGCGAACATATCCAGCCGCTCATCGACTTGCGCTAGGGCGGCAGCTGCGGATGCCCGATCTGTGTCCGCTGGAATCACGCCCCTTAGCCGCGCCAGTTCCGCCTCGGCCGCCGCCAATCGTCCCTTGGCCTGGTCTTTCTGGGAAGTGGTCTTGTAAAGCTCGACCGCGGAGTCATCAAGGCCGCTCAGGAACAGCGAGTACGAAGAGACGTGCTTGTCTGAGCCATGACCTTTGCCCTTCGTCGCGTCCTCGGAAATCATGCCGGGCTGGGAGAGCAGCGCCCAGTGTCGCAGGTCGTCACCAGTGACAGAGCCTTTTTCACTTCGGTTGCGAAGCACCTGCTTGCCTGCGGCGCCTGACAGCCTGACGAGCAACTCACCAAGATCCTGCTCGACCTCTTCGAGCGGATTCGGCGCACCGTCCGCCACCCAAAGATCGTCCAGCCGGACCAGAACGCGCGCTGCCCCGCCAGACATCGCCTTGCGAACGAGGTACTCATGCTCACCATGCAGGAAGGCGAGCTCTAACGAGTCGTATCCCTGCGCCTCCGGCGGGGGATCGAGCGTGGCGGTACCACCCAGTAGGAACCAGATGCACTTCCAGATGTGCGACTTGCCAGTGTCACTGGGGCCGCGGATGAGGGTGCGGCGACCGTCGAACACGACCTTGGCGGGCAATAGGCCCGGACCGTGCACCGACAAGTGCCTGAGCGTTATTGCCATTGGTGACCTCTCGCAGTGGCACCTTCAAATTCGGCACCCCACAGGTGGCCTTGCTGAGCGAATCTCTCGGTCATGTCTCTTGAGCTGAGGCTGGCGAAGGTGGCGGTTGCCCAGCGGCATCGGCCGTCTAGCTCACGCAAGTAAGGTGACGTCAGCGCGCCGACCATGCTTCTGGCGGTGTCACCAGCGAAGTAGGTGATGCCGGCCTCATCCATGGAAACGGCGACGAGCCCACGAGTGCTCATCAAGTACAGGCTTTGGGCGATGAGGTCGCGGCGACTCATGTACTCGCCACCGCGATAGGGGACCGGCGTGTGAAGGCTGGGTGGTCCACCGAGATCGTCGGAGTACACGATGGCGTAGTCGAGCAGAACCAGCTTTTGGAGGTCGGCGCCAGCCGGCTGCAAAGAATTGAGCAGGTACACCATCCGAACGCCCAATTCGAACGGCGAGTTGAAAGCGGCGAGGGGCTTGGAGTTTTTCATTTGACCCACTTCAGCCCATCTCTAATGACCAAGTGATGGCAGGTGCCGGGTAGGTCACCTCCGCGAAGCTGGGGCGATAGACGGCTCTCCTGGACCTTCAGGGTCGACGCTCGTTCTACCGCTGCGTCGACCCGTTCCATGCCCGTCTTGAGGCGAAATTGCGCGACCGTGGGGCGGATGCCCGCATGGACCATGTCCAGCAGCCGATCGAACTCCGGTTCGTTGGGGTAGATATCCCGGCTGAACCGTTGCAGGCCTTCCGCGCAGTAGAAGATCTGTCGATGCGAATCGAAGTGGTCTTCGTACTCGCTGCCCGGCAGGTCGGCCAGGGCGACAGGCGACGCTTTGTGCTCGGTGTAGACGCGCAAGAGCTCGTCGACATAGACGCCCTCGTGCGCCGCGGGCTGGGCAGGCATGGGATCGTCGTCGCCGCGCTCAGGCACGATACCGAACAGGTGGTAGTGGGCGGCTTTGTCGAGCGCATGCCAGGCCAGCAGGTCATGGACCGGGCACTCGATGAAGCGATCGAAATCGAAATCGTCGATGGCAGCCTGGACGTCGAGGGTCAGCTCGGCGGCTCTGCCTTTCATGCCGGTTTTTTCGTTCTTCCATGCATCGACAAACTTCACCTTGAAGGCAGCGCCCCCCGCAGCCATCGTGTTATGGAGTTCGTTGCCGACCGCATGCGGGCAGCAGAAATAGTAGAAATTCGGGCGGGGGTAGGTCTTCAAGGCCAACTGCTTGAAGAACTTTGCCATCTCCGGAAATGCGTCGCTCTGCGTCAGCCCCTGCCTGTAGTGCTTGGCCTGATACAGGTCCCAGCCATCCCGCACCAACGCTGGGCCATATCGCGCCTCGATGTCGCGGCCACCGTCGCCCGCCCCGCCCAGCCGCTTGATAGCGGAGTAGCGGGCGCCGCCTGAAAGAACTCGCTGGCGCGCGGCGGCCAGAATGAACTCTTCCCACTGATCAGGGTTCAGCAGGAGAACTTGCGACGATGGCTGGATGACGCCGCCCGCGGTGACGTGCTGGGTCTTCCTCGGCTTGCGGGTCGTGCCTGGTTTTGGTGGCATGGATTTGGACGTGTCTCTGGCGCGAGATTCTCGGTCATCCCGCAGGCACAGATTCTGCGGGGAAGCACGTAGTGCGGGCACCGTCCGCGGGCAATGGCTGCAGGCAAGCAGACAATCGCACCATGCAGGAATTACTGGTTCATGCCGAGGTGGCGACATCAACCATCACTCTCACGTGTTGCGGATGGGCGGTGGTGCGCAGCCGTGGGACTAGTTGTCCAGCACTTCGGTGCCGCAAAGCAGTCGCTGTTGAATTCCTGCAACCAGTCTGAAGCAGACATCTAGCATCTACAAGCTTTCGTGCCGTAGCTGCCCAAGCCGACTACCGCCAAACGTAATGCCCCTTCACCACCCGCCCATGCTCCCGATGCGCCTTGACCCAAATCTTCTTCTTCGCATGCGGCCGATGCGCCTGATGTGACGGGGCGCGCTTCATGTGCGGGCCGTTGCCGTGGTGGGCCGGGCCGGGCTGGGCGAAGGACAGGGAGGAAACGAGAATCGCCGCAGCGAACAATGCGATTTTTTTCATGGGGAACTCCAATCAAGAGAAGAGACGACGACCTGAGCTTAGAAGGGCTCTGTGAAAGCAGCCGTAGGTAGAAGAACGCTTTACGCAGCTTTACGGCCGACAGGGCGCGGCGGCCCCGCCCTCAAAACTTCTCGTGCGGCAGCAGATAGCGCCAGTTGCCCGGCGCCATGCCCGCCAGCGACACGCGCCCCACGCGCTGCCGCTTCATCGCCACGATGCGCAGGTCCACGCTGTCGCACATCTGCGCGATCTGCCCGGGCCAGGCGCCCTTCATCGCGAAGCGCAGGCCGGTCACGCCCTCGTTCTGGCGGTTGATGCTGACCTTGGCCGGCAGCATGGCGCGGCCGTCGATCACCGGCGACTGGTTGAGGCGGTGCAGCGCCTGCGGGCCGACCTCGCCCTGTACGTCGACCATCACCTCGTATTCCATCAGCGCGGCGTCCTCGACCAGCTTGCGTTCGATGCGCGGGTCCTGCGTGAAGACGATCAGGCCGCCGGCGCCGGTTTCCAGCGGCGTGAAGCAGCGCTGGTTCGTGAAATGGCGCTGCAGCGTCGGGCGCTGCGACACGTCGTGCTCGCAGCGCTGATCGGGCACCAGCAGGCGCGCGATCGGCGCGTCGAAGGCCATGCCGGGCAGCTTGTTGAGGAGCAGGGTCACGACCTGCACCGGCTCGGGTTTCGCGCCCTGGCTGATCTCGACGGTCTGCTCGGGCTTGACGCGGGCCTGCGGCACCTCGATGCGCTGGCCGTCGACGCGCACGGCGCCGTTCTCGATCAGCAACTCGGCCTCGCGGCGCGAGCAGCCGGCCTGCGCGGCGACGCGCTTGGCCAGGCGGATGCCTTCGTCGCTCTCGTCGTTCCTGGGGTCGTGGCGTGCGGGTGCGCGGTTCATGCCAGGCCCTTCTCGCGGATGCGTTCCACATGTGCGGCCAGCGATCGCGCGGCCACCGGCCACATGCGCTGCGGCACGTCGCCATACGCGACCGGCAGCCATTCCTCGGGCGTGCCCTGGGGCTGCGCGCGCATGGCGGCGAGGATGCGGGCCTCGCGCCGCAGGCGGTGCATCTTCAAATAGGCGATGGCGTCGCGCGCCGAGCCCAGCACGTAGCCGTGCGCGGGCAGGATGAAGTCGACGCCACCGGTGGCGCAGGCCTCGTCCAGGGTGTCGAGCGAATCGAGGTACGCGCCCATGTGGCCGTCCGGTGGGTCGACCACCGTGGTGCTGCCGTTGAGGATGTGGTCGCCGGAGAACAGCAGGCCGTCTTCCTCCAGCACCAGGCACAGGTGGTTGGCCGCGTGGCCGGGCGTGTGGATCACGCGCAGCGTGTGGGTGGTCTCGCGCGATGCGCCTTCCAGCACCAGGCGCTCGCCGTCGGCCAGGGCGCGGTCGGGCGTGAACTGCGCATTGGCGCGCGCGGTGGGCGCCGAAGGCAGGCCGAGGATCGGCGGCTTGGTCGATGTGCACAGCGCCTGCAGCGGCGCGGCGGCGGGTGAATGGTCGGCGTGCGAATGGGTGCAGACGATCATGCGGATGTCGCCGCCCGTGGCCGCGTGCAGCCGCGCGATGTGCGCCGCGTCGCGCGGGCCCGGGTCGACCACGATGTAGCCGGTGGCGGCGTCGCCCACGATGTAGCTGTTGGTGCCGGGGCCGGTCATGGCGCTGGGGTTGGGCGCGGTCAGGCGCTGCAGGTTGTGCAGCAGCCGCACCGGCGCCTCGCTCTGCCAGTCGAGCGCATGCACGATCTGGCCGTCGGGGCAGACCAGCGCGAGTTCGCCATACGGCGTGTCGCTTTCCATGAAGCGGGCTTCCTGGCCCTTGAGCAGGCCTGCGCGCGGGCAGCTGGTGAACAGCGGTTGTTCCTGTGCGCAGGCGGCCAGCACGGCGTCGACCGTGGCGTAGGCGGTGAAGCGTTCCAGCGTGCGCACGGTCGGGAACATCAACAGGAAGCCGCCGGCCTTGTGGCGCTCCAGTGCATCGGCCGGCCGCACCCACACGGGCTCGAACTGCTCGGTCTCGTCGGCCGTGGGCGTCTGCCCCTCGGGCACGCGCGCCACCAGGAAGGGCACGTCGAAACGCTTGGGCAGGTCGCGGTCGGTGATCCAGTGGGCGAAGGTGAAGACCTGGTCGGTCGCCAGCCGCAGGCCCTGCGCGGCGCATTGGGCGGCGAAGGGCTGGGTGCCGTCGGCGGTGCTGCGGTCCATGGCCGCGACCTCGGCGGCCTCGACCGGGCGGCCGTCGGCATGGCGTGCCAGCAGCACGCCCAGTTCCTCGAAGCACTCGCGCAGCGCGGCGATCGATTGGGTGAGCTGCAGGTCGCTCTGCGTGACGCGGCGTTCGGCCACGCCGTGGGCCTGGGCGTCGCCCGCGTCGATGCGGCCGCCGGGGAAGACGTAGGCACCGGCGCCGAAGCTGGCCTTGTCGGAGCGGCGCGTCATCAGCACCTCGATGCCGGCCGGCGTGTCGCGCAGCAGCAGCAGGGTGGCGGCGTCGCGCACGGGGGCGGCTTCGCGTGGGGGATATGTGAGTTGTGTGGGGCGGACCATGCGTCGATTATCGGCAGCATGGCCCCGGCCCGTCGGACACCTACTCGACGTGCCCCTATCGGCGCATCACAGGCTCTTGGCCAGCGTCAGCACCAGCCGCGGCCGGTTGGGCGACCAGCCGGCGTCGGGGCCGCTGGTCAGCGCATAGGCGCGCTCGTGGCTCGCGCCCTGCAGCGCGCCACCCAACGACACGCCGCCACCCAGGTCCAGGCTGGCGCCCAGGCTGTAATCGACGAAGCTGCGGTAGCCCAGGCGCCGGATGTCGCTGGCCATGCGGGTGTGGCCCAGCGCGGCCTTGAGCGTGACGCCCGCGCCGATCTCCTTGCTGTAGGCCAGGCTCAGGTAGCCGGTGTTGCGGCCCGACAGGCCCGAGCCCGCGGCGCTGCCCGCGTAGTTGAAGTAATCCTTCGACACCGTGTGCGCGTACTTGAGCGTCACGCTGCCCAGCGTCGCGTCGGTGTAGCTGGCGCCGGCGTACAGCTCGGTCGTGTTGCCCGCGTGGTTGCCGGGGTAGAGGTAGGTCAGTGCGCCGAGGTCGATGTCGAACACGTCGGCCTTGAACTTGTAGCCACCGTAGAGGTCGCTTTCGATGCTGTTGCCGGCCAGCCAGCCGACGCTGGCGTTCCAGTTGCCCACATACCAGCCGCTGTCGCCGAAGGCATGGTCGAAGCCGCCCTGCAGCGAGGGCTTGAGCGCGCGCGTCTTGGCGCCGCCGTCGTGGCCCAGCACGTCCTGGTCCTGGCCGCGAAACTTGTAGTCGCTGCTGAGCGCGATGTTGGCCGTGGTCTGGGCGTTGGCGAAGGCCGGCAGCACGGCGAGTGCGAGCAGGGCCAGGGTGGAGTGCGAGCTGGGGAAATACATGAAGAGAATGAGCTGGGAATGAGGAAGCGCGAGCGTAGGAGGCGGCGCGTAAAACCCGCGTAAAAAGGCAGGGCCCGGGCGTAAAAAGGCCCGCGCCGGGCGCCGGCCGGCGCGTGGCAAGATGCACGCGTCTCCATCGCTCCACGGTCTTTCGCATGCTCATCAATTGCGTTGTCTACGAAGACGGCTCCAAGCTCGCCGACATCCCCGTGAGCCGCATCGGCGAGTACCTCTCGCTGCCGCGCTGTTTCGTCTGGGTGGCGCTGCACGACGCCTCGCAGGAAGAACTGCTGGAACTGCAGCAGGCCTTCGACCTGCATCCGCTGGCCGTCGAGGACGCGCAGAACGGCCACCAGCGGCCCAAGGTCGAGGAGTACGGCGACTCGCTGTTCGTGGTGCTGCACCTGCTCGACGCCGACGCCGACGCGCCGCGCACCGCCATGGAGGTCGGCGAGCTCGACGTGTTCGTGGGCCGCAACTACGTGGTGTCGGTGCGCAACCGCAGCAGCCACGGTTTCGTCGAGGTGCGCGAGCGCTGCCAGCGCGAACCCGAACTGCTCAAGAACGGCCCGGGCTTCGTGCTTTATGCGCTGATGGACGCGGTGGTCGACCGTTACTTCCCGGCCATCGACGCTTTCGACGTCGAGCTCGAGGGCATCGAGGAGCGCATCTTCACGCAGGGTGGGGCGCGCGAGAACATCCAGGGCCTCTACGGCCTCAAGCAGCGTCTCACGGTGCTCAAGCACGCGGTCGCACCGCTGCTCGAAGGCGCCAACAAGCTGCACGGCGGCCGGGTGCCGCAGATCTGCGTGGGCACGCAGGAATACTTCCGCGACGTGCTCGACCACCTCAACCGCATCAACGGCTCGATCGACGCGATGCGCGACACCATCGGCATCGCCATCCAGGCCAACCTGTCGATGGTCACCATCGCCGATGGCGAGGTCACCAAGCGGCTCGCCGCCTGGGCCGCGATTTTCGCGGTGTGCACCGCCTTCGTCGGCATCTGGGGCATGAACTTCGAGCAGATGCCCGAGCTGAAATGGCGCTACGGCTATGCGATGGCGCTGGGCCTGATCGTCAGCATCTGCGGCTACCTCTACTACCGCTTCCGCCGGGCCGGCTGGGTCTGAGCGCGCGCCCCTTCCGGAGAAAACCATGTTCCCCCTCGACCTGCTGCTGACCTACGTGGCCGCCTGCCTGATCGTCGTGATCGCGCCTGGCCCCGACAACATCCTCGCGATCAGCCGCGGCCTGAGCCAGGGCCGCACCGCGGCCTGCCTGTCGGCCACCGGTGCCGGCCTCGGGATCATGGTGCATGCGCTGGCCGCGGCGCTGGGCCTGTCGCTGCTGATCCAGGCTTCGCCCGTGGCCTTCTGGGTGGTCAAGGCGGTGGGTGGGGTGTATTTGCTGTGGCTGGGCTGGAAGGCGCTGGCCTCGCGCAACCTGATCTCCTTCGAACCCAGCGCGCACCAGTCGTTGCGCAAGGTGTTCTTCACCGGCCTGCTGTCGAACGTGCTCAATCCCAAACCGGGCCTGTTCGTGCTGGCCTTCCTGCCGCAGTTCGTGAGCGCGAGCCGCGGCCCGGTGGCGGTGCAGATGCTGGTCTACGGCGCAATCTTCGCGCTGCTCACGGCCGTGATCTTCTCCGTGCTGGGCAGCTGCGCCTCCACGCTCTCGGCCTGGCTGCGGCGCCACCCGCGCTTCGGCATCGGCCTCAACGTGGGCGCGGGCCTGACCTTCATCGCGTCGGGGCTGTCGGTGCTGGCGCTCAAGCAGCGCGCCTGAGGGGCGCTGCTTGAGGCCATGGCCGCCTAGTCGAGCAGGTTGATCTGCAGGTAGCCGGCGGTGGTGGAGGGCGCCGCACCGCCGACGAGCACGAGGAGCTTCGTGTTGTAGATGGCGAAGTAGCCGGCGCCTGGTGCGGCGTTGGAAATGTCGCGCATGCCGAGCGGTCCCGTGGTCCCCAAGCCCCCGAAGAAGTTCGTGGACGTAGACGTGCTGCCGTTGGCGGCTATCACGTTGCGCGTGTTGCCCGTGGCGCTGAGGGTGACCTTGCCCCACGAGCCACCGGTCGACGCCCCGTAACCGGTGGCGGCGTTCCACACCGGGGTGTCCTGCACGCCGATCCGCATCAGGTAGCGCCCGGCGATCGCGATGGAGGCACCGCCCGAGAGGTAGACGTTCTGGTTGCCGATGCGCGCGACCGAGAAGCGGCTGGTGTCGTTGGGGTTCGCGTCGTTGACCATGCGCCAGGTGCCGGCCACATCGGTGGGCGCGACGGTGTAAGTCAGGAGCACGTTGGCCGGGCAATTGGCGATGCTGAAGATCTGCATGCTGTTGCAGAGCTTGAACACCGTGCCGCCTGCGGACAGCGACGTCTGCGTGATCGCCGAGCCGTCGCCGGCCGCTTCACGGCTGATGCCAAACAGGTTGTAGGTGCCGTCGAGTTCTGCCGCGGCCGTGATCAGCTTGCGCGCCGCGATGAAGGGCTTGACCACGTAGGTGGGGGTGGCCGCCAGTGGCTCGACAAAGGGGAAAGCGCCGACCACCGCGTCGGTCGTGACCCGGAAGCGCGACACGTTGGCTGTCGACGGCGCCCGGTCGCTCTTGAAGAAGTAGCTGCCGGCTTCGGACGCATCCGTGCCGAAGGTGTTGGAGACCGGGTGGCTGCCGTCCTGGTCGGTGAAGGTGTAGCGGTTCTGGTCGAAGTCCAGGCTCAGCTGGTACTGCAGCCCGTTGCTCGCATAGACGCGGTAGCTGCCGTTGCGCGCGTCGGCGGCCGGGGTGGTGGGCGCCGAAGGTGTCGCAGCGCCACCACCGCCACCGCCACACCCTGTCAAACCTGCCAGTGCAGCCACGCAGGCCAATGAAAACAGAATCCTCATGCTCTTCCTTGTGTTGTTATCGCTGGCGCGGCGAGATGCCGCGCCGCCCGAGGAAGATACATGTTGTTTCATGTGCGGGCAATGCGGGTCTGCGTCGTGTTGAATACCTTGGTGACACCCGAGGCACCACGCTCGCAGTCGCATGAGTTTTTGTCACCCGCAGCGCGAACTTTTCTGGTTTGCCGCGTGCCTTTGCGTTGCCTAGACTGCGGGCCGACTCCACAAGGCATCGCATGACTTCGCACTCACCTTCCGCCCGACCGCGCCTGGGCTTCATCGGCCTGGGCCTCCTGGGCTCGGCCATGGCGCAGCGCCTGCTCGAACAGGGCTGGGCGCTCACGGTCTGGAACCTCGAGCCCGGGCGCATGGCGCCGCTGGTCGCGGCCGGCGCGGTCGCGGCGCCGAACCCGGCCGGCGTGGCCGCGGCCAGCGACATCGTGGTGCTGTGCGTGCTCGACGGGCCGGCGGTGCAGGCCTGCGTCTTTGGCGACAGCGGCATCGCGACGGCCGGCCCGGCGGCGGGCAAGCTGCTGCTCGACCACTCCACCATCACGCCCGACGCCACGCGCGCCATGGCCGCCCGGCTGGCGGCCGAGACCGGCATGGGCTGGGTCGATGCGCCGGTGTCGGGCGGGCCGGTGCAGGCACGCGACGGCACGCTCACGCTCATGACCGGCGGCAGCGAGGCCGACATCGCGCATGCCCGGCCCGTGCTCGCGGACCTTGCGGCCAACTGCACCCGCATGGGCCCGGTGGGCGCGGGCCAGGCCGCCAAGACCATCAACCAGGCCATCGTCGGCACCGGCTACGTGCTGATGGCCGAGGCGCTGGTGCTGGCCGAGGCCGCCGGCATCGCGGCCGCCGACCTGCCGCGCTGCCTCGCGGGCGGGCTGGCCGACAGCGGCCTGCTGCAGAAGGTCTACCCGCAGATGCAGGCGCGCGATTTCGCGCAGCCGCGCGGCTATGCGCGGCAGCTGCTCAAGGACATGCGCGCGGTGCAGGCGCTGTCGTCACAGCTGCAGCTGGACCTGCCGCTGGTCGCGGCCGCCACCGCCCGCTACGCGGACTACGTGGGCCGCGGCAACCAGACGGCCGACTCGGCCTCCGTCGTGCGCCTCTACGACGAGGAAGCCGGCCGCGGCGCCGGGTAGGGCGCGCCTATTTCTGCAGCAGCACCACCCGGCTCAGGATGTCCTTGATGTAGGCGCTCTCCTGGGCCATGCGGGCCTCGAAGGCCGCGCTGTCCAGGTCGGTGTCGACGGTGAAGTTCAGCCGCTCCATGTCGGCGCGCAGCGAGGGCTCCTTCATGGTCTTGGCGGTGGCGGCCTTGAGCACCGCGTTCACTTCGGGCGGCGTGCCCTTGGGCACGGCCAGGCCGCGCCAGGTGCCGAGCTCGAGGTCGATGCCGCGCTCCTTGAGCGTGGGCACGGTCTCGAAGCCCTTCACGCGCCGGTCGGCCATCACGCCCAGCGCGCGCAGCTTGCCGGCGGCGATGTGGACCGCGACCTCGGGCGTGCTGACCGTCACCGCGTCCACATGGCCGCCCAGCAGCGCGAGCACGGCCGGCGCGCCGCCCGCGTAGGGGATGTAGTTGAAGCTGGCGCCGGTGCGGTCGGCCAGCGCGGCCGCCGCCAGGTGCCACATCGAACCCTGGCCGGCGTTGCCCACGCGCACGTTGGCGTCGGGCTTCTTCGCCGCGGCGACGAACTGCTCCAGCGTGGTCCAGGGCGCGTCGGCGCGCACCACCACCACGGCCGGATCGGCGTTGAGGCGGGCGATGGGTGTCAGGTCGTTCCAGCCGAACTTGGCCAGCCCGATCTGGTTCAGGAAGGTGACCTCGACGGTGGTCAGCGCCAGCCGGTAGCCGTCGGGCTTGGCGTTGATCACGTCGTTCCAGCCGATCACGCCGGCCGCGCCGGGCTTGTTGACCACCACGATGGGCTGCGGCAGGTGCTTCACCGCCGCGGCGGCGAAGCCGCGCGCCATCACGTCAGCCCCGCCGCCGGCCTGGTAGGGCACCACCAGTTCGATCGGGCGCACCGGATAGTCCGCGGCCTGCGCGGCGCCGGTGGCCAGCAGGCCGCCGAGGGCGAGCGACAGCGCGAGCAGGGCGCGCGGGGAACGGAAGGAAGCGAGGGTCGGCATGGTGTCTCCAGGGTTGGCGGAAAGGCGAGCGTGCGTTGCGCTCAGAACATCGGAAAACCGGGTGAGGGTGCGGGCTCGTCGAGCAGGATGCTCCGGTCCACCGTGCGCACGTCGGTGCGCCCGCAGAAGGCCATCGTCAGGTCCAGCTCCTTGTGGATCAGCTGCAGCGCGCGGGTCACGCCCGCCTCGCCCATCGCGCCCAGGCCGTAGAGCATGGCGCGGCCGATGAAGGTGCCCTTGGCGCCCAGGGCCAGCGCCTTGAGCACATCCTGGCCCGAGCGGATGCCGCCGTCCATGTGCACCTCGATGCGGTGGCCCACGGCCTCGGCGATGCGCGGCAGCGCGCGTATCGACGAGGGCGCACCGTCGAGCTGGCGTCCGCCGTGGTTCGACACGATCAGCGCGTCGGCGCCGCTGTCGGCCGCGAGCTTCGCGTCGTCCACGTCCTGGATGCCCTTGAGGATCAGCTTGCCCGGCCACTGCTTGCGGATCCAGGCCACGTCCTGCCAGTTGAGCGTGGGGTCGTACTGCTGCGCGGTCCAGTCGGCCAGCGAGCTCATGGTCTCCACGCCCTCGACATGGCCGACGATGTTGCCGAAGCTGCGGCGCTTGGTGCCCAGCATGCCCGCGCACCAGCGCGGCTTGCTCGCCATGTTCAGCAGGTTGGGCAAGGTGAGCCGCGGCGGCGCCGAGAGGCCGTTGCGCAGGTCCTTGTGGCGCTGGCCGCTGATCTGCAGGTCGAGCGTGAGCACCAGCGCCGTGCAGTTGGCCGCATGGGCGCGCGCCATCAGCCGCTCGACGAAGGCGCGGTCGCGCATCACGTAGAGCTGGAACCAGAAGGGATGGCCGTCGGTGGCCTCGGCCACGTCCTCGATCGAGCAGATGCTCACGGTCGACAGCGTGAACGGGATGCCGAAGGCCTTGGCCGCGCGCGCCGCGAGGATCTCGCCGTCGGCATGCTGCATGCCGGTCAGGCCGGTGGGCGCGATGGCCACCGGCATCGCCACGTCCTGCCCGAGCATCTGCGTGCGCGTGCTGCGCGCGCCGATGTCCACCGCCACCCGCTGGCGCAGCAGGATGCGCTGGAAGTCGGCCTCGTTGGCGCGGTAGGTGCTCTCGGTCCAGGAGCCGGCGTCGGCGTACTCGTAGAACATGCGCGGCACGCGCTTCTTCGCGAGCACGCGCAGGTCTTCGATGTTGGTGATCAGGGTCATGGAAGCGGGGGGAAGGAAAGGGAGATCAGCGCAGCCAGCTTGCCGGCACCAGGATCAGCTGCGGGAACAGCACGAACAGGAACATCAACGCGGTCAGCGAGAGCAGGAAGGGCCAGACGCCCGAGATCACGCTGTCGAGGCTCACGCGCGCGGTGCCGGCCACCACGTTGAGCACCGTGCCCACGGGCGGCGTGAGCAGGCCGATGGCGTTGTTCATGATGAACATCACGCCGAAGTACACCGGATCGATGCCGGCCTTGGTGATCACCGGCATCAGGATGGGCGTCATGATCAGCACGGTGGGCATCAGGTCGAGCGCGGTGCCCACGATGATCACCAGCACCATGATCACGAACATCAACAGGATCGGGCTGTCGACGAAGGGTTCGAGCAGCGCCGTCACCTGCGCCGGGATGTTGGCGATGGTGATCAGCCAGGCCGACACCAGCGCGCAGGCCACGAGGAACAGCACCGTGCTCGAGGTCTTGGCCGCGCTCAGCACCAGTTCGGGCACGCGCGAGAACTTGAGCTCGCCGTAGACGAACATGCCCACCACGAAGGCGTAGACCACGGCCACCACCGCGGCCTCGGTCGGCGTGAACACGCCGAACTTCATGCCGCCGATGATCACGATCGGCAGGATCAGCGCCCACACGCCGTCGAGCAGCGATCGGCCCAGCGCGGCGCCGCTGAATTCGCGCACCGCCACGCTCTTCTCCTTCTTGGCGCAGAGCCACCAGGTGGCGGTGAGCGTGAGCGCCATCATGATCCCGGGGAACAGGCCGGCCAAGAACAGCTTGGTGATCGAGACCTGCGCCACCACGCCGAACACCACGATGGCGATCGAGGGCGGGATCACCGGCGCGATGATGCCGCCCGCGGCGATCAGCCCGGCCGCGCGCGGCACGTTGTAGCCGGCGTTGCGCATCATCGGGATCAGCAGCGCCGCGACCGCCGCGGTGTCGGCCACGGCCGAGCCCGAGATGCTGGCCACCACCGTGGCCGCGATGATCGCCACGTAGCCCAGGCCGCCGCGCACATGGCCGACCATCGCGTCAGCCACCCGCACGATGCGCGTCGAGAGGCCGCCGGCGTTCATCAGTTCGCCCGCCAGCATGAAGAAGGGCACCGCCATCAGCGGGTAGTTGTTGACGCCCTCGAGCATGTTCTGCGCGAGGATCTGGGTGTCGAAGCTGCCCAGGTGGACCATCAGCGCAACGCCGCAGAACAGCAGCGCGAACGCGATGGGCATGCCGAAGGCCATGGCCCCGAGCAGCGAGGAGACGAAGACGAAGATGGTCATGCGTGCTTTCGGAATCGAGGGGGCGTCATTCGCCGGCGCTGCCGGTGTCGTTGACCAGTTCGGCGCGCGGCATGCGCCCGCTCAGCAGGCGCCAGAGCGAATGCACCAGCAGCAGCGCCATGCCGGCGCTGCTCACCAGCAGGCAGGCGTAGACCACGCCGATGGGCACGCCGGTGACCGGCGCGCGGTCGTCCATGCCGATGACCACCAGCTTCCAGGCGCCGTGCACCAGCAGCAGGCAGCAGCCCAGCGCGCCCACGTCGGCGACGAAGCGGCAGAAGCGCTGGCCGCGTTCGCCCAGCCGCGCGACGATGGTCGACATGCCCAGGTGCATGTTGTCCTTCATCACCATCAGTGCGCCGATCAGCGTGAGCCACATGAAGACGAAGCGCGAGGCTTCCTCCGAGAAGACGATGCCCGAGTTGAAGGCGTAGCGCAGCACCACGTTGCCGAACACGAGCGCGACCATGACGGCCATCATCGTGATCATCAGCACGTTCGCGGTGCGCTCGAAAAGGCGGGACAGCATGACGGTCTCCTGTTGTTGTCGGTATGGGATGCGTCGGCTTCAGCGGCTGGCGGGCGCGATGCGGTAGACGCGCAGCGCGTTGCCGCACCAGATCGCGTCGCGCGCCGCCGCGTCCAGCGGCGCCAGCGCCTCGGCCACCGTGCGCACCACCTCGGAGAAGGGCGCGCGCAGGCCCGACACCGGCAGGTTGCTCGCGAACATGCAGCGCTGCACGCCGAAGATCTCGACCGTTTCGCGGATCACGCGCACGTTGCTCGCGGCGTCCCAGGGCGCGTCGGGCAGGCCGAATTCGGACAGCTTCACCACCACCTCGGGCAGGGCGGCGAGTGCCGTCATGCCGCGGCGCCAGTGCGCGAGGCCGTCCTCGCTGCGGTCCCAGGGCAGGCCCGCATGCTCGACCGCCACGCGCAGGCCGGGAAAGCGCGCGATGGCCTCGGCCGCTTCCTCCAGGTGCCAGTAGGGCACGCGCACGTCCCACAGCAGGTCGTGGTCGCGCAGCAGGCCCAGGCCCGCGAGCCAGGGTTCGTGCTGCAGCGTGCCGGGCTGGCCGCGCACGCTGTCGACCGGGCTGGGCGCGATGCGCGGCTTGCAGCGCACGCCGCGCACCAGCGGCCATTCGGCCTGCTGGCGCATCTGGGCCTCGGCGTCGGGTGCGAGGAATTCCACGTTGGCGATCACCGCGTCGGGAAAGCCGTGCTGCGCATGGACGGCGTGCAGCCAGCGCGTCTCGGCCAGCGACTCGGCGCGCGAGCGCTCGGCTTCCACGTGCACGGTGGCGACGATGGGCAGGCCCGCGGTCACGGCGCGGTAGTCGGCCACGCCGAAGTCGCGCTGCAGCACGCTGTAGTCGCCGAGGAAGAAGGCATCGGCGTCGTAGCCGTCCTGCAGCCAGGGGAAGTGGCCCTCCGACAGGTGCCAGAGGTGGTGGTGCGCGTCGACGATCGCGGTGGGGAGCGGCGGCGTGCTCACGGCTGCGCGTCCATGGCCTTGAGCACCGCGTCGCCGTTCTTCTCGACGTAGAGCTTGCGCGTCTCGTCGCGCACGATCTGGCGGATGCTGGCGGTATCAGGGTTCTCGTTGATCTGCATGCCCTTGGCGCGCAGCTGGGCGATCGCGTCCTTCTCGCCGTCGGCGTTGAGCTTGCGCTGGAAGTTCGCCGCGGCGGTGGCCTCCTCGAGGATCACCTTCTGGAACTCGGGCTTGAGCGACTCGAAGCGCGCCTTGTTCATGATCACCACCAGCGGCGTGTAGGCATGGCGGGTGAGCGAGAGGTACTTCTGCACCTCGTACATCTTCGACGACAGCATCAGCGTGGGCGGGTTCTCCTGGCCGTCGACCGCGCCCGACTCGAGCGCGCCGAAGACCTCGGCGAAGGGCATGGGCTGCGGGTTCGCGCCCAGCAGCTGGAAGGCCTTGAGGTGCGAGGGGTTCGGCGTGGTGCGGATCTTCAGGCCCTTGATGTCGGCGGCGGTGTTGATCGGCCGCTTGTTGTTGCCCAGGCTGCGGAAGCCGATCTCCCAGAAGGCCAGGCCCTTGATCTGGTGCGCGCCCAGCTCGTCGAGCAGGCCGCGGCCGACCGGGCCGTCGAGCGTGCGGTAGGCCTGCTGCGCATCGCTGAACTGGTAGGGCAGGTCGAGCGCGTTGAGCTTGGGCGCGAGGCCGGTGACGAAGGGGTTGCCGGTGGCGCCGATGTCGATGGTGCCGCTGCGCACGCCGGTCACCAGCGTCACGTCGTTGCCCAGCTGGCTGTTGGCGAAGACCTGGATCTCCACCCCGCCCTGGGTGCGTTCCTTGACGCGCTTGCTGAAGTCGAGCGCGGCCTTGTGCTGCGAGTCGCTCTCGGGCACGGTGTGGCTGAAGCGCAGCTTGACCGGCGTCTGCGCGGTGGCCGTGCCGGCGCCGAGTGCGAAGGCGAGGGCCAGCAGGCCACCCGCGAGGGGCTTGAAGGGGATGTGCATGCTTGTCTCCTGTGGTGGATGGCTGCCGCGATGCGGCTCAGACCGTGACCTTGGCGTCCTTGACCACCTTGGCCCATTTCTCCTTTTCGACCGCGATGAAGTCGACGAACTTCGCGGCCGAGCCGCCGCCGTCCTCGGCGCCGTAGCTGGCCAGCTTCTCGGCCACGTCGGGCATCGAGAGCACCTTGTTGAAGTCCTCGTTCATGCGCTGCACCATGGCCGGCGGCATGCGCGCCGGGCCGGCCAGGCCGTACCAGGTGCTGGCGTCGAAGCCCGGGTAGCCCAGCTCGGCCACGGTCGGCACGTTGGGCTGGGCCTTCGAGCGCTGCGGCCGGGTCTGCGCAATGGCCAGCAGCTTGCCGCTGGCCACGTGCGGCGTGGCCGAGGTCATGGTCTCGAAGCTGTAGTTGATCTGGCCACCGATCAGGTCGGTCAGCATCGGCGCCGAGCCGCGGTAGGGCACGTGCAGCGCGTCGACATTGGCGCGCAGCTTGAACAGCTCGGTCGCCAGATGCTGCGAAGCGCCCGCGCCCGAGGAGCCGAAGGTGATCGCGCCGGGTTTGCTGCGGCACAGCGCGACCACGTCCTTGAGGGTGCGCGCCGGCTGGCTGGTGTTGCAGATCAGCAGGTTGGGCGTGATGCCCACCAGCACGATGGGCGTGAAGTCGCGCTCCACCACATAGGGCAGCGAGGGGTAGAGCGCGGGCGCGATCGCATGGTTGCTGATGTTGGTCATCAGCAGCGTGGTGCCGTCGCCGGGCTGCTTGGCCACGTACTCGGCCGCGATCACGCCGCCCGCGCCGGTCTTGTTCTCGACCGTGACCGGCGTGCCCCACATCACCGACAGCTTCTGGGCCATCACGCGCGCCATCACGTCGGTGCCGCCGCCGGGCGGGAAGCCCACCACGATGCGGATCGGGCCGGGTGGCAGCGGCGATTGCGCGTGCACCAGCGGCACGCTGCAGGCGGCGAGGGTGGTGGCGAGGAAGTGGCGTCTTTGCATGTCTTTGTCTCCGGTTTTTTTCTGTGGGAAGGCCGCTGTCGAAGGGCTCAGAGCGAGTCCATCAACATCGCCTGGTAGTCGGCGGGGCTGGCCTCGCGCGGGTTGGTCTTGTGGCAGTGGTCCTTGAGCGCGCCCTCGATCACGCGCGGGAAGAGCTCGGGCGAGACGTCGAGCGCGGCCAGGCCGGTGGGCAGGCCCAGCCGGCGGTTCATCGCGCTCACCGCGGGCGCCACCTCGTCGGCGCCGCCGAGGCCCATGGCCTGCGCCATGCGCGCGAGCCGCTGCTCCTGCTGCATCGACGGGGCTTCGGCGTTGAAGCGGATCACGGCCGGCAGCAGGATCGCGTTGAGCGTGCCGTGGTGCAGCCGCGGGCTCAGGCCGCCCATCGAATGGCTCAGGCTGTGGACGCAGCCCAGGCCCTTCTGGAAGGCCAGCGCGCCCTGCATCGAGGCGCTCATCATGTGCAGCCGGGCCGCGCGGTCGCCGGGCGTCGAGGTGGCGGTCTCGATGTGCCGCCAGCCGCGGCGCAGGCCGTCGAGTGCGATGCCGTCGGCCGGCGGGTTGAAGGCCGGCGCCATGAAGGTCTCCATGCAGTGCGCGATCGCGTCCATGCCGGTGGCGGCGGTGAGCAGCGGCGGCAGACCCAGCGTGAGTTCAGGGTCGCACAGCGCGACGCGCGGCACCAGGTGGGGCGAGAGCACGCCGACCTTGCGGCCGTCGTCGAGGATCAGCACCGCGCCGCGGCCGACCTCGCTGCCGGTGCCGGCCGTGGTGGGCACGGCGATCACCGGCGCGGTGGCGGCGGTGATGCGCGCCGCGCCGCCTTCGATGGCCGCGAAGGACTTGAGCGGGCCTTCGTGCGTGGCGCACACCGCCACGCCCTTGGCCAGGTCGATCGGCGAACCGCCGCCGACCGCGACGATGCCGTCGCACTGGTTCTCCACGTACATCGCCACCGCGGCGCGCATCGCCCGCTCGGTGGGGTTCGAGGGCGTGCCGTCGAACACCACGAAGGGCAGGCCGCCCAGCTGCGCGGTCACGCGGTCGAGCACGCCCGCGGCGCGCACGCCGGCGTCGGTGACCACCAGCGGCCGGCGGATGCCGATGCGCTCGCATTCCTGCGCGAGCAGCTTGACGGCGCCGAAGTCGATCTGGATCTGGGTGATGTAGTTAATGAGGGCCATGCGGTCTCCGTTCGGGCTGCGTTGTGCGGGTTGTCTCCTGGGCGGGCGCCTCGGCTGGGCGCTCTGCCGTCGTGGGCCGCGAGTCTAGGAAGGGGGCGCCGGCGGGGCAACGTGGAATAACTTGAAGCCCGACCGAGAAAAATTCACAAGCCCGGCGGCGGGGGCCGCGCGAGTTTTTCTTGAAGACCGGCCCAGTTTTTTTCGTTTGTCCGCACGGCCCTGCGTTCCTAGACTTCGGACCGTTCGCACCCCTCATCCCGTGCCGCCGAGAAGGCGCGGCGCACCACACGAAAGAGACGACCCGACATGACCCCGCTCATCCTCATCGAGCGCGACGAGCGCATCGCCACCGTCATCCTCAACAAGCCCGACAAGATGAATGCCATGGACCTGGGCATGTGGCAGGGCCTGACCGATGCCTTCGCCGAGCTGTCGGCCGACGACGAACTGCGCTGCATCGTGCTGCGCGGCGCCGGCGGCAAGGCCTTCTCGGCCGGCGCCGACATCGAGGAGTTCACCCGCCTGCGTTCCAGCGCGGCCCAGGCCGGCGACTACGCCAAGGTCACGCACGCCGCGATGCAGGCCATCGCGCACAGCAAGCACCCGACGCTGGCCGTGATCGAGGGCGCCTGCGTGGGCGGCGGGCTGGAGATCGCCTCGGTCTGCGACATGCGCATCTGCGGCAGCTCGAGCCGCTTCGGCGTGCCGGTCAACAAGCTGGGCCTGGTGATGTCGTACGGCGAGCTGGGCGGCCTGGTCGACTTGGTGGGCAGCGCGACCGCGCTCGAGATCGTGCTCGAGGGCCGGGTGTTCGACGCCAAGGAGGCCTTCGAGAAACGCCTGGTCAACCGCGTGGTCGACGACGCCGAGGTGCTGGCGCAGGGCCAGGCCACCGCGCGCCGCATCGCCAACGGCGCGCCGCTGGTGGCGCGCTGGCACAAGCAGTTCGTGCGCCGCCTGGCGCAGCCGCAGCCGCTGACGGCGGCCGAGGCCGACGAGGCCTACGCCTGCTTCGACACCGAGGACTTCCGCATCGGCTTCCAGGCCTTCCTCGCCAAGACCCGCCCGGTCTTCACGGGCCGCTGAGTGCGTCCGTTCCCCCCGATATTCCCACGGAGCTCCGCGTGACCCTTCCTCTTTCCCGCATCAAGGTCCTGGACGTCAGCCAGATCATGGCCGGCCCATTCTGCTGCATGCTGCTCGGCGACATGGGCGCGGACGTCATCAAGGTCGAGACGCCGGGCATCGGCGACCAGACCCGCAAGTCGATGGGCTTCCGCCTCAAGGGCGAGGACAGCGGCGGCTTCCTGGCGCTCAACCGCAACAAGCGCAGCGTCGAGATCGACCTCAAGAGCCCGGCCGGCCTCGAAGCCTTCTACGCGCTGGTGAAAGAGGCCGACGTGCTGGTCGAGAACAACCGGCCCGGCGTGGTCGCGCGGCTCAAGATCGACTACGCCACCCTGCGCGAGATCAACCCGCGGCTGGTCTACGCCAGCATCTCGGGCTTCGGCCAGACCGGCCCCTGGTCGCGCCGCCCCGGCCTCGACCTGATCGCGCAGGCCATGACCGGCGTGATGAGCGTGATGGGCCATGCGGGCCAGCCCCCCGTCAAGTCGAGCGTGCCGCTGGCCGACCTGGGCGCGGGCCTGTTCGCGGCCTACGGCATCCTGAGCGCGATCATCGGCCGCGGCATCACCGGCGAGGGCCAGTTCATCGACGCCTCGCTGTTCGAGACCGCGCTGAGCCTGTCGGTCTGGGAGTCGGCCGAGTACTGGGGCACGGGCGAGGTGCCGGTGCCCATCGGCAGTGCCAACCGCATGAGCGCGCCCTACCAGGCGGTGCGCGCGTCGGACCGGCCCTTCGTCATCGGCGCCGCCAACCAGAAGCTCTGGAAGGCGCTGTGCGGCGTGATCGGCCGCGACGACCTGGTGCAGGATGCGCGCTTCACCGACAACGTGCTGCGCATCCGCAACCGCGAGGTGCTGATCGCCGAGCTCGAGGCCGAGTTCGCACGTGGCACGGCCGACGAATGGGTGGCGGCGCTGCTCGCCGCCGGCGTGCCCGCGGGCCCGATCTACGACTACGCCGAGGCGCTGGCCAGCGAGCAGGCGGTGGCACGCGACATGGTGCTGACCATCGACCATCCGGTCGAAGGCAAGACCCGCGCGCTGGGCTTCCCGGTCAAACTCAGCGGCACGCCGCAGCAGGTGCGCCATCCCGCGCCGCTGCTGGGGCAGCACACCGAGCAGGTGCTGGGCGAGATCGGCCTGTCGGCCGAGCGCATCGACGCACTGCGCCAGGCCGGCGCCTTCGGCCCGGCCAAGGTCGGTGTCGCGGCGGCCAGCTGAGCGTGAGCAGAGCAAAGAACGGAGACAAGACATGACAACGACAGAATCCTTCGACCCCGCGCGCCGCCACGGCCTGCGCGCGGCCCTGATGCTGGGCGCCACGCTGGCCGTGCCCGCCTGGGCCCAGCCCGGCGCCTACCCCAGCAAGCCGATCGAGCTGGTCGTGCCCTGGCAGGCCGGGGGCGGCGCCGACGTGGTCGGCCGCTCCTTCGGCGCCGCGGTCGCCAAGTTCCTGCCGCAGCCGCTGGTGGTGGTCAACCGCCCCGGCGCCAGCGGCGTGCTGGGCCTGGGTGACGTGGTCAACGCCAGGCCCGACGGCTACAAGATCGTGCTCTCCTCGACCGAGCTCACCTTCCTCAACCACCTGGGCCTGGCCAAGTTCTCGTACAAGGACCTGCGGCCGATCGCGCGCCTGAACGCCGACCCGGCCGCGGTGGTGGTGCGCGCCGATGCGCCCTGGACCACGCTGGAGCAGTTCCTCGATGCCGCGCGCAAGGCTGATGCGAACATCCGCGTGGGCAACGCCGGCCATGGCTCGACCTGGCACATGGCGGCCGCGGCGCTGGGCGAGAAGACCGGCGCGAAGTTCAACCACATCCCCTATCCCGGCGGCGCGCCCGCGGTGCTGGCGCTGCTGGGCGGCCACATCGAGGCGGTGACGGTCAGCACGGCCGAGGTGTCGAGCTATGTGGCGGCCGGCAAGCTCAAGGCGCTGGCGGTGATGGCCGACAAGCGCGTGGCCGACGGCTTCGAGACCATCCCCACGCTCAAGGAGCGGAACATCGACCTGTCGATCGGCATCTGGCGCGGCCTCTCGGCGCCGCGCAACACGCCCGACGAGGTGATGGCCGTGCTCAAGGCCGCCACCGCCAAGGCGGTCAAGGAGCCGGTCTGGATCGACGCGCTGACCAAGCTGCACTTCAGCACCGACACCTACGCCGACGACGCGACGCTCGAGGCCGTGATGACCCGGGAGAGCGCCTTCTTCAAGGAGCTCGCGGGCAAGCTCAAGCTCGCGGGCTGAGCGCGAGAATCCGGCGATGGATTTCGAGTTCGACGAACCCTTCATCGACGCCCACCAGCACTTCTGGGACCTGGGCGCCAACCCCTATCCCTGGCTGCAGGGCGAGACGGTGCCGAACTTCCGCTACGGCGACTATTCGGCGCTGCAGCGCAACTACCTGCCCGAGGACCTGGCGCGCGACACGCGCGGCCATGCGCCCGCGGGCACGGTGCACATCGAGGCCGAGTGGGATCGCGCCGACCCGGTGGCCGAGACGCGCTGGCTCACGCAACTCGCGCAGGCCCACGGCCGGCCCACCGCGCTGGTCGCGCATGTGGCGCTCGACCATGGCGACGCGCCCGCGCTGCTGGCCGCCCAGGCCGCCTTCCCGCTGGTGCGCGGCATCCGGCACAAGCCGGTGACCGCGGCCTCGGCCGATGTCGCGCAGCGCGGCCTCGCGGGTTCGATGGACGACGCGCGCTGGCGCCGCGGCTATGCGCTGCTGCAGCCGCACGGCCTGTCCTTCGACCTGCAGGCGCCCTGGTGGAACCTGGACCAGGCGGCGGACCTGGCACGCGACTTCCCGCAGACGCTGCTGATCCTCAACCACACCGGCCTGCCCGCCGATCGCAGCCCGGCTGGGCTCGCGGGCTGGCGCCGCGCGCTGGAGGCGCTGGCCGCGCAGCCCAACACCGCGATCAAGATCTCAGGCCTGGGCCAGCGCGGCAAGCCCTGGACGCAGGCCGACAACGTGCCGGTGATCCGCGACGCGATCGCAATCTTCGGTGCCGGGCGCAGCCTGTTCGCGAGCAATTTCCCGGTCGACAGCCTGGTGGCCGGCTACGGCACGATCCTCGCGGGCTTCGTGGCCGCCATCGCCGACCGGCCCGCGCACGAGCGGCGCGCGCTGCTGCACGACAACGCGGTGCGGTTCTATCGCTTGGGGTGAAGGGGGCCGGCCCTCAGGCCAGCAGGTCCTCGGTGATCAGCCGCCAGTGCGCATCGTCCACCGGCGTGATCGACAGCCGGTTGCCGCGCTGGAGCACCACCAGCTCGGCCAGCGCCGGCGTGGCGCGCAGCTCGGGCAGGCCGAGCAGGCGGGTCTTGCGCAGTGCCTGCACGTCCAGCAGCAGCCAGCGCGGCGCCTCGGCCTTCGAGGCCGCGTCGAAATAGGGCGAGGCGGGGTCGAACTGCGTCGGGTCGGGGCGGGTGCCCGAGGCCACGCGCGCGATGCCGGCGATGCCCGGTTCGGGGCAGCTCGAGTGGTAGAACAGCACGCCGTCGCCGACCTGCATGCCGTCGCGCATGAAGTTGCGCGCCTGGTAGTTGCGCACGCCGGTCCAGGGCACGGTGGCGTCGGGCGCGGCCAGCGCGTCGTCGATCGCGCATTCGTCGGGTTCGGACTTCATCAGCCAGTAGCGGGTCATGGCGCGTCTCCTCCCTTTGTCAGGACGCGAAGGCCGTCAGGCCGGCGATGGCCGGGGCACCGCCGGACGGCTCGCTGGCCACCTCCTGGCGCACCCAGTCGACGAAGGCCGCGATGCGGCGGTCGTGGACCCGCTCCTCGGGGTAGACGATGAAGTAGGAGAACTCCACCGGCAGGCTGATGTCGAAGGGTCGCACCAGCAGGCCGTCGGCCAGGTCCTTGAGCACCCAGTTCTTCTTGGCCAGCGCCACGCCCAGGCCGTCGACCGCGGCGTTGATCACCAGGTGGCTGGGCCAGAACGAGGGACCGCGCGTGGCATCGACGTCGGTCACGCCCGCGTGCTCGAGCCACATGGCCCAGTGCGGGTTGCTCACGTCGCTGTAGGTGCTGTCGTCGTGCAGCAGGGTGTGGAAGCGCAGGTCGGACGGCGTGCGCAGCGGGTGCTCGCCGCGCATCAGCGCCGGGCTGCAGACCGGGAACACCTCGACCGGCAGGCACAGCTCGGAATGCAGGCCCGGGTACTTGCCGCGGCCGTAGCGCACCGCGAGGTCGAAGTCTTCGCGCGCGAAGTCGACCATGTGCTTGGAGGTCGAGACCTTGAGGTCGATCTCGGGATGCGCCTTCATGAAGCGGTCCATGCGCGGGATCAGCCACTTGACCGCGAAGGTCGGCGGCACGTTGATCTTGAGCGCCGGCATGCCCTGCGTCTGCAGCTGGTGCGTGGCATGCGCGAGCTGCTTGAAGGCCTGCTGCACGCCCGGCAGGTAGGCCTTGCCGGCGGCGGTGAGCGACAGCGACTTGGCGTCGCGCGTGAACAGCGCGATGCCCAGGCTTTCCTCCAGCGTCTTGATCTGGTGGCTCACCGCCGAGGGCGTGACGAACAGTTCCTCCGCGGCGCGCGTGAAGCTCAGATGCCGGGCGGCGACTTCGAAAGCCCTCAGGGGATTGAGCGGCGGGATGGGGCGCGACACAGTGGATTCCTTCGATGAACCGGCCCGGGTCGGCAGACCCGGTGCGCCGAGCTGCACCTTGCAGGTCGGGAGCGCCGAGTGTGCGCCAAAAGCCTTCAATATTTTCTCCGCATTCGCCCTAGAAAAACTCGTTTGCCCAAGCGGGGGCCGCCTTCCTAGACTGGCGCCCCTGCTCGACGCGCACGCGCTGAGAGCCTCACTCCACGCGCTGCGGCGCCTTCGGAACAGCGGCATGACAAACGAACTCGAGGTGGGCGCGGTCGCCCATCGGCAACTGGTGGTGGACGTGCGCCGCACCGTGGACTTCCTGGGCGAGGCACTGCGCCTCTACGCCACGCCCGAGCTGGTGCGCGACGTCGAGCAGACCTGCCTCGACTTCCTGCTCGGCCATGTCGCGCCGGGCGAGAACTCGGTGGGCACGGCCATCGCGCTCACGCACGGCGGCGCCACGCTGCTGGGCCAGGCGGTGCGCATCGAGGCGCGCGTGAACGCGCTCGACGGCCGCAGCGTGGGCTTCGACTTCACGGTGCACGAGGGCGACAAGGAAGTCGCGCGCGGCACCCACAGCCGCTTCGTGGTGAACGTCGAGCGCCTGCGCGCCAAGGTGCAGGCCAGCCTTCCCCAGACCTAGGCATTCGGCCCGCACGCGGGCCTCCAGCGTCGAATGCCAGCGCGCACGGCCCCGGCCGCGCGTGCGGGCGTTCCTCACCCGGCCGGAACCGTTCGAGGGGCGGCGACGGCCCTCGCGCGGCGCAAGCCGCATCCGTGCATCTCCCTCTCATCCCAACCAAGAATCGAGGCATCTCCATGGTCATCAAGACTTTCACTTCCCTGTGCATCGCACTCTTCGCCGCGCTCGCCTTCGGCACGTCGGCGCAGGCGCAGGACCTGACCGGCAAGGTCACGCGCACGCCCACCGGCTACCTGATGGTGCTGCGCAACGGCGACGACGTGCTCGCGCACATCGAAAAGCTGGCCGAGGTCGAGCGGATCCAGAGCGCGAGCATCTTCGGCATCGGCTTCATGCGCGAGGCCACCTTCGGTTTCTACGACTTCTCGAAGAAGGTCTTCAACCCCAAGACCTTCAAGGACGTGGAGATGGCCAACCTCACCGGCAGCATCGCGTGGAAGGAGGGCAAGCCCTCGATCCATGCGCACGGCATCGTGACCGACGGAACCTTCATCGGCGCCGGCGGCCACTTCCTGGGCATGACGGTGGGCACGGGTTCGTGCGAGATCACGGTGATCCTGCATCCGCAGCGGCTCGAGCGCTTCGTCGACCCGGCCATCGGCGCCAACGTGCTGGGCCTGTACCCGGGCGCGAAGTAGGCCGCCGGCACGCCCTGCACCGCGGCGGTGCAAGCGCGGCCCGGCACGGGCTTAGGCCGGAGGCGACAGCTGCCGTAGGAGCCCGCCGACGGCACCCGGCCAGGCATGGCCGTCTCCCTCTGTAGACCGGCTTCGTGCACCGGTACGTCAGGCACGCCGGGTTACGCGATGAAGCGATGCGCCTCTGGTGCGATGCGCCATCGCTCCGTAGAGTGGTTCGTGACATGCGCGGGCGGTAGCCATCCGGTGCCGCCCGCCACACCCCCACGATGAAGGACGAACCCATGCAAAGCTCGAACCATTTGCCGATCACCCGGCGTGGGCTGCTCGCCGCCGGCGCGGCCTCCGCCTCCGCCACGATGGTGGCCCGGACGGCGCAAGCGCAGGCGCAGGACGCCGTGCGCAGCCCGGACACCGCCGCCGGCGGCCCGCCGCTCACGACCGTGACGCTGCAGGTCAACGGCAAGACCCAGCGCATGGCGCTCGACACCCGCACCACGCTGCTCGATGCGCTGCGCGAGCACCTGCACCTCACCGGCACCAAGAAGGGCTGCGACCACGGCCAGTGCGGCGCCTGCACCGTGATCGTCGACGGCCAGCGCATCAACGCCTGCCTCACGCTCGCGGTCATGCACGAGGGCGGTGCGGTCACCACCATCGAAGGCCTGGGCACGCCCGAGCGCCTGCATCCGCTGCAGGCGGCCTTCGTCAAGCACGACGGCTTCCAGTGCGGCTACTGCACGCCGGGCCAGATCTGTTCGGCCGCGGGCGTGCTCGACGAGATCGCGAAGGGCGTTCCCAGCCATGTCAGCGAGGACCTGAACGCGAAGCCCATGTTCTCGGCCGCCGAGCTGCGCGAACGCATGAGCGGCAACATCTGCCGCTGCGGCGCGTACAGCAACATCGTCGAGGCAATCACCGACGTCGCGAACGCGGGAGCCAAGGCATGAAATCCTTCACCTACCAACGCGTGAGCTCGACCGACGACGCCCTGGCCCAGGCCCAGCGCGTGCCCGGCGCGAAGTTCATCGCGGGCGGCACCAACCTGCTCGACCTGATGAAGCTGGAGATCGAGACGCCCGCGCACCTGGTCGACCTCAACGGGCTCGGCCTGAAAACGATCGAGGCGACGCCCGAGGGCGGCCTGCGCATCGGCGCACTGGTGAGCAACACCCAGCTCGCGGCCGACCTGCGCGTGCGGCGCGACTACGGCGTGCTCTCGCGCGCGCTGCTGGCCGGTGCTTCGGGCCAGCTGCGCAACAAGGCCAGCACCGCGGGCAACCTGCTGCAGCGCACGCGCTGCCCCTACTTCTACGACACGAACCAGGCCTGCAACAAGCGCCAGCCGGGCAGCGGTTGCGCGGCCATCGGCGGCGCGAGCAAGCAGCTGGCGGTGGTGGGCACCAGCGACGCCTGCATCGCCACGCACCCGAGCGACATGGCGGTCGCGATGCGCGTGCTCGATGCCTCGGTCGAGACCCTGCGCCCCGACGGCGCGCGCCGCGTGATCCCGATCGCCGAGCTGCACCGCCTGCCCGGCGCCACGCCGCAGGTCGAGACCGCGCTGGCATCCGGCGAGCTGATCACCGCCGTCACGCTGCCCGGCCCGGTGGGTGGCACGCACGTCTATCACAAGGTGCGCGACCGCGCGTCCTATGCCTTTGCGGTCGTGTCGGTCGCGGCCATCGTGCAGCGCGACGGCAGCGGGCGTGTTGCGCTGGGCGGCGTGGCGCCGCGGCCCTGGCGCATGGAGGGCGCCGACGCGCTGATGCCGCGCGGCGCCAAGGCCGTGGCCGATGCGTTGTTCACCGACGCGCGGCCCACCGCGCACAACGCCTTCAAGCTGCCGCTGGCCGAGCGCACGCTCGCCGCCACCTTTGCCCAAGCCAGGACCTGAGCCATGAAGTTCGACACCCCCGCCACCACCAACCCGATCGACCAGCTCAAGGTCGTCGGCCAGGCCGTCGACCGCGTGGACGGCCGCCTCAAGACCACCGGCACCGCGCGCTATGCCTACGAGCAGCACGACGTGGTCGCGAACCAGGCCTATGGCGTCGTGCTCGGCGCCGGCATCGCCAAGGGTCGCATCGTGTCGATGGACACGGCGCGGGCCCAGGCCGCCCCCGGCGTGATCGCCATCGTCACCGCGCAGAACGCGGGCAAGCTGGGCAAGGGCGAGCGCAACACCGCCAGGCTGCTCGGCGGGCCGACCGTCGACCACTACCACCAGGCGATCGCGCTGGTGGTGGCCGAGAGCTTCGAGCAGGCGCGTGCCGCCGCGGCGCTGCTGCGCGTCAACTACGCGCCGGCCGACGGCCGCTTCGACCTGGCGCAGGCCAAGGCGTCGCAAGCCAAGCTGGTCCAGAAGGACAAGAAGGTCGGCGACTTCGGCACCCACTTCGAGCGGGCCGAGGTGCAGCTCGACACCACCTACACCACGCCCGACCATTCGCACGCGATGATGGAGCCGATGGCCAGCATCGCCGCCTGGCGCGGCGACCAGCTCACGGTCTGGACCTCGAACCAGATGATCGACTGGGCCGCCACCGACCTGGCCAAGACCCTGGGCATCCCCAAGGCCAAGGTGCGCGTGGTTTCGCCCTTCATCGGCGGCGGCTTCGGCGGCAAGCTGTTCCTGCGGTCCGACGTGCTGCTCGCAGCCCTGGGCGCGCGCCTCGCGAAGCGGCCGGTCAAGGTCGCGCTGCAGCGCCCGTTGATCGCCAACAACGCCACCCACCGGCCGGCCACCATCCAGCGCATCCGGCTGGGCGCCACCAAGGACGGCAGGCTCACGGCCATCGGCCACGAGAGCTGGTCCGGCGACCAGCCCGGCGGCCAACCCGAAGAGGCCACGCAGCAGAGCGCGCTGCTCTATGCCGCGCCGCATCGGCTGACCGGCACGCGGCTCGCGGTGCTGGACCTGCCCGAAGGCAACGCGATGCGCGCGCCCGGCGAGGCGCCGGGGCTGATGGCGCTGGAGGTCGCGATGGACGAGATGGCCGAGCGTCTGCGCATGGACCCGATCGCCTTCCGCGCGCTCAACGACACGCAGGTCGATCCCGCCAAACCCGAGCGCCGCTTCTCGCAGCGCCGGCTGGTCGACTGCATGCGCATCGGTGCCGAACGCTTCGGCTGGGAGCGGCGCAACCCGGTGCCGGGCCGCGTGCGCGACGGCCAGTGGTGGGTCGGCATGGGCATGGCCGCGGCCTTCCGCAACAACCTGGTGATGAAGTCGGCCGCGCGGGTGCGGCTCGATGCGCAGGGCGTGGTCACGGTCGAGACCGACATGACCGACATCGGCACCGGCAGCTACACCATCATCGCGCAGACCGCGGCCGAGATGCTGGGCGTTCCGATCGAGCGGGTGGTGGTGCGGCTGGGCGATTCGAGCTTCCCGGTCTCGGCCGGCTCGGGCGGGCAGTGGGGCGCCAACAGTTCGACCGCGGGCGTCTATGCGGCCTGCGTGAAGCTGCGCCAGATGATGGCGCAGCGCGCCGGCCTCGACATCGCCAGCGCCACCTTCGCCGACGGCCGCGTGACGACCGGCGGGCGCAGCGTGCCGCTGGCCGAACTCGCGGCTGGCCAGGCGCTGGTGGCCGAGGACACCATGAGCTACGGCGACCTGGACAAGAAGTTCCAGCAGTCCACCTTCGGCGCGCACTTCGTCGAGGTGGGCGTGCATGCCTTCACCGCCGAGGTGCGGGTGCGCCGCATGCTCGCGGTCTGCGCCTCGGGCCGCATCCTCAACCCCAAGACCGCGCGCAGCCAGGTGATCGGCGGCATGACCATGGGCGTGGGCGCGGCGCTGATGGAGGAACTGGCGGTCGACCCGCGGCTGGGCTTCTTCGTCAACCACGACCTGGCGGGCTACGAGGTGCCGGTGCATGCCGACATCCCGCACCAGGAGGTGGTCTTCCTCGACGAGACCGACCCGACCTCCTCGCCCATGAAGGCCAAGGGCGTGGGCGAGCTGGGGATCTGCGGGGTCGGGGCCGCGGTGTCGAACGCGATGTACAACGCGACCGGCACGCGGGTGCGCGACTACCCGCTCACGCTGGACAAGCGCATCGGCGCGCTGCCGCCTCTGGAGGCCTGAGCCGGCCCCTGTTGTTGCAGTTGCATCGCGCAAAAAGACAAGGCAGCGCCTTTTCGTTCAAGCCGCCGGCGCCGCGCGCCGGTAGCCTGCGGACTCCTTTCGAGCGTCTGACGGGAGAGAGCGCGTCCTGCGCTTGGCTCCGCCGTCAGCGCTCCTCAGCCGGAGTCCGACATGAGCACTTTCACCACGCGCGATGGATGCGAGATCTACTACAAGGACTGGGGCCAGGGCCGGCCGGTCGTCTTCTGCCACGGTTGGCCGCTCGATGCCGACATGTGGGAGTACCAGATGCACTTCCTGGCCGAGCACGGCTTGCGCGCCATCGCCTACGACCGCCGCGGCTTCGGCCGCTCGGGCCAGCCCTGGACCGGCTATGACTACGACACCTTCGCGGATGACCTGTCGGAACTGATCGAGACCCTCGACCTGAAGGACGTGGTGCTGGTCGGCTTCTCGATGGGCGGCGGCGACGTGGCGCGCTACATCGGCCGCCACGGCACGGCGCGCATCGCCAAGGCGGCGCTGTTGAGCGCGGTCACGCCCTTGTTCATCCAGACCCCCGCGCATCCTCAGGGCGTGGACAAGGCCGTGTTCGACGGCATCAAGGCCGGCCTCTTGGCCGACCGCCCGCAGTTCCTAGACGACTTCAGCACGCTCTTCTACGGCACCAACCGCGAAGGCGCCAAGGTGTCGAAGGGCATCCTGGCCCAGACGCTGCAGATCGCGCTGCTGGCCTCGATCAAGGCCACGGTCGATTGCGTCACCGCTTTCTCCGAAACCGACTTCTTTGCCGACCTGAAGAAGTTCGACCTGCCCACCTTGGTGGTGCACGGTGACGACGACCAGGTGGTGCCCTTCGAGGCCACGGGCCGGCTCGCCGCCCAGGCCATCGCCGGCGCCGAACTCAAGGTCTACCCGGGCGCGCCGCACGCGCTGCCCTTCACGCACAAGGAACGGCTCAACGCCGACCTGCTGGCCTTCATCGAAGCCTGAGCCGCATCCCTTTTCTTTTTTTTGCAGGACACACCATGCCCCTCACTGCCACCCCGACGCCCGGCGCCAAGCTGCTCACCCCGCAAGACCACACGCTGGTCATGATCGACTTCCAGTCGCAGATGGCCTTCGCCACCCACTCGATCGAGGCGGTCACGCTGCGCAACAACGCCGCGCTGGTGGCGAATGCCGCGGCCGGCTTCGGCGTGTCGACCATCCTCACGACCGTGGCCGAGAAGAGCTTCTCGGGCCCGATGTTCGACGAGATCACGGCCGCCTTCCCGGGCCAGGCCATGCTCGACCGCAGCTCGATGAACACCTGGGAAGATGCCGCCGTGATCCGCCGGATCAACGAGATCGGCAAGCCGCGCATCGTGCTCTCGGGCCTGTGGACCGGCGTGTGCATCGTCGGCCCGGCGCTGTCGGCGCTGGACCAGGGCTTCGAGGTCTACGTGATCGCCGATGCCTGCGGCGACGTCTCCACCGAGGCCCACGAGCGCGCGATGGACCGCATGGTGCAGGCCGGCGCGCAGCCCATGACCGCGCTGCAGTACCTGCTCGAGCTGCAGCGCGACTGGGCCCGCACCGACAGCTACGAGATGACCACGGGCATCGCGCGCCGCTTCGGCGGTGCCTACGGCCTGGGCATTGCCTACGCGAAGACCATGTTCAACGCACACGAAGGCTGAAAACGCATGAATGAACCTGCTGCGCACCCCGATCCCGCACCTGCGGTCCTCACCGCACGCAAGTGCGGCTCCGGTCCTCGATGCAGGCTCGGGGCGCTCGCGACGGTTCCTTCACGCGTTTTGGCCGCGAACCCATGAAACCCTACATCGTCTCGCTCGCCCTCGGTGTCCTGGTCGGCGTGATCTACGCGCTGTTCAGCGTGCGCTCGCCGGCGCCGCCGATCATCGCGCTGGTCGGACTGCTGGGCATCCTCGCGGGCGAGCAGCTGCCGTCGCTGGCCAAGCGGCTGTTCGACCGCGGCCCCGCGGCCAGTTCGTGGCTGCAGCACCAGGTCAGGCCGCACATGTTCGGCGAGCTGCCGCAATGCGCGAAGCCCACGGCCCGCGCCGAAACCCCTCCGGTCGAACCCAAGGCATGAGCACCGCACCTGGTCCCCACGGCCGCCGCCACTTCGTCGGTGCGCTGGGCGCGCTCGGCGCCGCCTGGGCCGCGCCCGGCCTGGCGCAAACTCCCGCTTCTTCAAGGACGCACCCCATGGTCGATGCCCCCGAACTCATCCTGCACCACGGCCGCTTCACCACGCTGGACCGCGCCAACCCGACGGCCACCGCGGTCGCGATCCGCGCCGGCCGCTTCACGCACGTGGGCAGCGACGCCGACATCCTGCCGCTGGCGCGCGACGGCACGCGCTTGATCGACCTGCAGGGCCGCGCGGTGCTGCCGGGCCTGATCGACAACCACCTGCACATCATCCGCGGTGGGCTCAACCACAATCTCGAGCTGCGCTGGGACGGCGTGCGCAGCCTGGCCGACGCGATGAGCATGCTGAAGCGCCAGGTCGCGCTCACGCCCGCGCCGCAGTGGGTGCGCGTGGTGGGCGGCTTCACCGAGCACCAGTTCACGGAGAAGCGCCTGCCGACCATCGCCGAGCTCAACGCGGTGGCGCCCGACACCCCGGTGTTCCTGCTGCACCTGTACGACCGCGCGCTGCTCAACGGCGCCGCGCTGCGCGCCGTGGGCTACACGAAAGACACGCCCGCGCCGCCCGGCGGCGAGATCGTGCGCGACGCGGCCGGCAACCCGACCGGGCTGCTGCTGGCCAAGCCCAACGCGAGCATCCTCTACGCCACCCTGGCCAAGGGGCCCAAGCTGCCCTTCGAATACCAGCTCAATTCCACGCGCCACTTCATGCGCGAGCTCAACCGGCTGGGCGTGACCGGCGCCATCGACGCGGGCGGCGGCTTCCAGAACTTCCCCGAGGACTACCAGGTGATCCAGCAGCTGGCCGATGCGGGCCAGCTCACCATCCGCCTGGCCTACAACCTGTTCACGCAGAAGCCCCAGCAGGAGAAGCAGGACTTCCTCGACTGGACCGCGAGCTCGAAGTACAAGCAGGGCGACGACTACTTCCGGCACAACGGCGCGGGCGAGATGCTGGTCTTCTCGGCCGCCGACTTCGAGGACTTCCGCCAGCCGCGCCCCGACATGGCGCCCGAGATGGAAGGCGAGCTGGAAGAGGTGGTGCGCGTGCTGGTGCAGAACAAGTGGCCCTGGCGCCTGCATGCGACCTACGACGAGACCATCGAGCGCGCGCTCGACGTGTTCGAGAAGGTGGACCGCGACACGCCGCTGGCCGGCCTGAACTGGTTCTTCGACCACTGCGAGACCATCTCCGAGAAATCGATCGACCGCATCGCCGCGCTGGGCGGCGGCATCGCGGTGCAGCACCGCATGGCCTACCAGGGCGAGTACTTCGTCGAGCGCTACGGCGCGGGCGCGGCCGCGGCCACGCCGCCGGTCAAGCGCATGCTGGAGAAGGGCGTGAAGGTCTCGGCCGGCACCGACGCCACGCGCGTGGCCTCGTACAACCCCTGGGTCTCGCTGTCGTGGCTGGTCACAGGCCGGACGGTCGGCGGCCTGCAGCTCTATCCACAGCGCAACTGCATCGACCGCGAAGCGGCCCTGCGCATGTGGACCGAGAACGTGACCTGGTTCTCCAACGAGGTCGGCAAGAAAGGGCGCATCGAGCCCGGCATGCTGGCCGACCTGGTGGTGCCCGACCGCGACTTCTTCGCCTGCCCCGAATCCGAGATCGCCGACACCACGGCCTTGCTGACGATGGTGGGTGGCCGCGTGGTCTACGGCGCGGGCCCGTTCCAGCCGCACGACGACGGCGCGCCGCCGCCCGCCATGCCCGACTGGTCGCCGGTGCGCAGCTTCGGCGGCTACGGCGGCTGGGGCGAGAAGGAAGGCCGACCGATGCAGGCCACGCTGCGCCGCATGGCGGCCGACTGCGCCTGCGCCAACGACTGCAACGTGCACGGGCACCAGCATGCGACCGCATGGAGCAGCCAATTGCCGATCGCGGACTTGAAAAGTTTCTGGGGCGCCTTGGGCTGCGCCTGCTGGGCAATCTGATGCGCCGCCTCTTCACCACGCGCGCGGTGCACTGGCTCGCACTGCTCTTCCTCTGCGCCGCCTACCTGCAGGGCGGCTTCAACAAGGCCACCGACTTCCCTTCGGCCCTCGCCGAGATGAATCACTTCGGCCTGTCGCCCGCCGGGCCGATGGCGGTGGCGGTCATCGTGTTCGAGCTGGGTGCGGCCCTGATGATCCTCGCGGGCTTCCATCGATGGCTCGGCGCGCTGGGCCTGGCGAGCTTCACGCTGATGGCGACCTTCGTGGCCAACCGCTTCTGGGAGATCGCCGTGGCGACGCCCGAGCGCTTCATGGCGGCCAACGCCTTCTTCGAGCACTGGGGCCTGGTGGGCGCCTTCCTGCTGGTGGCCTGGCACGACCTGAAGGCGCGCGATGAACACTGAAGCCACCAAGGCGCAGGGCAGCTTCGCGCCGCTGCGCCAGCCCGTGTTCGCGGTGCTCTGGGCCGCGACGGTACTGGGCAACGTGGGCAGCTTCATGCGCGACGTCGCCAGTTCGTGGATGGTCACCGAGCTCTCGGCCAGCCCGGCGGCCGTGGCGCTGATCCAGACCGCGGCCACGCTGCCGATCTTCCTGTTGGCCATCCCGGCAGGCGTGCTGTCGGACATCCTTGACCGGCGGCGCTTCCTGATCTTCATCCAGGTCATGCTGGCCTGCGTCAGCGCCACGCTGCTGCTGCTGTCGCGCAGCAACGCGCTCACGGTCGAGTACCTGGTCGCGCTGACCTTCGTGGGCGGCATCGGCGCCGCATTGATGGGGCCGACCTGGCAATCGATCGTGCCCGAGCTGGTGCCGCGCGCCGACCTGAAGAACGCGGTGGCGCTCAACTCGCTGGGCATCAACATCGCGCGCGCCATCGGCCCGGCCGTGGGCGGCCTGCTGCTCGCGAGCTTCGGCGCGGCCACGGCCTATGGGGCCGACGTGCTGAGCTATGTGTTCGTGATCGCGGCCCTGCTGTGGTGGAAGCGGCCGGCCGCCGTCGACACGGGCCTGTCGGAGCAGTTCTTCGGCGCCTTCCGCGCCGGCCTGCGCTATGCGCGCGCCAGCCGGGAGCTGCACGTGGTGCTGCTGCGCGCGGCGGTGTTCTTCCTGTTCGCCAGCGCAGTCTGGGCGCTGCTGCCGCTGGTGGCGCGCAAGATGCTCGGCGGCACGGCCGGCTTCTACGGCGTGATGCTGGGGGCGGTGGGCGCGGGCGCGATCCTGGGCGCGGTGCTGCTGCCGCGCCTGCGCGAGAAGCTCGATGCCGACGGGCTTGTGCTCGCGGCCTCGCTGATCTCGGCCGTGGTGATGGTGGCGCTGGCCCTGGCGCCGCCGCAGTGGGTGGCGGTGCTGCTGATGCTGCTGCTGGGTGTGGGCTGGATCATCGCGCTCACCACGCTCAACGGCGTGGCGCAGGCGGTGCTGCCCAACTGGGTGCACGGGCGCGGGCTGGCGATCTACCTCACGGTCTTCAACGGCGCGATGGCCGGCGGCAGCCTGGGCTGGGGCCTGGTCGCGCAGCAGGTCGGCGTGCCGGTCACGCTGGTGGTCGGCGCCGCGGGCCTGGCGCTCGTGGCCTTGGTGTTCCACCGCGTCAAGCTGCCCACCGGCGAGGCCGACCTGCAGGCCTCGAACCACTGGCCCGAGCCGCTGCTGACCGCGCCCGTGGCGCACGACCGCGGCCCGGTCATGGTGCAGGTCGAGTACCGCATCCGCAAGCAAGACCAGCCGGCCTTCGTGCAGGCGATGGAGCGGGTGTCGCTCGAGCGCCGGCGCGACGGTGCCTACGCCTGGGGCCTGACCGAGCACACCAGCGAGCCCGAGCGGCTCATGGAGTGGTTCCTGGTCGAGTCCTGGGCCGAGCACCTGCGCCAGCACCACCGCGTCTCGCATGCCGATGCCGACCTGCAGAACGAGGCGATCCGCTTCCACATCGGGCCGGGCCAGCCGGTGGTGCACCACTTCCTGGCGCTGGACATGAAGCATGCGCGGGCCGCCGCGCCGGGCTGATCAGAGCCCGAGCAGCGCACGCCCCTCGGGCGCGAGCAGGTCGTGGGTCTCGGCGTGCTTGCGCATGTAGGCCGCGAACACCGGGCAGCGCGGGATCACCGCCAGCCCGCGTTCGCGCGCCGAAGCCAGCCCGGCCAGCACCAGTTGCCGGGCCAGCCCGCGGCCCTGCAGTTCGTCGGGCACCAGCGTGTGGACGAAGGTGATGACACCGGGCGCGCGTTCGTAGATGGCCACTGCGCGGTGGCCGTCGAGCGCGATCTCGAAGCGGCTCTTCTCGGGGCGGTCCTTGACGATCGCGGGTTGGGCTTGCGGGTCTTGCATGCTGCGTTTCCTGGTTTGATCCATGCTCACATCGACGGCAGCTCGTGCGGCCGCAGATCGAACACCAGCACCTCGGCCTGCTCGCCCTTGGCGAAGCGCAACTGCTTTTCGCCGCGGATGCGCGCGCCGTCGCCTTCGCCGAGCCGCTCGCCATTCACTTCCACGCTGCCGCGTGCCACATGCACGTAAGCGTAGCGGTCGGCGGGCAGTTCCAGCGTGGCGCTTTCACCGGCGCCGTCGAACAGGCCGGCGTACATGCGCATGTCCTGGTGCACGCCCAGCGAGCCGCCGTCGCCCTCGGGCGAGGCGATCAGCCGCAGCCGGCCGCGCTTCTCGGCCTCGCTGAAATGCACCTGCTGGTAGCGCGGCGCCGCGCCCTTCAGCGAGGGCACGATCCAGATCTGCAGGAAGTGCACGCCGTCGGTCTTCGAGTGGTTGAACTCGCTGTGGCGCACGCCGGTGCCGGCGCTCATCATTTGCACGTCGCCCGGGCGGATGACCGAGCCCGTGCCCATCGAGTCCTGGTGCGCCAGCGCGCCCTCGAGCACATAGGAAAAGATCTCCATGTCGCGGTGCGGATGGGTGCCGAAGCCCTGGGCCGGATCGACGCGGTCGTCGTTGATCACCAGCAGGTCGGAGAAGCCCTGCTGCCGGGCGTCGTGGTAGTGGCCGAAGGAGAAGGTATGGCGCGAGCGGAGCCAGCCGTGGTTGGCGACGCCGCGGTGATCGGCCTTGCGAAGTTCGAGCATGATGCGGTCCTTTTTCGTTGAGACTGTCGATAAAATTCACGAGAACTTCCGCGGTGGTTTGTTCATCCTTTCCGGGCGACTCACAGAGGAAGATCTCTTGGTGTGGAAGAAGTATCGAACGCCAGGACCCTGCCGATGCTGAAGGTTTTATGCGAGAACAATCGAATATTTCGATGATCAGAAAAGAGGCAGGCCCATGCTGAAGATCAGCCTCGAGGCGATCGAGCTGGTCGACGCGATCGCGCGCCACGGTTCCTTCGCCGCCGCGTCGGAGCGGCTGCACAAGGTGCCCTCGACCATCTCCTATGCGATCGGCAAGCTGGAGGAGCAGCTGGGCCTGGCGCTGTTCACGCGCCAGGGGCCGCGCGTCACGCTCACGCCGGCCGGGCAGGAGATGCTCAAGGAAGGGCGCTGGCTGCTCGCGGCCGCGGGCGAGCTCGAATCGCGCATGCGCCAGATCGCCACCGGCTTCGAGTCGGAGCTGCGGCTGGTGCACGACTCGTTGATCCCCACCAGCGCCTTCAACCCCGACATCTGCGCCTTCGAGGACCTGAACTGCGGCACCCGGCTGCGCATCGCCTGCGAGACCATGACCGGCACCTGGGAGGCGCTGCGCGACGGCCGCGCCGACATCATCGTGGCGGCCGGCGACGGGCCCGCGGGCGGCGGCTACAAGGCGGTGGCCGTGGGCAGCCTGGCCTTCGTGTTCTGCGTGGCGCCCACGCACCCGCTGGCCATGCTGCGGCGCCCGCTCACGCGCTCCGACCTGCTGCAGCACACGGCGGTGGTGGTGGGCGACGGCGCGCGCACCCTGTCCGATCGCACCATCGGCCTGCTGGCCGGGCAGCGGCGCATCACGGTGCCGTCGATGGCGGCCAAGATCACCTGCCAGATCGACGGGCTGGGCCACGGCTTCCTGCCGCGCGACTGCGTGAGGGACGCGCTGGCGCGCGGCACGCTGGTCGAGCTGGCCTGCGAGGAATCGCGGCCCGACGAGACCTTCTGGCTGGCCTGGAAGCCCACCGCCATGGGCGAGGCGCTCAAGTGGTGGCGCGCGCGCCTTCAGCGCCAGCTGGTGCCGGACATCCTGCCGTCGTGAGGCCGGCATGCGCGGGCGCGGCCAGCGTGATGGTCACGTCGATCGGCCCGGGCACGGCGAACAGTTCGGCGCCGGCGTCGAGCCGGCCCAGCAGCTCGAAGCCGCCGCGCAGGGGCTGGCCGTCCTGGCGGTGCAGGATCGCCAGGTCCGGCCCGGCCGTCCAGCACACGATGTCGCCGACCGCATAGGCCTGCTCGCGCGTGCCGCGGCCCGAGACGGGGCCGGGCAGCGGGCCGAATTTCTCGCGCCGGAACAGGTCGTGCAGCGTGAGGGTCAGCGGCAGCATGGCCACGAAATCCTCGGCCGTCCTGTGGTCCGCCAGCGTGGCGGAAATCACCGTGCCATGGTTCAGTGTCAGATGGATTTTCATGGGTACCCCTAGGGTGTTGGCTGCCCAGCGAAGGAACGGATGCGACCGCGGTGCGCCGCTGGGCGGCACCGACAGTGCTTTTTTCTCGGAAATGCGGCCGCCGCCCTTGCGGGTGCGGCGTGTGTGGCGGGTATGCGGGATGAAGCGGGCCGACGCCCGTCAGCTGTCCGGGCGCCCCAGCTGGAGTTCGCGCAGGCGCTTGATGTCGCGCGCGGGCGGCGAGCCGAAGAAGCGGCTGTACTCGCGGTTGAACTGCGACTGGCTCTCGTAGCCCACGCGGTGCCCCGCGGTGGCGGCGTCGAGGTGCTCGCCGATCATGATGCGCCGGGCTTCCTGTAGTCGCAGCTGCTTCTGGAACTGCAGCGGGCTCATCGCGGTCACGGCCTTGAAGTGCTGGTGCAGCGAGGACACGCTCATGTGCACCTGGTCAGCCAGGTCCTCGATCCGCAACGGCGCCTGGAAGCGCTGCGACAGCAGGCTGATGACCTGCGCGATGCGCTGGCTGTGGCTGTCCACCACCGCCATCTGCGCGAGCCGCCAGCCGTCGGCCGAGCGCAGCACGCGGTACAGGATCTCGCGCGTGATCAGCGGCGCGAGCGCCGCGATGTCCTCGGGCGAGTCCAGCAGCTTGACCAGCCGCAGCACCGGATCGAGCAAGGTGGGCGACAGCTCGCCGGTGAAGATGCCGCGCTGCGAGGTGCGCGCCGGCGCGGCCTTGGCGAAGGCCAGGTCGAGCGCCAGCGCGGTGATCTCCTTGACGTCGAAGCCGAGCCGCAGGCCCAGGTAGGGCGCCTCCGGCGAGGCGTCGATCACCTGGCTGGTCACCGGCAGGTTCTGGGCCGCCACCAGGTACTGGCTGCTGTCGTAGATGTAGACCTCGTCGCAGAGCAGCACGCGCTTGCTGCCCTGGGCCAGCACGCAGAAGGCGGGCTCGCAGATGCCGTGGACCGGGTGCTGCGACTGGGTGGCGCGCACCAGGCCCAGGCGCGGGATCGCCGTCTCGTGGCTGCCGTCGGTGCCGGTGATGCGATCGATCATCGCGGCCAGCTCGGCCCGCATCACGGTCGCCCGCAGCCGGTCGACGGGTGGGTCGTTGCGCAGGGTGTGGGGGGTCGAGGTCAGCATGGACCGAAGCTTAGGCAACTCGCGCCCGCTTGTCTCGCCCGCCGATGCGTCGCCGGAGGATCGTGCAAGGATCTCCAAGAATTCTGCAAGGCCCGTGGCCCCGCGCACTCAAACGGCGCGTGAACCGGCGGCTTGCTGCCGGTGGTGCCGTAGGCAGTGATCGAGGAACTGGTCGAGCTCAGTGGTCTTGTCGTAGACCGCGCGCGCGCCCAGTTGCAGGCAGCGGCTGCGATTCTCGCGGGTGGCGGAATTGGTCAGCACGATGACCCGGTCCTTGGCCTCGCCGGCGAGCTTCTGCAGGATGCCGAAGCCGGTGCCGTCACGCAGGAACAGGTCGAGCACGGCCAGCCCCCAGTCGCGCGGATGGGCATTGAGCCAGCGCACGGCATCGGCTTCGGTTTCGGCGGTGGCGACGACTTCGGCGTCGCACACCGCGTCCATGGCAGCGATCAGGGCGTCGCGCAGTCCGGCATCGTCTTCGGCAAGGAATATGGGCAGGGGCATGTGAGGAGGACCTTTGTCGTGATTCTTCCCGGCCCGGTCCTGAACCGGGTGAGCCCAGGGCATGAGCGGGCGCAGGAAAGAGCCTACGCGCCGTCTTGCGCGCCGAGCATGCGGCCCACCCTGTGCAGCAGCGCATCGGCGTCGAAGGGCTTGGTCATCAGCTCGACGTTGCCCTGCAGCAGGGCCGCGTCGGTGGCGACGTGCGCCGCATAGCCGGTCATCAGGATCACCCGGATGCCGGGCCGGCGCGTGAGCGCGAAGTCCGCGAGCTGGCGGCCGTTGGGGCCGGGCAGGCCGACGTCCGACAGCAACAGGTCGATGTGGGGCGCCTGTTCCAGCCAGGCCATGCCGGCCGTGCCGTCGGCGGCTTCGAGCACCTCGTAGCCCTGGTCGCGCAGCAGCTCGACCGCGCTCTGGCGCACCACGGCGTCGTCCTCGACCACCAGGATGCGGCGGCGCACGGGGCCCGCGGCTGGCGCCGGCGGCGCGACGGCGCTGTCGGGCGCCGCCGCCAGCGGGGCGCGCGGCAGGAACAGGCTCACCGTGGTGCCCGTGCCTTCGGCGCTCTCGATCGTGATGCTGCCCTTGGACTGCCGGGTGTAGCCGTAGATCATCGACAGCCCCAGCCCGGTGCCCTGGCCCATGGGCTTGGTGGTGAAGAAGGGCTCGAAGGCCTGCGCGATCACCGCGGCCGACATGCCGATGCCGGTGTCGGCGACGGCGACCCGCACGTAGTCGCCGGCCATCAGCCCCTGGATGCGGCTGGCCTCCGAGGCGCTCAGGCTGACGTTGCGCACCTGGATCGACAGCGTGCCGCCGGCCGGCATGGCATCGCGCGCATTGATCGTCAGGTTGAGCAGCGCGCTGTCGAACTGGTGCGGGTCGGTCAGCACGTCCCAGGTGCCTTCCTGCTCGTCGAACACCACCGCGACGTTCTCGCCCACCGCGTTGCGCAGGATCTCCTCCAGGCCGCGCAGCGCCGTCGCGATCTCCAGGCTGCGGTTGGCCAGCGGCTGGCGGCGGGAGAAGGCCAGCAGCCGCTGCGTGATCGAGGCCGCGCGGCGCGCCGACTCGAGGCCGGCCTCGATGTAGCGCTCCAGCCCCTCGTGGCGGCCCTGCTCGAGCCGCTTCTTCATCAGCTGCAACGGCATCACGATGCCCTGCAGCATGTTGTTGAAGTCGTGCGCGATGCCGCCGGTGAGCAGGCCCAGCGCCTCCATCTTCTGCGACTGGCGCAGCTGCTCCTCGAGCTGGCGCTGGCCGGTCATGTCGATGCCGACGCCGGTGCGGCGCACGGCCTGGCCGGCCTCGTCGAAGTAGGTGTGGCCGCGCGAGAGCACGCTGCGCACCGAGCCGTCGGGGTGGCGGATGCGGTACTCGAGCTCGAGCGCGCCCTCGTTGCGCAGGCCGCCCGCCATGGTCTCGCGCAGCCGCGGCATGTCGTCGGGGTGCACGTTGGCGAGGAAGGCGGTGCGCGGGATGCCCTTGACGGCGACCTTGGGGTCGAGCCCATAGAGCTCGGAGATCGCCGCGTCGCAGAAGAAGGTGTCGCTGGCCACGCGATACGACCACACGCCCACGCCGCCGGTGGCGCCCAGCGCGAGCCGCGTGAAGTCCTCCGAATCCTGCAGCGCGCGGGTGCGTTCCTCCACCTGCTGCTCGAGCGAAGCCGCCAGTTCCCTGAGCCGGGTTTCGCTGGCCGCCAGGTCGGTCTTGGCGCGCACATGCTCGGTGATGTCGTAGCCGCCCACGAAGATGCCGACCGTGCGGCCGCCGTCGTCGCGGATCGGCTCGTAGAGCAGGTCGATGTAGCGCGCCTCGGGGTCGCCGTCGAGCCGCAGCGGCAGCGCCCGGGCGTGCATCGGCTGGCCGCTCGCATAGACGCCGTCGAGCCGTTCGTAGATGCCCTGGCCCGCGAGCTCGGGGAAGACCTCGCGCACCGTGCGGCCGAGGAAGTCGCGCGGCCCCGCGATCTGCACATAGGCGTCGTTCACGTAGCTGAAGACATGGCCGGGGCCGGACAGCACGGCGACGAAGCCGGGCATCTGCTGCAGCAGGTCCTGCTGGCGCTCGCGCTCGTGTTGCAGGCCACGCTCGGCCAGCACCTTGCCGGTGGTCTCGACCACCGTGTCGAGCACGCCCAGCACCTCGCCGTGCTCGTCGTACAGCGGGCTGTAGCAGAAGGTGAAGAAGGCCTCCTCGAGGAAGCCGCGGCGGTCGATGCGGACCGGGAAGTCCTCGATAAAGGTCGACTCGCCCTGCAGCGCCCGCTCGGCGATGGGCCGCAGCTGGTCCCAGACCTCGTGCCAGGTCACGCGGAAGGGCTGGCCCAGCGCGTCGGGCTTGTCGGCCAGGATCTTGCGGTAGCCGTCGTTGTAGATGGCGATCAGGTCCGGACCCCAGAACAGGCAGGCCGGGAAGTCCGAAGACAGCATGCCGTCGACCGAGATCCGCAGCGCGGCCGGCCAGGCGGCGATGGGCCCGAGCGGCGTGGCCGACCAGTCGAAGGCGCGCATCCGTGCGCCCATGGCGCCGCCGCCGGACGCGAAGGCGGAACTGCGCTGGCGGCTCATGGCGCGGCGCACCCGGGCGGCGAACGGCGACGGGGCGCGGGCGGGACGAGGAGCGTGTCGACGGACATCGGAGGCAGCAACGACGGACGGGGTGGGGAGGGCCGCATGGCGCGCGGGACCGCGCGCCGGCGCAAATCTTAGTGGTTCCCGCAGCGCCGACGACGCGGGTTGCTGACGGGGTGCTGACCGCGCGCCCCTAAGTCCGGCGCATGCGCCGCCACTGCGCCGGCGAGCGGCCCACGCGCGCGCTGAAGGCGCGTGTCAGGTGGCTCTGGTCGGCGAAGCCGCAGGCGATGGCGATCTCCGACAGCGAGGCGTCGTCGCGCCCCAGCATGGCCTGCGCGGCCTCGATGCGCCGGCCGATGCGCCAGGCGTGCGGGGCCAGGCCGGTGCTGGCCTTGAAGGCCTTGCCGAAATGGCTGCGCGAGAGCGCGCATTCGGCCGCCACTTCGGCCAGCGACAGCTCGCGCGCGAGGTCGGTGCCCAGCAGTTCCTTGGCGCGCCGCTCCTGCCACGGCGCCAGCCGGCCCGGCGCGGTCGCCGTGCGCTGCGCCGAGTCGCCATAGGTGTGGGCCACGTGCGCGTAGAGGGCCAGCGCCATCTGGTCGAGGAACAGCGGGCAGGCTTCCTGCGGACGTTGCAGCGAGGGCAGCAGGGCGGCCGCCAGATGGGCCAGCACCGGGTCGGTGATGCCGGGCGTGCAGCGCAGCGCCGTGGCCGGGGCCTGGCCGGCATCGCGCGCGAAGTCGTCCATCGCCGCGCGCGTGATGCGGAACAGCACCGAATGGAAGGGGCTGCAGACATAGGCCGCGGGCCGGGCCGCCAGGTCGGCGATGTGCACCGCGCCGACCTCCATCAGGCCCAGCCGCGTCTGCGCATCGCCCTGGAAGAAGCGCCGGCTGCCCGCGCGCGACAGCTCCACGCTGACCACGAAGGCATCGTCGGCCGGCAGCGGTGCCAGCACGAACAGATGCGGCTGCTCGTAGTGCATGCGCACCATGTCCAGCGGCCGGGTGCCGGCGCTCGCGGCCGCGACCGCGTCCAGCCCGTATTGGTGCGCGAGCTGGCGGGCAAATCGGCTGGGCGATGCGGCGACGGCGGTCATGGGCAGGGTCGTCGTGGGCGGAGCGGCATCTTAGGCGGGCGGGCGCAACCCTGGAAGCGCATGGGTCAAGCCCGCGGCAACGCGCCGCCGGTGTGCTCGACGGGCCGTCCCGGCGCTCAAGCCGCGCTCGCCGCGGCCTGGCGCCGACGCAGGGCCGCGCCGCCCAGCACCAGCAGCAGGCCGCCGCCGGCCAGCGCCGCGCCCGCGATCGGCACCGCGGCATATCCCAGGCCGGCCGAGATCACGCCGCCGCCCACGGCCGCGCCCAGCGCATTGCCCAGGTTGAAGGCGCCGACGTTGACCGACGAGGCCAGCCCCGGCGCGCCGGCCGCGGCCTGCATCACGCGCATCTGCACCGGCGGCACGATGGCGAAGGTGGCGATGCCCCACACCAGCAGCCCGACCAGCGCGCCGGCGTGGCTGGGCAGCAGCCAGGGCAGGGCCAGCATGATCACCGCCAGCGCGGCCAGGAACAGCCGGGTGGCGCCGTCGAGCGACCAGTCGGCCAGCCGGCCGCCCAGCGCATTGCCGATCGTGAAGCCGATGCCGATCAGCACCAGCGCCAGCGTGACAAAGCCGGTGGAGGCATGCGTCAGGCTCTGCAGCACCGGCGCCACGTAGGTGTAGAGCGTGAACATCGCGCCCGCGCCCATCACGGTGGTGGCCATGGCCATCAGCACCTCGGGCTGGCTCAGCACGCGCAGCTCCTTGCGCACCTCGGGCATCTGGCCGGCCTCGCCGCGCGGCAGCGCCCAGGCCAGCGCCGCGATGGCCAGCACGCCCAGGCCGGCCGTGGCGGCGAAGGCCATGCGCCAGCCGATCTGCTGGCCGATCCAGGTGGCGGCGGGCACGCCGCCGATGTTGGCGATGGTCAGGCCCATGAACATGGTCGCCACCGCGCTGGCCTGCTTGTCCTTGGGCACCAGGCTGGCCGCCACCACCGAGCCGAGGCCGAAGAAGGCGCCGTGGTTGAGGCTGGTGACCAGCCGCGCGGCCAGCAGCGTCCAGTAGCCGGGCGCCAGCGCCGACAGCAGGTTGCCGAGCACGAAGATGCTCATCAGCGCGATCAGCGCCGCCTTGACGCGGATGCGCCCGAGCGCCAGCGTCATCAGCGGCGCGCCCACCATCACGCCGATGGCGTAGGCGCTGATCAGCAGGCCGGCGGAGGGGATCGACACCTGCACGCCGTCGGCGATCACGGGCAGCAGGCCCATGGGCGCGAACTCGGTGGTGCCGATGCCGAAGGCGCCGACGGCGAGCGCCAGCAGGGACCAGGTGGATTTCATGGGGGGGCCGTTCGTTGAATGAAGGATGCGCAAGCAGGATCGGTGCCGTCGATGGTCGACGGCATCCTGCCCGCGCGATGTGTCAGAGGCCCAGCACGTTGGCGCCGAGGCACTCGTCGATGGCGCGCTCGAGGCGCTTGTCGTGCAGCAGCAGCGTGAGCTCGAGCGAGCCGGTGCCGACCTCCAGCCCCAGCAGGTGGCCGCCGTAGGCGCGGAAATCGCGCCCGGCCGCCACGCCGTGGGCATGGACCGAGGGCCGGCCCTCCTTCCACGCCAGGCTGCCGACCAGGCTGCCGAGCTCGACGTCGCGGAAGGTCTGCGGCTCGAACACCTTCTTCGCCGCGTCCCAGAAGCCGAAGGTCGCGTGCACGAAGCCCAGCCCGGTGAAGCTGGCCGACGGAATCGCTTCCGCGATCGCCAGGTGCTCGAGCCGCGCGAACACGTCCGCGCCCTGGCGCAGCACCATCAGGTAGCCGGTGGGCGTGCGGATGTATTCGGGCGCGGTGCTCATGGCGCGGGCTGTTCGATGCGCGTCAGCGTGCCGGCCATGCGGAACAGTTCGAGCCCCGCGGTGGTGTAGAAGCTGCGCGAGCTGCCGGCCGAGAAGTCGTCGAGGTGCACCACCACGCCGCGGTCGGCTTCCTGCCACGACAGGGCGAACAGGCCCGGCGACAGCGCCACCGCCTCGTACTGCACCGTGGCCGTGGCCCCGGCGAACTCGCCCTCGGTGACCTCGTAGGTCATGGTGCGGCCGTCGCCGGCGTAGCTGTTGCGCACCGTCATGGCCGTGCCGTAGCGGATCTCGAAGGAACGGCCCACGAAGGGCAGCGTGTCGTGTGACATGGCGCTCAATCCCAGGCCGGTGCCAGGCCGTCGGGGCTGACCAGCCGGCCGTTGCACTCGAGCGCGGCGATCTGCGCCATGTCGGCATCGCTCAACGTGAGCTGCTGCGCCAGCAGGTTGCTCGCCAGGTTCTCGCGCTTCGTGGACGAGGGGATCACCGCGTAGCCCAGCTGCATCGCCCAGGCCAGGATCACCTGCGCGGGCGTCGCGTCGTGCGCCTTGGCGATGGCGCCGATCACCGGGTCCTGCAGCGCCTTGCCGTAGGCCAGCGTCATGTACGAGGTGATGTGGATGCTCTGGCTCTTCGCGAACTCGACCAGCTTGCGGTTCTGCAGGAAGGGCGAGAGCTCGATCTGGTTCGTCGCGATGGCGTCGGCGCCCACGGCGGCGATGGCTTCCTTCATCAACGCGATGTTGAAGTTCGACACGCCGATGTGCTTCGTCAGGCCCTGCGCCTTGGCCTCGGCCAGCGCGCCCATGAACTCGGCCACCGGCACGGCGTTGCCGGGCGAGGGCCAGTGGATCAGCGTCAGGTCGACCTGATCGGTGCGCAGCTTGGCCAGGCTGTCCTTCAGGCTGGGCACCAGCTTGTCCTGCGCGTAGTTGTCGGTCCAGATCTTGGTCGTGATGAACAGGTCCTGGCGGGCCACGCCGCTCTCGGCGATGGCCTGGCCGACCTCGGCTTCGTTGCCGTAGATCTGCGCGGTGTCGATCGCGCGGTAGCCGAGTTCGAGGCCGGTCTTGACCGAGTCGATCACGACCTGGTCCTGCAAGCGGAAGGTGCCGAGGCCGAAGGCGGGGATGGTGTTGTGCGTGCTCATGAGGCGTTTCTTTCTCTTGCGTGGATGATCCGGCGGATCGCTTCGTGGATGCCGGGGGATCGGATTTGGCCCCTTCGAGGGGCCGGGAACATGCGGGCTGCGCGCAGCGAAGCCCGCGGCTGTGGCAAAGGCGTCAGTGGCCGACCGGCACCGGGCCGCTGGAGCGCAGCGGGATGCCGGCACGCCGGTCGAGCTTGCCGCTCCACTGTGTCAGGGCCAGCGAGACCAGCACCACCAGAGCGCCGATCCAGGGCGTGTGCATCAGCCCCAGGTGGGTGACGATCAGGCCGCCGGCCCAGGCCGCGCCGGCGATGCCGAGGTTGAAGGCCGCGATGTTCAGGCCCGAGGCCACGTCCACCGCCTGCGGCGTGAAGCGTTCGGCCTGCATCACCACGTAGACCTGCAGGCCCGGCACGTTGCCGAAGGCGACCGCGCCCCAGGCCAGCACCGTGGCCAGCGCCAGCCACTTGTGCGGCGCGGTGAACTGCAGCACCAGCAGCACGGCCGCCAGCAGCGCGAAGATGATCTTCAGCGCGGGGATCGGGCCCATGCGGTCGGCCAGCTTGCCGCCCCAGATGTTGCCCGCGGCCACCGAGATGCCGTAGACCAGCATCACCCATCCCACCGCACCGGCGCTGAAGCCCGAGACCTCGGTCAGGATCGATGCCAGGAAGGTGAAGGGAATGAAGGTGCCGCCGTAGCCGATGGCCGTCTTGGCGTAGACCAGCAGCAGCCGCGGCTCGGCCAGCACCTTGGCCTGCTCCACCAGCGAGGCGGGGGCGGTGTGGCGGATGTTGTTCGGCACGAAGATCCAGCTGCCGACGAGGGCGATCACGCCGAGGGCGGACACGGCCAGGAAGGTCTCGCGCCAGCCGAAGTGCTGACCGATGAAGGTGCCCAGCGGCACGCCCGTGACCAGCGCCACCGTCAGGCCGGTGAACATGATCGCGATCGCGCTGGCCGCCTTCTCCTTCGGCACCAGGCCGGTGGCGATGGTCGAGCCGATCGAGAAGAACACGCCATGCGCGAGCCCGGTCAGGATGCGCGCGGCCACCAGCGTCTCGTAGCTGGGCGCCTGCCAGGCCAGCAGGTTGCCGACCGTGAACAGGGCCATCAGGCCGAGCAGCAGCGCCTTGCGCGGCAGCTTGCCCGTGAGGGCGGTGAGCACCGGCGCGCCGATGGCGACGCCCAGTGCGTAGAGGCTGACCAGCAGGCCGGCCGAGGGCAGGCCGATGCCGAGGTCGGCGGCGACGGTGGGTAGCAGGCCGACGATCACGAACTCTGTCGTGCCGATGGCGTAGGCGCTGAGCGTCAGCGCGAGCAGGGCGATGGGCATGGAAGGGACTCCTTGGGAATGGGGTGGAGTCTGAGGCTGGGGTCCTTGCAGAAAAAGACGGTTTTTCACCAAAGATACTTGCGAGAAAATCAATAGTCATCGGCGGCCTCACGTGCCGGTCCATCGATCATTGCCCAGCGACAGGGGCTGCGACGGGCTTCGCGGGAGGCTCTAAACTGGCGCGCCGACGAGGTGCGGGTCGAAGAGGCCGACGATCCGCCGACGCCGAGCAGGAACCCATGAAACACGTTGCGGGAGGCATCGTTTGAGCCAGGAAGGACAACTCCTCGACTGCAAGTCCTTGCGCGCGGTGACGGGCAGCACGGCCGACTGGAACGAAGTCGCGAAGGATTGCGTGGCTTTCGCCAATGCAACGGGCGGCCGTTTGCTGATCGGCATTGAAGATGGTCAGACGGTGCCGCCGAGCGGTCAGAAAATTCCTCCCGACTTGCCGGACACCCTTCGACGCAAGTTGAGCGAGCGCACCGTCAACGTGACCGTGCTGCCCGATGTCGTCACGGCGGCGAGCGGTGGGCAGTACGTCGAACTGCGCATTCCGCGCGCGCTGGCGGTGGCGTCCACCACGGACGGCCGTTACTTCCTGCGGGTGGCCGACCAGAGCAAGCCCGTCACCGGCGACGATGTGATGCGCTTGGCCAGCGAGCGTTCGACGCTGCCATGGGAGACACAGGTCAGCCTGCGTGTTTCCAGCGCCGAGGCGGATGGTGCCCAGCTTGACGGGCTGCTGCATGCGCTGCGCATGTCCGATCGCGTCAAATCCTCGGTTAAGGAAAAGTCCGATCCTGAGCTCTTGTCCCACTACCTTCTTGCATCCGAGGGACACCTCACCCATCTGGGCCTGCTCTGCCTTGGGCGTCCGGCCCAGCGCGCCCGGTTGGCGACCGCCCCGGTCGTTCAGTTCATCAAGTACGACGCGCACGGCCAGAAGGTCAACAAGCTGGTGTGGGACGACCATGCGCTGAGCCCGATGTCGCTCATCGAAGCAGTCTGGCAGCAGGTGCCGGATTTCCGCGAGCGCTACGAACTGCCCGACGGCCTGTATCGCCAGAGCGTGCCAGCCTTCGATGAAATCGTGGTGCGCGAACTGCTGGTCAATGCGCTGGTACACCGGCCTTACACCCAGCGCGGCGACATCTTCCTGAACCTGCACCCCGACCGCCTGGAGATCGTCAATCCCGGCCTCTTGCCGCTGGGTGTCACGCCGCAGAACGTGCTGCATACGACCGTGCGCCGCAACGAGCATCTCGCCCGGTTGTTCCATGACCTGAAGTTGATGGAGCGGGAGGGCAGCGGCATCGACAAGATCTACGAGGTGCTGCTGTCACAGGGCCGGCCTGCGCCGGAGCTGATCGAGACGCATGACCGCGTGCAAGTCACCGTGTATCGCCGCATCCTCAAGCCCGAGGTCATCGACTTCATCGCCAAGGCGGACCAGAGCTATCAGCTCACGCAGCGCGAGCGCATCGCCTTGGGCTTGTTGGCGCAGCATGACGCACTGACGGCCCGCGAATTGGCCGCCCGGGTCGAGTTGCCGGACGTGGACGCGCTGCAGCCCTGGATCAGGCGCCTGCTGGCGTGGCAGTTGGTGCAGAGCGTCGGCCGCACCCAGGCCACGCGCTACTTCGTCGATCCAGGATTGCTGCGCAGCCTCGATTTCGCGGGGCAGACCACGCTCCAGCGCATCGAGCCGCATCGGTTGCTGGCGCTCATCGTGGAAGACGTGGGGCGCTATCCGCAGTCGAGGATCGGCGAGGTCCACCAGCGCATCGGCCAGGAGATCCCGCGTTCCCGTGTTCGCCGAGCGGTCGAGCAACTCGTCAAGGACGGGCGCTTGGCGCCGCAAGGGGTGCGCAGCGGTACGCGCTATCGGCTCCCATGACTTGGTTCAAATCGCGGGCTATCGAGGGTGCCAGCGCCAAGGCCATGCGCCAAAGCTGCCGGGTTCTCTTTCCAAGTCGTTGTCAGGCAACGTTTTTTTCCTTGGTTCATCGGACTCCTATGCACCAAGCTTCCCCATGAAAACCACCCTCGAAGAACTCCAGGCCTTCGCCGCCGTCGTCGCCACCGGCTCGCTGACCGCCGCGGCCGACCAGCTGGAGCAGACCGTCTCCGGCGTGAGCCGCGCGCTGGGCCGGCTGGAGAAGAAGCTCGACACCACGCTGCTGCGCCGGACCACGCGCCGGATCGAGCTCACGGAGGAGGGCGCGCTGTTCCTGGGCCGCACGCGCGCGATCCTGGCCTCGATCGACGATGCCGAGGAGCAGATGGCGGCGCGGCGCCAGAAGCCGGCCGGGCGGCTGCGGGTCAATGCGGCCACGCCCTTCATGCTGCATGCCATCGTGCCGCTGGTGCCCGAGTTCCGGCGCCGCTACCCCGAGATCACGCTGGAGCTCGACACCGACGAGCTCAACATCGACCTGCTCGAACGCCGCACCGACATCGCGATCCGCATCGGCGTGCTGCGCGACTCCACGCTGCATGCGCGCCCGCTGTGCACCAGCCGGCTGCGGCTGCTCGCGAGCCCGGCCTACCTTGCCGCGCAGGGCAAGCCCAAGGGCGTGCTGGGCCTGGCGCCGCACACGCTGTTGGGCTTCACCCAGCCCGAATCGCTCAACCGCTGGCCGCTGCGCGGCGCGCACGGTGACGAGTGGCCGATCACGCCCGACATCACGGTGTCGAACGGCGAGACGCTGCGCCAGCTGGCGCTGCAGGACGTGGGCATCGCCTGCCTGTCGGACTTCATGACCGGGCCCGACCGCGAGCGCGGCGACCTGGTGCAGGTGCTGGCGAAGGAGACGGTCGACGTGCGCCAGCCGATCAACGCGGTGTACTACCGCAACACCCAGCTGGCGGCGCGCATCGCCTGTTTCCTCGATTTCCTGGGTGCGCGGCTGGGCGAGGCCTGAGCAGGGGCAAGCGCGCGCGGCGGATAATCCGACGATGCGAATCCGCTTTACCAAGATGCAGGGCGCCGGCAACGACTTCGTCGTGCTCGACGAGACCCGTGCGCCGCTCGGCCTGTCGACCGCGCAGTACCAGTTCCTGGCCGACCGCCACTTCGGCGTGGGCGCCGACCAGATCCTCTCGGTGCGGCCCTCGCCCGCGGCGGGCGTCGACTTCCAGTACGTGATCCACAACGCCGACGGCGGCGAGGTGGAGCAGTGCGGCAACGGCGCGCGCTGCTTCATGCGCTTCGTGCGCGAGCAGGGCCTCACGACCCAGGACGCGGTGCGGGTGCAGACGCTGTCCGGCGTGATCGAGCCGCGCATGAACGCCGACGGCCGCGTCACGGTCGACATGGGCGCCCCGGTCTTCGAACTGGCGCGCGTGCCCTTCGACGCGGCCGGCCTCACGCCGCAGGCCGACGGCGGCTGGGAGAACTGGCACCTGGCGCTGTCGACCCATGCCGAGGGCGCGATCGTCGCGCTGGCGGTGCTGTCGATGGGCAACCCGCACGCGGTGCAGATCGTCGACGACGTCGACACCGCGCCCGTGGCCACCCAGGGCCCGCTGATCGAGCACCATCCGCGCTTTCCGCAGCGCGTGAACGCCGGCTTCCTGCAGATCGTCGACCGCACCCACGTGCGGCTGCGCGTGTTCGAACGCGGCGCGGGCGAGACCCTGGCCTGCGGCACCGGCGCCTGCGCGGCGGTGGTGGCGGGCATCCGCTCGGGCCGGCTCGACGCGCGGGTCGACGTCGAGACGCGCGGCGGCCTGCTGACCATCGAATGGCAGGGCCTGGGCCAGCCGGTGCGCATGACCGGGCCGGCCGTCACCGTCTTTGCCGGCGACATCGAGATTCCGGAAATCTGAGCCGCGCGCACTGCGTGTCGTCTGCCCACCTCGGCTGATGCAGCCGGTTGACCCGTCCTCATGGAACCCTGAATGACCACCTCCTACAACGACGCCGCCATGAACCCGATCACCGAGGACGACATCGCCAACTACCTGGCGAACACGCCCGACTTCTTCGAGCGCCATGCGCAGTTGCTGGCCCAGGTGCAGCTCACCAGCCCGCACGGCAGCCGGGCCGTGAGCCTGCAGGAGCGCCAGGCCGAGATGCTGCGCGAGAAGATCAAGGCGCTCGAGCACCGGCTGATGGACATGGTGCGCCACGGCACCGAGAACGCGATGACGGCCGACCGCATGCAGCGCTGGACGCGCGGCCTGCTGACCGCGCGCGATCCGCGCGGCCTGCCCTACAGCCTGACCGACGACCTGCGCGCCTTCTTCATGGTGCCGCAGACCGCGATCAAGCTCTGGGACTGCGACGCCGCCTACCAGAACGAGGCCTATGCCCAGTGGGTGAGCGACGACGTGAAGGCGCTGGCCACCTCGCTGAGCGCGCCGTACTGCGGGCTCAATTCGGGCTTCGAGGCCTCGGGCTGGCTGGAGGACGCGCGCGCGGCGGTGTCGATCGCAATGATCCCGCTGCGGGCCGACCCCGAATCGCCGGCCTTCGGCATGCTGGTGCTGGCCTCGCCCGACTCGCAGCGCTTCAACCCCGACATGGGCACCGATTTCCTCGAGCGCATCGCCGAACTCGCGTCGGCATCGCTGTCGCGCCTGCGGCCCTGAGCGCCCGCCGGGCCCTGCCACCGTGAACCCCGCTGCGCATGGCCATGGCTGAACAACATCCCACCGACGAGGCGCTGATCGCGCGCTACCTCGAGCACGCCCGCGTGGAGCGCCGGCTGGCCACACGCACGCTCGACATCTACGCCGAGCACCTGCGGCTGCTGGCCGCGAAGATCGCCGAGGCCCGGCTCGGCGTCCAGCGCGTCACCGCGGCCCATGTGCGCCGCTGGATGGCGCAGCTGCACGGTGCCGGCCGCGAGCCGCGCGGCATCGCGCTGGTGCTGTCGTGCTGGCGCAGCTTCTACCGCTGGCTGGGCCACGAAGGCCTGGTGGCCTCGAACCCGGTGCAGGACGTGCGCGCACCCAAGGCCGGCCGGCCGCTGCCCAAGGCGCTGGCGGTCGACGACGCGGTGCGGCTGGCCGAATGGCATGACGCCGAGGCCGACCCCTGGACCGAGGCGCGCGACCGCGCGGTGGTCGAGATGCTCTACGGCTGCGGCCTGCGCGTGAGCGAGCTCACCGGCCTCGACCTGCACGCCAACCGCGACGCCGCGGGCTGGGTCGACCTGGCTGCGGGCGAGGCCCATGTGCTGGGCAAGGGCGGCAAGCGCCGCAGCGTGCCGGTCGGCTCCAAGGCGGCCGAAGCCTTGCGCGCCTGGCTCGCGGTGCGCGCCGATGCGCCCGCGCTGGCGGCCGCGGCGCTGCGCGATCCGGCCAGCGCCGCGGCGCTGTTCATCGGCCGCACCGGCATGCGCCTCACGCCGCAGGCCGCCTGGAAGCAGGTCCGCGCGCGCAGCCTCAAGGCCGGCCTGGCCGCGCCGGTGCATCCGCACATGCTGCGCCATTCCTTCGCCAGCCATGTGCTGCAATCGAGCAGCGACCTGCGCGCGGTGCAGGAGCTGCTGGGCCACGCCAACATCACGACCACGCAGGTCTACACCCGGCTGGACTTCCAGCACCTGGCCAGGGCCTACGACGCCGCCCATCCCCGCGCGAAAGCGCGCAACGACGATTCCCCCGAGACGAAAGCAAAAGACAAATGAAGGCATTGCGGCTGCGGCCTGGCAAGGAGCGCTCGCTGCTGCGGCGCCATCCCTGGGTGTTCGATTCGGCCATCGCCAAGGGCAGCGGCGACGCGGGCGAGACGGTGCGCGTCGAGTCCAGCGAGGGCCAGTTCCTGGCCTGGGCCTCGACCAGCCCGGCTTCGAAGATCCGGGCCCGGGCCTGGAGCTTCGTGGAGACGCAGCGCATCGACGCGGCCTTCTTCCAGGAGCGGGTGAAGAAGGCGGTCGACGCCCGCGGCCTGTTCGACCTGCAGAGCGACGGCGTGCGGCTGGTGCACGGCGAGGCCGACGGCCTGCCGGGCCTGATCGTCGACCGTTATGGCGACACGCTGGTCGCGCAGTTCCTGTCGGCCGGCGTCGAGCGCTGGAAGCCGGTGCTGGCCGATGCGCTGCTGGCCGCCACGGGGCTGTCGAAGCTCTACGAGCGCTCCGACGCCAGCGGGCGCGAACGCGAGGGCCTGAAGCCCGTCACCGGCTGGCTGCGCGGCGAGGGCGACACCGCGCAGGTGATCCGCGAGCATGCCTGGCGGCTGTCGCTGGACATCGCGACCGGCCACAAAACCGGCTTCTACCTCGACCAGCGCGACAGCCGCCAGCGCTTCGCCGAGATGGCGCAGCACCGCAAATTCCGCCGCGTGCTCAACTGCTTCTGCTACACGGGCGGCTTCACCGTGGCCGCGCTGGCCGGCCTGAAGGCGGCCGGCGCGATCGAGGGCGCCGAGCTGACCTCCATCGATTCCTCGCTGCCCGCGCTCGACCGGGCACGCGCCAACCTGGCGCTCAACGGCTTCGAGGGCGCCAACGCGCAGTTCCTCGATGCCGACGTCAACGCCTCGCTGCGCCGTTTCATCGAGGAAGGCCGGACTTTCGACGCGATCGTGCTCGATCCGCCCAAGTTCGCGCCCACGGTGGCCCATGCCGAGCGCGCCGCGCGCGCCTACAAGGACATCAACCGGCTCGGGCTCAAGCTGCTGGCGCCGGGCGGCGTGCTGCTGACCTTCTCCTGCTCGGGCGGCATCGGCGCCGACCTGTTCCACAAGATCGTGGCCTCGGCCGGCATCGACGCGGGCGTGGACGGCTACATCAGCGAGCGCCTGGGCGCGGCGCCCGATCACCCGATGACCATCGAATTCCCCGAAGGCGAGTACCTCAAGGGCCTGGTGGTGGTGCGCAAGTAGGCTTTGCCCTTGCGCCAGCGGGTGTAGTCCCGCCTCGTTAAACTTTCTGCCCTTTCCCGTTTTCGACCCTCCGGAGCATCCCATGGCCCTCATCCCCGCCACCATCCTCACCGGCTTCCTCGGCTCGGGCAAGACCACGCTGCTCAAGCGCATCCTCACCGAGGCCCACGGCCAGAAGATCGCCGTGATCGAGAACGAGTTCGGCGAGGAGAACATCGACAGCGACATCCTGGTGACCGAGTCCAAGGAGCAGATCGTGCAGATGAGCAACGGCTGCGTCTGCTGCACCATCCGCGAAGACCTGCGCGAGGCGCTGCAGCTGCTGGCCGCCAAGAAGCGCCAGGGCCTGCTGGACTTCGACCGCGTGGTGATCGAGACCACCGGCCTGGCCGACCCCGGCCCGGTGGCCCAGACCTTCTTCATGGACGACGAGATCGCCGAGAGCTATTTGCTCGACTCGATCCTGACGCTGGTCGACGCCAAGCACGCGCCGCAGCAGCTCAACGACCGCCAGGAAGCACGCCGCCAGGTGGGCTTCGCCGACCAGATCTTCATCAGCAAGAGCGAGCTGGTGTCGGCCGAGGAGACCGACGCGCTGATCCATCGCCTGAAGCACATGAACCCGCGCGCCCCGCAGCAGAAGGTGCATTTCGGCGAAGTGCCGCTCTCCAGCGTGTTCGACCTGCGCGGCTTCAACTTGAACGCCAAGCTGGACATCGACCCCGACTTCCTCAAGGAAGACGACCACGACCACGATCACGCGGGCCACGACCACGAACACGGCGAGCATTGCGACCATCCCTCGCACAAGCACGAAGGCCACGGCCACCATCACCACCATGACGACGACGTCAAGAGCTTCGTCTACAAGGCCGACCGCGCCTTCGATCCGGCCAAGCTCGAGGACTTCCTGGGCGCCATCGTCAACATCTACGGCCCGCGCATGCTGCGCTACAAGGGCGTGCTGAACATGAAGGGCACCGACCGCAAGGTGATCTTCCAGGGCGTGCACCAGCTCATGGGCAGCGACCTGGGTCCGGAATGGGGTGCGGACGAGGCGCGCAACAGCCGCATGGTGTTCATCGGCATCGAACTGCCGCGCGACATCCTGGTGCAGGGCCTGGACCAGTGCCTGGTCTGATCCCGCGGCGGCTTCGGCCCTGAACGACGGCGCGTCCCGCGAGGGGCGCGCCGTTTGGCTTTGGGGCGCCTCCATACAGCCTTTTTCTCCAAGGTCTTGCGGGCCATCCCGGCGGCGGGCGTCCGGGGCCGGACGATGGCGCCCCCACCCTATGGCCCGCGCCCCCGAGTTCTCTATACAATCGCGCGCCTGTTCCGAGAGCCAGACGGGTCCCGCACGACGGGATGTGGCTGTCGGCACGGGGTGCCGCGTGTTTCTGGAGAGCTTTAAGGGGTATAACCCCGGGGTTCGCCGACAGGCGAGCACCTCGACAACGGGGGCCCTCGGGGCTCCCATGGGAGGAGACACCCAGTGAAAGCGCGTTCCAGTTCGTTCAAGGAGCCAGTCACCGTGAAGAAACCCGCCGCCAAGGCAACGCCCGCCACCCGGCCCGCCGCAGCAACGCATGCGGCGGCTGCCAAGCAGGCGACCCCTGCGGCCAAGAAGGTTTCCGCCACCGCCCCGGCTTCTGCCTCGAAGGAGAAGAGCGCTTCCAAAAAGTCCGCAGCATCACCGGCCAAGGCCGAGACCGTTGCGAAAAAATCCGCCAAGCTTGTCGCTGCTGCAACCAAGACTGCAGGCGTGGGCCCATCGTCATCCAAACCTGTCGGCAGTTCCGCTGCCGTTCTTCCAGCTCCCCCGACCCCCATGAAAAAGACGGCTGCCGCCTCCACCACCGCCCCGGCGACAACTTCGACCGCGAACAACGCCACGCCGCCAGCGCCCGCCGCCCGCGGCGGACGGGTCTCGCGCCTGTCCCAACTGACCGTGCCCTCGATGGCCCAGTCGGTCGCCTCGACCGCCGCCAAGTCCAGCTTCACCCAGATCGTCTCGACCGCCCTGGTGCCGCCGCCGCACGTGGCCGTGAAGAAGGACCCGAAGCTGGCCAACAACTGGAAGACCAAGAGCGCCGAGGAACTGCTCGACGCCGAGGTCATCGCCATGCCCGACGCGGAGTACATGAACGAGAAGCAGATGGCGTTCTTCCGCCTGAAGCTGGTCGAACTCAAGCGCGGCATCCTCGAGAACGCCGGTGAAACGACCGAGCACCTGCGCGAAGACACCGTCGTCGTGCCGGACCCGGCCGACCGCGCCACCATCGAGGAAGAGCATGCGCTGGAACTGCGCACGCGCGACCGCGAGCGCAAGCTGCTCAAGAAGATCGAGCAGTCGATCCAGCGCATCGATGCCGGCGACTACGGTTACTGCGACGAGACCGGCGAGCCGATCGGCGTCGGCCGCCTGCTGGCCCGCCCGACCGCCACGCTGTCGCTCGAAGCGCAGCAACGCCGCGAACTCAAGCAGAAGATGTTCGGTGACTAGCCTGCGCGCGCGTCCGGGGCTGTGGCCGATCCGGCTTCCGGTTCGGGTGCCGCCGTGCATGGGCGTGCGTGGCCCGGGCCACGACCTTTCTTCGGTGTCCTGACGGGAGGGCCATGTCCAAGGAAGAACCGACCGGCCGCCTGCTGTCGAAGGTGGCCAAGTTCGTGCGCAACCCGCTCAAGGACTGGGCCGAGCTCGATGCGCAGGAGACCGGCACCGACGAGAACGGCTACAGCCGCGAGATGCTCAAGGAGATGATCGAGCGGCGCCAGCGCAACGACTTCGTGCGCCGCCGCGAGTTCGACGTGCTGCGCAAGATGCGCCAGCGCGAGGCGGCCGGCGCGCACGACCCCGACCAGCCGTCCTCGCTCAACGTCGGCAACTCCACGGACAAGACCGAGGGACGTGCCCTGACGCTCAAGAAGATCGACGAGATCGAAGAGCAGATGTCCCAGCAGTGGTGGAAGGGCGGCCCGGCCGAGGAATCGGTCTCGTCGGTCCACCCCGAGGAGCTGGCCGAGCAGCGCGCGCGCGCCTATGCCGACACCACGCCCGGCCTGCCGCCCGAACATGCGGTGCCCGCCTCGTCGCCGATGGCCTTCGACCACGCGCCGTCGAGCGTGCCCTCGCCGCTGCTGGTCTACGACAGCGCGCTCGACGAGGCCGCGATCCGCTTCGCCCATGGCGACGATGCCGGCGCCGAATCGATCCTGCTGCAGAGCCTGGTGGCCGACGGCCAGGCCGACCACAACGAGAACTGGCTGGCCCTGCTCGATCTGTACCGCGCGACCGGCGATGCCGAGAAATTCGCGGCCGCCAGCACGCGCTATGCCCAGCGGCTCAAGCGCAACGGCCCCGAATGGGTGTCGCTGCGGGCGCTGGCGCGCCATGCCAAGACCCAGGCGGCGGTCGGCGGCGGCCACGAGGCCGACTGGCGCAGCCCGCCCCAGGTCACGCGCGAAAGCCTGGCCGAACTCACGCGTGCGCTGTCCGCGGCCGGCAACGTCTGGACGCTCGACTGGCGAGCGCTCGGCGGCATCGAGCCCAACGCGGCCGGTCCCTTGCGCGCGCTGTTCGCCCACTGGGCCGCGTCGCCCGTCGACATGCGTTTCCTGGGGGTCGGGCGCCTGCTGGCCGTGCTCGAGAAAGCCACCCCGGTCAACGAGCGGGACATCGAGCAGGGTTGGTGGCAGTTGCGCATGGCGGCGCTGCGGCTGCTGAACGCGGTCGATCCCTTCGAGCTGGCCGCGCTCAACTACTGCATCACCTACGAGGTGTCGCCGCCGGCCTGGGAAGAGCCGCGCGGCCGCTGCCTGCCTGCGGAGGCGCCGACCACGCCGCGCACCGCCCCGGCGGCGCTTTCGCTCGACGCCATGCCCGCGGCGAACGCCGGCCCGGAGTCGATGCGGGCCGCGCTGACCGGCGACCTGAGCGGCGATTCGGTCTCGACCTGGCGCCGTCTCGATGCCGAGATCGCCGAGGCCGGCACGGCCCAGCCGGCGGCGGCCGCCACCATTTCCTGTGCCGCGCTGGTGCGGCTGGACCTCACGGCCGCGGGCACGCTGCTGAACTGGGTCACCGAGCGCGACGCCAGCGGCCAGCGGGTGCAGTTCGTCGACGCGCACCGGCTGATCGCCGCCTTCTTCAAGGTGGTGGGCATCGCCGACCACGCGCTGGTGCGGGTGCGCGAGAACTGACATCGGCCCTTGCATTGGGCGCCAGGGTCCCCAAGTGGCTCCGATGGAACAATTTCACGGAACCACGATCATCAGCGTGCGCCGCAAGGGCCCCGGAGGCGACCAGGTCGCCATCGGCGGCGATGGCCAGGTCACGCTGGGCAACATCGTCATCAAGGGTTCGGCGCGCAAGGTGCGCCGGCTGCACCACGGCAAGGTCATCGCGGGCTTCGCCGGCGCCACCGCCGACGCCTTCACCCTGTTCGAGCGCTTCGAGGCCAAGCTCGAGAAGCACCAGGGCCAGCTGGCCCGCGCCGCCGTCGAGCTGACCAAGGACTGGCGCACCGACCGCGTGCTGCGCCGCCTCGAGGCGATGCTGGCCGTGGCCGACGCCACCACCTCGCTGATCATCACCGGCAACGGCGACGTGCTGGAGCCACAGGACGGCATCGTGGCCATCGGTTCGGGCGGCGCCTATGCGCAGTCGGCGGCCAAGGCGCTGCTCGAGAACACCGAGCTCTCGGCCGCCGAGATCGTCAAGAAGTCGCTCGAGATCGCCGGCGACCTCTGCATCTACACCAACATGCACCACACGATTGAGACGCTCTGACATGTCCATGACCCCGCAGGAGATCGTCTCCGAACTCGACAACCACATCGTCGGCCAGCCGGACGCCAAGCGCGCCGTGGCCATCGCGCTGCGCAACCGCTGGCGCCGCCAGCAGGTCGAGGGCGCGCTGCGCCACGAGATCACGCCCAAGAACATCCTGATGATCGGCCCGACCGGCGTCGGCAAGACCGAGATCGCGCGCCGCCTGGCCCGCCTGGCCGATGCGCCCTTCATCAAGGTCGAGGCCACCAAGTTCACCGAGGTCGGCTACGTCGGCAAGGACGTCGACGCGATCATCCGCGACCTGGCCGAGATCGCCGTCAAGCAGACGCGCGAGAAGGAAAGCACCAAGGTGCGCATGCGCGCCGAGGACGCGGCCGAAGAGCGCATCCTCGACGTGCTGCTGCCGCCGGCGCGCGGTGCCGACGGTGGCGCCACCGCCCTGGACGCGCCCAACCCCACCCGCCAGGCCTTCCGCAAGAAGCTGCGCGAGCACGAACTCGACGACAAGGAGATCGAACTCGATCTGGCCGAAACCCGCACGCCGCTCGAAATCATGGGCCCAGCCGGCATGGAGGAGATGACCGAGCAGTTGCGCGGCATGTTCGGCCAGATGGGGGGCGGGCAGCGCAAGACGCGCAAGCTCAAGATCGCCGAGGCGATGCGCCTCCTGATCGACGAGGAGGCCGGCAAGCTGGTCAACGAGGAAGAGATCCGCGCGCAGGCGATTGCCAACGCCGAGCAGAATGGCATCGTGTTCATCGACGAGATCGACAAGGTCGCGACCCGCGCCGAGGCCCAGGGCAGCGACGTGTCGCGCCAGGGCGTGCAGCGCGACCTGCTGCCGCTGGTCGAGGGCACGGCCGTGAGCACCAAGTACGGCGTGGTGCGCACCGACCACATCCTGTTCATCGCCAGCGGCGCCTTCCACGTGAGCAAGCCCAGCGACCTGATCCCCGAGCTGCAGGGCCGCTTCCCGATCCGCGTCGAGCTGCAGTCGCTCTCGGTGGCCGACTTCGAGGCCATCCTCACGCAGACCCGCGCCTCGCTGGTCAAGCAGTACCAGGCCCTGCTGGCCACCGAAGGCGTGACCATCGACTTCGCGCCCGAGGGCATCACGCGGCTGGCGAGCATCGCCTTCGAGGTCAACGAGCGCACCGAGAACATCGGTGCACGCCGGCTGTCGACGGTGATGGAGCGCCTGCTCGACGAGATCAGCTTCGACGCTGCCAAGCTGTCGGGGCAGACCGTGCGCATCGACGCGGCCTACGTCGATCAGCGGCTGGCGGCACTAAGTCACGACGAAGACCTGTCGCGTTTCATCCTTTGAGGCGGGCCGCGACGGCGCATGGCTTCACGCAACACATTCACTGCGTGAGCTAAGTGCTTCATTTGCAACGGAATTCGCGGTTTCCGAAGGTTCGGAAACCGCGCTAAGTCGTTGATTCCATTACAAAAAATACTCGCGACGCCTGATTGCACGCCTGAACTTTGCTGCTACAGTGGAAAAAAGTGCAGTTAAGTGGGAAAAAGTGTCGGTTTGTACCTCGTCGAGGTGCCCGCGCTGTCCCATCACAAGGGTTTCGTGGCCGTGTTTCAAGGCGCTTCATCGCTGAGTCTGGATGCCAAGGGTCGCCTTTCCGTGCCGACCCGGCATCGTGACGTGCTGGCCGCAACGGCCGGCGGTCAACTCACGATCACACGTCACCCGCACGGCTGCCTGATGGTCTTTCCGCGCCCCGCCTGGGAGCAGTTCCGCGAACGCATCGCCGCGATGTCGCTCAAGGACCAGTGGCTCAAGCGCCTGTTCCTGGGCAACGCGATGGACGTCGACATGGACGGCACCGGCCGCGTGCTGGTGTCGCCCGAGCTGCGTGCCGCGGCCAACATCTCGCGCGACGCGCTGCTGCTGGGCATGGGCAGCCACTTCGAGCTGTGGGACAAGGCCACGCACGATGCCAAGGAGGCCGAAGCCATCCAGGCCGGTCTCGCTTCGGAGTCCTTCCAGGACCTCGCCTTCTGATGACGAGTACCGCCTTGGACACTTCATGGACCCACACCACCGTCTTGCTGGATGAAGCGGTCGACGCACTGACCGCCGACCGGCCGGACGCACTCGGTGGCACCTTCGTGGATGCCACCTTCGGCCGCGGGGGGCACACCCGGCGGCTGCTGGAAAAACTGGCGCCGGAGGGCCGGCTCATCGCGTTCGACAAGGACGCGGAAGCGGTGGCCGAAGCAGCGCGCATCACCGATGCGCGTTTTTCGATCCGGCACCAGGGTTTCAAGGATCTGGGGGAGCTGCCGCCGCGCAGCGTGACCGGCTTGCTCATGGATTTGGGCATCAGCTCTCCGCAGATCGACAACCCCGCACGGGGTTTTTCTTTTCGTTTCGACGGCCCGCTCGACATGCGCATGGACACCACGCGCGGCGAAAGCGTGGCCGACTGGCTGGCGACGGCCGAAACTCAGCAGATTGCAGAGGTGATTCGTGACTATGGCGAAGAACGGTTTGCTGTTCAGATTGCAAAGGCGATTGATGCTCGCCGACAAGAACGGGGCCCAATTTCAACCACCACCGAGCTGGCCGAGCTCGTGGCTGGCGCGGTCAAAACCCGCGAGCAGGGCCAGAACCCTGCAACGCGCACATTTCAGGCTCTTCGGATTTTCATCAACGCCGAGCTTGAAGAGCTGCAACAAGCGCTAGAGGCCAGCCTCTCGGTGCTCGAACCCGGCGGGCGGCTGGCGGTGATCGCCTTCCATTCGCTGGAAGACCGCATCGTCAAGCAGTTCATCGCGACCCACTCGAAGGAGGTCTACGACCGCCGCGCGCCCTTCGCGGCGCCCAAGGTGATGAAGCTGCGCGCGCTGGGCCGGGTGCGGCCGTCGGCGGCCGAGGTGGCGGGCAACCCGCGCTCGCGCAGCGCGATCCTGCGGATCGCCGAACGCACCGAGGCCTGACATGGCGCGGCTCAACGTGCTCCTGCTGATGGCCGTGATGGCGACCGCGCTGTTCCTCGTGCACACGCAGTACCGCTCGCGCCTGCTGTTCACCGAGCTCGACCGCGCCAACACCGAGGCGCGCCGGCTCGAGGTCGACGGCGACCGGCTGCAGGTCGAGAAGCGGGCCCAGGCCACGCCGCTGCGGGTCGAGAAGCTGGCCAAGGAGCAGCTCAAGATGCGCACCACCACGCCGGCGATCACGCAGTACGTGCGTCCCGACGGCACGGTGATCCCGCCGATCCCGGCGCCCCCACCGGCGCCGGCACCGGCGCGAAGGGGCGGCTGATGGCCCGCAACAGCCGCAGCGTCCAGTACACGACCAGCCCCTTGCTCGCGAGCAAGACGCCGGTCTGGCGCAGCAAGTTCATCGTGGCCGCGATCGCGCTCGGCTTCGTGGTGCTGGCCGCCCGCGCCACCTACGTGCAGGTGATCGGCAACGACTTCTTCCAGCGCCAGGGCGAGGTGCGCTTCGCGCGCACGCTCGAGCTCCCGGCCAACCGCGGCCGCATTCTCGACCGCAACGGCCTGCTGCTCGCGTCGAGCGTGGTCGCGCCCAGCATCTGGGCCATCCCGGAAGACGTGGAGCGCAACGACCCCGAGGTGCGCGCCAAGCTCAGGCAGGTGGCCAAGCTGCTGGGCATGGCGCAGAAGGATTTCGACAAGAAGCTCGAGGACGAGGACAAGACCTTCGTCTGGATCCAGCGCCAGGTCGATGCGCCCATCGCCAAGCAGATCGCCGACCTCAACCTCAAGGGCATCTACCAGCGCAAGGAATACAAGCGCCAGTACCCCGAAGGCGAGGCCGCCGCGCACGTGGTCGGCTTCACCAACGTGGAAGACCACGGCCAGGAAGGCATCGAACTGGCCTTCGACAAGGAGCTGGCCGGCAAGGCCGGCTCGCGCCGCGTGATCAAGGACCGGCTGGGCCGCGTGGTCGAGGGCGTGGGCGAGACCGTGCCGCCGCTCGACGGCAAGGACATCCAGCTCAGCGTCGACAGCAAGGTGCAGTTCTTCGCCTACCAGAAGCTGCGCGACGCGGTGATCGCGCGCAAGGCCAAGGCCGGCAGCGTGGTGGTGCTCGATGCCATCACCGGCGAGGTGCTGGCGCTGGCCAACTACCCGAGCTATGTGCCCGACAAGCGCCAGAACCTGACCGGCGAACAGCTGCGCAACCGCGCCATCACCGACACCTTCGAGCCCGGCTCGACCATGAAGCCGATCACCGTGGGCATGGCGCTCGAGGCCGGCCGCGTCAAGCCGTCGACCATCATCGACACCGCCCCCGGCCGCTACCAGATCGGCGGCTTCACCATCAGCGACACGCACAACTACGGCGCGCTGACGGTCGAGGGTGTGATCCAGAAGTCCAGCAACGTCGGTGCGCTCAAGATCGCGCAGAAGATGACGCCCCACGAGATGTGGGACACCTACACCGCCCTCGGCTACGGCCAGAAGCCGCAGATCCAGTTCCCCGGCGCCGTCACGGGCCGGCTGCGGCCCTGGAAGAACTGGAAGCCGGTCGAGCAGGCCACCATGGCCTACGGCTACGGCCTGTCGGCCTCGCTGTTTCAGATGGCACATTCGTACACCTCCTTCGCGCACGACGGCAGCATCATCCCGGTGACCATGCTCAAGAGTTCGGAGCCGGCCGTCGGCGTGCGCGTGTTCTCGGCCGAGAACGCGCACGCGGTGCGCAAGATGCTGCAGATGGCCGCGGGCCCTGGCGGCACCGGCCAGCTGGCGCAGACCGTGGGCTATTCCGTCGGCGGCAAGTCCGGCACCGCGCACAAGCAGGTCGGCAAGGGCTACGCCAGCAACAAGTACCGCGCCTGGTTCACCGGCATGGCGCCGATCGAGACGCCGCGCATCATCGTCGGCGTGATGATCGACGAGCCCGGCGACGGCCGCTACTTCGGCGGCATCGCCGCCGCCCCGGTGTTCAGCGAAGTGGTGCAGCAGACGCTGCGCATGATGAATGTGGCACCCGACCTGGCCGTGAAGCCGCTGGTCCTGACCAAGGGCGTCGACGAGAGTTTCTAATGGACGACGACATCCTTCTTTCCAGCCCCAACGAAGCCGCGCACTGGCTGCGTTCGTGCGTGCCGGGCGACCTGCATGCCGACAGCCGCCGCGTGGGCGACGGAGATGCCTTCATCGCCTGGCCCGGCGCCGCCACCGACGGCCGCGCCCACGTGGCCGCGGCGCTGGCGCAGGGCGCGGTGGCCTGCCTGGTCGAGCGCGAGGGCGTCGAGGCCTTCGGCTTCGAACACGAGGGCATCGCGTCCTTCGCCGGCCTCAAGGCCGCCACCGGCCCGATCGCTTCCTCCTTCTACGGCCAGCCCTCGAGCCAGATCCCGCTGATCGCCGTCACCGGCACCAACGGCAAGACCTCGACCGCCTGGTGGCTGGCCGAGGCGCTGTCGCAGCGCCCCGGCCAGGGGCCCTGCGCGCTGGTCGGCACGCTGGGCATCGGCGTGCCGCCCGACATGGTCCACACCGGCCTGACCACGCCCGACCCGGTGATGCTGCAGCGCGAGCTGCGCGGCTTCGTGGCGCGCGGCTTCAGCGCCTGTGCCATCGAGGCCTCGTCGATCGGCATCGCCGAGCGCCGCCTCGACGGCTGCGAGATCCGCGTCGCGGTGTTCACCAATTTCACGCAGGACCACCTCGACTACCACGGCGACATGGACGCCTACTGGGAAGCCAAGGCCGAGCTGTTCCGCTGGCCGGGCCTGGGCGCGGCGGTGGTCAACATCGACGACCTGCACGGCGCGAGCCTGGTGGCCCAGCTGATCGACCGCGGCACCGGCGCGCTCGACATCTGGACCACCTCCGCCGACGGCGGTGCCGCGCGGCTGATGGCTCAGAACATCCATCACGGCGCCGAAGGCCTGTCCTTCGAGGTGGTCGAGCAGGGCGCGGCACCGCAGTCGCTCGCCACGCAACTCATCGGCCAGTACAACGTGGCCAACCTGCTGGGCGTGATCGGTGCGCTGCGCGCGCTGGGCATGACGCTGGCCGAGGCGGTCGACGCCTGCCGCGGCCTGCACAGCGTGCCCGGCCGCATGGAGCGCATCGCGCTGCCGGGCCGGCCGCTGGCGGTGGTCGACTACGCCCACACGCCCGATGCGCTCGACAAGGCGCTGGCCGGGCTGCAGCCGCTGGCCGCGCAGCGCGGCGGCAAGCTCTGGTGCGTGTTCGGCTGCGGCGGCGACCGCGATGCGACCAAGCGGCCGATGATGGCCGCCGTGGCCGAGCGCCAGGCCGACCGCGTGGTGCTGACCAGCGACAACCCGCGCAGCGAGAAGCCGGCTGCCATCCTGAGCCAGATCCTGCTGGGCCTGTCGCGGCCCGAAGCCGCGCAGGTCGAGCCCGACCGCGCCGCGGCCATCGCCGCCACGCTGGCCCAGGCCGCACCCGAAGACGTGGTGCTGATCGCCGGCAAGGGCCACGAGGCCTGGCAGGAGATCGCGGGCGAGCGCATCGCCTTCTCCGACCGCGTGCATGCGATCGACGCGCTGAGCGCGAGGAGTGCCGCATGACGCAGGGCGCCACCCTGATGACGCTGGGCCAACTGCTGGCCTGGGTGCCCGAGGCGCGCCTGGTGGGCGACCCCGCCACGCCGATCGCGCGCGTGCACACCGACAGCCGCACGCTGCAGCCGGGCGACCTGTTCGTCGCGCTCAAGGGCGAGCGCTTCGACGCCAACGCTTTCCTGGCCGACGCCCGCGCGAGCGGCGCGGTCGCGGCCATCGCCCACGGCGGCCTGCGCGAAGCCGGCCTGGCGGGCCTCGAAGTGCCCGACACGCTGCGCGCCCTGGGCGCGGTCGCGGCCGGTTGGCGCGCCCAGTTCGCACTGCCGCTGGTGGCCGTGACCGGCAGCAACGGCAAGACCACCGTCACGCAGATGATCGCGGCGGTCGTGCAGGCCGCCTCGGGCGAGCGCGCCTTCGCCACCGTCGGCAACTTCAACAACGAGATCGGCCTGCCGCTCACGCTGATGCGGCTGCGCCCGCAGCACCAGCTGGCGGTGGTCGAGCTGGGCATGAACCACCCGGGCGAGATCGCGCGGCTGGCCGCCATCGCCAAGCCCACCATCGCGCTGGTCAACAACGCGCAGCGCGAGCACCAGGAGTTCATGCGCACCGTCGAGGCGGTGGCGCTGGAGAACGCGGCCGTGTTCTCGGCACTGCCCGACAACGGCACCGCGGTGTTCCCGGCCGACGACGACTTCACGCCGCTGTGGAACGAGATCGCCCGCGAAGGCGGAACGCGCCGCTGCATGACCTTCGGCGACACGCCCGATGCCGACATCTCGCTGGGCGGCGCCACCTGGGCGCATGGCGCCTGGCAGGTCGAGGTGCGCACGCCGCTCGGCGCCTTCCACACGACGCTGCGCATCGCCGGGCGCCACAACGTGATCAATGCGCTGGCCGCCACGGCCTGCGCGCTGGCCACCGGTGTCTCGATCGAGAAGATCGCCGAAGGCCTGGCGGCTTTCGAGCCGGTCAAGGGCCGCTCGCGCGCGCTCGAACTGCCGATGGCCGACGGCCGCACGCTGGTGCTGATCGACGACAGCTACAACGCCAACCCCGACTCCGTGCGCGCCGCCATCGACGTGCTGGCCGCGCTGCCCGGCCCGCGCCTGCTGGTGCTGGGCGACATGGCCGAGGTGGGCGATCAATCCGAGGGCTTCCACGCCGAGGTCGGTGCCTGGGCGCGCGAGCAGGGCATCGAGGTGCTGTTCGCGCTGGGCGAGGCCACGGCGCACAGCGTCGCGGCCTTCGACGACACGCGCCAGCGCCGCGATGGCCGGCACTTCGCCGACATCGACGCGCTGCAGGCCGCGGTGCGAGAACAGCTGCCACGGACCGCCAGCGTGCTGGTCAAGGGCTCGCGCTCCATGCGCATGGAACGGGTGGTGCAGGCCGTGACGGCCGCCGCCGTGCAGCCCGAATCGATAGACGACAACAACAACAAGGAGGCCGGTCATGCCGCATGAACCGCGCAACACCCCATGCTGATGAGCCTGGCCCAATGGCTGCAGACGCTGTCGCCCGAACTCGGGTTCCTGCGCGTCTTCCAGTACCTGACCTTCCGCGCGCTGATGGCCGCGACCACCGCGCTGCTGATCGGCCTGGCGGTCGGCCCCTACGCGATCCGCCGCCTGACCGCCCTCAAGATCGGCCAGCCGGTGCGCGGCTACGGCATGGAAACGCACCTGAGCAAGAGCGGCACGCCCACCATGGGCGGCGTGCTGGTGCTGTTCTCGATCGCCTTCGCCACCCTGATGTGGTTCGACCTGAGCAACCGCTTCGTCTGGATCGTGCTGTGGGTCACGCTGGGCTTCGGCGCCATCGGCTGGGTCGACGACTGGCGCAAGGTGGTGCGCAAGGACCCCGAGGGCATGCGCTCGCGCGAGAAGTACCTGTGGCAGTCGCTGGTCGGCCTGGTGGCCGGCTTCTACCTGCTGTTCAGCATCTCCGAGAGCTCCAACTGGCGCGTGCTGGAACTGTTCGGCGCCTGGGTGCGCTCGGGCTTCGCGCTCGAGTTCTCGCCCAAGATCAACCTGCTGGTGCCCTTCTTCAAGGAGATCAGCTACCCGCTGGGCGGCATCGGCTTCGTGATCCTGACCTACCTGGTGATCGTGGGCGCGAGCAATGCGGTGAACCTCACCGACGGGCTCGACGGCCTGGCGATCATGCCGGTGGTGATGGTCGGCTCGGCGCTGGGCGTGTTCGCCTACGTCACCGGCAGCTCGGTGTATTCGAAGTACCTGCTGTTCCCGCACATCCCCGGCTCGGGCGAGCTGCTGGTGTTCTGCTCGGCCATGGCCGGCGCGGGCCTGGCCTTCCTGTGGTTCAACACGCACCCGGCGCAGGTCTTCATGGGCGACGTCGGCGCGCTGGCGCTGGGCGGCGCACTGGGCACCATCGCGGTCATCGTGCGCCAGGAGATCGTGTTCTTCGTGATGGGCGGCATCTTCGTGGTCGAGGCGATCTCGGTGATGGCGCAGGTCATGTACTTCAAGTACACCAAGAAGCGCTTCGGCGAAGGCCGGCGCATTCTCAAGATGGCGCCGCTGCACCATCACTTCGAGAAGAGCGGCTGGCGCGAGACCCAGGTCGTGGTGCGCTTCTGGATCATCACGATGCTGCTGTGCCTCGTGGGCCTGTCGACGCTGAAGCTGCGGTAACGAGACCATGCGGCATCTGAAAGACCTCCCCGTCCTCGTCCTCGGCCTTGGTGCGTCTGGGCTGGCGATGGCGCGCTGGTGCGCGCGCCACGGCGCGCGGGTCACGGTGGCCGACACGCGCGAAGCGCCGGCGCTGCTCGGCCGGCTGCAGGCCGAATGGCCCGACGTGGCCTTCGTCGGCGGTCCGCTGAGCGCCGCGCTGATCGAGGGCACTTCTGTGCGCGCCGTGTACTGCTCGCCCGGCCTGACGCCCGCCACGCTGGCCCCGGTGGTCGATGCGGCGCGCGCGGTCGGCCTGCCGGTGGGCGGCGAACTCGACCTGTTCGCGCGCGCGCTGAGCGACCTGCGCACGGTCGAACTGCCGCCGGTGGTGGCCGAGCCCGAAGCCGAGCCCGACGCCCAGATGCAGATCGAGATGGCGCCGCAGACGATCGAAGAACCGGCCGCCGCCGAGGCGGTGCCGGAAGCGCCGGCGCCTGCCGAAGCGCCGGAGGCCGTGGTGCCGCCGTCCGAGTCGGCATCGGTCGAGGCGGTCCTGCCGACCGAAGCGATCGAAGCGGAAGCCGTCGAGCCCGAACCGGCCGCCACGCCGAGCGCGATGGCCGAGAGCGCGCCGCGCGATCCGTCGACCCATGTGGCGGTGGCGCAGCCCGAAGAAGCCGAGCCGGCCGATGCCGCCGCGACCGAGGCGCAGGCCGTGCCCGCCGCCGCGGTCGCGCCCGCCGCAGCCCTTCGCCAGCCGACCGCCGGCCAGCCCTACGTTCCCAGCGCCGCCAAGGAGGCGGCCGAGTTCGTCGCCCGCATCGCCGAACTGGCGGTCTCGAACCCGGCTTCGGCCGCGGTCGAGGAAGCCGCGCCGGTGGCCGAAGCGCCGCCGGTCGTCGAGGTCGCCGTGCCCAAGGGCTACGAGCCCGCGGTGCTGGCCATCACCGGCACCAACGGCAAGACCACCGTCACCGCGCTCACCGGCCAGCTGGTCGAGCGCGCCGGCAAGACCGTGGCCGTGGCCGGCAACATCGGCCCGACCCTGCTCGACACGCTGAGCGCGCACCTCGATGCCGACACGCTGCCCGAGGTCTGGGTGCTCGAACTCTCCAGCTTCCAGCTCGACGGCGTGCAGGGCTTCGAGCCCACGGCCGCGACCGTGCTCAACCTCACGCAGGACCATCTGGACTGGCACGGCGACATGGCGGCGTATGCCGGCGCCAAGCAGCGCATCTTCGGCGCGCGCGGCCTGATGATCCTCAACCGCGACGACGCCGGCGTGATGGCGATGCTGCCGCCGCCGGTGCGCGTCAAGCTGCAGCGCCCGCAGATCCGCACCCATATCACCTTCGGCGCCGGCCTGCCGCTGCGGCCCTCCGACTTCGGCATCGAACGCGTCAACGGCATGACCTGGCTGGTGCGCGCGCTCGAGGCCGACGAAACCATCAAGCGCAAGCGCGGCGCGGCGGCGCAGGAAGAGGACATCATCCTGCAGCGCCTGATGCCCGCCGATGCGCTGCGCATCCGCGGCCAGCACAACGCGCTCAACGCGCTGGCCGCGCTCGCGCTGGCCAGCGCCGCCGGCTGCCCGCTGGGCCCGATGCTCTACGGCCTGCGCGAGTACCAGGGCGAGCCGCACCGCGTCGAGTCGGTCGCGATCCTCGACCAGGTCGAATACTTCGACGACAGCAAGGGCACCAACGTGGGCGCCACCGTGGCCGCGCTGGGCGGCCTCGGCGCCGAGCGCCGCGTGGTCGCGATCCTGGGCGGCGACGGCAAGGGCCAGGACTTCACGCCGCTGGCCGCGCCGGTGCGCCAGTTCGCGCGCGCGGTGGTGCTGATCGGGCGCGACGCGCCGGTGATCGAGGCCGCGCTGGCCGACACCGGCGTCACGATCGTGCACGCCGAGTCGATGGAACAGGCCGTGCAGCTGGCCGCGCGCCGCGCCCATCCGGGCGACGCGGTGCTGCTGTCGCCGGCCTGCGCGAGCTTCGACATGTTCAGGGACTACGGCCACCGCGCCGCGGTGTTCTGCGAAGCGGTGCAGGCCCTGCCCGAGTCGTCCTACGACGGCATCGACGAAGGACATTCGGCATGAACAACGCCAGCGCCGCCACCCCCAACGAAGCGCCGGGCCGCCTCAAGGGCTGGTTCACGCGCGCCGCCAAGAGCGGCATCGACGCCTTGCCGATGCACCTGCCGGTGCGGCTGGGCGGCGGCACCATGTCGCAGACCAAGGCCGCGCCGATGCGCGTGCTGGGCTTCGACCAGGCGCTGCTGTGGGTCACGCTGGCGCTGCTGGCCTGGGGCGCGGTGATGGTCTATTCGGCCTCGATCGCGCTGCCCGACAACCCGCGTTTCGCGCGCGCCGGCTACGGGCCGATGTTTTTCCTCACGCGCCACGTGCTGTTCATCGCGATCGCCTTCGTCGCGGCGCTGCTGGCCTTCCAGATCCCGATGCAGACCTGGGAGCGCATCGCGCCCTGGCTGTTCGTCGTCTCGCTGCTGCTGCTGGTGGCGGTGCTGATCCCGCACATCGGCCGCGTGGTCAACGGCGCGCGTCGCTGGCTGCCGCTGGGCATCATGAACTTCCAACCCTCCGAGCTCGCCAAGCTCGCGATGGTGCTCTATGCCGCCAGCTACATGGTGCGCAAGATGGAGATCAAGGAGCGCTTCTTCCGCGCCGTGCTGCCGATGGGCGTGGCGGTGGTGGTGGTCGGCATGCTGCTGCTGGCCGAGCCCGACATGGGCGCCTTCATGGTGATCGCGGTCATCGCGATGGGCATCCTGTTCCTGGGCGGCGTCAACGCGCGCATGTTCTTCGTGATCGCCACGCTGGTGGTGGCGGCCTTCGCGCTGATCGTGATGACCAGCGAATGGCGGCGCGAGCGGATCTTTGCCTACCTCGACCCCTTCAGCGAAGCGCACGCGCTGGGCAAGGGCTACCAGCTCTCGCACTCGCTGATCGCGATCGGCCGCGGCGAGATCTTCGGCGTCGGGCTGGGCGGCAGCGTCGAGAAGCTGCACTGGCTGCCCGAGGCCCACACCGACTTCCTGCTGGCCGTGCTGGGCGAGGAGTTCGGCCTGATCGGCGTGCTGCTGGTCATCGGCCTGTTCCTCTGGCTCACGCGCCGCATCATGCACATCGGCCGCCAGGCGATCGCGCTCGACCGCGTGTTCTCCGGCCTGGTGGCGCAGGGCATCGGCATCTGGATCGGCTTCCAGTCCTTCATCAACATGGGCGTGAACCTGGGCGCGCTGCCGACCAAGGGCCTGGGCCTGCCGTTGATGAGCTTCGGCGGCTCGGCGATCCTGATGATCTCGATCGCGCTGGCCGTGGTGCTGCGCGTCGACTACGAGAACCGGGTCCTCATGCGTGGGGGGCGTGTATGACGCGCACGGCCCTCGTGATGGCCGGCGGCACCGGCGGCCACATCTTCCCCGGCCTGGCCGTGGCCGAGGCGCTGCGCGCGCGCGGCTGGACCGTGCACTGGCTGGGCGCGCCCGGCAGCATGGAGCAGCAGCTGGTGCCGCCGCGCGGCTTCGCCTTCGAGCCGGTGCAGTTCGGCGGCCTGCGCGGCAAGGGTCCGCTCACGGTGCTGATGCTGCCGGTGCGCCTGCTGCGCGCCTTCGCCCAGAGCGTCGGCGTGCTGCGCCGCGTGAGGCCCGACGTGGTCATCGGCCTGGGCGGCTACATCACCTTCCCCGGCGGCCTGATGAGCGTGCTGCTGGGCAGCCCGCTGGTGCTGCACGAGCAGAACTCGGTCGCGGGCCTGGCCAACAAGGTGCTGGCCAGCGTCGCGAACCGGGTCTTCACCGCCTTCCCGAAGGTGCTGAAGAACGCCGAATGGGTCGGCAACCCGCTGCGCGCGGCCTTCACTTCGCAGCCCGACCCGGTCGTGCGCTTCCTGGGCCGCAGCGGTCCGTTGAAGCTGCTGGTCGTGGGCGGCAGCCTGGGCGCGCGCGCGCTCAACACCATCGTGCCGCAGGCGCTGGCGCGCATCGCGCCCGCCGAGCGGCCGATCGTGCTGCACCAGAGCGGCGCCAAGCAGATCGACGAGCTGCGCGCCAACTATGCGGCCGCCGGCGTCGACGCCGAGCTCACCCCCTTCATCGACGATACGGCCGAGGCCTACGCCACGGCCGACCTTATCGTCGCGCGCGCCGGTGCCAGCACCGTCACCGAAATCGCGGCCGTCGGCGCAGCAGCGCTGTTCGTGCCTTTCCCCTCGGCGGTGGACGACCACCAGACCACCAACGCGCGATTCCTGGTCGACGCGGGTGGCGGCTGGCTCGTCCAGCAGACCGAACTCACTCCCGAATTGCTGGCTGACTTGCTACAGAAAACCGAAAGAACCACCCTGGTGGACAAGGCCTCGAAGGCCAAGACGATGCAGAAGACCGAGGCGGTCGACCTGGTGGTCCGCGCCTGCGAAGAACTGGCCGACAAAAGGAAGAAGGGGAGCCGCGCATGAAGCACGCCATCCGCCACATCCACTTCGTCGGCCTGGGCGGCGCCGGCATGAGCGGCATCGCCGAGGTGCTGTTCAACCTGGGCTACCAGATCTCCGGCTCCGACCTGAGCGACAGCGCCACGCTGCGCCGGCTCGCGGGCCTGGGCATCACCACCTACGTGGGCCATGCCGCGGCCAACATCGCGGGCGCCGATGCGGTCGTGACCTCGACCGCGGTGCAGTCCGAGAACCCCGAGGTGCTGGCCGCGCGCGAGAAGCGCATCCCGGTGGTGCCGCGCGCCATGATGCTGGCCGAGTTGATGCGCCTCAAGCAGGGCATCGCGATCGCCGGCACCCACGGCAAGACCACCACCACCAGCCTGGCGGCCAGCGTGCTGGCCGCGGCCGGGCTCGACCCGACCTTCGTGATCGGCGGCCGGCTCAACAGCGCCGGTGCCAATGCGCAGCTGGGCAGCGGCGACTACATCGTGGTCGAGGCCGACGAATCGGATGCTTCGTTCCTGAACCTGCTGCCGGTGATGGCGGTGGTCACGAACATCGACGCCGACCACATGGAGACCTACGGGCACGACTTCGGCAACCTCAAGAAGGCCTTTGTCGACTTCCTGCACCGCATGCCCTTCTACGGCGTGGCGATCCTGTGCACCGACGACGCCGCGGTGCGCGCCATCGTGCCCGAGGTGACCTGTCCGGTGACCAGCTACGGCTTCAACGAAGAAGCCCAGGTTCGCGCGGTCAACGTGCGCGCGGTGGGCGCGCAGATGCACTTCACCGCGCAGCGCCGCAACGGCGTGACGCTGCCCGACCTGGACATCGTGCTCAACCTGGCGGGCGAGCACAACGTGCTCAACGCGCTGTCGGTGATCGCGATGGCGGTCGAGCTCGGCGTGCCCGACGAAGCCGTGCAGCGCGGCCTGGCCGACTTCAAGGGCGTGGGCCGGCGCTTCCAGAGCTACGGCGACGTGGTGGCGAAGGACGCGGCCACTGCCGGCGCCTTCACGCTGATCGAGGACTACGGCCACCATCCGGTCGAGATGGCGGCCACCATCGCCGCCGCGCGCGGCGCCTTCCCGGGCCGCCGGTTGGTGCTGGCCTTCCAGCCGCACCGCTTCACCCGCACGCGCGACTGCTTCGAGGACTTCGTCAAGGTGCTGGGCACCGCCGACGCAGTGCTGCTGAGCGAGGTCTATGCGGCCGGCGAGGCGCCGATCGTGGCCGCCGACGGCCGGGCCCTGACGCGCGCATTGCGCGTGGCCGGCAAGGTCGAGCCGGTGTTCGTCGACGAGATCGGCGCGATGGCGCAGGCCATCCTGGACAACGCCCGTGCGGGCGATGTCGTGGTCTGCATGGGCGCCGGCTCGATCGGCGCGGTGCCGGGCCGGGTGGTCGAGCTGGGCGGCGCGGCCGCTTCGCCGAAGACGGTTTCTTTCACCTCCGAGGGGCGTGCACTGTGAGCACACCATCCATTCCCACTTCTTCCGTTTCCTCCCTGGGCAAGGTCGCCGTGCTGTTCGGCGGCACCTCGGCCGAGCGCGACATCTCCATCCTCTCGGGCACCGGCGTGCTGGAGGCGCTGCGCGCGCGCGGCGTCGACGCCCATGCCTTCGACCCGGCCGAACGCGAGCTGGTCGAGCTCAAGCGCGAAGGCTTCGCGCGCTGCTTCATCGCGCTGCACGGCCGTCACGGCGAAGACGGCACGGTGCAGGGCGCGCTCGAGCTGCTCGGCATCCCCTACACCGGCTCGGGCGTGATGGCCTCGAGCGTGGCGATGGACAAGGTCATGACCAAGCGCATCTGGGTGGCCGACGGCCTGCCCACGCCCAAGTACGTGCGCCTGGCGGCCGACCAGCAGAGCCGCGAGCAGGTCCGCGTGGTGCCCGACCTGCTGGGCCTGCCGCTGATCGTCAAGCCGCCGCGCGAGGGTTCGTCCATCGGCGTGACCAAGGTGCAGGGCTACTCCGAGATGCAGGACGCGGTCACCTTGTCGGCGAAGTACGACGCCGACGTGCTGTGCGAGGAATTCATCGAGGGCGAGGAAGTCACCTGCGCGGTGCTGGGCCACGGCCTCGACGCGCAGGCGTTGCCGGTGGTGCGCATCGCCGCGCCCGAAGGCGCCTACGACTACCAGAACAAGTACTTCACCGACGACGTGAAGTACCACTGCCCGAGCGGCCTGCCCGAGGCCGAGGAACGCGAGATCCAGCGCATCGCGCTGGCCGCCTACCGCACGCTGGGCTGCCGCGGCTGGGGCCGTGCGGACGTGATGATCCGCGCCAGCGACCGCAAGCCCTTCCTGCTCGAGATGAACACCTCGCCCGGCATGACCACCCATTCGCTGGTGCCGATGTCGGCGCGCGCGGTGGGCATCGCCTACGAGGACCTGTGCGTGCGCGTTCTGGCTTCGGCCGCACTCGATTCGGAAGGCAAGGTCTAGCCCCATGGCCACCACCGCCCCCGTCCCCTTCGACGTCAAGCTGATGAACTTCACGGCCACGCTGGTGTTCGTGTCGTTCGCGCTGGTGTTGCTGGCGGCGGGCGCGTGGTGGGTGCTGCGGCAGCCCTTCTTCCCGATCGCCGGCCTCAAGGTCGACGGCGAGGTCACGCACAACAACGCGGTCACCCTGCGCGCCAACGTGGCGCCGCAGCTGGCCGGCAACTTCTTCACTGTCGACCTGGCGCGCGCGCGCACGGCTTTCGAATCGGTGCCGTGGGTGCGCAAGGCGGTGGTGCGGCGCGAGTTTCCGAACCGGCTGCGCGCCACGCTGACCGAGCACGTGCCGGTCGCGCACTGGGGCGACGAGACGGCCTCGAAGATGGTCAATGGCTTCGGCGAAGTGTTCGAAGCCAACACGGCCGAGGTCGACGACGACCTGCCGCGCCTCGACGGTCCGATCGAGCAGGCCAGCCAAGTGCTGGGCATGTACCGGCTGCTGGCGCCGCTGTTCAAGCCCTACGACCTGACGGTCGAGGAACTGGGCCTGTCGAGCCGCGGCAGCTGGCATGTGCTGCTGGACAACGGCGCCACGGTCGAGCTCGGCCGTGGACGCAGCGAAGAGGTGGTGGTGCGCACCGAGCGTTTCCTGCGCACCGTGAAGCAGGTGGCGGCGCAGTACGGGCGCACCGTGGCCTCGGTGGAGGGCGCGGACTTGCGTCACAACGAGGGTTATGCGCTGCGCATGCGCGGCGTCACCACGGTCGTCACCGACCCCAAGAAGAAATAAGCGAATACCGAGGACATTTCATGCCCAAAGAATACAAAGACCTGGTTGTCGGCCTCGACATCGGCACCGCCAAGGTGATGGTGGTGGTGGCCGAGGTGCTGCCCAACGGCGAGCTCAAGCTCGCGGGCCTGGGGGTGGCACCGAGCAACGGCCTGAAGCGCGGCGTGGTGGTGAACATCGACGCCACCGTGCAGAGCATCCAGCAGGCCCTGAAGGAGGCCGAGCTGATGGCCGACTGCAAGATCGGGCGGGTCTACACCGGCATCACCGGCAGCCACATCCGCGGCATCAATTCCAGCGGCATGGTGGCGGTCAAGGACAAGGAAGTCACGCCGGCCGACGTGGCCCGCGTGGTCGAGACCGCGCGCGCGATCAACATCTCGAGCGACCAGCGCCTGCTGCTGGTCGAACCGCAGGAGTTCGTGATCGACGGCCAGGACGTCAAGGAACCGATCGGCATGAGCGGCATGCGCCTCGAAGCCAAGGTGCACATCGTGACCGGCGCCCAGAGCGCGGCCGAGAACATCATCAAGTGCGTGCGCCGCTGCGGCCTCGAGGTCGACCAGCTGATGCTGAACCCGCTGGCCTCGAGCCAGGCGGTGCTGACCGAGGACGAGCGCGAACTGGGCGTGTGCCTGGTCGACATCGGCGCCGGCACCACCGACGTGGCGATCTTCACCAACGGCGCGATCCGCCACACCGCGGTGATCCCGATCGCGGGCGACCTGATCACCAGCGACATCGCGATGGCGCTGCGCACCCCGACCAAGGACGCCGAGGACATCAAGGTCGAGAACGGCTACGCCAAGCAGCTGCTGGCCGACCCCGACACCCAGGTGGAAGTGCCGGGTCTGGGCGACCGCGGCCCGCGCATGCTGAGCAAGCAGGCGCTGGCCGGCGTGATCGAGCCGCGCATCGAGGAGATCTTCTCGCTGGTGCAGCAGGTGATCCGCGAGTCCGGCTACGAGGAAGTGCTGTCGTCGGGCATCGTGCTGACCGGCGGCAGCGCCGTGATGCCGGGCATGGTCGAACTGGGCGAGGACATCTTCCTCAAGCCGGTGCGCCGCGGCATCCCCAAATATGCGAGCGCGCTGTCCGACATGGTGGCCCAGCCCCGTGCCGCGACCGTGATGGGCCTGCTCGAGGAAGCCCGCTTTGCCCGCATGCGCGGCTACAAGGTGGCCCAGAAAAACGGTTCGGTGAAGACGGCCTTCGGCCGCTTCAAGGACTTCATCGTGGGGAACTTCTGACATGACGCATTACCCACTGTGGCTGGCGCGCGGAAGCCCCCCTCGTCATTTCAATGAGCGATGGCGACGCACCGGGCCGCCCTCATGACACGCATCCGGTGAACGACAAGAAAAATTCATTGAAACAACAGCAACTGCAGCAGCAAGAAATTAGGAGTTCCAAATGGCCATCGAAATGATCGAAATGGAAGAGTTCAACCAAGGCACCCAGATCAAGGTGATCGGCGTCGGCGGCGGCGGCGGCAACGCGGTCGCGCACATGATCGAGCGCGGCGTGCAGGGCGTGCAGTTCTCCTGCGCGAACACCGATGCGCAGGCGCTGTCGCGCAGCAACGCGCCCAAGCTGATCCAGCTGGGCAACAACGGCCTGGGCGCCGGCGGCAAGCCGGACAAGGGCCGTGAAGCGGCCGAGCTGGCGGTGGACGAGATCCGCGCGGCCATCGACGGCGCGCACATGCTGTTCATCACCGCCGGCATGGGCGGCGGCACCGGCACCGGCGCGGCCCCCGTGATCGCGCGCATCGCCAAGGAAATGGGCATCCTGACCGTGGGCGTGGTGACCAAGCCCTTCGACTGGGAAGGCGGCAAGCGCATGACCAACGCCGACAGCGGCCTGGCCGAGCTCGAAGCCAACGTCGACTCGCTGATCGTGATCCTGAACGAGAAGCTGCTCGAAGTGCTGGGCGAGGACGTGACGCAGGCGGAAGCCTTCGCGCACGCCAACGACGTGCTGAAGAACGCCGTCGGCGGCATCTCGGAAATCATCAACGAGTACGGCGGCGTGAACGTCGACTTCGAAGACGTGCGCACCGTGATGGGCGAACCCGGCAAGGCCATGATGGGCACGGCCGCGGCCAGCGGCCCGGACCGCGCGCGCATCGCCGCCGAACAGGCCGTGGCCTGCCCGCTGCTCGAAGGCATCGACCTCTCTGGCGCCAAGGGCGTGCTGGTGCTGGTGACCGCGTCGAAGGGCTCGCTGAAGCTGTCGGAATCGAAGCTGGCGATGAACACCATCCGCGCCTACGCTTCGCCCGACGCGCACGTGATCTACGGCGCCGCCTACGACGAGAACCTGGGCGACGAGATGCGCGTGACGGTGGTCGCCACCGGCCTGTCGCGCGCCGACGCACGCCGCCAGGCGCCGCTGCTGGAAGTGATCCGCACCGGCACCGACAACATCCCGTTCAATGTGCCGACCATGGGTGGCATGGGCCACGCCGGCGCGCACGGCCAGCCCAACTACGAAGGCATGGCGGTGCCCAGCGTGTGGCGCACCAACCGCACGATGGCCGCGGCCAAGGTCGACGCGCTGTCTTCGGGCGGCATGGACGACTTCGAGATCCCCGCCTTCCTGCGCCGCCAAGCGGATTGATGGCGCATAAAGCTACTGCGCGACCCGATCGCGCGGCTGTGGTGCTCACCGTACCGAAGTACGGCTCCGCTCCTCGCCGCACGTTCGGGCCGCTCGCTACGCTTTCTGCACCATCAATCTCCTGGCGGTCGCTATGGGCAAGATAGTCTGGAGCGTGGCCCGCGGGGAACGGCGCGCTCTTAAAATCACGTCCGTGCTGCAACAAAGAACCCTCAAGTCCATCACCCGCGCCGTCGGCGTGGGGCTGCACAGCGGGCAGCGGGTCGAGCTCACGCTGCGGCCTTCGGCGCCGGACACGGGCATCGTGTTCCGCCGCGTCGACCTGCCCGAACCCGTTTCCATTCCGATGACGGCCGAGGCCGTCACCGACACGCGCCTCGCGTCGACCGTCTCCAACGGCGGCGCCAAGGTGCAGACCATCGAGCACCTGATGTCGGCCTGCGCGGGCCTGGGCATCGACAACCTGCTGATCGACATCACGGCCGACGAGGTACCGATCCTCGACGGCTCCGCCTCTTCCTTCGTGTTCCTGCTGCAGAGCGCGGGCATCGCGCTGCAGAACGCACCGCGGCGCTTCATCAAGCTGTTGAAGCCCGTGGAAGTGCGCGAAGGCGAGGGCGCCAACGCCAAGTGGGCACGGCTGGAGCCCTACCACGGCTTCAAGCTGAGCTTCGAGATCGACTTCGACCACCGGGTGGTCGATTCGACCGGCCAGCGCGTCGAGTTCGACCTGGGGCTGGGTTCCTACAGCCGTGACATCGCGCGCGCACGCACCTTCGGCTTCACCAAGGAAGTCGAGTACATGCGCAGCAAGGGCCTGGCCCTGGGCGGCGGGCTCGACAACGCGATCGTGATGGACGACACCAAGGTGCTGAACGTCGGCGGCCTGCGTTACGACGATGAATTCGTTAAGCACAAGATCCTCGACGCGATGGGCGACCTCTACGTGGTCGGTCGTCCGCTGCTGGCCGCCTACAGCGCCTTCCGCTCGGGCCATGCGATGAACAATCAGCTGCTGCGCGAGCTGCTGGCGCACCCCGACGCCTTCGAGATCGTCACCTTCGACGACGAGAAGCGCGCGCCGGCCGGTTTCGCCGAAGTCGCGCGCGCCTGGTAACGCAGGCGCCGACGACCGATGCTGCTGTTCCGCTGGGCCATCCTGCTGCTGTTACTGATCGCCGGTGTGTCCTTCGCGTTCTACGCGGGCACCGGGCAGATGAAGTACCGCCGCTTCGGCTGGATCGTGCTGAAGTGGACGCTGCTCGCGGCCTTCGGCTTCTTCGCGGTGCTGATCGCCGAGCGCGTCGCCTAGCGCGTCCGTCCCTGCCGGTACATCCCGCTGGTGCTGCGCGCCAGTGCCGAAGCCTCGCCCAGCCGCGCCATCGAACTGCCCACGTGCGCATGCGTGATCGCAATGCCCAGCGCGTCGGCCGCGTCGCTGCCGGGCAGGCCCGGCAGGTCGAGCAGGCGCTTGACCATCTCCTGCACCTGCGCCTTGGCCGCCTGGCCGTGGCCCGCGACCGCGCGCTTCATCTGCAGCGCCGTGTACTCGGCCACCGGCAGGTCGTGCGACACCAGCGCGGTCAGGCAGGCGCCGCGGGCCTGGCCCAGCAGCAGCGTGGACTGCGGGTTCACGTTGACGAACACGATCTCGACCGCCGAGGTGGTCGGCTGGTAGCGCGCCACGATCTCGCCGATGCCGTCGAACAGCACCTTGAGCCGCGCCGGCAGGTTGCCGCGCTCGAGCTTGCTGGTGCTGATGGTGCCGCTGGCCACGTAGCGCAGCGCATGGCCGTCGAGGTCCACCACGCCGAAGCCGGTGGTCTGCAGGCCGGGGTCGATGCCTAGGATGCGCATGGTTCGCGGGAAGCGGACTTCCGGACGCAGAAGACGCGAAAGTCTCGCAGAGGTCGCAGAAGACAACCCGGGAATCTGAATCCGGATTCTTTGGACGTTTGTTCTGCGGAACCTTTGCGTCCTCTGCGTCCGGTTCCCGCATCCGGTCTCGTGTTCATACGCCGAAGTACCAGCGCACCGAATGGAAGAAGATCGGCGCCGCGAAGCACAGCGCATCGACCCGGTCGAGCAGGCCGTTGGCGCCCGTCACGCCCACGCCCTTGGGTCCCCAGTTGGGGATGCCGCGGTCGCGCTTGAGCGCCTTCATCACCAGGTGGCCCATCGAGCCCGCCACGCAGGCGATCAGCGCCATGGCCAGGGCCTGGCCGAACTTGAAGGGCGTGATGAAGGACATCAGCGCGCCCACCACACTCGCGATCGCCATGCCCACGCCCCAGCTGGTCCAGTTGAAGCTGCGGCTCACGTTGGGCGCGAAGGGCGCGCGGCCCAGCAGGCGCTGGAGCCGGCCGCGCAGGCCGGTGGGCTGCGGCGCATCGGCCGCCAGAGGGGCGAACTGGCGCGCGATCAGGTGCTGCACCACCATGCAGGTCTGGACCACGAACACCAGGAAGAAGACCAGGAAGGCGCTCTTGCCCTCGTAGCCCGGGAAGCTCAGCAGCAGCAGCGCCGGCACATGGCTCATGCCGTAGACGCAGACCGTGATGCCCCACTGCAGCTTGGCGTTGCGCTCGAGGAAGTGGCTGGGGTCGTTGGCCAGCGCGCTCACCACCGGGATGGCGATGAAGACGTAGACCGGGATGAAGACCGTGAACAGGTCGAAGCGCGCCGTGCCCACCAGCACGAACTGGATCGGCAGCACCACGAAGAAGGCCAGGATCAGGCTGCGGTGGTCGCCCCGGCGCGTGGGCGAGAGCGTGATGAACTCGCGCAGCGCGAAGAAGGAGATGATCGCGAACAGCACGGTCGCCACGCTGGGCCCCAGCGCCCAGCCGATCCAGAACACGACCACCATGAACCAGGTGGTGTTGAGCAGCGCGCGGAAGTCGTTGAATTCGCGCAGCCAGGCCTCGCCATGCGCGGCGTTGCGCCGCTCGCGGAAGCCGACCAGCAGGGTCGCGATGCTGATCACGGTCAGCAGGCCGAACACGATCACGAAGAGCGCGGCCACCTGCTGGGTGGGCGTGAGGTTGCGAAGGAAGGCGTTCATACGTTGCGCAGTGCGACCACCGCTTCGCGCGCGCGGTCCAGGAAGGCCCGGCGCTCCTCGTCGGCGCCCAGCGCGATGGGCGCGCCGAAGGTCACCGAGCACAGGATCGGCACCGGCACGATCTCGCCCTTGGGCATCACGCGCTGCACGTTGTCGATCCAGGCCGGCACCAGCACCACCTCGGGGAACATCTGGGCCAGCGTGTAGAGGCCCGACTTGAACTTCTGCGGCTCGCCGGTGTGGCCGCGCGTGCCTTCGGGAAAGATGATGATCGAGTCGCCGCTCCTGAGCGCCTCGATCAACGGCATGAGCGGCGCCATCGGGTCGGGCGCGGGGGCGCCGTCCTCGGCCGGTGCGGGCGTGCCGCCGCGCTCCACATAGATCGCGTTGAACACCTCGGTGGTGATCCAGCGCTTCATCGGCGTGTTGGCCCAGTAGTCGCGTGCCGCGATCGGGCGCGTGATGCTGCGCAGTTCCTCGGGCAGCGCGGCCCAGATCATCACCAGGTCGAGGTGGCTCTGGTGGTTGGCGAAGTAGATGCGCTGCTCGGCCTTGGGCGGGCAGCCCCACCAGCGTGCCTGTGCCCCGGTGAGCAAACGCACCACGCCCAGCAAGACCCATCCCAGCAACTTCGCGGCAAACATGGAGGCGATGATACGGGGCATGACATCGCCATCCCTCGACCGGCCCGCCGCGGCCTGGCGCTTCGATCCACGCGCGGGCCTCGCGGCGCTGGTCCTGTTCATCCTGCTCGCGCTGCTGGCCACCGTGGGCGCGCGCGCCGGCTGGCTGCGCAGCTTCTTCGGCGACGTGCTGGCCGTCGCCTGGCTCTACTTCGTCTTCAAGACCGTGGTGGCCGCGCGGCGCTGGCCACTCGCGCTGGCGGCCTTCGGCAGTGGCTGCCTGCTGGAGCTGGGCCAGTACCTGGCCAAGCTCTGGCACTGGCAGATCCCGAACCCGGTGCTGCGCATCCTGCTGGGCAGCACGCCGGACTGGCTCGACGTGCTGGCCTATGCGATCGGCGGCGCGGCGGTGCTGTGGATCGACGTGGTTTTCTTCAAAGGACAGAAGCGATGACCTGGCAGATCGATGCGGCGACGGCCGCCGACATTCCCGTGCTGACCGAGTTGATCCTCACGCACGGCCCCAACGTCTGGAACTGGCTGCCGCCCGACGAGGTGGCGGCCCATCTGGCGCAGATCGCGACCGGCGAGGTCGGCGCCGTGGTGGCGCGCGAGGGCGACGGGGTGCGGGGCGTGGTCACCTTCTGCCGCACGACGCACTTTGCGCGCTACCAATCCGAGGACCGGCGCGACGCGGTGCATGGCTACGTCTGCGAAGCCGCGGTGCACCGCGAGGGCGTGGGCCGCGGCATCGGTGCCGCCCTGCTCACTGCTGCGCTGGGCGTGCTCGAAGCGCAAGGCCTGCGCGAGGTCTACATCGATCGCCACGAGGAGAACGCGGCCTCTGCCGGCATGATGCGCAAGGCCGGCTTCAGCGTGATCGACACCTTCGCCGAGCCGGCGCGCCGGCCCCATGGCTCGGGGCGCACCGCCGTCTCGCGCATCGTGTTCGAGCGCGCCTGACGCAGGCTCAGGGCAGCTCGGCCGCGGGCATGCGGGCCATGATGGTCGCGGCCCGGCCGCTCACGTAGGGCGAGCCCGGCCGGCGCTCGAAGAACTTGGGGCTGGGCAGCATCACGGCCAGCCGTGCCGCCTCGTTGGCGCTCAGCCGCGCGGCCGGCTTGTTGAAGTAGTGCTGCGCGGCGGCCTCGGCGCCGAACACGCCTTCGCCCCACTCGACGTTGTTGAGGTAGATCTCGAGGATGCGGCGCTTGTCCAGCAGGAACTCGAGCGTGGTGGCGAGCATCAGCTCCTGGCCCTTGCGCAGCAGCGTGCGTTCGCCCGACAGCAGCAGGTTCTTGGCCAGCTGCTGCGTGATGGTCGAGCCACCGCGGATCTTCGGCGCCGCGGGCTCCTTGCCGCGCGCACGCGCCTGGGCGGCGCGGCGGGCCGCGATCTCCTCGGCCTTGGCATTGCGCTGGCGCGCGCGCTCGATGGCTTCCCATTCGACGCCGCCATGCGAGATGAAGTCGGCGTCCTCGCTGGCGATCACCGCGCGCTTGAGCGTGTCGGCGATGCGCTCGTAGGGCACCCATTCCTGTTGCCACGCACGCGCGTCGCCCCGGGTGGTGTTGTCGCGGCCCGCGCTCGCGATGCGCCAGGCCTCGGAGCGCTGGAAGGTGGTCGATTGCGGGTCGATGGCGACCATCAACGCGATGCGGCCGATGAAGAACAGCTGCAGCGCCAGGCCGGCGGCCGCGAGGCAGGCGATCAGGCGCAGCAGCGCGCGCATCGGCTCAGCCGTCGAGCTGCGCGCGCAGCTCGGCCAGCACCTGGGCCGAGGGCGGGCGCACGCCGCGCCAGATCGCGAAGGACTCGGCCGCCTGCTCGACCAGCATGCCCAGCCCGTCGCGCGGCACGGCGCCGTGGGCGCGGGCCCAGTCCATGAAGCCCGCGGCCGCGGGCCCGTACATCATGTCGACCGCCAGCGCGCCCGGGCGCAGCACGCCGGCCGCGACCGGCACCGCAGCGCCCGCGAGGCTGGAGGCGGTGGCATTGACCACGATGTCGAAATCGCCCGGCACGGTGTGCAGTTCATGCGCCTCGATCACCGCGCCGTGCGCGAGCGCCAGCGCCGCATGCCGCCGCACCAGCGCCACGGCCTTGGCCAGCGTGCGGTTGGCCAGCACGATGCGCCGCGCGCCGGCGTCGAGCAGCGGGCCGATCACGCCGGCCGCCGCGCCGCCCGCGCCGATCAGTAGCACGTCGCTGCCCGCTATCGCGACGCCCGCGTTGCGCTGGATGTCGTTCACCAGGCCGGCGCCGTCGGTGTTGTCGCCGTGCACGCCGTCCTCGCGAAAGCTCAGCGTGTTCACCGCCTGGGCCAGCGCCGCGCGCGGGCTCACATGCTGCGCCACCGCGCCGGCGTCGAACTTGAAGGGCACGGTCACGTTGCAGCCGCGGGCCGTGCCCTCGGGATCGGCGCGGAAGGCCACGAGGCCGTCGGCGAAGCCGTCGAGCGCGATCTGGCGGCGGCCGTAGGCCAGGGTCTGGCCCGTGAGTTCGGCAAAGCGGGCGTGGATCCACGGCGAGCGGCTGTGCGCGACCGGGTTGCCCATGACGCAGTAGAGGTCCATGGTCTCAGGGTTGGCGCGCGGACAGCTGCGTTTCCAGCGTCTCGTCGCGGGTGAAGCGGAAGCGCGAGGGCAGCACGATCTGGTCGGCCTGGCGGCGCATCGCGTCGCTGAAGCGGCCGAAGCTGCCGATGCTGCGCACGATGGCCTGGGCCCGGCGGTCGAGCGCCAGGTTGCCCGAGGTCTGGACGATCTCGGTGCCGAGCACGCTGCCGTCGAAGTTGACGGTGACCAGCATCGTGAGTTCGCCGTAGAGCTTGCGGCCCGCGACCTCGGGGAAGTTCTCGGTGCCGCGCGACTCGATGCGCCGGCGCAGCGAATCGACGTACACGGCGTAGGCCTCCTCGCGCGTCGACGGGCTGATGTAGCGTTTCTTGGGCCTCGCGTTCTCCTCGTTCACGCGGCGCTCGATCTCGGCCAGCAGGTTGAGCAGCTGGCGGCGCTTCTCCTCCTGCGCCGCGGCATCGCTCGGCTGGCCCGTCTGGCGCGGGTCGGGGACCGGCATGGCCGCGAGCTGCTGCCGGATCTGCGTGAGCAACTGCTGCTGCTGCGCCTGCAGGGCCTCGACCTTGCGCTCGGCGTCCTCCATCGCATCGCCGACCGCGGTGAAGGTCGACGGAGGCAGCGGGCTGGTGGCGCGGCCGCGTTCGAGATCGCCGCCGCCGGCCATCGATTTCTGGGCGATGGCCAGGGCCTTGTCGGGCCGCTCCTGCGTGGCGGCGTTGACCAGGATCACCTCGAGCGGCGTGTCGCGGAACACGCGGTTCATCGCCTCGGGGTCGATGAAGCGCACCGTGAGCAGCAGGGCGTGGGCCACCACCGACAGGCCCAGCGCGATCTGCAGGGTGCTCAGGTCTTTGAGGTTCATCGGGCGTGCGTCGGCGGCGGTGCTCAGGCGGGCGTGTTCTCCGTGCCGGCCTCGCTGTCGCTCAGGTCGACCGCGATGGCGATCGGGCCGGCCACTTCCTCGTCGTCCTCACCCGCGCCGTCGTCCAGCGCGGCGTCGTCGACCGGCGCATCGAGGCGCTCGAGCACGGTGCCGTGCACGTCGAGCGCGATCTCGTCGATCTCGCCCAGCTTCACCCGCAGGTGCGCGCCGCGCTCCTGCTGGCCGGCCACCGGGAACACCAGCGGCAGCGTGTCGGCCCGCACCAGCGCGCCGTTGGGCAGGTCCTTGATCACCGTCGCGGTGAGCTCGGTGATGCCCTGCTGCGCCAGGTACTTGAGCGTCCAGAAGCGTTCCATGCCGCCCTGGTAGGCGTTGTAGGTGGCGTAGGCCGCGTCGAAGCCCGAAAGAATCGAGAACAGGTCGGCGTCCTTGGGCTTGAAGGGCGCGGCCAGCGCGGCGGTCTTGCCGTGGCGGGCCGCGGCGATGATCTGCCACTGGTTCACCAGGTCGGTGTAGCGGCGCAGCGGCGAGGTGCTCCAGGCGTAGCTCTTCACGCCCAGGCCCGCGTGCGGCAGCGCGCGCGTGCCCATGCGCACCTTGATGCCCGGCGCCAGGCTGGCCTGGCTGCGGTAAAGGCCAGGCACGCCCAGCTCGCCCAGCCAGCCGCCCCAGCTGCTGTTGGCCAGGATCATGGCCTCGGAGACGATCAGGTCGAGCGGCGCGCCGCGCTGGCGGGTGCTGATCTGCACCTGCTCGCTGCCCTCGGGCTCGCCGTCGTTGCCCACGAGCCGGAAGTTGTAGTCGGGCCGGTTGAAGTTCTCCGGCTTGCCGCGCACCACCTCGCGCTGCGCCTTGAGCGCCTTGGCCAGGCGGAACAGGAACATCAGCGGGTCGCGCAGCGTCGTGACGATGGCGGGCGCGTCGGCGCCGGGCACCGAGGCGTCCTCGAGCCAGGCCTGGGTGATCACGCTGTCGAGCTGGTCGTGGCGCAGGTTGGCGACGATCGGCACGCGCTCGATCTTCGTCTCGGTGCCCTGCAGTTCGAGCGTGGCTTCGTCGTAGCGCGCGTAGAGCGACACCGCCGGGCGGTCGCCGCCGTCGAGCAGCGTGTAGGTCTGCACCACCGCGTCGGGCAGCATGGTGATCTTGTGGCCCGGCATGTAGACCGTGGACATGCGCGCGCGCGCCACCTGGTCGAGCGCGCTGCCCGGCGCGAAGGCCAGGCCGGGCGCCGCGATGTGCACGCCGACCGTGACGGTGCCCGTGCCCAGGCCCTGCACCGACAGCGCGTCGTCGATCTCGGTGGTTTGCGAATCGTCGATCGAGAAGGCCTGCACACCTTCGGCCAGCGGCAGGTCGTCGGCGATCGGCGGGGCCGCGAGCGCGGGGAAGGCCGTGCCCTTGGGGAAGTTCTCGAACAGGAAGCGCTTCCAGTGGAACTGGTAGGCCGAGTCGATCGCGCCCGCGCGCTCGAGCAGCTCGAGTGGCGCGCGCTGCGCGGTGCGCGAGGCCTCGACCACGGCCTTGTATTCGGGGGCGTTCTTGTCGGGCTTGAACAGGATCTTGTAGAGCTGCTCGCGCACCGGCGCCGGGCATTCGCCGGCCACCAGCTGCGTCGCCCATTCGGCGATCTGCGCCAGCACCTGCTTCTTCTTCTCGATCGCGGCCAGCGCCTGCTGGACGATCTCGGCCGGCGCCTTCTTGAAGCGGCCCTTGCCGGCGCGCCGGAAGTAGTGGGGCGCCTCGAACAGCGCGAACAGCGCGGCCGCCTGCTGGGCCTGCGTCGGATTGGACTGGAAATAGTCGGCCGCCAGGTCGGCGAAGCCGAACTCGCCCTCGGCCGCGAATTCCCAGGCCAGGTCGAGGTCCATGGTGGCGGCCAGTGCGCGCGCCTCCGCGATCAGCTCGGCCGGGGCCGGTTTCTCGAAACGCAGCACGATGTGGGCGCTCTTGACCTTGAGCCGCTTGCCGGTGTCGAGCTCGACCTGCGCCGACGCCTCGGCCTCCGACAAAACGCGGCCGCCGAGGTACTTTCCGGCTTCTTCGAACAATACAAACATGGGTCGGATTGTCCCACGCGGCCCCGGCGCCGGCGCCGAGGCCGGGATCAGCAGGGGTGGACGAAGCGCATCACGTCGTCGAGGTGCTTCGCGGCGAAGTCCGACAGCGCATGGTCGCCGCCCTCGAGCAGGCGGATCCGGCTGCCCGGGTAGCGGGCCGACATCTCGCGCCAGTCGAGCACCTCGTCGCCCTTGGCGATGATGGCGAACACCCGTTCCGGGCGCGACAGTTCGCCGACCTCCAGCGTTCGCAGCTGGTCGATGAATTCGGGGCGGAAGAAGAAGTGCTGCTGCGGGTCGTGCCAGGCGGTCTGCTCGCCGATGTGGCGGCCCAGGTCGCGCGCCGGCTCGACGGCCGGGTTCAGCAGCACCGCGCGGCAGCGCGTCATGGCCGCCACGTAGCTCGCATAGAAGCCGCCCAGCGAGGAACCGATGACCGCCATCGATTCGCGCGGCCAGTCGGCGATGCCGCGCATCACCATGTCTATCGCATCGCGCGGCGAGGGCGGCAGCTGGGGGCACCACCACTGGAGCTGGGGGTGGCGTTGCTGGACGCGCTCCGCCACCAGCCGAGCCTTCATGGACTGCGGCGAGGAGCGGAAACCGTGCAGGTAGAGCAGGTGGGTGACGGGACGCTGTGGCATGCGATTGGGGCGGTCGAGGGGGCGCGACGAGCCCGGGTGTATGGATCCCGATTCTGCAAGAAGATAGCCCCGCGCAGGCGGGGCTTTAGGGGGCTGGAGCGGCTTACTGGATGCTGTAGAGGCCGATCTTGCTGCTGAGCTCGACCTGGCGCGCGTTGCGTGCCCAGAGGTCGAAGGTGTTCAGGCTGGCGCCCGGCCGGTACTCGCGGGCGTTGTTGAGGGTCACGCAGTGGGCATCGGTCGCCGTGTAGGGCGAGCAGTTGAGGATGGTCGTGCGGGCGGTGTTGCGCACCGTCACCGAGTCTTCCCAGCGCGTGCCGCTGTAGCGGCCGTAGGCGGTGAACAGCGTGGGGGCCAGCGCGCCCGTCGGCACGGCCCAGCCCGGGTTGTTGCCTTCGGCGCTGAAGTCGATGAGGTTCGGCTCCTGCGGCGTGCTGGTGCCGAACACCAGCACGTGGTCGGTCGTGTTCGCCGTTTCGGCACGCAGTTCGTCGCGCAGGGCCGGCGTGATCGCGGCGAAGCTCAGCTGCCTGATCTCGTCGAGGGTCTGGGCCCGGGCGATGGTGCGCGCGCTCTGGGTGGTGGAGGGCGCGCTTTCGCCGAGGCGGTAGAACTCGATCTTCCACACGCTCTGGTCCTTGAGCGCGCGCAGATCCGCTTCGGCGTAGGCCGGGCTGACGAAGTTCAGGTTGGTCTCCTTGTCGGCCGGCGTGCCGGCCGTGGCCGGGTTGTCGAAGCGGCCCGCCAGGTAGATCACGCTGCCGCTGGCGTTGGCGGCGTTGCCGTTCGGCCGTGCCACCGTGAGGTACGAGAAGCCGGGCTGGGGCCGGTAGGTCTGCGGCGCGCCGAAGGGCGGCGTGACCACCACCTTGTCGAGCACCGGCTGGAAGTTCTCGTCGAGCCGGTTCTCGATGTTGACGTTGTAGCCGGTGGCGCTGTAGCTGAAGTCGGGCGTGTTGATCATCTCGCGCTTCTCGGCGATCGGGCGCACCGACACGCGGTAGGCGTTGCCGTTGCCGGTCAGCTTGAGCACGCCGTTCTCGGTGCGCAGCAGCAGGGTGTCGTTGTCGGTGTTGCCCAGGGTGTCGGTCCAGCGGTAGGTGATCACCACGTCGGTCGCGTTGCGGAAGAACTCGAAGTTGCCGCGGTCGTGCACCAGGCCGGTCGGGCCGGCGCGGAACAGGCTCTCGAAGGCGCCGCGGCCGCTGGCGTTGCGGCCCACGCTGGCGCCGTTGGCCTGGTAGGTCGCGGGGTCGTCGCCGACGAAGAGCGTGCGGCAGGCCGGCGCCACCAGGTCTGCGGCGGTGCCGGTGGCGTTCACGCCATCGTTGACGGCCGTCACACGCTGGGCGAGCGGCAGGGCGTAGCAGGCGTTGAGGCGGGCCAGGAAGGACGCGATCAGCGCCGGGGTCGGCGGCTGCACCAGCGTGCCGGCATCGACCGGGGGCAGCACCGGCGTGCCCGTGTCGGCGGTGCTGAAGCTGATCGACAGCGGCTCGGGGCTGCCGCTGGAGGGCACGCTCTTGACCGTGATCTGGATGTTGGCGGCGCTGCCGTCGGGCTGCACGCTCACGGCGATCGAGTCCAGCAGGCGGTCCTGGCCGGTGCCGTCGGCGGCGAAGTTGCCGTTCATCAGGTCCAGGCCGCCCTGGCCCAGCGCATCGAGCAGCGGCTTGAGCGCGGCGCTGAGTTCCGCCACCTGGGTCTGGATGGTCGCGGCCGTCACCGTGTCGGGCCGGGTCTGGATCGCGCCGGCCAGGCTGGCCGGGTTGCCGTCGGGCGAGAGCTGCGAAACGACGATCGTGGTCAACGGTGTCACGTTGACGATACCGCCGGTGGCGCTGGCGGTGGTGCTGTAGAGGCTCAGGTCGTCGCGGCTGGCGCGGATCACCAGCGGCGCCTTGGTGCCGGCGGGCAGTTCGCAGGTGTAGGCGCCGTTGGCATCGGTGGTGCGGGTGCAGACCACCGCGCCGGTCTGGTCGGTCACGGTCACGGTGGCGTTGCCGAAGGGCGCGCCGGTGGCGGCGACGCCGTGCAGTTGGGCCAGGGTCACGGGTTGTTCGGTCCCGCCGCCGCCCGCGGCGCCGCCGCCGCCACCGCCGCCGGAAGACGCGCCATCGCCGCCGCCACCGCCGCAGGCGGCGAGGGTGAGCAGCAGGGCAGAGGCCCAGGCGATGGGGGTTCTGGCGATGGCGGGGTGCTTCATGGGAGGTACTTCCTTGGGGGATCGAGGGGTAACGGCGGTGTTACACACCGGCGCCCGCGCAGTCTGAAGCGCGGCCTGCGCTCGCGCATCCCATGAATCGGTGAGTTCCCGCGGATTTCCGCCGTCTTCGCGGCTTATGCTCGGCGTCTATGCAAACCGAGGTCTATGCGGCGGGCGCCGGGCGCCCTTTCAGCGTTCTGGTGGTCGAGGATGACGAAGGCACCCGTGCCTTCTTCGAGCGCAGCGTGCGCGCCAGCCCGCGGCTGCGCTGGCTGGCCGGGGTGGGCACGGTGGGCGAGGCGCTGGCCTGGCTGGCCGCGACGCCCGAGGCGCCCGATGTGCTGCTGTCGGACCTGGGCCTGCCCGACGGCACGGGCCTGGACGTGATCCGCGCCGCGGTCGCGCGCTTTCCCCAATGCGAGCCGCTGGTGATCTCGGTCTTCGGCGACGAAGACAACGTGCTGGCCAGCATCGAGGCCGGGGCCGTGGGCTACCTGCACAAGGACGCGCCGCCCGAGGACATCGCCCAGACCATCCTGGAGATGAAAGCCGGCGCCTCGCCGATCTCGCCCATGATCGCGCGCCGCGTGCTGGCCAAGTACCGCAGCCTGCAGTCCGAGGCCAGCGAGGCCGCCGATGCCTTGCGCGCCGCGCCGCCGGCCCCCGCGCCCGCGCCGCCCTCGCTGCTGTCGGGGCGCGAGCAGGAGGTGCTGACCCTGATCGCGCGCGGCTTCTCCTATGCCGAGATCGCACGGCTCAAGTCCCTGAGCGTGCACACCGTGCAGACCCACATCAAGAGCCTCTACGGCAAGCTGGCCGTGCACTCCAAGAACGAGGCGGTGTTCGAGGCCACGCGGCTGGGCCTGCTGCGCCATCCGGGCTGAGGGCCGGTCGCCCCCGCCCCTACAGGATCCGGTTGAACCAGAACAGCGACAGGCCGGCCGACAGGAAGGCCAGCAGCGCCGCGCCCAGCGCGAACAGCGCCGAGACCTCGGTTTCCTTCTTCTCCACCGTGAGGCGCGAACTCAGCGTGTCGTAGACCTTCTTCAGGTCGGCCGCGGTGCCCGCGTAGAAGTACTCGCCCTGGGTCTTGTTGGCGATGGCCTTGAGCGTCTCTTCGTCGAGCCGCACGCGCATCGACCAGCCCTCGAAGCCGATGGTCTCGCCGTCGACGGTGCCGATCCCCACGGTGTAGACGCGCACGCCGCGGTCGGCCGCCACCTTGGCCGCGTCGAGCGGATCGACCCCGGTGGTGCGCTGGCCGTCGGTCAGCATGATCACCGCGGCCGAGGTGTAGGAGCCGGGCGCCACCGGCACGAAGTCCTTGGGCGGGGCCTTGCCCGCCTGTTCGATCGGCACGCCGCGCTGCCGGCTCTGCGGATCGAAGTTCGAGATGTCGATGCCCGCGTTGGGGAACAGCGTGGCCAGCGAGACCACGATGGCGTTGCCGGTCGCGGTGGCGCGCTGCAGCTGGAAGGCGTCGATGGCGGTGACCAGGTCGTCGCGGTTGGTGGTCGGCAGCTGCGCCACCTGCGCGCTGCCGGCGAAGGCCACGATGCCGACCTTGACGGTGCGCGGCAGGTCCTTGATGAAGCCCTTGGCCGCGTCCTGCGCGGCCACCAGCCGGTTGGGCTGCACGTCGGTGGCGCGCATGCTGCCCGACACGTCCATCGCGAGGATGATCGTCTGCTGGTTCGAGGGCAGCACCACCACCGCCATCGGCCGGGCCGCGGCGATCAGCATCGCGGCCATGGCCAGCAGGAACAGCAGCGGCGGGATGTGGCGGCGCACGCTCTGGCCCGCGCCCATGGCCTCGCGCACGATCGAGAGGCTGGCATAGCGCAGCGCCAGCTTCTTCTTGCGCCGCATCAGCCAGACATAGAGCAGCACCAGCAGCGGCAACGCCGCCAGCAGCCAGAGGAACTGGGGCCACAGGAAACTCATGGTGCGCTCCGGGTGGACATCGGTGTCATGCGGTGGCCGCCTGCAAAGGGCGGGCCGCGCTGCCGGCGCGCACGCGGCGCTTGCGCAGGTCGGCGAAGCGCAGGATGGCGGCGGCCAGGTCGTCGTCGGTCGACAGTTCGAGCGCATCGACGCCGGCCTTGGCCAGCGCCGTGCGCAAGGTGTTCTCGCGCTCGGCCGCAAGACGCGCGAAGCGCTGGCGGAAGCCCGCGTCGTGCGTGTCGACCCAGAGCTGGTCGCCGGTCTCGGCGTCGCGCAGCGGCACCAGGCCGAGGTCGGGTAGCGAGAGCTCGAGCGGATCGAACAGGCGCACGGCCACGACCTCATGGCGCTGCGCCAGCCGGGCCAGCGGCTTCTCCCAGCCGGGCTCGCTGAGGAAGTCGGACACCACGAACACCGTGGCGCGCCGCGGCATCAGCGTGGCGGCCGACTGCAGCAGCTCGGCCAGCCGCGTCATGCCCTGCGCCGCCGGGCCTTCGACCGCGCGGCGTTCCATGCTGTGCAGCAGATGCAGCACGTGGCGGCGCCCGCTGCGCGGCGGAATCACCGCCTCGAGGTCGCTGCCGTAGACCAGCGCGCCCACCCGGTTGCCGTGGCGCGTGAGCAGGCGCGCCAGCACGCCCACGAAGCCGGCCGAGATCTCGCGCTTGGCCCGCAGGCCCGAGCCGAAGTCGACCGAGCGGCTCAGGTCGAGCACGAACCAGGCGGCCATCTCGCGGTCTTCGGTGAACACCCGCACATGCGGCGTCTGCAGCCGCGCCGTGACGTTCCAGTCGATGTGGCGCACGTCGTCGTGCAGCTGGTACTCGCGCAGGTCGGCCAGGTCGAGCCCGGTGCCGCGCATCAGCGTGCGGTAGTTGCCCTGCAGCAGGCCGTCGAGCCGGCGGATCACGGTCCATTCGAGCCGGCGCAGCAGGCGCTCGGCGGCGCCCGCGGCCGTCTCGGCCGCAGCGGCCACCTGGGCGTCGTTGGCGGCACGCGCCCGCTTGCTAGGCCACCAGTTTTTCATGTTCGAGCGGCTTCGGTGGGGCGGGAATGGCGCGCATGATCTTGTCGATCAGGCCGTCGGGCGTCAGGCCCTCCGACAGGCCTTCGTAGGACAGCGTGACGCGGTGGCGCAGCACGTCGGGCACCAGCGCCGTCATGTCCTCGGGCAGCGCGTAGCTGCGGCCGCGCAGCATCGCGAGCGCGCGCGCGCCCTCGGTGAGGTTGATGGTGGCGCGCGGGCTGGCGCCGAAGGTGATGAAGCGGCGCAACTCCTTGAGGCCGTGCTTCTCGGGGTTGCGCGTGGCCGACACCAGCTTCACCGCGTACTGGATCAGCGAGGGGTCGACGTAGACGCGCCGGGCCTCGGCCTGCAGCGCCGCGAGCTGTTCGGTGCTGGCCACGGCCGCGACCTCCACCGGCGGGCCGATCACGCGCTGCACGATCACGAACTCTTCCTCGTCGCTGGGGTAGTCGACCAGCACCTTCATCATGAAGCGGTCGACCTGGGCCTCGGGCAGCGGGTAGGTGCCTTCGGTCTCGATCGGGTTCTGCGTGGCCATCACGAGGAAGGGGCGCGGCACCTTGTGGGTCTCGCCCGCGATCGTGACCTGCCGCTCCTGCATCACCTCGAGCAGCGCGCTCTGCACCTTGGCCGGCGCGCGGTTGATCTCGTCGGCCAGCAGCAGGTTGGCGAACACCGGGCCCAGCGAGGTGCTGAACTCGCCGGTCTTCTGGTTGTAGATGCGCGTGCCCACCAGGTCGGCCGGCACCAGGTCGGGCGTGAACTGGATGCGCTTGAACTGCCCCCGCACCGTGTCGGCCAGCGTCTTGATGGTGAGCGTCTTGGCCAGGCCGGGCACGCCTTCGACCAGCAGGTGGCCGCCGGCGAGCATGGCGACCATGACGCGCTCCAGGAAGCGGTCCTGCCCCACCACGACGCGCTTGACCTCGTAGAGGATCTGCTCCATCAGCTCGGCGGTGGCGGGCGGGTTCGACGGCGGCGTGGTCTCTGGGCTCATGCGACGGCTTTCGGGGTGAGGGTGGAAGAGAGGCGCTCAGAAGGGCGGCGAGCCGATCGCCGAGGCCGCGTTCTCGATCGGCACGGCGAAGCCGATGCCGATGAAGGTGCGCTGCTGGGTCGGGTTGAGGATGGCGGTGACGATGCCCACCACTTGGCCTTCCATGTTCACCAGCGGGCCACCCGAGTTGCCGGGGTTGGCCGCGGCATCGAACTGGATCAGGTTGCCCAGCTCCTGCTTGCCTTCGGGCGAGCGGAAGGAACGCTTGAGGCCCGACACCACGCCGGCCGACACCGAGGGCCCGATGCCGAAGGGAAAGCCGACCGCCACCACCTGGTCGCCCGACTGCAGGTCGGCGGTGGAGGCCAGGGTGGCGGGGATCAGGTCGTCGGGGATCTTGCGCGCCTGCAGCACGGCCAGGTCGTTCTCCGGCTGGACGCCGGTGATGGTGGCAAGCGCTTCCAGGCCGTCGGCGAAGGTCACCTTGATGGTCTGGGCGCCGGCCACCACGTGCAGGTTGGTCAGGATCACGCCCTTGTCGACGATCACCACGCCGGTGCCGATGCCGCGCTCGACCTCGCCGGGCGGCCCGTCGGCTTCGGGCGGCTTGCCGCGCGCCAGGTTGCGGCCGCGCTTCTCGGTCTTGGCCTCGGGCGTGGTGCGCTCGGGGCCGTAGCTCACCACGCGCACCACCGAGGGCTGCACCAGGGCCGCCGCGCGGGCCGCGGCCGAGGGCAGCGTGGCGGTCTGCAGCGTGCGCAGCACTGCCGCGTCGATGTCCTTCTGGGTCAGCGTGTGGGCCGGTTGCCGGGGCCAGAGCGCGGCCCCGCCCACGCCCAGGGCGACGACCAGCGCCAGCAGGGCGCCGAAGGCGCGCCGGCCCGGCTGCCATCGCGCGCCGGCCGCGACCGGCGGGGCGACGGCCTGCGGTGTGTCGGCCGCAGGCGCCTCGGCGTCCTTCGACGCCTGCGGCGAGCGGCTGTAGAGAGCTGTCCTGCGCATCGACACCTCCGGCAAAGAGTGGCGTGGGGAGGAAATCACGGTAGCACGCTTTGTGGCCCTTTGCATGCGTTCGGGCATCATGAAGCGATGCCCGCCTTCATCGATACACACTGTCACCTCGACGCCCCGGAGTTCGGCGACGAGATGCCCATGGTCCGTGCCAGTGCCGCGGCGGCCGGGGTGGCGCTCTGCGTCATTCCCGCGGTGGGGGCCTTCAACTTCGAGACGGTGCGCCATCTGGCGCATGTGCAGGGCGACGCCTACGCCTTGGGCATCCACCCGCTGTTCACCGGCCAGGCCGGCGACCAGGACCTCGCCACGCTCGAGGCCGCGCTCCACGACAAGCTCGCGGACCCGCGCCTGGTGGCGCTGGGGGAGATCGGCCTGGACGGTTTCGTGCCCGGCCTGGACTGGGCGAAGCAGGAGCACTTCTTCCATGCACAGCTGCAACTCGCGCGTCGGCACGATCTGCCGGTGCTGATCCATGTGCGGCGCTCGGTCGACCAGGTGCTCAAGCAGCTGCGCCGGGTCGGCGCCGGCCGGCCCTGGCGCGGCATCGCCCATGCCTTCAACGGCAGCGCGCAGCAGGCGCAGGCCTGCCTGGACCTGGGCCTCAAGCTGGGCTTCGGCGGCACGCTGACCTTCGACCGCGCGCTGCAGGTGCGCCGCCTGGCCGCGACGCTGCCGCTCGAGGCGATCGTGATGGAGACCGACGCGCCCGACATCCAGCCGCACTGGCTCTACCGCACGCGCGAGGAGCGCGAGGCCGGCGCGCCGCAGGGTCGCAACGAGCCGGGCGAGCTGCCGCGCATCGCGCAGGAACTGGCGCTGTTGCGCGGCATTTCGCTGGAAGCACTGGCCGAGGCCACCACCCGCAATGCACTGGAGGCGATGCCGCGTCTGCGCGCGCTGACGCCGGAGTCAGCTTCCGGTCAGGCTGGCCTGTAGGCGCGCGGCCCGATTTCTGTTTCGACGATTACACCGTGTGTTTTTGCTGTCATCCTGATCGCCATGTGGCCCGTTGTTCGATCAGTGCGGCCCGTCCGTGACTACAACTGTTCAAGGAGAACCCTCATGACCTCGTCTTTCATCCGTACCGTTCCCGCCATCCTCGCACTGGGCATCGCGTCCATCGGTTTCTCCGCCATGGCACAGCAGCCTGCACCGGCGACCACCACGATGGCGCCGGCCGCCGCACCCGAGCCGACCGTGGTCGACAAGGCCAAGACCGGCACCAAGAAGGCCTACAAGGCCACCAAGCGCACCGCCAAGAAGGCCGGCCATGCGACCAGCAACGCCGCCAAGAAGACCGGCCACGCTGTCGCCGGCGTCGGTCACAAGGCCGCTGATGGCATGCGCAGCGCCGGCCACAAGATCGGCGAGAAGATCCCCGGCACCGCCGAGAATGCAGCCGCCAAGCCCTGATCGCCCCGGCGGCGACAGCCGCCAAGGCCCCAGCGAAAACCCGCCTCGGCGGGTTTTTTCTCGTGGGGCCGGCGAAGCGCCCACGCTCGAAGGGCTGGCGCCGATCGTCTCGCCAGAGGTGGTGCTGCTGGTGCTGGGCAGCTTCCCGAGCGCGCGTTCGCTGGCGCAGGGGCGCTACTATGCCCACCCGCAAAACCAATTCTGGAAGATCTTGCAAGCCCTCTGGCCCTCCAGCCCGCTGCCGCCCGGCACGGCTTTCTCCCCCCGCGCCGACTGGCTGCTCGAACGCGGTGTCGGCGTCTGGGACGTCTACGGCACCTGTGCCCGCGAAGGCAGCCTCGACGCCTCGATCCGCGACGCGGTGCTCAACGATTTCGCCGGCCTCGACCTGCCGCGCCTGGCCGCGGTGGCGCACAACGGCGCCGAGAGCTTCCGCCATGCGCCCAAGGTGATCGAGGCGCTGCGCGCCGGCGGCCATGCCGAACTGCCAGCCTACAAGCTGCCCTCGACCAGCCCGGCTCATGCGGCCTGGTCCTTCGAGCGCAAGTGCGAGGCCTGGCACGAGGTGTTCGCGCGCCACGGGCTGGTGGCCTGATGGCGGCGCGCAAACCGGCCTTGCCCGAGGTCAATTTCTCCGACTGGGGCGACATCCGCTACCTGCACCTGGGCACCGAATGGGTCCAGGGCTCGATGAAGATCGATGCGCCCTTCGAGATCGAGCTCGAGTACGTGCAGCGCATGATGGCCTGGCTGCTGTTCGTCGAGCCCTCGAGCGTGATGAGCCGCCATGCGATGCAGCTGGGCCTGGGCGCGGCCACGCTGACCAAGTTCAGCCGCAAGCAGCTGCGCATGCGCACCACCGCGGTCGAACTCAACCCGCAGGTGGTCGCGGCCTGCCGCGGCTGGTTCAAGCTGCCGGCCGACGACGCCAAGCTCAGCGTGGTGCTGGCCGATGCGGGCGCCGAGATCCAGAAACCCAAGTGGCACGGCACCGTCGATGCGCTGCAGGTCGACCTCTACGACCACGAGGCCGCGGCGCCGGTGCTCGACAGCGAGAGCTTCTACGCCGACTGCCGCGCGCTGCTCACCGAAGACGGCGCGATGACGGTCAACCTGTTCGGCCGATCGTCGAGCTACGAGCGCAGCCTGGAAAAGATCGCCGCGGCCTTCGGCGCCGACGCGGTGTGGGCCTTCAAGCCCACGCGCGAGGGCAACACCGTGGTGCTGGCCCAGCGCACGCCGCTGCGGCCCGCGCGCGGCGTGCTTGCCGAGCGTGCGCAAACCATCCAGACTCGCTGGGGCCTGCCGGCCCCCAAGTGGCTGCGGGTCTTCAAAGCCATGTCATGAACGCCGTCTCGCCGCCCGTGCCCCAGCCCGCGCCCCCGCAGCACCAAGGTCCGCTCGACCTGCGGCTGCTGATCGGCTGGCTGGCCACCGACGGCGTGATCTCGCCCCACGAGGCGCAGCGCACCATCGCGCGCTGTGCGCAGGCCGAGAGCCGGCAGGCGCCGCTGGTGCGCCTGGCCAACGTGGCGATGACGCGCGAGCGCGACGGCAAGCCGCTCGACCTCGAGATGCTGACCGAATGGCTGGCCGGCCGCGCCGGGCTCAGCTACCTGCGCATCGATCCGCTCAAGGTCGACGTGGGCAAGGTGGCCGACACCATGAGCGCGGCCTATGCCGAGCGCCACAAGGTGCTGCCGGTGCAGGTCACGCCCAGCGAGGTGGTGGTGGCCACGGCCGAGCCCTTCCTGGTCGACTGGGTGTCCGAGGTCGAGCGCCAGTCGCGCCGCTCGGTGCGCCGCGTGGTCGCGAACCCGACCGACATCCAGCGCTATACCGCCGAGTTCTTCGCGCTCGCCAAGTCGGTGCGCGCGGCGCAGAAGGCCGGCGGCAATGCGGGTGGCGCGAGCTTCGAGCAGCTGGTCGAGCTGGGCAAGAGCAACAAGCAGCTCGACGCCAACGACCAGAGCGTGGTGCAGGTGGTGGACTGGCTCTGGCAGTACGCCTTCGACCAGCGCGCCAGCGACATCCACCTCGAGCCGCGGCGCGACCAGGGCGTGATCCGCTTCCGCATCGACGGCGTGCTGCACCCGGCCTACCAGATGCCCATGGGCGTGATGAACGCGATGGTCGCGCGCATCAAGCTGCTGGGCCGCATGGACGTGGTCGAGAAGCGGCGCCCGCTCGACGGCCGCATCAAGACCCGCAACATGCGCGGCGACGAGGTCGAGATGCGCCTGTCGACCTTGCCCACGGCCTTCGGCGAGAAGATGGTGATGCGCATCTTCGACCCCGACACCGCGGTCAAGGACCTCGACGCGCTGGGCTTCGCGCAGCACGACGCCAAGCGCTGGGAGCAGCTGGTCACGCGGCCGCACGGCATCATCCTCGTGACCGGGCCCACGGGTTCGGGCAAGACCACCACGCTGTACTCCACGCTCAAGCGGGTGGCGACCGAGCAGGTCAACGTGAGCACCATCGAGGACCCGATCGAGATGATCGAGCCCGCGTTCAACCAGACGCAGGTGCAGCCGCAGCTCGATTTCGGCTTCACCGAGGGCCTGCGCGCGCTGATGCGCCAGGACCCGGACATCATCATGGTCGGCGAGATCCGCGACCTCGCCACGGCCGAGATGGCGGTGCAGTCGGCGCTCACCGGCCACCTGGTCTTCAGCACGCTGCACACCAACGACGCGCCCAGCGCCATCACGCGGCTGATGGAGCTCGGCGTGCCCTCGTACCTGATCAACGCCGTGATGCTGGGCGTGCTCGCGCAGCGCCTGGTGCGCACGCTGTGCCCGCTGTGCAAGCAGCCCGACGAATCGGTCACGCGCGAGAAGCTCGCGGCTTTCGTCGCGCCCTGGCAGATCACCGGCTCGGTGCGCGCCTACAGGCCCGTGGGCTGTGTCGATTGCCGCATGACCGGCTACATGGGCCGCATGGGCCTGTACGAGCTGCTGAGCGTCAGCGAGGACTTCAAGGCCCGCGTCACCAAGGAACCCAGCCTGCTCGCGCTGCGCCGCCAGGCCGTGACCGACGGCATGCGCCCGCTGCGCCTGGCCGGCGCCCTGCGCGTGGCCGAAGGCGTGACCACCATCGAGGAAGTGCTGAGCGCCACGCCGCCCCTGGAGTAGCGTTGTCCCTGGGGCTAACCCTAGCCCGGCGATAGGTGGAATCCACATCAAACTGACCGGAAGCTGACCAGACAATCTCCCGTTCGATTTGTTCGAGGAGACTGTTCGTGAAAATCAAAAGTCAACGCGACTTTTTTGCAGGGCTGATGTTCGCCGTGGTGGGCATCGCCTTCGCATGGGGTGCATCGACCTACAACGTCGGCAGCGGCGCCCGCATGGGCCCGGGCTACTTCCCGCTGATGCTGGGCATCGTCATGGCCCTGATCGGCCTGGGCATCATGTTCACCGGCCTGACCGTCGAGACCGAAGACGGTGAAAAGATCGGCAAGTGGGCCTGGAAGCAGGTGGTCTACATCATCGGCGCCAACCTGGCCTTCGGCATCCTGCTGGGCGGCCTGCCGAGCGTCGGCGTTCCGGCCATGGGCATGATCATCGCGATCTACGCCCTGGTGATCATCTCCAGCCTGGCCGGCACCGAGTTCGATCTGAAGAAGGTGCTGCTGCTCGCGACCGTGCTGGCCGTCGGCAGCTACGTGGCATTCATCTGGGCGCTCAAGCTGCAGATCCAGGTCTGGCCGACCTTCATCACGGGTTGAGGAATAAAAAATGGATCTGGTAAACAACCTCTCGATCGGCTTCGGCGTCGCGTTCACCTTCACGAACCTGCTGTACTGCCTGGTCGGTTGCATTCTCGGCACGCTGATCGGCGTGCTCCCCGGCATCGGCCCCGTCGCGACCATCGCGATGCTGCTGCCCGCCACCTACGCGCTGCCCCCCGTGTCGGCGCTGATCATGCTGGCCGGCATCTACTACGGCGCGCAGTACGGTGGCTCGACCACCGCCATCCTGGTCAACCTGCCGGGCGAATCCTCCTCGGTGGTGACCGTGATCGACGGCTACCAGATGGCACGCAAGGGCCGAGCCGGTCCCGCGCTCGCCGCGGCCGGCCTGGGTTCCTTCTTCGCCGGTTGCGTGGGCACGCTGATCCTGGCGGCCTTCGCGCCGCCGCTGACCGAGATCGCGTTCAAGTTCGGCCCGGCCGAATACTTCTCGCTGATGATCCTGGGCCTGATCGGCGCCGTGGTGCTGGCTTCGGGCTCGCTGCTCAAGGCCATCGCGATGATCGTGCTGGGCCTGCTGCTGGGCCTGGTCGGTACCGACGTGAACTCGGGCGTGGCCCGTTTCAGCTTCGACATCCCTGAACTGACCGACGGCATCGGCTTCGTGGCCATCGCCATGGGCGTGTTCGGCTATGGCGAAATCATCGCCAACCTGTCGCGCCCCGAGGAAGAGCGCGAAGTGTTCACCGCCAAGGTGTCCGGCCTGTTCCCGACCAAGGAAGACTTCAAGCGCATGATCCCGGCCGTGCTGCGCGGCACGGCCCTGGGCGCGGCCCTGGGCATCCTGCCCGGCGGCGGTGCGCTGCTGGCGGCTTTCGCGGCCTACACGATCGAGAAGAAGACCAAGCTGAAGCCGGGCGAAGTGCCCTTCGGCAAGGGCAACATCCGCGGCGTGGCCGCACCCGAGTCGGCCAACAACGCCGGTGCCCAGACCTCCTTCATCCCGCTGCTGACGCTGGGCATTCCGCCCAACGCGGTGATGGCGCTGATGGTCGGTGCCATGACCATCCACAACATCCAGCCGGGTCCGCAGGTCATGACCAGCAACCCCGAGCTGTTCTGGGGCCTGATCGCCTCGATGTGGATCGGCAACGCGATGCTGATCATCCTGAACCTGCCGCTGATCGGCATGTGGATCAAGCTGCTGTCGGTGCCCTACAAGTACCTGTTCCCGGCCATCGTGCTGTTCTGCGCGATCGGCGTGTACTCGACCAACAACAACACCTTCGACATCTGGATGGTGGGCGCCTTCGGCTTCATCGGCTACGCCTTCTTCAAGCTGGGCTGCGAACCCGCGCCGCTGCTGCTGGGCTTCATCCTGGGCCCGATGATGGAAGAGAACCTGCGCCGTGCGCTGCTGCTGTCGCGCGGCGACTGGAGCGTGTTCGTGAGCCGTCCGATCTCCGCCGGTCTGCTGGCCGCCGCGCTGCTGCTGCTGATCATCGTGCTGCTGCCGGCCGTGAAGTCCAAGCGCGAAGAGGCCTTCGTCGAGGACTGACCGGGGCGCTAGCTCCTTCCGCAAGACGGCGCCTTCGGGCGCCGTTTTTTTTTGCGCGGCAGCCGCTCAGGGCTTGCCGCTGCGCGGCGGCTTCATGTGCTGCCGGGCCATGGCCAGGAAGGCCATCGCCGCCGGGCTCAGCGGATGCTTGGCCAGCCGGATCGCGACCACCGGGTATTCCAGCGTCGGCCGCGTCACGGCCACGGCGCGCAGGTTGCCCGGCATCAACACTTCCACGTAGCGCGGCAGCAGCGCCACACCCGCGCCCGCCTGGATCAGGCCGAAGGCGGTTGACAGCATCGACACATGGTGGGCCACGCGCGGGTACACGTTGGCCACGCTCGAGAGCTGGCGGCTGACGGCGCGCCACACGTTGGCATCGGGGTTGACGTGGATGAAGGGCAGCGGCTCCAGGTGCTTCGCATCGACCACCACGCGCTGGGCCAGCGGATGGTCGTCGCGCACGAACAGGGCCATGCGCTCGGTGAACAGCGGCTCGGTCGCGAGTTCCGAATGCTTCTGCCCGATGTCCGAGCCGAAACCCAGGTCGGCCTCCTGCGACAGGATGCGCGAGATCATCTGCTCGGCCGTGCTGTCGAGCAGCGTCGCTGCCAGCGTGGGATGCAGGCGGGAAAAGCGGCCCAGCACCGGCGGCAGCAGGGCGCCCGCCGTGAGGTGGCCCACCGCCAGCACCACCCGCCCCTCGCGCAGCTGCGACTGCGAGCGGCAGGCCTCGACCGATTCGTCGATCAGGCGCAGCGCGCGCAAGGCGGTGTCGAACATCACCTGGCCGGCGCCGGTCAGCTGGAGGCGGCGGCCCCGCACCACCAGCGGCTGCCCCAGTTCTTCCTCCATGCGCTTGATCAGGTGGCTGATGGCGGGTTGCGTGAGCTGCAGGGCTTCGGCGGCCAATGTGAAGCTGCCCGATTCGGCGACGGCGGCCAGCGCCCGCAGCTGTTGCAGCGAGACCTCCTCGGTGCCGTTCTTTGTCATAAACAGTGCTTATAGTTGAATAAGCGGAATTATCTGGCTTGATGCCCTGGGGCTGCATAGCATGCGAGCTTTGCTCCACCGGGACAGAATCCAGCACCATGAAAAGAATCCGGTTTCTTCAAGGGGCCGCCATCGCGCTGTGCATCGCCGCATCGTCGGCCAGCCTGGCGCAGGGCTATCCGGCCAAGCCGATCCGGCTGGTCGTGCCGTTCCCCGCGGCCGGTGCCACCGACCTGTTCGCGCGCACGCTGTCGCAGAAGATGGGCGAGAAGCTCGGCGCCACGATCGTGATCGACAACAAGCCGGGCGCCGGCGGCGCCATCGGTTCCGACATCGCGGCCAAGGCGCCGGCCGACGGCTACACGCTGCTGCTGGCCACCACCAGCACGCACTCGATCGGCCCGGCCATCAACCCGAAGCTGCCCTACGACACGGTGCGCGACTTCACGCCCATCGCCCACGTGGGCGATGCGCCCAGCATCATGCTGGTGCCCAACAGCTCGCCCGCCAAGACGGTGCGCGAGTGGATCGACTATGCGAAGAAGAACCCCGGCAAGCTCAACTACGCCTCGAGCGGCAACGGCACCATCGTGCAGCTCACGGCCGAGCTGTTCAAGTCGCAGGCCGGCGTGTTCGTCACCCACATCCCCTACAAGGGCACGGCGCTGGCCATTCCCGACCTGATCAGCGGCAAGGTCGACGTGCTCTTCGATTCGCTGCCCACCGGCATGCCGCACGTGCGCGACGGCCGGCTGCGCGCGCTGGGCGTGACCTCGTTGAAGCGCAGCCCGCTCGCGCCCGAGCTGCCCGCGATCGCCGACGTGCTGCCGGGCTTCGAGTCCAACACCTGGTTCGGGCTCTACGGCCCCAAGGGCCTGCCGGCCGAGATGGTGGCGCGCATCAACACCGCGGCCAACCAGTCGCTGGCCGACCCGGAGGTGCGCGACAAGCTCTCGCGCCTGGGCATCGAGCCCACGACCAGCACCCCGGCCGAACTGGCCGGCATGGTGGCGCAGGACGCCGCCAAGTGGAAAAAGATCATCACCGAACGCCGCATCGTCGGCGACTGAACCCGCCCCATCCCATGAAATTCGACTACGCCAACCCCTACCGTTCCGTCCGCATCCCGGTCTTCGCACGCAACGTCGTCTCGACCTCCCATCCGCTGGCGGCCCAGGCCGGCCTGCGCATCCTGCAGCAGGGCGGCAACGCGGTCGACGCGGCCGTCGCCACCGCGGCCGTGATGACGCTGGTCGAGCCGGTGAGCAACGGCCTGGGCAGCGACGCCTTCTGCATCCTCTGGGACGGCAAGGAACTGCACGGCCTCAACGCCTCGGGCTGCGCGCCGCAGGCCTGGACGCCCGAGTACTTCCGGCGCAAGCATGGCGATGGCGCCGCCACGCCGCCGCAGCGCGGCATGGACTCGGTCACCGTGCCGGGCGCGGTGGGCGGCTGGGTCGCGCTGTCGGAGCGTTTCGGCAAGCTGCCCTTCGAGGCCCTGATGGCGCCGGCCATCGAGATCGCCGAGCGTGGCTACCTGGTGCCGCCGGTGGTGCAGCAGAAGTGGGCCGCGGCCACGCCGATCCTGCAGAACCAGCCGGGCTTCGCCCAGAGCTTCCTGCCCTGGGGCCGTGCGCCCGAGGTGGGCGAGCTGTTCCGCTTCCCGGCCGCGGCGCGCGCGCTGCGCGCCATCGGCGCGACCCGTGGAGAAGCTTTCTACAGCGGCGAGATCGCCGAGGCGCTGGAGAAATTCTCCAATGCCAACGGCGGCAGCCTCAAGGTGCGCGACCTTGCGAACTGGAAGCCCGAATGGGTCACGCCGATCTCGCAGGACTACGCGGGCCACACGCTGCACGAGATCCCGCCCAGCGGGCAGGGCATCGCGGCGCTGATCGCGCTGGGCATTCTGAAGAACTTCGACCTGGCCTCGATGCCCATCGACTCGGTGGCGTCGCAGCATCTGCAGATCGAGGCCATGAAGCTGGCTTTCGCCGACGTTTACCGCTATGTGTCGGAGCCCTCGTCGATGGAGACGACGGTCGCGCAAATGCTCGATGGCGGCTACCTGGCCTCGCGTGCCAAACTCATCGACGTGAACAAGGCACAAGACTTCAAGGCCGGCAACCCGGTCAAGGGCGGCACCATCTACCTCACGGCCGCTGACGAGAGCGGCATGATGGTGAGCTTCATCCAGAGCAACTTCATGGGCTTCGGCTCGGGCTGCGTGGAACCGGAATTCGGCATCAGCCTGCAGAACCGCGGCCACGGCTTCAGCCTGGATGCGGCCAGCCCCAACGTCGCGGCACCGGGCAAGCGCCCCTTCCACACCATCATCCCGGCTTTCCTCACCAAGGACGGCCAGCCGGTCATGAGCTTCGGCGTGATGGGCGGCAACATGCAGCCGCAGGGCCACATGCAGACGCTGGTGCGCATGCTCGACCACGGCCAGAACCCGCAGGCCGCCTGCGATGCGCCGCGCTGGCGCTTCAACAGCGGCCTGGAGATCAACGCCGAGGCCGCGATGGACCCGCAGGTCCTGCAGGGGCTGAGCGCCCTGGGCCACAAGGTCGAGGTGATCGACGACTCCTATCAGGACTTCGGTGCCGGCCAGTTCATCTGGCGCGCGGGCGATCCGGCGGTCGAGGGTTATGTGGCGGCGAGCGATCCGCGGCGGGATGGCCTTGCTGCAGGATTCTGAGTCCACCCCGAAACGGCTCACTTCGTGTAGCCGTCTCCCCTCAAGGGGCGACACCGGCGGACCGGCGAAGCCGGATCCGCGGTGTCCCTGGAATAGGGGAAAGCGCGTTGGCCGAGTTCCTGTCGGGCGGCCACACCTGCGGCCCGGCAAAGCCGGTTCCGCGGTGTCTTTGGAATAAGAAAAATTGACCTCCTCTCCCACCCCCTCGGCCGCGGCCCCCAAATCCATCCGCACCGGCCTGATCCTCGCCACCTTCGGCGCCATCGCGTTCAGCGGCAAGGCGATCATCGTGAAGCTGGCGTACCGGCACAACGTGGACGCGGTCACCCTGATCATGTTCCGCATGCTGTTCGCGCTGCCGCTGTTCGTGGCGATGGCCTGGTGGGCGGGGCGGGGCAAGGCGGCGTTGACCTTGCGCGACTGGCTGGGGGTGATCGGGCTGGGCTTTTCGGGCTATTACCTGTCGAGTTTTCTCGACTTCGCCGGGCTGGCCTACATCACGGCCAGCCTGGAGCGGCTGATCCTGTATCTCAACCCCACGCTGGTGCTGCTGTTCGGCTGGATCGTCTACCGCCGCCGCATCGTGCGCCAGCAGCTGATCGGCATCGCGATCAGCTATGCGGGCGTGCTGCTGGTGTTCGGCCACGAGGTGCAGCTGGGGCAGAGCAGCGCCGCGGCCTGGGGCACGCTGCTGGTCTTCCTCAGTGCGGTGAGCTATGCGGTCTATCTGGTCGCGAGCGGCGAGTTCGTCAAGCGCCTGGGCTCGCTGCGGCTGGTCGGCCTGGCGACCAGCGTGGCCTGCGTGCTGTGCATCGCGCAGTTCCTGCTGCTGCGGCCGATCGACGTGGCGCTGAACGTGGCGCCCGAGGTGATCTGGCTGTCGGTGCTCAATGCGACGCTGTGCACCGCGGTGCCGGTGCTGTCCGTGATGATGGCGATCGAGCGCATCGGTGCGGCCATGGCGGCGCAGACCGGCATGGTGGGGCCGCTCTCGACTATTCTCATGGGCGTGGTGTTGCTCGGCGAACCCTTCACGGCCTGGATTGCGGCCGGGACGGTGCTGGTCATCACGGGAATCTTTGTCTTTACGCGAACCGGGCGCTGAGCCCGCAGGAGAATTTGAATGGACCTCGGAATTGCAGGCAGGACGGCCCTGGTGTGCGGCGCGAGCAAGGGGCTGGGCCTGGGCTGTGCCGAAGCCCTGGTGCGCGAAGGCGTGAACGTGGTGGTGGTGGCGCGCGGCGCCGAAGTGCTGAACGCCGCGGCGGCTCAGCTCGAGGCGCTGGCCGCGGGCGTGGCGAACAAGCCCTTCGTCAAGGCCGTGGCGGCCGACATTACGACGCCAGAAGGCCGTGCCGCGGCTTTTGCCGCGCATGCCGACTACGACATCGTCGTGACCAACGCGGGCGGCCCGCCGCCCGGTGATTTCCGTGACTGGGACCGCGAGGCCTGGATCAAGGCGGTGGACGCCAACATGCTCACGCCGATCGAACTGATCAAGGCCACGGTCGACGGCATGGCCGCGCGCGGCTACGGCCGCATCGTCAACATCACCTCGAGTTCGGTCAAGGCGCCGATCGACATCCTGGGCCTGTCCAACGGCGCGCGCAGCGGCCTGACCGGCTTCGTGGCCGGCGCGGCGCGGACCTCGATCGCGGCGAAGGGCGTGACGATCAACAACCTGCTGCCCGGCGCCTTCGACACCGACCGGCTCAAGGGCACCATGGCCGGCGCCGCGAAGAAGAGCGGCCAGGACGTCGACGCGGTGCGCGCGGCGCGCCAGAAGAACATTCCCGCCGGCCGCTTCGGCAGCCCCGAGGAATTCGGTGCGGTCTGCGCCTTCCTCTGCAGCCGGCAGGCCGGCTACATCACGGGCCAGAACGTGCTGACCGACGGCGGCGCGTACCCGGGCACCTACTAAAGCCGACGAAGCCGCGCATGAGCGGGGACGCGTTCAGGCAGATCACCCTGGTGTCGGTCACCGGGCTGCCCGATGCGCGCGGCGCCGCGCTGGCGCTGCAATGGAGCCTGCAGCAGATGCCGGGTGCGCGGGCCCTGCTGTGCTGCCCGCAGGCGCCGCCCGACCTGCCGCCGGGCATCGCGCACCAGGCGATCGCGCCGCTCAACTACCACGAGTACAGCTGGTTCATGATGTTCGCGCTGTGGCGCGTGGTGCAGACCGAGTTCGCGCTGGTGGTGCAGGACGACGGCTGGGTCGTCGATGCTGCCAACTGGCGCGATGACTTCCTGGACTGCGACTACATCGGCGCGCCGATCCACCTGGCGCGCATCGACGGGCCCGGGGGCCCGGCCTGGCGCACCCGCTTCGACTGGGTGCAGGAACTGCAGCGGCCCGAACTGCGCGTCACGCCGGTCCAGAACGGCGGCTTCAGCCTGCGCAGCCGGCGCTTCATGCGGGCGCTGGTCGACCATCCGCAGGTCCGGGTGGAGATCCCGCCGCCCGATGCGGTGGGAGGCGACCCGCTGCGCATGCATTGGCACAACAACGCGCTGCTCGAGGACGTGCAGCTCAGCGGCGTGCTGCGGCCTGCGCTCGAGGCCGTCGGCATGCGCTTCGCGCCGCTGGCGCTGGCACGCGACTTCGCCATCGAGCATGCGGGGCCGCAACTGCACCACGGCTACGACCCGCTGCGGCTGTTCGGCCACCATGCGCGGGTGCGGCAGCTGGTGTCGCTGGCGCCGCTCACGCTGCGCTCGCAGATCCCGCTGTCGCAGCTCGACCTCTGGTACGGCGAGCGCGAGATCCTGCAGATGTTCGAGCGCCGGGGCTACCGCATCGAGTTCGCGGCCGAGCCGCCACCGGGCTGAGCAAGGCAATGCCCCGCGCCTTCGCGGGTGGGCCAAACGTGGCAGGATGCGGCTCTTCTTTTTGGAGACTGCAACGATGATGAGCAAAGCCGTCCGTATCGACCGCCATGGCGGTCCCGAAGAACTCAAGATCGTCGACGTGCAGGTCGGCGAGCCCGGCCCGGGCGAGATCCGCATCCGCCACAAGGCCGTGGGCCTGAACTTCATCGACACCTACCAGCGCAGCGGCCTGTACCCCTTCGCGATGCCGTTGCAGCTGGGCATGGAAGCCTCCGGCATCGTCGAGGCGGTGGGCGAGGGCGTGACGCACCTCCAGGTCGGCGACCGCGCCGCCTACGCCAGCCCGCCGCCGGGCGCCTACTGCGAGCTGCGCGTGCTGCCGGCCAAGAACGTCTGCCGGCTGCCCGACGCGATCTCCTTCGAGACCGGCGCGGCCATGATGCTCAAGGGCCTGACCACGCAGTACCTGCTGAAGAAGACCCTGCCGGCCGAAGGCCTGCAGCCAGGCGACTTCATCCTGTTCCACGCGGCCGCCGGCGGCGTGGGCCTGATCGCCTGCCAGTGGGCCAAGGCGCTGGGCCTGCAGCTGATCGGCACCGCCGGTAGCGACGCCAAGTGCCAGCTCGCGCTCGAACACGGCGCGGCGCACGCGATCAACTACAGCAACGAGAACTTCGCCGCGCGGGTGAAGGAGATCACCGGCGGCAAGGGCGTGAAGGTGGTCTACGACTCGGTGGGCAAGGACACCTACGAAGGCTCGATCGACTGCCTGCGGCCCTTCGGCCTGCTGGCGGTGTTCGGCAACGGCTCGGGCCCGACGCCGCCGATCAACCTGGGCATGCTGGCCTCCAAGGGCTCGCTCTACGTCACGCGGCCCACGCTGTTCACCCACATGTCCTCGCGCGAAGCCACGCAGGCCATGGCCGACGACCTGTTCGCGGTGGTGCAGAGCGGCGCGGTGAAGATCCCGATCGCGCAGCGCTACGCGCTGGAAGACGTGCAGCAGGCGCACCGCGACCTCGAGGCGCGCAAGACCACGGGCTGCACGATCCTCACGCTGTAGTTGCGATCTCGCGCACCAGCCGCCACACCCGCTGCGCCAGCGGCGAAGGCGCGCGGTTGCGCCGGTGCACCAGCATCACCTGGCGCTGCACCCGCGGCGTGAGCGGCAGCGCGACCAGCGTGCCCAGCCCCTGCGGCGGCACGGCCAGCGCGGGCATCACGCTGATGCCGATGCCGGCCTCGACCATGCGGAACACCGTGGTCGGATGGCCCAGCTGCTGCGCCACCTCGGCCTGCACGCCGTGCGCGAGCAGCGCCTCGTCGATCAGCCGGCGGCTGCCCGAGGCATGGTCGAGCAGCACCAGCGCATGGCCGCGCAGCATCGACCAGCGCACGCTGCGGTGCGCCGCCAGCGCATGGCCGCGCGGCACCACCAGCACGAAGGGGTCGTCGAGGATGGTTTCGGTCTGCAGGTCCTCGGCCGCCGAGGGCTCGATCACCACGCCGAAGTCGACCTCGCCGCTGCGCACGCTGTCGAGCACGTCCTGCTGGATGCGGTCGAGCAGCACCAGCTGGATCTCGGGCTCCTGCCGTGCGCAGGCCGCGATGCAGGCCGGCATCAGCTGGGCCGACAGCGTGGGGCTGCTGGCCACGCGCACCTTGCCGCGCCGCGCATGGGCCATGCCCTGCACGTCGAGCAGGGTCTGGTCGAGCTCCTCGAGCACCCGGCCCAGCCGCGCGGCCAGCGACTGGCCGGCCTCGGTCAGCACCACCTCGCGCGTGGTGCGGTCGAGCAGCTTCAGGCCCAGCTGCGATTCGAGCTCGAGGATCGAGCGGCTCACCGCGGGCTGGGTGAGCGCGATCGCATCGCCGGCACGGCTGAAATTGCGCTCCTCGGCCACGGCCAGGAACACGCGGAGCTGGCGCAGGCTGATGTTCATGCAGAGAAATCATATATCCATCAGATAAATCCATTTCTCTTTCGATCCGATCCCGGGCCCAATCCTGCCCATGGCCCGTTCACGCTTCCTCCCCGACAACTTCACCCTCGCCCTGGTCACGACCGTGGCGCTGGCCTCGCTGCTGCCCGCTGCCGGCCGCACGGCGCACTTCTTCGAGGGCCTCACGACGGTGGCCATCGGCCTGCTGTTCTTCCTGCATGGCGCCAAGCTGCCGCGCGAGGCCATCGTGGCCGGCGTGGGCCACTGGCGGCTGCACCTGCTGGTGTTCCTCAGCACCTTCGTGCTGTTCCCGCTGCTCGGGCTCGCGCTGCGGCCGGTGCTGCAGCCGCTGGTGACGCCCGAGCTCTACACCGGCGTGCTGTACCTGTGCGTGCTGCCCGCCACGGTGCAGTCCGCCATCGCCTTCACCTCGCTGGCGCGGGGCAACGTGCCGGCCGCGGTCTGCAGCGCCTCGGCCTCGACCCTGCTGGGCGTGTTCGTCACGCCGCTGCTGGTGAACTGGCTGGTGGTCTCGGGCGGCGCCGCATCGTCTTCCTTCGATGCCATCGGGCGGATCCTGCTGCAGCTGATGGTGCCCTTCGTGGTCGGCCACCTGCTGCGGCCCTGGATCGGCGCCTGGATCAAGCAGCGTGCCTCGGTGCTGAGCTTCGTCGACCGCGGCTCGATCCTGCTGGTGGTCTACACCGCCTTCAGCGCCGCCGTGATCGAGGGCCTGTGGCGCCAGGTGCCGCTGAGCGCGCTGGCCGGGCTGTTCGTGGTCTGCGCGGTGCTGCTGGCGCTGGCGCTGTTCGCCACCACCTGGACCGCGCGCAAGCTGGGCTTCGACAAGGCCGACGAGGTCACGATCGTGTTCTGCGGCTCGAAGAAGAGCCTGGCCAGCGGCATCCCGATGGCACACGTGCTGTTCGCCTCGGGCGCGGTGGGCGCCATCGTGCTGCCGCTGATGCTGTTCCACCAGATGCAGCTGATGGTGTGCGCGGTGCTGGCGCAGCGCTATGCGCGCCGGCCGGCCGACGAGGCCGTGGAGCCGGCCGCCGCCCGCGCCGCCTGAGCCGTTCTCAGGATTCCTTGACCGGCGTGAGCTGCGCCTCGCGCAGCCGGTTGGGCGCCAGCGCGCCGGCCGAGTCGAGGATCGGATAGGCGATCGAGCAGATGTGCGAGTTGATGCGTTTGAGGTCGCTGATCAGGTCGATGTGCAGCGAGCTGGTCTCCATGCTCGGCGTGGTGCGGTCCATGAGCCGGGTCAGGTGGGTGTTGGCGTAGGCGCGCTCGAGGTCGCGGAAGCGCGCCTTCTCTTCCAGCAGCTTCTGCGCGTCGCGCACGTTGCCGTTGAGGAACACGCTCATGCCCAGCCGCAGGTTGGCCACCAGGCGCTCGTGCAGCTCGACGATCTCGGCCATGCCGGCCTCGGAAAAATTGCGCTGCGGCTTGATCTTCTTGTCCTCGATGTCGATGATCACGCGCTCGATGATGTCGCCCACCTGCTCCATGTTGATGGTGAAGCTGATGATGTCGGTCCAGCGCTTGCTTTCTTCCTCGCCCAGCGCCTCGCGCGAGATCTTGGTGAGGTAGTACTTGATGTCGGAGTAGAGCCGGTCCACCACGTCGTCGAGCTTGCGCAGTTCGTCGGCCAGCCGCAGGTCGTTGTTGCGGATCACGTTGAGCATGCCGATCAGCATGGTCTCGACGATGTCAGCCTGGTGCAGCGCCTCGCGCGCCGCGTTCGAGATCGCCAGCGTGGGCGTGGACAGGGCCGAGGGGTCCAGGTGCTGCGGCCGGGCGGTGGTCGAGCCTTCCTGCGGCACCGGCAGCAGCTTCTTCACCAGCCGCGCCACCCAGTCGGTGAGGCCGATGAAGCCGATGCTCACCACCACGTTGAAGGCCAGGTGGTAGAGCACCACCAGCTGCGTCGCGTCGGACACGTAGGCCCGCACATGCGTCAGGTACAGCCCGACGAAGGGCGCGGCCACCGTCACGCCCAGCAGCTTGAACAGCAGGTTGCCCACCGTCACCTGCCGCACCGACATCTCGGACTTGGCGGTGGTCAGCACCGCCAGGATGCCGCTGCCCAGGTTGGCGCCCAGCACCAGGCCCAGCGCAACGTCGAGCGGCACCACGGCCGAGCTGGCCATCGCCGCCACCAGCAGCACCACGGCCAGGCTCGAATAGGCCACCACCGCGAGTGCCGCGCCGATGGTGATCTCGAGCAGGATGTCGCTGCTGATCGACACCAGGATCGCGCGCATGGCCGGCGAATCGAACAGCGGGCCGGTGGCCTGCACCACCAGCTGCAGCGCCAGCAGCATCAGCCCTAGGCCGATCAGGATGCGGCCGAAGCGCCCGGCAGCGCTCGCGGGCCGGGTGATCGAGAACACCACACCGGTGAAGATGAACAGCGGCGACAGCCACGAGAGGTCGGTCGAGAACAGCACGGACATCAGCGCCGTGCCCACGTCGGCGCCGCGCATCACGGCCAGCGCGGCCGGCAGCGCGATCAGGCCCTGGCCGACGAAGGACGAGGTCATGAGCGAGGTGGCCGTGCTCGACTGAACGAGCGCGGTCACGCCGATGCCCGACAGCGCCGCGGTGAAGCGGTTGCGCATGCTGCGCGCGAGCAGGGTGCGGAGGTTGGCGCCGAACACGCGCAGCACGCCCGTGCGGACCAGGTGGGTGCCCCAGACGAGGAGTGCGACTGCTGCCAGCAGGTTCAGCAGATGTTTCATGGACGGCGGATGGCTTTCTCTTCTTTGTTGTTCAGTGAGCCTCTATTGTCAACACGGGATGTGCGGCAAGGCGTCGGCCAGGGACGCGGGGTTCAGTCGATCAAGGCCCCATTCTCATGGAAAGGGTAGGGACCTTCAAATTCGCCCGCTGCGGCCAGGTGCGTGACCAGGCGTTCGCCGTCCCAGGCATGCACGCGGAAGCCCGGCGGCTCGAGGCCCCAGGACGAGGGCGCCTGCGGGTCCAGGTCGAGCGTGACCTGGTGGCCGGGTGCCGGCGAGGTCGAGGCGATGGTGCCGCCGAAGCGCACGTCGATCGCGCGGTGCAGGTGGCCGCAGATCACGCGCTCGACGTTGGGATGGCGCGCCACCAAGGCTTCGAGTTCGGCCCGGCCCTCGAGCAGGCCGATGTCGTCCATGTGGCCGATCAGCGTGCGGAAGGGCGGGTGGTGCATCGCGATGACCACCGGCTCGCCGCGGCAGGCCGCCAGCTGCGCTTCGAGCCAGGCCAGGCGCGCGGCGTCGAGCGTGCCGTGGCTGTGGCCGGGCACGCAGGTGTCGAGCGTGAGCAGGCGCAGGCCGCCGACCTTCACGCTGTACTGCACGAACTCGCCGACCGCACCGAGGTAGCTGTGGCCGGGGAAGCTGCGGCGCAGCTGGTCGCGGTCATCGTGGTTGCCGGGCATCAGGTAGACCGGCATGGTCAGCGGCGCCAGCAGTTCGGCCATGTGGGTGTACTCGGCGGCGCGGCCGAAGTCGCTGAGGTCGCCGGTGATCACCACCGCATCGGGCGCCTGGCGCAGGCGCAGCACGCTCTGCACCGCGCGCTTCAGGTAGGGCGCGGTGTCGATCCGGCCGTAGGCCAGCCGGCCCGGTTCGCGGATGTGGAGGTCGGTCAGTTGAACGAGAACGGTGTGGGTCATGCGCTGGCCTCCTCCTGCGAGGTCATGAGGCGGTCGGGTTGGATGCGGATGCCGATGGCATCGCCGGCGTTGAAGGGCGTGTCGCGCACCGCGTCGGCCAGCAGGCCCGGCTGGTCCACCAGGCTCAGGCGCAGCTGCACGCGGTCGCCGAGGAAGGTGCGCTGCTCGACGCGGGCCGTGCCCCAGCCGGCCTGGCCGGGCGCGCCGATCTCGACGTCTTCGGGGCGCAGCAGCAGGGTCGGGTGCTTCATCCAGTCGGCGGGGCATGCAATGGTCGTGCCGCCGAAGGCGAGCACGCCCTGCGCGATGGCCTGGGCCGAACGCTCGAGCCGGTTCACCCGGCCCAGGAACTCGGCCACGAAGGGATGGCTGGGCGCGCGGTAGAGGTCCTCGCCGCGGCCGATCTGCACGATGCGGCCCGCGCGCATCACGGCCAGCCGGTCGGCGATGGCCATGGCTTCCTGCTGGTCGTGCGTGACGTGGATGGCCGTGATGTGCAGCCGGCGCAGCAGTTCGGCCAGCTCGTCGCGCAGCGACTCCTTGAGCTTGGCGTCGAGCGCGGCCAGCGGCTCGTCGAGCAGCAGCACGCGCGGGCGCACGGCCACGGCGCGGGCCAGGGCCACGCGCTGGCGCTGGCCGCCCGAGAGGTCGGCCGGGCGCTTGTGTTCCAGGCCGGTGAGGCGCGTGAGCTCGACCAGCTCGCCCACCGTGCGGCGCTCGTCGGCCGCGCTCACGCCGCGGATGCGCAGGCCGTAGCCGATGTTGGCGGCCACGCTCAGCTGCGGGAACAGCGCGTAGCTCTGGAACACCATGCCCACGCCGCGCTGCTCGACCGGCTTGTGCGTCACGTCCTGGTCGCCGAAGCGGATGCGGCCGCCCGTGTCGAGCGTCTCGAGGCCGGCGATCAGCCGCAGCAGCGTGGTCTTGCCGCAGCCCGAGGGGCCGAGCAGCGCGAGCACTTCGCCCGGTTCCACGTGCAGGTTCGTCGGTTGCAGGCCGCGCGTGCCGTCGGCGTAGGTCTTGGCGACGTTCTCGACGTCGACCGGGATGCGTTCAAGTTCCATAGCGTTTCTGCATGAGATGGGCGAGGGACTGCAGGCCCCAGAGCACCGGAAGGATGACGATGAAGAAGACCAGGGTGTAGGCCGAGCCCACTTCCAGCCGCATCGAGGCGTAGCTGTCGGCCAGCCCCACGGGCAGCGTGCGCGTGAGCGGCGTGTGCAGCATCCAGGTCAGGTTGAATTCGCCGACCGAGAGCGTGAAGACCATCAGGCTGCCCGCGACGATGGCCGGGAACACCGCCGGCACCAGCACGCCGAGGAAGCGCTGGCGGAAGCTCGCGCCCAGCGTGCGCGCGGCTTCTTCCAGCGCGACCAGGTCGTTGCGCTGGAAGGCCGAGGCCACGGTGCGCACCATGAAGGGCAGCGTGAAGACGATGTGGCCGACCAGGATGAAGGCGAAGCTCTGGCGGAAGGCCGTGATCTGGCCATAGGCCAGGATCAGCGCCAGCGCGGTCGCCAGGCCCGGCACCGCCACCGGCAGCGTGAGCAGCTCCTCGAAGATGCGTGCGGTGCGCGAGCGGCTGCGCGCCAGCGCATAGGCGCAGGGCACGCCCAGCACGATGGTGCCCGCGACGCAGACCAGCGCCAGCGCGAGCGACCAGCCGACGGTGCCGCCGTAGACCTCCCACACCTCACCGAACCAGCGGGTCGTGAGGCCGCTCTTGAGGCCCACGCTGTAGTTGTTGACCAGGCCCGCCATCACCGACAGCAGCATCGGCGCGATCATGAAGAAGCTCACGATGGCCGTCACCGCGAACAGGAAGGGCGCCTTGGGTTGCGTGTTCTTTCGCATGCTTGTCTGCTCTCGTCCTCAGCGCACGGTCGGGTTGCCGCCGAAATGACGGGCCACGAACAGCACCAGCCAGGTCACGACGCCCAGCGCGATCGACAGCGAGGCGGCCAGCGCGAAGTTGGCGTAGTTGGTGAACTCGTTGTAGATGGTGATCGGGATCACCTCGAACTTGCTGGCCAGCGTGAAGGCCGTGCCGAAGGCGCCCATCGAGGTCGCGAACAAAATCGCGCCGCAGGCCAGCGTGGTGGGGGCCAGTTCGGGCAGCCACACGTCGCGCACCACGCGCAGGCGCGAGGCGCCCAGCGAACGGGCCGCTTCCTCGAGTTGCATGTTCATCGACTCCGCGGCCGCCGCGTAGGTGGCGATGGCGCGTGGCAGCGAGAAATAGAGGTAGGCCAGGAACAGGCCCAGCAGGCCGTAGGCGAAGGTGATGCGCTCGCCCACCAATGCGTCGGACAGGTCGGCCACCAGGCCCTGCCGGCCGCCCAGCAGGATCACGAAGAAGCCGATGATCACGCCGGGGAAGGACAGCGGCAAGGTCAGCAGCGACAGCAGCACGCGCTTGCCCACGAACTCGCGCCGCGCCAGGTAGACGCCGACCGCGCCGCCCAGGACCAGCGTGGCCAGCGTCACGCCCAGCGACAGCAGCACGGTGTTGACCATGCTCTGCACATAGCGGCCGTCGGTCAGCACCGCGAAATAGGTGGCCCAGCCCTTCTCCGCCGGCAGCGCCATCAGGCGCAGCACCGGCAGCAGCCAGAACATCAGGAAGAAGGCGCCGGCCGGGGCTGCGCAGCCCAGCAGCAGCCAGTGCTGCCTGGACTTCAACGCACGTCCTTCAGATAGCGGTCGGAGAAGGCGCGCTGCGCGGCGGCCATGCGGCCGTAGTCGACGGTCTTGGCGCGCGCGTATTCGGCGGCGGGCAGGAACTGGGCCTCGACCTCCTTGGGCATGGCGCTCGCGCGCACCGGGCGCAGGTAGGCCTTGGCCCAGATCGCCTGGCCTTCGTCGGACAGCGTGAAGTCCAGCACCTTCTTCGCCTCGGCCGCGTGCGGCGCCTTGGCCACCATGCTCATCACATAGGGCACGACCACCGTGCCTTCGGCCGGAATCACGAAGGCCACGTTGGCCTTGTCCTTGTACTTGGCGCGGTAGGCGTTGAAGTCGTAGTCGAGCAGGATCGCGATCTCGCCCGACAGCACGCGCGCGTACGAGGTCTGCTTGGGCACGATGGGCTCGTTCTTCTGCAGCGCCTTGAAGTAGTCGATGGCCGGGCCGAAGTTCTCGAGGTTGCCGCCGCGCGCTTCGTTGACCGCCACCGCGCCGACATAGCCGACGAAGGCCGACGCCGGGTCGAGGTAGCCGATCAGACCCTTGTACTCGGGCTTGAGCAGGTCGGCCCACGATTTGGGGATCGGCTTGCCCTTGAGCGCGTCGACGTTGACCATGAAGCCCAGCGTGCCCGAATGGATGCTGAACCAGTTCCCGGCCGGGTCCTTGAGACCGTCGGGGATGTCCTTGAAGTTGGCCGGCTGGTAGGGCGCGACCACGCCTTCCTTCTGCGCCTGGATCGCGAAGGTCACGCCCAGGTAGGTCACGTCGGCCACCGGGCTGGCCTTCTCGGCCACCATCTGGGCCAGCGCCTGGCCCGAGTTCTTGTTGTCGGCCGGCACCGTGACGCCGGTCTTGGCCTTGATGGCGCGCAGCTGCGTGCCCCAGTCGGCCCATTCGGTCGGGCAGTTGTAGCAGATGGCGGTCTGGGCCATGGTCACGCTGGCGGCGGCGAGGCCGGCGGCCAGCACGCCCAGGCGGGCGATGCGTCGAAGGGTCGAAGACATGGAAGGCTCCTTGGTCTGAAGGGATCGGGTGGGGAGAAAGAGAAAACGAAAGAGGTCAGGCCGGCGCGGCCGCATAGGACTCGCCTTCGCGGAAGGCATGGGGCAGCAGCAGGCTGGCGTCGGCGCCGGGCGCGGTGCCGGCGGCCAGCGCCTTCACCAGCAGTTCCACCGCATGGCGGCCGATGTCGTGGTTGGGCTGGGTCACGGTGCTCAGGGCGGGCGTCAGGTCTTCACCGAGCGCGATGCCGTCGAAGCCCACCACCGCCAGGTCCTGCGGCACGCGCAGGCCGTTGCGGTGCGCGGCGCGGATGCAGCGGATCGCCAGCAGGTCGTTCGAGCAGAACAGGGCGCTGGGGCGCGGCGCGGCCTCGAGGTAGTGGCGCACGGCCTCGACCGCGGTCTCGACGAAGGGCACCTCGAGCAGCGGCAGCGCGTCCAGGCCGGCGTCGGCCATGCCCTGGAGGTAGCCGCGATAGCGTTGCTGCGAGCGGTCGGAGGCGGCCAGCGTGCCGCTGACCATGGCGATGCGCCGGTGGCCCAGCCGCACCAGCCGCTCGACCACCTCGGCCGAGGCGCGCTCGCTGTCGACCGAGACGCAGGGATGGGCCGGGTGGCGGTTGTAGGCCAGCACATAGGGCACGGCCGCGCCGTGCAGCCGCTGCAGCGCGACCGAGTTCGAGGGGTTGGAGACCACCAGGATCATCCCGTCGACATTGCCGGCCAGCAGCTGGTGGACCGAGCGCTGCTCCTCCTCGACCTCGTAGCCGGTGGTGACCGGGATGATCGCGTAGCCGCCGGCCGCCGCGGCCTCGGCGATGCCCTGCAGGCATTCGGCGAAAGTCGGGTTCAGCAGCGTGGGCAGCACCACGCCCAGCACGCGGCTGCGCTGGGTGCGCAGGGTGCGGGCGCTGGCGTTGGGCAGGTAGCCGAGTTCCTTGGCGACGCGCTCGACCAGCTCACGGGTGGCGGGCGCGACCTTGTCGGGGAAGTTGAAGGCCCGCGACACCGTGGCGACGGAGACGCCGGCACGTTCGGCAACGATCTGGATGTTCATCTGTGGTGGCGCAATGTAATCGATTACATTGAAGCACGGCAGTATGACCCGGTGATGACGAACGAGAAAACCGCGTAAACCCTAGGCGGGTCGACGCGGTTTTCGTGAGAAGCGCAGGGGAGGGACTACTTGCCGCGTTTCACGCGCCGCAGCTCGTCGAGGATCAGGCAGATGGCGCCGATGGTGATGGCCGCGTCGGCCACGTTGAAGGCCGGGAAGTGGCGCCCGCCCAGGTGGAAGTCCAGGAAATCCACCACGTAGCCGTGCATCATGCGGTCGACCACGTTGCCCACGGCGCCGCCCAGGATGCAGGCCATCGCGAAGCTGAACAGCTTCTGGCCCGCGTGCGACTTCAGCATCCAGACGATGAAGATCGCGGCCGCCACGCCGATGCCGGTGAACAGCCAGCGCTGCCAGCCCGAGCTGTCGGCCAGGAAGGAGAAGGCCGCGCCGGTGTTGTGCGCACGCACGATGTTGAAGAAGCCGGTGATCTGGGTCCAGTCGCCCAGCCGGTAGTAGCCCAGGATCAGCGTCTTGGTGAACTGGTCGAGGATGAACAGCACCAGCGCCAGGCCCAGCCAGGGCCAGATGCTGTCGGCCAGGCTCTTGCCCGCACCCCGCTTGGCGGCGACGGCGCGGGCCATCAGGCGACGCTCCGCGCTTCGCCGGCGCCGTAGAGGTTGCTGGTGCAGCGGCCGCACAGCGTCGGGTGCGCCGCATCGTGGCCCACGTCGGCGCGCCAGTGCCAGCAGCGCTCGCACTTGGTGTCGGCGCTGGGCTTGACCAGCACCGAGGGCGTGTCACCGGCCACCAGCGTGGCGGCCGAGGTGATGAACACGAACTTCAGGTCCTCGCCCAGCGAGGCCAGCAGCGCATGGTCTTCCGGCGTGGCGGTGAGCACCACGTTGGCCTGCAGCGAGGAGCCGACCTGGCCGGTGGCGCGCACCGTCTCGATCTCCTTGTTGACGCTGTCGCGGATCTCGCAGATGCGCGTCCACTTGGCCAGCAGGCCGTCGTCGGGCGTGCCCAGGTCGCTGTAGACCTGCGTGAAGATCGAGGTGCCCGGCTCGCCCGTGCCGACCAGCTTCCAGGCCTCTTCGGCGGTGAAGCTCAGGAAGGGCGCCATCCAGCGCAGCATCGCCTGCGTGATGTGCCACAGCGCGGTCTGCGCGCTGCGGCGCGCCTGCGAGCCGGGCGCGGTGGTGTAGAGCCGGTCCTTGAGCACGTCGAGGTAGAAGCCGCCCAGGTCTTCGGAGCAGTAGATCTGCAGCTTGGCCACCACCGGGTGGAATTCGTAGACCTGGTAGTGCGCGAGGATCTCGGCCTGGAACTCGGCCGCGCGCGCCAGCGCGTAGCGGTCGATTTCCAGCAACTGGTCGAGCGGCACCGCGTCTTTGGCGATGTCGAAGTCGCTGGTGTTGGCCAGCAGGAAGCGCAGGGTGTTGCGGATCCGGCGGTAGGCGTCGACCACGCGCGCCAGGATCTTGTCGTCGCCCGCGATGTCGCCCGAGTAGTCGCTCGCGGCCACCCACAGGCGGATGATCTCGGCGCCCAGCTTCTTGCTGACCTCCTGCGGGTCGATGCCGTTGCCCAGCGACTTGCTCATCTTGCGGCCCTGGCTGTCGACCGTGAAGCCGTGCGTCAGCAGGCCCTTGTAGGGCGCGCGGCCTTCGAGCGCCGAGGCGATCAGCAGCGACGAATGGAACCAGCCGCGGTGCTGGTCGTGGCCTTCGAGGTAGAGGTCGGCTTCGGGGCCGGTGTCGTGGTGCACGTTGGGGTGGGTGCCGCGCAGCACGTGATAGAAGGTCGAGCCCGAATCGAACCACACCTCGAGGATGTCGGTGCTCTTGGTGTAGCTGGGCGCGTCCTCGGCGCCGAGGATCTCCTCGGCCGTGACGCGGCTCCAGGCCTCGATGCCGCCGCGCTCGACGATGTCGGCGGCCTGGTCGAGGATCTCCATGGTGCGCGGATGCAGCTCGCCCGAATCCTTGTGCAGGAAGAAGGGGATCGGCACGCCCCAGCTGCGCTGGCGCGAGATGCACCAGTCGGGCCGGCCGGCGATCATGTCGTGCAGGCGCGCCTTGCCGTTCTCCGGGTAGAAGCTGGTCTGCTCGATGGCGTCGAGCGCGGTCTGGCGCAGCGTCTTGGGCGCCTTGTCCTTGGTGAACACGCCCTCGCCTTCGTCCATGCGGATGAACCACTGCGCCGCGGCGCGGTAGATCACCGGCGTCTTGTGGCGCCAGCAGTGCGGGTAGCTGTGGGTGATGCCCTCGGTGGCCAGCAGGCGATGGGCATCGCGCAGCGCGGCGATGATCTCCGGCACGGCCTTCCAGATGTGCTGCCCGCCGAACAGCGGGAAGTCGGGCGCATAGGTGCCGTTGCCCTGCACCGGGTTCAGGATGTCGTCGTAAGCGACGCCGTGGGCGATGCAGGAGTTGAAGTCGTCCACGCCGTAGGCGGGCGAGGAGTGGACCAGGCCGGTGCCGTCGCTGGCGGTGGCGTAGTCGGCCAGGTACACGGGCGACAGGCGCCGGTAGCCCGCATCCACGTCGTACAGCGGATGCTCGAATTCCAGCCCGCCCAGCGCCTCGCCCTTGACCGTGGCCAGCACCTTGCCGTCGAGCGCGTAGCGGGTCATGCACATCTCGACCAGCGAGTTCGCCAGGATCAGCAGGCCGCGCTCGGTGTCGACCAGCGAGTACTCGAGCTCCGGGTTCAGGTTGATGGCCTGGTTGGCCGGGATGGTCCAGGCGGTGGTGGTCCAGATGACCGCGAAGATGTCGCCCAGCACATCGGGGCGGCCGAAGGCTTCGAGCACCTTGGCGCGCTCGTGCGCCTTGAAGGCCACATCGAGAGTCTGCGACTTCTTGTCGGCGTACTCGATCTCGAACTCGGCCAGCGAGGAGCCGCAGTCGAAGCACCAGTACACGGGCTTCAGGCCGCGGTAGACGAAGCCGCGCTCGATCACGCGCTTGAAGGCGCGCAGTTCGCCGGCCTCGTTGGCGAAGTCCATGGTCTTGTACGGATGGTCCCACTCGCCCAGCACGCCCAGGCGCTGGAAGTCGGCCATCTGCTGCGCGATCTGCTCGGTCGCGAAGGCGCGGCTCTTGGCCTGCATGTCGTCGCGGCTCAGGTTGCGGCCGTGCTTCTTCTCGATCGCATTCTCGATCGGCAGGCCATGGCAGTCCCAGCCCGGCACGTAGAGCGCGTCGAAGCCCTCGAGCTGGCGCGCCTTGGTGATCATGTCCTTGAGGATCTTGTTGACCGCATGGCCCATGTGGATCTGGCCGTTGGCGTAGGGCGGGCCGTCGTGCAGGATGAACTTGGGCCGGCCGATGCGGGCGTCGCGCAGCCGCTTGTAGAGCCCCTGGTCTTCCCATTCCTTGACCCAGCCCGGCTCGCGCTTGGACATGTCGCCGCGCATCGGGAAGGGGGTGTCGGGCAGGTTGAGGGTGGCGCGGTAATCGGTGCCGCCTGCGGTTTTGTTGTCAGCCATGGGGTTTCCAGAAGTCTGCGCTGCGGGGCAGCGCTCGAAGGATCGGGGGAGGGTGCGGCGCCGATGTGACACAAGGGCGGCCGCGCGCGGCGGAAGACGGTTCCGCTTTAAATTCGGTCGCGCGTGGTCTGACGGTGGGTGGACGCGAAGAAGGCGCGTGCATCGACGCCATCCTTGGCGATGCCCGCGGTGAGGGCTTCCAGGCTGGTGTAGCGCAATTCGTCGTGCAGTTTGTGCAGCAGTTCCACGCGGACGATTTTACCGTAGGCCCCTTCCCGCCCCAGTTCGGCGGGCCAATCGAGGCAATGGGTCTCGAGCAGCACGCGCCCCGCGTTGACGTCGTTCGGGTCGAGCGAGGGCCGCACGCCCAGGTTGGCCACGCCCTGCAGCGGGCGTTCGGCCAGCCCGTGCACCAGCACCGCGAAGATGCCGCTGGCGGCCGGTTTCCAGTGCTTGAAGCGCAGGTTGAGCGTGCGGAAGCCGTCGTCTCGGCCCGGGGCGGAGGCGCCCAGCGCCCGGCCCAGCTTGCGGCCGTGCACCACATGGCCCGAGATGGCGTAGGGCCGGCCCAGCAGCGCCTGGGCGTCGGCCATGCGGCCCTCGGCCAGGGCCTCGCGCACCGCCGAACTCGACACCCGCAGCCCGCGCACCTCGTAGCTGTTCATGCGCGCCACGTCGAAGCCGTGCTGTTCGCCGGCCGCATCGAGCATCGCGTAGTCGCCGGCGCGCTTGGCACCGAAACGGAAATCGTCACCCACCAGCACGTAGCGCGCGCCCAGGCCCTCGATCAGCACGTTCTGGATGAACTGCTCGGGCGACTGCGCGGCCAGCCGGGCGTCGAAGGGCAGCACGATGGTCTGCGCCACGCCGCAGGCCGCGAGCTCGCCCAGCTTGTCGCGCAGCGTGCCGATGCGCGCGGGCGCCAGCGCCGGCTGCTTGGTGAGCGCCGAGAAGTAGTCGCGCGGATGGGGTTCGAAGGTCAGCACGCAGCTGGGCAGGCCGCGCTGGCGCGCCTCGGTCTGCAGCAGCGCCAGCATGGCCTGGTGGCCACGGTGCACGCCGTCGAAATTGCCGATGGTGAGGGCGCAGGCCGAAGCCACGCCGGGATGCCGGAATCCGCGAAAAACCTGCATGGATCGATCTGATTTTGATAGCGCTGCGCGCCCGCGGAATGGGGCATGGCAGGGCCTGTTGTCACAAAGCCGGTATATTGTGACGCAGTGCGTCACGGCAGGTGCCCTCCGGGGTGCTGCCGTGGTCCGGGTCTCTCCGTGTTCTTCCCTGTGGTCAGGAGGCGTGTGTGAAGGTCTTGAAGCTGTCGGCCCAAGGGCTGCCCCAGTCGTGGATTTCGCTCGAAGAGGCGGTGCTCCACTATGCGGCGGGCGAGGTGCGCTGGGAGGTCGGCGCGCAGGTGGCGGTCTTCCGTGGCGGTCACAACGCGGTCACCGGCCTGCAGTCGCAGATCGCGATCAACAGCATCATCGGCACCAAGGGCGTGCCGCGCATCAACCCCTTCACCCAGCGTCCCGGCCTGAGCAACAGCAAGCTGTTCGCGCGCGACCGCAACGTCTGCGCCTACTGCGGCGGCCATTTCCACGAAGACGAACTCACGCGCGAGCACATCATCCCCTTCGCGCAGAAGGGCATCGACGTCTGGATGAACGTGGTCACGGCCTGCAAGCCCTGCAACCACCGCAAGAGCAGCCGCACGCCCGAGCAGGCCAACATGCCGCTGCTCTACACGCCCTATGTGCCCAGCCTCTGGGAGGACTTCATCCTGCGCAATCGCCGCATCCTGGCGGACCAGATGGAGTTCCTGATGGCGCACCTGCCGCAGAGCTCGCGGCTGCACGACAGCTAGGTTTTCCAGGCCGGCGGGCGCTTCTCGATGAAGGCCTGCACGCCTTCCAGCGCGCTCTCGTCCATCATGTTGCAGGCCATGGTCTGGCTGGCATCGGCCAGCGCGGCCTCGATGCCGGTCTCGAGCTGGCGGTAGAACAGGCCCTTGCCCAGGGCCAGCGCGATGCGCGGCTTGGCGACGATGCTGGCGACCAGCGATTCGACCTCGGCATCGAGCGCTTCAGGTGGCGCCACGCGGTTGACTAGCCCCTCGTCGCGTGCCTGCTGCGCACTGATGAACTCGCCCGTGACCAGCATCTCGAAAGCCGCCTTGCGCCCCAGGTTGCGCGACAGCGTGACGCTGGGCGTGGCGCAGAACAGGCCCACGTTGACGCCGCTGACCGCGAAGCGCGCGTCGCTCGCGGCCACGGCCAGGTCGCACATCGCCACCAGCTGGCAGCCGGCCGCGGTCGCGAGGCCGTGCACGCGCGCGATCACGGGCACCGGCAGGCGCTGGATCCGCAGCATCATCGCGCCGCAACGATCGAACAGCTGCTGGTAGTAGCTCGACGAGGGCTCGGCGCGCATCTCCTTGAGGTCATGCCCCGCGCAGAAGGCCTTGCCGGCGCCGGCGATCACGACCGCGCGCACCTGCTCGTCTTCTGCGAGGCCCTCCAGCGCCTGCTCGAGCGCCTCGATCAGGCCCTGCGACAGTGCGTTGAAGGCCGCGGGCCGGTTCAGCGTCAGCGTGACCACGCCGCGTGCGTCGCGCGTCTGCAGCAGGCAAGGCGTCGGGGTGGCGTCCATGGCCTCAGTAGGTGAGTTCGAGCACCGTCACATGGCCCTGCGCCGCGGGCCAGGTCTGGCCGGCGATGCGTTCGCCGTTGAACTCGCCGCCTACCGCGCGCTGCGGCTCGGCCGCGGCGATGCGCAGCCGGGAGCTCGACACGCCCGCGCCCCGGGGCGGCACGCCGGCCGGCGGGCTCTGGCCGTCGAAGCGCAGGGTGTCGCGCTGTGCGTCGAAGTAGCCGCGCGGCCGGGTGAAGACCACCACCGCGTTCGCGCCGGCGTCGGCCGCCGCGAGGCGCTCGGGCCGCAGGTGGATCACGCTGCTGCTGCGCGGGAAGGGGCTGCGGTAGATATGGGTCACGCCGCCGGCCGCGCTGACCGCGAACTCGTAGAACGCGTCGCCGCGCGCGGCGAAGGGCCCCCAGCGGCCGCCGGCGCCGATGTCCTGGCGGTGCACCGCCTCGCCGCGCCGTGCGCCCGTGGCCGGGTCGACCGCGTAGATGGCGAGCTGCGCGCCGGCCAGCGGCAGGTTCTCCGCGCTGAGCACACGGCCGCCGAGCACCACGCTGGACTCGGGCGCGATGGCCGTGACGCGCGGCGCCTCGCCCGTCAGGAACTGCCAGGTGGCGGCGAAGGCGGCCGGCGAGAACGAGACCTCGCGGTGGTCGACGCGCGGCAGCACGAGGTTGGTCGCGCCCTTGAGCGCCGGCCCGTCGAAGCCGATGTTGGTGGGCTTGCCCGGCGCGCCGATCCAGGCGCCGTCGGGCTGCGCGTACTTGTCGTTGTTGTCCGAGCGCAGGGTCAGCCATTTCACGTCCGGCGTGACCTCGTCGCCGTTCGGCCCCTTGGGCGCATTGAGCTGCTGCATGAAGGGCGATAGCCCCGAGAACTCGTTGTTCTCGCGGAAGCCCTTCACGGCCCAGATGCCGTGCGCCGGGTTGCCGCCCAGCACCACGTGGCTCACCACGGCCGCGCCGCCGCCGTTCTGCACATAGTTGCGGATCGTGTTGCCGCCGCGCGAGTTGCCGACCAGCACCACCTTGCCGGCGCCGGTGGCCTTGAGCACCCGGTCGACCTCGGCCTTCAGGAAGGCGGCCGATTCGGCGCTCGAGCTGCGGCCCGGCTGCGCCACCGCGTCGTCGTCGCGTGCCAGCGGCGCGGGCTGGTCGAGCGCGAACAGGCGGTCGCGCGGCCAGCCATTGGATTCGAAGCGCCAGAGCGTGGTCTGCCACAGCGCGGCCGAATCGCCGTTGCCGTGCATGAAGACGATCGGCGGGCGTTCGGTGCCCAAGCCGGAGGGGGCGGTGGCGCAGGCGGTCAGCATGGCGGCGGCGGCGGTCCCGAGGACGGCCATGGCGAGGAGGGTGCGGCGGGAGGGCATGTTGCGTTCCTGGGGCTGAGGTCCACGTGAAAACGCCCGCCGGCGCAAAAGCGGGCGGGCGTTGGATGCTAAGGGGGAAAGGCCGTCAGGCGAAGACGCCGGCCGTGTCCTGCATGCGGGCCGACACCTCGCCCAGGTGGTGCAGCGTGTCGCCGAAGGTCAGCTCCAGCTGCGTGAGCTTGCGGAAGTAGTGGCTGCCGATGTATTCGTCGGTCACGCCGATGCCGCCGTGCAGCTGCACCGAGTTCGCGGCCACGTAGCGCATCGAGGTGCCCAGCTGGTACTTGGCGCGGGCCAGCGCCTGGCGGCGTTCGTCCGCCGGGGCGTTGAGCTTGAGCGTCGCGTAGTAGCTCATCGAGCGCGCGAGCTCGAGCTGCATCTTCATGTCGGCGACGCGATGGCGCAGCGCCTGGAAGCTGGAGATCACCACGCCGAACTGCTTGCGCTGGTTCAGGTACTCGACCGTGACGTCGACGGTCTTGTCCATCACGCCGACGGCTTCGGCGCAGGTGGCGGCGATGCCCACGTCCACCGCGTACTCCAGCGCGGCCAGGCCGTCGGCCGTGACCAGCGTGGCGTCGGCCTTGTCGAACACCACCTCGGCCGCGCGGCTGCCGTCCTGCGTGCCGTAGCCGCGGGCCTCGACGCCGCTGGCGCTGCGCTCGACCAGGAAGAGGGCGATCTTGCCGTCGAGCTTGGCGGGCACGATGAAGGCATCGGCCTCGTCGCCCACGGGCACCAGGCTCTTGGCGCCGGTCAGCGAATGGCCGCTGCCCGACGTCACGGCCGTGGCCTCGCAGACGTCGAGGCGGTAGCGCGCCTTACGTTCCTGGTAGGCCAGCACCACGATGGCCTGGCCGCCCGCGATGCGCGGCAGCCAGTTGTCCTTGAGGTTCCCGTCGGCATAGCCGCCGAGCACCGCGCCCGCGATCAACGTCTGCGCGAAGGGCTCGAGCACGATGCCGCGGCCCAGTTCTTCCATCACGACCATGCCGGCCACCGGGCCCATGCCCAGGCCGCCGTCGTCTTCGGAGATGTACAGGCCGCCCAGGCCGAGCTCGGCCAGTTCGTCCCAGGCCTCGCGCGAGAAGCCGCCCTTGGCCTCGATGCCGCGGCGGCGCTCGAAGTCATAGCCCTTGTCGACCCACTTGCGGACCGCGTCGCGCAGCTGTTCCTGGTCGTCGGTGAAATTGAAGTCCATGTGCGTGTCTCCTCAGCCCAGAACCGTCTGCGCGACGATGTTGCGTTGCACTTCATTGCTGCCACCGTAGATGGTGGTCTTGCGCATGTTGAAGAAGGTCGACGTCAGCGGCGCGAGCGCCGGGTTGCCGCCCGGGAAGTTGCCCTGCCAGCCGGCTTCCATCGCCTCGCGGATCAGCGGCAGCGAATAGGCGCCGCCGGCCAGCATCATCAGTTCGCTGTAGCGCTGCTGGATCTCGCTGCCGCGGATCTTGAGCAGGCCCGCGACGTCGAGCGAGTTCTTGCCCGAGGTGGCGGCCGACAGCACGCGCAGCACCATCATCTCGAGGGCGACGATGTCGACCTCGAGCTTGGCGATCTCGTCGCGGAAGCGCTGGTCTTCGTAAACGCCTTCGCTCTTGGCGATGCGCTTCAAGCGCTCGAGCTCGCGCTTGGCGCGGTTCACGTCGGCGATGTTGGTGCGCTCGTGCGAGAGCAGATGCTTGGCGTAGGTCCAGCCCTTGTTCTCTTCGCCGATCAGGTTCTCGGCCGGCACTTCGACGTTGTCGAAGAACACCTCGTTGACTTCATGGCCGCCGTCGAGCAGCTTGATCGGGCGCACGGTGACGCCGGGCGACTTCATGTCCAGCAGCAGGAAGCTGATGCCGGTCTGGGGCTTGCCTTCGTTGCTGGTGCGCACGAGGTTGAACATCCAGTCGCCGTACTGGCCCAGCGTGGTCCAGGTCTTCTGGCCGTTGACGATGTACTTGTCGCCCTGGCGCTCGGCCTTGGTCTTGACCGAGGCCAGGTCGGAGCCCGAGCCGGGTTCGCTGTAGCCCTGGCTCCACCAGACTTCGCCGCTGGCGATGCCGGGGAGAAAGCGCTTTTGCTGCTCGGCATTGCCGAAGGCCATGATCACCGGGGCCACCATGACGGGGCCGAAGGGGATGATGCGCGGCGCGCCGGCCAGTGCGGTCTCTTCCTCGAACAGGTGGCGCTGCACGGCGGTCCAGCCGGGGCCGCCGAATTCCTTGGGCCAGCCGTAGCCCAGCCAGCCCTTCTTGCCGAGGATCTTGGCCCAGCCCTGCAGATCGTCGCGCGTCAGCTCGAGCGCGTTGTGCACCTTGTGCGAAATCTCTGGGGGAAGGTTGTCCTTGACCCAGGCGCGAACTTCTTCGCGGAACTTCTGTTCTTCAGGTGTGAAGCTCAAATCCATGCTTGCCTCGATGGTTGATTCCGTCGCCGCGAGGAGGGCGGCGTGTCTCCGGGATCCGACTTTTTAGCACGGTCGTGCGTGATTCGGGTGTCCGCGCTGCGACAACCCGGCACGCCAGGACCGCAGTGCGGGCGCACGGATAATCCCGCGACCCATGAAAAACATCGTGATCCTGATTTCGGGCGGAGGCTCCAACATGGCCGCCATCGTGCGCGCGGCCACCCAGGAGCGCTGGGCCGAGCGCCTCGACGCGCGCGTCGCCGCCGTCCTGAGCAACAAGCCGGACGCGGGCGGATTGGCCTTCGCCCAGGCCGAGGGCATCGCCACGGCGGTGGTGCCGCACAAGGCCTTCGCGACGCGCGAGGCTTTCGACGCGGCGCTGGCCGAAGCCATCGATGCCCATGCGCCGGCGCTGGTGGTGCTGGCGGGCTTCATGCGCATCCTCACGCCCGGCTTCGTGACGCGTTACGAAGGGCGGCTGCTCAACATCCACCCGTCCTTGCTGCCGGCCTTTCCGGGCCTGGACACCCACCGGCGCGCCATCGAGGCGGGCTGCCGCGCGGCCGGCGCCACGGTGCACCAGGTCACGGCGGAACTCGACCATGGCCCGATCGTCGACCAGGCGGTGGTGCCGGTGCTGGCCGAGGACACGGCCGAGGCCCTGGCCGCGCGCGTGCTGACCCAGGAGCACCGGCTCTATCCGCGCGCGATCGCCCGCTGGCTGGCCCGGGGCCGATGACACAATCCGCTTTTTCCGGGAGTGCCTGAATGATGACGATGATCCAGAGAACGATCGCCCTGTCCTTCGCCGGCCTGCTGGCGGCCTGCGCGGCGCCCGCGCCGGCACCCGCGCCGGTGGTCGAGGCGCCGGCGGCCGCCCGGCCGGCGCCGATGCCCGCGCCCGCGCCGCAGCCCGAATGCAGCGCCGCGGGCGGCCGGTTCGCGGTGGGCCAGACCCTGTCGGCGCCGCTCGAGGCGGCCGCGCGGACGCGCGCCAACGCGACGGTCTCGCGCGTGCTCAAGCCGGGCCAGGCCGTGACGCTGGAGTTCAACAGCGCGCGGCTCAACCTCGAGGTCGACGCCCGCGGCCGCGTGACGGCCGTGCGCTGCGGCTGAGCGCGCCGCGGCGCCCTCAGTCGATCTTGCGGAAGCGGGGCTGCGCGCGCCCCTCGAAGACGATCTCTTCCCCGAACATGGCGGCGGGACGCACCCACAGGCCGCGCTGGCCGTAGAGCGCGCGGTAGAGCGTCATCGGCTCGAGGGTTTCGCTGTGCCGGACGGTGCCGACGACCTCGTACTCGCCACCCTTGTAGTGGCGGTAGCGCCCGGGCGGCGTTTCGATCAGGGGTGGCAGGTCGTGGTCGTTCATGGATGCATTTTCGTGCGTCTTCACGGTCTCGAAGAAGGCGAGGGCCCGCGGCTGAGACAATCGGGGCATGCACCCCAAAGCCCTGTTGGAAGCCTGCGCCGATCTGGTCGGCCTTGTCTTGAAGTTCGATCACCCGGCCGATCAGGTCGTTTCCCGATTTTTCCGCGATCACCGCGAATTCGGCCCGCGCGAGCGCGCCACCCTGGCGGAGACCGTTTTCACGGTCCTGCGCAAGAAGCTGCTGTTCGACCACCTGTCGCCTTCGGGCACCGGCTCGAAGGAGCGCCGCATGGCGATCCTGGGCTTTCACGGCCCGCGTGATTTCCTCAAGAGCGCGCTCAACGACACTGAGAAGCGCTGGCTCGACAACTGCGACGCGGTCCGCCCCGACGACCTGCTCGAGCGCCATCGCCACAACCTGCCCGAGTGGCTGGTGGCGCCGCTCAAGGCGCAGCTGGGCGACCAGTTCTGGCCCCTGGTCGAGAGCCTGCAGCAGCCGGCGCCGCTCGACCTGCGCGTGAATGCGCTGCACGACAAGCGTCCCGACGTCCAGAAGGAACTGGCGCTGGCCTCGATCAAGGCCGTGCCCACGCCCTTCTCGCCCTGGGGCCTGCGCATCGACGGCAAGCCCGCGCTGACCAAGCTCGACGCCTTCGCGCGCGGCGCGGTCGAGGTGCAGGACGAAGGCTCGCAGCTGCTGGCCTTGCTGCTCGACGCCAAGCGCGGCGAGATGGTGGTGGATTTCTGCGCCGGTGCCGGCGGCAAGACGCTGGCGATCGGTGCCACCATGCGAAACACCGGCCGGCTCTATGCCTTCGACACCTCGGCGCACCGGCTCGACGCGCTCAAGCCGCGGCTGGCGCGAAGCAAGCTGTCGAACGTCCACCCGGCCGCCATCGCGCACGAGCGCGACGAGCGCATCAAGCGCCTGGCCGGCAAGATCGACCGGGTGCTGGTCGATGCCCCCTGCTCGGGCCTGGGCACGCTGCGGCGCAACCCCGACCTCAAGTGGCGCCAGTCGCCGAAATCGGTCGAGGAGCTGACCGCCAAGCAGACCGCCATTCTTCAGAGCGCCGCGCGGCTCGTGAAATCGGGCGGCCGTCTCGTCTACGCCACATGCAGCGTGCTGCCCGAGGAGAACGAGGCCATCGCCGAGGCCTTCAGCGCCGCCAACCCCGATTTCGAGCCCCTGGAAGCGACCGAACTGCTGACCGGGCTCAAGGTGGCCGGGGCGGAGCAGCTGGGTTCGGGGGGCGAGGCCGCGACGCGTTACCTGCGCCTCTGGCCGCACCGGCATGCGACCGACGGCTTCTTCGCGGCCGTCTGGACCCGGAAGTAGGGGAACTGCGCCTGGGTTCGGCACTCCAAAGTAGGGGAAAACGCCTGTGGGATCAAGGATTTAGGCCTCTTCGGGGGTCCTGAGCCTTAAAATCGCGGGTTACCTGAGGGCTGCACCTTCGTGCGGCCATGGAGTACTGAATTCAATGTTGCTTCCTGACTCTGCCGTCCTGAGCGCGGCCATCGACTGGCTCGGACACGGCTTGTGGGACATCGCATGGTGGCAGATCGTGTTGTACACGCTCGTCACCACGCACATCACCATCGCCGGCGTGACGATCTTCCTGCACCGCACGCAGACGCACCGGGCCATGGATCTGGGGCCCATCCCCTCGCATTTCTTCCGCTTCTGGCTCTGGCTGGGCACGGGCATGGTGACCAAGGAATGGGTCGCCATCCACCGCAAGCACCACGCCAAGTGCGAGACCGAGGAAGATCCGCACAGCCCGCAGGTCAAGGGCATCGACGAAGTCATGTGGCGCGGCGCCGAGCTGTACCGCAAGGAATCGAAGAACAAGGAAACCATGGCGCGCTACGGCCATGGCACGCCCGACGACTGGATCGAGCGCAACCTCTATTCGCGCTTCAGCTGGCAGGGCGTGGGCCTGATGCTGGTGATCAACCTGGCGCTGTTCGGCGCGGCCGGTGCGGCCGTCTGGGCGGTGCAGATGCTCTGGATCCCGTTCTGGGCCGCCGGCGTGGTCAACGGCATCGGCCACTTCTGGGGCTACCGCAACTTCGAGGCGGTGGATGCCAGCCGCAACATCTCGCCGATCGGCCTGATCATCGGCGGTGAAGAGCTGCACAACAACCACCACACCTACCCGACCTCGGCCAAGTTCTCGGTCAAGAAGTACGAGTTCGACATCGGCTGGCTCTACATCCAGGCCTTCCAGGCCATCGGCTGGGCCAAGGTCAAGAAGGTGCCGCCGAAGATGCTGATCGGCGAAGTTCGCCCGGTGGCCGACGAGAAGACGCTCGAGGCCGTGATCGCCAACCGCTACGAAGTCATGGCCGGCTATGCCCGCGGCATGCGCAGCACCGTCAAGGACGAGCTCGCGCAGCTCAAGGCCAAGGGCGCCGACCTGTCGGTGCTCAAGGCCGCGAACCGCTGGCTGCACCGCGACGACGACAAGGTGCCGGCCGCCGCCAAGCCCAGCCTGGTGCAGGCCCGCGAAGCGCATCCGGTGCTCGACAAGATGGTGACGATGCGCGAAGAGCTGCGCCAGCTGTGGCTCAACACCTCGCAGTCGCGCGAGCAGCTGGCGGTCGACCTGGCCGCCTGGTGCCACCGCGCCGAAGCCAGCGGCATCGCCGCGTTGCACGAGTTCTCGGTCCGCCTGCGCGCCGCCCGCGGCTGAGCGTCCCTCGCCTCCCTTGAAAGCCGGCTTGCGAGCCGGCTTTTTCATGGGCGACGCTTTCGGTGCAGGGCCTGCGAGGCCGCCCATTCTTGGAATGCGATGGATGTAAAAAAACCCGCTGGATCACAGCGGGTTTTTTCGTGGGCCTCAGGCTGAATTACTTCAGCTTGATTTCCTTGTATTCGACATGCTTGCGTGCCTTGGGGTCGAACTTCATGATCGACATCTTTTCAGGCATCGTCTTCTTGTTCTTGCTCGTGGTGTAGAAGTGACCGGTACCCGCGGTGGATTCCAGCTTGATCTTCTCGCGTCCGCCTTTGCTCGTTGCCATGATTCAGCTCCTTAAGCTTGGCCGCGTGCGCGCAGGTCTGCGAGCACGGCATCGATGCCGTTCTTGTCGATCAGGCGCAGTGCAGCGCTCGAAACCCGCAGGCGAACCCAACGGTTTTCGGTTTCGACCCAGAAACGACGGTATTGCAGGTTCGGGAGGAACCGGCGCTTGGTTTTGTTGTTGGCGTGGGAAACATTGTTCCCGACCATCGGGCCCTTGCCCGTGACGTCACATACGCGTGCCATGTGGACACCTCTTTCATAAACAGCTGGCACCCACGGAGCCTTGCCTGAAGCAGGAAGGCTCGCACGCAACAGAGGGCGTTGCGGGATGTTTTGCAGCTTGACCTCGCCAGAAACGGGTGGCGGTACCCCGGCTGCCGCTCACACGTCGACGTTTTTCAACGTGCGCAGATTTCGGCAAAGCCTGAGATTATAGCGCAGCGCGCCTGCTGTGCGTTCCGGCGCGACGGCGGGGCCGCCTTCGCACCGGAAGCCGCTCACTCCTGCTCGAGGAAGCGCTGGGCGTCCAGCGCCGCCATGCAGCCCGTGCCGGCGCTGGTGATGGCCTGACGGTAGATGTTGTCCTGCACGTCGCCGGCAGCGAACACGCCGGGCACGCTGGTCATGGTGGCGAAGCCCTGCAGACCCGAGCGGGTGACGATGTAGCCGCCCTTCATCTCGAGCTGGCCTTCGAAGATGTCGGTGTTGGGGTGATGGCCGATCGCGATGAAGCAGCCCTTGAGCGTCAGGTCCTCGGTGGCGCCGGTCTCGGTGCTCTTGAGCCGGATGCCGGTGACGCCGGTGCCGTCGCCCAGCACTTCGTCCAGGGTGTTGTGGGTCTTGAGCACGATCTTGCCTTCGGCCACCTTCTCGTGCAGCTTGTCGACCAGGATCGGCTCGGCCTTGAACTTGTCGCGGCGGTGCACCAGCGTGACCTTGCTCGCGATGTTCGACAGGTACAGCGCCTCTTCCACGGCGGTGTTGCCGCCGCCGATCACGCAGACCTCCTCGTTCTTGTAGAAGAAGCCGTCGCAGGTCGCGCAGCCCGAGACGCCGCGGCCCATGAAGGCCTCCTCGGAGGGCAAGCCCACGTACTTGGCCGAGGCGCCGGTCGCGATGATCAGCGCGTCGCAGGTGTAGGTGCCGCTGTCGCCGGTCAGGGTGAAGGGGCGCTGGCTGAAGTCGACCTTGTTGATGTGGTCGAACACGATCTGGGTCTTGAAGCGCTCGGCATGCTCCAGGAAGCGCTGCATCAGTTCGGGGCCCTGCACGCCGTGCACGTCGGCCGGCCAGTTGTCGACTTCCGTCGTGGTCATGAGCTGTCCGCCCTGGGCCATGCCGGTGATCAGCAGCGGCTGCAGATTGGCCCGGGCGGCGTAGACGGCGGCCGTGTAGCCGGCGGGGCCGGAGCCCAGGATGAGGACCTTTGCGTGTGTTGGCGACGTCATATGTGGAAAACTTGGCGTTCTTCCTGTATCAGGGTGTACATTTTGAGGGGTGATAGCTTAGGAGTATCACTTGCAGGGCCGCCTCCGGTGGGGGGCGTTTTCAATGCGTGCGATTGTATTAATCGATAGATTTGAAATCGCGCGCCTCACGGGGACTGATGAATGTCGATGCTGTCCAATCTTGAATTGCTCAGGCGTGTGCCTCTGTTCGCGGCCCTGACGCCGACGCAATCGGCCAGCATTGCCGATGCCATCGTCAAGAAGCGTTTCAAGCGCGCCGAGATGGTCGTGGAACAGGGCAAGAAGTCGGATTCTCTCTTCATCATCCTGACCGGACGGGCCCGGGTGATGAGCACCGACAGCCGGGGCCGCGAGGTGATCCTGGCCACGCTGCAGCCGGGCGACTACATCGGCGAGATGAGCCTGATCGACGACGAGCCGCATTCGGCCACCGTGCGCACCGAGGTCCAGACCGACGTGCTGATGCTCGACCGCGATGCCTTCTCCCGCTGCCTGCCGGAGAACTCCTCGATGTCGTACAACATCATGCGCGGCCTGGTGCAGCGCCTGCGCCACGCCGACCGCAAGATCGAGTCGCTGGCGCTGATGGACGTCTACGGGCGTGTCGCGCGCTCGCTGATCGAGTTCGCGGTCGACGACGGCCAGGGCAACCTCAAGATCCGCGACAAGATCTCGCGCCAGGACCTGGCCAAGATGGTCGGCGCCTCGCGCGAGATGGTCAGCCGCGTCATGAAGGATCTCGAAGAGCGTGGTTTCGTTCAGACACAAGTCGACGGCTCGATGATCGTCAAGGAACGGCTGGCCTCGCTGGCGTGAGTCCGCCGAGGGCGGAGGCCCGCTGTGCCCGTGTGTAACCGCCACGCTCCCGCTCGGACCGTGGCGTTTTCCGTTGTAGGCTCCATGCGCCCGCGGATTCTTTTCGCCGACGGGGCGTTGCGCCATCCATGACCTATTCGCTGAACACACTCCAGTCCTCGACTTCCGGTGAGCCGCCGCCGGTTCGCCTGCGCGCCATGCGCTTCGCCCACGAGATCACGCTGATCGCGGGCTTCGTGGTGCTGCTGTTCTGGCTCATCGCCATGCTCAGCTTCACGCCCTCCGATGCGGCCTGGTCCACCTCCGGCACCGGCGGCGAGATCAAGAACTGGGGCGGGCGCATCGGCGCCTGGGTGGCCGACGGCAGCTACTTCCTGGCCGGCTATTCGGTCTGGTGGTGCCTGGCGGCGGGCCTGCGGGTCTGGCTGTCCTCGCTGGCTGGCTGGCTGCGCGGCGGCGAAGCGGGCGGCGGCACGCCACCCGCGCCGCTGGGTCGCTTCAACCGCAGCCGCCTGGCATTCTGGTTCGGCCTGGTGCTGCTGCTGTGCGCCAGCGCGATGCTCGAGTGGTCGCGCCTCTACCGGCTCGAGTTCCGGTTGCCCGGTCATGGCGGCGGCGTGCTGGGCTATTTCGTCGGCCCGATGAGCGTGAAGTGGATGGGCTTCACCGGTTCGGCGCTGATCGCGATCGCGGCCGGCGTGATCGGCTCGGCGCTGGTCTTCCGTTTTTCCTGGAGCCACATCGCCGAGCGCATCGGCGAGCGGGTCTATTCGCTGTTCGAGTCGCGGCGCGAGAAGCGCGAGATCGCCGAGGACATCAAGCTGGGCCGGCAGGCGGCGCGCGAGCGCGAGGAGGTCGGTTCGCTGGACGATCCCCGGGCCAACGAGCCGATGCTCGACGAGGCGGCCGAGCCGCGGCCGCGCCGCCGTCCCGCCTCGCCGCCGGTGCAGATCGAGCCCGCGCTGGCCGAGGTGCCCAAGAGCGAGCGCGTGGCCAAGGAGCGGCAGAAGCCGCTGTTCCGCGAACTGCCCGACAGCAAGCTGCCGCAGGTCGACCTGCTCGACGCGGCCCAGCTGCGTCAGGAAACCGTCTCCAGCGACACGCTCGAGATGACCTCGCGCATGATCGAGAAGAAGCTCAAGGACTTCGGCGTCGAGGTGCGCGTGGTGCTGGCCTCGCCTGGCCCGGTGATCACGCGCTACGAGATCGAGCCCGCCACCGGCGTCAAGGGTTCGCAGATCGTCGGCCTGGCCAAGGACCTGGCGCGCTCGCTGTCGCTGGTGTCGATCCGGGTGGTCGAGACCATCCCGGGCAAGAACTACATGGCGCTCGAGCTGCCCAACGCCAAGCGCCAGTCGATCAAGCTCAGCGAGATCCTGGGCTCGCAGGTCTACAACGAAGGCAAGTCCTTCCTGACCATGGGCCTGGGCAAGGACATCATCGGCAACCCGGTGGTGGCCGACCTGGCCAAGATGCCGCACGTGCTGGTGGCCGGCACCACCGGTTCGGGCAAGTCGGTGGGCATCAACGCGATGATCCTGAGCCTGCTCTACAAGGCCGAGGCGCGCGACGTGCGCCTGCTCATGATCGACCCGAAGATGCTCGAGATGTCGGTCTACGAAGGCATCCCGCACCTGCTGGCGCCGGTGGTGACCGACATGCGCCAGGCGGCCCATGGCCTGACCTGGTGCGTGGCCGAGATGGAGCGCCGCTACAAGCTCATGAGCAAGCTCGGCGTGCGCAACCTGGCCGGCTACAACGCGAAGATAGACGAAGCCAAGGCGCGCGAGGAGTTCATCTACAACCCCTTCAGCCTCACGCCCGACGATCCGGAGCCGCTCAAGCGCGAGCCGCACATCGTGGTGGTGATCGACGAACTGGCCGACCTGATGATGGTGGTCGGCAAGAAGATCGAAGAACTCATTGCCCGCCTGGCGCAGAAGGCGCGTGCCGCCGGTATCCACCTGATCCTGGCCACGCAGCGGCCCAGCGTGGACGTGATCACCGGCCTGATCAAGGCCAACATCCCGACCCGGATCGCGTTCCAGGTCTCGAGCAAGATCGACAGCCGCACCATCCTCGACCAGATGGGCGCCGAGGCCTTGCTGGGCATGGGTGACATGCTTTACATGCCGAGCGGTACGGGCTTGCCGATCCGGGTGCATGGTGCGTTCGTGAGCGACGAGGAAGTGCACCGCGTGGTGGCCTACCTCAAGAGCCAGGGCGAGCCCGACTACATCGAGGGCGTGCTCGAAGGGGGAACCGTCGACGGCGACGGCGATCTACTGGGTGAAGGTGGCGATGCCGAGAAGGACCCGATGTACGACCAGGCGGTCGAGGTCGTGCTCAAGCACCGCAAGGCCAGCATCTCGCTGGTGCAGCGCCACCTGAAGATCGGCTACAACCGCGCGGCGCGGCTGGTCGAGGACATGGAAAAAGCCGGGTTGGTCAGTGCCATGAGCGGCGCGGGCCAGCGCGAAATCCTGGTGCCCGCGCGCACCGAGTGAACGGAGCGGAATGTTGTTGTTTTGGAAGAAGTCAGTGATCGGCCTCGGCATGGCGGGCGCGGCGCTGGGCGCCTGGGCCGGCGGCATGGAAAGCCTCGAGGCCTTCGTGAAGAACGTCAAGTCCGGCCGGGCCGAATTCACCCAGACCGTGACCGCGCCGACTCGCCAGGGCGAGCCCGCGCGGGCCAAGGTGTCGACCGGCACCTTCGCCTTCCAGCGCCCGGGCCAGTTCAAGTTCGACTACCAGAAGCCCTTCGCGCAGACCATCGTGGCCGACGGGAAGAACCTGTGGCTCTACGACGTCGACCTGAACCAGGTCACGCAGCGCGCCCAGGCCCAGGCCCTGGGCTCGACCCCCGCCGCGCTGATCGCGGCCGCGCCCGACCTGCGGTCGCTGCAGGCCGACTTCACGCTCGAATCGGCGCCCGAGCGCGACGGCCTGCAGTGGGTCAAGGCCACGCCCAAGGCCAAGGACGGCCAGTTGCAGGGCATCCAGGTCGGCTTCCAGGGCGATGCGCTGGCGGCGCTCGAGATCCAGGACAGCTTCGGCCAGCGCTCGGTGCTCAAGTTCAGCAAGGTCGAGGTCAACCCGGCCCTGCCCGCGGGCAGCTTCGTCTTCAAGGCGCCGGCCGGCGCCGACGTCCTCAAGCCCTGAACGGGCACTGCGCCGCAGCCGCCGTGGCCGGGCGGCCGCGGCGAGAATGCTGACCCTGCCATGGCCATCTCCTCCCTGCCTCCTCTCGCCGAACGGCTGCGCCCCCGAACCCTGGCCGAGGTGATCGGCCAGCAGCACCTGCTGGGCCCGGGCATGCCGCTGCGCATCGCCTTCGAATCCGGCCAGCCGCACTCCTGCATCCTCTGGGGCCCGCCGGGCACCGGCAAGACCACCATCGCGCGGCTCATGGCCGATGCCTTCGACGCCCAGTTCCTGAGCATCAGCGCGGTGCTGGGCGGCGTGAAGGACATCCGCGAGGCGGTCGAGCGCGCCACCGTGGCGCGCGACGGCCTCGAGCAGCGCCGCACCATCGTCTTCGTCGACGAAGTGCACCGCTTCAACAAGAGCCAGCAGGACGCCTTCCTGCCGCACGTGGAGTCGGGGCTGTTCACCTTCATCGGCGCCACGACCGAGAACCCGTCCTTCGAGGTCAACTCGGCCCTGCTGTCGCGCGCGGCGGTCTACGTGCTGCAGTCGCTCGACGAAAAGGACCTGAAACAGATCGTTGCCAAGGCCCAGGCCATCGAGGCGGTGCCAGCGATCGAAGAGAACGCCATCGACCGCCTGGTGGCCTATGCCGACGGCGATGCGCGCCGGCTGCTCAACACGCTCGAGACGCTGGCGGTGGCCGCGGGCGCGGAGAAGCTCGCGCAGATCACCGACGAGTGGCTGCTGCGGGTGCTCGGCGAGCGCATGCGGCGCTACGACAAGGGCGGCGAGCAGTTCTACGACACCATCAGTGCGCTGCACAAGTCGGTGCGCGGCAGCGACCCCGACGCCGCGCTGTATTGGTTCGTGCGCATGCTCGACGGTGGTGCCGACCCGCGCTACATGGCGCGCCGGCTGGTGCGCATGGCCAGCGAGGACATCGGCCTGGCCGACCCGCGCGCGCTGCGGCTGGCGCTCGACGCGGCCGAGGTCTACGAGCGGCTGGGCACGCCCGAGGGCGAACTGGCGCTGGCCGAATGCGTGATCTACCTTGCGGTGGCGCCCAAGTCCAACGCGGTCTACAAGGCCTACAACGAGGTCAAGGCCTTCATCAAGAAGGACGGCACCCGGCCGGTGCCCATGCACCTGCGCAATGCGCCGACCAAGCTCATGAAAGAGCTCGACTACGGCAAGGGCTACCGCTACGCGCACGACGAGGAAGACGGCTTCGCCGCAGGCGAGACCTACCTGCCCGACGGCATGGCCTCGCCGGGCTTCTACCGGCCGGTGGAGCGCGGGCTGGAGATCCGCATCGCCGAGAAACTGCGCACCCTCCAGAAGCGCAACAGCGACGCCGACGACTGAGCGCCGGCCTCCGGCGGGGCGCAAAACACGCCGATGACCTTTGTGAACACCCCGAAGTCAATGGGTAAAGCACCGGTCAGAGGGGCAGCGATTCGGCCCAAACCCGTGACTACAATCCGGCCAAACCCGTCGGGAGCTACCTGCTGGCGGGTTTTTTGCTAGAGGAAGCCACGGGGCCCATCCGGGGTCGCGTGAAGCGAAAAGCACCGTTCAAAGGTGCCATCACATAGGGTTGCTTGTTATGGAAATATTGCTGCAGCAGATCATCAACGGTCTGGTCCTCGGCAGCATGTATGCCTTGATAGCCCTGGGCTACACCATGGTGTACGGCATCATCAATCTGATCAACTTTGCGCATGGCGAGGTCCTGATGGTCGGCGCGCTGACCAGCTGGACCATCATCGGCATGATGCGGGAGTCCATGCCCTGGCTCCCGGGCTGGCTCATGCTGCTGATCGCGCTGATCATCGCCTGCGTGGTCGCCGCCACGCTCAACTTCGTGATCGAGAAGGTGGCCTACCGGCCGCTGCGCAACAGCCCCAAGCTGGCGCCGCTGATCACCGCCATCGGCATGTCGATCCTGCTGCAGACGCTGGCGATGATCATCTGGCGCCCGACCAACAAGGCCTATCCGACCCTGCTGCCCAGCGAGTCGATCGTGGTGGCCGGCGCCTCCATCTCGCCCACGCAGATCATGATCCTGGTCGTGACCGCGGTGTCGCTGGCGATCCTGACCTGGGTGGTGAACTACACCAAGCTGGGCCGCGCGATGCGCGCCACCGCCGAGAACCCGCGGGTGGCCGCGCTGATGGGCATCCGGCCCGACATGGTGATCTCGGCCACCTTCATCATCGGCGCCGTGCTGGCGGCCATCGCCGGCGTGATGTACGCCTCCAACTACGGCATCGCGCAGCACGCCATGGGCTTCGGCCCGGGCCTCAAGGCCTTCACAGCCGCGGTCTTCGGCGGCATCGGCAACCTGGCCGGCGCGGTGGTCGGCGGCATCCTGCTGGGGCTGATCGAGGCCATCGGCGCGGGCTACCTGGGCACCGTCACCGGCGGCGTGCTGGGCAGCCAGCACAGCGACATCTTCGCTTTCGTCATCCTGATCCTGACGCTGACCGTGCGGCCCTCGGGCCTGCTGGGCGAGCGCGTGGCGGACCGAGCCTGAGGAACAGCCATCATGAAAAGCAAGAACCTCATCGTCTTCCTCTTCGCGGCGCTCGCGCTGCTGGCGCTGCCGCTGCTGCTGCAGACCCAGGGCAATGCCTGGGTGCGCATCGTCGACATCGCGCTGCTCTACGTGCTGCTGGCGCTGGGCCTGAACATCGTGGTCGGCTACGCCGGCCTGCTCGACCTGGGCTACGTGGCCTTCTTCGCCATCGGGGCCTACCTCTACGCGCTGATGGGCTCGCCCCACCTGACCGAGACCTTCCCGGCCTTCAAGGCGATGTTCCCCAACGGGCTGCACACCTCGCTGCTGATCGTGATCCCGCTGGCGCTGGGGCTGGCCGGGGTGTTCGGCGTGCTGCTGGGCGCGCCGACGCTGCGGCTGCGCGGCGACTACCTGGCCATCGTCACGCTGGGCTTCGGCGAGATCATCCGCGTGTTCCTCAACACGCTGGACCATCCCTACAACGTCACCAACGGCCCCAAGGGGCTGGACGCGATCGATCCGGTGCACTTCTGGAGCCTGAACCTGGGCAAGCCGCTCAAGCTGGGCGACTACACGATCTCCTCGGTCTCGCTCTATTACTACCTGTTCCTGGCGCTGGTGATCGTCACGGTGATCATCTCGCACCGGCTGCAGCTGTCGCGCGTGGGCCGGGCCTGGATGGCGATCCGCGAGGACGAGATCGCGGCCAAGGCCATGGGCATCAACACCCGCAACCTCAAGCTGCTGGCCTTCGGCATGGGCGCGAGCTTCGGCGGCATGTCGGGCGCGATGTTCGCGGCCTTCCAGAGCTTCGTCTCGCCCGAGTCCTTCAGTCTGATGGAGTCGGTGATGATCGTCGCGATGGTGGTGCTGGGCGGCATCGGCCACCTGCCGGGCGTGATCCTGGGCGCGGTGCTGCTGGCGGCGCTGCCCGAGGTGCTGCGCTACGTGGCGGGCCCGCTGCAGGCCATGACCGACGGCCGGCTCGACGCCTCGATCCTGCGCCAGCTCTTCATCGCGCTGGCCATGATCGTGATCATGCTGGTGCGCCCGCGCGGCCTCTGGCCCTCGCCCGACCACGGCAAGTCGCTCAAGCGCAAGGGCAGCGATGCCACGCCGGTCACGCCGATCGAGGCCCCGGGCGTCGACAGCCCGGCCGATGCGGTGCCCGGTTCGCCGTCGCGCCCGATGTCGATCAATCCCTGAGATGGCAGGAAACCCGAAATGACTGAAACCATCCTCGAGGTCCGCGGCATCTCCAAGCGCTTTGGCGGCCTGCAAGCGCTGTCCGATGTGGGCATCAAGATCCAGCGCGGCCAGGTCTACGGCCTGATCGGCCCCAACGGCGCCGGCAAGACCACCTTCTTCAACGTGATCACCGGGCTCTACACGCCCGACAGCGGCAGCTTCGAACTGGCGGGCAAGGCCTACCAGCCCTCGGCGGTGCACGAGGTGGCCAAGGCCGGGATCGCGCGCACCTTCCAGAACATCCGGCTGTTCGCCGACATGACCGCGCTCGAGAACGTGATGGTCGGGCGCCACGTGCGCACCCATTCGGGCGTGATCGGCGCGATCCTGCGCACCTCGAGCTTCAAGGCCGAGGAGGCCGCGATCGCGCACCGTGCGCAGGAACTGCTCGACTACGTGGGCATCGGCAAGTTCGCCGACTACAAGGCGCGCACGCTGAGCTACGGCGACCAGCGCCGGCTCGAGATCGCGCGCGCGCTGGCCACCGACCCGCAGCTCATCGCGCTCGACGAGCCGGCCGCGGGCATGAACGCCACCGAGAAGATCATGCTGCGCGAGCTGATCAGCCGCATCCGCAAGGACAACCGCACCATCCTCCTGATCGAGCACGACGTGAAGCTGGTGATGGGCCTGTGCGACCGGCTCACCGTGCTCGACTACGGCAAGCAGATCGCCGAAGGCACGCCGGCCGAGGTCCAGAAGAACGAAAAGGTGATCGAGGCCTACCTCGGCACAGGAGGACACTGAGATGAACGAAACGATTTCTCCCGTGGCGGTGCCGGCCACCGCCCAGCCCGCGGGCAAGGTGCTGCTGAAGGTCAGCGGCCTCAAGGTCGCCTACGGCGGCATCCAGGCCGTGAAAGGCGTGGACTTCGCGGTGCACGAGGGCGAGCTGGTCTCGCTGATCGGTTCCAACGGCGCCGGCAAGACGACCACCATGAAGGCCATCACCGGCACCTTGCCTTTTCTCGACGGCGACATCGAGTTCCTGGGCCGCAGCATCAAGGGCCGCGGTGCCTGGGACCTGGTGGGCGAGGGGCTGGTGATGGTGCCCGAAGGCCGCGGCGTGTTCACGCGCATGACCATCACCGAGAACCTGCAGATCGGCGCCTACATCCGCGACGACAAGGGCGGCATCGCGGAGGACATCGAGCGCATGTTCACGATCTTCCCGCGGCTGCGCGAGCGCAAGGACCAGCTGGCCGGCACCATGTCGGGCGGCGAGCAGCAGATGCTGGCCATGGGCCGTGCGCTGATGGCGCGGCCCAAGGTGCTGCTGCTCGACGAGCCCTCGATGGGCCTGTCGCCGATCATGGTTGACAAGATCTTCGAGGTGGTGAAGAACGTCTACGACCAGGGCGTGACCGTGCTGCTGGTCGAGCAGAACGCGAGCCGCGCGCTGCAGATCGCGGACCGCGGCTACGTGATGGAGTCCGGCCTGATCACCATGACCGGCGACGCCAAGGTCATGCTCGACGACCCCAAGGTCCGCGCCGCCTACCTCGGCGAATGAAAAAGCCGCCCTCGGGCGGCTTTTTTCCGGGCGTTGACGCGGCGCGCGTCAGTCCACTTTTGCGCCGGTGGCTTTGACGACCTTCTCGTACTTCGCCAGCTCGCTCTTCATGAACGCGCCGAACTGCTCGGGCGTGTTCGACACCGGCTCGGCCAGCAGGTTGGCGAAGCGGGTCTTGGTCTCGGGCGAATTCAGCGCCGCCACGAAGGCGTGGTTGAGCTTGGCCAGCACCTCGTGCGGCGTGCCGGCCGGGGCCACCAGGCCCCACCAGGTGTCGATCGCGAAGCCCGGCAGCGTGGCCGCCACCGCGGGCACGCCGGGCAGCGACGCGCTGGGCTGCGCGGTGGTCACGGCGATGGCCTTGAGCTTGCCCGAGCGGATGTTGGGTGCCGCGGTCGCGAGGTTGTCGAAGTTGAAGTCGACCTGGCCCGACAGCAGCGCCAGCTGCGCCGGGTTGCCGCCGTTGTAGGGGATGTGCACCGCGAAGATGCCGGCCTGCTGCTTGAACATCTCGCCGGCCAGGTGGCCCGCGCTGCCGTTGCCGCCGCTGCCGTAGTTGAGCTTGCCCGGGTTGGCCTTGGCGTAGGCGATCAGTTCGGGCACGGTGTTGATCTTGAGGCGCTGCGCGGTGTCGGCATTCATCACCAGCACGTTGGGCACGCGCACCATCTGCGTGACGGGCGCGAAGTCGGTCGCGGCGTTGTAGGGCATGCGGCTGTAGAGCCAGGGGTTGACCGCGTTGGTGGCGGTCGCGGCGATGCCGATGGTCAGGCCGTCGGGCGCGGCCTTGGCCACCGCATCGGCGCCGATGTTGCCGCCCGCGCCGGGCTTGTTGTCGATGATCACCGTGCCCAGCGAGTCCTTGACGCGCTCGGCCAGCACGCGCGCCGTGACGTCGATCGGGCCGCCGGCGGCATACGGGACGATCAGGCGGATCGGCCGCTGCTGCGCGCCGGCGTGGAAGGCGCTCAGCGCGGCGGCGCCGGCGAGCAGGGTGCAGAGGAAGTGTCGGGTGTTCATGTTGTGTGTTGTCCTTGTCTCTGTCGATGCGGGCCAGGGTCCCGGCTCAGGGCTGGGCCTTATCGGCTTCGGTGGTGAAGGCGTCGGCGAAGAATTCCTCTTCCGGCAGCGCGGCCTCGGCCACGTAGTCGCGCTTGGCCGAATCGACCACGATCGGCGCGCCGCAGGCGTACACCTGGTGGCCCGACAGGTCGGGGAAATCCTCCAGCACCACGCGGTGGACGAAGCCGGTGCGGCCGGTCCAGTTGTCCTCGGGCACGGCGTTCGAGACCACCGGCACGTAGCGCAGCTGCGGCATGGCCGCGGCCTGCTCGCGCACCCAGGCGTCCATGTAGAGGTCCTCGGGGCGGCGGCCGCCCCAGTACAGCGTGGCGGGCCGTTCGATGCCCTTGTGCTGCATGTGCTCGATCAGCGCCTTGATGGGCGCGAAGCCGGTGCCCGAGGCCAGCAGCACGATCGGCTTGTCGGAATCCTCACGCAGGAAGAAGCTGCCGTAGGGCCCTTCGATGCGCAGGATTTCCTTTTCCTTCATCGCGCCGAACACATGGTCGGTGAACTTGCCGCCGGGCAGGTGGCGGATGTGCAGCTCGATGCCGGTGCCGGGCACGGCCAGCGTGTGGGGCGCGTTGGCCATCGAGTAGCTGCGGCGCGCGCCGTCGCGCAGGATGAACTCGACGTACTGGCCCGCATGGAACTGCATCGGCTCGCCGGCCGGCAGCTGCAGGCGCACCAGCATCACGTCGTGCGACTGCTTGCCCAGTGCCAGCACGCGCGAGGGCATCTTGCGGATCGGGAAGGCGCCGGCCTCGGTGACCTGGCGCGATTCGAGCATCACGTCGCTGGTCGGGCGGGCGCAGCAGGTCAGCACGAAGCCGGCCAGCTCCTCCTCGGCGCTCAGCGCCTTGCTCTGGTGCGGGCCGTGCGTGACCTCGCCCGAGAGCTTGCGGCACTTGCAGGAGCCGCAGGCGCCGTCCTTGCAGCCATAGGGCAGGCCGATGCCCTGGCGGATGCCGGCCGCGAGGATGGTTTCGTCGCTCTGGGCCACGAACTGGCGTCCACTGGGCTCGACGGTGATCTGGAAGCCGGAATCGTGCGGCGATGCGCTGGTCATGGGTATTCTTGGAGCTCGTCTCTACGCGGAAGCCCGGATTTTGCCCTCAATCAACAACCCTCCCGGCGCGCTGCCTGCGCGCTTCCGCCGACAGCGTGTCCTGATCGTCGGTTGCGGCGACGTCGGATCGCGTGCCGCGGCCCTGCTGCGCGGCCGTGTGCAGCTGATCGCCGTGACCTCCTCGGCCGACCGTGTGCCGGCCTTGCGGGCCGCCGGATTGCGCCCGCTGGTGGCCGATCTCGATGCGCCGCAGGCCCTGCGCCGGCTGGCGGGACTGGGCACGCGGGTGCTGCACCTGGCGCCGCCGCCCACCGCCTCGGGCGCGCGCGATCCGCGCACGCTGGCGCTGGTGCGCGCGCTGCGCCTGCGTTCGCTGCCCGCGGCGCTGGTCTACGGCTCCACCAGCGGCGTCTACGGCGACTGCGGCGGGGCGCGCATCGACGAGACCCGTCCCTTGCGGCCCGGCACCGCGCGCGCGCAGCGCCGGGTCGATGCCGAGCGCTCGGTGCGCTGGCTCGGCCGCGCGGGCGTGGCCACGCGCATCCTGCGCATCCCCGGCATCTACGCGCCCGACCGGCCCGGCGGCACGCCGCACGAGCGGCTGAGGAAGGGCACGCCGGTGCTGCACAGCGCGGACGACGTCTACACCAACCACATCCATGCCGACGACCTGGCGCGCATCTGCGTGGCGGCCCTGTGGCGCGGCGGCACGCAGCGGGCGTTCCACGCCAGCGACGACACCGAATTGAAGATGGGCGACTACTTCGACCTGGCGGCCGACCTCTACGGCATGGCGCGTCCGCCACGCATCGCGCGCGAGGCGGCGCGGGAACAGCTGTCGGCCTCGCTGCTGAGCTTCATGGGCGAATCGCGGCGGCTGGACAACACGCGGCTGCGGCAGGAATTGAGGGTGCGTCTGCGCCATCCAACAGTCGCCACCGGGCTGCGGCCCGATTCTTGAATGCGGCGCCCATAATCGCCGCCGGACGTCCATTTAACGAACGTCCGCAGAACTGAAACCCCGATGCCCACCACCCAGCTTTCCGTCTACTTCTTCCTGCAGGTGGCGGTCGTCATCACCGTCTGCCAGCTGGTGGGCCGCCTGGCGCAGAAGCTGGGCCAGCCGCAGGTGGTGGGCGAGATGATCGCCGGGGTCGCGCTCGGCCCCTCGCTGCTCGGGCTGGCCTTTCCCGAACTGCAGCGCGCGCTGTTCCCCAAGGAGACGCTAGGCATGCTCTATGTCGGCGGGCAACTGGGCGTGGGCATGTACATGTTCCTGGTCGGCACCGAGTTCCGGGCCGACCATTTCAAGAGCCGTTTCCGCAGCGCGGCCTCGGTGTCGGCCGCGGGCATCGTCGTGCCCTTCCTGCTGGCCTTCGCGCTGATCCCCTGGCTGCTGACCATCCCTGGCCTGTTCGCGGCCAAGGCCCGGCCCTTCGAGGCGGCGCTGTTCCTGGGCGCGGCGATCGCCATCACCGCCTTCCCGATGCTGGCGCGCATCATCCACGAGCGCGGGCTGGCCGGCACCTCGCTGGGCACGCTGGCGCTCACGGCCGGCGCGGTCGACGACGCGGCCGCCTGGTGCATCCTGGCCATCGTGCTGGCGAGCTTCGGCGGCGCCTGGGGCGGGGCCTACGCGGCGATCGGCGGCGGGGTGCTCTATGCGCTGTTCATGATCTTCGTCGGCTCGCGCCTGCTCAAGCGGCTGGCCGCCCATGTGCGGCCCGAGGCGCCGCTGGGCTCGACCCTGCTGGCCACGGTGCTGGTGCTGTTCTCGCTGAGCGCCTTCGCGATGGACGCGATCGGCATCCATGCGGTCTTCGGCGGCTTCCTGCTGGGCGTGGTGCTGCCGCGCGGCGCGCTGACCGAGAAGCTGCGCGCGCAGCTGCAGCCCTTCGTGGTGATCTTCCTGCTGCCGCTGTTCTTCACCTACTCGGGCCTCAACACCCGCCTGGCGGTGCTGATGGACCCGGGCATCCTGCTGGCCGCGGCGGCGATCCTGGCCGCCTCCTTCTGCGGCAAGGGCCTGGCCTGCTGGGCCGCGGCCCGCGTCTCGGGCGAGAGCAACCGCGACGCGATGGCCATCGGCGCGCTGATGAACGCGCGCGGGCTCATGGAGCTGATCATCATCAACATCGGCCTGCAGGCGGGCGTGATCCTGCCGGGGCTGTTCTCGATCCTGGTGCTGATGGCGATCCTCAGCACGCTCATGGCCACCCCTCTGTTCAACTGGGTCACGCGTGTGCGCCGGCCGCCGCTGGCCGATCGCGCGCCGGTCTGAAGCCCCCCGAAAGAAGACATGTCTCTCTCGACCGATTTCGAATCCATGTTCGACCTGGCGCCGGTGTCGCTCTGGCTGGAAGACTACAGCGGGCTGCGGCAGCTCTTCGACCGCTGGCGCGCCGAGGGCGTGGAGGACCTGCCGGCCTACCTCAAGGCCGACCGGCGGCGGGTCGGCGCCTGCATGGCGGCGCTCAAGGTGCTGCGCGTGAACGAGACCACGCTGCGGCTGTTCGCCGCCGCCGACCAGGACGAACTGCTGGCCGGCCTGGGCCGGATCTTCCGCGGCGACATGGCCGACGGCGTGATCTACGAGCTCGAGCAGCTGTGGCTGGGCGAACTGCTGGTCGAGAACCAGACCGTCAACTACGCGCTCGACGGCCGCCGGCTCGACGTGCAGCTGCGCGTGCGCGTGCTGCCGGGCCACGAGAGCACCTGGGACCGGGTGCTGGTCTCGCTCGACGACATCACGGCCCGAGTGACGGCGGAGCGCGAGCGCGCGCAGAGCTCGCAGTACGCGAGCGGCCTGTTCGACCATTCGCCGGTCTCGCTGTGGGTCGAGGACTTCAGCGCGGTGAAGCGGCTGCTCGACGACATCCGCGCGCGCGGCATCACCGACTTCAACACCTTCCTCAAGGTGCACCCGGAATTCGTCACCCGCTGCATGCAGGAGATCCGCGTCATCGACGTCAACCGCGAGACGCTGCGCATGTTCGCCGCCGACAGCAAGAAGACGCTGCTGGAGAACATCCCGCGCGTGTTCCGCGACGAGATGCAGGACTCCTTCTCCGAGCAGCTGCAGGACCTCTGGGCCGGCAAGACGCTGCAGCACCGCGAGGTGATCAACTACTCGCTCAACGGCGAGCTGATCAACATCCACATGCAGTTCAGCGTGCTCGAGGCGCACCTGGCCGAGTGGGACCTGGTGCTGGTCTCGCTGATGGACATCACGGCGCGCAAGAAGGCCGAGGCCTACCTCGAGTACCTGGGCAAGCACGACGTGCTCACGCAGCTGCGCAACCGCACCTTCTACACCGAGGAGCTCAACCGCCTGACGCGCAAGGGGCCGTGGCCGGTGTCGGTGCTGTCGATCGACCTCAACGGCCTGAAGCAGGTCAACGACGAGTCGGGCCACGCGGCCGGCGACGCGCTGCTGCGCCGCGTCGGCGAGGTGCTGGGCAAGGCGGTGGAGGCGCCGGCCTGGCCGGCGCGCGTGGGCGGCGACGAGTTCGCGGTGCTGCTGCCGGCCACCGACGAGCGCGGCGCGCAGGTGACCTGCGAGCGCATCCTGACCATGGTCGACCTCAACAACCAGTTCTACGCCGGGCGCAGCGGCCATTCGCTGAGCCTGGCCATCGGCGTGGCCACCTGTGCCTTCGGCGACACGCTCGAGAGCGCGCTGCTGCGCGCCGACAAGGCGATGTACGAGGCCAAGGCGGTGCACTACGATGCGCATGGCGCCGACCGTCGCCGCTGACATGTCGCCCCCACGCCCGGCCCGGTTTGCGTCAACAATGGATCCCGCCCCTCGTCGCACCGTTTTGTCTTTCTCCTTTTTCTCCCACCTGCCGCACCTCGTGTCTTTGCCATGCCCACCCGCCAGCTTGCCGGCCATCTGAAGATCTGCGACGGGCAGGTCCTCTGGGCGGACGAGGACGCGCACGAACTGCTGGGCTACCCGCAGGGGTCGCTCGCCGACCTGCCCTTCGCCGACCTGCATGGACTGCAGCCCGGCGAGGAAAGCGCGCTGTCCGCCGAGCTGCTGGTGCCGGCCCGCGGCGTGGCCGATGCGCGGCATTTCGTGCTGCACACGCACGAGGGCGGCAGTTTGGTGGTCGACATGCGCGGCGAGCGCATGGACGATCGCTGCGTGCTCTGGAGCTTCAGTCCGGCCAGCCGCAGCGTGCGGGCGCAGCGCATCGAACTGCTGGCGCGCCACGACGCGCTGACCCGGCTGCCCAACCGCATCCCGCAGGTCGAGGAACTGCGCCAGCGCCTGCACATCGAGGGCGGCCGGCTGCTGGCCGTCTGCTACCTCGACATCGACCGCTTCCGCGACATCAACGACCAGTTCGGCCCGATGGGCGGCGACACCATCCTGCGCGAGGTGGCGCGCCGGCTCAAGGCCGCGCTGCCGCACGACGCCATCGTGGCGCGCGTGGGTGGCGACGAATTCGCGCTGGTGGTGGCGCTGGGCAGCCGGTTGCAATGCGAGGACCTGATCCAGCAGGTGCTGGCGCGGCTGGCCCATCCGTACCGGCTGCAGAACCGCTCGGCCCGGCTGCAGGCCAGCGTGGGCGTGGCGCTCATGGCCGACACCGAACAGCCGACCGAGGTGATGCTCCAGCACGCGCAGCATGCGGTCTTCTTCGCCAAGCGCGCCGGCGGCGGCCAGCTGCATTTCTTCGATGCCGGCCAGGCGCTGGACGAGCAGGAAGGCCTGGAGCTGCGGCGCGACATCGTCGAAGGCGTGGCCCGCAACGAATTCTGGCTGGCCTACCAGCCCAAGGTGGACATGCGCTGCGGCCGCGTGATCGGCTTCGAGGGGCTGATCCGCTGGCAGCACCCGAAGCACGGCGCGCTGCAGCCGGCCGACTTCATCCCGCTGGTCGAGGACCACGAGCTCATCGAGCAGCTGGGCGACTGGGCCATCGGCGAGGCGCTGCGCCAGGCGGCCGAATGGCAGGTGGCGGGCATCAGCACCTCGGTCAGCGTCAACATCAGCCCGCGCCACATGCAGCGGCCCGATTTCATCGAGCGCCTGGCCGAGCACCTGGCGCGCCATCCGCAACTGCATCCGGGCGTGCTGGAACTCGAGATCCTCGAGACCACCGCGATCAAGGACTTCGCCACCGTGGCGGTCTTCATCGAGGCCTGCAAGGTGCTGGGGGTGCCGGTCGCGATGGACGACTTCGGCACCGGCTATTCCTCGCTGACCTACCTGCGCCGGCTGCCGGTGGCGGCGCTCAAGCTCGACCAGTCCTTCGTCAACGGCGTGATCGACAACGCCGAGGACCAGGCCATCGTCCGCGGCATCCTGCTGCTGGCCCGCGGCCTGGGGCGCAAGGCCATCGCCGAGGGCGTGGAGTCGGTGGCGCATGGCCGCGCCCTGATGGCGCTGGGCTGCACGCTGGGCCAGGGCTACGGCATCGCCAAGCCGATGGCGCCGGCGCTGGTGCCGGACTGGATCGGCGACTACGAGCGCGCGCCCCTCTGGGGCCGCGCGCCCGACTGCGCCTGAGCCGGCCCGGCCGGCCCTACAGCAGCGGCGTGTAGGGCGAGTTCAGCGGGCTGAAGCTCGGCGTGGCCGACGCATTGCCCAGGAAGTTCGACCCCCCGAACAGGTAGCGCAGGTAGATGCTGCCGGTCAGCTGCCGGTAGTTCTGCGCGTTGCTCAGGCCCAGCGCGCCGCCCAGGTAGAGCTGCGGCGCGAGCTGGTACTCGAGCATGCCGGCGAAGTTGTAGGCGAAGCCGGTGTGGCTCTCGCCCGCGTACATGCCGGTGAAGTTGGCGTTGGTGAGGTTCAGTTCCTTGGCCGCGGCCGCCGCCACGTAGGCCGCGCGCTGGCGCACGGGGTCGGTCGGGAAGTAGGGCGCATCGTCCTGGGTGAAGGACTGCACGCCCAGCGAGGCGTTGACGCGCCACGACAGCCGGTTGCTGCGCCCGCTCCAGTCCACCGGGAAGGCCACGCTCACATAGCGCTGCGGGCTGAAGTAGCCGCCGTGGCCGAAGGTGAAGTAGCTCAGGTTCTTGTCGTAGGCCATCACGCCCAGGTTCAGGCCGGCGGTCAGCGTGGAGCTGCCGCCGCGCAGGATGTGCATGTACAGCCCGCCGCCGAGTTCGGTGCGGTTGTTGTCCTCGACGTTGGTGCCGGTGAGCACGTGGTAGGAGCCATAGCCGTAGAGGCCGTAGGTGCCGTCGTCGCGCGTGGCGTCGATGCGACCGCCGGTCGCGACCACGCCGCCGCGGCGCTCGCCGCTCAGCGTGTCCTTGGTGCCGGCGAAGGACAGCTGGCTGTCGGTGACCGGCTGGCGCGTGAGGTTGCCCTTGAGCGAGAAGGTGTCGGTGAGCGCGGCCGTGTAGCCGAGGTTGCCGATCACGTTGGTCTCCTCGAAGCCCAGCGGCGTGGTGCCGATGCTGGCGTTGAGGGTCTTGCTCTCGTAGCCCACGCTCAGGCCCACGCCGCTCGCGTTCTGCGAGCCCGGTGGCGCGGCGTAGCCCTGGGTCTGCGCGAGGGCGCCCAGCGGTCCTTCGCCGTAGCGGCTCAGCGACGAATAGTCGGCCTGGACCCGACCGGCATCGATCACGGTCGGCGTGGCCGTGACCACGATCTTGCCGCTGCCCACCGGGATGCGGGCCTGCACCGGCACCTGCAGGTCGGCCAGCTGGCTCAGGCCGGCCTCGCCCGCGCGGTTGCGGTAGACGGTGCCGGCGGTGATGGTGGTGGCGTGCTCGGTCTCGAGCGCCTGCAGTTCGGAGCGCAGCGGATCGAGCGGCTGCGAGCTGTTGCGCAGCGCGCCGTTCCAGTCGCCCTCGTTGATCAGCGGCTGGCCGCGCTGCGGCGGCGGCAGCGCGTAGCCGCCGGCCTGCGCGCCGCCGGCCACCGCGGGCAGCGGGTAGAAGGGCGCGGCCGGCGGGTTGACCGGGGCGTTGCGCAGCGCGGGGGCGGCGTTCGTGGCGGCCGTGGTGCGGCGCGCGGCGCTGTTGTTGGCCGTGGTGGTGGCGGCGCGGCCGGTGGCCGGCGCGCGGGCCGTGCCCGCGGGGTCGCTCCAGGGCAGCCCGGCGGTGCCGCCGGGTGCATTGACGTTGCCGTAGGTGGCGGGCGGGCCCGCGTAGCCCTGCGCGGCGAGCGGCGGCAACGGGGCGCCCTGTGCGGCGGCAAAGGGCAAGGCCCCGCCGCCGCCCTGGAACGCGACCGGCTGCGGCGCCGCGACCGCCTGGCCGCTGAGCACCGCGGCGGCCGAGGGCGCGCCGCCGGTCATGCCGGCGAAGGGATTGGCCGCGGGCGCGTTGACGCTGCCCGGCACCGGCGAGCGGGCCTGGCCGCTGGCCAGCCGGTTCTCGGCCATGACCGCGGCGCGCAGGTACTGCTCGGCACGGGCGTTGTCGCCGGCGTTGCGGTAGACGCGGCCGGTGGCGGCCAGCGTGCGCGACTGGTCGGGCGCCTGCTTGAGCGCGGCCAGCACATAGCTTTCGGCATCGCCGTGCTCCTTGAGCGCGCTGGCGCTGGCGGCCGCGGCCAGCAGGGTGTCGAGGTCCATCGGCGTGCGCTGCAGCACGCGCTGGTAGAGCGCCAGCGCCTGGCGCTCGTCGCGCGCGGCGGAATAGAGCCGGGCCAGCGCGCCCATCACGCCCACGTCGGACGGCCGCTCGGCCAGCACCGGCGCCAGCGCGTTGTAGGCGGCTTCGAGGTTGCCGGCTTCGCGCAGCGCATCGGCCTGGCGCACGCTCCAGGCGCTGCGCAGGTTGTCGAAGTCGGTGCGCTGGGCGGCCGTCATCTGCGTGGCCTGCAGCTGGCGCAGCACGGCGGTCAGCTCGACATCCTGCTGGGTCTTCATCAGGATCGAGGCGTAGAGCAGCCGGTCGCCGATGCTCGGGTTGGGGCCGCGCGCGAGCAGCTGCCGGCTCATGGCCAGCGCGCGCGGCGCGTCGCCGACCTCGGCGTAGGCGGTGGCCAGGTCGCCCCAGATGTCGGCCGGGATCTCGCGGCCCAGCGTGGCCTCGGTCTGCGCGAGCAGGGTGCGCGCCACCGCGGTCTGGCCCTGGCGCGCGAGCGCCAGCGCCTGCTGGGTCTGGCCCTGCGCCCAGAGCTTGCGCTGCAGCTGGGTCATGTCGCGGGTGCGGGTGGCGGCCGGCACGCGCTCGAGGTACTGCAGGCCGGCCACCGGGTCGCCGGCGTCGGCGGCCAGCAGCGCGCTGGCGTACAGCGCATCGGGCATGTCGGGCTGCGACATCAGCAGACCGTCCATCACGCCGCGGGCCTGGGGCATCAGGCCCTGCTTGCGGTAGAGGTTGGCCAGGTCGAGCCGGACCCAGGGGCTGTCGGGGTTGACCAGCATCGCGTCTTCCAGCGTGCGCTGGGCGCCGGCCATGTCGCCGGACTCGTTCTGCTGGCGGGCCTGGGCGCGCGCCTGCTCGACGCGCACGTTCTGCAGGCCGCCGATCTGCGCCGCCTGTTCGGGCGTGAGCTTCTGTGACAGCGCCAGCGCCTCGTCGGCGCGGCCCTGCCGGGTGTAGACGGTGATCAGGCCGCGGATGGCCTGGGCATCGCTTGGCTTGGCGTCGTAGACGCGCTTGTAGCCCTGCTCGGCCGCGGCCAGTTCGCCCTGCGCGAGCCGGATGTCGGCCAGCGCGATCTGGCCCACGGGCTCGCGCGCGTCGAGCCGCACCGCGCGCTCGAGCAGCGCCTGCGCGGCCGCGGTGTCGTTCTTGTCGCGCGCGGCGTTGGCCTGGCCGATCAGGTTCCAGTAGCTCGCGCTCTGCAGCGCCGAGGCCCACTTGCGGCCGCCGCTGCGGCTGGCCTGCTCGAGGTAGTCCTGGGCCTGGGCGAAGCGCTCCTGGCGCAGCCGGATCAGGCCCAGGCCGCCCAGCGCTTCCGAGTCGCCGGGCTGCAGCCGCAGCGCCTGCTGGAAGCGGGCCTCGGCCGTGGCCTGGTCGCCGCGGTCCAGTGCCCGGAAGCCTTCGCCCAGCGGCTGGGCGGCCGGCGAGGCGGGCGTGGCCGCGGCCTGCGCGGTGGTCAGGCTCTCGAGCCGGGCCGAGACGGCCGGGTCGCTCTGGCCTTCGAGATAGGCCTGGTAGAGCGGCGCATCGGCTTCGCGCGCATCGAGCCAGATCAGCGCCTGGCGCCAGCCGGCGCGCGCGGCGGTGCCGACGCCGGGGCGCTTCGACAGCTCGGCCAGCGTGCGGATGCCTTCTCGGCGCGAGGGCTCGCGGTAGGTCTGCAGCTGCGCCAGCGCCAGCTTGTAATTGAGGTTGTCGGGCTTGTCGCGCACCAGCTGCTCGAGCCCCTTGCGGCCGTCGTCCCAGCCCTGCGGCGTGCCGCCCAGCAGCTGGTAGTACTCGACCGCCAGCGGTTCCGGCGGCGGCTTGTTGTCGAACAGCGTGCGATAGAGCTGGATGGCTTCCGTCGTGCGGCCGGCCTGGGCCGCGCTGCGCGCGCGCTGCAGGTCGGTCTGCGGGCCGCCGGGCTGCTGCGCCTGCTGCTGGAAGCGCGCCAGGCGCGCGTCGGTCGGGTGCGCGGTGCGCAGGCGGGCGATCCACTCGCGCGCCGCGTCGGCCTTGCTGCGCGAGAGTTCGACCTGCGCCATGCCGTAGAGCGCATCGGCGGCGTTCGGGTCCACGCGCAGCAGCTTGCGCCAGCTCTCCTCGGCCAGGTCGGCGCGGCCCATGCTCTGCCAGTAGTTGCCCTGTTCGACCAGGGCGGCGCTGGCGTCGCTCTGCGCATGCAGCGTGCCGCTGGCGCACAGCGCGCCGACCAGGCCCAGGCAGGCCATCCACTGGCTGGCGGTGGGGCGGCGTGCCCCGGGCACGGCGCCGCGCGGCGGGCGCGTCACGCGGTTCGGGTGGAAGGGCATGCGGGTCTCCATTGGGGTTGCAGCTGTCCGTTGCGGCCGAAGGCGTAGCGGCCATCGAGCCAGCCTTGTCCGAACAACAGCAGCATGCGTTCGTAGTAGGGAAGGGGCGCCGCCGGCACCGCGGCGGTGCCGCCGAGGTCGACCGGGATGCGCGCCTGTTGGGCGGTGAGCGCGGCGCTCGCTCCCTGCGCTTTGAGATAGGGCAGCAGCGCGCCGCTGAAGCCGGCCGGGCCGGTGCCGCGCACGGCGCCGGTGGCGGTGTCCACGTACTCGGGCGGCGCCTGCGGCCGCTCGATCACGCGGCGCGGGCCGTAGAGCGATTTGAGCAGCGCGGCGCGCGCCGGCTCCTGCGGATGCAGCATGCCGGCCCAGAGGTAGACCCGGATCGCGTCGTAGCTGCCGACCGTGCCCTTGTCGGGGTCGGCCACGAAGGCCTTCTGCTCGGTGGCCCAGGCGCACCAGTCGGGCGTGAAGCCCTGCGGCGAGGTGTCGACCACCATGCGCACCGTGTTGTCGGCGATCTCCTTCCACGGGCCGGTCGGCTTCTCCTGCTGGAAGCGGCGCAGCAGCTGCAGCGGCAGGTAGCTGGGGTTGAGCCGCCACACCGGGCCGCTGGCCACGTTGCGGCTCCAGGGCAGCAGCATGCGGCCCAGGCCGGGCAGGGTGATTACCTCCTCGCGCTCGACCAGCGCGAGCAAGGCCAGGCCCAGCGTGCGCCAGGCCGGCACCTCCCACAGGCGCGCGGCCTCGAGCAGCGCGTAGGCGATCCAGAGGTCGGCGTCGGAGGCCGGGTTCGGGTCGATCACGCCCCAGCCGCCCTCGGTCTTGCGGCCCCATTGCCAGGCCGGCAGGTGCTGGGCCAGGCTGCCGCCGCAGAGGTTGGTCTCGGTCCAGGCCAGCACGCGCTCGAAGCGGCGCCGGTCGTCGTGCACCAGCGCGAAGAACAGCCCGTAGGACTGGCCTTCGGAGGTCGATTGCTGCTGCGGCGTGTCGAAGTCGATCACTCGGCCGTCCGGCTGGATGTGGCGCGCGGCGAAGCTGCGCCAGTCGTCCTGCGGCATGCAGCCGCCGAGCGAGGATTGGGCCATCGCAGGCAGCGCGAGGCCGGCCGGCAGCAGCGACAGGGCGGCGAGCGCGCGGCGTCTTTGCATCATGGCGAAGCCTCCGTCATCACGTGCGCAGCCTCCGGCGGGCCACGCCCTTGAGGCTCGCGTAGGCCGCGGCCGCGCCCAGCAGCGCCAGCAGGATCGCCGCGCCGGCCAGACCCAGCGGGCTGCGCGACAGGTTCCATTGCAGCCAGGCCAGCGGCGGCAGCTTGCCGACGTAGTAGCTGTCGCCGGTCAGCACGCTGTGGACCTCGGCGCCGCGCACGATGGCGGTGCTGCCCTGCACGCGCTGCAGCAGGTCGGGCGTCATCAGCGCGTTGAGCAGCGAGGGCTGCGAGGCCGCGTTGCTCACCACCGCGACCACGCTGCGTCCGGCGCGCAGCGGCGATTCGAAGCCGGCCAGCACCGCGTCGCTGCCGTCCTCGGCCACCGTCATCTGGGTGGTGCTGGGCAGGTCCTCGCGCTGGCGCGTGCCGGTGATCAGGTGCAGGTTGTCATCGATCCACTGGCCGAGCTGGAAGGTCCGCGCCTCGGCCTTGCGCTGCAGCGGCATCCGGTCGGCCCATTGGGTGAACAGCGGCTGGTTCTTCAGGTCGCCGATCACCAGCAGGTCCTTGTCGGCCCACTGCGACACGTTGGCCGCGCGGCCCACCGCCACGCGCAGCGCGGGGTAGCCGGTGGCGTTGCCGATCTGGCCGAGCAGCGCCAGGTAGGTCTCGGTGTCGACGGTGCCCGGCTGGTCGGGCAGCACCACCGCGGTCTCGGCCAGGTCGGCCAGCCGGCTGAAGGGGAAGCCGCTGTTGGCATAGGCCGCGAGCTCGGGCATCGCCATGTAGTGCGGGAAGGAGGAGATGTCGAGCGTCGAGCTCGGATCGATCGCGCCGCGCACGTTGTCCAGCAGCGTCTGGCAGTTGCCCGCCGCGGGCTGGAAGTAGTAGTGCATGCGCAGCTGGCTGCGCGAGCCCAGCGCCAACGGCGGCAGCAGCACCTCGCGGCGCTGGCTGGCGGTGCCGTCGGCCATCACCTTGATCGCCAGCGGGTTCCACCAGCGTTCGCCGCCGGGGTTGGCGGTGCGCAGCGGCAGCGAGCCGATGAAGTTGTCGTCCACGCTCAGGTTCAAGGTCGACTGGTCGTTGCGCACCCGCGGCGTGTAGCGGTACTGCAGGTCCAGCGGGATGCCGCGCGAGCGCCAGGTGAACAGGTCGGGCGGCATCTGCAGGTTGACCTTGACCACGTCGGGCGTGTAGCCGCTGACGTTGAGGTCGGCCGGCTGCGCGAGTTCGCCCAACTGCACCGGCCGGTCGCTGGCGATCCAGCGCGGCGCGTCGTAGGGCTTGCGCGCGGGCGTCTCCTGCAGGCTGGCGATGGTCGCGCTGCTCCCGCTGAAGGCGCGCGCGTTCAGCGTCAGCGCGGTAGCGGCGCTGCGCAGCTCGCCCGCATTGCGGCCCAGCACCAGCAGCAGCTTGCGCGTGGCGTCCTGCGGGTGGTCGACCACCGTCACCGTGGGGCCGGTGATGGCCGGCAGCGTGAGGCCCGCGATCGCGGTATCGGGCGTGGCGAAGACCACGGCGTTGCCCGCGGGCAGTGCGTCGCTGGCCACCGGGAAGGTCGCGCCGCGGTAGCCGGCCAGCGCGCCGAACCAGGACGACACGATGCCCGCGACCTCGAGCGTGGCCGACGAGGGCGTGCCGCCGAAGACGAAGGGGATGTTGGCGCGGCGCACGTCGCGCCGGTCGAAGAAGGGCTGCGGCAGCACCGCCAGGTCGCTCGCGGTCTTGAGCGGCGTGACGCTGAGCCGCAGCGTGCTCGAGGCGTCGATCTTGGCCCAGAGGCTGCTGTGCTGCGGGTCCTCGCACTCGCGCGTGTAGTGGCCGACCAGCTCGACGTTGATGCGGTTGAAGTCGGTCACCAGCCGGCGGTCGATCTGGATGTCGGCGGTCTGCGCCTTGCCCGCGCCCTCGCGCGGCAGCGCCAGCGTGGCCACCAGCACGTCGTTGACGCTGACCTTGAGGTGCGACAGCTCGGGGATCAGCGCGGGCGAATAGGCGTAGTTCAGCCGCAGCGCGGCGCTGGTGACCAGCTCGTCGGCGCGCACGCTGAACGGGATGCCCACGGTGCCGCTCACGCCGCGCAGTTGCACCGCGTAGTTGAGGCCCAGCTGGGTCAGGTTGAACTCGCGTGGCGCGCCTTCGGCCGGAGCGGCCGTCGGGAGCGGGCGCGGCTGCGCCAGCGCCGGGTCGGCGGCGCCGCCGGCCCAGGCCAGCAGGGCCAGCATGACGGCGCCGGCGCGGGGCCAGGTGCGCGAATCGCGACGACGGGAAAGGGGAGCGGCCTGCATCATCAGGTGGGTTCCTTGGCGCCGGCCGCGGGTTGCGGCTGACGGGGTGCGGGGCGCAGCTTCTGCAGTCCCGCGCGATAGTAGTGGGCGAACATGTCCTTGAAGCCGATCGCGCTGATGCGCGCGATGTGGCCGAGCACCCGGTGCACCGCGGCGCGCGGGTGGTTGCCCCAGCGCGCGGCCCAGATGTCGGCCCGGGCCGTGGTGCACTGGACCAGCGCGCGCTCCTGGTCGAAGCTCAGCGGGTCGAACTGCAGGCCCAGCCGCTTGCCGCGGTTGAAGCGCACATGGGCCGGGAAGCGGAATTCGTTGTCGCCGCGAAACAGCGCGACGGTCACGGCGGCCTCGGCTTCGGTCTTCACCTCGGTCGGCAGGTCCAGGCCCAGGCCGCCGGTGGAGAAGTCGTAGGTCTCGCAGCGCATCGAATGGCCGTCGGCGAAGTACAGCGTGGCCGGGATCTGCAGCGCGATGCGGTGCGCGTTGCGCAGCTGGCGCGTCTCGTTGGCCGCGGCCACGCAGGCGCCGAGGATCACCAGGTTGTAGAAGGTCCAGGCCAGGTTGAGCCAGACGGTGGCGATGTTGTCCGAGTCGACCCAGCTCAGGCGCCACAGGCCCGCGGCCACGCCCAGGAAGTTGAGCGCCAGCAGGAACAGGCTGGCCTTGGCGATGGTGGTGTCGAAGTATTCCTTCTCGATCAGGCCGCCCTTGGCCGTCACGTTGAAGCTGCCCAGCTTGGGGTTGATCAGCGCCACCAGCGTGGGGCGGAAGATGTACCAGGCCAGCACCGCTTCGTAGACCTCGTTCCAGAACAGGTAGCGGAAGCGGCCCTGGATCCGGCTGTTGGTGAGGTTGGCGTGGAAGATGTGCGGCAGCGCGTAGGCAAAGATCATCGAGGCCGAGGCGTGGATCACGCTGGCGCCGAAGAACAGGTAGGCCAGCGGGGCGGTCAGGTAGATCAGCCGCGGCAGCCCGTACAGGAAGTGCAGCATCGCGTTGACGTAGCACAGGCGCTGCGCCCACTTCAGGCCGCGGCCGAACAGCGGGTTGTCGATGCGGAAGATCTGCGCCATGCCGCGCGCCCAGCGGATGCGCTGGCCCACGTGGCCCGAGAGGCTCTCGGTCGCCAGGCCCGCCGCCTGCGGCAGCGCGAGGTAGGCGGTGTTGTAGCCCAGGCGGTGCATCTTGAGCGCGGTGTGCGCGTCCTCGGTCACGGTCTCGACCGCGATGCCGCCGACCTCCTCGCAGATCGTGCGGCGCAGCACCGCGCAGGAGCCGCAGAAGAAGGTCGCGTTCCAGAGGTCGTTGCCGTCCTGGATCAGGCCGTAGAACAGTTCGCCCTCGTTGGGCACGGTGCCGAAGGTGCCGAGGTTTTTCTCGAAGGGGTCGGCCGAGAAGAAATAGTGCGGCGTCTGCACCATGCCCAGCTTCGGGTCCTTGCCGAACCAGCCCATCGCGACCTGCAGGAAGGAGCGGGTGGGGATGTGGTCGCAGTCGAAGATGGCGATGAACTCGCCGGTCGTGTTCTTCAGCGCGGCGTTGATGTTGCCGGCCTTGGCGTGGCGGTTGTTGTCGCGCGTGACGTGGGTCACGCCCACGGCCTCGCAGAACACGCGGAATTCCTCGCGCCGGCCGTCGTCGAGCACGAAGATCTTGAGCTTGTCGCGCGGCCAGTCGATCGACTGCGCGGCCAGCACCGTGGCGCGCACCACCGACAGCGACTCGTTGTAGGTGGGGATGAACAGGTCGACCGTGGGCCACTGGTCGACGTCGTCGGGCATGGCCACCGGCTTGCGCTCCAGCGGCCAGGCGGTCTGCACATAGCCGAGCAGCAGCACCACGAAGGCGTAGACCTCGGCCACCAGCAGGCCGAAGCCCAGCACCAGGTCGAGCGGGTTGTCCATGACCATGGTCTCGGTCAGGCGCCAGTACATGTAGCGCGAGGACACCACCACCGACAGGAAGATCATCGCCAGCGAGCCGAAGCGCCCGGCGAAGCGGTTGATCACCAGCGCCGCGATGAAGATCGCGACCGACAGCGTGAGCTGCTGCTGCAGGCTCAGCGGCGTGATGATCAGCGCCACCATCAGCAGGCCGGTGACGAGCCAGGCCGCCGCGCGCAGCAGGGGATGGCGGCCGAGCAGCGTGTCGTCGGCGTGGGGTTCGGCAGGGGAGGTCATGCGGGGGGCCTGGCGTGGGAAGGCGATGGCGCGGCCATGCCGGTCATCGGTAAAGGTGTGCGCCGGCCGCGGGCGCGAAGCGCTCGAGCAGCTGGGCGGTGCAGTGGGCGAAATCGTCGACGGCCTGGCTGTACGGTGCGTAGTGCCGCACCGTGGTGGCCGAGGCCAGGGCCTCGCTCACGGCCTGGTCCTGCTGCACCACGCCCAGCAGGCGCGGGCCGAGTTCGTCGCGTAGCGTCTGCAGCACGTCGCGGCTGAGCCGGCGCGAGGCATCGGCCTGGTTGATCACATAGGTGCTGGCGATGAAGTCCGCGCGCGGGCGGCAGTACTTGTCGACCATGCGTTCGACGATCGGCAGCGTGGCGAAGGAGCCGGCATCGGGCAGCAGCGTCACCACGTTGAGCTGCGACACCCGCAGCGCCTGCTGCAGGTAGACCGAAGGGCCGGGCGGCGTGTCGAGCACGACGATGGCGTCGGCCGGCAGCCGGAAGGCGGCGAGGGTGTCGGCCAGCCAGTGCGGCTGCGCGGCGAGCCGGCCTTCGAGCGCGACCTGCGCCTCGTCGTCGACCTCGCCGAAGGGCAGCAGCACCACGCCCTGGTGGCCGCGCTGCATGGCCTGGGCCCAGCCGCACACGCCGCGCTCGGCATCGACGAGGCCCGCGGTGTCGCCGGCGCCGGGGTCGGCGGCCAGATGGAAGCGCAGCGCATTCTGCGGGTCGAGGTCGACGGCCAGCACCGGGCGGCCGCCGGTCGCCAGCGCGATGCACAGGTTGGCAGTCACCGTGGTCTTGCCGACCCCTCCCTTGGCGGCAATGACGGACACGACCTGCATCGTCAGCCGGACCTGCGCCAGTGCGACATCAGACCCTGGCCTGCGGCGGGGGTCGGTGGCGTCGCGCCGGCCAGGCGGGCGAACAATGCATCGAGTTCGCGCGGCGCGGCCGCTGCGGTCTCGGCGGCGGGTGCCGCCACGAGCGTCGACACCGGGGCGACGGCCACCGCCGCGGCGGCGGGCGCCGGCACGGGTGGCACCACCGGCGCGGGGGCTGGCACCGGAGCCGGGGCCGGCGCGGCTTCGGCCGTGCCGCGCGTGCCGTTCACCAGCGGCCAGGCGCCTTGCGCGCGCGGCGATTCGGCGGGGGCGAACTCCTTGTAGCGCGTGGCGTCGCCGCCGAACTTGCGGAACAAGCCGGCGACGTCTTCCTGCTGGCGGTCGTTGGCGCTCATGCGGCCAGCCTCCCCAGCTTCAGCGCCACCGTGGGCAGGCCGCCGGCGGCGTCCTGCTGCTCGGCCCGCACCTTGAGTTCGGCGGGTGAGCCCTGGGTGGCGAACCAGGTCTGGTAGGCGCCCTCGAAGAAGCCGGCGGTCCACTCGGCGGTGTCGGGCCCGAAGGCCATCGCCATCGGGCTGCAGGCGTGCACGATCGTCAACTGCTCCGCGCCTTCTTCCAGCGTGGCGAAGCCCCAGTCGATCGCTTCCCAGCGTGCATTGAAGGCCGACTGCAATTCGGCCAGGGTGTCGCAGCGGGCCACCGGCAGGCTTTTCGCCACACGCTCGCCGATCCGGAAGAACAGCCGACGGTTCTCCTCAGGCGGCAGGCCGGCACTCAGTTCGGCGGCCAGCGCGCGGTTGAAATCCAGCCATTGCGCAGAGCATGTAATGCGTTCGTAGTAGCTGAGAAGCGAGGTGGTAGTGGTCATGAATTGTTTCTTGATTGTCATGGCGCAATGGCCCGTTGACAACAAAGCTGACCTGCCGCGCGTGGCGATGCGTGTGATCCGGACAACGGATTGTTGGCGGCTGTTTCACGCTGCGCGGACGGCCGCGCGGGTGCGCTGCCGGCCGGGTATTTCGGGCCGCATCCGCGTCGCGCCGCCGCCGCCGGCACCGCGCACGGCATTTGTTAACTTAAGTGTGATCTTTTTGCTTGCGAAGCGGGATGGAAGTAAACACAATTGATTACATGGCAAACGTTTCATCCCTCCCGCTGACCGGCTGGCGCGACACTGGCGACGCGACGCGGCACGCCGCCGTCGCCCCGACGCCACGCGCCGCCGATCGCTCGCTCCACGTTCCCACGTGGCGCGCGGCGGCGCCCGGCTTCTTTTCGCGCGCCTGGCCCCAGCGTTCGCACGGGACGGCCCTGCCATGATGGGGCGCGACGACGTGCGCCACGCGCGCCTGGGTCCCGAGGACCTCGAGGACATCGCGCTGGACCTGCGGATGCGCTCGATCGCCGGCGACGCCACGGCCGGGGCGGTCGCCGAAGCGCTGGAGTCCGTGATCCGGCGCCGGCACCTGGCGAACGAGCGCAAGGCAGCGGCGCGCTTCGTGTCGTCGACCTGGCATCGCATGGCGTCCTGGGCGGCGACCACGCGCCAGTAGGGCGCGGCTCAACGGTGCCGGCCCCTGCCGGCGTGCTTCACTTCAGCGCCCGGCGTCTTCCGGCGCCGGCTCGCCTTGCCTGGCGTGGTCGCTCGGCGACATCCCGTACTTGCGTCGAAACACCTGGCTGAAATAGCCCGGATCGGAAAAGCCGCAGGCGTAGGCGATGTCCGAAACCCCGGCCGGTCCCTTGGCGGAAGCCCGCAGCAGCCGGGCCGCGGCTTCGAGCCGCTCGCGCCGCAGGGCGTCGAGGAAGGTCTCGCCGCTTCCCGCATTCAGGAAGACCTTGTGCACGTAGCGTGTGGACACGCCGAAGCGCGTGGCCAGCGTCGCCACGCCGATCTCCGGGTTGGCGTAGTTGTCGCGGATCCACTGGACCATGCGGGCATGCAGGCCGCGGTCGCGCGCGCAGGCCGGCTGCGTGCCGCGGCTCGCATCGCCGGGGGCCGGCGCGGGCCCGTGTGCCAGCGCCATCGACAGCAGGGACATCACGTGCTCGCCGATGATCTCCTTCTCGAAGGGACTGATGAGCCCGTTCAGTTGCTCGAATTCCCAGTTCCGCAGGTAGGCGGACAGGACCCTGGCCCATCCCCGGTCGCCCTGCAGCCGATGGCCGGTGGCCGCGGCGCTGCCCTGGAGCCAGCGCGCGACCAGGGTGTCGGACAGCCCGATGATCCAGGCGTCGACGAACTGGAGCGACAGCAGCGTGGGGCCGGCGTTGCCGTCCAGCAGCGCCATGTCGTCGGGCCCCAGCGTGACGCTGCGCTCCGAGGGATCCCGCACCGTGAGGCTGCCCTCGCAGACCATCACCAGTTGCAGCGGAAAGCGCCTCCCTTCGCGGATCGCCGTCATGGCCAGGCGGCAGGCCTTCTCCGCCGGGCCCTGGACGCGCATGAAGCCCATGGTGGCGAGTTCGACCACGGTGCACCGCTCCAGGCCGGTGCCGTGCTCGGGGTCGTCGTCGTCCTCGGCCTCCAGAGGGGCGGACATCGACGCGGCTCGCCGCGCCAGTTCATGGGGTGCCGAAACAGTGTCGGCCTGCCGTTCGTCTGCGAATTTCATCGCGTCTCCCTTGGTTCTCTACGGATGGATCTCTGCTGCCCGGTTCGCCATGCGGGTCGCGGGCATCGGCGTGGCGGCCGGGAAGACCCGTCCGCCCTGCACGACCCCCCAGATGCCGATGTCCTTCAGCGCGCCCGGCGGGCCGTCCAGCGGGTCGTCGTCCAGCACGGCGAAATCGGCGTGCTTGCCGGTCTCGATCGAGCCGATCTCGTGGTCCAGGCCCAGCGTGTAGGCCGCGCCCAGCGTGATGGCGTGCAGCGCCTGCGCGGTGCCGATGCGCTGCGCCGCGCCCAGCACCCGGCCGGAGGACGTGAGGCGGTTGACCGCGCACCAGGCGGTGAACAGCGGGGCCAGCGGCGTGACCGGCGCATCGGAATGGATGGCGAAGGGCACGCCGGCCTCGATGGCGCTGGCACAGGCATTCATCCGCTCGGCGCGCTCCGGGCCCAGCGTCTGCGCGCAGTGGATGTCGCCCCAGTAGTACAGGTGGTTGACGAAGAGGTTGGCGCAGAGCCCCAGCGCCCGCATGCGCAGGAACTGCGCCCGGGAACTCATCTGTGCGTGCTGGAGCGTGAAGCGGTGGTCGAGCGCCGGCGATTCGGCCAGCGCGGTCTGCATGCAGTCCAGCGCCAGCTCCGTGGCCTCGTCGCCGTTGGTGTGCAGATGCACCGGCACGCCGCTGCCCAGCGCGTGCGACAGCAGCGTGCACAGCTGCTCGGGTGCCACGTACCAGAGGCCGTTGGGGGCGCCGTTGAAGTAGCCGGGCCACCGGACGCGCGCCGTCAGGCCCTGGATCGAGCCGTCGACCACGACCTTGACGAAGCCCAGGCGCAGCCGGTCGCTGCTCAGCGCCTTGAGGCGCAAGGCGTTGGCGACCGTTTCCACCGGCCCCTGCCCGGCCATGCGCTGCATCGAGACCACGCGCAGGGGGAAATCGGGCGCGCCGGTGACGCGCCGCATCATGTCCACGATCTCGTCGGACAGCGGATTGGCCAGGTCGGCCGCGGTGGTGACGCCGGTGCGCACGCACAGCCGGGAGAAGGCCTGGATGCCGTCGGCGTCGGCCGCCAGCAGCTGGCGGCTCAGCCCGGCCGCTTCGGCCACCGGCCACATGGCGTCCGGCCCGCGGAGCTCGCCGGCCGGCAGTCCGTCCGGGCCCGGCGGAAGCCCGGGATAGTCGATGCCCGGGCGCAGGAAGCCGCCCGCCTGCAGGCCCGCGGTGTTGGTGCTGATGACATGCAGGCTGGCGTGCATCAGCACGACGGCCTGCCGCTCGGACACGGTGTCCAGGTCGTGCCGGTTGCAGCGCGGCCCCGCCAGCGAGAGCGGGTCGAAGCCCCAGCCGATCACCGGCGCCTGCGGCGAGCGCTCGTGGGCCGCCCGCAAGCGCGCGATGACCGCCGCCAGCGTGGTGAGCGCGGGCCACAGGCGTCCGTCGGGGTCGATGCGCTCGTGCGGGCCGACATAGACGAAGCGCCACAGCGCGCCCTGAGACAGGTGGCAGTGGCCCTCGACGAAGCCCGGCATGAGCACTTTGTGCGCGAAGCGCGTGTCGACCCGGTGCGCGCCCCAGGCTGCCAGTTCGTCCTGCGTGCCCGCGCCGAGCACCCGGCCATCGCGCACCGCCACGCACGCGGCCACGGGCCGGTCGGGGTTCATCGTGATGATCTTGCGCGCGGGGTAGAGCGTGGTCGTCATGGTGGGATGGCTTGCGGGGTGGGGTTCAGGCGCGCTGGCCGGCGTCGGTCAGCGCGGGAGGTGCGGAAGCTGCGCTCGGCACGGCGTGCCGCCAGACCAGCGCGCGCAGCACGGTCTCGTTCCAGATCGCGGCCGGGCCGATGCACACCAGGCGGCCGGTGGCGAAGGGCCTGCCCTTCCACGGCGTCGTGAGGCAGCGGGCGCCGGACAGCTGCAGCTGCACCGCCGTCCCGTCGGCGCCGCGCAGCAGGCCCTTGGCGCGCACGATCCGGTCGGGATGCGCGCTCAGCGCCCGCGCGAGCGCCTCCACGTCCACTGCGCCGGCGAAGGCGAAACTGAGGCTGCGGAAGATGCCGTGGGCGCCGGCGCGCAGGTCCAGCGGTCGCTCGGCTGGCCTCGTCTCCTGGTGGCGCGCCGTGGCGCCGCGCGGGATCGGCATGTCGAACAGCAGTTCGGGCGCCACCTGGCCCTGCGTGGCCTCCAGCACGAAGGCCTGCGGCGCCTGCTGCGCGACCCACGGGCCGAGGTCGGGCGCGGGGGGCGCAGGCAACAGGTCGAGCTTGTTCAGCACCAGCAGGTCGGCCTGCTGCAGCTGGCAGCGCACCGTCTCGCCCACATAGCCGTTCGCGGCCTGTTGCTGGATGGCGCCGGCGTCGGCCAGCACCACGACCGCGTTCAGCCGCAGCCCCTGGACCAGCTGCAGCGTCCGGGCCACGCTGGCCGGCAGGGCCACGCCGCTGGTCTCGATCAGCACATGGTCCAGCGCTGCCGCGCGGTCCCGGGTGCGCAGCAGGGCGGCCATCAGATCGCCGCCGAAGCTGCAGCAGATGCAGCCGCCGGCCAGGCTGATGACGTCGTCCTCGCGCGCCTCGATCAGGTCGCCGTCGATGCCGAGGTCGCCGAAGTCGTTGACCAGCACCGCGATGCGGCGGCCCTGGGCGTTGCGCAGCAGGTGGTTGACCAGCGTGGTCTTGCCGGCGCCGAGGTAGCCCCCGAGGAGGGTGACCGGCAGCGCCTGCGCCGCCGTGGCGAGTGCCGGCTTCATTGGACGGGCCTGACGTCGCCGGACACGCGCAGCAGGATCCTGCGGACTTCGGCATCGGTGGCGGTCCAGGACTGGGCGTAGTCGGCGGGCGTCGCATACGCCAACTGGACCGCCATCTCGTCCATGCGGGCGCGCAGCGCCGGGTCCGAGGTGAGGCTTTCGAGCATGGCCGACCAGGCCTGGACCGCGGCTTCCGGCGTCCCGCGGGCCAGGGTCAGCCCGGTGTTGCTGCCCAGCTTGGAGATCTCCAGCCCCAGCGAAGCGGACGCCGGCGTGTCGGGAAAGTATTTGAGCGGCGTGTCGCCGCTGACCATGAGCGCGCGCAGGCGGCCAGCCCGCACGTGCGGCAGCACCACCGCCGGATTGGAGATCGCGAGATCGATGTGCCCGCCCAGCAGGGCACCGACCATCGAGGGCGCGTCGTTGAACGGGACGCTGTTGAGCCGCGCGCCGGCCTTCTTCTCGAATTCCTCCAGGTAGAGAACGGCGGGCCCGCGGCTGGCCGGCGTGCCGAAATTCAATTCCCCGGGGCGGCTGCGGGCCGCCGTGAGCAAGGCGCCCATCGTGCGGTAGGGGCTGTCGGCCCTGACGACCCAGACCGAGGGCGTGCTTTGGACCAATCCGACCGGCGTGAAGCTGCTGCGCGAATAGGGCGCCTTGGCCTCCGCATTCAGGTAGCTCATCTGGGTGTCGAAGCCCTGCGTGAAAGCGATGGTCTGGCCATCGGGCTTTTGGCGCAGCATTTCGGTCAATGCGATTTGGCCATTGGCGCCCGGCCGGTTCAATACGACCGTGCGTGTGCCCCATTTGGCATCCCAATAGGGCGCCAGCGTGCGCGCCATGAGGTCGACCATGCCACCCGCGCCGAATGGCACGATCACGGTGATCGTGCTGCCCGTCTCCGGGAAATCGGCCGCCCATCCTGGAGACAATCCAATAACAAGAGTTGCCGATATGGCAATGATCTTCTTCAATTGTGGTGAAAACTTTTCCATACGTCCCATGTCGAACTCCTTAAAAATTTAAGGCACCAAAACGTGGCAATAGTTGATACTAAATTGATTCTCGATCTCTACAATTCGTCCATCTGTGCCATCCGTGGTGAGCCATGATTGACAATTCTTTTGACCTGAATCTGATTCGGCTTTTCGTGAGGATGGTCGAATCCAAGACGCTCACGGCCGCGGCCGTGGCCAGCGGCATGACGCGATCGAACGTCTCGCGCAGCCTGAAGGCGCTGGAGTTGCGGCTGAATGCGCAGCTGATGCTGCGCACCACGCGGCACATCGAGCTCACGGAAGCCGGGCGCCATCTGTACGCGCACGGGCTGCGCATGCTCGACGAGATGCAGGCGGCCGCCTCGTCGATCGACAGCCTGGGGCAGACCGTGCGGGGCGACGTGCGCATCCGCCTGCCCACCGGCCTGGGGCATCTCTACCTCACGCCCGTGCTGATGGACTTCGCGCGGCAGTACCCCGACATTTCGCTGCGGGTGCTGATCAACGACTACATCTCCGACGTGATCTCCGCGGAGGTCGACGTCGCGCTGAAGGTCACCTCCCGGCCGCCCGAGGACCATGTCGCGCGGCGAATCTGCGACGTGAGCTGGTGCCTGTGCGCCACGCCGGAGTTCCTCGCCAGGCAGGCGCCCGTGGTGCATGCGCAGGACCTGACGCGCTGCGACCTGATCGCCCCGGCCTCGATGGGTCGGCACTTCGACCTGAAGCTCCGGGCCTCCGGCAGCCCGCTGGCCTTGCGGGTGACCCCGCGCATCCAGTCGGGCGACTACCGCTTCATCTTCGAGTCGATGATGGCGGGGCTCGGCATCGGCCTGCTCCCCCGCTATGCGGTGTGGCGGCAGCTGGCGTCCGGGCAGGTGATCGAGGTCCTGGGCGACTACGACCCGGAAGGCGTGGGCGACGGGATCTACATGCTCACAGCATCGAACCGCTTCCCCGCGCTGGCCACGCGAACGCTGATGGATTTCATCCGGCGCCACCTGGAGGAACAGCAGAAGAACTGGGGGACGCGGGTCGACCCGCCTGGAAACGCGGAGGCGCGCCCCGAGGCCGCGTGAGAGCCATCCGGGGCCGGGAGCCTCCGGTGCCGGGCCATGCCGCTGCGCCGGTACGCGTCCACCCTTTCTTTCGACAGCGGGTCGTGGATCAGAAGGGCGAAGGCCTGTGCTGCGCGAGCCCGTTCAGTGCTGCCCAGCGAAGAGAAAAGCGGAACGTGTCGCGGAACACATCGTTCGCCATTGACAGGCGCTCTCGTCGAGAAGCGCTGAAAACGTGGTGCCCGGGGCCGGAATCGAACCGGCACACCTTTCGGTGGGGGATTTTGAGATTGAGTCCCGAGACTAGCATGAGACCACGCTGGAACCCGCAGAGCCTTGCTGCGCTTGGTTTTCCAAGAGGCTAGTCCCGTTTAGCCTTACGCCTAGACCAGACCGATTGCGGCAGACATTCTGATGCCGTGGCTCCTGGCTGGTTCCTGCGTTCGATCTCGAACTAGGAGGCGTCATGGCTAAGATCAAACTCACCAAATCCGCTGTCGATACGGCAGAAGTCACCGGCAAGGATTACGAACTGCGGGATACCATTGTCCCCGGCTTTCTCTGCAAAGTCACCGCCCACGGCCGCAAGGTCTTCATGCTCCAGTACCGCACGAACTGGGGCGAGCGCCGCAAGCCGAAGATCGGCCAGTTCGGCGAGCTGACCGTCGAGCAAGCGCGGTCGATCGCACAGGACTGGCTGGCCGACGTGCGCAAGGGCGACGACCCCAGCGCCGCCAAGCTGGCTGCCCGCATGGCCCCGACGGTCAAGGAACTGTGCGGGCAGTTCATCGAGGAATACTCCAAGCCGCGCAACAAGCCCCGGACGGTCGATTCCTACCAGGGCTACATCGACCGCCACATCCTGCCTACCCTGGGCAAGCTCAAGGTGCCGGACGTAACGCGGGCGCACATCACCACGCTGATGAAGGACAAGGCAAAGATCGGCGTTACGGCCAATCGGGTTCTGGCCTGTTTGCGCAAGATGTTCAACATGGCCGAGGTGTGGGGCTACCGGCCTGACGGCTCCAATCCATGCCGACACGTCCCCAAGTACCGCGAGGACGGCGAGACGCGGTATATCAACAACGAGGAACTGGGGCGGCTCTATGCTTACCTCGACCGTGCGGATGCCCTGGGGTTGGAGCATCCGACCGTGACGCTGGCGGTTCGCCTGCAATTCGAGTTTTCCGCGCGGATGACCGAAATCCGCACGCTCGAATGGGCTTGGGTGGATTTCGAGAATCGCCGGGTCGTCTGGTCTGACAGCAAGACGGGCGATATGTCCAAGCCGATGAGCGAGGCGGCGTACCAGTTGCTGCGCAATGCGCCCCGCATCGACAACTCGCCTTACGTGTGTCCAGCCATCTTTGATGCCAAGAAGCCATTGCCCGAGAGCACGTACTACAACGGCTGGAAGCGCATCTTAGGCCGCGCAGAGGTAGCGCATGTCGGAACACACGGCATCCGTCATCGTGCGGCGACCGACATTGCCAACTCCGGTATCCCCATCAAGGTCGGCATGGCGCTGACTGCGCACAAGACCGTCACGCAGTTCATGGCGTATGTCCATGCAGAGGATGACCCGGTGCGTGCCGCTGCCGAGAAAGTGGCCACCCTACGCCGGGGCGCCATCGACGGCCATGCGCCGGCTGCGCTGCCGAAGCCGTCTCCTGTGGTCACGGACGACGACAAGACCCGCACCAGCCTGGGTAACTACCGTCCATTCCGGCATCGCAAAGCCGCCACGCGCGCCGTGCCGCCTGATTCCAAGCGGGCTGCGCCGAATCTGATGCAGGACCAGAAGGAGGTCACGGCATGAACAGGCGCAAAGCAGCCGTGGCGTCATCTGTGGCACCAGCCACGCTGCTGGGCGACATTCGAGTACTGATCGACGCGGCGCGGCAGCGCGCCGCGTCAGCGGTCAACGCCGAGCTGACCTTGCTGTTTTGGCGCATCGGCCAGCGCATCCACACGGAAGTGCTGGCTGGTCAGCGGGCCGGATACGGTGATGAGATCCTGCCGACCTTGGCTGCGCAGCTTGTGCAGGACTACGGCCGCAGCTTCGCGGACAAGAACCTGCGCCGGATGGTGCAGTTCGCGGCTACCTACACGGACGAGCCAATTGTCGTGACGCTGTCACGACAATTGAGCTGGTCGCATTTCGTGGCCTTGCTGCCGCTGAAAGACCCGCTCCAGCGAGACTACTACGCACAGATGGCCAACATCGAGCGCTGGAGCGTGCGGACGCTGCGCGAGCGCATCGACTCGATGCTGTACGAGCGCACGGCGCTATCTCAAAAGCCGGACGAGACGATTGCGCAAGAGCTGGCGAGGATGCGCGATGCGCAGCGCATGTCGCCCGCTCTGGTCATGCGAGACCCGTACATCCTCGATTTCCTGGGCCTGCGAGACACCTGGCAGGAAGGCGACTTGGAGGCCGCGATCATCCGCGAAATGGAATCCTTCCTGCTGGAGCTGGGCGTGGGCTTCACGTTCGTTGCCCGTCAGAAGCGCATCCAGATCGACGGCGACGACTTTCACCTCGACCTGCTGTTCTACAACCGCAAGCTGCGGCGGCTGGTGGCAGTGGAGTTGAAAGTCGGCGAGTTCAAGGCCGCTTACAAGGGGCAGATGGAGCTGTACCTGCGCTGGCTCGACCTGCACGAGCGGGAGTCCGAAGAAGCCTCACCGCTGGGGATCATCCTCTGCACCGGCAAGAAGTCCGAGCAGATCGAGCTGCTGGAACTGGACAAGTCGGGCATCCACGTGGCCGAGTACCTGACCAGCTTGCCACCGCGCGCCGTGCTGGGCGAGCGGTTGCAGCAGGCGACCGAGCGGGCGCGGTTGCAAATCGAGCAGCGCAAGACGGACAGCGAGTAGTTCTGTTCCTCGCATTCGGGCGTCCCGGCGTGCCGTCGTCGCGCTGTCGTGCTGCGCATCGAATCCCCTGCGGGGTTTCGCCCCATTCGGGCTTTCATCGTTCCCTCGCTTCACTCGGCTGACGCCTCCGGCCCGGCTCGCTGATCCGGGCCTGCGCGCTGCGCTTGCCTAAAGGTGGGTGTTTGCAGTGGGCGGGTGTGAGCGGTCTTGCTGTTCCCTTCACCGTATCACGGCGTTCTCGCCGTCAAGGGCGGCGCGCGCTTGTGCGCGCTTGCGTCCTGGCGGCCGTCTGCGACCCCTGACTGCTGCGCTACGCCGTGGGGGCGACGGTTCCGGGCAATTCCGCCCGTGCAACCGGAGATCGTCATGAACGATAAATCACACGTTTCCCTCGAACAGCACGTTTGCCTCGTTTGCGGCACGGCGTTCGATACCGGCACCATCCTGCTGGACAAGCGCCTGCGCGCCAGCATGGAGCGCCATACGAAGACGGGCTGGGGTCTGTGCCCCGAGCATCAGAAGCTGTCCGACGATGGCTTTGTCGCGCTGGTCGAATGCGATCCGCAGCGCAGCGGCTCGCAGGCCGGCGGGCGCATGAAGCCCGAACAGGTATACCGGACGGGCCGGCTGGCCCATCTGCGACGCACGGTGTTCGCGCAGTTGTTCAACGTGCCGATCGCGGACGAGCAGGCTTGCGTGTTCGTTGAGCCTGGCGTGATCGAGCAGTTGCAGTCGATGACGGTGCCGGCGGCGAACTGATCGCGCTGCGCAGCCTTCGGTGCGTCGTCCTTGCGGGGGCGGCGCATTTTTTCTGCTGCGCCCGGTGCGGGTTTCTCCGCGCCTGTGGCGCTGCGCGCTTCGCTTGCCAGTCCGTGCCTTCGTTGGAGGGGCGGCTTGCTGTTTCCTTCATCGTGCCACGGCGTGCTCGCCGTCAAGGGCTGCGCGCCGATGGCGCTTGCGGCCTGCGGCCGTCGATGACCCTTGACTGCTTGCGCTGCGCCGTGCCCCGGAAGGGCTGGGCAATTCCGCCCGGCATCCTTCAGGAGTTCACCATGAACTGCGCATTCATCACCGACGAGCAGCGTGCGCTGCTGCTGGCCAACGGCCGGCAATCCACCGAAACGTCGGACTTTGATCCGGCCCCTGTGCTCAAGCTGTTCACACCGGATGCCGGCGCGACCTGGCTGCTGACCGAGATCGACCCGGACGATCACGACCATGCTTTCGGTCTGTGCGATCTGGGCCTGGGGATGCCCGAGCTGGGCTGGGTCAGCCTGCAGGAACTGGCGACCGTGCGCGGGCGGCTGGGGTTGCCGATCGAGCGCGATCTGCACTTTCGTGCCGAGAAGCGGCTGAGTGCCTATGCGCGGGATGCGCGGCTGGCGGGGCGGATCGTCTTCTGATTCTGTCAAGGGGCGCCACGCCCCTTTTCTCTACTCCCCCTGGGCGTTCACCAGGGCTTCCATCGACGCTGGATAGGCTGCGACACCGTGCCCAGCAGGCGCACGGGCGGCAGCGTCAAGGGCCTGTCGTTCTTGGGGAAGCGCCGACGCACTTCGCATTCCAGTTCGTGCGCAAAGCCGCGTGCGTTTTTTTCTCCGCGCAGTGCCCGTTGCCGCCAGTCTCGGGCCTGGGCCATCAGTTCATCGTCTTGTAGGGCTCGTATGTCCATGTCATTGCCATTGTGCCGATGGCTGGGCGAGTAGCAGTCCAAGGGGATTTCGTTGAAGTCATGTGGACGTCCCCGGCCACCTGGGAGATGGCCGGTCGCGCTGTCGTGCTGCGCATCGAACCCCCTGCGGGGTTTCGCCCCTGACGGGCTTCCATCGTCCCCTCCCTCCGGTCGGCTGACGCCTCCGGCCCGGCTTCCAGCTTCGGGCCTGCGCGCTTCGCTTGCCGTGCGGTCGGCGTGTTGAGGGGCCGTTGCCTTGTCCAGCCGTCTTCCCTGACTCATCACCTTGTCCGCGACTGTAGCCCGCGGCCGTGTGCCGTCAAGGCGCGCAGGGCCGTGTCCTCGGCTGCGCCTGCGGGCCGCACCAACCCTGCGCTTGTCTCCTTGACGGCCCCCGTCCGCGCGCTCCTGACCGTCGCGGGCGATGAACTCAGGAAAGACGGTGGCAACAGGGCCAACCGGGTTCCTCGTGCCGACTGCACCGAACAGCCGAAAGGCTGGGCTCCGAATCTAGGAATCCGGTGTTTCTTCAACAGCCAAGTCAGGAGAAAGACATGCTCGCATCCCGTTTCGCAAACCATTCCCCCGCACTGCGTTCCGACTATCCCCTGTCGGATGACCAAATCCGGCGCGTGGCCCCGTCCATCTTCGCGGACTCCCCGCATGAGAGCCGTTCGGAGCGATACAGCTACATCCCCACGGCTACGGTTTTGACTGAGCTTCGCAAAGAAGGCTTCCAGCCCTTCATGGTGTGCCAGACCCGTGTACGCAACGAGAGGCGGCGCGAACACACGAAACACCTGCTGCGCCTACGCCACGCCAGCCAGATCAACGGCGCGGAAGCTAACGAAATCGTGCTGCTGAACTCGCACGATGGCACCAGCAGCTATCAGATGCTGGCCGGGCAATTCAGATTTATCTGCGCCAATGGGCTGGTGTGCGGCGACACCTTTGCCGATGTGCGCGTGCCTCACAAAGGCGACGTGGCGGGCCAAGTCATCGAAGGCGCCTTCGAGGTTCTGCGCGGCTTTGACCGGGTGCAGGAGTCCCGCGACCTGATGCGCGGCATCACCTTGGACGATGGCGAATCCGAAGTGTTCGCCCGTGCCGCGCTGGCTTTGAAGTACGACGACCCGAACAAGCCCGCGCCCGTCACGGAATCGCAAATCCTGATGCCGCGCCGCTTCGAGGATCGCCGCCCCGACTTGTGGAGCGTGTTTAACCGCACGCAGGAGAACCTGACCAAGGGCGGATTGCATGGCCGCGCCGCCAATGGCCGCAGGCAGCAAACCCGCCCCGTGCAGGGCATTGATTCCGACATTCGCCTGAATCGCGCCCTGTGGCTGCTGGCCGATGGCATGCGCGCCCTCAAGGCCTGAACCGTTCCCCCGCCGGAGGGGCGGTTCCCCTCCATTCCCTTGTTTCACTTGATTGGAGATTCGCCATGAACGCCGTTACCACCACCGAAGCCCGCGCCGTCAACACCGCAGCCAGCAGCGCCGCGAACGTGCTGCAAGCCGCCGACCCGAGCAAGTACATGATCCTGGTGCCGCTGTCGCGTCTGGTGCTGCGCCGCACGGGCCGCAACGTGCGCAAGACCCCGCGCATGTCCATCCCTGAACTGGCCGCATCCATCCAGCGCGTGGGCCTGCTGCAAAACCTGATCGTGATTCCCGCCGCCGATGGCCTGCATTACGAGGTGGTGGCCGGTGGGCGCAGGCTGGCCGCGTTGAAGCTGCTGGCGAAGAAGCACCGCATCGCCAAGGATTGGGACGTGCCTTGCCTGCAGGTGGCCGATGGCACTGCGCGCACGGCCAGCCTCACCGAGAACGTGCAGCGTGAAGCCATGCACCCGGCAGACCAATTTGAAGCCTTCGCGACACTGGTGGCCGAAGGCCGGCCCATCGAGGACATTGCGGCGGATTTCAGTGTCACGCCGCTGGTCGTGCAGCGCCGCTTGAAGCTGGCGAATGTCTCCCCGCGCCTGATGGCCGACTATCGGGCCGACGCCGTGAGCCTGGACCAGCTGATGGCCCTGGCCGGAACGGATGACCACGCGGCGCAGGAAGCCGCTTTCTACGACGCCCCGCAGTGGCAACGCCACCCTTCGCATTTGCGCGAACGCCTCACCGAACGGGAAATCGACGCTTACCGGCATCCGTTGGTGCGCTTCGTCGGGCTGGACGCCTACGAGCAGGAGGGCGGCGGTATCCGCCGCGACCTGTTCGCGGAGGATGACGCGGGCGTGTACCTGACTGATGCTGCATTGCTGGAACGGCTGGCACAGGACAAGCTGGCGGGCATCGCCGCCGAGGTGAAGGCCGAGGGCTGGGCTTGGGCCGATGCCACGCCGGGCATGACCCATGCCGACCTGCACGCCTTCCAGCGCGCCCCGAGGGAGCGGCGCGAACCCAACAAGCGCGAAGCGCAGCGCATCGAGAAGCTGCAAGCCAAGATGCAGGAGGTGGCCGAAGCGGTGGATGCCGCGATGGACGCCGACGACGAGGACAAGGCCGATGCCTTGCAGGAGGAAGGCGAAGCCCTGGGCGAGCAGTTGCAGGCACTGGAAGAAGGCTTGCAGGGATACGGCGCGAATGTGAAGGCCGCAGCCGGTGCCATCGTCACCATCGACCGCAACGGCGAGGCCGTGATTCATCGAGGGCTGCTGCGCGAGGCCGAGGCGAAAGCCCTTCGCACGCTGGAGAAGTTGCGCCAAGGCTTTAGCGACCCGGACGCCGCGAACGATGACGAAGGCGAGGAAGACGAGCAGCCCAAGGCCGCAGCGATTTCCGACCGGCTGGCCCAACGCCTGAGCGCGCACCGCACGGCGGCGCTGCAAATCGAGGTGGCCCAGCATCCACATGTGGCGCTGGCCGTGCTGGTGCATGGCATGGTGCAGACCGTCTTGCAGGGCCGCTACTACGGCCACGATATTCCGCTGGGCGTGAGCCTGAAAATTCAAGACCGGCTGGAAGGCATGGCACCGGACTGGCCCGAGTCACCCGCCGCCGTAGCGCTCCGCGAATTGCAGCAGGCGTGGGGCGGCAAGTTGCCCGAGGACAGCGCCGCACTGTTCGTCGCGCTGCTGGCGATGGAGCAAGGCGAGTTGGTCAAGCTGCTGGCCGTGTGCGTGGCTTCGACGGTGGACGTGGTGACGCCGCGCGGCACGGCGCAGCAGCCCGGCGCGGAACTGGCGCAGGCCGTGGGCCTCGACATGGCCGTATGGTGGCAACCCACGGCGGAAGGCTATTTCAAGCACGTTGCGAAGGCGGCGGTTTTGCAAGCCGTGGGCGAGTTCGCGCCCGAGAGCGTCCACCGGCTGGCAAAGCTCAAGAAGGCCGACATTGCCAGCGAGGCCGAGCGGCTGGCGAAGGGCACCGGCTGGATGCCTACCATCTTCACGAAGGCAGACGTACCCGAGGAAAGCCCGCAGGTTGCGCAGCAGAACGGCGCGGAAGAAGCCGCCACTATTCCGGGTACCCAAGCCGGGCGGAGGGACGCGGGAATTGGGGATTCCCACCGTGGTGGACAGGTTGATCCAGCAGGCCCTGCTGCAGGTGCTGCAACCGCTCATCGATCCGACCTTCAGCGAGCACAGCTACGGCTTCCGGCCGGGGCGCAGCGCGCATCAGGCGCTTGAAGCGGGCAGGCAACCATAGTACTGCCAGCTTCAACCACTAGGAAAACGTGCAGGTCTTGAAACATCACGTGCCGGCGCTTGTCGCAGCGGGTGTTGTGCAGACCTTCCCTAACCGCGATTCCAGGCGGCAATTAGCATCGTGCCGACTTCATCAGGGTCTGTATCTTTCTTTGTGACGGTGCGCTGCGAAGTGGCTCGGCTTGCCCGTACGCCCCTACGAGCCGCTTTTGGTGTGGCTGAGTCGATCAGTAGCCCACCTAGCAGCACCCGGTAGAACTCTTGGAATGCGTCCTCAAGGGTGAGATTGGCCTGGGCAAGGAATGCCGGGCGGCGCAGCCTTAGTGCGGCTCCCAGAATGAGTTCGGATACGACCAGCCCATGGCAGGGTGCGAAGACACCCTGGTGTACCCCATCGTCGATGAGTTGGGATAGCCTAAGGGTACGGACCTGCTGGTAGTGATCGAAGATACCTCTGGCAACTGCTGAATCTTCGACGTCCTTCAGGAACTGGACACCGATGCGACTAGCCGCCTGGACGCCTACGTCCAGGTAGGCAGCGAGTGCTGTCGTCAAATCCTGTTCACGGTGGATCAGTGCTTCGCCCTGTCTCAGGAGGCTATCGAAAAAGCGTTGCACGACGGCGCAGAAGATCTCTTCCTTCGTCTGCGCAATGTCGTAGAGGCGCCGCCGCGAGCAGTGCAGCCGTGCGGCGATTTCACCCACGGTCAGGCCTTTGACCCCCTCCGTCAGGAGCAGATGGGTCAGCGCATCGAAGAACTCTTCGTCTGTGAGCTTCTTTTTCATGCGGGTTTCTCCTAATGAGACATGGTACCAAGTCAATTGACTTGGTACCAATCGAGCGCGTCTAATGGTACCAATTTAAAAGAAATGGTACCGCTTGAACAGCATGCAAGGGGCATCACCGAATGCAGAGGCCTCCAGCTGAACGCCGCCGCCGCAGGCATGTGAATTGTCTGCGATAGCTGTTCCACCGAACCAGACTTGACTTGAACGGAGAAGCACAGCAATGAATCTGCTGGACTATTTCGATGCTGGTGCTACCAGCCATCCGGATGCGCCTTGTTTCGTGGACTGCGGGCGTGATACCCCGGCCGTCACCTATGCGCAAGCGGGAGCGCTCACGTGCCAGATCGCACGGGGGCTACAGGCCTTGGGACTCGCACCTGGTTTTCACGGCGCAGTGCTGAGCGGCAATGCCGGGGCTGCTTTCGTGGCGCTGCTGGGGGTGTTGCGCGGAGGGGGTGTCTGGCTGCCCGTTAATGCGCGCAACAGCGTGGAGACCAACATCGAGTTCCTGCAGGACATGGACTGCGACGTCCTTTTCTATCAGGCCCGCTATATCAGCCAGGTCGCCGAGATCCGCGGCAAGGTCCCCCGCATTCGTCACTACATAGCTCTGGAAGAGGCCGATGGGGCGGATCTGTCGATTGCTCGGTTGATCCAAGGCCAGCCGCCCGAGATGTACGCAGCGCCGCTGCAGCCGCGGGGGCTGGCCATGATCATGGGTACCGGTGGCACCACGGGGCGCTCGAAGGGCGTCATGCTCAGCCACCGCAACCTGACGGCGACCATGGCCAACCATATGTCGGCCATGAACATTACCGACTGCATGACCGTGCTGGCGGCGGCACCTATCACCCACACGGCGGGGCTGGTGTCGCTGCCCTTCATGGCGCGCGGTGGCCGCGTTGTCCTGATGGACGGGATTGATCCGCAGAACCTGCTCAAGGTGATCGAGCAGGAGCGGGTCAACATGCTGTTCCTGCCCCCAACAGTCATCTATACGCTACTGGCGCAGCCCAACGTCCGCGATTTCGACTTTTCCGCGCTGCGCTACCTCATGTACGGCGCCGCACCCATGTCGCCCGACAAACTGGCGGAGGCCATCGATGTGTTCGGCCCCGTCATGCTGCAGATCTATGGCCAGGCGGAAGTGCCTGGCGCGATCTCCGTGCTGCGGGTCGAGGACCATTTCATCGACGGGCAGGTGGCGCCCCGCCAGCGCCTGCTGAGCGCGGGGCGCCGCTTCCCCTTCACGCGGGTGGCGGTCATGGACGACGACGGCAGCCTGCTCACCCAGCCGGGGGCCGTGGGCGAGATCGTCGCGCAGGGCGACATCGTGACCGAGGGCTACTACAAGAACCCCGAGGCCACGGCTGAAGTGCAGCGCCACGGCTGGCACTGCACGGGCGACGTGGGCTATTTCGACGAGCAGGGCTTCCTGTTCATCGTTGACCGCAAGAAGGACATGATCGTCACGGGCGGCTTCAACGTCTTCTCGTCCGAGGTCGAGGCCGCCGTCATGGCCCACCCGGCCGTGAAGGACTGCGCCGTCATCGGCGTGCCCGACGACAAGTGGGGCGAGGCCGTCAGGGCGGTCATCGAGCTGCGCCCGGGCCAGTCCGTGGAGCCGCAGGCGCTCATCCAGTTCGTCAAGGACCGCCTGGGCAGCATCAAGGCGCCCAAGGAGGTCGAGATCGTCGCGCAGCTGCCGCGCAGTGCGGTGGGCAAGGTCTTGAAGAAAGAAGTCCGCAAGAAGTATTGGCACGCGCAGGAGCGCATGGTTTCCTGACGCACGTTTGGTGATTCAACCCCGGAGGTATCGCAATGCAAGAGCCCGTTCTCGTTGCCGGTGTCGGCATGACCCCTTTCAAGAAACCCGGCGACAACCTGCCGTACCCGGAAATGGCTGCGCAGGCGATCCGCGAGGCGCTGCAGGACGCGGGCCTCACCTACTCCGACGTGCAGGACGTCTATGCGGGCTACGTCTATGGCGACTCGGCCAGCGGCCAGCGCGCGGTCTACGAGGTCGGCATGACCGGGGTGCCGGTGATCAACGTCAACAACAACTGCTCCTCCGGCTCCACGGCCCTGTACATGGCGCGCAAGGCCGTGGCCAACGGCTCGGCGGACTGCGCGCTGGCGGTGGGTTTCGAACAGATGCCCGCCGGCGCCCTGAGGGCGTACTGGGACGACCGGCCCGATCCGCTCGACCACTTCAACGGGGTCATGGACGAGATCTTCGGCCACCCCGAGCTGCCCATGGCGATCCGCTACTTCGGCGCGGCGGGCCGCGAGCACATGGAGCGGTACGGCACCCCGCTGGACACCTTCGCCAGGATCCGCGCCAAGGCCAGCCGCCACGCTGCGCGCAATCCGCTGGCGCTGTTCCGCAAGGAGGTGACGGTGGAGGAGGTGCTGGCCAGCTCGCCCCTGGTGCCCGGCGCCATGACCCGCCTGATGGCCTGCCCGCCGACCTGCGGCGCCGCTGCCGCCGTCTTCGTGAGCAAGAAGTTCGCCCAGAAGATGGGCCTCTCCGCCAACGTGCAGGTGTTGGCGCAGTCGCTGGTGTCCGACCGCCCCGGCGCGTTCGCCGACAAGTCCGCGATTTCCGTTGTGGGCTTCGACATGACGCGCGAGGCCGCCCGCCAGGTCTACGAGGCGGCAGGCGTGGGACCGCAGGACATCGACGTGTGCGAGCTGCACGACTGCTTTGCGCAGAACGAGCTGCTCAGCTACGAGGGCCTGGGTTTCTGCGCCGTCGGCGAGGGCCGGGCCTTCGTCGAGTCGGACAGCAACACCTATGGCGGCGCGGTCGTCGTCAACCCCTCGGGCGGGCTGCTGTCCAAGGGCCATCCGCTGGGCGCGACCGGCTTGGCGCAGTGCTACGAGCTGACCCACCAACTGCGCGGCAGCGCCGAAGCACGCCAAGTGGAGGGTGCACGCCTGGCCTTGCAGCACAACGCGGGCCTGGGCGGCGCCACCGTGGTGACCCTGTACGGGCGCGCGGACTGAGGGACGAGATCATGGTGAAACGCCTGGAAGGCAAGGTGGCCCTGGTCACCGGTTGCGGATCATCGGGGCCCGGCTGGGGCAATGGCAAGGCCATGGCCGTGTTGTTCGCCCGCGAAGGGGCGAAGGTCTATGGCTGCGACATCCACCTGGACGCAGCGCGCGAGACCGAGTCGATCGTGCGGGAAGAGGGCGGGGCCATGAGCGTGGCCCAGTGCGACGTGACCGACCCCGGCGCGGTGGAAGCGCTGGTCCAGGATTGCGTGACCACCTATGGCGACATCGACATCCTGGTGAACAACGTCGGCACCGCCCGCCTGGGTGGGGTCGTCGAGCAGAGCCTGGAGGACTGGCGCCTGGTCTTCGACATCAACCTCACCTCCATGTTCCTGACCTGCAAGCATGCGATCCCCTCCATGCTCCGGAAAGGCCGGGGGAGCATCGTCAACATCGGCTCGGTAGCCGGCGTGCGCGACAGCGGCGTGGCCTACGTGTCCTACAGCGCCTCGAAGGCCGCGGTGCTCGGCTTCTCCCGCAGCGTCGCCCTGGAATACGCCAAGCGGGGCATCCGCTCGAACGTGCTGATGCCGGGCCTGATGAATACGCCCATGGTCCGACAGCCCGTGCTGTCGCTGGCGGACGGGTACCGGGAAGCGTCGCAGGAGGAAATGCTGGCCAAGCGGGACCGGCAGTGCCCCATGGGCCACATGGGAGACGCATGGGACGTGGCCACCACGGCCCTGTGGCTGGCGAGTGACGAATCCAAGTACGTCACGTCCGCCGAAATCATGGTCGATGGCGGTATTTCCGCCCGCATCGGCTGACCTGGAATACATGCAAATCAACGACAGGAGACACATCATGGTTAGCGTTGCGAAATGGTTTAAAAAGGGCATGGTGGTCGCCGCGGCGGCGGCCATGGGGCTGGTGTCCAACGGGCATGCCCAGTCCAAGCCCGAGAAGTTCAAGATCGGCGGCGTGCTGTCGCTCTCCGGTCCCTACGGGCTGCTGGGCGAGGACATGCGCCGGGGCGTGCAGATCGCCGTCGAGGAGCGCGGCGGCAAGGTGATGGGCGTGCCCATCGAAGTCACCTGGGAGGACGACGAAACCAAGCCCCAGCCCGCCGTGCAGAAGGCCACCAAGCTGATCTCCGAGGGCTCGCACATGATCTTCGGTGCGCTCAGCTCCGCCTCCACGCTGGCGGTCATGAACCTGGCCAAGCAGCGCAAGGTGCCCCACCTCGTCACCATCTCGGCGGACGACAAGATCACCGTGCCCGGCGGCTCCCGCTACACCTTCCGTACATCGAACAACCTGGGCATGGAAAACCGCATGGCGCTGGCGTACATGCAGGACAGGAAGCTCAAGAAGATCTACATCGTTACCGCCGACTACCAGGCCACCCGTGACGGCTACGAGTGGATCAAGCAGCAGACCGGCCCCAACGGTATCCAGATCGTGGGTGAGGACTTCCCGCCCCTGGGCAACCGCGACTATTCGTCCATCGTGGACAAGATCGCCAAGTCCGACGCCGACGGCGTGCTGCTGATGCTGACGGGCTCGGACGTGGTTACTTTGCTCAAGCAGGCCGGCCAGGTGAACCTGGGCAAGAGCAAGGTGCTTTTCGGACCCGTGGCCGCCGATGAAACCATGGCGGCGGCCGTGGGGCCGGCCTCGCTGGGCGTCAATTCCGGCCTGCGCTACGACCACACCATCGACACCGCCGCCAACCGCAAGTTCGTCGAGGCCTACCGCAAGAAGTTCGGCATCTTCCCCAGCATGACGGCCGGGGAGGCCTACGACGGCATGGCGTGGTGGCTGGACACGGTGGAAAAGACCGGCTCCTGGGACAAGGAGAAGTGGGTGGACGCCTTCGCCGCCAGCGTCCGCGAGAACTCCGTGGAAGGCAAGAAGACCATGCGTGCCTGCGACCACCAGGCCCTGCAGCCGGGCTTCTGGGGCGAGGTGGTGCAGGGCACCCCGCCAGCCCCCGCGCTGACGATGAAGATCACCAAGGTCTTTCCCGAAGAGAAGCTGTTCGAGGCCTGCAAGAACTGAAGGCCGCAGCGGGAGGCCGCCCCGGCCTTCCGCACTCGGTGAATCGCTATGTCAACTATCGTGATCGGCTTGAGCCTGGGCATGCTGCTGTTTTTGCTGGCGGCGGGCCTGACGCTCATCTTCGGCATGCTGGGTGTGATCAATTTTGCCCACGGTGCCATCTATATGTTGGGCGCCTACGTCTCGTATGAAACGGGGCGGCGCACGGGCTCGTTCCTCATGGGCGTGCTGGCCGCTACGTTCTTCACCGCGCTGGCGGGCGCGGTGATCGAGAAGCTGGCGCTGCGACCGCTCTACGAGCGCCCGCACTTCTACCAGCTGATCCTGACCTTCGGCCTGATCCTGATCCTGAGCGACGTGGTGCGCTTCGTCTGGGGCCCCGGCTACCAGGAGGTGGCGATTCCGCCGCTGTGGAACGGCACCGTGGACATGCTGGGCAGCACGATCCCGATGTACCGGCTGTTCGTGATCGGGTTCGGCGCTCTCGTCTCGGCGGGCCTGTACTTGGTGCTTGAGAAGAGCACTTTCGGCATGCTCGTGCGGGCCGCCAGCAGCGACGCGGAAATGGTGCGCATCCTGGGCCTGCCAGTGGGCGCGATCCGCATGGCGGTCTTCGCCACGGGCTGTGGCCTGTCGGGCCTGGCGGGCGCGATCGCGGCGCCGCTGTTCCCCATCGAGCTGGGTATGGCGACCAACACCATCATCGACTGCTTCATCGTCGTGATCCTGGGTGGGCTGGGGAACATCCGGGGGGCGATCGCGGCGTCCATGCTGATCGGCATGGTGCGTGCCCTGGGCTACGTGTACCTGCCCGGCTGGGTGGACATCATGACCTTCGTGCTGCTGATCGGCACCCTCTTGACGCGCCCGCAGGGCTTGTTCTACCGCGCGGCGAGGACGGCATGAAACTCTCCCTGTTCGACATCTGCTTCGGCCTGCTGCTGGCCGCGGCCGGCATCCTGCTGCCCTTCCTCAACCCGAGTGAAGCGCTGATCCAGCTGGTCACCCTGGCGGCCATCTGGGCGATCTTCGCCATCGGCTTCGACTTCGTGTTCGGCGCTTTGGGCATGGTGTCCTTCGGGCACGCCACCTTCCTCGGGGTGGGCGGCTACGCCGTGGCCCTGGCGACGCAGAAATACGGGCTGCCTTTCTCCGCCGGCGTGGGCCTGGCCATCATCGTGGGGGCTGCGTTCGCCCTGCTGTTCAGCTTCTTCGCGCTGCGGGTGTCCGGCATCTTCTTCGCGCTGGTGACCCTGGCGCTGTCCCAGCTGATCTTCATCCTGGCGGACAGCAAGCTGCGCGGCTTCACTGGCGGGTCGGACGGCATCTCGGGCGTGGAGCGCCCGGGCTTCCTGGGCATCGACTTCTACGACCCCGTCCACTACTACTGGTTCGTGCTGGGCGTGTATGCCCTGGTCATGCTGGCGGTGATCTCGCTGCGCAGTTCGCCGTTCGGCCGCGTGATCGCGGCGATCCGTGGCAACGAGACCCGCGCCGACCAACTGGGCTTCAACGTCAACCGCTACAAGCAGATCACCTTCGTGATCTCGGGCGGCCTGAGCGGCCTGGCGGGGGCGCTGCTGGCCTCGCTGCTGATGTACATGAACCCGCAGATGCTGCACTGGACCACCTCGGGGGACGTGATCATCATGACCCTGCTGGGCGGCTCCGGCTCGCTGTGGGGCGCCACCGTCGGCGTGATCGCCTTCGAGGTGCTCAAGGAATGGCTGAGCAGCTGGACCGAGTACTGGTACGGCGTGCTGGGCCTGGTGTTCATCCTTGCAACCATCTTCTTCCCGCGCGGCATCGTTGGCGAGCTGGAGCAGGGTTTCGCGGCCTACCAGAAGAACCGGCGCGGAGGTGCGCGATGAGCCAGGCAGCACTGCGGTGCGAGGGCGTGACTGTCAGCTACGGCGCCCTGAAGGCGGTCAACGACGTCAGCCATGAATTCCTGGAGGGCTGCATCTACGGCCTGATCGGACCCAACGGCGCGGGCAAGACCACGCTGCTGAACGTGCTGGCCGGGCGGCAGATGCGCCATGCGGGCAAGGTGTACTGCGGCGGCCGGGAGATCAGCCAGCGCCCCGCCTACGAACGGGCCCGCATGGGCATCGGGCGCAGCTTCCAGATCATCAAGATCTTCGGCGAAATGACGGTGGCCGAGAACCTGCTGGTCGCGGCCCAGTCCCGCCGGCCCGGGTTCCAGCCCTTCTGGATGAGCCGCCACTTCGACCGGCAGTTCCGCGAGCAGCTGGATGCCATCCTGGAGCTGACGGGGCTGGCGGCCCACCGCGACGACGTCGCGGGCACGCTGCCCTACGGCCTGCAGCGCTCGCTGGAACTGGGCGTGACCCTGCTGCCCGATCCCAGGATTTTGCTGCTGGACGAACCGCTGGCGGGCATCGGCCACCACGAGATCCAGGCCGCGCTGGCCCTGATCCGCAAGGCCGCGCAGGGGCGCACGGTGCTGCTGATCGAGCACAACATGGATGCGGTGATGTCGCTGTCCCACGAAATCGTGGTCATGAGCAACGGCTCGGTCATCGCCTGCGGCGCCCCCGAGGACATCCGCAGGAACGAAGCGGTGCGGTCGATTTACCTTGGGGAGGACGCGCAGTGATCGAACTCGAAAAAGCCAGCGTCAGGTACGGCCAGGCCCTGGCGCTGGAAGAAATCTCCGTGCGGATCGATTTCCATGAAATCGTCGCCATCGTCGGGCGCAACGGCGCAGGCAAAACCACGCTGCTCAAGGCCCTGGTCGGCCTGATGCCCCTGGTGGCCGGCCGGCGCCTGCTGGGCGAGCAGGACATTTCGGGCCTGGGCGTGGAGGCCATCGCCAAGCTCGGCGTGGCGCTGGTGCCGGACACGCGCCGCATCTTCCCCAACCTGTCGGTGCTGGAGAACCTCAAGATCGGCGCGCTGGCCCACCAGCCGGGGCACTGGACCCTCGACCGGGTGCTGGACGCCTTCCCGCGCCTGCGGGAACGGCTGGACTTCGGCGGCGACCAGCTCTCCGGCGGCGAGCAGCAGATGCTGTCGATCGGGCGCGCCCTGCTGGGCAACCCGCGCATGCTGCTGCTCGACGAACCCACCGAGGGGCTGGCGCCGGTCATCGTGGACCAACTGGTCCGCGTGTTCAGCGAAGTCCATCGCCAGGGCACCGGCATCGTGCTGGTGGAGCAGAACCTCAAGGTGCCCCTGAAGCTGGCCCACCGCCAGTACGTGCTGGACCATGGCCAGGTCGCCTGGTCCGGCACGGCCCAGGAACTGGACGCGCAGCGCGCCCACGTCGAGGGCCTCATCACGACGGGCGCAGCGGCGTGACCGCTCCGTGCCCATGCAAACCCCAATCCAAGGCATGCCCATGAACGCCCGCACCGCCGCGCGCATCGCGCCCCTGCATGAAAGCGACCCCCGCTCGCGCGACCCCGTGCTCGAAGAGCTGGTGGATTTCGTCGGCTACCGCCCGAATGCGCTGCTGACCATGGCGCGCAAACCCGGCGTGGTGCCCGCGCTGCTCAAGCTGTTGAGCGTGACGCTGCGCGGCGACGGGCAGCTCACCCAGGCGCTGCGCTTCCTGATCGCCGCGGAAGCCGCGCGCGGTGCGCGCTGTCGCTATACGACGACGCACCTCGTCCACGCCGCCCACCACCTGGGCGTGGGCTGGGACAAGCTGGCCGCGCTGCCGTCCTACCGGGACGACCCTCGGTACACCGAGCAGGAGCGCAAGGCGCTGGCCATCGCCACCGCAGGCGGCAGCCTGCCGGTGCGCGAACCGGGCCAGGCCATCGACCAGGCCCGGCAGGTCTTCTCCGAGGAGGAAATCGTCGAGATCGTGTCCTGCGTGGCCATGGTCGGCTGGTTCAATCGCTGGAACGGCCTGATGGGCTCGGAGCTGGAGCCCATGCCCTCGGAGGCGCTGGCCCACGTTCCCTGGCTCCAGGATCTCGAAGTCTGAAAGAGAAGGCCATGTACAGCCGCATCCACGAACCCCACGCATGCACGCTGACCGATGCCCTGCGCGAATGGGCCGCCAGCCGCCCCGCAGCGCCCTGGCTGGAGGACAGCCAGGGCATCGCCTTCACCGTGGGGCAGGCGTTCACCAGCAGCCAGCGGTTTGCGAGCTTCCTGCACCACCAACTGGGCGTGCAGCCCGAAGAGCGCGTTGGCGTCTTCATGTCCAACAGCTGCGCCATGGTGGCGACCACGTTCGGCATCGGCTACCTGCGGGCCACGGCGGTGATGCTCAACACCGAGCTGCGTTCCTCCTTCCTCCGCCACCAGTTGAACGATTGCCAACTGGCCACCATCGTGGTGGACTCCGCGCTGGTCGAGCACGTCGCCAGCCTGGCGGATGAGCTGCCCCACCTGCGCACCCTGGTCGTGGTGGGCGACGCGCCCGCCGCCGTGCCCGAACGCTGGCGGCAGGTGGCCTGGATGGACAGCAGCGCCTGCGCGCCGTGGGAAGGCCCCGCGCCCCGGCCCGAGGACATCTTCTGCATCATGTACACCTCCGGCACTACCGGGCCCAGTAAGGGCGTGCTGATGCCGCACTGCCACTGCGCCCTGCTCGGGCTGGGGGCGATACGCAGCCTGGAGATCACCGAGGCCGACAAGTACTACATTTGCCTGCCCCTGTTCCATGCCAACGGTCTGTTCATGCAACTGGGGGCGACGGTGCTGGCGGGCATACCGGCCTTCCTCAAGCAGCGGTTCAGCGCCAGCACTTGGCTGGCCGACATCCGCCGCAGCGGCGCCACGCTGACCAACCACCTGGGCACGACGGCCATGTTCGTCATCAACCAGCCGCCCACGGAGCAGGACCGCGACCACCGCCTGCGCGCCAGCCTGAGCGCGCCCAACCCGGCCCAGCACGAGGCCGTGTTCCGCGAGCGCTTCGGCGTGAAGGACGTGCTGTCTGGGTTCGGCATGACCGAGGTCGGCATTCCCATCTGGGGGCGCATCGGGCACGCTGCGCCGAACGCGGCCGGCTGGGCGCACGAGGACCGTTTCGAGATCTGCATCGCCGACCCCGAGACCGATGTGCCGGTGCTGGCCGGGCAAGTGGGCGAAATCCTGGTGCGGCCCAAGGTGCCCTTCGGCTTCATGGCGGGCTACCTGAACGTCCCGGCGAAAACGGTCGAGGCCTGGCGCAACCTCTGGTTCCACACGGGCGATGCAGGCACGCGGGACGAACAGGGGCTTATCACCTTCGTGGACCGCATCAAGGACTGCATCCGCCGCCGGGGCGAGAACATCTCGGCCACCGAGGTCGAGGTCGTGGTGGGCCAGTTGCCCGGCGTCCATGAAGTGGCGGCCTACGCCGTTCCGGCGCAGGGCGCGGGCGGGGAGGACGAGGTGATGCTCGCCCTGGTGCCCAGCGAGGGAGCGGCGCTGGACATGGCGGACATCGTCCGCCAGGCCAGCGCCCAACTGCCACGCTTCGCCAAGCCGCGCTACCTGCGCCAGATGGACAGCCTGCCCAAGACGGCGACCGGCAAGATCCAGCGCGCCGTCCTGCGCCAGCAAGGCAGCGCCGGCGCCTACGACGCCGAGGCGGCACCCGCCCGGTAAACAGGAGGAGCACACCATGTCGGAAAAACTGCGCGGCAAGGTGGCCGTGGTCACCGGCTCGGGCCGGGGTATTGGCCGGGCGATGGCCCTCAAGCTCGCGGGCGAAGGGGCCCGGCTCGTCCTCAACGACCTCGACGACGAACCCGCCATGGCCGTGCGCGAGGAGATCATCGCGCTGGGCGGCGAGGCGGTGGCCTGCTGCGGCAGCGTGGCCGAAGCCGGTTTCGCCGACCGGCTGATCGGCACGGCCACCGGCGCGTTTGGCGGGCTGGACATCCTCATCAACAACGCGGGCTACACCTGGGACAACGTCATCCAGAAGATGAGCGACGCGCAGTGGGACGCGATGATCGACGTGCACCTGACCGCGCCGTTCCGCATCCTGCGCGCGGCGCAGCCGGTGGTCCGCGCGCTGAGCCGGGCCGACGCCGAGGCCGGCCGCCGTGTGGTGCGCAAGGTGGTCAACGTCTCCTCGGTCTCGGGCGTCTTCGGCAATGCGGGGCAGGTCAACTACTCCGCCGCCAAGGCGGGCATCGTGGGCCTGACCATGGCGCTGGCCAAGGAGTGGGGGCGCCTGAACACCACGGTCAATTGCGTGGCCTACGGCCTCATCCGCACCCGCATGACCGAGGCCACCGCCGATTCCGACGCCGCCATCCAGGTCGAGGGACGCGAGATCAAGGTGGGCGTGAACCCGGACCTGATGGCAGCGATGGAGCGGAACATTCCGCTGGGCCGGGCCGGCACGCCCGAGGAGGCCGCCGGCGCGGCCTACCTGTTCTGCATTCCCGAGTCCGACTACGTGAGCGGCCAGACCCTGCTGTGCACGGGCGGGCTCACTGGCATATAACCTGATGCGATGACGAAGCCAGACACCCCCGCGCTGACCTACCCCTTCGAGCCCCCGGCGTCGCACCACACGGTCGAGGTCGCCCCCGGCGTGCGCTGGATCCGGCTGTCCATGCCGTTCCGGCTCGACCACATCAACGTCTGGGCCATCGACACGCACGATGGCTGGGTGCTGGTGGACACCGGCCTGAACAACCCCACCACCGTGGCCGACTGGCTGGCGCTGATGGGTGAGGGGCCGCTGGCGCGACCGCTGCAGGGCGTGTACACCACGCACATGCACCCCGACCACATCGGGCTGGCAGGCTGGTTCACGCGCCGCGCTGGCGTGCCGCTGCACATGAGCCGCCTGGAATACCTGAGCTGCCGCGTGATGCACGCCGACACGAACCGCGAGGCGCCGCCCGACGGCGTGCTGTTCCACCGCCGCGCGGGCTGGTCGGAGGCAGCCATCGAGGGCTACCGCAGCCGCTTCGGCAGCTTCGGCAAGCACATCCATGCGCTGCCCGAGAGCTTCCGGCGCCTGCAGGATGGCGACCTGCTGCAGTTGGGCGCGCACGCCTGGCGGGTCATCACCACCGGCGGCCATTCGCCGGAGCATGCCTGCCTGTACTGCCCCGGCCTGAAACTGCTGGTTGCGGGCGACCAGGTGCTGCCGCGCATCTCGTCGAACGTGTCGGTGTTCGCCACCGAGCCGCAGGCCAATCCGCTCAAGGAGTGGTTCGAGTCGCTGGACAAGCTGGCGCGGGAAGTGCCCGCCGATGTGCTGGTGCTGCCCTCGCACAATGAACCCTTCTACGGGCTGCACGAACGCCTGGGCTCGCTGCGCGCCGGTCAGGAGCGGGCGCTGGAACGGCTGCGCCAGTCGCTGACGGGCGGGCCGCAGCGCATCGTGGACGTGTTCCCCGCCTTGTTCCACCGTGCCATCGATGAGCAGGACGGGCAGCAACTGAGTCTCGCCACGGGCGAGGCCGTGGCCTGTATGAATTACTTCATCGCGGAAAGCGCCGTAGGGTGCACCGTGGATGGGAGCGGCGTCGCATGGTATGAGCTGAAGTCGTGAGGCCGCACCATCTCCGGCCTCAGCTACCTCATTCATTGAGAGGGCAGTCCACGCTGGTGTTTACGACTTTAGATAGGCAGCGGCCTGGCTGGGCATTGCGAACAGCCGCATGGATGCTGGGTGGGTGTTTACGACTTTAATTGCCCAGAATAGCCACCGTGATGCATGAACCTGCCGAGGCATTGGCCGCCTGACCCATGCCGCAGGCAAGCGCCCGGGCCAAGGCCGGAGCGCTTTGCCGCAGGGAGCCGAACCATGCCCACCATCAACATCACCAGTGGCCCGCGCATGGCGGCGGTCTACGCGCCCGGCACGGTACGCGCCCGCCGCTGGCACGGCGAGGGCGATGTGCGCGGTTACCGTCCGCCCTCGGGCTGGATGGCCCGAGCCGATCTCACCGACATTCATCCCATCACGGGCCGTGCCTTAGCGCGGGCCGTGTGGTGGATCATTGAGACAAAGGAATAACCATCGTCAGCACCGCGCCTAGGTCGTTTCGCCCTAGGCGCGGTGAGCTTCAAAAATCCGGGCGCGGCGGTGGCCGCGCCCGGTGTCGAAGGCATTGCTGCATTGCGCAATGCCTTCGGGCACTGGCCCGTCCAGGGCCAGTGTCAGGAGGTGGCCGGGCGGCACACTCGGTAGTTGCAGGGAAGTCAAGGCTTGCCGCCAGTATGACCTGTGCATGCACGGTCTCAGCCTGCACAATTATTGAGGTTGAGTCATCGCCACGGCTTCATGTTCGGGAAGACGCTGGAGCGGCAAGAGATCCATGACATCACAAAACAGAGCGCGGTTCTGCCAGTCGTTGCGGTCGCCGATCACATAGAAGCGCCGCTTCGCCCGCGTTGCCGCCACGTTCAGCAGGTTGGGCTCCGAGACCGCCCAGTCGCGTGCGCCGGGACCGTCGGTATTTCCGCCCAACACCATGATGACAACCGGCGCTTCCTTTCCCTGCATGGTGTGGATGGTTCCGGAAACCATCGTGTCGCCGAGCAAGCGTTTGAGGTTCTCCAGGACATTCTTGAAGGGCGTGATGACCGAAATGTCGGCTGCATTCACTCCGTCCTCATGAAGCAAGGCCAGCAGCGCCCGCAGGGCTTTTCCTTCAGCCGGCACCCAGTTCCCGTCGGATGTTCCACTGGCGTGAATCCACCCCGTAGGCAGTCGGGCGGGGGTTTCCTTGTCGGCTCGCGGTGCGATGGTGCCGTACACCATCGCACCGTCGTAGGCGATGCGGTTGGCCAGTCCGTGCATCGGCTTGTCGCAGCGCCGGTGCACGGCCAACGGCAACCCCACCCACGTCTTGCTGTCGGCCGGTCCCGCCATGCGGCCCCACGCAGTAGCCTGGTCCGCCAAGGTTTGCGCGGATTGTCGGTTGGGGAGCCAATGTGCATCGACACGGTAGCGCGTGCGCATGTGTTCCAGCACTGCGTCGGACATCCCCGCCGCGCGAGCTTGGCGCCCCTCAAATACCGCCGAACCGGCGATGCCGGATCGACCCGGCCAACGCCCCGCCACGATGGACGAGGCGCTGGCGAACACGCTGGCGCTTACTGCGGCAGGTTGTACGAATGCGTGCCGTCCTCAACGCTGGCGGTTCTCGCCCATCACGTCACGAAGGACGGTTCACGGACATCCCGCCCGGCATCGCCATGGAGCTTCCACGCCACGCCTCAAGACCGGCGCCGCAAGGTGCGGCCGGGGCGTTCTCGCTTGTCGTCGGGTGGTTGACCCGGCCCGCGTCAGTGGGCGAGCCGGTGCAGCCTTCGTGCGGGGATGCCGAGTCGGCCCTGTCTCTTTTCGGTGCGGTTCGGCCCAAGGCGTCCTTGTGTTGTTGTGAATCCTGGCGGGGGCGCGGCTGCGCCTCGGGCTTCATGGCTGCAACCGTCCAGCGAAAACAATTTCCCCGCCGCTGCGCGGCTTCCTCGCGCAGCAAATTCTTTTCGCCTCCCGGCTCTCCACTGCGTTTCGACCGCAAGCGGTGCAGCCCGCCCGTCCCCCGCCGGCCGGATCACAACAAGGACGCGATGGGCGCGAACCTTGTTCCACCAAAAGGAGTTTCATCATGGCCAACATCGGCAGCTTCACCGCAGACAAAGACGGCTACACCGGCACGCTTCGCACCCTGACGCTCAACGTCAAGGTCAAGCTGGTGCCCAACGACAAGGGGGACAACGAGAAGGCCCCGGACTTTCGCCTGCAGGCCGCCAGCCACGATATCGGCGCGGCGTGGAAGAAGACCAGCGAGGCCGGGCGGGAGTACATCTCCGTGACCCTTGACGATCCTTCGTTCCCGGCCACGGTCTATGCCCGCCTGATCGAAGGCGAGGACGGCACGCACGACCTGATCTGGTCGCGCAGCAAGCCCCAGGCGGCGTGACCGCCACAGCGCCCCGCCCACGTGGCGGGGCGCTGTGCTGCCTTCGCGGCACTTCAAGGAGGCAACACCATCGCCAAGGCTGCGCCGTGTCGAGCGGCTTTCGCATGTGTTGAGTTGCCCGCCGCAAGCGGTGGCCGGGCGTGTCGGTGCGTTGCACCGCCGGGCTTTACGGGCTGCGCCCCGTGCCGACTTCGCCGTCACGGCCATCCGGCTGCAATCCCTCACGCCTTCGCGCCTGCGGCGCTGCGCGCTTCGCTTGCCTCCTGGGGAAAGCCCTGTGGCCTATCCCCGCCGCGCGATGCTTGGCGCCCCTGCAGTCCCCGAACCGGCTGAGCCGGATCGGCCACGCCAGCAACGTCGCACGCTATGGCGTGTCACTCTTCTTCGCCACAGTCTCCAACTCCTGGCGCACCTGCACCAGAAGCTGATCAACCTGCTGCAGGTCGTCGCCGGCATAGGCCAGCGTCAGCAGCGTGAGCGGGTGCACCTCCATGACCTCGCACAGCTCGGCCAGCTTGTTCAGGGTGGGGCTTTTGAGGTCGCGCTCCAGCGTGCTCATGTAGGTGCGGCTGGACACGTCGGAGAACGCCTCCTGGCTCAATCCACGCGCTTTCCTGATGGTCTTTAGTGCCTCCGACAATGTATGTTTCGCTGCCAACCCTGGATCTCCCCAAAATCCAAGATGACAGCCGATTGCGCCCTATAGGGCTACAATCTATAGTGTTCAACTATGCCTGCCTGCCGCTTTTGTGCTTTTACGGAAATCCGTATCTGCGGCTTCTCACAGAAGCGCAAAGCCGCATCCGTGCCTTTCCACAAACCCGCCAATGCGGTTTTGCGCTTTCACGCTTCGGCGGTTTTGTGCGAATGAGGGGACGCCCATGAACCAGCTCATCACCGAGGACGAGCGCAGGCTGTTGCTGGAACACGGCCAAGCCCGCGCCGCTGGCCGGGTCATCGACCCGCTGCCCGTGGTGCGGCTGTTCACGCCGGATGCACACGCCACCTGGCTGTTGGTGTCGCTCGACCCCGCCGACGGCGATACGGCCCATGGCCTGATCGACTTGGGGATCGGCATGCCCGAGCTAGGCGAGATCAAGCTGTCCGACCTCGCATCCATCGTCGGGCCGAGCAAACAGCCCGTGATGCGGGACCGGTATTTCCGGGCGGTGCGCCCGTTGTCGGAGTACCTGCGGCTGGCCCAGGAGAACGGCTCCATCCTCGATTGAGCCGTTCGCGCCCAGGCCAAGCCGGGCGCATTGAGACTATTTCGGTCTTGCTCCAGACCCGTCCGGTCTTAGTCCGCACTATCGCACCAAATCGGTGCCATCGTGGCGCAATCGGTCATGATGCCGGCCGTGGCATCGGGCACGGTGGATATCGCAGGAGGCGCGTATGTCCTCGCGCGCCACCGTCGCATTCAGACGATCCATGCAACCCATCCGATGCATTTCGTCTTGACACGCAAGTTACCAATCTACCAGCTTATTCACGATTGGATGCAAGTTTGATGCGGTGACGTTTGCGTGTGAAACCGGTGACGGCCGTCCTGCTCTACGGGAGCTTGCGTCATGGCCGAGCCGCACCACTTCGCGCACTGGTATCCGACCGCCGCCTACCTCTACGTCCTGTGCCTGGACACGCTCGCACTGGCCTGGGAGTACCTGCGTCGCCATCCCGACTACCGGCTCGACTGGCTGCGCCGTCATCGCCAAGCACAAGCAATGCATGAGGCTGCGCATCGCTGGGGCCTGCGTCTGCTGGAAGACCCGGCCTTGGACGCGCGTGACGCGCATCCGGCCTGGCTCCCCGGCCATGAGGCCGTGGTGCAGCTTCACCCCGATGCCGATCCGCCACCGGATGCCGAGCCGTTCGCGTTTTGGCGCATTCCCGGCCACAAGCAACTGCTCCACGACGGCAAGGGCCTGGCGCTGATCGCGCGCAGCCCCGGCCTTTGCCAGCGCTATGCGCTGGCGCCTGGCCTTGAGGACGGCATGGCCGTGGCCCATGCCTACCGTGGCCGTGGGGCCACCCACGTGCCTGACACGCCAGCGCCGATGGCTCGCCCCCGACCGCCCCCTGCGGCGCTGCTGGAGCTGCACACCCTGCAGGCGCTCGACGCCACCCTGGCGGGCGCGTCCTTGCGCGACGTGGCCGAGGGCTTGTTCGGTGCGGACGCCGCGGCCGGCTGGTACAGCGACGGCGGCCTGCGCTCCAAGGTGCGCCGCCTGGTGCGGCGCGGCGATGCGCTGATGCGCGGCGGCTATCGCCGCCTAGCACAGCTTGCGCCGCTTGAGAAGGGTCGTTTTGAAGAGGACGCAAAACGACCCTGAGCAGGAGCGCTTCGTTTTCTGAGACTGCCTCCATCCGGTTGCGCTGTGTGGCCGGAGCCCTGCAACCGATGGAGGTTCTCACCATGCGTCCTGCTCCCTTGCGGCCTGCCGCCGCACCCGCAGCTACCCCGGCCGCTGCTGCACAGCCGCAGCGTTATCTCACCAACGACGAGGCTGCCGACTACCTGCGGCTGTCGCCGCGCACGCTGGAAAAGCAGCGCGTGCTGGGTGGCGGCCCCAAGTTCCGCAAGTTCGGCCGCCGCGTCATGTACGCCGTGGCCGACCTCGATGCCTGGGCCGCCGAGCGCAGCTTCGAGAGCACGTCCGATCCCGAATACGCCGAGCAGCACTCGGCGGACAGCCGTGCGCGCTGATCACTGGCGCGCGGGTGGCCTTCGCCATGTTCAGCCCATCCGGGGCAGTCAGGCAGGAGCGCGAACAGCTCGATCTGTTTCGCGCCTTGCCGGGCGACATGGCGCCGCGCGACAGCCAGGACTTGATGGCCTTTCCGTTCTTCTCGCTGGCGAAGTCGCGGCGCACGACGCCGATCGACTTTCAGGCCGGCGGCATCACGATCCGCGTGGAAGGCACGCAGGAACACGGCATCGCCACGATCTGGGATGCCGACGTGCTGATCTGGGCGGCCTCGCAGATCGTGGAGGCGCGCGACGCGGGCTTGCGCCCGTCGCGGCTGATGCAGGCCACGCCCTACGAGATCCTGCGCTTCATCGGGCGCGGTACATCGCTGCGCGACTACCAGCGCCTCAAGGCCGCGCTGGATCGCCTGCAATCCACGACGGTGGCCACGTCCATCCGGGAGACCACGGGAAGGCGGCTGCACCGCTTCTCGTGGATCAACGAGTGGAAGGAGCTGGCCGATGCCAGGGGAACGCCCTTGGGACTGGAGCTGATCCTGCCGGACTGGTTCTATGCGGGCGTGCTCGATGCCGCCCTGGTGCTGACCATCGACCCGGCGTACTTCCGGCTGACGGGCGGGATCGAGCGCTGGCTGTACCGCCTGGTGCGCAAGCACGGTGGGCGGCAGCCGGGCGGGTGGCAGTTCGACTTCCAGCACCTGTACCGCAAGTCGGGCAGCACGGCCAAGCCCTACGACTTTGCCTGCGACCTGCGTGCGCTGGTCGCGCGGCAGTCACTGCCGGGCTACGTCCTGGGCATCGAACGGCTGGATGGCGCCGAGCTGCTGACCTTCCGGCCAGGGCGTCCCGTGCCGTCCACGGCACGGGGATAAACGGTGCGCGTCCTGTGGACGGGCTCGTGCTATCAGGCGTGCCAGGTATCGTGCTATCGGGCGTGGGACTATCGTGCTATCAGGCGTGTCCATCGGCCGCAAAGCCAATGCTGGCGCGGGTTTCGGTCTCCCTTAACTTCCCTAACTTAAATACTCTAACTGGTAGTAGCAGCGCCGCGTCTCGGTGGACAACCGCCACAGGACGCGAAGCGCAGCGGCAACAGCCGGGCTTTCCAACGCGGAGGGCCAGGCCATGATCGTCGCGCTGCTCAACCAGAAAGGCGGCGTGGGCAAGACCACGCTCGCAACGCACATCGCCGGCGAGCTGGCGATGCGCGGCCAGCACGTCGTCCTGCTGGATGCCGATCCGCAGGGCTCCGCGCTGGACTGGACGCAGCGCCGCAGCCAGCAAGGCTTGCCAAGGCTGTTCAGCGCTGTGGGCCTTGCTCGCGAAACCCTGCACCAGGAAGCGCCAGAACTCGCCAGGCGGGCCGATCACGTCGTCATCGACGGGCCACCACGCATCGCGGCGCTGGCGCGCTCCGCGCTGCTGGCGGCCGAGCGGGTGCTGATTCCCGTGCAGCCCAGTCCCTACGACCTGTGGGCCAGTGCCGAGATGGTGGCGCTGATCCGCGAGGCGCAGGTGTTTCGGCCTGCGCTGCGCGCGGCGTTTGTCATCAACCGGCGCGTCAGCACCACGGTGATCGGACGCGAAGCACGCGGAGCGCTGGCCGAGCAGCCGCTGCCCGCGCTGCGCGCGGAAGTGCATCAACGCATCGTGTTCGCCGACAGCGTGGCCGCTGGCCGACTGGCGCGCGAGACGGCGCCCGACAGCGCCGCCGCCAGCGAAATCACCGCGCTGGTGGACGAACTGCTGCGGTGGCCGTCATGAGCAGTCCCGCCAGCAAACGCACGGGCAAGCGCGTGGGCATCGGCGCGCGCCCGCCCGCGAATCCGCACGCCGAGGCGTGGATTCGCCAGGGCAGCGCCGATGACCTCCAGAAAGGCGACCTCTACACGGCCCGCCTGACCCTCGACATCACGCCCGCCATGCGGGCGCGCATCAAGGTATCGGCCTTCACGCAAGGCGTGACGGTGGCTGATCTGTTGCGCGCGCTGCTGAAGCGGGAATTCCCGGAGAAGTCTCCATGATCACACCCGTTTCGACAGCATTGCCGACGTCATCTGCCCCGCCAGTCGGCCGAGCCGATGGCGTGCCGCTGACGCGCGTTGCGCTCGCCTACATCGACCAACGCTTCGACCTCTATCTGCGCTTCGGCGATCCCTCGCGCATCATCCGATTCGACCGCTGGCGTCGCTGCGCGGTGTTCACGCCGAACGCGGTTCTCTGCCGCATCCGCTGGCAGGCCAACGACTACGGCACGATCCGCTGGCAGCTCATGGTGATGCAGGCGTGCATGCCGATGGATGGCGCGCAGCGCATCCCCGGCGTGCAGCCGGGCGCGCGCCTGTTGCTGCACGCCGAGGGTGAGCAATCGGTGCGTGCCGTGCTGGAACGCATCGACGGCATCGAAGCGCTGGGCATCACGCCTGCTACCGCCTCGCCCGCGTACTGGCGCACGCTGGGCAACCGGCTCGCGGCGCGCTTGCCGCTGCCCGAATACAGCGCCGAGCGGCACGCCGCCTGGCTGGCCGTGAGGGCGCTGTCATGAGCACGATTTCTGTTCCCACTGCTGTCACGCATCCACGCTCGCGCCTGCGCGCTCGCCTCATGCTGGCGGGCCTGTCCACCTGCGGCCTCGCTGCGCTTGCCTGGGCGTCCTTCGTGCATCCGCTGCCGCGCCTGACCTACAACCCATCCGACAGCGTGGCGGTCGGATGGTATCGCGTCGATCCGCTCGACCATCGCACCAGCTCGCCGCCACGTCCGTTGTCCGTGGGTAGCATCGTGTTGGTGCCGCTGCCCGCCGAGGCCGCCGCGCTGGCTGCGCAGCGCGGCTACCTACCGACGCGCATCCCGTTGCTCAAGCGCGTGGGCGCGATGGCGCCGCAAGAGGTGTGTATCGCTGACGGCAAAGTCCGCATCGACGGCGTGCCTTCAGCCGCCGTGTTGCCTGCCGATCGCTGGGGCCGGCCGCTGCCATCCTGGCAGCAGTGCCGTCGCCTTCAGCCTGGCGAGCTGTTCCTGCTCAGCGCGACCAATCCGGCGTCTTTCGACAGCCGGTATTTCGGGCCGGTCAGCGCAGCCGCCGTGGTTGGCGTTGCGCGCCCGGTTTGGCTGGAGTCGCGCCCATGATGGCCGCTGATTCGCTGTGCATCATCGTGCTATCGGGCGTGTCGTTCCGGCGGCGTTCCGTGTGTCGTCGCACATGCAGTGCGAGCGCATCCGCGCCGCACTTCACGCTGCCTCCGGCGCAGCCGTCCCACGTGCAGGCGTCTTGTCTCGAACACGGATGGCCTGCGGCCATCGCCGTGTTCGCCGGTGCGCTGGCTGCCGGTGCAGCCTTGCCGCCGGGCCGCAGTTGCCTGGAGCGGATGCGGGAGGCAAATGCGGAAGGCAAGACAAAAGGGGGCGGCACCTGTCGGCCCGCAAAGCCAGTCTGCACGTGGGGGTGGCGCGGCACGCAGCGGCTTCGCCGCCGTGCTGCTTGTGGCGCGTGGCCCGCGTCGATATGGGCTTGTTCGCGTGCTTCGCACGACGGACTACGCCCCAGCTTTCAGGGAGAGAAGTCATGATCAACCGCCGCGACGACGATTTCCACATCCGCCCCAGCGCGCCAAAAAACCGCGGCCAGGGCTTCGTTTCCAAGGTGCTCCAGCAGGCCGGCAAGGCCAGTGGCGGCAAGTCCTCGGTGCGCCGTCCGGCATCGGCCGTCGGCGGCAAGGCCACCGGCCAGCGGCCCGGCTCACGCCTGGGGCGCGGCCATACGGCGGCGCGGTTTGCGGGCGCGAAGCTGACACCCATGTCGCGGCGCGTGACCATCAAGACCCTACTGGTGAACCAGCAGCGGGCCAGCCCGCAATCGCTCGCCAAGCACCTACGCTACATCGAGCGCGACGGCGTGGGCCGCGACGGCGAGCCAGGCCAAGCCTACGGGCCGCAGACCGATACCGCCGACCTCGACGCCTTCAAGGAACGCTGCGCCGACGACCGGCATCACTTCCGCTTCATCGTCTCGCCCGAGGACGGCGCGGAGCTGGAAGACCTGCGCACCTATACACGGCATCTGATGAACCGCATGGAAGCTGACCTGGGCACACGGCTGGAATGGGTGGCCGTTGATCACTGGAACACCGACAACCCCCACGCCCACCTGATCGTGCGCGGGCGCGACGATACCAGCAAAGACCTCATCATCGCGGGTGACTACATCGCCGATGGCTTTCGGCATCGCGCATCCGAGCTGGCGACCGAATGGCTGGGGCCGCGCACCGAACTGGAGATCCAGCAGACCTTGCAACGCGAGGTGGAGCAGGAGCGGTGGACGAGCCTGGATCGCACGCTGAAACGCGAGGCCGGCGAAGACGGCCGGGTGCAGATCGAACGCTTCAACGAACCGAAGCTGCAACGCCAACGCCTGCTGCTGATCGGCCGCCTGCAACGCTTGCAGCGCCTGGGGCTGGCCGACGAGACGCAGCCGGGCACCTGGGCCGTCCATGCCGATGCCGAGAAGACCCTGCGCGCCCTGGGCGAGCGTGGCGACATCATCCGCACCATGCAGCGTGCCATGCGCGGCGAGCCGCGCGAACTGGCGGTGTTCGAGCCGGGCGACGATGGCCGAACCATTCTCGGCCGCGTAGCCGCGAAGGGGCTGGCCGACGAGCTGCGCGACCGTGGCTATCTGGTCATCGACGGGGTGGACGGCAAGGCCCACTACGTCGCGCTCAACACCCGCGACGAGCTGGCGAACTATCCCACCGGCGCCGTGGTGGAGGTGAAGGGATCGGCCGACGTGCGCGCGGCCGACAAGAACATCGCCGTGCTGGCGAGCGATGGTCTGTACCGCACCGACCACCACCTTGCTATCGCGCAGGGCCAGGCCGTGCCGGGCCGCGATCCGCAGGAAGTCGTCGCGGCCCACGTCCGGCGCTTGGAAGCCCTGCGCCGGGCAGGCATCGTGGAGCGCGTGGCCGAAGGGCTATGGAAGGTGCCGGGCGACCTGCCCGATCAGGGCCGTCGCTACGACGCGCAGCGCCTGGGCGGCGTGGCCGTGGAGCTGAAATCGCACCTGCCCATCGAGCGGCAGGCCCGCGTGATCGGGGCCACCTGGCTTGACCAGCAGTTGATCGGCGGCGGCTCTGGCCTGGGCGACCTGGGCTTTGGCGGTGAGGCCAAGCAGGCAATGCAACAGCGCACCGACTTCCTGGCCGAACAGGGGCTGGCCGAGCGGCGCGGCCAACGCGTCATCCTGGCGCGCAATCTGCTGGCAACGCTGCGCAGCCGGGATGTAGCGCATGCCGCGAAGGACTTGGCCGCCGAAACTGGCCTGGAGCATCGGCCCGTGGCCGATGGCCAGCGCGTGGCGGGCATCTACCGCCGCAGCGTCATGCTGGCCAGCGGGCGCTACGCCATGCTCGATGACGGCATGGGGTTCAGCCTGGTGCCATGGAGGCCTGTCATCGAACAACGACTCGGTATGCCGATTTCTGCGCAGGTACATGACGGCCGCGTATCCTGGCAAATCCGACGGCAACAGGGCTTATCTGTTATCTGAAGCCAGCAGCATATCGAGCACCCACTGCAAGGATGCGTCTACAAGCGTTCTCGATGTTGACGACCGGAATGCGCCTGATGCCCATGCCGCGCAACGCCACCTTTCCGGGGATCAGCACCTGGTCGGCCATGACACCAGCAGCGGCGTTGCGCATGTGGGGCGCCTGCAGTTGGGACGGGGTGATGCCTGCATCGGCAATGGCTTCGCCAATCGCCTCGGCGGTGAGCGATTTGAGACCGCAGTCAATGTGCTTGCCGGAACGGGTCATGCCCGTGCCAGCGACGAAGACGGGCTGCATGGAAAGCATCTAAGACTGGGCGGATGAGGAATTTGCACGCCTGCGCCGGAGGCTGGTGATCCAGCCGCTCAAGCCATTGGGGGCCAGGAAGACCACCGCGAGCAGTGCGAAGCCGAAGATCATCCACGGCGCGGATTGCGACACGCTCTCGGCCAAGTTGGGCGTGAGCACGATGAAGGCAGCCCCCAGGAAGGCGCCCCACAGGCTGCGCACCCCGCCCACGAAGCTGCCCACCAGCAGGGACACCGAGAGCAGGAAGGGAAAGTTCTCGGGCGCGACGAACTGGCCCGCCACCACGCTCAGGGCACCGGCCAGGCCGGTGAACGCCGCGCTGAGGCCGAACATCTGCGTGCGCAGGGCGGTGATGTCGAGCCCGCCCGCCGCCGCCGCGAGCGGCTGGTCGCGCGAGGCGTCCACCAGGCGGCCGAACTGCGAGCCGAGAATCCGCCGCGCCAGCAGGAAGGCGCAGAGCGCGCAGGCCGCAACGCAGGCCATGATGGCCCAGTCCGCCCGGTCGGCCAGCACTCCTGGGAACACAGGTTTTTCCAGGACGATCCCCGCCACGCCGCCGGTCAGCCACTCGATCTTTTTCCACTTGAGCGCCTGCGGTGTCACCACCGCCACCGCGAAGGTGGACAGCGCCAGATAAAGCATGGGCAGCCGCAGCGCCGGGAAGCCGAAGAGGAAACCCGCCACGAAGCACAACAGCGCCGCCACCGGCACGCCCACGTAGAATGGCCAGCCCAGGTGATGCGAGAGCACCGCCGCAGTATAGGCACCGATGGCGAAGAAGGCGCTGTGGCCGAGCGAGATCTGGCCCGTGTAGCCGGTGAGCAGGTTCAGGCCCATGATGGCGATGCCATAGATCAGCACCTGCGTCATCACGTACAACGGATAACTTTGCCAACTAAAGGACCAGGCCAGCAGCGCGAGCCCGACCACCGAGGCCGTCCAGCGCAACCAGGTGGGCGATGCCGCCGGGCGGATGTTGAGTGGGGCGTTCATGGTACTCATGCTCACACCCTCACCTGGGCCGTCTTGCCGAAGATACCGGCGGGCCGCAAGACCAGCATCGCGATGATCAACAGCATGATGCAGGTCAGTTTCAGGTCGTTGCCGACCACGTAGGCGCCCAGCAGGTTCTCCAGTACCCCGACGGCGAAGCCCCCGGCCACGGCGCCCACAGGGCTGGCGATGCCGCCCAGCAGCGCGCCCGCCAGTGCGTAGATCAGCGGCCCCATCATCATCGACGGCTCCAGGAACACGATGGGCGCGGCCATCAGCCCCGCCACGGCACCGGCCACCGCTGCAAGACCCCAGCCCACGGCCAGCACCTTGTTGGTGCTGATGCCCGACAGTTCCGCCGACGGCGCGTTCACCGCCACCGCACGCATCGCCAGGCCGAACCGGGTGAAGCGGAAGAACGCGAATACCGCCGCCAGTTCGGCCAGGGTGACGAGCAGAACGCCGACCTCGTGGGCCGACAGATAGGGTTCGGCACGGCTGAGGACGCCACCGAACGGCGTGGCGAACTCCAGCATCTCATGCCCGAACAGCCAGCCGACCAGGCTGTTCAAGATGATGAGCAGCGCGATGCTGGCCGCCACGACCGAGAGCACCGGCTTGTGCCGCAGGGGCTGGAAGATGACCCGTTCCAGCGCCAGCCCGAGCAGGAAGGAACCCACGACCACGACGGCGAAGGCCACCCACCATGATGCGCCCGCCTGAACCAACGCCCAGCTCATATAGGTGGAGAACATCGCCAGTTCGCCCTGCGCGAAGTTGACGGACGAAGTGCAGCGATAGATGAGCACAAGCGCGATGGCGAGGCTGGCATAGATGCCGCCCGCCGCCAGGCCCGAAGCTATCTGGTGAAGGAATGCTTGCATGGTGATGAACCTTTTTTGATCAGTGGCCGAGGTAGCTGCGGCGCACGGCGTCGTCTTCGCGCAGCTCGGCTGCGGTGCCCTGGGCAGTGACGCGCCCGCTTTCGAGCACATAGGCCCGGTTGACTAGGTTCAGCGCGACCTGGGCGTTCTGCTCCACGATGAGCGCCGTGAGGTGCTCGGTTTCGCGCAACTGGTGCAGGAGTTCGTAGATCTCCTGCGTCACGCGCGGCGCGATGCCGAACGAAGGCTCGTCCAGCAGCAGCATCTTGGGGCGCGTCATCAGCGCGCGCGCGATGGCCAGCATCTGCTGCTCGCCGCCGCTGAGCGTGCCCGCCGCCTGCTTCGCGCGGCTGGACAGCTTGGGAAACAGCGTCTGCATCCGGGCGATGTCCTGCTCGATGCCGTCCTTGTCGCGGCGGTGGATGGCGCCCACGCGCAGGTTTTCCAGCACCGTCAGGTCGCCAAAGGTGCCGCGCCCTTCGGGCACGTGGGCGATGCCCAGCGAGGCGATGGCGGGCGCGGCCATGTCGATGATGTCCTGGCCCTCGAAGCGCAGCGTGCCCTTGGCAGTCACCTGCTGGTGGCTGATGGCGCGCAGGATGGAGGTCTTTCCCGCGCCGTTGGCGCCGAGCAGCGCCACCATCTCGCCGGCCTGCACGTGCAGGTCGATGCCATGCACCACCGCCGTTCGGCCGTAGGCCACCGCGAGGTTGCGGATTTCAAGCCGTTGGGTCACAGCACACCTCCCAGATAGGCATCGAGCACGGCGTCGTTGTTGGCCACTTCCTCGGGCGAGCCCTGGGCGAGCTTGCGGCCAAAGCTCAGTACCGCGAGGTCGGAGCAGGTCTTCATCACGAAGCGCATGTTGTGCTCCACGATCACCATGGTCAGCTTCAATTCCTCGTGCAGGCGCAGCAGCACGTCGCGCAGTTCATCGACCTCGCCAGCGGTGAGGCCAGCGGCGGGTTCGTCAAGCAGCAGCAGCTTGGGCCGCGTCACCAGCGCCCGCGCGATTTCCACGCGGTGCTGGATGCCCACCGGCAGTTCCGCCACGCCCCGGTCGGCATAGTCGGACAGCCGCAGCGTGGCCAGGGCCGCGTCAGCCGAGTGCGCGATTTCTTCCTCGGCGGCACGGACGGCGCGCGAGCGCAGCGCGGCACCCAGCATCGACACCGGCAGCCGCGCGTGCGCACCCACCATCACGTTTTCGCGCACCGTGAGCGAGGGGTAGAGCGCCACGTTCTGGAAGGTGCGGCTCAGACCCAGCCGTGCCACGCCGTGGCGCGGCAGGCGCGTCAACTCGGCCTGGCCGAAGCGCACGCTGCCGTGGGTGGGCCGGTACAGGCCGCTGATGCAGTTGAAGCAGGTCGTCTTGCCAGCGCCGTTCGGCCCGATCAGGCCGAAGATGCAGCCCTCGGGCACGTCCATCGAGAAGGCGTCCAGCGCGACGACACCGCCGAAGCGGATCGTCAGGTCGCGTACGGAAAGAATGGGTTCCATCGCTGCGCTCGCCCCGTCAGGACGGCATCACCTTCCAGCTCGTGCCGTCGAACTGCTGGATGCGCATGTCCGGTATCGGGTGAGGGCGGGCGTCGCTGGTCTTGACACGCAGGCCCGGCAGCATCATGGGCAAATCCATGTCCAGGCGGCGCGACTGCCGCATGATGTTCTCGCGCGAGAGGTCGTTGCCGCACTGCTTGAGCAACTGCACTGTCACTTGCCCAAGGCAGGCACCGAGCACGGTGAGGTACTCCTTGGCCGCGCCTTTGTTGTATTTGTCCATGAAGGCATGCCAGGCCAGGACACCAGGGTCGTCCTTCCAGGTCGGATCGCTCGGATCCTTGAGGAACGCGGCGCTCATGATGCCCTTGACCTTGTCCAGCCCCACCGGAGTCAGCACCGCGGGCACCGAAGATGCGCTCGGGTTGATGTAGATGGCCGGGCGCCAGCCGATGTCGTGGGTCTTGCGCAGCGACTGGAGGGTGGCTTTGGGCGAACCCCACGCCACCAGCACGTCCGCGCCCGAGGCATGCATGGAGACGATCTGCGAGTCCACCGTCGGATCCGACACTTCATGCGACTCTTCGCTGATGAGCTTCTTCCCGGCGGCAGCCAGAACCTCCTTCACGCCACGCAGCACATCCTTGCCGGCGTCGTCGTTCTGGTAGAACATGGCGATCTTCGCGTTGGGCCGCGTCTGCAGGATGTGCCTGGCCAGGATGCGCCCTTCGTCGGTGTACAGGGGCAGCCAGCCCATGCTCCAGGGGAACTTAGCCGCATCATCCAGCCACGTGGCAGAGCCGGACGAAACGAAGAGTTGCGGTACTTTGGCGTTGTTGAGATAGCTGCGCGACGCCAGCCCAGTGGACGAGCCTATCTGCGCCGCGAGAAAAGCCACCTGATCGCGCTCCACCAGGCGGCGCGATTGCTCCAGGGTTTTCGGCGGGCTGTAGCCATCGTCGGCCAGCACCAGCTTGAGCTGGCGCCCATTCACGCCGCCCTCGGCGTTGACCAGGTCAAACCATGCAGACATGGTCTTGCCGACGACGCCATAGCCTGCGGCCGGGCCGCTGAGCGGCCCGGTCGAGCCGATCTTGATCTCGCGATCCGTCACGCCCGGGGTGCCTGCGCCCTGCGCGCGGACCAGGCCAGAAACGCCGGTCAGCATGGCGCCGGAAAGCATGGTGATGAATTGTCTTTTTTGCATGATGTCTCCTGTGGTGGTGGTGAGATGAATGGATGGGTGAACCCTGCTTGCGGTATCAGGCCGTCTTCCCTTGCAGGCGCAGCACGGCTTCGCGGATCAGCGGCATGCGGTCGTTGCCGAAATACATGTCGGTCTTGTCCACAAAGATGGTCGGCGAGCCAAAGCCGCCGCGCGCGACCACCTCATCGGTGTTGGCCTTGAGCTGATCCTTGATCGCCTGCTCGCCGATGCCTGCAAAGAATGGGGCGGGATCGATGCCAATGCGCTGGCACACATGGGTCAGCACCGAATCCTGCGAGATGTCCTGGTCCTCGCCCCAATAGGCTTCAAATATGGCGCGGGCAAACGGCACCATGTCGTTGCCGAGCCAGACGCAGCCGCGCATCGCCTTCACGCTGTTGACGGGAAACACCGTCGGCGGCATCTTGATCGCAAGCCCCGTCGAGCGGGCCCAATCTGCCAGATCCTTTTTCAGGTAGCGGGCCTTCTGCGGCACCGGCGTCTCGCGCGAGGCGTAGACGGTCGGATTGATCGTGTTGAAGATGCCGCCGACCAGGATGGGCCGCCATGTGACCTCGACGCCCAGTTCGTCGGCGAGCGGCTGGATGTTGTGGAAGGCGAGATAGGTCCAGGGGCTGGAGCAGTCGAAGAAGAATTCGATCATGGTGTTTCTCGCTGGTTGTTGGGCGACATGCGGTGTGCCATCTCCTTGGCCTTCTGGCCGAACATGTTCTTTCTTGCTTCGTCGTCCAGCGGCTCCTTCTCGAATTTGCCGACCGCCAGTCCCGCCTGCACTTGCGGCCGGGCGCGCACGCTGGCGTACCAGCGCTTGATGTGGGGAAAATCGTCGAGCGTGAAGCCTTGCGCCTTGTGGGTCATGGCCCAGGGAAAGCAGGCGATGTCGGCGATGCCGTACTCGGCGCCGGCGACATAGGCGCCGGTCTTGCCGAGCTGGGTATCGAGCACGCGATACAGCCGCGCCGCTTCGTCGCGGTAACGCTCGATCGCGTAGGCGATCTTTTCCTGCGCATACAGCGCAAAGTGACCATGCTGGCCGAGCATGGGCCCCAGTCCGCTCACCTGCCACATCACCCATTGCATGGTTTGGGTGAAGCCGCGCAGATCCGTGGGCAGGAAGCGGTTGGTTTTCTGGGCCAGATAGACCAGGATGGCGCCGGTCTCGAACACCGAAAGCGGGCCGCCGCCGTCGAGCGGCGCATGGTCCACTATGGCCGGAATGCGGTTGTTCGGGCTGATCGCCAGAAATTCCGGCTTGAATTGCTCGCCAGCGCGGATGTTGACCGGAGTCACCGTATAGGGAAGTCCGAGTTCCTCAAGCAGGATGGAGATCTTCCAGCCGTTGGGTGTCGGTGCGTAATGCAGGTCAATCATGGCGAATGACGCTCCTGGCGAGCTGCGGATCGACATCACGCCATGACTTGCAGTCACCCGTGGCCGGCCCCCTGACATTCCAGGCTCCCGTCGCGCGGCTTTCTCGGGTTGACGACATCATGCGCAGCTCTTCGAGGGTTCAAGGCGTCAGCGCGGCGCCATGCGGAGGGCCCCATCCACGCGGATGGACTCGGCGTTCATGTAGCCGCAAGTGACCAGAAACTCGACGGCCTGCGCGAATTCATCGGGGTCGCCCAAACGCTTGGGAAAGGGCACGCTGGCCGCCAGCGCTTGCTTGACGTTGTCCGGCAGGGCCAGCAGCAAGGGGGTGCCGAAGATCCCCGGCAGGATGGTGTTGACGCGAACGCCTTCGTCCATCAGGTCGCGTGCGATCGGCAAGGTCATGCCCATGACGGCGGCCTTGCTGGCGGCATAGCTGGCCTGGCCGACCTGGCCGTCCACCGCAGCGGCCGAAGCGGTGTTGACCACGACGCCGCGGTCGCCGTCGGCCAGCGGTTCCAGCGCCAGCATGCCCGCCGTCGATTTGGCAATGCAGCGGAACGTGCCCACCAGGTTGATCTGCACGATGCGGTTGAAGCGATCCACCGCACTCGGGCGGATCTCACCCGTTTTCCGATCGCGGCTGACAGTCTTGACGGCGTCGGCCGTGCCGGCGCAGTTGACCAAAACGCGTTCCTGCCCGATCGCGGCGCGGGCCTTGGCGAAGGCTGCGTCCACCTGCTCCTCGGACGTTACGTCCACGTTGCAGTAAACGCCGCCAAGCTCGCTGGCCAACGCCTGGCCGACGGCTTCGTTCATGTCGAAGATGGCGACCTTGACGCCATGGCTGGCCAAACGCCGGGCCGTGGCGGCCCCCAGGCCGGAAGCCCCCCCGGTGATGACGGCAGAAATGCCGGAATTGAGTTGCATGGTTTTTCCTTGAAGATGACAGACAGGCGTTATTGGCCGGTGAATTTGGGGGTGCGCTTGCCCAGGAATGCCGCTTGCCCTTCCAGGTTGTCGGCCGAACGCAAAGCGACAACGAAATTGCGCTTCTCATGCTCCAGGCCCTGCGCGAGCGGGGTTTCAAAGCTGGCCAGGGCCGCATCCTTGGCCAGCGCCACGGCCAGCGGCGAATTGGCCGCAATCCGGCTGGCCATCGCCAACGCCGTCGGCAGGGCCTGGCCGTCCGCCGTCACTTCGGCGACGATGCCGACGTCGCAAGCCTTGCGGGCATCCATGAAATCGCCGGTCAGCAACAGCGCCATGGCTTTGGACTTGCCGATGGCATGAATCAAGCGCTGGGTGCCGCCCGCACCGGGGATGGCGCCCAGCTTGACTTCCGGCACGCCGAACTTGGCGGACTCGCCCGCGATCACGATGTCGCAGGCCAGCGCCAGTTCCGTGCCGCCGCCCAGCGCGACCTTTTCCACCGCCGCGATGACGGGCTTGGGGAAGCGCCCCAGCGCCGCAAAGAAGTCCCAGCCGGTCGCCGAGCGGTCGCCCAGCAGCGGCGCGGCGCGCAGCACTTCAAAGGCCGTGATGTCGGCGCCCGCGCAAAACACGCCCTCGGCGCCGGTGATGACGACGACCCGCACGACATCGTCGTCGCGCAGTTGCGCAAGCTGTGCGGACAGGCCATCGAACACCGCGCGGTTCAGGCTGTTCTTCGCACGCGGGCGGTTGATGGTCAGGGTGACGACGGCGCCGTCACGGCTGACGAGCACTTCACTGGCTTCGCTCATGGTGGCCCCGCTCATGCAAGCCGCTCGATGATGGTGGTGTTGGCCGTGCCCGAAGCCTCGCAGATGGTTTGCAGGCCATAGCGGCCGCCCCGGCGCTCCAGTTCGTACAGCAGGTCGGTGAGCATGCGCGCGCCGGTGGAACCCAGCGGATGGCCAATGGCCATCGAGCCGCCGTTGACATTCAGGCGGTCGTCCGGGATGCCGAATTCCTGCTGGAACATCAGCGGCACGCCGCCGAAAGCCTCGTTGACTTCGAACAGGTCGATGTCGTTGATGGTCAGGCCCGATTCCTTCAATGCCTTGCGGGTGGAGTCGAGCACGGCGGTGAACTGGATCACCGGGTCGGCGGCGGCCACGGCGGTGCTGACGAAGCGCGCACGCGGCTTGAGGCCATGCTTTTTGGCATAGGCACGGCTGGCGATCAGCAGTGCGGCGGCGCCGTCGCTGATCTGCGACGAGTTGCCGGCGGTGGTGGTGCCGTTGGCGGCAAACACGGCTTTCAGCGTGGCCAGCTTCTCGGGGTCGGGGTTGGCGCGCACGCCCTCGTCGGCGGCGACGACGGGGCTGTTCGGGTCGGCCGGGTCCTCGGTCAGATGCACCAGTTGATCCTTGATGCGACCGGCCTGAATCGCCTCGGCGGCGCGCTTGTGGCTGCGCACGGCGGATGCATCCAGGACTTCACGGGTCAGGCCGAAGCGCGAGTTCAGCAACTCCGACGAAACGCCTTGCGGTATCAGCGGGTTGTCCTGGTAGCGCGCCAGTTCGCGCGGGCTGTATTGCGCGCCCAGCGGCGCGCCGGGCTTGAACGACGGCGGCAGCGGCGCCTGCGACATCGACTCCACCCCCCCGCCGATGGCCAGCTGGTAGGCCCCCGCCTGGATGCCATGCACGGCAAAACTCACCGCCTGCTGGCCGGAGCCGCATTGCCGGTCCACCGTCACAGCCGGGACGGATTCGGGCAGCCCCGCCGCCAGCACGGCATGGCGGGCCAGGTTGCCATGCTGCTGGTCCCACTGCAGCACACAGCCGACGATCACGTCGTCCAGATCGGAGGGGTTGACGCCGGACTGTTCGACCAGCTGGCGCAGCGTCTCGGCCATCAGATCGACGGGGTGCCATTTTTGCAGGCGCCCGCCGCGCTTGCCCACGGGGGTGCGCAGCGCGCCGACGATCACGGGTTCATGGTCATTCATGTGGTTCTCCTGGTAAGAAACTGGGGGTCATGCAAAGCGGGTGTCAGGCGGAATAGCGGTCTGCCTGCTCGACGCGTATGCGCTTCTTGTCGAGCTTGCCGACGCTGGTCTTGGGGATGGCCTCGACGAACAGAACCTGATCCGGCCACTGCCACTTGGCGAAGGCGCTGCCCAGGTGCTCCTTCAGTTGTTCCTGGGTCGCCTGCTGGCCGGGCTTGAGCACCACCAGGGCCAGCGGCCGCTCCTGCCACTTCGGATGCGGAACGCCGACCACGGCGGCGTCGCGCACGGCGGGGTGGCCCATGAGCAGGTTTTCCATGTCGATGGAAGAAATCCATTCGCCGCCGCTCTTGATCACGTCCTTGATGCGGTCGGTGACCTTGAGGTAGCCGTTCTCGTCCACCGTGCCGACATCGCCCGAGCGCCACCAGCCACCCTCCAGGAAGCGGTCTGCGGAATCGGGCATGTCGTGGTAGCTGGCCGTGATCCAGGGGCCGCGCACGCAAATCTCGCCCGCCGACTTTCCGTCATGCGGCAAGTCCTTGTCATCGGCATCGAGGATGCGGATGTCCACCCCGGTCAGCACCAGACCCTGCTTGCGCTTGAGGTTCCAGCGCTCTTCCTCGGTCAGGCGCTTCTTGAGCGTGGACTTGAGGCGGTTCATGGTCACCAGCGTCGTGGCTTCGGTGGCACCGTAGCCGTGGACCACCTCGGCACCGGTGAGTTTGTAGAAACCGATCATCATCGACAGCGGCGGCTCGGAGGCGCCGGACAGCATGCGCATGCTGCTGAAGTCCGGCTTGACCGGCATCGTTTCGATGTACTGCAGCATGGGCTGAAAGATGGCCGGTGCGCCGTTGGCGACCGTCACGCCCTCGGCGATCATGGCGTCAACCAGGGGCTTGGTGTCCTCGGCGACATAGCGGCCCGGCAGCACGATCTTGTCGCCCAGCAGCGTGGCGGCCTGCGGCAGGCCCCAGCATTGCCCGTGGAACATGGGCGTGATGAGCATCACGCAGTCGCTCAGCGTCATGCCCAGATTGGTGGCCATGCCCGTGGAGTGCAGGTAGATGCAGCGGTGCGAGTAGTACACGCCCTTGGGCTTGCCCGTGGTGCCGGTGGTGTAGCAGGCGCTGTAGGCCGAGGTTTCGTCGATCTCGGGCCAGTCGATCTTGGGGTCGGCGGCGGCCAGCAGGTCTTCGTAGTGCAGCAGCGGTTTCAGCGTGGTCTTAATCTGGTCCAGCGGCTTGTCGGTCATGACGATCCAGCCCTTGATCTGGGGCGAATTCGCCGCGACGGATTCGGCGATGGGCAGCAATGATTCGTCCACGCATACGTAGGACACTTGGCTGTGGCCGACCACGTAGCCCAGGTCTTCGGCGCCCAGGCGCAGGTTCATCTGCAGCATGACCGCGCCCAGGCCAGGGATGGACCAGTACAGCTCGAAATGGCGTCGGCTGTTCCAGTCCAGGATGCCGACCCGGTCGCCAGGTTCGACACCGAGCGCGCGCAGCGCATTGGCGCTGCGGCAGACGCGCGCGTAGCAGTCGGCATAGGTGTAGCGGTCCCAGCCGCCATCGGGCGTGCGGTAGACGATCTCCTGGTCTCCGTGGGTGCGCGCGGCGTGCCGGATGAGCGTCGTGGTGTTGAGCTGGCGGTCGTTGCCCGAGGTAGACGGGCAGCCGCGCACGATCTTGGTGGTGTTGGTCATTCTCTGGTCTCCTATGTGGTTGCGTTGAGTGCCTGGAACCGTGGGGCCGGGGCCGCCTCGATGGCGCCGGAGGGGGTGGTCTGGTAGATACCCCGTGCCGCGTTGTGCGGATGCCGCGCCGCCTCGGCCAGGCTGAGCACGGGCGCGAAGCAGGCGTCGCTGCCTTCGAGCAACGCGCACCAGTGCGCCCTGGGTTGGCTGCGGATGAGGGCCGCAATGCGCTCCTTCAGCGCTGGCCACGTCGTCGTGTCGTACTGGTCGGCAGGGTTCACGTCCGTCAGGCCCAGCTTCGACAGCAGCAGTGCGTGGAACGCGGGCTCCACCACCGCGAGGCTGATGAAGCCGCCGTCGGCACAGGCGTACACGTCATAGAACGGCGAATCGTGAAACGGGCTCGGCTTCGTGCCGTCGATCTGCCCATTGGCGCGAATCCAATGCACCAGCGTGCCCATCATGGCCACGATGTCGATGATGGCGGCATCCACGACCCGGCCGCGGCCACTGCCCCTACCGTTACCGCGCGCATCGACCAGCGCGCAGGCGACACCGAAGGCCATGCCCAGCGCCCCGGCCGCGTCCCCGAGCACCGAGGGCGGCACGATGGGCATCTGCCCCTTGCGGGCCGACAGCGACAGCAGGCCCGTCAGCGCCACGTAGTTCAGGTCGTGGCCAGCGGCCCGGGAGAGCGGGCCGTCCTGGCCCCAGCCCGTCATCCGGCCATAGACCAGCTTGGGGTTGCGCGCCGCGCATTCGGCGGGGCCGAACCCCAGCCGTTCCATCACGCCGGGGCGAAAGCCTTCGATCAGAACGTCGGACTGGCCGATCAGATCCAGGGCGCGCGCCTTGCCGCCGGGCGACTTCAGGTCGGTGATCTCGACCGTCTTGCCCCGGTGCAGCGGGTTGGCCGCCGCCCCGCCCAGCGGCTGCGCCCCGGCGGCCTGCTCGGCCCGTGTCAGCGCAATCACCTCGGCACCCATGTCGGCCAGCATCATGGCGGCCAGCGGGCCCGGCCCGATCCCTTCGAACTCCACCACACGGACGCCGTGCAGTGGCTTTTGCAGCATGTGCGAGGCGTTCACAGCTTCCTCGCAATCAGTTCTTTCATGACCTCGTTCGCGCCGCCGTAGATCTTCTGCACGCGCGAGGTGGTGTACATGCGCGCGATCGGGTATTCGTACATGTAGCCGTAGCCGCCGAACATCTGCAGGCACTCGTCCACCACGCGGCACTGCTGCTCGCTGCACCACCACTTGGCCATGTACGCGGCTTCGGCGTCGAGCTTTCCGTCCAGCAGCCGCTGGATGCAGTCGTTGACGAAGGTGCGCACCACGTGAGCGGTGGTGGCGATCTCGGCCAGCTTGTGGCGCGTGGTCTGCATCTCGAACAGCGGTGCGCCGAAAATCTTGCGCTCCTTCGTGTATTCGACGGTGAGTTCCAGGGCCCGGTCGATGATGGCCGCCGCAGGCACGGCGATGGTCATGCGTTCGTAGGGCAACTGGCCCATCAACTGCTTGAAACCAAGCCCTTCGACGCCCCCCAGGACTTGATCGACCGGCACGCGCACCCCGTCGAAGAAGAGTTCGGCGGTGTCCGACGCATGCAGGCCGATCTTGTCGAGCAGGCGGCCCACGCGGAACCCTGGCAGGTTCTCGGTCTCCACCACGATCAGCGAAAGGCCTCGGCTGCCCGCCTCGCCGGTGCGTGCGACCACAATCAGCAGATTGCAGGTGTAGCCGTTGGTGATGAAGGTCTTGGCACCGTCGATCACGTAGTGGTCGCCATCACGGCGCGCGCGGGTGGCGATGGCCTTGAGGTCCGTCCCGCAGCCGGGTTCGGTCATCGCAATGCCGAGCAGCATCTCGCCGCTGCTCAGCTTGGGCAGCCAGCGCTGCTTCTGCTCCTCGGTGCCGTAGTCCATGATGTAGTGCGCAGCGATGCTGTTCACCTGGACGTTGTTGGGCATTTCCGCTCTGGTCAACTCATCCTGTACCACCAGCTGGTAGGCAATGCTGGCCCCGGTGCCGCCGTAGGCTTCGGGCATTTCGGGCAGCATGAACCCCATCTCGCCGAAGGGCCGCCAGGTCTCGCGCGGGACGTAGCCCTGTTCGCGCCAAGCGGGCAGGTGCGGAGCCATCTCGGCGGCGATGTAGCGGCGCACCTGGTCGCGAAAGGTCTCGATGTCGCTGTCCATCCAGGGTTGACGGTGCAATTGCGGCAGCATGGGAGCGCTCCTCAGAAGGTTTGTACGATGAAGGTTTGAAAACTTGGCCAGCGATGCGGCCCCGGGTCATGCCCGCATACCCACAACGGGGCGGGCGAAGCGTCGAATCTCTGCGTTCTCAGTCTGTCCAGGGCATATGGTCGGCATTCAGCCCGTGCGCGTCTTGCCCGCCAGTGCATGGCAAGTTGACTTTGCGTGTGCAAGGGAAAGCCCGGCTGACTCGACCGGGCCGATGGCGGAGCCGTGAGCAGTCATGCCGCGTGCATCGCTGGGCGACACTCCAAAGCGTTGTTTGAATGCGCGGCAGAAATGGCTGGTGGAGTTGAAGCCCCAGTGAAAGGCGATCGCCGAGACCTGCAGATGCCGGCAGACCGGGTCAACGAGTGTCCGCCAGCACGCTTGCAATCGGCTTTCCAGGATGTGGCCGACCACCGTGGTATCGCCCTGCGCAAACAGCGCATGAAGGTAACGCAGTGAAATACCGTGCGCCGCGGCGATGCGTGCCGGACTCAGGTCATCCTCTTGAAAATGCTGGGCGATGTAGGCAAGTACTCGTTCGCGCAACGCGGCCATGGCCGTGAATCGAGTGGCGCTCTCCGGCTCTGGCAGCGCAATGTCCAGAAGCCCGATCACCGTGCGGCAAAGGGCGACGTGGGCGGAGGGCGGCACGGCGCCGATCTCCTTTGCCAACCCCATCAGGTGTTGGCTGAGCAGTGAGCCCACGCCTGTGTGACTGTCAATGCGGCAGGCTGCGGGCGGCTGCTTGCGGCCCGGTAGATGCTCGCGCATGAGCTGCCAGGGAATCATCAACGACACGCTGTGGGTTCGTTCCAGCACCTCATAGTCTTGCCGCTGATCGGTACGCCAGAGGAACATGTCGCCCTCGCAGATTGGCGTGTCCCACTGCTGCAACTGTACTCGGCCGCTCAGGTTCAGCTGCAGCCCCAGGCAGAACTCATCGTCGAATGACGAATGTCCAGGAGGAGACTGCTCGACGCAAGCACCGGTCACGGTGCATACCAAGGAGGCTCCGGCGAGTTCGTGTCGCCGCAACTTCGCCTGGAATGCAGCAGGCTTCGCCGGGGAGGAAAGACTCCAGCGCTGGAAGGAGTCCTTGAGGATCGCTTCCGTCGCATCTATCCTGCCCTCGATGGGCGCATGGTCGATGGACCATTCCATGGGTGACTGTTGCAGCACTTGTCGTCTCCTGAATCTGCCCCCAGACGCCGCAGCCCATCGGGACCGGAGCGTCGACACCGTGGCGTGCTTTCGTGCGGCGCTCAGGGTACCCAAGGCATACAGGCAATCGTAGGCAGCGGTGCTTGGCGCGGCAATGACGGATGGTCTCGATCAACTGACAAGGCACCTCTTTCGACGGATGGGGGAGCGAGGCAACCCCGCAGCCGAGCGGCCCTGCGCTAACCTCCCGGCATCGACGGCGAACTGAAGATGCAAGGAGACGATGATGGATCTGGGTGCAATGCTGGCAGGCAAGCGGGTGCTGGTCACGGGGGCCTCGTCGGGCCTGGGCGAGAACTTCGCTCGGCTGGCTGCTGGTTGCAAGGCCAAGGTAGTGATTGGGGCGCGGCGCAAGGCGCGGCTCGACAAACTCGCCCAGGAACTCGAAAAGCTCGGTTCGCCTCAGGTCACGGTGCTGGAAATGGATGTGGCTTCCGAGCAGTCCATCGACGACGCCTTCGCCGAGATAGACGCCTCGGGCACCATCCTCGACGTGGTGGTTAACAACGCCGGGGCTTCCAACGACGCCTTGTCGCTCACGCTGCCTGTGTCCGACTTCGACTCGCTGATGGAGACCAACGTGCGCGGCGTGTGGCTGGTGGCCGCGCGTGCCGCGCAGCGCTGGGTGGATGCGGGGCGGGGAGGCTCAGTCATCAACATCGCATCGATCCTGGGCGAACGCGTGATGCCGGGCGCCATGCTGTATGCCACGTCCAAGGCTGCAGTCGTGCACATGACCAAGAGCCTGGCGCTCGAATGGGCGCGCCACGGCATTCGCGTCAATGCCATCGAGCCGGGCTACATCGACACCGAGATGACCGATGCCATGTGGGATACCGACCATGGCAAGGCGCTTATCAAGCGCATCCCGATGCGCCGCCTGGGTAAGCCGGAGGAGCTCAACGGTCTGTTCCTGCTGTTCGCGACCGAGGCCGGGTCGTGGATGACCGGCGCCTGCGTGCCAGTGGATGGCGGGCATCTGTGCTCGTCGCTTTGAGTGCGACCGCGTCGAAGCAGCGCTACGTTTTTTGGGTGCGCGAACGATAGACGCCTGGCGTGCTGCCGGTCCATGACTTGAAGGCCCGCTGGAAGGCGGTGCCGTCGGCGAACCCCAACTCGGCGGCGATGGCGCTCAGCGCGGCATCGGTGCTGGTCAACCGAACGATCGCCATGTCGCGCCGTAACTCGTCCTTCAGCACCTGAAAGGACTTGCCCTCCACGGCCAGATGCCGCTGCAGTGCGCTGACCGACATGTGCAAGCGCTGCGCGGCGACAGTCAGATCGGGCCACTCCGGGCACGCTTGCTGCAATAGCGCGCGCACCCGCGCGCTGGCTGTCCGCTCGATTAGACGCGGGCCGATCAGGTTGCCCGGTGTGGCACGCAAAAAGGTCTGGAGCGCGGCGGTGTCACGGCGCATCGGCTGCGTGAATGCGGATGCCTCGAACCAGACCGCCGACCGCGCCTGCCCGAACCGCAACGTGCCCGAGAAGATTTGGGCATAGTCTGCGGCACGCGGCGGTGGCTCGAAGGCAAAATCGAGCCCTCTGGGCACCAGTCGGCCGCCGTGCAGCCATACCAGCAGACGCCAGAAAACGCGCAACAGCAGCCCGTGCAGGAAGTCTGAATGTTTGCCCAGGGCGTGGCGCACGTCCAGAGCAGCACCCTTGAGCAAGCCATCAGAGACGGGCACAAGCGCCACGTCGTCCTGCAGCAGGGCGAAGGATGCACTCACGCGCTGCAAGGCGGCTGCCAGCGTCTTGGCCCCGAGCGTAGAGCGAGCCATCAGCGCAAAGCTGCCGCAGCGCAACGGCCGACCGTGTAGATGGCCTAGGCATTCGTCGTCCAAGCTGTTCTTCACGGCACTGAAGAGTGCGATGTATTGCTCTATGGTCACACGCGACTGCTCCAGATGCAGCAGCGACTCGGCGATGCGGGCCTGCGCCAGAACGCCATCCAGCCAGGACTCGGTGGCCAGTCCTTTGCTGCGCGCGCCGTCGAGCAGGCCATGCACGGCAAAAACAGGAACAGTGACGACGGGTTTCAACATGGTCAAAGGGAGCAACGATAGCTGGCGCTGAATCCGAAATTACACCAAGAAAACGGCCCGCTAACGATGTAGCGTCCGGCTGCGGTCAACCGGATTTTGCCTTGTGCATACAAAGTCAACTCGCCATGCACTGGCGGGCAAGACGCGTATGTGCCGAGTGCCCAGAATACCGCTTGGTAGCACACCCAGGGACGACCCGTGGACGTTCGGCATCGATGCATTCGCATGAATGCTTCTTCGGCAACGGCATGTCGGTGTGCTCACCCGAATAGCCCAGCAACCAGGAGAGAGTGAATGTCTGTCTGCGCCGTGCCTTTGCGCAACATGCTGATTGATGCGGTGATGCGCGAACGTCGTTCCGTGCGCGCCTTTCTGCCGACCCCGGTGTCGCAAGAAGCGGTGGCCCAGATTCTGTCGGTGGCAGCCAGCGCGCCCAGTGGCACCAACACCCAGCCGTGGCATGTCATTGCCGTGGCGGGCGAGGCGAGGAAGCGCCTATGCGACCGTGTATTGCACGCCTTTCACCATGAAGAGGGAGAGCACCAGTCCGAATACGACATCTACCCGGCCGAGTTCTTCGAGCCCTACCTGACCAGGCGGCGTCGGTGCGGTTTCGCTCTTTATGCCGCAGTCGGAATCTCCAAGGGAGATACGGATGCCATGCGCGCTCAACATGCACGCAACTTTGCCTTCTTCGATGCGCCGGTCGGTTTGATCTTCACCTTGGACCGGCGCATGGTGCAGAGCAGTTGGGTGGACTACGGGATGTTCTTACAGAACATCATGCTGGCGGCCCGCGCACGAGGCCTGGATACCTGTTCGCAGATGGCGTGGACCCTTTACCCGCGCCTTCTGGCTGAAGCCCTGCAAATCCCGGACGGGCAGATGGTCCTGTGCGGCATGGCACTGGGCTATGCCGACCCGGCGGCCGTGGTGAACCGCGTGCGCACCGAGCGTGAGCCGGTCGAGAACTTCACACGCTTCAGCGGCTTCTAGAAATCTTGTCATACCAACTAATCGCGTCGTAAGCCGCCTGAGAAATTCAGCCGCCCTGAAGCGGTTGATCGACCGGGCCTTGTCCTGGTGGGTAGGGTCATGCATGGATGTATGCCCTATGGGGCAGACGGGTTGAACCCACAAAGAGGAGTAAGCAATGTCTACCTACGCCGCGCCCTTGCGCGACATGCTGTTCACGATGAAGGAAGTCGGAGGCCTGGATGCGATCTGTGCCCAGCCGGGCCATGAAGAAACCACGCCCGACCTGGTCGAGGCCATCCTGCAGGAGGCTGCCCACTACGCCACCGGCGTGCTTGATCCGCTGAACCGCACCGGCGACGTGCAGGGCGCGCGCTGGCACGACGGCCAGGTCACGCCAGCCGATGGCTTTCGCGAAGCCTGGGCCAGCTTCTGCGAGAACGGCTGGAACGGCATGCCCGCTGCCACCGAATGGGGCGGCCAGGGCCTGCCCACGCTGGTGTCCACAGCCGTGCTGGAGATGTGGAAGTCGTCCAACCTCGCGTTCAGCCTGTGCCAGATGCTCACGCTGGGCGCGGTGGAAGCCATTGCGCACCATGGCAGCGACGCACTCAAGCGCCGCTTCCTGGAGCCCATGGTCGCGGGCCGCTGGACCGGCACCATGAACCTCACCGAGCCCCAAGCAGGCTCCGACTTGGCCGCGCTGCGCAGTCGCGCCGTGCCCGAAGGCGACCATTACCGCGTCAGCGGAAACAAGATCTTCATCACCTGGGGCGAGCACGACATGGCCGAGAACATCGTCCACCTCGTGCTGGCGCGCCTGCCCGATGCACCGCCCGGCGTGAAAGGCATCTCGCTGTTCCTGTGCCCGAAGTACCTGGTCAACGACGACGGCTCCCTGGGCGAACGCAACGACCTGGCCTGCACCTCCATCGAGCACAAGATGGGCATCCACGGCAGCCCCACGGCGTCGATGAGCTTTGGCGACTGCGGGGGCGCGATCGGCTACCTGGTCGGCGAGCCGAACCAGGGGCTGGCCTGCATGTTCACGATGATGAACCATGCGCGGCTGAACGTCGGCCTTGAAGGCGTGGGCATCGCCGAGCGCGCCTACCAGCGCGCACGCGCCTACGCGCTGGAGCGGGTGCAGGGCAAGCCACTGCTCAGCGGCAGCACCACCATCGCCGGCCACCCGGACGTGCGGCGCATGCTGATGGACATGAAGGCCCGCACCGAGGCCATGCGCGCATTGGCCTATTTCTGCGCCGGCCAGATGGACCGCGCCGCAGGCCACGCCGACGCGCAAGAGCGCGAGCAGGCGCTGGCCCTGGTCGGCCTGCTGATCCCGGTGGTCAAGGGCTGGTGCACCGACAGCGCACAGGGCATCACGTCCGATGGTGTGCAGGTGCATGGCGGCATGGGTTACGTCGAGGAAACCGGCGCCTCACAGCACTTGCGCGACGCGCGCATCACGACCATCTACGAAGGCACGACGGGCATCCAGGCCAACGACCTGATTGGCCGCAAGCTGGCGCGCGAGGGCGGGCGCACGCTGAAGGCACTGCTGGGCCGCATCGACGGCGATGCGCGCCGGTTGGCCGAGATGCCCGATGCCGCGCTGGCGCAGATCGGCGGCGTGTTAGCGGCTTCGGCGCGTGCGCTGGGGGACGCGGCCGACTGGCTGCTGGCCCACGACGACCAACCCGCGCAGTGCGCGGCGGGCGCCGTGCCCTTCTTGCGGCTGGCGGGCACGGTGATCGGCGGCTGGCTGTCGGCGCGCATGGCCGAAGCCGCCACTGCGCAACTCGCGGCGAGATCTGGCGATGCGGGCTTTCTCGGCGCCAAGCGTGCCACGGCCAGCCACTACGCAGCGCATGTCCTAGTGCAGGCGCCGATGTTGCGCGACATCGTCACGGGCGGCGCCGCCAGCACGCTGGCCCTGGCGGATGATCAACTCTGAATGATCCTGAAAGGAAACCCTCCCATGAAAATCCTGGTTCCCGTCAAGCGGGTGGTTGACTACAACGTCAAGGTCCGCGTCCAGAGCGATGGCAGCGGCGTGGACATCGCCAATGTCAAAATGAGCATGAACCCCTTCGACGAGATTGCCGTCGAAGAGGCTGTGCGGCTCAAGGAGAAAGGCGCGGCAACGGAGATCGTCGCCGTCTCGTGCGGCGTGTCCCAATGCCAGGAGACGCTGCGCACCGCCATGGCCATCGGTGCCGACCGCGGCATCCTGGTCGAGACCAATGAAGAACTGCAGCCGCTGGCCGTGGCTAAGCTGCTCAAGGCCCTGATCGACAATGAACAGCCCGGCCTCGTGATCCTGGGCAAGCAGGCCATCGACGACGACTGCAACCAGACCGGCCAGATGCTGGCGGCGCTGGCCGACCTGCCGCAAGCCACCTTCGCCTCCAAGGTCGAGATCGCCGGCGACAAGGCAGCCGTGACCCGCGAAGTGGACGGCGGCCTGGAAACCCTCAGCCTTACGCTGCCCGCCGTCATCACCGCCGACCTGCGCCTGAACGAGCCGCGCTACGTCACGCTGCCCAACATCATGAAGGCCAAGAAAAAGCCGCTGGACACCGTCAAGCCCGAAGACCTCGGCGTGGACGTGGCCCCGCGCCTGAAGAACTTGAAGGTCAGCGAACCCGCCAAGCGCGGCGCCGGCGTGAAGGTGGCCGACGTGGCCGCCCTGGTCGAGAAACTCAAGAACGAAGCGAAGGTGATCTGACATGACCGTACTCGTAATCGCTGAACACGACAACGCGACCATCAAGGGCGCGACGCTCAACACCGTGACGGCCGCCGCAGCCTGCGGCGGCGACGTGCACGTGCTGGTGGCCGGCCACAACGCCGGCGCTGCCGCACAGCAAGCCAGCCAGATCGCCGGCGTTGCCAAGGTCATCCACGCCGACGGCGCCAGCCTGGCCCACGGCCTCGCCGAGAACGTGGCCGCCCAGGTGCTGGCACTCCATGGCAGTGGTGCCGGCAACTACAGCCACATCCTGTTCCCCGCCACCGCCAGCGGCAAGAACGTGGCCCCGCGCGTGGCTGCCAAGCTCGACGTCGCCCAGATCAGCGACATCACCAAGGTCATCTCCGCCGATACCTTCGAGCGCCCCATCTACGCCGGCAACGCCATCGCCACCGTGCAGTCTGCTGATGCCGTGAAGGTCATCACCGTGCGCACCACCGGCTTTGACGCCGCCGCCGCCACGGGTGGCAGCGCCGCTGTCGAAACCGCTGCTGCGGCCGCCGACGCTGGCAAGAGCAGCTACGTGGGCAGCGAGATCGCCAAGAGCGACCGCCCCGAACTCACCGCCGCCAAGATCATCGTGTCTGGTGGCCGTGCGCTGGGCAGCAAGGAAAAGTTCGACGAAGTCATCACCCCCCTGGCCGACAAGCTGGGCGCTGCCATCGGCGCCAGCCGTGCTGCCGTGGATGCGGGCTACGCCCCCAACGACCTGCAAGTGGGCCAGACGGGCAAGATCGTCGCGCCGCAGTTGTACATTGCCGCCGGCATCTCGGGCGCCATCCAGCACCTGGCCGGCATGAAGGACTCCAAGGTGATCGTGGCGATCAACAAGGACCCCGAGGCCCCGATCTTCAGCGTGGCCGACTACGGGCTGGAGGCGGACCTTTTCGCAGTTGTGCCGGAATTCGTCAAGGCCTTTTAAATTGGATGAGATACACCATGGAGCTTCGGCATTTACGTTGCTTTATAGCGGTGGCCGAAGAACTTCACTTCGGCCGCGCAGCGGAAAAGCTGCACATCGATCAGTCCCCTTTGTCGCGCACCATCAAGGAGATAGAGGAAGAGCTCGGGGCGCAACTGTTCACGCGAACCACGCGAAGCACCCGCCTGACCTTTGCCGGAATGGCATTCCTGGAGCGGGTGCCGCGAATCTTCGAAGCTCTGAAACAGGCGTGTGACGGCGTCAAGTCCGCCGCCAGTGGGTTTCAGCGACAGTTGCGCATCGCTTTGTCCGATGGCATCACGCCCTCGCGAATGCCGACGCTGCTGGCACAGTGCCGAGCGGAAGATCCAGAGATTGATGTTCGGCTATTTGAGGTGCCGTTGGATCAACAGATCAAGGGTCTGCACGATGACCTGTATGACGTCGGCTTTTCGATGGCCGAAGAGGTGGGCGACGGCATTGTGGTCAGGCCTGCATGGGAAGACGAACTGATGGTGGCGGTCCCAGCTCGCCATCCTGTTCTGGCCCACAAGCACGTGCCGTTGGAAGAAGTGTTGCGCTATCCGCTGGCGCTATGCGATCCGGCGATATGCGAAGGCCATGCACGCCAAGTTGATCGCGTTTTGCAGCGCTACGAGCAACAGCCACTGATCGCCCAGCGCGTGGCGTCCTATGAGGTGATGATGACCTTGGTCTCAGCCGGATTGGCGCTCGGTTTGGCGGGCGCCGCGCACATTGCATCCGGCCGTGGGCCAGGTGTTGTGGCCCGGCGCTTGGCGGGCAAGCCGCAGATGCTGGCCACGTATCTGCTGCACCGTGACGTGGAGCCCTCCGAAATGCTGGCCCGGTTCATCGAACGAGTGGCCTCCATTGATTCGGCGGATGGCTCCAGCGCCGCCGAGGACTCCTGATCCACCTGCTGAAAGGACCCAAGCCATGACCCGATTCCTGCCGCTGCTGATGGTTGCCGCACTGACGGGCTGTGGACCATCCCAACCGACGGAAACCGTGGACTTCCTCGTTGCCCATCCCGAGCGCCTCAAAGAAGTCCAGCGCCTGTGCAAGGAAGACCGCGCGAAGGCAGGAGAAGAACTCTGCCGCCGTGCGGCCGAAGCCGCCAACCGGCGTTTCTTCGGCGATCGGCCGGAACAGCAATCCAAATAGCGCCCCGCGCCGTCGCCTGGCCGCGACAGAGTTCTTGCTGTTACCTCATCACGCCGCAGCGCGCTCGCGCATGCGGCATTTTTATTGCCTTCGCCACAGCAAGAAGTCTGGCCATTTTGGCCTGAATCCCCGCTATAACGGTCTTTGACCGACCTGCACGCTCGCCTTGATCCTCGGCACTACGGCATGTCCCTGTGCCGTAGCGGGAGGTTGGCCAATGCAAGGAACGAACGTGCTGTTCGGTCAGATTGCCGTTGTCTTCGGCATCGTGATCGCTGGCGTATGGAGCGCCACGCAATGGACAGCAGCGGCGCTGGGCTACCAGCTACGCCTGGGTTCGCCCTGGTTCGATTTCCTCGGCACGCCGGTCTATCACCCCTGGCGCCTGTTCGAGTGGTGGTTCTTCTTCGACGCCTACGCGCCGCATGTATTCGACGTGGGCGGTGCCATTGCCGCAGGCAGCGGCCTGATCGCGGTGGTGGTTGCCGTCGGCATGTCGATCTGGCGCTCGCGCCAGTCCAAGCTGGTCACGACCTACGGCACGGCGCGCTGGGCCAATGCGGAGGACATCCACAAGGCGAGTCTTGACCGGTCTGCGGGCGTATTCCTTGGCCTGCATCGCCAGCAGTACCTGCGGCACGAAGGCCCGGAGCATGTTCTGACCTTCGCGCCTACCCGCTCGGGCAAGGGCGTGGGCCTAGTGGTGCCCACCTTGTTGAGCTGGCCCGCATCGGCCGTCATTCACGACATCAAGGGCGAGAACTGGAGCATCACCGCTGGCTGGCGCTCGCGCTTCTCGCACTGCCTGCTGTTCAACCCGACCGATGCGAAGTCGGCGGCCTACAACCCGCTGCTGGAGGTGAGGCGCGGCGCGCACGAAGTGCGCGACGTGCAGAACATCGCAGACATTCTGGTCGATCCCGAAGGAGCACTGGAGCGGCGCAACCATTGGGAGAAGACCTCGCATGCGCTGCTGGTTGGGGCCATCCTGCATGTGCTCTACGCAGGCGAAGACAAGACGCTGCGCGGTGTCGCCAACTTCCTCAGCGACCCGGCCTGTCCCTTCGAGCTTACCCTGCATCGGATGATGACCACGCCGCACATCGGCGATGGACCGCATCTGGTGGTGGCATCGGCAGCGCGTGAAGTCCTGAACAAATCGGACAACGAGCGTTCCGGCGTGTTGAGCACCGCCATGTCATTCCTCGGCCTGTACCGAGACCCCACGGTGGCCGAAGTCACCTCGCGCTGCGACTGGCGCATTGCCGACCTGATCGCGGCCGAGCATCCCGTGTCGCTGTATCTCGTGGTGCCGCCTTCGGACATCAGCCGCACCAAACCGCTGATCCGCCTGATCCTCAACCAAATCGGGCGGCGGCTGACGGAATCACTCGATGGCAGCGATGGCATCCAGCGCCGTCACAAGCTGTTGCTGATGCTCGATGAATTCCCGGCGCTTGGGCGCCTGGACTTCTTCGAGACGGCGCTGGCCTTCATGGCGGGCTACGGCATCCGCAGCTTCCTGATCGCGCAGTCGCTCAATCAGATCGACAAAGCCTACGGCCAGAACCATTCCATCCTCGACAACTGCCATGTGCGCGTGACGTTCGCCACCAACGACGAGCGCACGGCCAAGCGGATTTCCGAAACCCTTGGCACCGCTACCGAGCTGCGCGCGCAGCGCAACTACGCGGGACATCGACTCGCACCGTGGCTGGGGCACCTAATGGTGTCGAGACAAGAAACCGCCCGCCCGCTGCTCACGCCGGGCGAGGTGATGCAGCTGCCGCCCGATGAGGCGGTGGTGATGGTTTCCAGCGTCGCGCCGATCAAGGCCAAGAAGCTGCGCTACTACTCTGACGCGAACTTCCAGCGGCGCGTGCTGCCGCCTCCTGTACTCGTTGCGGGGCGCTACGCCGACGTGCCTCCCTTACGGCCCGACGACTGGAGCGGGCTGACGGTTCCTCCCGTTCCGGTGGCGCCTGCAACCGAAGCCGTTGAAGGCTTCCCCTCTGCCGCTGACGACGGCGGCCCGCGTCGCCAACCCGAACTCTCCGAAGCCGCCGCCTACGACCCCGACCTGGCTGCGCCTGCAGCCGACCTCGGGCTGCTCGATGACGATGACATGCAGCTTCCCCTTCCTCGCCAGCTCGACCCGGCCCTGCAGCGCACGGCCCGGCTGGCTTCCCTTGACCCTGACGACGGAATCGACCTATGACCCAACACCGCCTCAATGTGTTCATCCAGCCGGAGCACAGCAAGCGGCTCGATGAACTGGCCGCCAAGAAGGGCGTGTCCAAGTCCAGCATCGTCGCGGCGGCCCTGGCCTCCTGGCTGTCGCCCGATGCGGCCGACCAGCGCGAGGCGGCGATTGCCAAGCGACTGGATCGCCTGTCGCGCCACGCCGAGCGTCTGGAGCGCGACCAGAACATTGCCATCGAAACATTGGCGCTGTTCATCCGCTATTTCCTCACTGTGAGCACGCCCGTGCCCGAGGCCCATCAGGACGCCGCTCGCGCCCAGGGCAAGGCCCGCTTCGAGCAGTTCGTCGAACAGCTCGGACGGCATTTGCTGCGCGGGCGCAGCCTGGTGCGGGATGTGGTGGAGGAACTGCACCCCGATCCGACGCGATCGGAGGGCGCGGCGGCCGCTGCAGATGCCCAGGAGCGTGCCTTATGAGCGCCGTTCTTTCCTCCTTCACGGCCACCTCGCTGGATCGCCGCATTCAGATGCTACGCACGGCCATGGGGCCGCTGATCGCCGCCGCGCTCGAAGACCCGGACGTGGTGGAAATCATGCTCAACCCCGACCGCACGCTCTGGGTGGATCGTCTGTCCACGGGCCGCGCCCCGATGGGCGAGGAGCTGTCCGAGGCTGATGGCGAACGCATCATCCGTCTCGTGGCCGCCCACGTCGGCGCCGAGGTGCATCGCGGCCAGCCGCTTTTGACGGCAGAGCTGCCCGAGACCGGCGAACGCTTCGAGGGCATCCTGCCGCCCGCTGCACCGGGGCCAGCCTTCGCCTTGCGCAAGCGTGCCTTTGGTGTGATCCCGCTGTCGCGCTACATCGAGGACGGGATGATGACCGCCGCACAGGCTGGTTTGCTGGTGCGCGCCGTGCGCGAGCGCCAGAACATCCTGATCGCGGGCGGCACCAGCACCGGCAAGACCACCTTGGCGAATGCGCTGCTGGCCGAAATCGCCGCCACGGGCGACCGCGTGCTGGTGCTCGAAGACACGGTGGAGCTGCAATGCGCGGCGCGCGATCACGTACCGCTGCGCACGCGCCAGGGCGTCGTGTCCATGACCGAGCTGGTGCGTTCGTCCATGCGCCTGCGCCCGGATCGTGTGGTCGTCGGCGAGGTGCGCGGCGCCGAGGCACTGGATCTCATCAAGGTCTGGGGCACCGGCCACCCCGGCGGCATCGCCACGATCCACGCCGGCTCCGCGCTGGGCGCGCTGCTGCGCCTGGAGCAACTGATTCTCGAAGTGGCGGTGAACCCGCCCCGTGCGCTGATCGCGGAAGCGGTCAACGTGGTCATCCACATTGCCGGGCGCGGACGCAAGCGCCGCATCGAGAGCATCGCTCGGGTCGTCGGCTTCGACGGCTCGGGCTACCAACTGGCGGATGCGCTGGAGGCTCCATTCCCGGAGCTGCTGCCGCAGTCCGACCTTTCTTCCGTGTCCCCTGATCAACCTGGAGAACTGCCATGACGCAGATGATCGTTCCTGCTTTCCGTATTTCTGTAAACCCGCTTGCCCTGCGCTGCCACCCCGCGCGGCTGGATGGCTTGGCGCGCCCGGCCCTGCAGGGTCTGATGCTCGCGGCGCTGATGCTGCTGCTCGCAGGCACCGCGCAGGCCGCAGGTTCCTCGATGCCCTGGGAGGGGCCGCTGCAATCCATCCTGGAGTCGATCCAGGGTCCGGTGGCCCGGATCATCGCGGTCATCATCATCATCGCCACGGGCCTGGCGCTGGCCTTCGGCGATACCTCGGGCGGGTTCCGCAAGCTGATCCAGATCGTCTTCGGTCTGTCGATCGCGTTTGCCGCGTCCTCGTTCTTCCTGTCGTTCTTCAGCTTCTCGGGCGGGGCCGTCGTATGAACGCGGCCCACGATGGCGTGCAGGGGTTCGCTCCAGGTTTCGAGGTGCCCCTGCATCGCTCGCTGACCGAGCCGATCCTGCTGGGCGGCGCGCCGCGCACAGTGGCGATTGCCAATGGCACCTTGGCCGCCGCCGTGGGCTTGGGCCTGCAACTGTGGATTCCGGGCGTGGTGCTCTGGATCGCCGGCCATGCGCTGGCGGTCTGGGGTGCGCGTGTCGATCCGCAGTTCATGCAGGTCTTCGCGCGCCACATCAAGCACCGGCCGCTGCTGGACGTGTGAGGGGAATGCCATGCTGAACCTTGCCGAATACCGCCAGCGGCCGGCGCTGCTGGCCGACTGGCTGCCTTGGGCCGGGCTGATCGCGCCGGGCGTCGTGCTGAACAAGGATGGCGCCTTCCAGCGCACGGCGCGCTTTCGGGGGCCTGACCTCGACAGCGCGACGCAGGGCGAGTTGATCTCCACGTCGGCGCGGCTGAACAACGCGCTGCGCCGCCTGAGCTCGGGCTGGGCGCTGTTCATCGAAGCCGAGCGCCGGCCCGCGGCCAGCTACCCGCACTCGGAGTTTCCTGAGCCGCTGTCCTGGCTGGTGGACGAGGAGCGCCGCGCCGCCTTCGAGGACTCGGGCAACCATTTCGAGAGTGGCTACCACCTCACGCTGGTGTACCTGCCGGCCGAGGAGTCGCGCGCCCGCGCAGCAGGGCTGCTCTATGAGAACCGACCCACCGAAGGCGTGGATTGGCGCGAGCGCCTAACTGCCTTCGTCGCGGAGACGGATCGCATCTTTGACCTGCTCGATGGCGTGATGCCGGAGATCGTCTGGCTCGATGACAGCCAGACGCTGACCTACCTGCATGCCACCGTTTCAACGCGGCGTTACCGCGTGGGCGTGCCCGAGGTGCCATTCCACCTCGACGCTCTGCTAGCCGACGCGCCGCTGATCGGCGGCCTGGCACCGATGCTGGGCGACCAGCATCTGCGCGTGGCGACGGTGCGCGGTTTCCCGACCTCGACCTGGCCGGGGATTCTGGACGACCTCAACCGCCTGGGATTTGGGTATCGCTGGAGCACGCGCTTTCTGTGCCTCGACAAATCCGAGGCGGAACGGGAGTTGGGGCGCTTGCGCCGCCAGTGGTTCGCCAAGCGCAAGAACGTCATCGCGCTGCTGCGCGAGACGATCTTCCAGCAAGAAAGCCCGCTGGTCGATACCGACGCCAGCAACAAGGCCACCGATGCCGATGCCGCCTTGCAGGAGCTGGGCAGCGATCAAGTGGCCTTCGGCTACGTGACAGCGACCGTCACCGTCATGGACGCGGATGCCGCCGTGGCCGACGAGAAGCTGCGCAGGGTGGAGCGCGTCATCCAGGGGCGTGGCTTCGTCACCATCCCCGAAACGCTCAACGCCGTGGATGCGTGGCTGTCGTCCATTCCGGGTCATGCCTACGCGAACGTGCGCCAGCCCATTGTCTCCACGTTGAACCTGGCGCACCTGATGCCGGTGTCGGCGGTATGGGCCGGGCCGGAGAAGAACGCGCACCTCGACGGCCCGCCGCTGATCGTCACGCGCACTGAGGGCGCGACGCCGTTCCGGCTGGTGACGCACATCGGCGACGTGGGCCACACGCTGGTGGCTGGTCCTACGGGCATGGGCAAGTCGGTGCTGCTCGCCACATTGGCGATGCAGTTTCGGCGCTATCGCGGCTCGCGCATCTTTGCCTTCGACATGGGACGCTCGATGCGCGCCACCATCCTCGGGCTGGGTGGCGAGCACTACGACCTCGGGATGGATGGCGAGATCGCGTTTCAGCCTCTCGCCCGCATCGACCGCGAGGGCTACCGCACCTGGGCCGCCGAATGGATCGAAGGGCGCTTGCGGCATGAGGGTGTAGCCGTCGGCCCCGAAGAGAAGGCCGCCATCTGGTCGGCGCTCGGCAGTCTCGCCGGTGCGCCGGTGGAGCAGCGCACGATGACCGGCCTGTCGGTGCTGCTGCAATCGAATGCGCTGCGCCAGGCGCTCGCGCCGTACGTGCTGGGCGGCGCCCACGGCAAGCTGCTGGATGCGGATTCGGATCGCCTGGGCGCCGGCTCCGTGCAGTGCTTCGAGATGGAGGAACTGATGCACAGCAAGGCCGCCGTCATGGCCGTGCTGCATTACCTCTTTGCGCGCTTCGATGAACGCTTCGACGGTGCGCCCACGCTGCTGATCCTCGATGAAGCGTGGCTGTTCCTCGATGACCCGGTGTTTGCGGCGCGCATCCGCCAATGGCTCAAGACGCTGCGCAAGAAGAACGTGAGCGTCATCTTCGCCACGCAGAGCCTGGCGGACATCAAGGATTCGAGCATCGCGCCCGCAATCATCGAGAGCTGCGCGAGCCGCATCTTCCTGCCCAACCCACAGGCGACCGAGCCGCAGATCAGGGTTATCTACGAAGGCTTCGGGCTGAACTCGCGCCAGATCGAGATCGTGGCGACCGCGCAGCCCAAGCGCGACTACTACTACCAATCCCGACTCGGCAACCGCCTGTTCGACCTCGACCTGGGCGCCGCGACGCTGGCCTTTGCGGGCACGTCCACGCCGCAAGACCAGCGCGACATCGACGCGGTGCTCGCTGCCGCTTCATCCGCTTCCACCCCGTTCGTAGCCGCGTGGCTGCGCCATCGCGGCCTGAATTGGGCCGCCGACCTGCTGTCCTCGTTCCCGTCCACCCATCTCCAGGAGAACCCATCATGAAAAAGCGTCTTCTCGCCGCCGCCGTCGCGGCCATGCTTTGCACCGCTACCGCCGTGCAGGCGCAATGGGTCGTGATCGACCCCACGAACCTCGTGCAGAACACGCTGACCGCGATCCGCACGCTGGAGCAGATCAACAACCAGATCAAGCAGCTCCAGAACGAAGCGCAGATGCTCATCAACCAGGCGCGCAACCTGGCCAGTCTGCCATCCAGCGTGGTCGGCCAGCTGCGCGCCAATCTGGCGACCACCCAGCGGCTGATCGCGCAGGCCAAGGGCTTGGCCTATGACGTGACGAATCTGGATCGGGAATTCCAGCGCCTGTACCCCGAGCAATACGCCGCCACCGTGAGCGGCAACCAGATGTACCGCGACGCGCAGGAACGCTGGAAGAACACGCTCGATGGCCTGCAGACCACCATGCAGATGCAGGCTCAGGCATCGCAGAACCTGAGCGACGACGAAGGCGTGCTGGCCGACCTCGTGGGCAAGAGCCAATCGGCGGTGGGCGCTTTGCAGGCGATGCAGGCCACGAACCAGTTGCTGGCCCTGCAGGCCAAGCAGTCGATCCAAACGCAGCGGCTGCAGATCACGCAGGATCGCGCGGGCTCGCTGGAACTGGCGCGGCAGGCCGCCGCCGTGGAGCGGGGCCGCGAGGTGAACCGGCGCTTCCTGGGTGAGGGCACGCCGTACACGCCGCGGTCCGTCGATTTCTACAGTCGTTGACGGAGCCAGGCCATGAACGACGTTTCGGTCATTGACCGCTTCCTCGACATCTTCTCGCGCTACATCGACTCGGGCTTCGGACTGTTGCATGGCGAGGTGGCGTTCCTGACCGCAACGTTGATCGTCATCGACATGACGCTCGCCGGGCTGTTCTGGGCGATGGGGCATGCCACCGGCCAGGGCGAGGACGTGATCGCCAAGCTGATCCGCAAGGTGCTGTACGTGGGTGCCTTCGCCTACATCATCGGCAATTTCAACACCCTGGCGGGCATCCTGTTCCGCTCATTCGCCGGGCTGGGCCTGACGGCCAGCGGCTCGACCTTGAGCATGGGCAACTTCCTGCAGCCGGGACGGTTGGCCAAGGCCGGTATCGACGCAGCGGCGCCCATCCTCGACCAGATCCGGGAGATGGCGGGCTTCCCGGAGGTCTTCATCCACATCGCGCCCATCGTCGTGCTATTTCTCGCTTGGCTGGTGGTCATCGTCAGCTTCTTCGTGCTGGCGGTGCAACTCTTCGTCACGTTGATCGAGTTCAAGCTGACCACGCTGGCGGGCTTCGTGCTGGTGCCGTTTGCCCTCTGGAACAAGACAGCGTTTATGGCCGAGAAGGTGCTGGGCAACGTGGTGTCCTCGGGCATCAAGGTGCTGGTGCTCGCCGTCGTCGTGGGTATCGGCTCAGGGCTGTTCGCCGAATTCAGGATACCGCCCGGTTCCGAGCCGTCCATCGACCAGGCGCTGGTCATCATGCTGGCCTCATTGTCCATGCTGGCCCTGGGCATCTTTGGGCCGGGCATTGCGACAGGCTTGGTGTCCGGTGGGCCACAGCTCGGCGCGGGCGCGATGGCCGGTGCTGCCATCGGCGCAGCCGGAACCGCCGTGGCGGTCGGTGCCGCGGCTACCGGCGTCGGAAGCGCAGTGGCGGCCGGGGCACGCATGGCACCCGCCGCCGCCCGCTCGATGGCATCGACCGCCAGCAGCGCCAAGTCGACGTACCAGGCGGGCTCCACTTCGGCCGGTGGCGGCCTGAAGGGTGCCGCCGCCGGCGTGGGCAATGTTGCCAAGACCGGCGCGCAGGCGGCCGGGCAGAAAGTCGCCGATGGGGCGCGGTCGATGAAGGAACGCATGGCGGCGGCCTTTCGGCCCGATGACGCGCCGGCCTCCGGCGCCGCGCACGCCGACCCTGACGCTAGCGGATCGGCTCCGTCTGCCGAACAACCCGCCTGGGCCAAGCGCCTGCACCGCAGGCAGCAACTCACCCATGCCGCGACGACCGCCGCCCACACGCTGCGCGGCGGCGACGGCGGCAGCTCCAGCCAGGGGCCAAGCCTGCGTGATTCCGATTCCTGATCTTGAAGGAGAACTCCCATGCGATTCAAAAGACCGCAGGTGCGCTATGCCAACACACCGCAGCCTGCTACCCCGTACCAATCCGCCGCCCAGGCCTGGGACGAGCGCATCGGCTCGGCCCGCGTACAGGCGAAGAACTGGCGGTTCATGGCCTTCGGCTGCCTCACTTTGGCCGTACTGATGGCCGGTGGCCTGGTCTGGCGTTCCGCGCAGTCCATCGTCACCCCCTACGTCATCGAGGTGGACAACTCGGGTCAGGTGCGCGCTGTCGGCGAAGCGGCCACGCCGTACCGGCCCAGCGATGCGCAGATTGCTTACCACCTCGGCCGCTTCATCGGTCTGGTGCGCTCGCTGTCCATCGACCCCATCGTGGTGCGGCAGAACTGGCTCGATGCCTATGACTACACGACCGACAAAGGCGCCGTGGTGCTCAACGAGTACGCCCGCGTGAACGATCCGTTCGCGCGTATCGGCAAGGAGTCGGTGACGGTGCAGATCAGCAGCGTGACCCGCGCCAGCGACACGTCGTTCAACGTGCGCTGGACGGAGACGCGCTTCGTCAACGGCGCGCTGGATCGCACCGAACGCTGGAACGCCGTGGTGTCCATCGTGCAGCAGACGCCGCGCACCGAGCAGCGCGTGCGCAAAAACCCCCTGGGCATCTACGCCAACGGGCTGTCGTGGAGCCGCGAACTGGAAGCGAACGAAGGAGCAAAACCATGAATGATCTTTTCCGTAAATCCGCCTTGCCGATCATGCTGCTTGCCCTCACGGGCTGCGCTACGCAGGGCAAGCCGCCGCCGTCCATCTCGCTCGATGAGCCGGTGCAGGCCCAGCCGCTGCCGGAGCCGCCTACGCCTGTGGAGGTAGTGGCTGTGCCGCAGGTGCTGCCGATGCCAGCGCAGATGAAACCTGTGCCGGATGCCAAGTCCGTCGCAGAACCCGCCGATGAAACCGTGCGCGTGTCTCGCGCCAACGCCGAGGCGCGTATTGCGCCCACGCGCGAGGGCTACGTCAACGCGATTCAAGTGTGGCCCTTCACAGATGGCGCGCTGTATCAGGTCTATGCGGCCGTGGGCCGCGTGACGGTGATCGCGCTCCAGCCTGGTGAGGAGCTGGTGACGGTGGCTGCTGGCGACACGGTTCGCTGGATCGTCGGGGACACGTCGAGCGGCAGCGGCGATGCGCTGCGCGTCAATGTGATGGTCAAACCGATCCGCTCGGGGTTGAAGACCAACCTAGTCATCACCACCAGCCGGCGCACCTACCTGCTGGAGCTGACTTCGACCGAGAAGACGTGGATGGCGTCGTTGTCCTGGGAGTACCCGAAGGACAAGATGCTGGCCCTGCAGCGCCAGGCGCAAGCGGCCAGCGCCGTCGCGCCGGTCGATAGCGGCCTGTCGCTGGAGAAGATCCGCTTCCGCTACGCGGTCAGCGGCAGCAATCCGCCGTGGAAGCCGCTGCGCGCCTTCGATGACGGCGGGAAGGTCTACATCCAGTTCCCGCCGGGCATCGCGCAGGGCGAGCTGCCGCCGCTGTTCGTCATCGGCGCGCAGGGCGACGGGCAGTTGGTGAACTACCGTTTTCGGTCGCCGTATTACATCGTGGATCGCCTGTTCGGTGCGGCCGAACTGCGCCTGGGCGGAGACAAGGGCGATGTGGTGCGGATCGAGCGCACCGATGGCGTTTCCGGTGGCACGCGGAGGAACTGACCATGAGCCAGGACGACACTCGCGATCTTGGCACGCCACAGGCGGGCAAGGTCGCGCCCGAGGCGGTGGCGCTGCGCGCCCAGCCGCGCCCGGTCACACGCCTGAATCGGCGCACCTTGGCCATGCTCACGGGCGGCCTGTCGGTCGCCGTGCTAGGGGCCACGATCTGGTCATTGCAGCCACATCGGCGCGGCGCAGGCGAGCAGACCGAGCTTTACAACGTGGATCGCGTCTCGAAGTCCGAGGGGCTGGATGGCCTGCCTTCGGATTACTCCAAGCTGCGGAAGGTGCCGGAGCTGGGGCCGCCGCTGCCGGGCGATCTCGGCCCTGCCATCGTGAAGGCGCAGCAGCCGGTGACACCCACGTATGCGCCACCGGGCCACGACCCGGAGGACGCTCGGCGCAAGGAAGCCGAAGCGGCAGCGGCTTCCTCGGTGTTCTTCCATTCTGGTACGCCCGGCAAGACCGCAGCGCCAGCGACTGCGCAAGCGGCTGGCCCGGCATCGACCTTGGCGGGCTTCGACCCGCTGGCCGCTGGGCCGGCCTCGACGGCTGCCCAGCCTGCCGACCCGACCGCCGTGCAGAACCGGCAAGACCAGAAAGAGGCTTTCCTGAAAGGCGGTTCTACGGAAACCCGCAATTCTGGCAATCTGCAAATGCCAGCCTCGCCGTACCAGATGATGGCCGGGACGGTGATCGCCGGGGCGCTGGTGACAGGCATCAAGTCGGACCTGCCGGGCGACGTGATTGGCACGGTGACGGAGCCGGTCTACGACTCGGCCACGGGCAAGTTTCTGTTGATCCCTCAGGGCTCGCGCCTCATGGGCAAGTACAACAGCCAGATGAGCTATGGGCAGAGCCGCGTGCAGGTGGTGTGGAACCGCATTATCTTGCCGGATACGTCTTCGCTGAAGCTCGACAACCTCGCGGGCGCCGACCCGGCCGGCTACTCCGGCCTGGAGGATGGCGTCGATTGGCACTGGGATCGCGTCTTTGCCGGTGCGGCGCTGACGACACTGCTGGGCGTGGGCGCGGAGCTGGCCGCGCCGGAGAACCGGCAGAACGGCAACCGCATCGTGATTGCCGGGCGCGACAGCGCGCAGGACAGCATCAATCAGGTCGGCCAGGAGATGACCCGGCGCAACATGAACATTCAGCCGACCTTGACGGAGCGGCCGGGCCTGCCGGTGCGGATCATCGTCAACCGCGATCTGGTGTTGCGACCGTACCAGCCGATGTTCTTCCAGCGGGGGGCGATGCGATGAGCACGACGAAGAAATTGCGGCTGGGGCCGCTGCCCAAGCTGGAGTCCACGAAGCTAACCTTTGCGTGCTCGGTCAGCCTGAAAGCCGACCTTGACCGCTATGCCGCGCTGTACGCGCAGGCGTATGGGGAGGCGGTCGATGCCACGATGCTGATCCCGTACATGCTGGAAACCTTCATGGCGGGGGATCGAGGATTCAAGCGCACGCAGACCAAGAACGAAAAAGCCGCCTCTGCTTGACAGAGGCGGCTCTTGAATTGGTGCCCGAGGCCGGAATCGAACCGGCACGCCTTGCGGCGGGGGATTTTCTTCCCACTTCGGCTTTCGCCGCCGCCGTCTCCGAAGAAACGGCGTTCGTGGGCTGGAGCACGCCTTCACCATAGCCTTTCGGCCGTAGGTGCCCGCCGTCTGCTCTCTACACCTTCCGAGGAGCCTTTCGGCTCCAGGGCTTGGCTCGGTATTAGCTCGGACTTGCGTCCAGGGCCTTCGCCGAGTTTGACGGGCTTCACCTCTGGGGTTTCCCCCGGAGGGCTCAAATTTGGTCTGAGTCCCCTGCGTCTACCAATTTCACCACTCGGGCATGACGCACGATGCTACTTCAACTATCTACTCCTCACTGGGAGCCAGCTTGCATCGTCCTGGCTCCTAGCTGACTCCTGGCTCGAAATGCAGGCATCTCGATCAAGAGGCGATTTATCACTCAATCCCTTGTCCCATGCGGCTTGGCAGGCAGTGACCTCAAGCAAGAACTACGTAGAAGTCCCTATTTTTGAGTCCCCTGCGTCTACCAATTTCACCACCCGGGCACGGAAGGAGAGAAGCTCAAAATTATGGCACAGTGCTCAGCATGAAATACCCGACCATCGAAGATGCCATCGGCAAGACGCCGCTGGTGGCACTGCAGCGCATTGGCGCCGCGGACAACGTACGGCGCGGTAACGTGATCCTGGGCAAGCTGGAAGGCAACAACCCGGCCGGTTCCGTGAAGGACCGGCCCGCCCTGTCGATGATCCGGCGCGCCGAGGAGCGCGGCGAGATCAAGCCCGGCGACACGCTGATCGAGGCCACCTCCGGCAACACCGGCATCGCGCTGGCCATGGCCGCGGCCATCAAGGGCTACCGCATGGTGCTGATCATGCCGGAGGACCTGTCGATCGAACGCGCCCAGACCATGAAGGCCTTCGGTGCCGAACTCGTGCTCACGCCCAAGAGCGGCGGCATGGAGTACGCGCGCGACCTGGCCGACCAGATGGTCGCGCAGGGCAAGGGCCGCGTGCTTGACCAGTTCGCCAACCCCGACAACCCGCGCATCCACTACGAGACCACCGGCCCCGAGATCTGGGCCGACACCCATGGCAAGGTCACGCATTTCGTGAGCGCCATGGGCACCACCGGCACCATCACCGGGGTGTCGCGCTTCCTCAAGGAGAAGAACCCCGCGGTGCAGATCGTGGGCGCGCAGCCCGAGGACGGCTCGCGCATCCCGGGCATCCGCAAGTGGCCGCAGGAATACATGCCCAAGATCTTCGACCCGAGCCGGGTCGACCAGGTGGTCAACGTGAGCCAGGACAACGCCGAGGACATGGCGCGGCGCCTGGCCCGCGAAGAGGGCATCTTCGGCGGCATCTCGGCCGCCGGCGCGCTGTGGGCGGCGCTCGAGATCGCCAAGACGGTGGAGAACGCGACCATCGTGTTCGTGGTCTGCGACCGCGGCGACCGCTACCTGTCGACCGGCGTGTTCCCCGCCTGATCGCGCCCGATGGTCTTCGTCCCCACCTTCTGCCCGGCCTGCGCGACACCGCTGGCCCACATCGAACAGCACGAGGACAGCGGCCTCACCACGCGCCTGCGCTGCCCGAACTGCGACTGGACGCACTGGAACAACCCGACGCCGGTGCTGGCCGCGATCGTCGAGTACCGCGGGCAGGTGCTGCTGGCGCGCAACGCCGCCTGGCAGCACAAGATGTACGCGCTGATCACCGGCTTCATGGAGGCCGGCGAAACGCCGCAGGAGGGCATCGCGCGCGAGGTCAAGGAGGAAACCAACCTCGACGCGAGCGCGGTGGCGCTGGTCGGCGTCTACGACTTCCAGCGCATGAACCAGGTCATCATCGCCTACCACGTGGTGGCCGACGGCGAGGTCCGGCTCTCGCCCGAACTGGTCGACTACCGGCTCTACGACCTGCCGGACCTCAAGTGCTGGCCGGCGGGCACCGGCTACGCGCTGGCCGACTGGCTGCGCACCCGCGGGCACGAGCCCGCCTTCGTCGAATGGCCCCGCCCGGCGGTCGCGCCCGCCGACCAGGCGACCTAGAATCGCGAACGCCATGCACATCCATCAAGAGCTCGACACCCGCGGCCTGAACTGCCCGCTGCCCATCCTCAAGGCCAAGCGCTCGCTCAACGACATGCAGAGCGGCCAGCTGCTGAAGGTGGTGTCGACCGACGCGGGCTCGCTGCGCGACTTCCAGGCCTTCGCCCGCCAGACCGGCAACGACCTGGTCGAGCAGCAGACCGTCGGCAGCGAGTACATCCACATCCTGCGCCGCCGCTGAGAAGGCGCGCATGAAGCTGCCGCGCCCACCGATCCCGCACCGGCGCGCGGCACCGTTCCTCGACGCAGGTTCGGCGCGCTCGCGACGCTTCCTGCACGCGTCCTGAGTGGCGGCCATGCGGCGCATCGCGTGGCGAACAGCTCTGGCGACCATGCTCTGTGCCGCACTGGGCTGGGGGCTGCTGCGATGGGGCGACGGCCTGCCCGACGAGGCCCGGCAGCGCAGCGTGCCGGCCACGGCCATCCCGCTGGCGATCCTGGGCGACTCCAACAGCCATTCCTACCAGGACCGGCTGTCCTTCCCTGAAGCGTCGGGCGAGCGCGGCGGAAGCAACCAGGCCCGCACCTTCCAGTGGGGCGAGATCCTCGCCCGCCTGCGCGGCGACGAATTCGACCTCGGGCCCTGGGTGCGCTGGGGGCATTCGGGCATCGTGCCGCGGCTGTTCGACCTGCTGGGCCTGCCCGTGGGGCGCGCGCCGCGCAAGGAAGACTACCTCTACAACTTCGCCCACTCGGCCATGGGCTGCAACGAGCTGACCGAGGGCAAGTTCAGGCAGGCCCCGCGGCTGGTCGCGCTGATGGACCGGGAGCCCACGCGCTGGCGCCAGGGCGTGGTGGTGATCCGCAGCGGGCTCGGCGACTGGTCCGCGCACCTGGCCGAGCAGGCCGGCGATCCGCAGGCCCCGGTGGTGCGCGAGGTGCTCGAGCGCTGCACGCAGCGCATCCGCGAGAGCGTGCGCCTGATCCATGTACGCCATCCGGACACCCGCGTCGTGGTGGTCGGGGTGTCGAACGAAGCCGCCGATCCGCTGCAGTTCGAGCGCTGGCAGAGCGCGCGCGAGTCGGCCAACATCGTGTCCGCGCTGGACCGGCTCAACGCGGCGCTGCGCGCCATGGCCGAAGCGGAGCCCCGGACGATCTTCTTCGACGACGATGCCTGGGTGCGGGCGCACTGGGGCGCGCGCGACGCCGAGGGCAAGCCGGCCTACCGCACGCTCACGATCGGCGGCTCGCTGCAGGTGAGCAACACCCTGGGCAACGCGCCCACGCACGCCATCCTGGAGGACGACCACGCGGGCCTGGTCTACAACGCCCTGTGGGCGCAAGCCCTGGTGGCGCGGCTGCGCGAGGGCTTCGGCCTGCCGCTCACGCCGCTGAGCGACGCCGATGTCGCGCGCTTCGTGCTGCCGCTGGCCGAGGCCTCGCTCAGAGCGCCAGGGTCTTGAGGTATTCGCGGAACTGGCCGCCGACCTCGGGGTGGGCCAGCGCCAGTTCGACCGTGGCCTGCAGGAAGCCTTCCTTGCTGCCGCAGTCGTAGCGGATGCCCTTGTAGGCATAGGCGTAGACCGCTTCCTTTTTCATCAGCGCTGCGATGCCGTCGGTGAGCTGGATCTCGCCGCCCGCGCCCTTGGGCTGGTTGCGGATCTCGGCGAACACGCCCGGCGTGAGCACATAGCGGCCGGCCACGCCCAGGCGCGAAGGCGCGGCTTCGGGCGAGGGCTTCTCGACCATCTTGTTGACCTTGACCAGGCCTTCGTCGATGGTGTCGCCGGCCACGATGCCGTAGCGCTTGACCTGGTCCAGCGGCACTTCCTGCACCGCCAGCAGCGAACGGCCCAGCTGCGCGAAGGCCGCGGTCATCTGGGCCAGCACGGGTTGTCCGTCCGGCGGGCCGACCATCAGGTCATCGGCCAGCAGCACGGCGAAGGGCTCGTTGCCCACCAGGTGCTCGGCGCACAGCACCGCATGGCCCAGGCCCAGCATGCGCGGCTGGCGCACATAGGACACGGTCATGTCGTCGGGCATGACCGAGCGGGCGATGTTGAGCAGCGCGGTCTTGCCGCTGGCTTCGAGCTGGTTTTCCAGTTCGTAGGCCGTGTCGTAGTGGTCTTCGATGGCGCGCTTGTTGCGGCCGGTCACGAAGATCATGTCGCGGATGCCGGCCGCATAGGCCTCTTCGACCGCGTACTGGATCAGTGGCTTGTCGACCACCGGCAGCATCTCCTTGGGCTGGGCCTTGGTGGCGGGCAGGAAGCGGGTGCCGAAACCGGCCACGGGGAAAACTGCTTTGCGGATGCGCGTGGTGTTGGACATGAACTCGATCGGAGGAAGAGTTGGGGACGGTGGATGGTACGGGCTGAACGTGACCGTGGCTGTCAGCCGAGGCGCACTAGCTGGTCGCCCAGGCGGGCCAGCATGGCGCTGAAGTCCGTGAGCCGCTGGCGTTCCTGCGTGATCACGGCCGCCGGCGCCTTCGCCACGAAGGCCTCGTTGCCGAGTTTGCCGTTGACCTTGGCGATCTCGCCCTCGATCCGGGCAATTTCCTTGCCGATCCGGGCTTTTTCCGCCACCTTGTCGACTTCCATGTGCAGGCACAGGCGCGCCGCGCCCACCACCGCCACGGGCGCCGCGCCCGCCGCGCCGGCCCAGGTCGCCTCGTCGTCGAAGACCCGGACCTCCTTGAGCTTGGCCAGCGTCTGCAGCACCGGCGCCACTTCGCGCAGGAAGGCGCTGTCGGCCGCCGTGTCGGCCACCGCGTAGAGCGGCAGCCGGGTGGCGGGCGAGACGTTCATCTCGCCGCGCAGCGTGCGGCAGGCGTCGACCAGGGCCTTGAGCCGCGCCACATGGGCCTCGGCCGTCTCGTCGATGCGCTCGGGCTGGCTCAGCGGATAGGCGGCGATCATGATCGACTCGGCCTGCCGGCCCGCGACCGGCGCGACCTTCTGCCAGAGTTCCTCGGTGATGAAGGGGATCACCGGGTGCGCCAGGCGCAGCAGGGTCTCCAGCGTGCGGATGAGCGTGCGGCGGGTGGCGCGCTGCTGGGATTCGGTGCCGGTCTGGATCTGCACCTTGGCGATCTCCAGGTACCAGTCGCAGAACTCGTCCCAGGCGAACTGGTAGATCGCGTTGGCCACGTTGTCCAGGCGGTAGTCCTCGAAGCCCTTGGCGACCTCGGCCTCGACGCGCTGCAGGCGCGACACGATCCAGCGGTCGGCCTGGCTGAACTGGAGGTAGCCGTGCGACGGTCCACCGGGCGCGCATTCTTCCTTGGTGTGCTCGCGCAGGCCGCAATCCTGGCCTTCGCAGTTCATCAGCACGAAACGGGTGGCGTTCCAGAGCTTGTTGCAGAAGTTGCGGTAGCCCTCGCAGCGCTTGGAGTCGAAGTTGATGTTGCGGCCCAGCGAGGCCAGCGAGGCGAAGGTGAAGCGCAGCGCATCGGCGCCGAAGGCCGGGATGCCCTCGGGAAATTCCTTCTGCGTGTTCTTGCGCACCGCCGGCGCGGTCTCGGGCTTGCGCAGGCCCTGGGTGCGCTTGTCGAGCAGTTCGGGCAGCGCGATGCCGTCGATCAGGTCGACCGGATCGAGCACGTTGCCCTCGGACTTGCTCATCTTCTTGCCCTGCGCGTCGCGCACCAGGCCGTGCATGTAGACGTCACGGAACGGGACCTTGCCGATGAAGTGCTTGGTCATCATGATCATCCGGGCGACCCAGAAGAAGATGATGTCGTAGCCCGTGACCAGCACGGAGGAGGGCAGGTAGAGCTCGAGCTCCTTGGTCTTCTCGGGCCAGCCCAGCGACGAGAAGGGCACCAGCGCCGACGAGTACCAGGTGTCGAGCACGTCCTCGTCCCGGCGCAGCGTCTTGCCGGGCGCCTTGGCCTGCGCCTCGGCCTCGTCGTGCGCGACGTAGACGTTCCCGTCTTCGTCGTACCAGGCCGGGATCTGGTGGCCCCACCAGAGCTGGCGCGAGATGGTCCAGTCCTGGATGTTCTCCATCCAGTGGTTGTAGGTGTTGACCCAGTTCTCGGGCACGAAGCGCACCTCGCCCGACTTCACCGCGTCGATGGCCTTCTGCGCGATCGACTGGCCGTCGTGGCCGGCCTTGGTCATGGCCACGTACCACTGGTCGGTCAGCATGGGTTCGACCACCGCGCCGGAGCGCGCGCAGCGCGGCACCATCAGCTTGTGCTTCTTGACCTCGACCAGCAGGCCCAGCGCCTCGAGGTCGGCCACGATGGCCTTGCGCGCCACGAAGCGGTCCAGGCCGCGGTACTTCTCGGGCGCGTTCTGGTTGATGGTCGCGTCGAGCGTCAGCACGCCGATCATCTCGAGCTGATGGCGCTGGCCGACCGCATAGTCGTTGTAGTCGTGGGCCGGCGTGACCTTGACCACGCCGGTGCCGAATTCCTTGTCGACGTAGTCGTCCGCGATGATCGGGATCAGCTTGTCGACCAGCGGCAGCTTCACGCGCTGGCCGATCAGGTGCCGGTAGCGCTCGTCTTCCGGGTGGACCATCACGGCCGTGTCGCCCAGCATGGTCTCGGGCCGGGTGGTGGCCACGGTCAGCGTGCCGCTGCCGTCTTCCAGCGGGTAGGCGATGTGCCAGAGGAAACCGTCTTCCTCCTCGCTCTCGACTTCCAGGTCGCTCACCGAGGTCTTGAGCACCGGGTCCCAGTTGCCCAGGCGCTTGCCGCGGTAGATCAGGCCTTCTTCATAGAGCGCGACGAAGGTCTGCGTCACGACCTGCGAGAGGTCGTCGTCCATGGTGAAGTACTCGCGGCTCCAGTCCACCGTGTCGCCCATGCGGCGCATCTGCTGGGTGATGGTGTTGCCCGACTGCTCCTTCCATTCCCAGACCTTGGCGACGAAGTTCTTGCGCGCCTCGGCCGGGGTCGGGCCCATGGCGTGGCGGCTGATGTTCTGCGCCTGCAGCTGGCGCTCGACCACGATCTGCGTCGCGATGCCCGCATGGTCGGTGCCCGGCACCCACAGCGTGTTGTCGCCCTTCATGCGGTGGTAGCGGGTGAGCGTGTCCATGACGGTCTGGTTGAACGCATGGCCCATGTGCAGCGTGCCGGTCACGTTGGGGGGCGGCAGCTGGATCGCGAAGGCGTCGGCGCCTTCCCTGGCTTGCTGCGTGCCGCGGTAGCCGGCCTTGGCGTAGCCGCGCCGCTCCCACTCCGGACCCCAGTGCGCCTCGATGGCGACGGGTTCGAAGGATTTGGACAGGCTCTCGAGGCCGGGTTGGGCAGTGGGTTCGCTCATGGCGTGATGGATGGCGAGCGGCACCTCATCGGGGCCGTCGCTGACAGAAGATGGGGAAGCCCGCAATTTTACCCGGGCCCTCCGGCGCGGCCCCGGGCCGGTCGCGGGCCGCGCCCATAATTCCGTCCATGCTTTTTCTGCTCTCGCCCGCCAAGTCGCTCGACTACGACAGCCCCCTCCCCGAAGGTCTCCCCGCCACCCAGCCCGTGTTCGAAGGCCCGCGCGGCCCGGCCGCCGAACTGATCGGCCTGCTGCGCCAGCAATCGCCGCAGCAGGTCGCCGAGCTGATGCACCTGTCGGACAAGCTGTCGGCGCTCAACGTCGCGCGCTACGCCGCATGGTCGACCAGGGGCACCGAGAAGAACGCGCGCCAGGCCGCGCTGGCCTTCGACGGCGATGTCTACGGCGGCCTCGATGCCAAGACCCTGACGGCCAGGCAGCTCGATTGGGCGCAGGACCACGTCTGCATCCTCAGCGGCCTCTACGGCGTGCTGCGTCCGCTCGACCGGCTCCAGCCCTACCGGCTGGAGATGGGCACGCAGCTGGCCAACCGCCATGGCAAGGACCTCTACGCCTTCTGGGGCGAGCGCATCGCGGCCCACCTCAACGAACGGCTGGCGGCCGACCGCACGCCGGTGGTGATCAACCTGGCGTCGCAGGAATACTTCAAGTCGGTCGATCGCAAGGTGCTCAAGGCGCGCGTGGTGGAATGCGTGTTCCAGGAAGGCAAGGGCGATCAGTACAAGATCGTGAGCTTCTACGCCAAGCGGGCCCGCGGCCTGATGGCGCGCTGGGCCGTGCTGCACAAGGCGGCCACGCCCAAGGCGCTGGAAAAATTCGACCTGGAAGGGTATGCCTTCGACGCGGCGGTCTCGCTGCCTGAAAGGCTGGTGTTCCGACGAAAGACCTGAGGAGGATGCGATGACGCAACCCGTCACCCCCGAACTGCGCGAATGGGTCGTGGCCCAGCTGGCCGCCGGCCATTCCGTCGCGGCGCTGCGCACCTCGATGCGCATGGCCGGCTGGCAGGACACGGCCACCGATGCCGCGCTGGCCGAGATCGAACGCGGCGCGCCCGAGATCGCGCCGGTGACGGTGACCGCCGCCTCGGCCGCCCTGCCCGGGCCCGACCTCGAAGGCTCGCCGCTCTACCTCGAGGCCGGCGACCGCCGGGTGCACGTGCTGCACACGCTGGCCCATCCGCGGGTGGTGGTCTTCGGCGACCTGCTGGCCGACGAGGAATGCGAGGCGCTGATCGCCAGCGCGCGCAAGCGCCTGGCCCGCTCGCTGACCGTCGAGACCCAGACCGGCGGCGAGGTGCTCAACGTCGACCGCACCAGCGACGGCATGTTCTTCGAGCGCGGCGAGACCGAGGTCGTGGCGCGCGTCGAGCAGCGCATCGCCGCGCTGCTCAACTGGCCGCTGGTGTTCGGCGAGGGTTTGCAGGTGCTGCGCTACGGGCCCGGCGCCCAGTACCGGCCGCACTACGACTACTTCGACCCGGGCGAGCCCGGCACGCCGACCATCCTGCGGCGCGGCGGCCAGCGCGTGGGCACGCTCGTGATGTACCTGCAGGAGCCGGTCAAGGGCGGCGCCACCACCTTCCCCGACGTCGGGCTCGAGGTCGCGCCCAAGCGCGGCACCGGCGTCTTCTTCAGCTACGACCGGCCCCATCCCGACACCCGCACGCTGCACGGCGGCGCGCCGGTGCTGGAAGGCGAGAAATGGGTTGCGACCAAGTGGCTGCGCGAGCGCGAGTTCATATGAATCGCAAGGCCCGGCCATGAGGGTGCGCGCCAACGGCATCGGCATCGAGGTCGAGGACAGCGGCGGCGGCGACGAGCGCCCCGTGGTGCTGCTGATCATGGGCCTGGGCATGCAGCTGATCGCCTGGCCCGACAACTTCGTGCAGGCGCTGGTCGACGCGGGCTTCCGCGTGCTGCGCCACGACAACCGCGACGCCGGCCTGAGCCAGGACTTCGACGCCGCCGGCACCGGCAACCTGCTGTGGCAGGGCCTGCGCTTCCAGCTGCGCCTGCCGGTGCGCTCGGCCTACGGCCTCCAGGACATGGCCGACGACGCGATCGGCGTGCTCGATGCGCTGGGCGTGCAGCAGGCCCACGTGATCGGCGCCTCGATGGGCGGCATGATCGCCCAGCGCATGGCCGCCACCGCGCCGCGGCGCGTCGCCAGCCTGGTCAGCCTGATGAGCTCCAGCGGCGCGCGCGGCCTGCCCGGGCCGCGCCGCGACGTGATGGCGCTGTCGCTGCGCCGTCCGCTGGCGCGCGACGAGGCGGCGCGCGTGCACCACAGCATGCAGCTGGTGCGGCTGATCGCCGGCCCGGCCTATCCGCCCGACGACGCGGCGCTGCGCGCGCGCCTCACCCGCGCGCTGCGCCGCGCCTACCGCCCGCACGGCCTGGTGCGCCAGATGACGGCCGTCGCCGCCGACAGCGGGCGCGAGCGGCTGCTGGCGCGCATCGCCTGCCCCACGCTGGTGATCCACGGCGACGCCGATCCGCTGGTGCCCTTCGCCTGCGGCCAGGACACCGCGCGGCGCATCCCGGGCGCGCAGTTCGTCGCGATTCCCGGCATGGGCCACGACCTGTCGCCGCGGCTGGCCGAAGTCCTGCTCGCGCACATGGTTCCTTTCCTCCAGGCCTCGCAGGAAACGCAATCCGCCTAAAAGACACCCCATGAGCCTCGACAACACCCCCGAACAATCCCAGCTGGGCCGCAGCTCGGCCTATGCCGACCGCTACGACCCCACGCTGCTCTTTCCCATCGCGCGCGCCACCCAGCGCGCCGCCATGGGCATCGCCGACGACGCGCTGCCCTTCTTCGGCGCCGACCTCTGGACGGCCTTCGAACTGAGCTGGCTCAACCCGCGCGGCAAGCCGCAGGTCGCGATCGCGCACATCACCGTGCCCTGCGAGACGCCGCACATCATCGAGAGCAAGTCCTTCAAGCTCTACCTCAACAGCTTCAACAACAGCGTCTTCGCCGATGCAGCGGCGGTGCGCGACACGCTGCGCGCCGACCTGGCCGAGGCGGCCTGGCGCGGCAGCGGGCGCAGCGGCGGCATCGGCGTGAAGCTGCTGACGCCCGAGCTGTTCGACCGCGAGCCGGTGCACGAGCTCGACGGCCTGGACCTGGACCGCCTCGACATCGAGTGCACCCACTACCAGCCCGCGCCCGAACTGCTCAAGAGCGACACCACCCAGCCGGCCGTCACCGAGACGCTGACCAGCCGGCTGCTCAAGAGCAACTGCCTGGTCACGGGCCAGCCCGACTGGGGCAGCGTGCAGATCCGCTACAGCGGCCCGGCCATCGACCAGGCGGGGCTGCTGGCCTACATCGTGAGCTTCCGCAACCACAACGAATTCCACGAGCCCTGCGCCGAGCGCATGTTCCGCGACATCTGGGAACGGTGCCAGCCGACCAAGCTCGCCGTCTATGCGCGCTACACCCGGCGCGGCGGGCTGGACATCAACCCGTTCCGCACCAGCTGGCCGCAGGCGCTGCCGCTCAACGCACGCACGGCGCGACAGTAGGCTTGCGCCTACATAAGAGATCGCGCCCGACGCCGATACTCTGGAACCTTTTCTCGGGAAACTTTTGTGAATGTGTTGATCGTTGATGACAACGAGGCCGCTGCCGACCTGTTGCAGGAACTGCTGTCGCTGCAGGATCACAGCGCCCGCTGCACCTATACGGCCCGCGAGGCGCTGGCGGTCTGCGCCAACGAGTCCTTCGACATTGCGTTGATCGACATCACGCTGCCCGACCTGCCGGGCACCGAAGTCGCTCGCCAGCTGCGCGAGCGCGCGAGACCGCCGCTGCTGGTCGCGGTCACCGGGCTCTCCTCGCACGAGACCACGGGCGCCCACGCCGGCCTGTTCGACCACCACCTGCAGAAGCCCATCGACTTCGATGCGCTCGACCGCATCCTCGAACTGGCCCGCAGCGCCCCGGCCTCATGAAAGCCTCCCCGGGCGCGCGCAGCTGGATCGCTGCGGGTGTGCGCCATGAACTGCTGATCCGGGCCCTGCCCGCGCTGCGTCACGACATGACCGGGCCGGTCTCGGTGATGCGCATGGGGCTGCTGATGCTGCGGCGCCAGGTGGCGGCGCCGGCCATCGATCCGGTGGTCTGCGAACAACGGGTGACGCTGATCGACAGCCAGATCGCCGAACTGGTGAACGCGGTGCGTTCGCTGCGCGACTGGGAGCTCGCCATCGACGACGAAGGCATCACCCGCCACGCCTTGGTGGCGCAGGGCGTGGGGCTGATGCGCGCGGCCTTCGAGCTGCAGGGCATCCACCTGCAGGTCGATGGCGCGCTGCAGGCGCCGATCGACGGCGCGCCCAAATGGCCGTCGAGCGCCGCGCTGCGCTACCTGTTCCTCGGCGCGCTGGGCTACCTGCACGACACGCCGACCGACGTCGGCACGGTCACGGTGTCGGCCGACGGGGACGATGCGCTGTGGCTGCGCGTGACGGCCGGCGAGGCCGACGGGGCCGACGCCATGGCGGGTGCGCACCGGGCGCCGCGCATGCTGGCCATCGACGCGATCGCGTTGCAGTCCCTGGCCGATGACCTCGGTTATGCGCTGGCCATCGAGCGCGACGCGGTCCGCCTGACGCTCGCCGCCGCCTGAGCCAACGGCGCCGTGGCGCGGCGCGCTCGCCGCGGCGCGGCCGCGGCCTTCTTCGCTTCGCGCGCCGTGCGGCGGGCATGCGCCACCAGGAAGGCGAGCAGCCGCGCCTCGGCGGCATAGAGCCGGCGCCGGCTCCTGGCCTGGCCCGCGATCTTTTCCCAGACCTCGTTCATCGTGCCCGCGTCGGCCGCCAGCGTGGCCCCGAGCGCGAGCACGGCCGGATGCACATAGGCCTTGCGGCACACGGCCGGCGTGTTGCCCAGCTGGCGCGCGACCGCCGCCACGATCTCCTTGGCGCTGTAGCGCATCGCCGGCGTCGCCGTTTCGTCGCCGTTGCGGTCGCAGGCCAGGCGCGTCAGCTCCAGCGCCTGCACCGTGCCGTGCCAGGTGCGGAAATCCTTGGCCGTGAAGTTGTCGCCGGCGGCCTCGCGCAGGTAGTCGTTGACGTCGGTCGACGACAGGCCGTGCGGCGCGCCCTCGGCATCCACGTACTGGAACAGCTCCTGGCCCGGCAGCTGCTGGCAGGCGCGCACCACTTTGGCCACGCGCGGGTCGTCCACCTCGGCCTCGTGCTGCACGCCGCTCTTGCCGCGAAAGCGCAGCTTGAGCGAGCTGCCGCGCACCGCCGCGTGCTTGTTGCGCAGCGTGGTCAGGCCGTAGGAGCCGTTGCTGGCCGCGTACTCCTCGTTGCCCACGCGCAGGAAGGTGGTGTCGAGCAGGCGCACCAGCGTGGCCAGAACGCGCTCGCGCGTGGGCGCGGTGCGGGCCCCGCCCTCGAGGTCGCGCGCCACGCGTGCGCGGATGCGGGGCAGCGCGCGGCCGAAGGCCTCGAGCCGCTCGAACTTGCTCTCGTCCTTGAGCAGGCGCCAGTCGGGGTGGTAGCGGTACTGCTTGCGGCCGCGGGCGTCGAGGCCGGTGGCCTGCAGGTGGCCGTTGGGCAGCGGGCAGATCCAGACCTCGGTGTAGGCCGGCGGGATCGCCAGGCTGCGGATGCGGGCGATCTCGTCGGCGTCGCGCACCCACTGGCCCTTGGCGTCCTTGAAGCGGAAGTGCTCGCCCTGGCGGACGCGCCGCAGGCCCGGCATCTCGGGGTTCACATAGACCAGGCCATTGGCCAGCGGGGTGGGGCGCAGGGAGGCAGCGGCGGTAGGCATGTGATGTGCTTGGGTGAGTGGGCCCACGATGCGGCCCGCTGCCATGGGCGGCTGTAGGACGCCGCAAACGCGCCGGGTGCGCGGCCTGCCCGTTCTCCCCGGTCACCTTTTAGACTTCCATGATTCCTTTCGAAAGCCCCACCATGTCCGTCTCCTTCCTGTCCCATGCGCGCTGGCCCGCGCTGCTGCTGGCCGCCGCCGTCTCGGCCGGCTGCGCCTCCACGCCCTCGACCCCCGCCGCCGCGGCGCCGGTCCGCGTCAAGGTCTTCGTCGCCGCCATGTTCGAGATCGGCCAGAACACGGGCGACCGCGCGGGCGAGTTCCAGCACTGGTACGAGCGCTACTGGAAGGACGCCAAACCGGTCACCGTGCCCGGCGCGCTGCAGCCCGTGTACTGCAACGCCGACGGCGTCTGCGGCGCGGTGCTGGGCATGGGCAAGGTCAATTCCTCCTCGTCGATGCAGGCCATCCTGCTGAACCCGGCCTTCGACTTCTCGCAGGCCTACTACGTGATCTCGGGCGTGGCCGGCACGCCGCCTTCGCGCGGCACCATCGGCGAGGTCAACTGGGCCACCTGGCTGGTCGATTACGACCTGGGCCACCGCTGGGCGCCCGAGGAGAACAAGTCGGGCGAGCCGACCTTCATGCCGCGCAAGGGCTACGAGAACTACCGCCGCTTCCAGCTCAATCCGGCGCTGGTCGGCTGGGCCATGAAGCTCTCGGGCGACACGCCGCTCAAGGATTCGGACAGCGCCCGCACCTACCGCCTGCGCTATCCCGACGCCGCGGCCCGCCGCGCGCCCTTCGTCGGCACCGGCACCCACATGACCGGCGACACCTTCTTCCACGGCCCGGGCATGTCGAGGCAGGCGCAGTACATCGCCAAGCTCTACGGCGCCGACGACTACGTGATCACCGAGATGGAAGCGGCCGCGATCACGCTGGTGATCAACCGCACCCACGGCACCGAGCGCGTGATGAGCCTGCGCGGCGCGGTCAACTTCGACCAGGGCAACCCGAAGGAAACCACGCTGCAGCACCTGGACCCGGCCCCGGGCGAGACCGCCGGCGGCTTTGCCGAGACGGTGGAGAACATCGAGAAGGTCGGCAGCCGCGTGGTCGACCACATCGTGGCGAACTGGCCCCAATGGCAAGGCGGCGTGCCCAAGCTCTGAGCTGATTGCAGTCGAAAGTGTGCGCAATGCGTAAATGTTGATGTGAAGTGGCGGCTCAAGGCGTATATTTCGCGCCCATGAGCCAGCAACAAGACATCCTCCGCGACGCGATGCGTCGCCTCAACCTCACCCGCGACGCTTTTTCCGAACGGTTGGGCGTGCGCCGCCGGGCCCTCGACACCTGGCTGCTGCCGGCCGACTCCGGCGAATCGCGCGCCATGCCCGAGATGGTGGGCAAGTTCGTCGCCGAGATCCTGCAGCGCGAGGCGCTGCCGGCCTCGGGCGCCGACGCCCGTCCGCTGGGCCAGCGCATGGCGGCCGAGGGCCGGCCGCACCTGCTGTCGGTGGCGCAGTTCAACCGCGACAGCCTCGAGGACCTGTTCCAGGTGGCCGACGTGATGCAGCCCATCGCCCGGCGCCAAAAGGTCTCGCGCGTGCTCGAGGGCGCGGTGCTGGGCAGCCTGTTCTTCGAGGCCAGCACCCGCACCCGCGTGAGCTTCGGCGCGGCCTTCTGCCGGCTGGGCGGCACGGTCTGCGACACCACCGGCTTCACCTTCTCCTCGATGGCCAAGGGCGAATCGATCTACGACACCAGCCGCGTGATGAGCGGCTACGTCGATGCGCTGGTGGTGCGCCATCCCGAGCAGGGCTCGGTGGCCGAGTTCGCGCGCGCCACCAACATCCCGGTCATCAACGCCGGCGACGGCCCGGGCGAGCACCCGAGCCAGGCCATCCTCGACCTCTACACCATCCAGCGCGAATTCTCGCGCATGGGCAAGCTGGTCGACGGCACGCACGTGGCGATGGTGGGCGACCTCAAGTACGGCCGCACCGTGCATTCGCTGATCCGGCTGCTGGCGCTGTACCGCGGGCTCAAGTTCACGCTGATCGCACCGCCTTCGCTGGAGATGCCGGCCTACCTGGTGGACCTGGTGGCGCGCAACGGCCATGTGGTCGAGCAGACGCCCTCGCTCGAGGAAGGCCTGCGCGGCGCCGACGTGGTCTATGCCACGCGGATCCAGAAGGAGCGCTTCGCGGGCGAGGAGATCGAGGGCTACACGCCCGAGTTCCAGGTCTGCAAGGCGCTGGTCGACCGGGTCTGCAAGCCCGACACCATCCTGATGCACCCGCTGCCGCGCGACGGCCGTCCGGGCGCGAACGACCTGAGCATCGACCTCAACCACGACCCGCGGCTGGCGATCTTCCGCCAGACCGACAACGGCATCCCGGTGCGCATGGCACTGTTCGCGGTGCTGATGGGCGTGGAGCACCAGGTGGCGCGCTCGATGCGCGACGCCGGCTGGCGCTCGCCCGCCCACATCGGGCCCGACGACGCGGAGTTCGACGGCCTGGACTGAGCCACCGCGCTCAGGGCACCGCCGGCGCCAGGTGCCAGGTCACGTTGAAGTCGAAGGGCGTCCAGCGGCTCACCGTGACGCCCGCGCGCCGCAGCCCGCGGCCGGTCCAGGTGTTGCAGGTCTCGAACAGGTTGTAGCCGCCCTCGGCTTCGTAGAAGGCGTCCTGCGCGTCGTAGTGCGCACCCGCGATGGGTGTCGCGCGGCCCGAAAGCAGCGCGGCGCGCACATGGTCCACCAGCCGTGCGTACTGCGCGGCCGAGAGCGGCAGCCGGTAGGCGCCCTGGCGCAGCTGCGCGCGCTGCAGGTAGCTCACGTGCAGCAGCGCGCGGTTGCCGCCCAGCAGCGCCCCGACCGCGCGCCTGGCCGTGAGGTCGGCCCAGGTGGGGGTGTGCAGGTAGAACTCGCGGTCGCCCCAGCCGATGGCGACGAACTCGGCATCGGCCGGCACGGCCTGGAAGTCCGCGAGCGGGAAGAGCTGCCGCCAGTCGATGGCGGCCGAGCGGATCGGCAGCACCAGGTCTGTGTGCACGCCGTTGCTCAGCACCCAGGCCTCGACTTCGGGCGGCTCGCGGGCCGGGCCGGCGTTGGCCGGCCAGAACACCAGCGCGAAGGCCACTGCGACATACAGCCCGAGGGCGGCCAGCAAGCCCAGCAGTGCGAAGGCGATGCGCCGCAACCAGCGTGCCATCTCAGAACAGCGACGCGGTGGTCGAGACCGGTTCCGCCGCCGCGCGCGTGCCGGCCGGCGCCAGCGCCTCCGGGCTGCCCGCCTTGGCCAGCGCGCCCACGCGCACGCCCAGCAGCCGCAGCGGGCGCTCCAGCGGCACCCGCTTGAGGCACTGGCCGCCGATCTGGCGGATGGTTTTGCCGTCGTCGGTGAAGCGGTCGATGGTCTGGTCGCGGGTGGCGCTCTTGAAGTCGTCGTAGCGCAGCTTGATGCCGATGGTCTTGCCCACGTAGCCCTTGCGCCGCAGGTCTTCCGCCACCTTCTCGCACAGGTGGGTGAAGATCGCGCCCAGCTCGGCCCGGTCGCGCACCGCGTGCAGGTCGCGGTCGAAGGTGGTCTCGCGGCTCATCGAGACCGGCTCGCTTTCCGTGACCACCGGCCGGTCGTCGCGACCCCAGGACACCTCGTGCATCCAGGCGCCCGTGGCCTTGCCGAAATTCGCGATCAGCCAGTCGCGGTCGCGCGCCGCCAGCTGGCCCACGGTCGCTATGCCCAGGCGCTTGAGCTTTTCGTCGGCCTTGGGGCCGATGCCGTTGACCTTGCGGCAGGGCAGCGGCCAGATCCGGGGCTCCAGGTCGCTCGCGTAGACGATCGAGATGCCGTTGGGCTTGTCGAACTCGCTGGCCAGCTTGGCGATCAGCTTGTTGGGCGCCACGCCGATCGAGCAGGTCAGGCCGGTGGCCTGGAAGATCGATTTCTGGATCAGCCGCGCCAGCACCCGGCCGCCCTCGCGCTGGCCGCCGGGCACTTCGGTGAAATCGATGTAGACCTCGTCGACGCCGCGGTCTTCCACCACCGGCGCGATCTCGCGGATCACGCTCTTGAACAGCCGCGACAGCCGCCGCACCTCGTCGAAGTCCACCGGCAGCACGATTGCCTGGGGGCACAGCTTGGCGGCCTTCATCATGCCCATGGCCGAGCCCACGCCGAACTGGCGCGCGGCGTAGGTGGCGGTGGTGATCACGCCGCGGCCCACGTAGTCCTTGAGCAGCGGGAAAGCCTCGACCGGGATCTCGGACAGCGCCCGCCCGGCATGGTCGCGCTCCACGATCTCGTCGACCTTGCGCCGCCCGCCGCCGATCACCATCGGCAGCCCCTTGAGCTGGGGATAGCGCAGCAGCTCCACCGACGCGAAGAACGCATCCATGTCCAGATGGGCGATGCGGCGCAAGGGAGAAGGGGAAACAACGGTCACAGCATGATTTTCGCTTGTGACGAAACCTTGTACAGCGCTTGCGCCGGGCCCGGCGGCGCGCCATCATCGCGCCCATGCACACCGTCGCCTCGATCCTCTGGCGCCGCCTCGACGCACCAGGCCACGACGCCTGCCGGCTCGAGCGCAACGACACGGCATGGCAGCTCGACGGTGCCGCCGTCTTTTCCGACCCGCAGGGCCGGCATGTCCAGCTCCACTACCGGGTGCGCTGCGATGCGCTGTGGCACACCCAATGGGGCACGGTGCGCGGCTGGGTCGACGGCGAGAACATCGACCTGTCGGTCACGCGCAACGCGCGCGGCGGCTGGCTGCTCAACGACGAGGCGGTGCCCGACCTGGCGCACTGCATGGACCTCGACCTGGGCTTCACGCCCGCCACCAACCTGATCGCGCTGCGGCGCCTGGGCCTGAAACCGGGCGAGGCCGCCGATGCGCCGGCCGCCTGGCTGGATGCCGACGAACGCAGCCTGGGGCTGCTCGAACAACGTTATGCGCAACGCAGCGCCGGTGCCTGCTGGTACGAGGCGCCGCGCTTCGGCTATTCGGCCCTGCTGAACCTCACGCCGGAGGGCTTCGTTTCACATTACCCCGAACGCTGGCTGACCGCCGACTGACTGAAAGCCTGCACCGCAAGGAGGAGAATCCACGCCCGCACCGGCGGGCCGAGCACCAGACGCTTCGACGCTTTCCGCGCGCAGACACCTTCACTTTCCTGCAGGCAAAAACATGACAACACAGCCAAGCACGACCAAGCTTCCCCTCTATCGGTCGCTCTACGTCCAGGTCATCACCGCGGTGATCATCGGCGTGGCCCTGGGCTACTTCTATCCCCAGGTCGGCGAATCGATGAAGCCGCTGGGCGACGCCTTCATCAAGCTCATCAAGATGATGATCGCGCCGATCATCTTCTGCACCGTGGTGGTCGGCATCGCCGGCATGGAGGACATGAAGAAGGTCGGCAAGACCGGCGGCCTGGCGCTGCTGTACTTCGAGGTCGTGAGCAGCATCGCGCTGGTGGTCGGGCTGGTGCTGGTCAACGTGTTCAAGCCCGGCGCGGGCATGAACATCGACCCGTCCACCATCGACACCAAGTCCATCGCCGCCTACACCGGCCCGGGCAAGATGCAGGGCACGGTCGACTTCCTGATCAACATCATCCCCAACACGCTGGTCGACGCCTTCGCCAAGGGCGAGATCCTGCAGGTGCTGCTGATCGCCGTGCTGTTCGGCTTCGCGCTGCACAAGTTCGGCGGCCGCGGCACGCTGGTGTTCGACGTGATCGAGAAGGGCTCGCACGTGCTGTTCGTGATCGTCAACTACATCATGAAGCTGGCGCCCATCGGTGCCTTCGGCGCCATGGCCTTCACCATCGGCAAGTACGGCATCGGCTCGCTGTTCTCGCTGGGCAAGCTGATGGGCGTGTTCTACCTGACCTGCCTGCTGTTCATCTTCGTGGTGCTGGGCGGCATCGCGCGCTTCCACGGCTTCAGCATCTGGAAGTTCATCAAGTACATCAAGGAAGAACTGCTGATCGTGCTGGGCACCTCGTCGTCCGAATCGGTGCTGCCGCGCATGATGGAGAAGATGGAGAACCTGGGCGCCAAGAAGACCTGCGTGGGCCTGGTGATCCCGACCGGCTACTCCTTCAACCTCGACGGCACCTCGATCTACCTCACGATGGCCGCGGTGTTCATCGCGCAGGCCACCAACACCGACATGACGCTGGTGCAGGAGATCACGCTGCTGGCGGTGCTGCTGCTGACTTCCAAGGGCGCGGCCGGCGTCACCGGCAGCGGCTTCATCGTGCTGGCGGCCACGCTGTCGGCCGTGGGCCATGTGCCGGTGGCGGGCCTGGCGCTGATCCTCGGCATCGACCGCTTCATGTCCGAGGCGCGCGCGCTGACCAACCTGATCGGCAACGGCGTGGCCACCATCGTGGTGGCCAAGTGGACCGACGAGCTCGACGAGAAGCGACTGCACGCGGCCCTCAACAACGAGAGCTGGGTCGAGGCCAACGAGCCCGAGGTGCTGCTCAACGCAAAGACCGAGCGCATGGCTGGCGAGGCGCCACGCGCCTGACCCGCGCCCGAGGCGGGCCGGCGCCTGCATGGGCCGAGGAGACGCGCGCGCATCTCCATATCTTTCAAGTATCGAACGGGTCCTGTTTTCGTATTTGACCTGGGGTTGGCGTGCCGCCTATCGTCGGCTCGCCCATCACCAAGGGGCCCCGCGAGGTCCCCGTTCGGAGACACCCATGCCTTTGCGCCATCCTCTTCTCGCCGGCCGTGCCACCGCGCTGCCGGCACTCTTCGGCCTTGCCCTGCTGTTGACCGCCTGCGGCGGCGGCAGCGATGGTGCCGCCGTGCCGCCGGTTGCCACCCAGCCGCCCCCGACCGGCGCCGATCCCGACGGCCCCCCACCGCAGCCCGAAGTGCCGACGGCACCTTTGGTGGCCTGCAGCGCGCTGGCCGGCACGGTCATCGCGCCCGCGCGCATCGGCCTGCCGACGCAGGGGGCCACCATCACCACGGCGACGGCCGTGGGCGCCGGCGATGCCGGCAACACGCTGGGCGATTACTGCCGGGTGCGCGGCACCATCCAGCCCATCGATGCGCAGGCGCCGGTGATCCAGTTCGCGGTCAACCTGCCGCAGCAGTGGAACCGCAAGCTGATCCACTTCGGCGGCGGCGGCTTCAACGGCCGGCTGATCGACGGCACCGAGCCGATCCGCTTCGGCCCGATCGACAAGCCCGCGCCTCTCGCGTTGGGCTACGTGACCTTCGGCGACGACGGCGGCCACCAGAGCGGCAGCATCACCGACGCGCAGTTCGCCGCCAACGACGAGGCGCTGGCCAACTACGGCGGGCAGGCGCTGAAGAAGACGCACGACGTGGCGCTGCAGCTGGTGCAGGCGCACTACGGACGCGCGCCGGCGCATGCCTACTTCCTCGGCACCTCCACCGGCGGGCGCGACGCGCTGGCCCACATCCAGCGCTGGCCCGCCGACTACGACGGCGTGATCGCCAACGAGCCGGCGCTCAACTACGCCGGCACCCGGCTGTCGAACCTGGCGGTGGGCCGTGCGCTCTACGCCAACGGCGGTGCCGGCTGGCTCAACGTCGCGAAGACGCTGCTGGTGCAGCGCACCGTGCTGGCCGCCTGCGACAAGCTCGACGGCGCGGCCGACGGCATCGTGAGCAACGTCGAGAGCTGCCGCCAGCTCAACACGCAGATCCTCGACAGCTTGCGCTGCAGCGGCGGCACCGACAGCGGCGACGGCTGCCTGTCGGACCCGCAGCTCGCGAGCATCCGCGCGATCGAGTCGCCGCTCGAATTCACCCGCTACGCGCTCGCCAACGGCACCACGCGCGCCGGCGGCTACAACATCCTCGAAGGCGCGCTGGTGGCCGGCCCCTTCACCACGCGCGACCTCGGCACGCGCCGCACGCCGGGCAATCCCGCGACCTCGGCCGACGCCAACATGTACGTCACCGGCGACCAGTGGGCCAAGTTCTTCGTGACGCGCAACGCCACCTTCGATTCGCTCACGCTCGATCCGCTCGACCCGGGCGCGTTCACCGCGCGCGTCGTCGAGGCCTCGGCCATCACCGACGCGACCGACCCCGACCTGCGGCCCTTCCTGGCGCGCGGCGGCCGGCTGATCCTGCTGCACGGCCTGGGCGACGAGGTGATCAGCCCCAACTCGACCATCGACTACTACCGGCGCGTGGTCGCCACCGTGGGGCAGGCCGCGGTCGACCAGGGCGTGCGCTTCTACACGGTGCCGGGCATGGGTCACGGCACCGGCGTCTTCATTCCCAACTGGGACTCGCTGGCGGCGCTGGAGAACTGGGTCGAGGGTGGCCTCGCGCCCGCCACCGGCGTGGCGGTCGACGCGGTGCCCGCCACCTATGGCCGCACTCGGCCGCTGTGCCAGTTCCCGGCCTGGCCCAAGTACAAGGGCAGCGGCAGCCTGGACGCGGCGGTCAACTACAGCTGCGTGACCGAGACGGTCGACCCGCTGGCCTGCCCGAACCTGCCCGCGGTCGCCACGGTCTACAAGGGCGGCGACTTCCTCGGCGAGGAGCTGCGCCTGTCGCTCGACCCGGCCACGCTGCACTACACGCTCACGCTGGATGCCAGCCTGCAGCGCCCGGCCGGCACGCAGCGCACGGGCACGCTGCTGCCGCTGGGCGCCTGCAGCTACGGCAGCGCCGAGAACGGCGCGACCTTCGTGCTGGGCGCCGGCGGCGTGGTGCAGGGCGGCATCGCGACGCCCAGCGGCAACAGCTTCGTGCCGCTGATCGCGTTCCAGAACAGCTTCGAGAACAGTGCGGCCCCGGCGACCTTCAACCCGGTCGCCAACATCTTCAACAGCGCCGGCGTGCAGTACGGCGCGGGCGGCACGGCCAGCGGCTACGCGGGATCGACGCGCGTGCGCAACGCGGGGACCTTCCAGTCCTGCCAGGACCCGGTGACGGGTGGCTTCATGACCTACGATGCGGACTGCACCTCCACCACCAAGGGCTACCTCGTGTACAACGCCGGCCGCAATGCCTTCGACATGATGAGCACCTCGCCGACCGGTTCGGCCACCACCACCGGCGGCACGCCGAGCGGCTCGGTGATCTTCGGCAAGGTGGGCGCCACCACGGTGCCGCTGTTCCTGGTGCGCGAGTCGGGCACGCGCTTCGGCCTGCGCCTGCAGGCGGTGCAGCAGGGCGTGGTGGCGGGCGCGGCCGATGGCCGCTACCTGATGGCCGGCAGCGACGGCACGGCGCACGAGGCGACCCTTGCGGGCAGCAGCCTGAACCTCGGCGGCGCGACCGGCACGCTGGTGGCCGACAGCCCGGTGCTGGGCGTGCTGCAGGGCAGCGGCACGCGGGCCGGCCATTTCATCCACAGCGCGGGCGTGCTGGGCTTCGTCGCGCAGGGCGGCAGCGGCGCGGCCTTCGAACTCGGGGTGCGGAATTGAACGCGCGCCAAGGCCGTCGCGCCGCGCTCGCCTTCGGCCTGGCCTGCGTCGTGGGCGCGGCCAGCGCCGCGCCTGACGCCACGGCCCCGCAGCCGGCCGCCTGCCCGGCCAGCGTGCCGGCCGATGCACGCTGCTACAACGGCCGCGATGCCGAGGGCGCGCTCTACTGGATCGCGATCCCCGCCGGCTGGCAGCGCGATGTGCTGGTGATGCACACGCACGGCGGCCCGGAGCTGGGCGCGCCGACCCTGGCGCGCGGCGCCGAGGACCTGCAGCGCTGGTCGGTGATGGTCAAGGCCGGCTATGCTTGGGCCGGCTCGACCTACCGCCGTGGCGGCTACGGCGTGACCATGGCGGGCGAGGACACCGAACGCCTGCGCCGCCTCTTCGTGCAGTCCTTCGGCCAGCCGCGGCGCACCGTGCTGCATGGCCAGAGCTATGGCGGCGGGGTCGCCTCGAAGGCCGCCGAACGCTACGGCCCGGTGCCGGGCCAGCGGCCGGCCTACGACGGCGTGCTGTTGACCAGCGGCGTGCTCAGCGGTGGCGGCAACGCCTACGAATTCCGGCTCGACCTGCGTGTGGTCTACCAGTACGTCTGCCGCAACCATCCGCGGCCCGACGAGCCGGCCTACCCGCTGTGGCAGGGCCTGCCGGCGGGCGCGACGCTCACGCATGCCGAGCTGGCCGAACGCGTGCGCGAGTGCACCGGCGTCGGCCTGCCCGCGGCACAACGCAGCCCCGAGCAGGCGCAGCGGCTGCAGACCATCCTGTCGGTGGTGCGCATTCCCGAGCGCAGCCTGCTCAGCCACCTGAGCTGGGCCACCTTCCTGTTCAGGGATCTCACGCAGAAGCGGCTCGGCGACCGCAACCCCTTCGGCAATGCGAAGGTGGTCTACAGCGGCTCGAGCGACGATGCGGCCTTGAACGCCGGCGTGCTGCGCTACGAGGCCGACCCCGTGGCCGTGGCGGCGCTCGCGGCCGACAGCCGGCCCGGCGGGCGCCTGCGCCTGCCGGTGCTCACGCTACACGCCATCCATGACCCGACGGCCTTCGTCGAGCTCGAGCACAGCTACAAGGACATCGTCGACGCGGCCGGCGCCTCGGACCGGCTGGTGCAGACCTTCAGCGAACAGTCGACCCACAGCTACCTCAGCGATCCGGAGTACCCGGCGCTGATGCGCGCGCTGCTCGACTGGATCGATCGCGGCGAGAAGCCCACGCCGCAGAAGGTCGCGCAGCTGTGTGCGCAGTACGAAGCCGACTTCGGCAAGGGCTGCCAGCTGCGGCCCGACTACACGCCGCCCGCGCTGGCGACGCGGGTGCCGGCCGCGGGCCGTTGATCGTTCTCGCTCAGTGGTCGTGGTGCAGGTAGTTCGCCTGCCGGGGCAGCCGCAGGCTCACCAGGAAGGCGATCACCATCATCGCCGTCACGTACCAGTAGAAGGCCGATTCGTGGCCCAGGCTCTTGAGGCCCAACGCCACGTACTCGGCCGAGCCGCCGAAGATCGCGTTGGCCACCGCATAGGCCAGGCCCACGCCCAGCGCGCGCACTTCGGGCGGGAACATCTCGGCCTTCACGATGCCGCTGATCGAGGTGTAGAAGCTCACGATGGCCAGCGCCACGATGATCAGCACGAAGGCCACGATCGGGCTCGTCACATGCTGCAGCGCGGTCAGGATCGGCACCGTGGCGAGCGCGCCCAGGCCGCCGAACAGCAGCATGTTGTTGCGCCGGCCGATGCGGTCCGACAGCATGCCGAACAGCGGCTGCATGCACATGTAGACGAACAGCGCGCAGGTCATCACGTAGCTGGTGGTCTTGATCGGCAGGTGCACCGTGTTCACCAGGTACTTCTGCATGTAGGTGGTGAAGGTGTAGAAGATCAGCGAGCCGCCGGCCGTGTAGCCCAGCACCGTGAAGAAGGCCGCCTTGTGGTGCTTGAACAGCCCGGCCATGCTGCCGGCTTCCTTGTTGGCCTTGGCCTCGGCGGTCTGTGTCTCGTGCAATGTGCGGCGCAGCAGCAGCGCGACCACGGCCGCGATGGCGCCGATCACGAAGGGAATGCGCCAGCCCCAGGCCTTGAGTTCGGCCTCGTCGAGGAACTGCTCGAGCACCACGATCACCAGCACCGCGAGCAGCTGGCCGCCGATCAGCGTGACGTACTGGAAGGAGGAGAAGAAGCCGCGCTGGCCGCGCAGCGCGATCTCGCTCATGTAGGTGGCGGTGGTGCCGTATTCGCCGCCCACCGACAGGCCCTGGAACAGCCGGCACACCAGGAGCAGGAAGGGCGCCCAGGCGCCGATCTGCGCATAGGTCGGCAGGCAGGCGATGACCAGCGAGCCACCGCACATCATCGTGACCGAGATCAGCATCGAGGTCTTGCGGCCCACCCGGTCGGCGATGCGGCCGAACAGCCAGCCGCCGATCGGGCGCATCAGGAAGCCGGCCGCGAACACGCCCGCGGTGTTGAGCAGCTGTGCGGTGGGGTCGGACTTGGGGAAGAACGCCGGCGCGAAATACAGCGCGGAGAAGGCGTAGACGTAGAAGTCGAACCATTCGACCAGGTTGCCGGAGGAGGCGGCCATGATCGCGAAGATGCGGTGGCGTTTTTCCTCGGAGGTGTAGGCGCGCGGCGGGGCCGAGGCGCCCGCGGCGGGGGGAGCGGTGACAGACATGGATTCGCCTTGTTGTATGAGATTTGGGCGCCTCCGATTGTGCGGCGACCCGCTCGGGCGTGCTGTCAGCGGGCATCGCGTCCGACCCGCGCGCAGGGGGATCGCGGCCGGGCTAGCGTCGGGCGACCACCCCGGCGCCCCGCACCTCGAGCCGGACCTGGTCGAGCACGCGGCCGCGTGCATCGGTCAGCTCGATCACATGCCGCCCGGGCCAGGGCAGCCACAGCGCGCGGTTGCCGCGCGCGAAGGGCTTGCCGTCGATGCGCCACTGCAGGCCGCTGCCCTGGGCCTCGAAGCGCACGCGCTGGCGCGTGGGCGGGATGTCGGGATCGAGCGCGATGATCGAGCCGTCGGCCGGTGCGGTGATGCGCGCGCCGGCCTCGGGGTCGGCGGCCGGGGTGTCGCGCGCGAACAGCGGCTGCTCGGTGCCGGCGAGGAACCACTCCTCGCGCGGTGCTTCGATCGCATCGCCGAAACGCACCGGCAGCTGCACCAGGCCCGCAGGCGGCGTCGGGGCGCGGCTGGGTTCGCGCGCATGCAGGAAGCCCATCACCTCGGCCCAGACGGGCGCCGCGCCGCTGGTGCCGCTCACATCCCACATCGGCGCGCCGCTGGCGTTGCCGACCCACACGCCCACCGTGTAGCGCTGCGACCAGCCCACGGCCCAGTTGTCGCGCATGTCCTTGCTGGTGCCGGTCTTCACCGCCGTCCAGAAGCGCGTGCCCAGCACGCTGTCGACGCCGAAGGTGCGGGTGCGTGCATTGGCATCGGACAGGATGTCGCCCACGATGAAGGCGGCGCGCGCATCGAGGGCCTGGGTCGCGGCCGCGGGTTGCGCGGCGGGCAGGATGCGGGTCTCGCCGTAGCGCCCGCCGTTGGCCAGGGTGCGGTAGCTGTTGGTCAGCGCCAGCAGCGAGACCTCGGCGCTGCCCAGCGCCAGGCTGTAGCCGTAGTAGCCGCCGCTCTCGCGCAGCGCGATGCCCGCGCCGCGCAGCTGGCGCGCGAAGGCCTCGGGCGAGACCATCACCAGCGTGCGCACCGCCGGCACGTTGAGCGAGGCGGCCAGCGCGGTGCGCGCCGAGACCAGGCCCTTGAAGCGCCGGTCGTAGTTCTGCGGGATGTAGAGGCCGCTCGCGGTGTTGATCTGCGCCGACGAGTCGTCGAGCAGCGAGGCCGCAGTCAGCCGCCGCTCGGCGACGGCCTGCGCATAGAGCAGCGGCTTGAGCGTGGAGCCGGGCTGGCGCTGCGCGAGCACGCCGTCGACCTCGGCCGCGCGGCTCAGTTGGCCCGAGGAACCGACCCAGGCCAGCACCTCGCCGCTGGCGTTGTCGAGCACCACCAGCGCCGCGTCCTCGACGTTGCGGCCGTGCAGTTCGCGCAGGTGGCGCTGCAGCGTGGCCTGCGCGAAGCGCTGCAGCGGTGCGCGCAGCGTGGTGCGCAGTTCGGTGTCGCCGGCCTTCGCCGTGGACGCGCGTCGCTCCTGCAGCGCGCGGCGCGCCAGGTGCGGCGCGATGCCTTCGCTGGGGTCGAAGGCGCGGCGCTGCAGGGCCGCGCTGGTGAACATGTCGAGCGCCGAGCAGTCGACGCGGCGCCGATCGGCCTCGCTCGCCTCCATCGCCTTCATCACCTCGCAGGCGCGCTGCGCGACGCGCGCGGGCCCGGCGTTGGGCGCGCGCACCAGCGAGGCCGCCACCGCCGCCTCGCGCGCATCGAGGCCGTGCGGCGCCTTGCCGAACAGCGTGCGCGAGAGCGCGTCGATGCCCACGAGCTCGCCGCGGAAGGGCACGCTGTTGAGGTAGGCCTCGAGGATCTGGTCCTTGCGCCACTGGCGTTCGAGCTGGCCGGCCGCGACCGTCTGGCCCAGCTTCTGCGTCAGGCTGCGGCCGCCGCCGGCGCGCCGCAGTTCGTCGTCGAGCAGGCCGGCCAGCTGCATCGTGATGGTCGAGGCGCCGCGGGTGCGGGTGTTCCAGAGGTTGCCCCAGGCCGCGGCCGAGACCGCGCGCCAGTCGACGCCACTGTGTTCGTAGAAGCGGCGGTCCTCGCTGAGCACCATCGCCGTGCGCAGCGCGGGCGACACGTCGGCCAGCGCGATCCACTGGCCGCGGCGCACCGTGGCGTCGGTGCGTACGCGCTGCAGCAGCACGCCGTCGCGGTCGAGCACGGCGGTGTCGGAGGGCTGTTGGGCGCGCCGCACCTGGTCGAAGCTGTCGAGCGCAAGGGCGGGGGCCGACGCCACGAGCAGCAGCGCCGTGGTGAGGAGAAGGGCGGGCGAGGTGAGTTTCATGAAAAGGGGCGAGGCCCGGGGACGCCGCCATTCTGCCGCGCGACGGACGGGGTGCCGGCCTACGCGAACTGCGCGCGTCGCGCCGATGGCCCGGACACCGGGGAAGGCCACAGTGGCCTCACGCCGTGTCCTGCGGCCCCTGCCCAACGAAAGGAAGACCCCATGAAGACACTGCTCGTCTTGCTCGCCGCATCCGCCACCCTGGCCGGCTGCGTGGTCGCCCCGTACGACAACCGTCCGCCGCCGCCGGGCCCGGGCATGCGCGATCGCGACCGCGACGGCACACCCAACCGCTACGACCGCGATCGCGATGGCGACGGCGTGCCCAACCGCTACGACCGGCGCCCGAACGACCCGCGCCGCGACTGAGGCCGCGATGACGCCGGGGCGGCTCAGCGCCGTCCCTTGGTCTGCTTGTCGTACTTGCGCCAGTAGTCGAATTCTTCCTCGTGCACCTCGATGTCGAGTTCGGCCACCCGCGCCTGCAGGCGTTCCTGCGCATCGGCCACGCCCCGGTTGTAGAGCACGGGGCCGATCTCCTCGAGGAAGAAGCCCAGCAGCGCGCCGGCTGTGATGTTGCCGATCTTCTGGCCGTCCATGTGTTCGACGAAGTAGCGCTCGATGGAGCTGATGGCCTGCTGGCGTGCTTCACGGGACAGTTCGAGGGTCATGGCGAGAACTCGGTGGGGAAGGTTGGGCGGCAGTCGGACCCGCAGTGTGCCGCCTTTCGGTGGAGGGGCGTGGCGCGCTGAACCATTGCCGGCCGACGGGCTCCAAGCGGATGTCACACATCCCGGGAGATACACATGACCGACAAGGACGCGGGGCCCACCCACGCCATTTCCCCCTCCGCACGGAAAAGCCGCGCCCCGCTGCGGCGCTGGCTCTGGCTGCTGACGCTGGGCCTGTCCCTCGCCTGCTTCGCGGTGCAGCTGCTGTTCGGCACCAGCGAGGTCGATCCCCACGGCTTTCTGTACGAACCGCTGTTCGGTCTGATCCCCGTGAGCCTGGCGCTGCTGGCCATCGCCATCGTGCTGCTGGCGCTGGACATCGTGCTCAGCCGGAGCACGCGGCGCGACGCCACCGACTGACGCAGACACTGTGGCATCCTCGACCGGATCGCTGGCGACCCGAAACGAGGATGGACAGACACACCGCAACAAGCCACCGCCCCGCGCCGCAGGGGCGACAGGTGGACGCGTTCGAGCGCAAGGTGCGCTTCGGCTGCGGCGCCCTGCTGGGCCTGGTGGTGGGACTGGGCCTGTGCGTGCGGCTGTGGCCGCTGAGCGGCCTCGCCATGGGCGCGGTCGTGCTGCTGGCCATCGTCGCGTGCGGCGCCTGCGCGGTCCGCTGGGGCGACCGCTTCTGGGCCCGCCTGCGCTGGCTGTCGTAGCGGCGTATCCCTTCTCAACTTTTCACGGTTCCCCATGAGCGATCTCTTCCCACGCATTGCCGCCAGCTTCGACGCTCAGGGCCTGATGGCCACCATCGGCGCCAGGCTGGTGCATGTGGCCGACGGCGAGGTCCACATTGCGCTGCCCTTCTCCAAGGCGCTGTCGCAGCAGCACGGCTACCTGCACGCGGGCGCCACCACCAGCATCGTCGACAGCGCCTGCGGCTACGCGGCGCTGACGAAGGCGCCGGCCGGCTTCGAGGTGGTCACGGCCGAGTTCAAGATCAACCTGATGCGCCCCGCGCTGGGCGAGCGCTTCCTCGCCATCGGCCGCGTGGTCAACGCGGGCCGGCTGATGACCGTCTGCTCGGGCGAGGTGCGAGCCTTCGCCGGCGCGGGCGAGGCCTACAAGGTGGTCGCGCTGATGCAGGCGACCGTCGTCAACGTCCAGCGCTGAGCGCCGGCGGCACGCCTGGCCGAAGCCGGGCGCGCGCCGCGCTCATTTCGCGGCCGGCTCCACCTTCACGCGCGCGTTAGGCGCCTCGCCGAACATCTCGGGCGCATAGAGCGCCTCGACGCGGCTGGGCGGCAGCGCGAAGTCGCCCACGTTGTTGAGCCGCACCGTGTACTCCATCTTCACCACGCCCTTGGGCAGGTACTCGTAGTAGCTGCGGAAGGACTCGAAGCTGCGCTCCTCGAAGGCCGGCCAGCCGGCGCCGCTGCGCTTCTCGCCCTGCGTGGCGATCTGCGAGTCGCGGCCCAGGCCGCTGCCCAGGATGGTCGCGCCGCCGGGCACCGGGTCGGTGATGGCGACCCAGGTCATGTCGGCGCTGGCGTTGACCTCGAGCGTGACGCGCAGGATGTCGCCGCGCGTGTACTGGCCGGCCTTGGCCTGCTCGACCGGCGTGATGGTCTTCTTGATCGCATAGCCGGCCGCGAACGGCGCCTTGAGCTGCACCGCGGCCACCGACTGCAGCGTGAGCCAGGGCTTGCCGGTGCCGCTCTGGGTGACCGTCAACGTCTCCTGGGTCGGCTGCTTCCAGGGCAGGAACATGGTGTTGTTGCGCAGGTTGCCGGGCGACGCGGGGGCGCCGAACCAGGTGGCCTGGTTGGGCGCGCCGGTGGCGTCGCTGGCCTTCACGCGCTCGACGCGGCTCCAGTCCACGCTGTCGGTGCGGGCCGCCGAATCGGCGTTGCCGACGGCCGGCGGGCGCAGCACGGCGGTGGTGGTGCCGGTCACCGGCGTGCTCTCGAACACCTTCGAGAAGCGGTCGAGCGCCAGCCCGCCCCAGAGGTTGGCCGTGGTGGTGTGCCAGGCGCCGTTCTGCTGGCGGCCGATGAAGCCGTTGGCCAGCCGGCCGATGTCGTCCTTCCAGGCCGGGTCGTCCATCACCGCCAGGAGCAGCCGCGCGGTGTTGACGTCGCCGTTGGTCATGAGCCACCACCAGTAGTCGTCCTGCTCGGTGCTGAAGATCAGCTTGGTGCCCTGGTAGGACAGCCGCGCCTTGAGCACGTTGCCGGCCTCGTCCAGCCGCTGCTGGCGCTGCGGCACGTCGGGCACGCGCTTCAGGATCTGCATCCAGTCGATCACCGCGCTGGTGGGCCACTGGTTGGGCGCGATGGTGATGCTCGCGGTCATGGCGCCGCGTGCCTTGCCGTAGCGCGACAGGGCTTCCAGCGCGGCCAGCTTGCGCACGTCCAGGTCCTTGCGCGGGCTCCAGAACTCGCGCTGGATCCGGCCTTCGACGAAGGCGATCAGGCCGCTTTCCATCGGCGCGCGCGCCGCGTCCGACAGCGCGAAGGCCGGGTCGATGGACGAGGCCTCATGCGTGGCGGCCAGCAGGTAGGAGGTGAGGATGTCGCTGCCGCGGTTCGATTCGCCGTCGCGCGGCGGGAAGTAGCTCGCCAGGCCGTCGCTGTCGAGGTAGCTGGGCAGCTGCGCCACCACGCCCTGCCACAGCTTGCCGTCGCGCAGGCCGATGGCCTTGCTGGTCTTCTGCTCGAGGCAGCTGAAGGGGTAGTTGGCGAACCAGTCGCGCACGCCCGGCATGCCTTCGGCCAGCTTGGGCTGCAGCGACATCTTCAGGCCGCCGCGGTTGGGCAGCGCGTCGGCCGGCGGCGCCACGTCGAGCGTGAAGCTGCCGTCGACCTGCACCAGCGTGGCCTGCTGCACCGTGAGCGGCACGGCCGGCACGATGCGCTGGCGCACCTTGAGCGCATCGCGCGCGCCGCCCAGCGTGTCCCTGGCCTCGATTTCCCACAGGATGGCCTCGGCCCGCGTCTGCGCGAGCTGGGCCGGCGCCGTCACGTTCCAGGCCAGCTCGCGCGCTTCGCCGGCCGGGATCTCGACCGTCTGCGGCTCGAGCGTGAGCAGGGTCGCGCGCGGCGTGGCCTCGACCTTCATCGCCTTCTGCGTGGTGTTGCGCAAGGTGAGCTGCGCGCGGAACTGGTCGTCCTCGCGCACCAGCGGCGGCAGGCCGCTGATGATCTGCAGGTCCTGCGTGGCCTGGATGCTCGCCTGCCCGGTGCCGAACAGGCCGGTGCCCATGTCGGCCACGGCGACGATCTTGAAGGTGGTCAGCGCATCGTTGAGCGGCACCGTCACCACCGCCTGGCCGTTGGCGTCGAGCACCACCGAGGGGTTCCACAGCAGCAGGGTGTCGAGCAGTTCGCGCGTCTGGCCCTTGCCGCCGCCGCCGCCCGCAGGCACGGCCTTCTTGCCGTAGTGCCGGCGCCCGACGATCTCCATCTGCGCGGTCGAGGTCGAGACGCCCCAGCTGCGTCGCTGCAGCATGGCCTCGAGCAGGTTCCAGCTGTCGTTGGGCATCAGCTCGAGCAGCGCCTGGTCGACCGCGGCCAGCGCGACCTCGGCGCCCGCGGCCGGCTTGCCGTCGGGCAGCTTGGCCGAGATGGTGACCTGGGCCTGGCCGCGCACCGGGTAGCTGGGCTTGTCGCTCGTGACCTTGACGTCGATGCGGTGGGCCTGCGTGCCGACGCGGATCTCGGCCAGGCCGAAGCGGTAGGCCGGCTTGCTCAGGTCGACCAGCGCGGTCGGCGCGACGTATTCCTTGCCCTCGTACCAGAAAGCGGTCCACCACTCGCGCGGCGCCTTGAAGCCCCAGGTGAAGAAGCTGTACCAGGGCACCTCGCGCAGCCGGCCGCGCAGCGCGAGCACGCTGACGTAGGCGTTGGGGCCCCATTCGGGCTTGACCTGCAGGCTCACGGTCGGGTCCTGGCCGTTGAGCTGCACCACGTGCGTCTCGATCACGCCTTCGCGTTCCACCGCGACCAGCGCGGTCGCGAAGCGGAAGGGGCTGCGCACCTGGAACTTGGCGACCTCGCCGGGCTGGTAGTTCTTCTTCTCGGGCAGCACGTCGATGCGGTCGTTGTCCTCGCCGCCGAACCACAGCTCGCCCTGGCGGGTCACGTAGACCGAGCCCGCGGCCTTGCTCTCGCGGCCTTCCTTGTCGCTGGCGGTCACCACCAGCTCGACCTCGCCGGCCTCCTTGAGCGCGGCCTCGCACAGCACCAGGCCGCGCAGGTCGCTGGTGCCGGTGCACACCGTGCCCAGGTCCTTGAGCTCGGTCTTGTTGTCGTAGGTGTAGAAGCCCCCGACCATGCGCTTGCGGCTGGTGGTGGTGATGCGCGCGACGGCGTTCACCTGCACCTTCACGCCGGCCTGCGCCTTGCCGGCGAGGTCCAGCGCCAGCGCCTGGAACTTGAGCTTCTTGTCGGTCGAGACCCAGCCTTCGGTCTTGAGGCCGGCGATCACCTCGGCCGGCCACAGCGTCTGCGTGCTGCGGATGGTCTGCACCTCGCCGTTCGGGTCGGAGTAGGTGGCTTCGATCAGCAGCTCGCGCGGCGTGGCCTTGGCCAGCGGCACCTTGTCGATCGTGAGCTTGCCGGCGCCGTTGCGGTCCAGCGTGACCGGCAGCTTGTCGGCGATCACGCGGGTGTCGGCCGAGGCCGAGGCGTCCTCGTCTGCATCGGCGGCCGCGCTGTCGCCCTGCTGGCGCGGCGGCGAGAAGTTGAAGCTGTCGTAGTCGGCGAAGGACAGGCTCTTGCCGCGCACCATGGCCGACACGCGCACCGGCAGGTTGGCCGCGCCGCCACCCGCCACGTAGTTGATCTGCACGTCGGTGGGCAGCGAGGTGACGGCCACCAGCGGCTTCTTGTCGCTGGGCGTCACGCGGCCCTCGAGCACCGGCAGGCGGAACTCCTCGACCCGGAACTGGCCGCTGCCGAAGCTGCGCTGGTAGTCGTCGTCGTCGCCGCCCTTGCCCTTGGCGCTGCGCAGTTCGACCTGGTAGACGCCCAGCTTGGCGGCCGGCGGAATGGCGAAGGTGTTGACCGCGCTCAGGCCGCCGGTGGCGGTCTTGCGCCAGGCCACGGGCTGGGTGAACTTCTGGCCGCTGCCGCTGTGCGTGACGACCAGCGTGTCGGGCAGTGCGTCGGGCAGGCCGAAGCCCTTGGCGGTCTGGGCGCGGATCAGGTGCTTCATCGACACCGTCTCGCCGGCACGGAACAGCGTGCGGTCGAACACCGTGTGCGCGATGCGGTCGGGCTCGGGTTCGAGGCTGGTCGGTACGTTGAAGCGCCAGGGCTCGATGCCGCGCTGCCAGTCGCTCCAGGTGAAGGCCAGGTCTTCCACCGGCTTGGCGTTCTTGTCGCCGGCATCGGTGAGCGTGGCGCGGGCGCTCACGAAGTAGGCGTCGTTGCCGTAGTCGTTCTCGCCCGAGCAGCTGGGCGGGCTGGACGAGATGCCGGCCAGCGTCACGACGCCGCTGGCGTCGGTGCTGCCCTTGGCCACCTCGCGGCCGCGGCAGTCCGAGACCCGCACCGCGGCGTTGGGCACCACCTGGCCCTTGTCGAGCGTCGTGACCCAGGCCACGGCGTTCTCGCGCCCCAGCTTGAAGTGCACCGCGAGGTTGGTGGCCAGCGCGGTGGTGCGCACGTACATCGTGCGGCCGTCGCCGTAGCGCTCGTCGAGCAAGGCATCGCCCAGCTTCTTCGACGCGATCTCCAGCACGTGGAAGCCCGGCGTCAGCGGGATGCCGATGACCTCGAAGGGGCGCCCGGCGGGGCCCGCGTCGCCGGCCTTGGGCATGTCCAGCGTCTTCACGCCGGGCAGGCCGCCCAGCAGCGACACCATGCGGGTCTGCACGCTGCTGCGGTTGTCGCGGTCGATCACCGGCGGCAGGGGGCCGCGGCTGTCGCGGCCCGCGGTGGCGCGGTCGATGGACGAGCGCTCGTCGTAGCGCCGCACCTTGCGATACCAGGCGATGATCTCGGCGTCGGTCTTCGGGTTCAGGTCGCTGACCTTGCCGGGCGTGAGCGCCTGCACCTGCAGTTCGGGTTCCACGCGCCGCACCGTGACCGGCATCATCGCGACGCCGCCAGGCTCGGCCAGGCGTTCGAGCACGCCGAAGGGCGAGGCCGCGAACTTGGCCAGCGGCGGCATCGCGCCGGTGGCGACGGCCAAGGGGAAGGTGCCGGGCTCGCCCAGCGCGCGGCCCGAGGCGTCCTCGAACTTCGAAGGCAGCTCGACCTTGAAGGGCGTCTCTTCGGGGAAGGGCGGCACGAAGCGCACCGACTCGATCACCGCGTCGTCGCTGGCGGCGTTCTCCTCGTCGTTGAACTTGGGCTTGAGCGTCTGGCCGCCACCGCTCAGGCGGATCTGGCTGGCCAGCTTGCGCGTGACCGGCGCGTTGAAGCGCAGCTCCATCGGCCGCAGCGGCAGGCAGGCGGCCTGCGCGTTCTCGCGCTCGCAGGTGAAGGACACCGCGAAGGGGTCGCGCACCTCGTAGCTGAAGCGCTTCTCGGTGGTGTTGACGATGCCCGAGGGCGTGGCCACGCCCTGGCCGTAGACCAGCTGGACGCGGCTGCCCGCGCTCAGGGTGCGGTTGCACTGCAGCGTGGCGAAGCGCAGCGGCTCCTTCTGGGCGGCGCGGTCGCGGCCGGCGGCCTTGAGCAGCGCCTCGCGGTCGCTGCCCTCGAGCAGCCGCACCGGGATGCGCTCGCCGATGTCGTCGGCCGCGCACCAGACGTTGTCGCGCACGCTGGCCAGCGTGGCCGGGCCGTTGAACTCGAGCACGAAGGACTGCTGCTCGTCGATCTTCCCGTAGCTGGGCTGGATGTTGCGCACGAAGGGGCCGCCGGTGTTGAAGCTGTGGCGCTCCGGGCCGCTCCAGTCGCCGCCCGCGGCCGGCTTGAAGTTGGGCACGCGGCTCACGGTGCAGCGCACGCCGGGCGGCAGGTCGTTCTCGAAGTCGTAGACCCACTGCTTCTCGCCGGTCCAGCGCCCGGTGCCCTTGGCGGCCTGCGCGTCGTTGCAGCTCACGGTGAAAGGCGCGGCGGCCTTGGGGTCGCCGAAGTTGACGGCGGCGGCATCGAACTTGGCCACCACCTGGCGCACGCGGGCGACCTCGCCCTGCGGTGTGACGCTCAGGGTCTGCAGGGCACTGGCCTCGAATGCGGCCAGCGCGAGCAGCGCGGCGGTGATGACGGAAGCGGTTGTTCTTGTCTTCAAGGGACGTTCTCCTTCGGGTTTGCAGCGTAGCGCAACTCGAAGGGGCGCCTAGAAGGCAAAAGGCCTCACCGGATCGTGCCAAACACCCGGTTTCGCCCCCTCTGGAAACAATCGCTCCACTATGATCGGCCGCCATGACACTGCTGTTGAGCCATCCCGCGGGCAACCAGAATGTGCGCGCCATGCTCGACGCCTTGCAGGCGGCCGGAATGCTGGGCCGCTTCGCCACCACCGTCGCCGCCGACGACCAGAGCCTCGCCCTGAAGCTGATGCCCGGGCGCCTGCGCAACGAATGGATGCGCCGGCGCTTCGACGTGCCGCGCGACAAGCTGCTGCAGCACCCGGGACGCGAGATCGCGCGCGTGGCCTGCGGTGCGCTGGGCTGGCGCGGTCCGCTGCGGCACGAAGAGGGCTTCGCCTCGGTCGACGCGGTGATCCGTGACTTCGACCGTTTCGTCGCGGGCACCTTGCCCCGGCTGCAGTCGCGCGAAGGCCTGAAGGGCGTGTACGCCTACGAGGACGGCGCGCTCGCTACCTTCCGCTCGGCCCGCACGCTGGGCCTGAAACGCATCTACGACCTGCCCATCGCCTACTGGGAACTGGGCCGGCGCCTGATGCAGGAGGAGGGCGAGCGCCTGCCCGCCTGGGCGCCCACCCTGGGCGGCGGCCTGCTCGACTCGCAGGCCAAGCTCGACCGCAAGACCGAGGAGCTGGCGCTGGCCGACCTGGTCGTGGTGGCCAGCCACTTCGTGCGCGATTCGCTGCCGGCCTCGGCGGCGCAGAAGGCCTGCGTGATGTCGCCCTTCGGTTCGCCCCCGGTCTGGACCGGCGGCTGGTCCGAGGCCGCGCTCGACCCGGCGCGGCCGATGCGCGTGCTGTTCGCGGGCTCGATGGGCCAGCGCAAGGGCCTGGCCGACCTGATGCAGGCGATGCGCCTGCTGGGCGGCGAGAACATCGAATTGCGGGTGATGGGCGCGCCGCTGGCCGAGCTCGACTTCTACCAGCGCGAATGCCCGGGCTTCATCCACGAGAAGGGCCGCCCGCATGCCGAGGTGCTGGCGCTGATGCGCAGCTGTGACGTGTTCTGCCTGCCCTCGATCGTCGAGGGCCGCGCGCTGGTGATGCAGGAAGCCATGAGCCAGGGCCTGCCGGTGGTGATCACGCCCAACACCGGCGGCGCCGACCTGGTGGTCGAGGGTGAAACGGGTTTCCTGGTGCCGATCCGTTCGCCCGAGGCCATCGCAGACAGGCTGGCCTGGCTCAACCAGCACCGGCCCGAGCTGGTGGCGATGAAGGCCCGCGCGGCGCGGCATGCGGCCGAGTATTCATGGCAGCGCTACGGCGAAGCCATCGTCGACGCGATCCGCGCGACCGTCTGAGTCCGAGCGCATGGTGCCGATCCACGCCCAGGGCGCGCCGTCGGTGCGCCCGGCCTCGCCACGCTACTGGGAGGTGGATGCGCTGCGTGGGCTGATGCTGGTGCTGATGACGCTCACGCACCTGCCTTCGCGCCTGACCGATCCGCTGGGCCAGCCCTTCGGCTTCGTGTCGGCGGCCGAGGGCTTCGTGCTGCTGTCGGCCTTCATGGCCGGCCTGGTCTACAGCCGCGCCGGCTACCGCGAGGGGGTCGACGCGATGCGCCGCGCCTTCTGGCGCCGCGCGCTGCGCATCTACCTGGCGCAGGCGGCCACGCTGCTGTTCCTGTTCACCATCATCGCGGCCGTCGGCCTGCGCATCGACCAGCCGGCCGTGAAGGACCTGATGTCCTTCTACCTGGAGCAGCCGCGCGAGGGCTTCCTGTTCGGCCTGCTGCTGGTCTACGAGCCGCCGCTGCTGGACATCCTGCCGATGTACATCTTCTTCATGCTGCTCAGCCCCTGGGTGCTGGCCCTCGCGATGCGCCACGGCTGGCTGGGCGTGGTGCTGGCCAGCACCACCGTCTGGGCGCTGGCGCAGTTCGGCCTGAGCGAATGGATCTACGTGGGGGTGGTGCGCTGGACCGGCCTGTCGGTGCCCTTCCACGAGATGGGCGCCTTCAATGCCTATGCCTGGCAGTTCCTGTGGTTCATGGGCCTGTGGCTGGGCGCCAGCCGCAGCGCGCCGGGCGCGCGGCCGATGCGCCTGCCGCCGTGGCTGCTGCTGGCGGCCACCGCCGTGGCGCTGTACGGGCTGTACTGGCGCCATCACGGCCTCAACGGCCAGGCGCCCTTCGGAGCCGACGAGCAGCTCAACCTGCTGTTCGACAAGTGGCAGCTCGGCCCGCTGCGCATCCTGAACCTGGTGGCGCTGGGCGTGCTGGCGATCGGCTTCGGGCCCGCGCTGGCGCGCAGGCTGCCGCGGCTCCATGCGCTGGAGGCGATGGGCTCGGCCTCGCTGCCGGTGTTCTGCGCCCACCTGGTGGCGGTGCTGCTGGTGCTGGCCTTCTACGGCAGCAACCAGCTGGTGCGGCCGGCCTGGGGTGATGCGCTGCTGCTGGGCGTGGTGTTCGCCGGGCTCTACGCGGTGGCGCGGGTCACGCTGTGGCTCGATGTGCGCAAGGCGGCGCGGCTGCGGCTGCGCGCCGCGGACTGAGCCGCGGCCCGGTCCTCAGACGCTGTTGCGGCCGATGCCGTGGTAGGTCACGCCGCCGGCCTTCATGACCGCCGGCTCGTAGAGGTTGCGGCCGTCGAACACGATCGGCGACTTCATGGTCGACTTGAGCCGCTCGATGTTGGGGCTGTGGTAGGCCTTCCACTCGGTCACGATGATCAGCGCGTCGGCACCCTCGAGCGCCGTCATCGGGTCCTTGGCGTAGCTGATCTGGTCGAGCAGCACGGGCGCGTCGGCGAAGTCGAGCGCGAGCACGCGGCGGGTCTCGGTCACGGCGATCGGGTCGTGCGCCACGATGCGCGCACCGGCGCGCAGCAGCGCACCGATCACCACCCGGCTCGGCGCTTCGCGCATGTCGTCGGTGTTGGGCTTGAAGGCCAGGCCCCACAGCGCGAAGCTGCGGCCGCTCAGGTCGGCGCCGAAGCGCGCGAAGACCTTGTCGGTCAGCACCGTCTTCTGCTCGTCGTTCACCGCCTCGACCGACTCCAGCACGCGCAGCGTCTGGCCGTTGTCGCGCGCGATGCGGGTCAGCGCCTGGATGTCCTTGGGGAAGCAGCTGCCGCCGTAGCCGGTGCCGGCGTAGAGGAAGCTGTAGCCGATGCGCGGGTCGGAGCCGATGCCCTGGCGCACCGACTCGATGTCGGCGCCCACGCGGTCGGCCAGGTTGGCCAGCTCGTTCATGAAGCTGATGCGCGTGGCCAGCATGGCGTTGGCCGCGTACTTGGCGAACTCGGCCGAACGCACGTCCATCACGCGGGTGCGCTCGTGGTTGCGGTTGAAGGGCGCATAGAGCTTGCGCATCGCGGCCAGGGCCTCGCGGCCGTTGTCGTCGTCGGCCACGCCGATCACGATGCGGTCGGGGCGCATGAAGTCGTCGACCGCCGCGCCTTCCTTGAGGAACTCGGGGTTGCTCACCACCGAGAAGCCGAGGTCGGTGCGGCCGCGCTTTTCGAGCTCCTCTCGGATCACCGCGCTCACCTTGTCGGCGGTGCCCACCGGCACGGTCGACTTGTCGACCACCACCTTGAAGCTCTCCATGTAGCGGCCGATGTTGCGGGCCGCGGCCAGCACGTACTGCAGGTCGGCGCTGCCGTCCTCGTCGGGCGGCGTGCCGACCGCGATGAACTGCACTTCGCCGTGCGCCACCGAGGCCTCGATGTCGGTCGAGAACTCCAGCCGGCCGGCCTCCACGTTGGACTGGACCACGTCGGCCAGCCCGGGTTCGTAGATCGGGATGCCGCCTTCCTTCAGGATGGCGATCTTGCGCGGGTCCACGTCCAGGCAGAAGACGTTGTTGCCGATGTCCGCCAGGCAGGCGCCGGTGACGAGGCCGACGTAGCCGGTGCCGATGATCGAGATTTTCATTTGTTCGGGTCCTTCAGGCCGCGGCGGGCGCGGAGAGCAACTGGTCGAAATAGGCGATGGTCTTGCCCAGGCCTTCGTCGAGCTGCGTGGTGGGCGTCCAGCCGCCGAGTTCCTTCTGCGCCACCGAGATGTCGGGCTGGCGCTGCTTGGGGTCGTCCGAGGGCAGCGGCAGGCGCACCAGCTTGCTCTTCGAGCCGGTGAGCTCGATCACCTTGTTGGCCAGCTCCAGCATCGAGAATTCGTTGGGGTTGCCGATGTTGACCGGGCCCGGGAAGTGGTCGCCGGTGCCCATCATGCGCAGCATGGCTTCGAGCAGGTCGTCGACATAGCAGAAGCTGCGCGTCTGCTGGCCGTTGCCGTAGATCGTGATGTCCTCGCCCTTGAGCGCCTGGACGATGAAGTTCGACACCACGCGGCCGTCGTTGGCATGCATGCGCGGGCCGTAGGTGTTGAAGATGCGCACGACCTTGATGCGCAACTGGTGCTGGCGGTGGTAGTCGAAGAACAGCGTCTCGGCGCAGCGCTTGCCTTCGTCGTAGCAGCTGCGAATGCCGATCGGGTTCACGCGGCCCCAGTAGCCTTCGACCTGCGGATGCACCTCGGGGTCGCCGTAGACCTCGCTGGTCGAGGCCTGCAGGATCTTGGCGCGCACCCGCTTGGCCAGGCCCAGCATGTTGATCGCGCCGTGCACGCTGGTCTTGGTGGTCTGGACCGGGTCGTGCTGGTAGTGGACCGGCGAGGCCGGGCAGGCCAGGTTGAAGATCTCGTCGACTTCCACGTACAGCGGGAAGGTCACGTCGTGGCGCATCAGCTCGAAGCGCGGATGGTCGAGCAGGTGCTCGACGTTGCGCTTGGTGCCGGTGAAGAAGTTGTCGACGCAGAGCACGTCGTGGCCCTGTTCGAGCAGCCGGTCGCACAGGTGGCTGCCCAGGAAACCGGCACCGCCGGTGACGAGAATTCGCTTGGAGGCGTTGTATTGGCGCATGGGCGGCATCACTCCGTAAGAACAGATAAAAAGGATCAGGGGGCGCGCTGCTGGGCGCGCTGCTCGTACATCTTCGCGTCGACCAGCATGCGGAACCACAGGGCCTGGAAGAAGGCGAAGTAGAAGCCCGTCACGCCGTCCAGGAAGCCCAGGCGGAAGACGTAGCGGTAGAGGAAGTAGCTCGACACCCGCAGGCCGCTCGGCAGCTTGTAGTAGAGCTCCTTGATGAAGCGCGTGCGCTCCCGCGGGTCGCCCAGGAGGCGCGGCTGCAGCACGCCGTCGGCGGCGCCCTGGGGGGCCAGCTTCTCCTTGGCCTCGGCGTCGCTCCAGCGGTTGTGGCTGGCGATCCAGTCGGTCAGCCTGGCGGAGTTCTTGTCGTGCATGAAGCCCGCAAGCCGCGCGGGCGTGGACGGGCTGATGAAATGCTGGTCGTACAGCCGCGCTTCGCAGCGGCCGCGGCCCGAGCGGAACAGCCGCAGATGCCAGGGGTTGACGCCGCTGAAGCGCAGCATCTTGCCCATGAAGTAGTCGCGCCGGCGCAGCAGGTAGGCGTCATGCGCCGGCGTGCCGGCCAGCAGGGCGCCGATCTCGCGCACCGCCTGGGCGTCGAGCACCTCGTCGGCGTCCAGGTGCAGCTGCCAGTCGCAGTGCGGCTCGACCTGGGCGATGGCCCAGTTGCGCTGGTCGCTGTAGTTGGAGAAGGCGCGCTGGACCACCGTGCAGCCCAGTTCCTCGAGGATCTGCGGCGTGCCGTCGCTGGAGAAGGAATCCACCGCGTAGACATGGGGGCTGACCTTCAGCGCCTCGCCCACCGTCTCGCGGACGATCGCGGCGGAGTTGAAGGTGAGGATGACGACGATGCAGCGGGAATGTTCCATGGCTTTCAAGGTGTGCAGTGCGGGTTTTCGCCCTTGCAAAGGCCAGTGCACGGCCTGAAAAGGAATTTAAACTTTAGCACCAATTTCTTACATTTTGAGGCGCATTGCGCCGCTGGAGCCCTGCGTGCCCCGCAAATGTGTCAAGAAATACCGGAACGTTCAACGAATGTGAACTGGGCCTGGGCGGGGAGGGCGCTCGGGCCTGCGTCGTCATGGGCGGCTGCTTGCTCGGGCCGCGCCGATGCCCGTCAGGGCGTCGGGACGAAGACGCCGCTGGGCACGCCCGGGCCGGACTGTACCGGCCGCGGGGCGGGGCTGGCCGCCAGGGTCTCGGGCGCGGTCACGTGGGCCGAGATCACCGATTGCCAGAGCCGGTAGCCGGTCTCGTTCATGTGCAGCCGGTCGCCGAGGAAGAGCTCGGCGCGCGGGCGTCCGTCGGCGCCCAGCATCGGCGTGAAGATGTCGATGTACTCGGCATTGGCCATGGTGCGCACGTAGGCCGCGATGATGTCGTTGGTGCTGCGGATCTTGGCCATCAGCGCCTCGCGCGAGGGGCTGGGCTTGATCGAGATGTAGCTGATGCGGGCCTCGGGCAGCGTCTCGCGCACGGTGTTGGCGAACTGGGCGAAGCTCTCGAGCACCTGCAGCGGCGTGCGGCCTTCGGCCAGGTCGTTGTCGCCCGCGTAGACCAGCACGTGGCGCGGCCGGTAGCGCACCACCAGCTCGTGGGTGAACAGGCTGCAGTCGGCCATGGTCGAGCCGCCGAAACCGCGGTTGATGACCACCGGCGACTGGCGGAAGTCCTGCGCCAGGTGGGTCCACATGCGGATGGTGGAGCTGCCCACGAAGAGCACGCCGTCGGTGGCGGGCAGCTTTTCCTTGTCGGCGCTCGCGAAGGCGCTGAGCGAACCGCGCCAGCGGTTCATCGCGGCCAGGTAGTCGGGCGAGGCGGACGGCAGCGCCTGCGGCGCGGCGGGCAGCTGGGCCCGGGCGGCGCCCGCGGCGCCCAGAGCGAGCGCCAGGCACAGGACGAAGGCGGAGGATTTCATCGGCGGCATGGAGTCCACACAACGCACGGCGGGGGCCGGCGGTTGGCAGACCAAGGGCGTGCGAACTAAAAATCGCGGCGATGGTTCCCCGTCAGAGCATCTTTTCGATCAGCGCGCCCTTGAACACGATCGGGCCGGCCGGCCCCTGGCCGCGCGGCACGCCACCCTTGCGCTCGAGCGAGATCGCGAGCGCCGGCACCTCGCGCACCTCGGATTCCGCCACCGCCAGCCGCAGCGCCGGCGCCCGGTCGAGCACGCCCAGCGAGCGCGGCGCGCCGCCCGGGGGCAGGGCCCAGAGCTCGAGCGACTTGTCCTCGCCCTCGCTGTACTCGCCGACCCGCTGCAGCGTCAGCTGGCGCTTGGTGGGGTCGAAGGTCACGAGCATCGAGGCGGCCGCCTTGTCGTCGGACAGCACGGCCACGTAGCGCACGTTGGGGGCGTTGCGCAGCTCGTCGCGCAGGTTCACGCCGACCACCACGGCCAGCACGGTGGCCAGCGCGCCCGCGGCGGTGGCACCACGCCACAGCGCCAGGCTGCGCAGCCAGCCGCGCGGCGGCGGCGCGTCGGCGGGCGCGGCCGCGGCACGCTGGCGCGCCAGCGCCTGTTCTTCCTTCTCGACCTCGATCTGGTTGCGCACGCGGGTCCAGACCGCGGCGTCGGGCACGGTGCTGGCCTCGAGTTCGGTCAGGCTGGCCAGCCGGCCCTGCCAGATCAGCGCCGCGGCGCGCACCGGCGCCTGTTCGCGGGCCAGGGTCTCGAAGCGGCGGCGCGCGCCGCCGCGCAGCGTGCCCAGTGCATAGCTCGCGGCCAGCAGTTCGAGCCGTTCGGCGGGGGTGGAAATGTTCATGATGCGTCCTTCACGCGAAGCGGCCCATGCAGACGCGCAGCTTCTCCAGCCCTCGGCGAATCCAGGTCTTGACCGTGCCCAGCGGCAGCTTGAGCTGTTCGGCCAGCTCGCCATGGCTCAGGTCGCGCAGGTAGGCCAGGCTCACCACCTCGCGCTGCTTGCCCTCGAGCTGCTGCAGGCACTGGTGCAGCGCCCAGGCCTGCTCGCCGGCATCGGCCATGTCCATGGGGTTGGGCGCGCCGGACTCCAGCGTCTCGGCCATGAGCTCGTCGAATTCCTGCGTGAGCTGGGCGCGGTCGGCGGTGCGGCGGCGCAGCAGGTCGAGCGCGCGGCTGCGCACGATCAGCCCCAGCCAGGCCAGCGGCGGGCTCAGCGTGCCGCGGTAGTCGCCGGCCACGCGCCAGATGGTCATGAAGGCTTCCTGCAGCACGTCCTCGGCCCATTCGCGCTGGCGCACCACGCGCAGCGCCAGCCCGAACAGGCGGGGCGAGGTCCGGTCGTAGAGCTGGCGCAGCGCGGCTTCGTCGCGCTGGCCGACGCGGTCGATCAACGCCATCAGTTCGGTGTCGGGGCTGGGATCTGTCATGCAGACATTGTGGGGCAGCAGTGGCCATACCAAGGGTACGGCTTGCGGGGCCCGCCGGATTCAGCCCGGCGCCGGTTCAGGGCAGCGGTTCGAAGCGCTTGCGTTCGCGCACCGGCCGGCCCGGGTTGCCGGCGTAGACGGTCCAGGGGGCGAGTTCGCCGAAGGTCACGCAGCGGGCGCCGACCACCGCGCCCTCGCCGACCTGGGTGCCGGGCCCGACGAAGGCCTCGGCGCAGACCCAGGCCTGGGCGCCGATGACGATGGCGCGCGCCTGCAGCTGGAAGTGCGGGTCGTCGAAATCGTGCGTGCCGCTGCACAGGTGGGCGTCCTGCGAGATCAGCGCCCGGCGCCCGATCGTGATCGGGCCCAGGTTGTAGCAGTTGACCCGCGGACCGATCACCGCGCCCTCGTGCATCACGAGGTTGGGCGGGTACCAGACCCTGGCGCTGCCGCGCACGTCGCTGCGCGGGGCCATCGAGGCGCCGAAGGCGCGCAGCAGGAACCTGCGCCAGGGCGCAAGCTGGCGCGGCGTCCAGGTGGCGGTGGCGGCCCAGACCACGATGAAGAGCGCGCGCAGCAGCCGGTTGCGCAGCGAGAAGCTCGGGCCGTTGAAGGAGGGGCGCGAGGCGAGCGCGTCCAGGATCTCGGACTTGCCGGTGTCCTCGGGGGGGCGGACGGCGCTCATGGGGCGCTTATCCCAGTCGGGCGCGGTGGCGCGCCACCTGCGCGCGCACCTGGGCCGGCGCGGTGCCGCCGAGGATGTTGCGGGCGTTGAGCGAGCCGCGCAGGCTCAGCACGTCGTAGACGTCCTTCTCGATGCCGGGGTTGAACTGCTGCAGCACCGCCAGCGGCAGCTCCGACAGGTCGACCTGGTGCGAGATCGCGGCCTTCACCGCATGGGCCACGGTTTCGTGGGCGTCGCGGAAGGGCAGGCCCTTCTTGACCAGGTAGTCGGCCAGGTCGGTGGCGGTGGCGTAGCCGCGCAGCGCGGCCTTCTCCATCGCCTCGGGCTTGACCGTGATGCCGCCGACCATCTCCGCGAAGATGCGCAGCGTGTCCTTGAGCGTGTCGACGGTGTCGAACAGCGGCTCCTTGTCTTCCTGGTTGTCCTTGTTGTAGGCCAGCGGCTGGCCCTTCATGAGTGTGATCAGGCCCATCAGGTGGCCGACCACGCGGCCGGTCTTGCCGCGCGCCAGCTCGGGCACGTCGGGGTTCTTCTTCTGCGGCATGATCGACGAGCCGGTGCAGAAGCGGTCGGCGATGTCGATGAAGCCGAAGCTCTGGCTCATCCACAGCACCAGCTCTTCGCTCAGGCGGCTGATGTGGACCATCGCCAGCGAAGCGGCGGCGGTGAACTCGATCGCGAAGTCGCGGTCGCTCACCGCGTCCAGGCTGTTCTGGCAGACGCCGTCCATGCCCAGCGCGCGGGCCACGGCCTCGCGGTCCAGCGGGTAGCTGGTGCCGGCCAGCGCGGCCGCGCCCAGCGGCAGGCGGTTCACGCGCTTGCGCACGTCGAGCAGGCGCTCGGCGTCGCGGCTGAACATTTCCACATAGGCCAGCATGTGGTGGCCGAAGCTCACTGGCTGGGCCACCTGCAGGTGGGTGAAGCCCGGCAGGATCACTTCCACGTTCTTCTCTGCCAGGTCGACCAGCGCCTTCTGCAGCGCGACCAGCAGTTCGCCGATCAGGTCGATCTCGCCGCGCAGCCAGAGCCGCACGTCGGTCGCGACCTGGTCGTTGCGGCTGCGGCCGGTGTGCAGGCGCTTGCCCGCATCGCCCACCAGCTGGGTCAGGCGGGCCTCGATGTTGAGGTGCACGTCCTCGAGGTCGAGCTTCCAGTCGAAGGCGCCGGATTCGATCTCGGTGCGGATCTGCGCCATCCCACCCTGGATCGAGGCCAGGTCCTGCGCGCCGATGATCTTCTGGGCGGCGAGCATGCCGGCATGCGCCAGCGAACCCTCGATATCCGCCTGCCACAGCCGCTTGTCGAAGAACACGCTGGCGGTGTATCGCTTCACCAGGTCGCTCATGGGTTCGGAGAACAGCGCCGACCAGGCTTCGGATTTCTTGTCGAGTTGGTTTTGGGTCATGGAGGGCCTAGGGAAGGCAATAATGGGTTGATAACCCGATGTGTCTGTGATGCGCAATCCGGCGATTTTATCGGCCCCCCCTTCCACACCCGCGCGAAAGCCGGCGCGGGCGGCGGCGCGCGTGGTTTCTGGCGGCCTGTTCGACGCCTGCCAGATCGGCGTGGTGCTGCGTGCCGTGCTGCTGGTGGAGGCGGTGGTGGGGGTGGCGACGCTGTTCCTGGCGCGCTCGCCGGCCGACTGGCTGGTGCTGTCGGCCACCGTCACCGGCGGCGCGTTGCCGGCCACGCTGCTGTGGCTGGTGCTGGCCTGCGCGCTCAAGAAGCTGCTGGCGCGGCTGGCGCGGCCGGCCCAGTACGCGGCCGGTGCCGCGCTCGGTGCGGTGGCCGCGCTCTACGGCTGTGCGCTGCTCTGGCTCACCGGCGTGGTGGCCGCGGCGCCCTGGATCGCCAGCGCGGCGGCCGGCGCCATGTTCGCCGGCCTGATCATGGCCGGGCTGGTGCTGCGCGCCCGCGGCCGCACGCCGGCCGCCACCACCGCGCGGCTGGAGGAGCTGCAGGCGCGCATCCGGCCCCATTTCCTGTTCAACACGCTCAACACCGCGATCGCGCTGGTGCGCGAGGAGCCGGCCAAGGCCGAGGCCATGCTCGAGGACCTGGCCGAGCTGTTCCGGCGGGCGCTGGCCGATCCGGAGCAGGCGGTCACGCTGGCCGACGAGATCGCGCTGGCCGAGCGCTACCTGGCGATCGAGCAGGTGCGCTTCGGCGAGCGGCTGGCGATCCGCTGGGACCTGGACCCGGCGGCCAGCGCGGCCCGGCTGCCGGCGCTGCTGCTGCAGCCGCTGGTCGAGAATGCGGTCAAGCACGGGGTGGAGCCCAGTCCCGAGGGCGCGCAGCTGCGCATCCGCACCGAGCGGCGCGGCGCGCTGGCGGTGATCGAGGTGATCAACAGCCTGCCGCCCTTGCGCTGGGCCGAGCAGCCGCTGCCGCGCGGCCACGGCATCGCATTGGCCAACGTGCGCGACCGGCTGCGCCTGCTGCACGACGTGCAGGCCCAGTTCAGCGCCGGACTCGAACAGAAGAATTACCGTGTGCGGATCGTGGTCCCGCTGGGATCATGAGTCCGAACCACGGGTTGGAGGGAGGAGAGAAAAAAATGACACTGAGAATCCTGATCGTCGATGACGAAGCGCTGGCGCGCTCGCGCCTGCGCACGCTGCTGGGCGATTGCCGAACGCCCGGCGCCGAGGTGGTGGGGGAGGCCGCGAACGCCGAGCAGGCGCGCGAACAGGTCGATCGCCTGCGGCTCGACCTGGTGCTGCTCGACATCCACATGCCGGGCATGGACGGCCTGGCCTTCGCGCGCAGCCTGCAGGGCCGGCCCGACGCGCCGGCCGTGGTGTTCGTCACCGCCCACGCGGCCCATGCCGTGACCGCCTTCGAGCTCGACGCGGTCGACTACCTGACCAAGCCGGTGCGCGTCGAGCGCCTGCAGCAGGCCTTGCAGAAGGTCGAGCGCCATCTCAAGGAACAGCGCGCGCCGGCGCCCGAAGCGCCGCCGCAGCCGCACCTGCTGATCCAGGACCGCGGCCGCACCGAGCGCGTGCCGCTGGCCTCGGTGCTCTACCTCAAGTCGGAATACAAGTACCTCACGGTGCGCACCGCCACCCGCAGCCACATCCTCGACGGCTCGCTGGCCGATTTCGAGGCGCGCTACCCGCAGCACTTCGTTCGCGTGCACCGCAATGCGCTGGTGGCGCGCGCCGCGATCCGCGCGCTCGAGAAATACGACGACGGCGAGGACGCCGAAGGCTGGGCCCTGCGCCTGGACGGCATCGCGGAGCCGGTGGTGGTGTCGCGCCGCCAGCTGGCCTGCGTGCGTGAAGCTTTGAAGGAGACGCCATGAGTGCCATCCATCCCATCGAGGGCGTGCCGGTCGAGGCGGCCCCCGAGCCCGAGCCCCTGCCCGCCGACGGCACCCCCGCGCCGGCGCCGGACGTGGTGCGCGAAGTCATGCAGGAAGCGGCCGAAGAGGCGCGCGACCGTGTGCTGCTCCAGATGCCGGTCGACGTGCGCAGCGCCTCGCTGGTGCTGGTCGCGGTGCTGGCCAGCGTGTTCGCCCTGCACTGGGCCGCGGCGGTCTTCATTCCGCTGATGCTGAGCCTGCTGGCGACCTACGCGCTGGCGCCGGTGGTCAACCGGCTGGTGCGCTGGCACGTGCCGCGCGCGCTGGCCGCGGCGGCGATCCTGCTGGCCATCGGCGGCGCCTTGGGCTGGACCGGCTATTCGCTGTCGGGCAGCGCGACCGAACTGGTCGACTCGCTGCCGCTGGCCGCGCAGAAGCTGCGCCTGGCGATGGTGCGCGGGCCGAGCGACAACGCCAGTGCGCTCGACACCGTGCAGAAGGCCGCCGCCCAGCTCGAGCAGGCCGCGCAGGCGGCGCCGGCCGCGCGGCGCGGCGTGCAGCGGGTGATCGTCGAGCGCCCGCCCTTCAACGTGCGCGACTACCTCTGGAGCGGCACGGTCGGCCTCATGACCGCGGCCGGCCAGCTCACGCTGGTGGCCTTCCTGACCTTCTTCGCGCTGTGCTCGGGCGACACCTTCCGGCGCAAGCTGGTGAAGATCGCGGGCAACAGCCTCAGCAAGAAGCGGGTCACGGTGCATGTGCTGGACGACATCACCGGCCACATCCAGCGCTACCTGCTGGTGCAGATCGCCAGCAGCGCACTGGTGGGCGTCGCCACCGGCCTGGCTTTCTGGGCCATCGGGCTGGAGAACGCGGCGGTCTGGGGCATCCTCGCGGCGGTCACCAACCTGATCCCCTACGTGGGCTCGGTGATCGTGATGGGCGCCTCGGCGCTGGTGGCCTTCCTGCAGTTCAACGGGGTCGAGATGGCGCTGGGGGTGGGCGGCACCTCGCTGTTGATCCACACGCTGGTGGGCAACCTGCTGGTGCCCTGGCTCACCAGCCGCACCAGCCGCATGAACCCGGTGGCGGTGTTCATCGGCGTGATCTTCTGGGGCTGGCTCTGGGGCATCTGGGGGCTGCTGCTGGGCATCCCGATCATGATGGTCGTGAAGTCCATCTGCGACCGGGTCGAGGACCTGCAGCCCATCGGCGAACTGCTCGGTGACTGAAGGGCTGCGCCGCCCGGGCCGCGCGCAGCTCCTGGTGGCGACGCTGCTGTGCGCGGCCGCTGCCTCGGCGCAGCCGCGCACGCCGGGCCCCGAGGATCTCGACGACGCCTACCGCCAGGAAATGCGCACCGAGCAGCGGGCGCTGGCGGCCCGCATCCGCGGGCTGCCCCCGGACGCGCGCGAGCGCAACGCGCGCATCGGGCAGGCGGTGCGCGAGGGCGACCTGGCGCTGGCGCTGCAGCGCGCGCAGGCGCTGGAGGCGGCCTACCCGGAGCAGGCCGACGTGCAGAACTTCATCGCCTCGCTCCTGGCCCGCGACGGCCAGCTCTTCGAAGCGCTCGCGCACATGGAGCGCGCGACGCGGCTGGCGCCCGACAACCGCTGGTTCGCGGTGCGCCGGGCCGGCATCGAGGCCGAACTGGGGCGCCCGGCAGACGCGCTGGCGACCGTCGATGCGCTGGTCGCCCGCGCGCCCGGCTGGAGCATCGCGCACAACCTGCGCGCCGGCCTGCTGCACGACCTGGGCCGCGATCCCGAAGCGCTGGCCGCCTACGGCGCCGCCATCGCGGCGCAGCCGCCCAGCGCGCAGATCCTCTGCAACCGCGCCGACCTGCTGGTCCGCGCCGGCCGTCCCGCCGATGCGAGGGCCGACTACCGGCGTGCGCTGCTGCTGCAGCCGGGTTACATACGCGCCGAGGAAGGCCTGGCCGCCACGCCCTAGCGCAGGCCTGCGGGTGCCGACGGCGTCGCACTCGAACAACAATCCATCCACGTTTGTTTCTTGTTGAGGGCAGGGCGACGAGATTCGTTACATGCGTTTATATAATAAGAATCATTGTTATTCCGTTTCGCTTTGAGCCGGAATGACACATCGCGTGCCAGCGCCGCCTTGCCGACGCCCGGCTGTCCGGTGCGCCCGGCCCCCGGTGCCCATCCTCCTTTCTCCTCCCGTTCGTCTCCATGCCTTTGCCCTCCGGTTCCTCTTCCCGCGCAGATTTCCGTTTCGCCCCCACGCCGCTTGCCCACCTGCTGCGTCATTCCCTGGGCGCCTGCCTCGTGCTCGCCGCTGCAGGGGCCGCGGCCCAGACGACGGAGACCCAGCTGAAGGAAGTGGTGGTCACCGACCAGGCCGAGGCCATCGGCGGCCTGCAGAAGACCTACTCGGGCGGCCAGTTCGCGCGCGGCGGCAGCCTGGGCATCCTCGGCATCACCGACCTGATGAACGTGCCCTTCAGCACCACCAACTACACCTCGGAGCTGATCGACAACCAGCAGGCGCTGACCATCGCCGACGTGGTCATGAACGACGCCTCGGTGCGCACCCTGGCGGCGCGAGGCGGCTATGGCGACGACTTCCAGATCCGCGGCTTCGCCGTCGGCTCGCGCGACGTCGCCATGAACGGCCTGTTCGGCCTCGCGCCCGCGACCCGCATCCCGCTCGAGATGATCGAGCGGGTGGAAGTGCTCAAGGGCCCGGGCTCGCTGACCAACGGCGTGGGACCCAACGGCAGCATCGGCGGCAGCATCAACGTGGTGACCAAGCGCGCCGCCGACGTGCCGCTCACGCGCCTGAGCACCACCTACATGAGCGACGCCCAGTTCGGCACCCATCTGGACGTGGGCCGCCGCTTCGGCGACGACAACCAGTGGGGCGTGCGCGTCAACGGCGTGTGGCGCAACGGCGAGGGCAACGTCGACGGCGGCCGCCAGCGGCTGGGCCTGGGATCGGTGGGCATCGACTACGCGGGCAGTCGCCTGCGCTGGTCGCTGGACGCGCTCACCACCAGCGGCAAGACCACCGAGTTCCGCCCGCAGATCGCCTTCCGCAGCGGCATCACCCAGGTCCCGGCCGTGCCCGACAACCGCTCGAGCTTCTACCCGGGCGCCGAACTCACGGACAAGGCCAAGACCGTGATGTCGCGCCTGGAGTTCGACATCGACAGCGACACCACCGTCTATGGCGGCGTGGGCTACAGCGACGTGTCGACCGACCAGAACTTCCCCACCGCCGTCACCCGCCCGGTCGACCTGCGCCCCAACACGCAGGGCAACTTCTCGGTCAACAACGGCTACTACGACGAGTACAACAAGACCACCTCGGCCGAGATCGGCCTGCGCACGCGCTTCAAGACCGGCGCCGTCGGCCACTCGCTGGTGCTGGCGGCCAACCGCATGGACCGCGAAACGGGCTACTTCTACCAGCTGACCACCACCCCCGTCGCGTCGAACCTCTACAACCCGTCGCCGCTGCCGGCGATCAACTTCGCGCGCGGCGAACCCAGCAAGACGGCCGAGCTGTCGCAGTACAGCCTGGCGGTCGCCGACACGATGTCCTTCTTCAGCGACCGCTTCCTGCTGACGCTGGGCCTGCGCGACCAGACCATCAACCAGAAGAGCGTCAACGGTTCCACTGCCTACGACGCCAGCGCCGTCACGCCGCTGGTCGGCCTGGTGTTCAAGCCGCAGCAGAACATCTCGGTCTACGGCAACTACACCGCGGGCCTGATGGCCGGTGGCATCGCGGGGCCGACCGCCGCCAACCGCGGCCAGGTGTTCGCACCGCAGAAGTCCAAGCAGTACGAGGTGGGCGTCAAGGCCGACTGGGGCACGCTGACCACCCAGGCGGCGGTCTACCAGATCACCCGGCCGAACGCCACGACCGACACCGTCACGCAGGTCTACAGCTTCGGCGGCGAGCAGCGCAACCGCGGCCTGGAGCTGACGATGTACGGCGAACTCCAGCGGGGCCTGCGCGCCATGGCCAGCGCCTCGTTCAACGACGCCAAGCTGACCCGCACCCAGGGCGGCGTGAACCAGGGCAACGACGCCAACGGCGTGCCGGACCGCACCTTCAACGTCGGCCTCGACTGGGACACCCCGTGGGTGCCGGGCCTGAGCTTCAACGGCCGCGTGATCAACACCTCGTCGACCTACTACGACGCCGCCAACCTGCTGCGCATGCCCAGCTGGACGCGGCTGGACATCGGCGCGCGCTACGTCACCAAGCTGGCGGGCAAGCCCCTGACCCTGCGCGCCAACCTCGAGAACGTGGCCGACAAGGCCTACTGGGTCACCAGCACCTACGTGACCGTCGGCGCGCCGCGCACGCTGATGCTGTCGGCCGCGATCGACTTCTGAGTCGCGGCATCGCTTCGACCGGCCGCGGGGGTGATCGACACCCACACGGCCTGCGTCGCATCGGCTGCCGCCGCGCCCTCGGTGCTGGCATGGCGCCAGTCGATCCATTCGCCGACCGCGAGCGCCACGCCCTGCGTGCGCGCCTCGCCGTACTGCAGCGTGACGACCCGGCCGTCCAGCCGCAGCACCATCTCGAAGCCCGGCCAGTGCGCCGGCACGCGCGGCGTGACCGACAGCCGGTCGCCGCGCACCACCAGCCCCAGCAGGGTCTCGATCGCCGCTCGGTGCAGCCAGGCGGCCGAGCCGGTGTACCAGCTCCAGCCGCCGCGGCCCACATAGGGCGCGGCGCCGTAGATGTCGCCGGCCATCACATAGGGCTCGAGCTCGTAGGCCGGGCCGCGCGTCGCATGGCGGGCGCGGTGGGCGGGGCTCAGGCCCTCGAAGCTCTGCCAAGCGGCCTCGACGTCGCCCGACAGCGCCTGCGCCATCAGCCCCCACACGGCCGCATGCGCGTACTGGCCGCCGTTCTCGCGCACGCCCGGCGGGTAGGCCTGGATGTAGCCCGGGTTGTTCGCCGAATGCGCGAGCGGCGGATGCAGCAGCCGCAGCAGGCCCGCGGCGTCGTCGTGCAGCTGTGCCTTCATCGATGCCATCGCGGGCTGCGTGTGGGCGGTGTCGGACGCGCCCGAGAGCACCGACCAGGCCTGCGCGATCAGGTCGATGCGGCACTCGTCGTTGGCCGACGAGCCCAGCGGCGCGCCGTTGTCGAAGAAGGCGCGGCGGAACCAGGCGCCGTCCCAGCCGGCGTCGTGCAGCGCGGCGATCCAGCCCTGGCGTGCCGCCAGCCAGCGTTCGGCGCGCGCGTGTTCATGGCGTGACTGCGCGATCGGCGCATAGCGCTCGACCACGCTGCACAGGAACCAGGCCAGCCACACCGATTCGCCGCGGCCCTCGTGGCCGACGCGGTTCATGCCGTCGTTCCAGTCGCCCGTGCCCATCAGCGGCAGGCCGTGCACGCCGACCGCCAGGCTGTGGTCGATGGCGCGCGCGCCGTGCTCGTAAACGTTGGCGCGTTCAGGGCTGGTGTGCGGCGCGTAGTAGGCGTCTTCCGCGCCTTCGGGGATCGCCGGGCCGTCGATGAAGGGCACGACGTGTTCGAGCACCGTGGCGTCGCCCGACACCTCGACATAGTGCGCCACCGCGTAGGGCAGCCACAGCAGGTCGTCGGAGAAATGCGTGCGCACGCCCGCGCCGCCAGGCATGTGCCACCAGTGCTGCACGTCGCCCTCGGGGAACTGTCGTGCCGCGTTGACGAGGATCTGCTCGCGCAGCCGCGCCGGGTCGGTCAGCGCGAACGCCATCGCGTCCTGCAGCTGGTCGCGGAAGCCGAAGGCGCCGCCGGCCTGGTAGAAGCCGGCCTTCGACCAGAGCCGGCAGACCAGCGTCTGGTAGACCAGCCAGCGGTTGACCATGGCATCGAACAGCGGGTCGGGCGTGCGCACCTGCAGCCGGCCCAGCAGCTCGTCCCAGAAGCCGCGCGCCTGTTGCAGCGCCTGGTCCACGTCGCGCGCCTGCCAGCGGCGGGCCAGTTGGGTGGCGGCTTCGGCATCGTCGGCCTGGCCTAGCATGAAGCAGAAGCGCAGGCCCTGGCCAGCCTCGAGCGTGAACTCGGCGCCGATCGCCGCGCAGGCATCGAGCCCGCTGCCGGCACGCTGGCCCAGCGTGTCGGGCACCTCGATGCCGCCATGGCCGGCGAAAAATTCGCTGCGCTCGCAGGTCCACTGCACCGCGCCCGGCAGGCCGGCCAGCGCGACGAAGGCCGTGCTGCCGCCGAAGCCCGCGCTGGATTCGCGCTGCTGGCCGAACACCGCCGGCAGGCCTTCGCCCTTCCAGCTGTGCACCGTGCGGCGCTCGCCGCGTGCGGCCCCCATCTGCCACTCGACCATCGCCAGCGCGCGCAGGCGGCGCCGGCCGACGCCTTCGTTGCGCACCTGCACCTGGACCAGCTTCATGCGCTCGTCGCGGTCGGCGAAGAAGGTGGTCTCGAGCACCATGTTGTGGTGCAGGCACTCGAACACGGTGTAGCCCTGGCCGTGGCGCACGCGATGCCGCGCGGCGCTGCCGCCGCGGCTGGCGGGCGTGAGCGGCAGCAGTTCGCGCGTGTCCAGGTCCTGCAGCAGGTAGTGCTCGAAGGCCGGGTCCTGCACCGGGTCGTTGGACCAGGGCGTGAGCTGGTGCATGCGGCTGTTTACGGCCCAGGTGTAGCCGGTGCCCGATTCCGACACCTGGAAACCGAAGGACGCGTTGGCGATCACGTTGATCCAGGGCTTGGGCGTGCGCCGGTTCAGGTCGACCTCGAAGCGGAACTCGCCGCTCTCGGCATCGAAGCCGCCCTGCGGCGGCTGCGCGGCGGCATCGACCTGCGTGGGCGCCGGCCGCAGCGCGAGCGGCGTGTGCGGCACCGCGGCGTCCGCCACCGCGGGCACGGCGGCGTCGCGCAGCGCGGCCACCTGGGCCTCGAGCGAACGGCCGTCGGCGCGGAACACCGCGCGCGCGAAGGTCGACAGCGCGGCCTTCTCCGAGGCCGCGACCTCGGCATCGCGCAGCAGGTAGAAGCCGGCCGCGTCGTTGCGCGGGAAGCTGTTCTGCGTCTCGTGCGCCACCCGGGCGCGCAGCGCCTCGATCTCGCGCTGCAGTGGCATCAGGTAGGAGTTCGGTTCGCCGTTGAGCACCACCAGGTCGCAGGCCACGCCGCCGAAGCCCCACCAGGGCTGGGCGCGCAGCAGCGTGTTGAGCAGGCCCATGCCGATGGTCGAGTGGATGTGCACCAGCACGATCGGCTTGTCGCCCGAAATGCCGAAACGCCAGATCTGCCGCAGGTCGATCGGCCCGCGGTCGCTCATCACGCGCGGCGTGGTGTAGGTGAGGATGGTCGTCAGGTCCTGCAGCGCGCGGGTCTTGACCGGATCGATCGCCAGGTCGCGCAGCCGCACCTGCGCCAGCGTGGCCGCCATGCGCATCGCGCGCTCGACGTGCATCGGCTGCAGGTAGCGGTCGATGCGCGGCATCAGCGTCTCGAGGTCGAGGTCGGCGGTGGTCGCGAAGCTCAGGCGCGCGGTGGCGCCGGCCGCGATCCGCAGCCGCACGCGCAGGCAGGCGATCGGGTCGAGCCCGTTGACCGGCGCGCCGGCCGCATCCACCGGCTGCGCATCGAGCCGCGGCGTGGCCAGCGTGTGGTTGCGGCCGAGGAAGGCGCGGCGGTCGGCCATGCAGTCGACGTCCAGCACGTGGGCGTCGGTCGAGGCCAGGAAGTGCGCCGCCGCCACCACCGCGTCGCCGTGCAGCCGCGGCTTGCGCGACAGCAGCAGCGCGCGCAGCGCGGGGTCCCAGCGGGTTTCGACGAACAGGTTGGCGAAGGCCGGATGGGCCTCGTCGGCCTTGGGGTTCGACAGCACCGGCTCGAAGTAGGAGATCAGTTCGAGCGTGCGCGCCTCGGTGTCGGTGTTGTGCAGCGTGACGGTGCGCAGCTCGGTGTCGTCTTCGGGGCTGATGAGCACGGTGATGCGCGTCTGCAGCCCCGGCCCGCCGGCCTCGAACTGTGCCTGGTCGGCCAGGAAGCGCGTGCGGTACTGCCAGCCCTTGCCGGGCGCGGGCAGGGACGTGAGCGAGGTCAGCGCCGTGCCGTTCGCGTCGCGCACGTAGAAGAAGGTGCCGTGGCCGTCGCGCAGCGGGTCGTCGCGCCAGCGCGTGACGTTGAACGAACGCCAGCGGCTCACGCCCGCGCCGCTGGCGCGCAGCGCCACGGTGTAGCGGCCGTTCGACAGCAGGTGCGTGGGCTGGAAGCCCGGCTGCATGGGGTCGACCAGGCGCGGCTGGTGGGCCGGCGCCTCGTCGGCCACGCTGGGCTCGGGGGGCGGGCGCGGGTCGGCGCTGCCGATGATCTGGCGCGGGGTGCGCTCGTGCAGCAGCGCGATGTGCGCCTGCACCAGGGGCGCGCTGCCGAACCAGCGCTGGGGCGCGCCGTCGCGCAGCACGTTGCACAGCGCCACCAGCGACATGCCCTGGTGGTGGGCCATGAAGTTGCGCACCACGGTCTGCGGCTCGCCTTCGGGCTGGCGCGAGAGCGTGAAGTCGACCGCGTCGAAGAAGCCGAAGTCGCCGCGCGCGCCCAGCGCTTCGAGCCGGCGCAGGTTGGCCACCGCGTCGCCGGGCGCGACCTGCGCCGCCATCGCGCTGGCGTAGGGCGCGACGACGCGGTCGGTCGGCGGCGTGCGGCGCAGCGCGAGCCGCGGCACGCCGAAGGGCGAGTACTGGTAGGCCAGCGAATGGTCGCGCGCGAAATAGGCCGACTCGGACACGCCCCAGGGCAGGCCCTGGGCGCGGCCGAAGGCCTGCTGCTCGCGCACCGCCGCGAGGTTGGCCACCTGCAGCAGGCCGTCGTCGGGCTCGGCCATCACCAGGGCGGGCATCAGGTATTCGAACATCGAGCCCGACCACGATTTGAGGCCCGATTGCGCGCCCACCGACAGGAAGGGCCGCCCGAGCGCCATCCAGTGGCGGCGCGGCACGTCGCCCTTGGCGATGGCGAGGAAGCTCAGCAGCCGCGACTCGGAGGCCAGCAGGTCGTAGTAGCTGGCGTCGAGCACGTCGTCGTCGACCCGCAGGCCGATGTGGAACAGGTGGCGCTTGGGGTCGTAGAGGCCGCGGAAGTCCATGCCGTGGCACAGCGCCTCGCAGCGCGCGGCCAGGGCCTGCAGCGCGGCGCGTGACCCGTCGTCGTTGGCGGTCGAGGCAAAGCCGCGGCAGGCCTGCGCCACCGCGAGCAGGTGGCCGGCCAGGTTGCCGCTGTCCACGCTCGAGACATAGGCCGGCTGCAGCACCGCCAGCGTCTGGGTGTCGTACCAGTTGTAGAGGTGGCCGCGGTGCTTGGGCAGCCGGTCCACGCTGGCCAGCGTCGCCTCCAGGCGCGCGGCCAGCGCCGCATCGTCGAGCCAGCCGAAGTCGCGCGCGCAGCAGCTGGCCAGCAGGTACATGCCGATGTTGGTGGGCGAGGTGCGGTGGGCGGTCGTGGTCTCGGGTTCGAGCTGCAGGTTGTCGGGCGGCAGGTGGTTGTCCTCGGGGCCCACCACGTGCTCGAAGAAGCGCCAGGTGTCGCGCGCCAGCGTCTCGAGGTAGGCGCGCTGCGCGGCGGGCAGCGCCTCGCCGTCGGCCCGCGGCACGCGGCTGGCCCACCAGGCGGTCAGCGGCGCCAGCGCCCACAGGCCGAACAGCAGACCGCCCGCGAGCGGGTGCGGGCTCCACAGCGCCGCGATGGCCAGCGCCAGGCACAGCAGGCTCAGCGGTGCCGAAGCGCGCACGAAGGCCCACAGGCCGTAGCGCGCCTGGGCCTGGGCTTGCGCGGCGGTGGTCCACTCGAGCAGGCGGCGGCGGCTCACGAGGAGGCGCCAGGCGGCGCGCAGCGTGGCGTCGAGCAGCAGTCGCGTCTGCGCGGCCAGCTGGCTGAACTGCCACAGCGCGCCGGTCAGCGCGCGCACGAGTTCGGTCAGGCCGACGTCGAAGAAATGGCGCAACTCGATCGAGCGCCGCGTCGGCACCAGGCCGGCCAGCGCGCCCAGCAGCGGCCCGAAGGCCAGCGCCGACACCACGGCGGCGAAGGCCCAGCGCAGCGGCATCGCCTGGCTGAAGACCGCGAGCACGAGCAGCGCGGCCGAGGCCGGCAGCACCAGCGCGCGGCGCAGGTTGTCGCTCATCTTCCACAAGCCCAGCGCATCGATGCCGAAGCGGGGCGCGCGCAGCATCAGCGGCAGCAGCTGCCAGTCGCCGCGGGTCCAGCGGTGGATGCGCGAGGCCGACACGCCCGCGTGGTGCGGATGGTCCTCGATCAGCACCAGGTCGCTCACCACCGCGCAGCGCGCCACGCTGCCCTCGAGCAGGTCGTGGCTCAGCACCGCACCGTCGGGCAGGCGGCGGTCGAGCGTGGCGTGCACCGCCTGCACGTCGAGCAGGCCCTTGCCGGTGAAGGAGCCGCTGCCGAACAGGTCCTGGTAGATGTCGGAGGCGCCGCTGCTGTAGGGGTCGATGCCGCACTGGCCGGCGAACATCCAGTGGAAGGCCGAGCGTTCCTCGCGCGTGGGCAACGGCGTGACCACGCGCGGCTGCAGGATGCCGAAGCCCGCAACCACGCGGCGGCCGTCGGCGTCGAGCTGGGGCGCGTTGAGCGGATGGGCCGCGATCGCGACCAGCTCGCGCAGCGTGCCCGGCGGCAGGCCGGTGTCGCTGTCGAGCGTGAGCACGTAGGGGATGGGGGCGGCCAGCCGCAGCCCGGGCGCGAGCGGCAGGAAGCCGCTGGCGTCGCCGGCGGCCAGCAGGCGCAGCAGCATCTCGAGCTTGCCGCGCTTGCGCTCCCAGCCGATCCAGCGCTGTTCGGTCTCGCACCAGCTGCGCGGGCGATGCAGCAGCAGGAAGCGCGGTACGGCACCTTCGGCGGCGGGGTGCAGCGCATTGAGCGCGGCGATGCGCCGCAGCGCATCGGCCAGCAATGCCTCGTCGCCGGGCAGCGTGGCCTGCGCCGCATCGGCCCAGTCGGTGAGCAGCGCGAACTGCGCATAGGGCTCGCGGTTGGCCAACCAGTGCAGTTCGAGCCGCTGCACCAGCTGCGCATTGGACTCGGTCGAACTCAGCAGCGTGGGGATCACGACCAGCACGCGGTGCGCGGCCGGGATGCCGGTGGCGAAGTCCAGCCGCGGCAGGGCCTGCACGCGCACCGACTCCGCGACGATGCGGTGCAGCAGCGCGATCACGGCCTCGGACAGCGGCCAGGCCATCAGCAGCAGCGCGAGGACGGCGATGCCGTCGATCTCGCCGACGCCCACGCGGTGCAGGCCATGCACCACCAGCGCCAGCATCGACGCGGTGCCGAGCGCGATGCTGCCCAGGTAGAGCGGCAGGCGCCATTGGCGCGCCGGCCGCGGCGGTGTGCGCGCGGCGCGGCGCGGCGGCTTGCCCGGGCGGGACGCCGCCAGCGCCGCGACCAGCGCGGGCCGGCCGAGCCCGAACAGGTGGTAGCCCGCGGTGCGCTCGGCGCCCGAGCGCTGGCCCTTGGCCACGGGCGTCTTGCGCGCGAGGCGCAGCACCGCTTCGGCCACGCTGCGCTCGGTGCGTTCGCTGCTGCGCGCGACCTGCTCCATCGCGTGCGTGATCTGCTGGCGCGTGCGTTCGCTCTCGGCCGCGAAGCTGGGCAGTTCGCGCAGCACGCGCAGCGAGCGGCTCACCGGTTCGATCAGGTCCACCCATTCGACCTGGCCGATCAGGCGCAGCGTGGTGATGATGTTGCCCACCGTGAGATTGGCGGCCGCCTGCGCGGTCTGCGCCTGCTCGACCAATAGCGGTCCGTTGGGGCAGTTGGCCTCGGTCCAGGCGAACAGCGGCGGCGGCCGCGCGCCGCGCTCGGCCGGCAGGCGCTGCCACAGTTGCGTGCAGTAGCTCGCCTGCAGGCCGCGCTCGCAGACCGTGGCGTAGAGCAGGTCCAGCTCGGTGGCCGACAGCGCATCGGCCGCGTCCCAGACCGCGTGCGCGAGTTCGCGCGCCACCTTGTTCTCGGCGATGCTCTCGGCCACGCGGCGCAGGTTCTCCAGCAGCACCACGCGCAAGGTCGTGGGCAGCGCCCACAGTTCACCCAGCGTGAGCTCGTCGACGTCCTGGTAGGCGTCGAGGAAGGCGGTGAACAGCTCCTTGTTGAGCACGCTGTCGGTATGGGCGACGTAGGCCCAGGCGATGCCGTAGACGCGCGGCAGGCCGGCCAACGGCGCGTCGGCCAGCTTGGGCAGGCGCGCGTAGTAGCTGCGCGGCACGCCCTCGCGGATCTGCTGCAGCTGGGCCTCGACCAGGTGGAAGTTGTCGAGCAGCCATTCGGCCGCAGGCGAGACATAGCGCCCGCTCTGCGAGATCAGCGCGATGTAGTCGAAGGCGCTGCGCAGCGAGGCCAGGTTCTCCTCGACGCGCGGAAAGAAGGGCGCGCTGGCGTGTGCCTCGTCGGCACCCTGGACACCCTGCGCGCGGGCCAGGCTGCGCCCATGCTGCTTGAAGCGCTGGGTGCCGAAGAGTTCGGCCCGGATGGGCGGGGGGACCGGTGCGTGCGGTCGTTGGAGAAGGTGGCGGGCGTAGGTGCTGAGGGTGGCGAGGCGGGCGATCACCGCGGCGGCGGTCACCGATCAGGCAGCGACTGCGAATCCGATGCCGAGGACGACCGCCGCGCAGGCCAGGGTGACGATGCGTCCGGCGGCCATCGCGCGGACATGCTGCAGATGGCCTCTCGCCGCGGACCAGCGGCCCTGCGCCCGCGCGCACTGGTGCATGTGGGACGCCAGTGCATCGACGTCGGTGCGGACGAAGTCGATCTTCGACGGGGCGAGGGAGTGCGGGTAAGACATGACACGGTTTCCTGTGAGGACGTTGTTTCAACCACCGCGCGAGAGAGAGCGAAAGCCACTGACGTAGGAGACAGGGTACTCCCTGTGTCAAGTTCTTCGCATCGCGGCGACTTTCGACACCGTGTGTAGGAGGCGGCCCACATGCCCGCGCACGCGGGCCGCCGGGGCCTGTCAGCCCGTGTTGCGCAACCCCGCAGCCACGCCGTTGATCGAGATGTGGATGCCGCGCTGCAGCCGCTCGCCGCCTTCGCCCGCGCGGTAGCGCCGCATCAGTTCGACCTGCAGGTGGTGCAGCGGATCGATGTAGGGGAAGCGGTGGCGCACCGAGCGCTGCATCTCGGCATTGCCCTCGAGCCGCTGCTTGGCGCCGGTGATCAGCGTGAGCGCGTCCGAGGTGCGGTGCCACTCGGACTCGATCATGCCGAACACCTTCTGGCGCAGCTTGCGGTCGGCCACCAGCTCCGAGTAGCGCGAGGCCAGCGCGAGGTCGCTCTTGGCCAGCACCATGTCCATGTTCGACAGCAAGGTGCGGAAGAAGGGCCACTGCGCGTACATGCGCTGCAGCAGCGCCTGGCGCTCCTTCTTGGCCGCGGCGTTGGGCGCGCCGGCCACGAACTGCTCGATGGCCGAGCCGAAACCGTACCAGCCCGGCAGCGTGAGCCGGCACTGGCCCCAGCTGAAGCTCCAGGGCACGGCGCGCAGGTCCTCGATGCTGCGGCTGGGGTTGCGCGAAGCGGGCCGCGAGCCGATGTTGAGCTCGGCGATCTCGCGGATCGGCGTGGCGCTGAAGAAGTAGTCGCCGAAGCCCGGGGTCTCGTAGACCAGCTTGCGGTAGGCCGCCATGCTGGCGGCCGAGAGCTCGGCCGCCGCGCCCAGGAAGGCCGCGGGCGCGGCCTTGCCGGCCGGCAGCAGCGTGGCTTCGAGCGTGGCGGCCACCAGCGTTTCCAGGTTGCGCCGGCCGATCTCGCGGTTGGCGTACTTGGAGCCGATGACCTCGCCCTGTTCGGTCAGCCGGATCTGGCCGCGCACCGTGCCCGGCGGCTGCGCGAGGATCGCCTGGTAGCTGGGGCCGCCGCCACGGCCCACGGTGCCGCCGCGGCCATGGAACATGCGCAGCCGGATCGGCGTGACGGCGTTCTTCTTGCCGCCCGCGGCCGGCGCGTTGAGTTCGTCGAACAGCGCCACCAGCGCGAGCCCGGTGCGGTAGAGCTCCCAGTTGCTGGTGAAGATGCCACCGTCCTTGTTGCTGTCGCTGTAGCCCAGCATCACGTCCTGCAGCGCGCCGGAGCGCTGGATCAGCGCCTTGATGCCCGGCAGCGCATAGAAGGCCCGCATGATCGGCGCGGCGTTGCGCAGGTCTTCGATGGTCTCGAACAGCGGCACCACGATCAGGTCGTGCACCGCGCTGTCGTCGAGCGTGCCGCGCAGCAGGCCCACTTCCTTCTGCAGCAGCAGCGCCTCCAACAGGTCGCTCACGGTTTCGGTGTGGCTGATGATGTAGTGGCGGATCGCGGCGGCACCGTAGCGCGCGCGCGAGGCGCGGGCCGCGGTGAAGATGGCCAGTTCGCTGTGCGTGAGCGGCGCGTACTGCGCATCGGGCACGCGCAGCGGGCGCGCTTCGTTGAGCAGGCGCAGCAGCAGCGTCTGCTTGGCGTCTTCGGCCAGCGCCGCGTATTCGGGCTCGATGCGCGCCTGCGCGAGCAGGTCGGCCACCACCGCCTCGTGCTTGTCCGAACTCTGGCGCAGGTCGACCGTGGCCAGGTGGAAGCCGAACACCTCCACCGCGCGGACCAGCGGGCCTAGGCGCTGCGCGATCAGCGCGGCGCCGTGCTTGTCGCTCAGCGACTCGGCGATGGTGCGCAGGTCGGCCAGGAAGGCCTCGGCGTTCGGGTAGGGGTTCTGCGGCGCGACCGCATGGCGCGCGGCCTCGCCGCCGGTGAGCTCGCGCAGCGTGGCCGCGAGGCGCGCATAGACGCCGGTCAGCGCGCGCCGGTAGGGCTCGTCGACGCGGTGCTCGCTGGCATCGGGCGAGCGCTCAGCCAGCGCCTGCATCTCGACCGACACGTCGACCAGCGTGGCCGACAGCGACAGTTCGCCGCCCAGGTAGTGCACCTCGGTGAGGTAGTGGCGCAGCACCAGTTCCGACTGGCGGCGCAGCGCGTACTCGAGCGTCTCGGCCGTGACGTTGGGGTTGCCGTCGCGGTCGCCGCCGATCCACTGGCCCATGCGCAGGAAGGGCGCGATGCCGTCGTGGCCCAGCGCGCGCTCGAGCTCGGCGTAGACGCGCGGGATCTCGCGCAGGAAGGTCGCCTCGTAGTAGCTCAGCGCGTTCTCGATCTCGTCGGCCACCGTGAGCTTGGAGAAGCGCAGCAGGCGGGTCTGCCAGAGCTGCGTGACGCGGATGCGGATCTGGCTTTCGTTCTCGGCGTACTCGCGCGGCGAGAGCGCGTCCTTCTTGCCCGCGAAGGCCTGCTGGCGCCAGCCGATCTCGTCGCGCGCGGTCAGCAACTGCGCGATGGCGCGCTCGGCATCCAGGATGCTCTTGCGCTGCACTTCGGTCGGGTGCGCGGTCAGCACCGGCGAGACGTAGCTCTGGGCCAGCGACTCGACCACCGCAGCCGGCGACACGCCCGCCTTGCGGATGCGCGCCAGCGCGGTCTCGAGGCTGCCGTCGGGGCTCTCGCCCGCCCGGTCTTCCTCGGCGCGGCGGCGGATCTGGTGCCGGTCCTCGGCCAGGTTGGCCAGGTGGCTGAAGTAGGTGAAGGCGCGGATCACGCGCACCGTCTCGGCCGCGCTCAGGCCCTTGAGCAGGTTCTTCAGCGCGCGGTCGGCGGCCTGGTCGGCGTCGCGACGGAACGAGACCGACAGCGTGCGGACCTTCTCCACCAGCTCGTAGGTTTCCTTGCCTTCCTGTTCGCGGATGACATCGCCAAGAATTCGTCCCAGCAGCCGGATGTCGTCGATCAGTGGTTGGTCTTCACTGCGTGCGCGTCGGGGTGCGGGGGCCGGCGCTTTCTTGCCTGTCGTCATTCGCGTTTTCTCCTCGGTGGAACGGGTATGCCGACAGCGTTGCTGCGGCGCAACATGCTAGCATCCCGCGGGTCATCTTCATCACTGGATATCGGCTTTGAGCAACATCGTGATCGCGACGCGCGAAAGCCGTCTGGCCCTCTGGCAGGCTGAACATGTTCAGGCGCTGCTGCAAGAACGAGGCCACACCGTCAGCCTGCTCGGCATGACCACCCGCGGCGACCAGATCCTGGACCGCTCGCTGAGCAAGGTCGGCGGCAAGGGGCTGTTCGTCAAGGAACTGGAACTCGCACTCGAGGAAGGGCGCGCCGACATCGCCGTCCATTCGCTCAAGGACGTGCCGATGGACCTGCCCGAAGGCTTCGCGCTGGCCTGCGTGCTCGAGCGTGAGGACCCGCGCGACGCCTTCGTCTCGCCGCGCTACGCCACGCTCGACGAACTGCCGCAGGGCGCGGTGGTCGGCACCTCCAGCCTGCGCCGCGTGGTGCTGCTGCGCGCGCTGCGGCCCGACCTGCGCATCGAACCCCTGCGCGGCAACCTCGACACCCGGCTGCGCAAGCTGGACGAAGGCCACTACGACGCGATCATCCTGGCGGCCGCGGGCCTGATGCGGCTGGGCCTGGCCGAGCGCATCCGCACGGCCTTCGCGCCCGAGACCATGCTGCCGGCCGCGGGGCAGGGCGCACTGGGCATCGAGATCCGCGCCGACCGCACCGACCTGCTGGAACTGCTCGCGCCGCTGGCGAGCCGCCGCGACGGCCTGGCCACGGCCGCCGAGCGCGCCGTGAGCCGCACCATGGGCGGCAGCTGCTCGATGCCGCTGGCCGCGCATGCGCGCTGGCAGCCCGACGGCCGGCTGCGCATCGAGGCCGCCTGGGGCGACGCCGAAGGTTCGGCCGCCCTGTTGCAGGCCGAGACCACCGGCCCGGTCGACGACCCGGCCCAGGCCGAGGCGCTGGGCGTGTCGGTGGCGGCGCAACTGCGCGCGGCCGGCGCGCGCTGACCGGGCGATGCCGAGCACCCGCCGCGTGATCGTCACGCGCCCGGCGCGCGAGGCGCAACGCTGGATCGCGGAATTGCAGGGCACGGGCCTGGAGGCCGTGGCGCTGCCGCTGATCGTGATCGACACGGTCGCGGAGGCCGACGCGCTGCAGGCCGTGCGCGAGCGCCTGGCCGACTGGTCGGCGCTGATGTTCGTCAGCGCGGCCGCGGCCACGCACTTCTTCCAGGGCGTGACGCTGGGCGCCGACCTGCCGCGCTGCTGGGCCACCGGGCCCGGCACGGTGCGCGGCCTGCGCGAGGCCGGCGTGCCTGCGGCGGGCATCGACGCGCCCCCGGCCGGCGCCGAGCAGTTCGATTCCGAGACCCTGTGGGCCGATGTGCGCGCCCAGGTCGGGCCGGGCACGCGGGTGCTGATCGTGCGCGGCGGCAACGCCGCGGGAGCGCCCATCGGCCGCGGCTGGCTGGCGCGGGAGATCGAGGCCGCGGGGGGCCGGATCGACACCGTCGTGGCCTACCGCCGGCTGCCACCGGTGCTGGGCGAGGCCGAGCGGCAACTGGCGAGCGCGGCCGCCACCGACGGCAGCGTCTGGCTGTTCAGCAGCGGGGAAGCCATCGCCAACCTGCGCGCGGCCCTGCCCGGCCTGCGCTGGGACCGGGCCCGCGCCGTCGCCACCCATCCCCGCATCGGCGAGGCCGCGCGCGCCGCCGGTTTCGGTTCGGTGCAGGTCGCGCCGCCCGGACAGGCGGCGCTGATCGCGTCGATAGAATCGTTCGCATGAGTCAAGCGCTGCCGCCCCCCGAAGAACTCGCATCCGATGCCGCACCGCGGACCGTGGTGCCGGTCGTGGGGCATGCGCCGGCCGCGCTCGGCGCGCTGGTGCTGTCGCGCATCTTCCTCGGCCTGCTGGCCCTGCTCACGCTGATCGCGCTGGTGACGGTGCTGGTGCTGTGGCAGAAGGTCGGCGGCATGCAGGAACAGCTCGCGCGCCAGAGCGGCGATTCGCTGGCGCAGTCGCTCGAGGCGCGCACGCTCGCGCGCCAGGCCAACGAGACGGTGCGCGACACCGCCGCGCGGCTGGCGCTGGCCGAGGGCCGGCTGGCCGAGGTGACGCTGCAGCGTTCGCAGCTCGAGGAGCTGATGCAGAGCCTGTCGCGCTCGCGCGACGAGAACCTGGTGGTCGACATCGAGTCGACGCTGCGCCTGGCGCTGCAGCAGGCGCAGACCACCGGCAACGTCGAGCCGCTGCTGGCCGCGCTCAAGGCCGCCGACGTGCGCATCACGCGCGCCGCGCAACCGCGGCTGGCGCCGCTGCAGCGGGCCATCCAGCGCGACGCCGACCGCCTGCGCGCCTCGGCCAGCAGCGACGGCGGCGATGCGCTGCTCAAACTCGACGAACTGATGCGCGGTGTCGACGACCTGCCGACGCTCAATGCGGTGGCGGTGCGCCACGGCGGCGGCGCCAACGCCTGGCAGCCCGAGCCGATCCCGGCCGACGCGCCCTGGTGGGAGCGCCTGCTGCTCACGGTGCGCGGCGAAGCCCGTTCGCTGGTGCGCGTGGGGCGCATCGAACGGCCCGAGGCCGTGCTGCTGGCGCCCGACCAGAGCTTCTTCCTGCGCGAGAACCTCAAGCTCAAGCTGCTCAACATCCGCCTCGCGCTGCTGTCGCGCCAGGCCGAGACCGCGCGCAGCGAACTCGCGCTGGTGGCCGGTTCGCTCAACCGCTATTTCGATCCCGCGTCGCGCCGCGTGCAGACGGCCGCCACGCTGTTGCAGCAACTGCAGCTGCAGGTGCGCACCGCGGAGCCCCCGCGCGTCGACGAAACGCTCGCCGCGCTGGCCACGGCGGCGGCCGGTCGCTGAGCGATGCGCGCCGCACTCTGGCTCCTCGCGCTGTTCGGCATTGCGGCCGCGGTGGCGCTGTTCGCCGGCAACAACCAGGGCACGGTCACGGTGTTCTGGCCGCCGTGGCGGGTCGACCTGTCGCTCAACCTGGTGCTGCTGCTGCTGGCCGGCGCCTTCGTGCTGCTCTATGCCGCCCTGCGCGCGCTGGCGGCGCTGCTGTCCTTGCCGCACCAGGCGCGCCAATGGCGGGTGCAGCAGAAGGAACGCGCGCTGCATTCCTCGCTGCTCGACGCCATGGTGCAGCTGATCGCCGGGCGTTTCTCGCGCGCCCGCAAGGCGGCGCTGGCCGCGCTGGCGCAGGAGCGCGCGCTCGAGGGGCTCGACGTGTCCCTGCCGCAGGCGCGCCAGCTGCGGGTGCTGTCGCACCTGCTGGCCGCCGAAAGCGCGCAATCCCTGCAGGACCGGCCGGCGCGCGATGCCCATCTCCAGCTGGCGCTCAACGAGAGCGCCGAGCGCGGCGTGCTCAGCCCCGAGACCCGCGAAGGCGTGCAACTGCGATCGGCCCGCTGGGCCCTCGAAGACCGCGACCCGGCCGCCGCGCTGGCGCGCCTGGAAGAGCTGCCGCAGGGCGTGCAGCGGCGCACGCTGGCCCTGCGCCTGCATCTCAAGGCGGCGCGGCAGGAGCGCCGCACGCTCGAGGCCCTGCAGACGGCGCGCCTGCTGGCCAAGCACCGGGCCTTCTCCGAGGCCGCGGCGCGAAGCATCGTGCGCGGCCTGGCGACCGAGGTGCTGTCGGATTCCCATGACGCGGCGCAACTGCTGCGTGCCTGGGGCGCGTTGGAGAGCAACGAACGGGAGATGCCCGAAGTCGCGATCCAGGCCGCCCAGCGCATGGTGCTGCTCAACGGCGACCTGGCGGTGGCCCGCAGCTGGCTGCTGCCGGTGTGGGAGCGGATGGTCGAGCAGCCGCGCAGCCTGGGCGACGGCTTGCGCGTGCGGCTCACGCGGGCCCTGGAGGCGGGCCTGGATTCGGTCGACGCCGACTGGCTGGCGCGCATCGAATCGGCCCAGCGCAACAACCCGCGCGACGCCAACCTGCAGTACCTGGCCGGCATGGCCTGCATGAAGCGGCAGCTGTGGGGCAAGGCCCAGCAGCTGCTGACGCAGGCCGGCCTGGGCCTGCAGGACACCGAACTCTACCGGCGCGCCTGGCTGGCACTGGCCCAACTGGCCGAAGCGCGCGATGATGCGCCGCAGGCTCTGGCGGCCTGGAAGCGCGCGGCGCAGACGGAAAACCTCTAGGGCTTCCTGGGTATCCCAAGGGACGGTACGGCGCGCGCAGCCAGCCCGCGGCGCCGGGGTGAGTCGCTCTTTTCTTCACTTTCGACCCGGTCATCGTGACCTTGTGCACGATCGCGCCGGCCACTGTCGGCGATACCCCAAGAAACAATTTGAAGGAATCATGTGACCTGCTGTACAGTCGGAACTGTTTCCAAAAGTATTCATTTTGGTTTCTGTGGAGTCCGGTTTGAAAAGTTTTGTAGTACACGCTGCTCTGTTCGTCTCTGCCGCCCTGGTGCTGCAGGGCTGTGCTCCGCTCGCCCCCGGCTTCAGCTCGGCCAGCAGCGAGGCCAGCAAAGCCGTGTCGCCCTCGGGCTATGCGGGCCCCAATGACGACCCGCCGCCCGCCGGCGCCCTGACCGCCATCACCCCGGCGCTCATCCAGGCGCAGAACAAGGCCGTCTCGGCCGGCATCGGCCCCGAGGTGCTGGCGCTGATCGGCAACCCCGAGGCCTACCGCATTGGCCCGGGCGACGTGATCGGCATCGTGGTCTACGACCATCCGGAGATTGCCTTCAGCAGCACGCCGGCGACCACCGTGGCCGATCCGGCGAGCATCTCGCCCGCGCCGGGCTTCATCGTCTCGGACACCGGCCAGCTGACCTTTCCCTATGCCGGTCCGCTCAATGCCGCCGGCATGACGGTGCAGCAGATCGAGGACACGCTGGTCCAGCGCCTGTCCCGCGTCTTCAAGAAACCCCAGCTGAGCGTGCGCGTGACCGCCTTCCGCAGCAAGCGCGCCTATGTCGAAGGCGAAGTGCGCTCGCCGGGCCTGCTGGTGTTCACCGACATTCCCATGACGCTGGCCGAAGCGCTCAACCGCGCCGGCGGGCTGCTGCCCAACGGCGACCGTTCCTTCGTGACCCTGACGCGCAACGGCGTCACCACCACGCTGGACCTGGTGGGCCTGGCCGGCGCGGGCGTCGACCCGACCCGCATTCCGCTGAAGAACGGCGACATGGTGATGGTGCGCGGGCGCGACGAGCGCAAGGTCACGGTGATGGGCGAGGTCCTGCAGCAGGCCGCCATCCCGATGCGCAACGGCCGCCTGAGCCTCAACGAGGCGCTGAGCGAGGTCGGCGGCGTCAACCTGAGCTCGGCCAACCCGCGCCAGATCTACGTCGTGCGCAACGAGCCCAAGGGCGGCCAGTCGCTGTTCCATCTCGATGCGCGCACGCCCACGGCGCTGGCGCTGGCCGACCAGTTCGCGCTGCGGCCGAGGGATGTGGTCTATGTCGATCCCGTGCCGCTGGTGCAGTGGAACCGCGTGATCAGTCTCATCCTGCCCTCGACCGCGACCGCCACCTCGGTGCGCGACCTGTCGCGGCCGTCGACGCGCTGATTTTCAGAGTATCCAGCCGATGAATTCCACCACTCCTTATTCCAACACCGACCTGCCCACAGCCAGCGAGGGCGGCGGTGACGTGGACTTCGGTCGCTACGTCGACGTGCTGCGCGCGCAGAAGTGGGTGATCCTGGCGATCACGCTGGTGGTGCTGGCGATCGGCATCGCCTACGCCCTGCTGGCGCGACCGGTCTACGAGACCGCCGTGGTCGTGCAGGTCGAGGATGGCAACGGCAACAACTCCAAGGGCGTGCTCAACGAGGCCGCCGGCCTGTTCGACCTGCGCACCCCGACCAGCGCCGAGATGGAGATCATCCGTTCGCGCATGGTGGTGGCACCCGCGGTCGAGGCCAGCAAGCTCTACATCGCGAGTTCACCGCGCTACATCCCCTACATCGGCGGCTGGATGGCGCGCCGCTCGAACGGGCTGTCGGAGCCGGGCTTCCTGGGCCTCAAGGGCTATGTGTCGGGCACCGAGCAGATCGTCGCCTCGAGCTTCGACGTGCCCGAGGGCCTGGAGGGTTCGGAGTTCCGCGTGACGGCCCTGGGCGGCGGCCGCTACAGCCTGACGAATCCGCGCCTCGCGGCGCCGCTCGAAGGCACCGTCGGCACGCTGCTGAAGTCGCAGACCGACGAGGGCACGGTCGAGCTCATGATCGACCGGCTGTCCGGCAAGGCAGGCGCGGAATTCGACCTGGTCCGGCATCGCAAGTCCGGTGTCGTGGCCGAGGTGCAGGCCGGCCTGTCGCTCTACGAGCGCGGCAAGCAGTCGGGCATCATCGAGGTGTCGACGCGCGGCAACAACCCTTACCAGATCACCCGCGTGCTGAACGCGGTCGGCGCCCAGTACGTGCGCCAGAACATCGAACGCAAGGCGGCCGAGGCGCAGAAGACGCTGGCCTTCCTCGACGTGCAGCTGCCGCAGTTCAAGCGCCAGCTCGAGGCTTCCGAAGAGATCTACAACCGCTTCCGCAACCAGAAGGCCACCGTCGCCTTCGGCGAAGAGGCCACGGCCATCCTGGGCGAGGCGGTGGACCGCCAGAGCAAGCTGCTCGAGGCGCAGCAGCGCCGGCGCGAACTCGAGAGCCGCTTCACCGCCGAGCATCCGTCGGTGCAGACGCTCGACGCGCAGATCGCCGCGCTGCAGCGCGACATCGGCAACATCCAGACGCGCATCAAGGGCCTGCCGGCGATCCAGCAGGAAGCCGTGCGGATGGAGCGCGACGTCAAGGTCAACACCGAGCTCTACCAGTCGCTGCTGAACAACGCACTGCAGTTGCGACTGGTGAAGGAAGGCAAGGTCGGCAACGTGCGCGTGCTCGATGAGGCCCTGGTGCCGACACTGCCGGTCAAGCCCCGTCGCTCGGTCATCGTCGGCGCGGCGCTGGCATTGGGCCTGTTCCTGGGCATCGTCGCCGCCTACCTGCGCAATGCCTTCATCGAGCAGCGCATCCGGGATCCGCATGAAGTCGAGAGCCACAGCGGGCTGCCGGTCTTCTCCACCATCCCGCTGAGCAATGCGCAGGACGGCATCGCCAAGCGCCGGCTCACCGGTGCGACCGGCGTGCGCCTGCTGGCCATCGAGCACCCGGACGACCCGGCGGTCGAGAGCCTGCGCAGCCTGCGCACCGCGATGCAGTTCGCGATGCTGGAAGCGCCCAACAACCGGGTGCTGATCACCGGCGCGACGCCCGGCGTGGGCAAGAGCTTCGTCACGGCCAACTTCGCGGCCTTGATGGCGGCCGCGGGCAAGCGCACGCTGCTGATCGACGCCGATCTGCGGCGCGGCCATGCGCACCAGTACTTCGGGCTGCAGCGCCATGGCGGCCTGTCGGAACTGATCGCCGGCAGCCTGACCGTGCAGCAGACCGTGCACCGCCAGGTGGTGCCCGACCTCGACTTCCTGGCCACCGGCCAGCTGCCGCCGAACCCCTCGGAGCTGCTGGTGTCGGAGTCCTTCAAGTCGATGCTGGAGAAACTCTCGGAGCTGTACGACCTGATCGTGATCGACACCCCGCCGGTGCTGGTGGCGGCCGACACGATGACCGTGGCGGCGCACGCAGGCACGGTGCTGCTGGTGGCGCGCGCCGACCAGTCGACCATGGGCGAGCTGCGCGAAAGCACGCGCCGCCTGGCCCTGGGCGGCCGCGCCGCGACCGGTGTGCTGCTCAACGCCATGGACGTCGAGCGCCGCGCCTACACGCCCTACAAGTACGGGCGCTACCGCTACACCAACTACAACTACGACAGCATCCTGCCCGACGAGCAGTGAGATCCGGCGGGGCGGCATGCCCCGTCCGCCCATGAAAAAACCGCCCCTCGAGGCGGTTTTTTCATGGGCGGTGCCAGGACAGGCCGCTCAGTCCACGCGCCGGCCGATGCAGTCCTGCAGGTCGCGTTCGAAACGCGCCAGCACCGCGTCGCGGTCCAGGCGCTCCTCGGCATAGCGGCGGGCGCGCAGGCCGAGTTCGCGGCGCAGCGCGGGATCGGCGGCCAGCTGCAGCAGGGCTTCGGCGAAGGCCGCGGCGTCTTCCGGCGGCACGATGCGCCCGCATTGCGCCACCACCTGGCCCAGCTCCGTTTCGGGCCGCGCGCCGGCCAGCACCGGCCGGCCGCTGCTGAGCATGCCGGTGAGCTTCGAGGGCATGACCAGGTCGGCCGCATCGGCGCGCTGCGGCAGCAGGTGGACGTCGGCCAGGCCCAGCAGGTCGCCCAGGCGCTCGACCGGCTGGAGGTCGATGAAGCGCACGCTGTCGAGCCCGGCGCAGCGCGCCATCAGCGCGTCGCGGCCGGCGCCGCCGCCGCAGAAGACGAACACGATGTCGGTCCGCGCGCGCAAGGCGAGCGCGAGGTCCGCCAGCAGTTCGAGGCCCTGCTTGGCGCCCATGTTGCCGGCATAGAGCGCGACCACGGCATCGTCGGCGATGCCGAGTTCGGCGCGGTAGGGGCTCGGTCCCGCCAGCGGCCGGATGGCCGAGATGTCGGCCCAGTTGGGGAAGGACAGCAGCCGCGTGGCCTGCACGCCCTTGGCGCTGGCGCGCTCGAGCATGCGCTGCGAGATGGTCGAGACGCGGTCGAAGCGGCCCAGCAGCCAGCGCTCGGCGCCGGCCACGAAGGACCGCAGGCGGGCCCCCTTGAGCAGGCCCAGCTCGAAGGCCGCATCGACCTCGTAGTCCTGGATGTGCAGCCAGGCCTTGGCCGAGCGCAGCCGTGCGAAGGCCAGCCCGGCCGGGGTGCAGAACAGCGGCGGCTCGGTCATCCAGATCACGTCGGGCTTCCAGCGCCACTGGGCCAGCAGCGCGGGGATGCTGGCCAGCGCGAAGCTCGCCAGGTGCAGCAGCCGGCGCGTCCCGTTGACCTTGGTGGGCACCCACAGCGGGGTGCGGAACACCTGCGCGCCGTGCCAGGTCTCGCGGGCGTAGCGCGTCGCGCTGTAGCCCGCATGCACCTTCCACTCGGGGTAATAGGGCGGGGCGGTGATCACGCGCACTTCGTGCCCGCGTGCACTCAGCCAGGCCACCATTTCGCCGCTGTACTTTCCGATGCCGGTGAGTTCGGGCGCGAAGTTGATGCCGTAGACGAGGAGTTTCATCGGTGCGAAAAAGGGGAAGAGGCGGATCGGCGTCCGTCGCAGCCACCGCTCACTTGGAGGGCAATCGCACCGGGAAGAAATCGTTCGAAGGATAGCGGAACAGCAGCAGGAAGTAAGCCAGCAGCAGGCCCAGGAGTGCGTTGGCCGTGAGCTGGCCGATGGCCGGCCAGGTCATGAGCGAGATCACCAGCGTCAGCCACACGAGGATCGGGAAGCCGCTGTGCCGCTGGGCCGACAGCCGGATGCTGGAGACCAGCGCCGTCAGCAGCAGCAGCACCTTGAGGGCGATGAAGGCGAAGCCCAGCAGGCCGCCCTCGAGCAGGATGCGGCCGGTCTCCGATTCGGCCAGGCCGAAGTTGGTGGCGCTCGCGTTGAGCGCGGTCGCGAGGTTCGAGCCCGCGCCCAGGCCGGCGCCCAGCCAGGTCGAGGCACCGAACACGTTCGGCTCGCCGATGAAGGTGGCGAGCAGGCGGTCGGCGAAATCCTCGCCGCTGGCGGCCTGCTCGAAGCGTTGCTGCGTGACCTGCACCGCGTCGGAGAGGAAGAACACGAAGGCCGCGGTCAGCACGCAGGCCACCAGCGCCGCGCCCAGCGCCGCCGGCTTGTCGCGGTTGCGGGCGAACAGCACCCGCGTGGCGAGGTAGGCGGCCAGCATGAAGGCGGCCGAGAGCACCGCCGCGCGCGAGCCGCTCATCAGGCTGCACAGCAGGAAGGCGCCGAAGCCGAGGAAGGCGAACAGGCGCTGGCGACGGCCCTGCTTGCGGGCCGCGAGCACGCCGAAGACCAGCGGCGCCGCCATGATCAGGTAGGTGGCGTAGCCCGAGGTGAAGCTGAAGGTGCCGGTGGTCCGCACCACGCCGGCGATGGCCACGAACACGGTGTCCTCGTCGCCGTCGAGCTGGCGGTTGATGGTGGCGCCGGGCGCCGAATAGTGCTGCAGCACCGCCAGCGGCGCCAGCACCATCACGGTGGCGACGACCAGCCGCACGGCCGCGCGGTAGTCGGCCTCGTTCATCGAGGCGGCGGCGGCCACGCCGAACCAGATGTAGAGCAGCCAGAAGCGCATGCCGATCAGGAACACGATCGGCGAGCTCTCGCCGGCCACCATCTGCATCAGCCCCCAGGCGATCACGCAGCAGGACCAGGCCAGCAGCGGCACCGTCACCTTGGCGTAGCGATGCAGCTGGCCCGACCAGGCGGCCTGGGCCACCACCGCCACGGCCAGCAGGTCGCGCAGACCGATCAACGGCAGCGTCAGCGACGACGCCACCCATTTGCGCATCGCGCCCTCGAACACCACGATCAGCAGCACCGCGATGAACATGCGGCCGGCCGCGCTGAGGGTCGACGCGCGGCCCGCGGCGCGGGCGCCCGGCGCGGCCGGCATCGGCTGGGAATAGACGGCACCCTGCTTCATGCGCGGGCCCTCCGGCTCAGCGCCTGCAGGGCCGCGGCGTGGGCCTGGATGCAGTGCGGCTCGTACCAGCGGCGCGCGGCCTGGCCGATGGCCTGCGGGTCCAGCCCCGGATCGCGCTCCAGCGCATCGAAGCCGGCGGCGTACTCGACATCGGGCCGCATGCCGTCGCAGGGCGCCAGGTCCTTGGTGAGCAGGATCGGGCAGGTGCCATGCGAGGCGTAGGCAGCGAAGATGCCGCTCTTGCCGACGAAGTCGGCGGGATAGGCCAGCGCGCCGTGGCGTGCCTGGGACAGGGCCCGGCTCACCTCCTTGGCCGGCAGCATGCCGCGCACCTGGACCCCTTCCTCGATCAGGCGGTTCGCCAGGGCGCGGTCCTGCAGCGGCGCACCGACGTCGTCGATGCGCAGGCCATGCCGTTTGGCGAAGCGGAAGATCTCGCCATCGTTCCAGGCATAGGCCGGTGCGCGCATGCCGGCGCTGCCGAAGACCACGATCGAGGCCTCGCGTTCGTGTTCGGCCGCGGCGGGCTCGCCCACGTTCGAGAACACGGGCAGCACGCGGTGTGGCGCCTCGGGCGCCTGTTCGCGCAGCCAATGGCCCGCGCGTTCGCGGTTGGTGAGCCAGAAGTCGGCCTGGCCTGCCAGCTCGCTGGCGATGCGCCGCTGCATGCCGCTGAGCCAGAAGGCCGAACGCCAGGGTGGGCCGGAGGCATAGAGCTCGTGAAAGACCACGCCGAACACGCGAAAGCGCTCGCGCAGGCTCGCGAGTTCCTTGAGCAGCCAGGAGGGAATGCCGCGCTTGTGATAGCCGTAGCCGCTGAAATGCAGCAGCAGCACGTCGCCCGACCAATCCCGGGTGTCGGTCTGGGCGGAGAGTTCGCGCACCGGCGCATGGATCGAACTGCCGACAATGGCGGCGTAGTCGCGCACCCCGCCGGTGCCGGGCGGAATCAGGGAGAGCGAGGTGGCAGCTTGCATGGGCGCTGGGATGTCAGGCGGCCACGCGTTCGTGGGCCAGGAAGTCCTGGTATGCGCTCGCGATGCCTTCGCGCAGGCCGATGCGCGGGGCCCAGCCCAGGGCGCGGATGCGGGAGATATCGAGCAGCTTGCGCGGCGCGCCGTCGGGCTTGCTGGCGTCGCAGCGGATCTCGCCGCGGTAGCCGACCACTTCGCCCACCAGCTGCGCCAGTTCGGCGATCGACAGGTCTTCCCCGCAGCCGACGTTGATGTGGCTGTTCATCGGCTCGGTGCTGGCCGCATAGCGGTCGCGCGGCAGGTCCATGACGTGCACGCAGGCTGCGGCCATGTCGTCCACATAGAGGAACTCGCGCTTGGGCGTGCCCGTGCCCCAGATCACGACGGACGGCGCGGCGGCCTCCCGGGCTTCGTGGAAGCGGCGGATCAGCGCCGGCAGCACGTGGCTGTTGTCCGGGTGGTAGTTGTCGCCGGGCCCGTAGAGGTTGGTCGGCATCACGCTGCGGTAGTCGGTGCCGTACTGGCGGTTGTAGCTCTCGCAGAGCTTGATGCCCGCGATCTTGGCGATGGCGTAGGGCTCGTTGGTGGGCTCGAGCTTGCCGGTGAGCAGGGCGTCCTCGGCCATCGGCTGCGCAGCCAGGCGCGGGTAGATGCAGCTCGAGCCGAGGAACAGCAGCCGCGTCACGCCGCTGCGCCAGGCTTCGTGGACCACGTTGGCCTCGAGCATCAGGTTGGCATAGAGGAACTCGGCCGGGTAGGTGGCGTTGGCATGGATGCCGCCCACCTTGGCCGCGGCGAGGTACACCGCGTCGGGCTTCTCGGTGGCGAAGAAGTCGCGCACGGCGGCCTGGTCGGTCAGGTCGAGTTCGGCGTGGGTGCGCGTGATGATGCGTTCGTGGCCGAGGGCTTCGAGCGTGCGCACGATGGCGCTGCCGACCATGCCTCGATGGCCCGCCACGTAGATGCCTTTGCGAAGCGCGTTCATGAAATCTCTGAGATAGGTTGACCGTCGGGCCGCCGCTGGAAGGAAGAAGGTTCGAGAGGACCGGCGGCCGGGCGGCGCATCGGCCGCTCGATCCGCTGGGGCGGGCCTCTGCGCCGCATCATCCCTCGTTTGGCGCGAGGCTGGAAGCGGTAGGCGAAGCGGCCCGTTGCCGAGCCGCCGCTTTTCCAGGCCTTCGCCCGCTCAGCGCGAGCCTTCGCCCGAGATCACCGCCGTCGCGGTCTTGGCGAGGATCTTGATGTCCAGCCACAGCGACCAGTTGTTGACGTACTGCGCGTCGAGTTCGACGCGCTGGGCGTAGGACAGCCGGTTGCGGCCGCTCACCTGCCACAGGCCGGTGATGCCGGGGCGCATCGCGCAATAGTGGTCCCAGTGCTTGCCGTAGAGGCTGCGCTGGCGCTCCATGCAGGGGCGGGGGCCGATCAGGCTCATGTCGCCCTTGAGCACGTTCCAGAACTGCGGCAGCTCGTCCAGGCTCAGCTTGCGGATCAGGCGGCCCAGCGGGGTGATGCGCGGGTCCACTTCGAGCTTCTGGAAGGTTTCCCACTGGGTGCGGGCCACGTCGTTCTTGCTCAGGTAGTCGTCCAGGATGCTCTCGGAGTTGCGCACCATGGAGCGGAACTTGTAGAACTTGAAGCGCTGGCCGCCTTCGCCCATCCGGGTCTGGAAGAAGTGCACCGGCCGGCCCATGCTGATGGCGACGGCCAGGGCCACCACCAGGTAGATCGGGCCGAAGAAGGTGAAGAAGGTCAGGGCCGCGACGATGTCCACGCTTCGTTTGAGGCCGCGTTGCAACGGCGTCAGACCCTTCGGTTGTGCGGCGATGGGCGTGGGTGCGGGCTCCCCGCGCCCGGAGGGGCGGTGCCTGAGCAGATGGCCTTGCGCAGTCGAATCGGTACGAAACATGTGAATCCCCTTGGGGTTTCTGCCTACGGCGCGGCAGTGTAACGCTTTAATACTACAGGAAAGAATTTGAACACATTTGTTCTAGTTTGTCCTGTAAGTCTACGGTACTCATTTTTTATAGAGACCGCAGACCGGCACTATTTCACGTCCCACTTCATGTTGTGCGATGCAACATTCTAAATACGTTTGTAGAACTTTTGTACGAAGAAAAATCACACTCTCCGAGGACCTTTGTTGCTACTTGTTTCCGAGGCGAGGGCAGGGCGACCAGCGCAGCGCCTGGCTTCAGGAAGGCGAAAAAAAACGTCGGCCGCCGGTGAAGGCGGCCGACGTCGGGGTCGGCATGCGGGCACCCTGAGCGGGTGCCCAGGGGGGCGGCGCTCAGCGAGCGGTGTCGCCCTCGTGCGCGGCGCGTTCGAACGGCAACACCGTGGCGGCCAGGTCGCGGCGCGTTTCGACCAGCACCAGCGGGCCTTCGTCCAGCACCGGCACGGGCGGGCGTTCGCGTGGCACGTGGATCGGCTTGACTTCGGCCGCGATGGCGGCGCGAACCTGTGCGACGCGCTCGGCATCGGAGTTCACCCAATGCAGCCCCGAACCTTCCGCCACCTGGGCGAGTTCCGCCAGGGGCAACTCGAAGGGCTGAACCTTCGGCAGCGCGCCGCGGCCGTTGGCCGGCTGGCTGTGCACCACCGCCGGTGCGGCCGCCGCGGGGCGAGGCGCGCGCTCGGTGCGGACCGGAGCGGCTTCCACCGGCGCGGCCTGGACTTCGGGCACCGGCGTCGCAACGACCGGAGCGGCCGCCACCACGGCTTCGGCGACCGGCTGCGCGGGTGTGACGGCGACGGGAGCCGCCGGTTCCGCAGCAACGGCTTCGGCTTCCGTGGCCGCGACCGTCTCGTCGCCTTCGCGCGGTGCGCGCTCGCGGCGATCACGGCCGTAGCGGTCACGCGAGCGACCGCGGCGTTCGTCGCCGTCGCGGCGAGGGGCCTGCTCGGTCGCTGCACCGTTGTCGGCCTGGCCTTCGAGCGCCTCGGGATTCACGGCCGCGAGGGCGTCGGGCGCCGACTCGGCAGGGCGCGGCGTGCCGTCGCGGCGTTCGCGGCGGCCTTCACCGGCGCGTTCGCCACGGGGCTCGCGGTCCTCGCGCGGTGTGCGCTCTTCGCGCGGCGCACGGTCTTCGCGGGGGGCGCGTTCTTCACGCGGCGCACGTTCCTCACGCGGCGCGCGCTCGTTGCGCTCGGCGCTCGTGCCGTCCGAAGACGACGCATCGCCGTTCAGGAAGCGCGCGGGCGCTTCGGCGGTGCCGCGTTCGCGTGCCTCGCCGTTGCGCTCGCCACCACGTTCGCCACGCTCGCCGCGTTCACGGCGGGCGCGCGGTGCGCGCTCGATCGGCGCACCGTTTTCATCGACGGCCGGCGCCAGGTTCTGGACCGCTTCCTGCTGGCCGTCCGCGCCTTCCAGCGTCACCGGACGGTCGGCGTCGCGGCGTTCGCCACGGCCGCCGTTGCGCGGGCCGCGGCCTTCGCGGCCGCCTTCACGCGGTTCACGGGGCTCGCGCGGTTCGCGTGCTTCACGCACGGGTGCGTCGCTGCGGAGTTCGGTCCGGGCTTCACGCGGTTGGCGTTCGCCGGCGCGTTCACCCGAACGTTCGCCACCGCGACCGCCGCGGCGTTCGCCGTCGCGACCACCACGGCCTTCGCCGTCACGGCCGCCACGGCCTTCACCGCGGCCACCGCGGCGTTGTTCGCCGTCGCGCGCCGAACGGGCTTCGCCGTCGCGTCCGCCACGGCCGTCGCGGCGTGGCTTCGGTGCTTCTACCGGGATGGCGCTGGCGGGGGTGCCGGTGCTGGAAGCCGCCGCGGGCTTGGCCGCGGGCGTCTCGGCGCCGAACAGGCGCTTGATGAAGGCGAAGAAGCCGCCTTCGGCCGGCGCGGCCACGGGGGCCGCGGGCGGCGGCGCCACGGGTGGCTGCACCGCGACGGGCGGGCGGACCGGTTCGGGCTTGGGCACGGCGACCGGTGCCGGTGCGTCGGGCAGCACGCCCTTGATCACCGGGGTCTGCTTGTTGGTCGGTTCCTGCGAGCGGCGCGTGACCGAGGTCGGGTCTTCCACCTCCTCGGCCATCTTGTAGCTGGCCTGGATGTGGTCGAGGCGCGGGTCGTCGTGCTTGAGGCGCTCGAGCTTGTAGTGCGGCGTCTCGAAGGTCTTGTTGGGCACCATCAGCACGGTCACGCGCTGCTTGAGCTCGATCTTGGCGATCTCGGGGCGCTTCTCGTTCAGCAGGAAGGAGGCCACTTCGACCGGCACCTGGACGTGCACGGCGGCCGTGTTGTCCTTCAGGCACTCTTCCTGAATGATGCGCAGGATCTGCAGCGCGCTCGATTCGGTGTCGCGGATGTGGCCCGAGCCGCCGCAACGGGGGCAGGGGATCGACGAGCCTTCGCTGAGCGCCGGCTTCAGGCGCTGGCGGCTCATTTCCATCAGGCCGAACTTGCTGATCGAGCCGAACTGCACGCGGGCGCGGTCCTGCCGGAGCGCGTCGCGCAGGCGGCTTTCGACCTCGCGGCGGTTCTTCGACTCGTCCATGTCGATGAAGTCGATGACAATCAGGCCGCCCAGGTCGCGCAGGCGCATCTGGCGGGCCACTTCGTCGGCGGCCTCGAGGTTGGTGCGGGTGGCGGTCTCTTCGATGTCACCGCCCTTGATGGCGCGGGCCGAGTTGACGTCGATGGACACCAGCGCTTCGGTGTGGTCGATCACGATCGCGCCGCCCGAGGGCAGTTGCACGGTGCGGGCGTAGGCCGACTCGATCTGATGCTCGATCTGGAAGCGGCTGAACAGCGCCGCGTCGTCGCGGTAGCGCTTCACGCGGGCCGCATGCTCCGGCATCACGTGGGCCATGAACTGCTGGGCCTGCTCGTAGATGTCGTCGGTGTCGATCAGGATGTCGCCGATGTCGTGATTGAAGTAGTCACGGATCGCGCGGATGACGAGCGAGGATTCCTGGTAGATCAGGAAGGCGCCCTTGGCGCCCTTGGCCGCGCCGTCGATGGCGGTCCAGAGCTTGAGCAGGTAGTTCAGGTCCCACTGGAGTTCGGGCGCCGAGCGGCCGATGCCGGCGGTGCGCGCGATGATGCTCATGCCCTTCGGGTACTCGAGCTGGTCCATCGCCTCCTTGAGCTCGGCCCGGTCGTCGCCCTCGATGCGGCGCGAGACGCCGCCGCCGCGCGGGTTGTTCGGCATCAGCACGACGTAGCGGCCGGCCAGCGAGACGAAGGTGGTCAGGGCCGCGCCCTTGTTGCCGCGCTCTTCCTTCTCGACCTGCACGACCAGTTCCTGGCCTTCGCGGATCGCGTCCTGGATGCGGGCCTGGCTGGCCGACACGCCTTCGGCGAAGTACTGCTTGGAGATTTCCTTGAAGGGCAGGAAGCCGTGGCGGTCTTCGCCGTAGTCGACGAAACAGGCTTCGAGCGAGGGCTCGACGCGCGTGACGACGGCCTTGTAGATGTTGCCCTTGCGCTGTTCGCGCCCTTCGATTTCGATTTCGTAGTCGAGGAGCTTCTGCCCGTCGACGATGGCCAGGCGGCGCTCTTCCGGCTGCGTGGCGTTGATCAACATCCGCTTCATGATGCGTTGTCCTTAATAGATATATGCGTTCGAACCGGCCCCTGACGGGCCAACGATGCACGGACGACGCTTCGCGAAACGAGGGGGAATTGCCGCTAACACTCCGGCTGCCTGGCCGCCGCGTGAACGCGGCCGGCCGTTGTCGAGCGTCAGCTCAACGGCAGCAGGCGAGGGGGCGCATGGATGGGGGCGAGCCCGCGACGGTGTCGAGTCGCCATGGATGTCATGGCGGATTGCGCAGGGGTGGCGCGCGCTGCGGACAATTCCATGCCGGAGGCCGCTGGCATCAGCGGGCGCAGGCAAATTTGAATCAGCAGCATCAACACAAGTGGGCTCGCTTCGATCCGCCGGCAGCTTGGAGCCTGCCGGCTGGGTATTCCGTATCGGTGTTTCGTGGGCGTCGGCTTGGCTGGGGCGTCTTGTCTGCCACTTTGCGCTTCAGCGCGGGGTTTGCGGACTCGGCGCCCAAACGGCATCGACCTCACAGCGCTTTCGGTGGTGCTCTAAACTTCTGCTTAATCAAGCACTTACAAGACCGCGCTGGTGAAAAACATTATAGGTGCGAAGCCGGGCCCTGAAGCGGCCGAAGTCCGTTTTCTGACGGTCGATGAGGAATCGGCCGGGCAGCGACTCGACAATTTCCTGTTCCGCCATCTGAAAGGCGTTCCCAAGACGCATGTCTACCGGATCATCCGGTCGGGCGAGGTGCGCATCAACAAGGGCCGGGCCCAGGCCGAGACGCGCATCGAGGTGGGCGACGTGCTGCGCCTGCCGCCGGTGCGCATCTCGGCGCGCGCCGAGGAGGGCGGGGCGCCACCGGCACCGCCGCGCGAGTTCCCGCCCCTGCTGGAGGACGATGCAGTGCTCGCCATCGACAAGCCCGCGGGCGTCGCGGTGCACGGCGGCAGCGGCGTGAGCTTCGGCGTGATCGAACAGCTGCGCACCGCGCGCCCGGGCGCCAAGTTCCTCGAACTGGTGCACCGGCTCGACCGCGAGACCTCGGGCATCCTGCTGGTGGCCAAGAAGCGCAGCGCGCTGCTGGCGCTGCAGGATCAGTTCCGCGAGCGCGAGACCGGCAAGACCTACCTGGCGCTGGTCGAGGGCCGCTGGCCCGCCAACCGCAAGGTGCTGGACGCGCCGCTGGCCAAGTACCTGCTGCCGGACGGCGAACGCCGGGTGCGCGTGGTGGCCAAGGACCATCCCGATGCGATGCACGCGGTGACGCTGGTGCGCGTGCTGGCGAGCTTCGCCCTGCCGGGCGACGCCGCACCCGCCTCGCTGCTGGCCGTGACCATCAAGACCGGCCGCACGCACCAGATCCGGGTGCACCTGGCTTCGGCCGGCCACGCGATCGCCGGCGACGACAAGTACGGCGACTTCGAACGCAACCGCCAGTTGCAAAAACGCGGCCTCAAGCGCATGTTCCTGCATGCCTGGCGGCTGCAGTTCAATCACCCGGCGGGCGGCCAGCGGATCTCGCTGCAGGCCGACCTGCCGCCGGAACTCCTGGCCTTCCTGCCACCCGAAGCCCTGGCTTCGCTCGCCACCCCACCTTCGCCTGCGCCTTCCCCATGACCGATGCTGTTTCCGCCCGCCGTTTCGACCTGATCGTCTTCGACTGGGACGGCACCCTCTACGACTCCACCCGCCTGATCGCGCGCTGCATCCAGGAGGCGGTCGTCGACGTCGGCGGCGCCCGGCCCAACGAGCGCGACGCCGCCTGGGTCATCGGCCTGGGCCTGGCCGAGGCGCTGGCCCGCGCCGCGCCCGACGTGCCGCGCGAGAAGTACGCCGAGCTCGGCGCCCGCTACCGCTACCACTACCTGCAGCACCAGGACGACGTGATGCTGTTCGACGGCGTGCTGCCGATGCTCGACGCGCTCAAGGCCCGTGGCCACCTGCTGGCCATCGCCACCGGCAAGTCGCGCCGCGGCCTCAACGAGGCGCTGGCCGCGCGCGACATGCGGGGCCGCTTCGATGGTTCGCGCACCGCCGACGAGACGCATGGCAAGCCCCATCCGCGCATGCTGCTCGAACTGATGGAAGAACTCGACGTGCCGGCCGAGCGCACGCTGATGATCGGCGACACCACCCACGACCTGCAGCTGGCGGTCAATGCCGGCTGCGCGGGCGTGGGCGTGGGCTACGGCGCGCACGAGGTGGCCGGCTTCGAGGCGCTGTCGCCGTTGCATGTGGCCCACTCTGTCGCCGAACTGTCGGATTGGCTGCGGGACAATGCCTGACCGCCAACCTCCACGCATCGTTTGATCGACGAGCAGCCATGAGCGACATCATTCCCCTGTGCAATTCCGCCGACCTGGTCGAGGGTGGGCGGGCCGTGTCCTTCGATGTCGTGCACCAGGGCGAGAGCCTGCGCGCCTTCGCCATTCGCTTCGAGGGCCAGCCGCACGCCTACCTCAACCGCTGCACCCACGTGGCAATGGAGATGGACTACCAGCCCGACCGCTTCTTCGACGACAGCGGGCAGTGGCTGCTGTGCGCTACGCACGGCGCGGCCTACCAGCCCGACACCGGCGACTGCGCCGGCGGGCCCTGCCGTGGCGGGCTGGTGAAGATCACCCTGAGCGAGCGTGACGGCGTGGTGCACTGGCATACTGACTGGAACCTGCTGCCGCTCGTTTTCTAGGATGCCCTCCCTTCCTTTCCTCTCGCAGCTGTCGTTTGCCCGCAGGCTGCGCACACCCACATGACCGAACCCACCCGCACGGAACCCCAGGGTTTCGAGCCCTTCGAGCGGCCCGTGCCGCTTTCCTCCGCGCAAGCCGCCCCCAACATGTCCAAGAACGATCCCACTTCACAACCCGGCTGGGAGCGGGCCACGCTCGAGAAGCTCGCCTTCGCCGCCCTGCGCGAGCAGCGCGCGACACGCCGCTGGAAGACCTTCGTGCGCCTGGGCTGGCTGGCCTTCTTCATCTTCCTGGCCTGGTTCGCGGTGTCGCGCACCGCGACCAGCACCGCCGCGACCACGGCGCACACCGCGGTGGTGGAGATCAAGGGCGAGATCGCCAACGGCTCCGACGCCAGCGCCGAATTCGTGGTCGCGGCCCTGAAGACCGCCTTCGAGGATGCGGGCGCCAAGGGCGTGGTGCTGCTGATCAATTCGCCCGGCGGCAGCCCGGTGCAGGCCGGCATCATCAACGACGAGATCAAGCGCCTCAAGGCCAAGCACGGCAAGCCGGTCTACGCGGTGGTCGAGGAGACCTGCGCCTCGGCCGCCTACTACATCGCGGCCGCCGCCGACCAGATCTACGTGGACAAGGCCAGCATCGTGGGCAGCATCGGCGTGCTGATGGACGGCTTCGGCTTCACCGGCACCATGGAGAAGCTCGGCGTCGAGCGCCGCCTGCTGACCGCGGGCGAGAACAAGGGCTTCCTCGACCCGTTCAGCCCGATGAGCGAGCCGCAGCGCGCCCATGCGCAGCAGATGCTCGACCAGATCCACACCCAGTTCATCAACGTGGTCAAGGCCGGCCGCGGCGACCGCCTCAAGCTCGACACGCCGGGCCTGTTCAGCGGCCTGTTCTGGAGCGGCCAGCAGGCCGTGGACATGGGGCTGGCCGACCACCTCGGCAACGTCGACTACGTGGCGCGCGAGGTGATCAAGGCCGAGGACGTGATCGACTACACGCGCCGCGACAACGTGGCGGAGAAACTGGCCAAGAAGTTCGGCGCCGCGATGGGCAATGCCTCGGTGAGCGCGCTGCGCAGCGCGCCGGCGCTGCGCTGACCCGCGTTCAGCGCGTGTTCGCGTAGCGTGCCGAGGCGGCCAGCGCGACCGCGAAGGCCACCACCGTGTAGAGCGCGATCGTCAGCGAGCTGACGCGCGCCAGCAGTCCGATCACCGGCGGGCCGGCCATGAAGCCCAGGTAGGCCGCGGCCGACACCGCCGCGATGCCGCGCGAGGGTTCGACGCCCGGCACCTGGGCCGAGGCCGCGAACAGGATCGGCACCACGTTCGCGAAGCCCACGCCCACGCCGGCGAAGCCCGCGAGCGCGAGCCAGGGGAGGTCGGTCAGCAGCACCAGGGTCATCGAGGCGGCGGCCAGCAGCGCGCTGGCCCGCAGCAGCTGCGCGGGTGCAAAGCGGGCGCGCAGCGCATCGCCGCCGAAGCGCGCGGCGGCCATGGCGGCGGAGAAGCTCGCATAGGCCAAGGCAGCCTGCTGCTGCGGCGCCCCCAGTTCCTGGTTCAAGTAGAGCACGCTCCAGTCGTAGATCGCGCCTTCGGCGATCAGGCCCAGGGCCGCCAGCACCCCCATCACCACCAGCGCGCCGCGCGGCAGGCGGAAGCCCGCGTCGGCATCGGCCGCGACGCCGGCGGGCCGGGGCAGCATGCGGGTGGACGAGCCCGCGATGGCGAGCGCCATCACGGCGGCCACGGCCAGCAGATGGGCCTGCACGCCCATGCCGGTGGCCAGCGCGGCGCCGCCGCTCACCGCGCCCACCATGCCGCCCAGGCTGAACATGCCGTGCATGCCGCTCATCAGGTGCGCGCCTTCATGCGCTTCCAGTTGCGCGGCATCGGTGTTGATGGCCACGTCGAACACGCTGGTCACCAGGCCGAAGGCGGCCAGCAGGCCGAGCAGCGCCGCATAGCCGGGCATCAGGACCAGCAGGGCGATCAGCAGCGCGTAGACCGTGCCCGCGCAGCCGGCGATCCGGCGCGCGCCGTGGCGGCCGATCCAGCGGCTGGCGCGCGTGATGCCGAACAGCGCGCCCACGCCCGCGGCCAGCATGGCGAAGCCCAGTTGCGCCTCGTCGAGGCCGTAGTGGGTCTTGATGGTCGGCACATGCACGCCCCAGGTCGCGAAGATGAAGCCGGAGCAGAAGAACTGGGTCCGGGTGGCCCAGCGGTTGCCGCGGGAGGTCGCGCCCATCTCAGCGGCCGATGGCGAACACGGCCGGCAGGCGGTCCTCGGTGGCCGCCGGCCTGGCACGCCAGGCCTTCACGGTTTCGCTGCGCACGCTGGCGTTGCCCAGCGTGAGGCCGCGCGCCACGGACAGGCGCGTGTGGTGCTGCAAGGTCTGGGTGAGCGACTGCAGCAGCGCGGCGTTGCGGTAGGGCGTCTCGATGAAGAGCTGGGTCTGGCCGGTTCTCAAGGCCAGGGCCTCGAGTTCGCGGATGCGCTGCACGCGGCCGTCCGCGTCCTGCGGCAGGTAGCCGACGAAGGCGAAGTTCTGGCCGTTGAGGCCGCTGGCGGCCAGCGCGAGCAGCAGCGACACCGGGCCGGTCAGCGGCACCACCTCGAGCCCCAGGTCGTGTGCCGCGCGCGCCACCGACGAGCCCGGGTCGGCCACCGCCGGCATGCCGGCCTCGCTCATCAGGCCCATGTCGTGGCCTTCCAGCGCGGCCGCCAGCAGCGGGCGGGCGTCGAACTGGCCCGCATGGTCGCCCTTCTTGTGCACCTCGCGCGGCAGCTCCTGGATCTGCTGCGCCTGCAGCGGCTGCGCCAGCGGCACGACGGCGTCGATGCGCTTGAGGTAGGCGCGCGCGGTCTTGGCGTTCTCGCAGATCCAGTGGGTGATGCCGGCCGCGGCCTGCAGCGTGCCCAGCGGCAGGGCGTCCTGCAGCGGTGCCTGGGTGTCGCAGCCGAAGTCCAGCGGGGCCGGCACGAGGTAGAGCTTGCCGCGGCTCACAGCAGGTCGACCCCGGCGGCGCGCAGCATGCGGCAGGTGCGGATCAGCGGCAGACCGACGAGGGCGGTCGGGTCGTCGCTGTCGATCGATTCGAGCAGCGCGATGCCCAGGCCTTCGCTCTTGGCGCTGCCCGCGCAGTCGTAAGGCTGCTCGGCGCGCAGGTAGTTCTCGATCGCCGCGTCGCTCAGGTCGCGGAACACCACGCGCACCGGGGCCACGTCGTGGGCGACGAAGCCGCTCTCGGCGCAGACCACGGCCACCGCGGTCTGGAACACCATGGTCTGCCCGCGCATGCGCTGCAGCTGCGCGGTGGCGCGCGCGTGGTCGCCGGGCTTGCCCAGCGGCTCGCCGTGGAGGTCGGCCACCTGGTCAGAGCCGATCACCACGGCGCTCGGGAAACGGGCCGCCACGGCCTGGGCCTTGGCCAGCGCCAGGCGCTGGGCCAGTGCCAGCGAGGTCTCGCCCGGCAGCGGTGTTTCGTCCACTTCGGGCGATTCGACGCTGAAGGGGCGCTGGAGGCGGGTGAGCAATTCGCGGCGGTAGCGCGAGGTCGAGGCGAGGATCAGCGGACGTTGCATGGGGCGTGATTGTGCGTGAGCGGTTTAGACTGGCCGGGATGAACAGAGAATTTGTGCCTACCCGCCTCGATGTGACCGGCTTCGCCGAGGCCGCCGCCACCCTGCATGGCAGCGACCCGGTCGTGGGCTACGCCCGCCTGAGCGCCGAACTCGCCGAATCGGCCCCCGATGCGCAGGTGGCCTGGACGGCCCAGGGCGAAAGCCGCACCGGCAGCGACGGCGCGCCGGTCGCCTGGCTGCACCTGCACGCCGAGGCCACGCTGCCCTTCGTCTGCCAGCGCTGCCTGGGTCCGGTGTCGCTCGACCTCGAAGTCGATCGCTGGTTCCGCTTCGCGGCCGACGAAGAGGCGGCCGCGATCGAGGATGAGGAATCGGAAGAAGACGTGCTGGTGGCCGCGCGCGACTTCGACCTCAAGGGTCTGATCGAGGACGAGCTGCTCATGGAGATCCCGGTCACGCCGCGCCATGACGTATGCCCGGAACCGGTCCGGTTGTCGGCCGAAGATGCCGATTTCGAACAGGCCAACGAGGCCCGCCCCAACCCCTTCGCGGTGCTGGGCGGACTCAAGAAACCCAAGGGCGAATAGCGCCCGGTGCGGGTGATCTGGCGCAGCCGGATCGACCGCGCTATAATCGAGGGCTTCGCGCGCGCCGCCGTCGACCTTTTTGCAGGGTTTCCACTGGAGGATCTGCAAAAGACGCCAGGTCGATGCCGCCCCGCTTGCCCGCTCACCTAACCGAATTCCAGGAGCCATCATGGCCGTTCAGCAAAACAAGAAGTCGCCTTCCAAGCGCGGCATGCACCGTTCGCACAACGCACTCGTCGTGCCCGGTATCGCCGTCGAGCCGACCACCGGCGAAATCCACCTGCGCCACCACATCAGCCCGAACGGCTTCTACCGTGGCCGCAAGGTTCTGAAGACCAAGTCGGACTCCTGATCTCCGAACCCAAGGCCGAGGCCCGAAGCTACTTTTGCTGTAGCGTCGGGCCTTTGTTTTGATGGTCATCTCTCCTATTTCAGCTCCAGCGCCTTCCGCAATCACGCTTGCCGTGGATTGCATGGGTGGCGATCACGGACCCCGCGTCACGCTGGTGGCGTGCCGCGCATTCCTGGAGCGACACCCCGAGGCCCATCTGCTCGTGGTCGGTTTGCCGGCCGCGTTGAGCGGGTTTTCGCACGCCCGCGCCAAGGTGATTCCCGCGACCGAAGTGGTTGCGATGGACGACCCCATCGAGATCGCCCTGCGCAAGAAGAAGGATTCTTCGATGCGGGTGGCGATCCAGCAGGTCAAGGATGGTGTGGCCCAAGCTGCGGTGTCCGCTGGCAACACGGGTGCATTGATGGCGATCGCACGCTATCTGCTCAAGACGCTGGATGGCATCGACCGGCCTGCCATCGCCCCGCAACTGCCCAACCGGACCGGCGGCGCCACCACGGTGCTCGACCTGGGGGCCAATGTCGACTGCGACGCAGAAGACCTGCTGCAGTTCGCCGTGCTCGGTTCGGCGCTGGTCTCGGCGCTCACCGGCAACGAGGCGCCCAGCGTGGGACTGCTCAACGTCGGCGAAGAAGCCATCAAAGGCAGCGAAACGATCAAGAGAGCCAGCGTTCTGCTGCGAGCTGCCGCCAAATCCAAGGATCTCAACTTCTACGGCAACGTGGAAGGCAACGACATCTTCAAGGGCACGACCGACATCGTCGTCTGTGACGGCTTTGTCGGGAATGTGACGCTCAAGGCTTCCGAGGGTGTGGCCTCGATGATCGTGGACTTCCTGCGGATCGAGTATTCCAACGGGCTCTTCAGCAAGTTTGCTGCGATCGTTTCCTATCCGGTGCTAAAAGCGCTCAAAAAGCGCCTGGATCACCGGCGCTACAACGGCGCGGCCTTGCTGGGCCTGCGCGGGCTGGTGTTCAAGAGCCATGGCTCGGCGGACGAGGAGGCTTTCGGCTATGCGCTGGATCGCGCTTATGATGCCGCTCGCAACAACCTGCTCGAGCGTGTGCGGGCTCGTATCGCCCGTGCCGCGCCGCTGCTAGCGCGGCCGGAATCGGCGGTGCCAGCCGACGCGCCCTCGCTCCACGTCTGATGACCCTCTTTTCTCGTATCACCGGCACCGGCAGCTTCCTACCGCCGCGCCGAGTCACCAACGACGACCTGGCCCGTGAACTGGCCGAACGTGGCGTCGAAACCTCCGACCAGTGGATCGTCGAGCGCACCGGCATCCGGGCCCGGCACTTCGCCGCGCCGGACGTGACCAGCAGCGACCTGGGCCTCGAGGCCTGCAAGCGCGCGCTGGAAGCCGCGGGCCGCCAGGCGAGCGAGGTCGACCTGATCGTGGTGGCGACCTCGACCCCCGACATGGTCTTTCCCTCGTCGGCGGCGATCCTGCAGCACAAGCTCGGCATCGCCGGCTGCCCGGCTTTCGACGTGCAGGCGGTGTGCAGCGGCTTCGTCTACGCCCTGACCGTGGCCGACGCCATGATCAAGACCGGCAGCGCCCGCTGCGCGCTGGTCGTCGGCGCCGAAGTGTTCTCCCGCATCCTCGATTTCAACGACCGCACCACCTGCGTGCTGTTCGGCGACGGCGCCGGCGCCGTGGTGCTGGAAGCCAGCGACGAGCCGGGGATCCTGGCCAGCGACCTGCATGCCGACGGCAAGCACGTCGGCATCCTCTGCGTGCCGGGCCATGTGTCGGGCGGCAACGTGCTTGGCACGCCGCTGCTGCACATGGACGGCCAGGCGGTGTTCAAGCTGGCGGTGCGCGTGCTCGAGGAAGCCGCCCGCACCACGCTGGCCAAGGCTGGCAAGACCGAGGCCGACATCGACTGGCTGATTCCCCATCAGGCCAACATCCGGATCATGGAAGGCACGGCGAAGAAGCTCAAGCTCCCGCTGGACAAGCTGGTGGTGACGGTGCACGAGCACGGCAACACCTCGGCCGCCTCGATTCCGCTCGCGCTCGACGAGGCGGTGCGCGGCGGCAAGGTCAAGAAGGGCGACACCGTCATGCTCGAAGGCGTGGGCGGCGGTTTCACCTGGGGCGCGGTGCTCCTGACCCTGTAGAGGCCGGATGCCGCGCGGGCTTCGGCGGCCCGGCATCCACACCATAAGAGACAACCGATGACATCCTTTGCTTTTGTATTTCCCGGCCAGGGCTCGCAAGCCGTGGGCATGCTCGACGCCTGGGGCGGCCACCCGGCCGTCGCCGAGACCCTGCGCGAAGCCTCCGACGCCCTGGGTGAAGACGTCGCGGCGCTGATCCACGACGGCCCCAAGGAAGCGTTGGCGCTGACCACCAACACCCAGCCCGTGATGCTGGTGGCCGGTGTGGCCGCGTGGCGCGCCTGGCTGGCCGAAGGCGGCGCCAAGCCGTCGGTGGTGGCCGGCCATTCGCTGGGCGAATACTCGGCCCTGGTGGCCTCGGGCGTGCTCACGCTGGCCCAGGCGGCGCCGCTGGTGCGCTTCCGCGCGCAGGCCATGCAGCAGGCCGTGCCCGTGGGCGTGGGCGCGATGGCCGCGGTGCTGGGCATGGCGGCCGACCAGGTGATCGCCGGCTGCGCCGAAGTCACGGCCGGCTTCGGTGCCGACAGTGCCGAGGTGGTCGAGGCGGTGAATTTCAACGATCCGATGCAAACCGTGATCGCCGGCAGCAAGGCCGCCGTCGACAAGGCCTGCGAAGTGCTCAAGGCCAAGGGCGCCAAGCGCGCGCTGCCGCTGCCCGTGTCGGCACCCTTCCATTCGAGCCTGATGCGGCCGGCGGCCGAGGCGCTGCGCGAGAAGCTGGCGTCGGTCGAACTGGCCGCGCCGCAGATCCCCGTGCTGAACAACATCGACGTGGCCGTCGAGACCGATGCCGACCGCATCCGCGACGCGCTGGTGCGCCAGGCCGCGGGCCCGGTGCGCTGGGTCGAGAGCGTGCAGGCGCTCCAGGCGCGCGGCGTCTCGGCGCTGGTCGAATGCGGCCCCGGCCGCGTGCTGGCCGGCATGGCCAAGCGCATCGCGCCCGACCTGGCCGCGGCCTCGGTCTACGATCCGGCGACACTCGCCGAAACCCGGCAATTGCTGAACACCCCATGAGCATCCCCAAATTCGAAGGCCAGGTCGCCCTGGTGACCGGCGCATCGCGCGGCATCGGCGCGGCCATCGCGCTGGAACTGGCCCAGCGCGGCCTCAAGGTCATCGGCACCGGCACCACCGAAGAGAGCGCCCAGAAGATCACGTCCGCGCTCGGCGCCTTCGACGGCCGCGGCCGAGCGCTCAACGTCAACGACGGCGCGGCGCTCGATGCGCTGGTCGACGAGATCGTCAAGGCCTACGGCGGCCTGCACGTGGTGGTCAACAACGCGGGCATCACCCGCGACATGCTGGCCATGCGGCTGAAGGACGACGACTGGGATGCGGTGCTCGACACCAACCTCAAGGCCGTGTTCCGCCTGTCCCGCGCCGCGATCCGCCCGATGATGAAGCAGCGCTACGGCCGCATCATCAGCATCACCAGCGTGGTGGGCGCGTCGGGCAACGCCGGCCAGGCCAACTACGCGGCCGCCAAGGCCGGCGTGGCCGGCATGACGCGCGCCCTGGCGCGTGAGTTGGGCAGCCGCAACATCACGGTCAACTGCGTGGCGCCGGGCTTCATCGAGACCGACATGACCGCCAGCCTGCCCGAAGCGCAGCAGCAGGCGTTGCTGTCGCAAATTCCACTGGGCCACCTGGGCAAGCCGGCCGACATCGCGCATGCGGTGGCGTACCTGGCCTCGCCGCAGGCGGGCTACGTGACGGGGCAGGAGCTCCACGTCAACGGCGGCATGCACATGTAGCCGTCTGGCGCAATTCCCTACCGTACGGACCGTGAGGCAATGGCCCAGGCCCGGACGGCTAAAATCCACCGATTCTTTATAAACCCCCAGAGGGAACCAAATGAGCGATATCGAAGCACGTGTCAAGAAAATCATCGCCGAGCAGCTCGGCGTGGAAGAGTCCCAAGTCACCAACGAAAAGGCTTTCGTGGCCGATCTGGGTGCCGACTCCCTGGACACGGTGGAACTGGTGATGGCACTCGAAGACGAGTTCGGCATCGAGATCCCCGACGAAGACGCAGAGAAGATCACCACGGTGCAGAACGCCGTCGACTACGCTTCCAAGAATCAAAAGGCCTGATCGGCCGCGCGTGGAAAACCCGTTCCGGCTCGCGGCGCATCGTCGTCGCGTGGCTCGCGAGAGGGCTTCCGTGCTTCCCCAGAAAGGTTTGCCGGCATGACCAAACGCCGCGTCGTCGTGACCGGGCTCGGTTGCATCGCCCCTGTTGGCAACACGGTGGCCGAATCCTGGTCCAACCTGTTGGCCGGCAATTCGGGCATTGACACCATCAAGGCCTTCGATGCCAGCCCCTTCGCCTGCAAGTTCGCAGGCGAGGTCAAAGGCTTCGACATCACCCAATACATTTCCGAGAAGGAAGCGCGCCACATGGACCGCTTCATCCATCTCGGGATGGCCGCCGCCATCCAGGCGGTGCAGGACAGCGGTCTCAAGACCAACGATGCGCTCTCGCCTGAAGAGGCCACGCGCATCGGCTGCAACATCGGTTCGGGCATCGGCGGCCTGCCGCTGATCGAGAACACGCACGCCGAACTGGTGAACCGCGGCCCACGCCGCGTGTCGCCGTTCTTCGTGCCGGCCTCGATCATCAACATGATCTCGGGCCACGTGTCGATCAAGTACGGCTTCCAGGGCCCGAACATCGCCGTGGTCACCGCCTGCACCACCGGCCTGCATGCCATCGGCCTGTCGGCGCGCATGATCGAATACGGCGATGCCGACGTGATGATCGCGGGCGGCTCCGAGTCGACCGTGTCGCCGCTGGGCATCGGCGGCTTCGCGGCCGCGCGTGCGCTGTCGACCCGCAACGACGACCCCAAGACCGCGTCCCGCCCCTGGGACAAGGACCGCGACGGCTTCGTGCTCGGCGAGGGTGCGGGCGTGCTGGTGCTCGAGGAATACGAGCATGCCAAGGCCCGTGGCGCCAAGATCTATGCCGAGGTCTCCGGCTTCGGCATGAGCGCGGACGCCTTCCACATGACGGCGCCCAACGTCGACGGCCCGCGCCGCTCGATGGCTTCGGCCCTGGCCAACGCCGGCGTCAATGCCGACGAGGTGCAGTACCTGAACGCGCACGGCACCTCGACGCCGATCGGCGACATCAACGAGACCAACGCGATCAAGAACACCTTCGGCTCGCATGCCAAGAAGCTGGTGGTCAACTCGACCAAGTCGATGACCGGCCACCTGCTGGGCGGCGCCGGCGGCATCGAGTCGGTGTTCACGGTGCTGGCCCTGCATCACCAGAAGAGCCCGCCGACCATCAACATCTTCAACCAGGATCCGGAGTGCGACCTGGACTACTGCGCCAACGAGGCGCGGGACCTGAAGATCGACGTCGCGGTGAAGAACAACTTCGGCTTCGGCGGCACCAACGGCACGCTGGTGTTCAAGCGCGCTTGAAGCGACTCCGTCCATGCACAGCGCCCCAGCGGTGAGCTATCCGGTGGGGCGTTCGCGCGATGCGGATCGCCTGTTGTTCGGCCTCTGGGCGCTGGGCGCGGCCTGCGCAGGCGCTGCCGTGCTGCATCTCGATGCCATGTTCGGCGGCCGCGCGGCGCTGCTGGCGGTGAGCGTGCTGTTCGCGGGCGGTGCGGCGTGGCGGCTCGGTCGCCGCGCCATGCCCGGTGAATTGCGCTTCGACGGCCGTGACTGGTCGCTGGGCGGCGTTTCGCCGACCTTGGCGGCGCGCGCCGAGGTCTGCCTGGACCTTCAATTCCTGCTGCTGTTGCGCCTGGTCGAGCCCGGACGCCCCCAGCGCTGGCTCTGGCTCGAACGCCGCGCGCAGCCTTCGCGCTGGCCGGACTTGCGCCGTGCGGTATATTCGCGCGCCCCGACGCCCGAGCCGGTGGGCCGGCCCGCCGATGCGGCGGTGCGCGTTGCGCCTTCTTCCTCTCTTCCATGACTGCCTCCCCCCCGCCCGTGCCACCGGACGCCGGTCTGACCGACGTGGCCGAGCCGCGTCCGGGCGAGGTCGATTTCCAGCTCGTGCAGCGCACGGTCGCGGGCGACCAGAAGGCCTTCGAACTGCTGGTGATCAAGTACCAGCGGCGCATCGAGCGGCTGATCGGCCGCATGGTGCGGGACGTCGACTTGGTCGAGGACATCGCGCAGGAGACCTTCATCCGGGCCTACCGCGCGCTGCACCAGTTCCGCGGCGAAGCCCAGTTCTACACCTGGCTCTACCGGATCGCGGTGAACACCGCCAAGAAGGCGCTGGTCGACATGAAGCGCGATCCGACGGTCTCGGAAAGCGCCTTGCGGCCATCTTCGTCGGACGATGATGAAACTTACCGTCCTGGAAACGAACCAATCAGCGACGAAACCCCCGAAACCGTGCTGGCCGCGCAAGAGATCGCGGCCGCAGTCGAGGCTGCGATGGAGGCCCTGCCGGCCGAATTGCGCCAGGCCGTCACGCTGCGCGAGATCGAGGGCATGAGCTACGAAGAGATTGCTGAGTTGATGAATTGCCCGATCGGCACGGTTCGCTCCCGGATTTTCCGGGCCCGCGAAGCCATTTCCGCGCGGGTCAAGCCCATGCTCGACAACCAGTCCGGCAAGCGTTGGTAAGCAGGTGAATGAAATGAAACATACCCCCGAGTCCGTGCGTGAGCAGATTTCCGCCTTGGCCGACGATCGGTTGCAGGGCGACGCCTTCGGCGAAACCATGGACCTGCTCGCCCACGACGGTGAACTGCAGTCCAGCTGGCAGACCTACCACCTGATCGGCGACGTGCTGCGGGCGCCTCGGCCTGCGCCCTGCACCGACAGCAGTGCGTTCCTCGCACGTTTCCAGCAGCGCTTGGCCGACGAGGTGCCGGTGCGGCGCGCGGCCGTGGTCGCCGCCCCCGTGATGGTGCCGCTGCCCGTGGCGGCGCGGCTGCCGGTCGAGGCCGCGAACGAGCCGATCTTCCGCTGGAAGCTGGTCGCCGGCGCGGCCTCGCTGGTCGCGGCAGCGGCGATCGGCTGGAACTGGGTTGGCAGCGGCGTCGCGCCCGCGGGCGCGCAGATGGCGCAACAGCAGCAACAAACGACGCCCGCGGTGCAGCTGGCGAGTTCCGACGGCTCGGTGCTGTCGGCGGCCCAGCAGGGCGGCCCGTCGGGACCGACCCGTGTGGTGGTCGGCAGCGGCAGCGGCAATCCGCAGGTGATGCTGCGCGACCCCCGCCTGGACCAATTGCTCGAAGCACACCGGCAGGCCGCCGGCGGGGCGCAGATGCCCTCGGGCTTCCTGCGCAACGCCACCTTCGAGAGCTCCGCGCGCTGACGCCTCCGAATGCCCGCTGATCAACCTGACTTTCGCCGCGCCATGCCCATGACCGCCCGCCGTGCCATGCTGGTGCTCTCCGCGCTGTGCCTGGCCCCCCTGGCGGTCGCGCAGACACGCGGGCACGCGGCAGCGGCGGCCAAGAGCGCCGCACCGCCGGTGGCCGGCGAAGTGTCGAGCCTGGGCACGGTCGATTGGCTGCGCCGCATGCACGCGGCGTCGCGGCAGCGCACCTATGTCGGCACCTTCGTGGTCTCGTCCACCAGCGGCAACCTCTCGAGTTCGCGCATCTGGCACGTGGCCGACGGCGACCAGCTGCTGGAGCGCATCGAAGCGCTGTCGGGCGCGCCACGCTCGACCTTCCGCCGCAACGACCACGTCATGACCTTCCTGCCCGAGGACAAGGTCGTGCGCAGCGAGAAGCGCGAGAACCTGGATTTCTTCCCCAACCTGCCGGGTGGCGCGCCCGACGTGGCCATCGGCGAGTTCTACGACGTGCAGATGCTCGGCAAGGGCCGGGTCGCGGGTTTCGATGCCGACGTGCTGCAGCTCGTGCCGCGCGATGCGCTGCGCTTCGGCTACCGCGTCTGGAGCGAACGCCGCTCCGGCCTGGTGGTGGCGCTGCAGACGGTGGACGGCGACGGCCGCGTGGTCGAACAGTCGGCCTTCTCCGAACTGCAGTTCGATGCGCCGGTGAAGCCGCAGGCGCTGGTCCAGATGATGGGCAACACCGCCGGCTACCGGGTCGAGAAGTCGGAGCTGGAACGCACCACCGCGGCCGCCGAAGGCTGGTCGCTGCGCGAGCCGGTGGCGGGCTTCAAGCCGGTCAATTGCTACCGGCGCGCGCTCGATGGCGCGGCCAAGCCCGAACGCACCATGCAGTGGACCTTCTCCGACGGCCTGGCCTCGGTCTCGCTGTTCGTCGAGCCCTACGATGCACAGCGCCCGTCGAAGGAGGCGTTGCTGGCGCTCGGCGCCACCTACACCCTGACCCGGCGCATGACCGACAAGGGCGGGGACTGGTGGCTCACGATCGTCGGCGAGGTGCCGCCACGCACGCTGCAGGCTTTCGCTCAGAATCTTGTACGCACGCGCTAGCCCGGTGCGCGCGCCGTCCCGCTGCGCGCTGAACCAAACGGCCGCTGCCGATTCATAGCGCGATGATGTTCGCTGTTCTTTCATGAAAAGAGATCCGATGATGCTGCTCAAAGTCGAGGGAAGAAAACTCCGTTCGTGCCTGCTGGCCTCGGCGCTGGTGCTGACCGCGGCCGGTGGCCTGCTGCCACCGACCGGCGCGCAGGCGCAGACCCGCACGCTGCCCGACTTCACCGACCTGGTCGACCAGGTCGGCCCGGCGGTGGTCAACATCCGCACCGTCGAGAAGGTGACGCAGCGCGGTGGCGGCGCCAACGGCGAGATGGACGAGGAGATGCAGGAGTTCTTCCGCCGCTTCTTCGGGCAGCCCGCGCCGGGCACGCCGCGCCAGGGACCGCGCCAGAACCGTCCCCAGGAGCCGCAGGAAGAGAGCCGGCCGCGTGGCGTGGGCTCGGGCTTCATCCTGAGCCCCGACGGCTTCGTGATGACCAATGCGCACGTGGTCGAGGACGCGTCCGAGGTGCTGGTCACGCTGCCCGACAAGCGCGAGTTCAAGGCCAAGATCATCGGCGCCGACAAGCGCACCGACGTGGCGGTCGTGAAGATCGATGCCACCGGCCTGCCGGCGCTGAAGGTCGGCGACGTGTCGAAGCTGCGCGTGGGTGAATGGGTGATGGCCATCGGCTCGCCCTTCGGCCTGGAGAACACCGTGACCGCCGGCATCGTGAGCGCCAAGCAGCGCGACACCGGCGACTACCTTCCCTTCATCCAGACCGACGTGGCGATCAACCCCGGCAATTCCGGCGGCCCGCTGATCAACATGCGCGGCGAGGTGGTGGGCATCAACAGCCAGATCTACTCGCGTTCGGGTGGCTTCATGGGCATCTCCTTCTCGATCCCGATCGACGAGGCGATCCGCGTGAGCGAGCAGCTGCGGGCCACGGGCCGCGTCTCGCGCGGCCGGATCGGCGTGAGCATCGACCAGGTGACCAAGGACGTCGCCGAGTCGATCGGCCTGGGCAAGGCGCAGGGCGCGCTGGTGCGCAGCGTCGAGGCCGGTTCGCCGGGCGAGAAGGCCGGCGTCGAGGCGGGCGACATCATCACCAAGTTCGACGGCAAGGCGATCGAGAATTCGCGCGACCTGCCGCGGCTGGTCGGCAACACCAAGCCCGGCACCAAGAGCACGATCACCGTGTACCGGCGCGGCGCCTTCCGCGACCTCAACGTGACCATCGCCGAGATCGAGCCCGACAAGCCGGCGCGTCCCGCGGTGGAGCGCGAGGAGCCGGCGCCGAAGTCCTCGGCTTCTGCGGCCGCCAAGTCGCTGGGCCTGTCGGTGAGCGACCTGACCGAAGCGCAGAAGAAAGCGCTGAAAGTGCGCGGCGGCGTGAAGATCGACGCCGCCACCGACGCCGCCGCACGTGCCGGCCTGCGCGAGGGCGACGTGATCCTGGCGCTGGGCAATGCCGAGGTGACCAGCGTCAAGGAACTCGACGCCGCCCTGGGCAAGGCCGACAAGGCCAAGCCCGTGAGCGTGCTGTTCCGCCGGGGCGAATGGGCGCAGTACGCGCTGATCCGACCGGCCCGCTGATCTTCCTACTCAGGTCAAGTGGCCCCACCCGGCAGTCGGGTTTGGGGCCTTTTTTCAGGATGCCGGAGGGCTTCGACGGCGCATCGCGAAGATTTTTTCGACGGCTTTGGAGGCTCGATAAGTTAGTGACGACAAACATTGGCGTAAGACTAACGACTTGATTTAGTAGAATGGGCGCCGATTGGATCGCCCGGAGGGCATAAAGGCGGCGGGTGCATTCACCATGCGGTATGTCTTTGGACAGTCCACTGCTGGTCCACAGATCACCCACAAGTTGTCCCGGCAGTTGCCCACCGCCTTTGTTGATAAGCTGTTAACAAACTTCCTGTTGCTGACCTGCAACGAGCCTTCCTGACCCGGCCCCGACATGTACGCGCTCCCCTTTTTGCCTACAATGAAGTCCCAACTACTGCAGTTGCCATTGCTTGTTGGTTCAGGGCGCGTCTCTTTCGGACGCGCCCTTTTTTCTTGCCTGTCGCCTTCTGCGCACGAGGCAATTCAAGTACTTAAGCGTTCCCGTTGATGAATCACATCAGAAATTTTTCGATCATTGCGCACATCGACCACGGCAAGTCGACGCTTGCGGACCGTCTGATCCAGCGTTGCGGCGGCCTCGCGGAACGCGAGATGGAAGCGCAGGTTCTCGACTCGATGGACATCGAGAAAGAGCGTGGGATAACCATCAAGGCGCAGACCGCTGCGCTGCATTACAAGGCCCGCGACGGCAAGGTCTACAACCTCAATCTGATCGACACGCCGGGCCACGTGGACTTCTCTTATGAAGTGAGTCGTTCGCTGTCGGCATGCGAAGGCGCGCTGCTCGTCGTCGATGCATCGCAGGGTGTGGAAGCGCAGACGGTGGCCAACTGCTACACCGCGCTCGACCTCGGTGTCGAGGTGATCCCCGTGCTCAACAAGATCGATCTGCCCAACGCGGATCTGGACAACGCGCGCACCGAGATCGAAGACGTGATCGGCATCGACGCGACCGATGCGATCCCGTGTTCGGCCAAGACCGGCGTGGGCATCGACGACATCCTCGAGGCCATCGTCGCGAAGATGCCCGCGCCGCGCGGCAATCCCGACGGCCCGCTGCGCGCGATGATCGTCGACAGCTGGTTCGACCCCTACGTCGGCGTCGTGATGCTGGTGCGTGTGGTCGACGGTCGCCTGGTGAAGGGCGAGCGCATCAAGATGATGGCTTCGGGCGCGATTTACAACGCCGACAGCGTCGGGGTGTTCACGCCGGCCAACGAGCCGCGCGCTTCGCTCGAAGCCGGCGAGGTGGGCTACATCATCGCGGGCATCAAGGAGCTGCAGGCGGCCAAGGTCGGCGACACGGTGACGCTGATCAAGCCGGGCACCGGCGGTGCCGCGGCCACGGCCACCGAAGCGCTGCCGGGCTTCAAGGAGATCCAGCCGCAGGTGTTCGCAGGCCTCTACCCGACCGAGGCCAGCGAGTACGACTCGCTGCGCGACGCGCTGGAGAAGCTCAAGCTCAACGATTCCTCGCTGCGCTACGAACCCGAGGTGAGCCAGGCGCTGGGCTTCGGTTTCCGCTGCGGCTTCCTGGGCCTGCTGCACATGGAGATCGTGCAGGAGCGGCTGGAGCGCGAGTTCGACCAGGACCTGATCACGACCGCGCCCAGCGTGGTCTACCAGGTGGTGCGCAGCGACGGCGAAGTGATCATGGTCGAGAACCCGTCCAAGATGCCCGACGTCGGCCGCATGTCGGAGATCCGCGAGCCGATCGTGACCGTGCACCTCTACATGCCGCAGGAATACGTCGGCGTCGTCATGACGCTGGCCAACCAGAAGCGCGGCGTGCAGATGAACATGGCCTACCACGGCCGCCAGGTCATGCTGACCTACGAGATGCCGCTGGGCGAGATCGTGCTCGACTTCTTCGACAAGCTGAAGTCGGTGAGCCGCGGCTATGCCTCCATGGACTACGAGTTCAAGGAGTACCGCGCGTCCGACGTGGTCAAGGTCGACATCCTGCTCAACGGCGAGAAGGTCGATGCGCTGTCGATCATCGTGCACCGCAGCCAGTCGCAGTACCGCGGCCGGGCGGTGGTGTCGAAGATGCGCGAGATCATTTCGCGCCAGATGTTCGACGTCGCGATCCAGGCGGCCATCGGGGTCACCATCATCGCGCGTGAGACAATCAAGGCGCTGCGCAAGAACGTGCTCGCCAAGTGCTACGGCGGCGACATCTCCCGCAAGAAGAAGCTGCTCGAGAAGCAGAAGGCGGGCAAGAAGCGGATGAAGCAGATCGGCTCCGTCGAGGTGCCGCAAGAGGCCTTCCTTGCGATCCTGCAAGTCGAAGACTGAAGAATGAACCACCCCCGCAGCGCTCCCTCGAGCGGGCGATGCCGGCGGCCCGGCACGGCCGGTTCCGCGGCATCTCCGGCATGGGACCGCGCTGTTCCCGACGCCTGCAGCATCTAAAAGAACGAAGATGGCACTCCTCACCTCCCTCATCCTGGCCGCGTTCGGCGCTTACGTCGGCGCCTGGTACTTCGGTGCCGTCGAAGGCAACTTCGCGCTGCTGCTGTTCGTGGCGACGGTCGTCACCGGCCTCTACTGGCTGGCCGAGCGCTTCTACTTCCTGCCGCGGCGCCGCCAGGCGGCCGAGCGGCTCGACGCCTCGCTCGTGCAGCGGCGCGAAGAATTGGCGCGCCAGGGCATCGAGCAGGTCGACCGGGTCGACGTCAAGGCACGCGAGCGGCTCATCATGCAGCCCTGGTGGCTGGACTGGACCGCCGGCCTGTTCCCGGTGATCCTGGTGGTGTTCCTGCTGCGCTCCTTCCTGTTCGAGCCCTTCAAGATCCCCTCGGGCTCGATGATGCCGACGCTGCTCACCGGCGACCTGATCCTGGTGAACAAGTTCACCTACGGCCTGCGCCTGCCGGTGCTCAACACCAAGATCACCGAAGGCAAGGCCCCGGCCCGCGGCGACGTGATGGTGTTCCGCTACCCGCCCAAGCCCAGCCTCGACTACATCAAGCGCGTGGTCGGCGTGCCCGGCGACGAGGTGGCCTACCTGAACAAGCAGTTGACCATCAACGGCCAGCCGGTCAGCAAGGACGCGATCCCCGAGTATTTCGACGAGGAGACCATGCGCTACCTCAAGCAATACACCGAGACGCTGGGCACCACGCAGCACAAGCTGCTCAACGACGAGACCCGCCGCGCGGGCATCTCCGACGTCGAGGTGATGAGCTTTCCGGACCGGGATAATTGTCGTTACAGTGTCGAAGGCGTGGTCTGCAAGGTGCCGGCCGGCCACTATTTCATGATGGGCGACAACCGCGACAACTCGCTCGACTCGCGCTATTGGGGCTTCGTGCCCGACCAGAACATCGTCGGGCGCGCGTTCTTCGTCTGGATGAATTTCGGCAATCTCAAGCGCATCGGCGCGTTCCAATAAAAGCAATCATTCGAGGGTAGAGCAATGGCAAAGAGCATTGAACGGTCGGCATCCGCGTCGAAGCAACGCGGCATCTCCTTCATCGGGCTGCTGTTCGTGGCCATCGTGCTGGCCTGCGTCGGCGTGGTGGTGGCCCAGGTCATCCCGACGCTGATCGAGTACCAGGCCATCAACAAGGCCGCGGCCAAGGCCGCCGAAGGCAGCACGGTGCCCGAAGTGCGTTCCATCTTCGACCGCGCCCAGGCCATCGACGACTTCAAGTCGGTCAGCGGCAAGGACCTCGACGTGCAGAAGGTCGGCGACAAGGTCGTCGTGTCCTATGCCTACGACCGCGAAATCCATCTGTTCGGCCCGGCCTACCTGGTACTCAAGTACAAGGGCCAGGGTCAGTCCCGCTGACCGTGGCAGAAGGCGCTCTTGTTGCGCTGCAGGCGCGCCTCCGGCATGAATTCGCCGACGCGCGGCTGCTGCAGCGCGCACTCACCCACCGCAGTTTTTCCGCCGACCACAACGAGCGGCTCGAATTCCTCGGCGACTCGGTCCTGAGTCTGGCCGTCTCTCACCTGCTCTACGAGCGGCTCGCGGACCTGCCCGAAGGCGATCTGTCGCGCGTACGCGCCAACCTGGTCAAGCAGGACACGCTGCACCAGCTGGCGGTCAAGCTGGCGATTTCGCCGCTGCTGCGGCTGGGCGAGGGCGAGGCCCGCTCGGGCGGCCCGAACCGCCCCTCGATCCTGGCCGATGCGCTGGAGGCGCTGATCGGCGCCGTTTACCTCGATGCCGGCTACGGCGCGGCGCAGGCGCTGGTGCGCCGGCTCTACGAGTCGGTCGAGATCACGCCGCGCATGGAAGCCGCCGCCAAGGACCCCAAGACCGAATTGCAGGAATGGCTGCAGGGGCACAAAATGAAACTGCCGGTCTACCGCGTCAGCGGCACGCTCGGCGCAGCCCACAAGCAGACCTTCGATGTCGAGTGCGAGGTGCCCGAACTGGGGCTGACCGAGCGCGGCATCGGCGGTTCGCGACGCGCCGGCGAGCAGGCCGCGGCCGCGGCGATGCTGATCCGACTCAAGGCCCGCGGCACGAAAGCAACATGACCCCTACACACGATGTCCCCGACGCCGATGGCGCCCCCGAAAAGCTGATCCCGCCCGTCCCCGGCATGCCACCCATGCCCGCGATGCCCGGGGCGGCGGCCGCCGACACCTCGGTCCACGGGCCGCAGCACTGCGGCCTGATCGCCATCGTCGGCAAGCCCAACGTGGGCAAGTCGACGCTGCTCAACGCGCTGGTCGGCCAGAAGATCAGCATCACCTCGCGCAAGGCCCAGACCACGCGCCACCGCATCACCGGCATGCGCACCCGCGAGGCCACGCAGTTCGTGTTTGTCGACACGCCGGGCTTCCAGACGCTGCACGCCAACGCGCTCAACAAGTCGCTCAACAAGACCGTGCTGGGCGCGGTCGGTGACGTGGACCTGATCCTGTTCGTGGTCGAGGCCGGCAGCTTCACGCCGGCCGACGAGCGCGTGCTCAAGCTGCTGGGCAAGGGCATCCCGACGGTGCTGCTGGCCAACAAGCTGGACAACATCCACCGCCGCGGCGATGTCGCGCCCTGGCTGCAGACCATGCACGAGAAGCACGACTTCGCCGAGCTCGTGCCGATGTCGGCCAAGAGCGCCAAGGACGTCGAGCGCCTGTTCGCCATCTGCGCCAAGTACCTGCCCGAGCAGCCCTGGTTCTATGCCGAGGACGAACTCACCGACCGCAGCGAGAAATTCCTGGCCGGCGAGATGGTGCGCGAGAAGCTGTTCCGCCTGACCGGCGACGAACTGCCCTACACCTCGACCGTGATCATCGACAAGTTCGAGGAAGAGCCGCCGCAGAAGAAGGGGCAGAAGCGCCTGATGCGCATCGCCGCGACCATCGTGGTCGAGCGCGACACGCACAAGGCCATGGTCATCGGCGACAAGGGCGACCGCATCAAGCGCATCGGCACCGAGACCCGGGTCGAGCTCGAGAAGCTGATGGATGCCAAGGTGTTCATCGAGCTCTGGGTGAAGGTGCGCTCCGGCTGGGCCGACGACGAAGCGCGCGTGCGCAGCTTCGGTTACGAATAAGCACAGCCCCGGACCTGCGCGCTGCGCGTCGCCACCAGGCGCCCGCCTCGGCGCCCAGCGCGCACTGACATGGCCACCCAACGCGTCTCCCACGAACCCGCCTACGTGCTGCACCGCTACGACTGGAGCGAGTCGAGCGTGATCCTGGAGGTCTTCACCCGCCACCACGGTCGTGTCGCCATCGTGGCCAAGGGCGCGAAGCGGCCCAGCTCCAACTTCCGGCCGGTGCTGCTGCCGCTGCAGCCGCTGCAGCTCAACTACGGCGGCGACGCCGAGATCCGCACGCTCAAGAGCGCCGAATGGATGGGCGGCCTGGTGATGCCCACCGGCGAATCGCTGCTGTCGGGTTACTACGTCAACGAGCTGCTGCTGCGGCTGCTGGCGCGCGACGACGCGCACGAGGCGCTGTTCGACGCCTATGCGGGCGTGGTCGAGGTGCTGGCCAGCGACCATGGGGTGGCCCAGGCCGCGACCCAGGCCGCCGCGCTGCGGGCCTTCGAACTGCTGCTGCTGCGCGGCGTCGGCCTGCTGCCGGTGCTCGACACCGAAACCCTGACGCTCGCGCCGCTGGCCGAGGATGCGCGCTATGCGCTGGTGCCCGAGGCCGGCCTGCGCGAGTCGGCGCCGGCCGACGCCTCGCTCGCGGGCGCCGACTGGCTGGCGCTGCAGGAGGCGCTGGACGATCGCTCGCCTTTCACGGCCACCTTGCGCTGCGTGGCCCTGCTCAGCGCCGGCAGCAACGCGGCCCTGCGCAGCCAGTTGCGCACGCTGCTGAACTACCATTGCGGCGTTACCACCCTGCGGACCCGGCAGATGATGCGGGATCTGCAAGCCCTCTGATCGCCCATGACCACGCCTTCCTCCCTCACGGCCCTCTCGGTCAACCTGAACAAGGTCGCGCTGGTGCGCAACACGCGCCACCTCGGCATCCCCAGCGTGCTGCGCGCCGCGACCCTGTGCCTGCAAGCCGGCGCCACGGGCATCACGGTGCACCCGCGGCCCGACGAGCGCCACATCCGGGCACACGACGTGCACGATCTCGCGGCCCTGCTGTCGAGCGACTGGCCGCAGGTCGAGTTCAACATCGAGGGCAACCCCTTCCACAACCTGATGGATTTCGTGCGCGCCTGCCGGCCCCACCAGGCCACCTTCGTGCCCGACAGCGAGACGCAGTCCACCAGCGACCACGGCTGGAGCTTTCCGTCCGATGCCGAGCGCCTGCGCCCGCTGATCGCCGAAACCCAGGCGCTGGGCGTGCGCGTGAGCCTGTTCATGGACCCGATCCCCGAGATGATGGCCGCGGTCAAGGCCGTGGGCGCCGACCGGGTCGAGCTCTACACCGAGGGCTATGCGGCCTCGCGCGGCTCGGCCAGGGCCCCCGAGGTGCTCGCGCGTTACGCCGAGACCGCGCGCGCCGCCCAGGCCGCGGGGCTGGAGGTCAATGCCGGCCACGACCTGAGCCGCGACAACCTCACGGATTTCCTGCGCGCGGTGCAGGGCGTCAAGGAGGTCTCGATCGGCCATGCCTTCGTCGCCGACGCGCTCGAACTGGGCTACGCCGCCACCACGCGCGACTACCTGCGCTGCATCGACGAGGCGCAGGCCGCGAAGTGAACGCGTGATCTACGGCATCGGCACCGACATCTGCGACGTGCGCCGCGTCGCCGCCACCTTCGAGCGCCAGGGCGAGCGCTTCGCGCGCAAGGTGCTCAGCGACGCCGAATTCGCGGTCTGGCAGGCGCGCAGCGCGCGCTGGCCGAAGCGCGGCCTGAGCTACCTGGCGACGCGCTTCTCGGCCAAGGAAGCCTTCAGCAAGGCCGTCGGCATGGGCATGCGCATGCCCATGAGCTGGCGGCTCTGCGAGATCGCCAACGAGCGCAGCGGCAAGCCGGTGATCGTGCTGCACGGCGTGCTCAAGGAATGGTTCGAGGCGCGCGGGCTCACGGCCCACGTCACCGTGACCGACGAAACCGATTACGCGGCCAGCTTCGTGGTGGTCGAGCAGCATCCGAAGACGGACCCGAGCCCATGAATTCCCCGACGACGACCCAGCGGCCCCTCGTGATCGACGTGGCCGGCACCGCCCTCACGCCCGCCGAACGGCGTCGGCTCGCCCATCCGCAGGTCGGCGGCGTGATCCATTTCGCGCGCAACTGGCAGGACCGGGCGCAGATGCAGGCGCTCAATGCGGAGATCAAGGCGATCCGGCCGGACATCCTGGTCTGCGTCGACCATGAAGGCGGGCGCGTGCAGCGCTTTCGCACCGACGGCTTCACGCGGCTGCCCTCGATGCGCACGCTGGGCACGCTGTGGATGGACGACGCGATGCGTGCGGTGCAGGCCGCGACCGCGGCCGGCTTCGTGCTGGCGAGCGAGCTGCGCGCGGTGGGCGTCGACTTCAGCTTCGCGCCGGTGCTCGACCTCGACCATGGCGGAAGTTCGGTCATCGGCGACCGCAGCTTCCACCGCGACCCGCGCGTCGCCGCCTTGCTGGCCCAGAGCCTGATGCACGGCCTGCTGCAGGCCGGCATGGCCAACTGCGGCAAGCACTTTCCCGGCCATGGCTTTGTCAAGGCCGACTCGCATGTCGCGATCCCGGTCGACCGGCGCAGCCTCAAGGCCATCCTGGCCGACGACGCGCGGCCCTTCGAATGGCTCGGCGGCACGCTGGCCGCGGTGATGCCGGCCCATGTGATCTATCCCAGGGTCGATGCACGCCCCGCGGGCTTTTCGGCCCGATGGCTGCAGGCCATCCTGCGCGGCCGGCTCGGCTTCGAGGGCGCGATCTTCAGCGACGACCTGAGCATGGAGGCCGGCCGCTACATCGACGGCCAGCTGCTCAGCTACACCGACGCCGCCCTGGCCGCGCTCGCGGCCGGCTGCGACCTGGCGATGCTCTGCAACCAGAGCGTGGGCGAGGGTGCGCCGCTGGACGAATTGCTCGAAGGCTTCAGCGTCGCCGCGGCCGATGGCCGCTGGCAGCCCGATGCGGCCGGCGAGGCCCGGCGCCGCGCCTTGCTGCCGACCTCGGCCGCGCTGGACTGGGAGGCGCTGACCGCGTCCGCGGCCTACCGGCGCGCAGTGGCGCTGCTGCCCGGCTGAGACTTCTTCAGGAGCCGGCGCTGTCCGGCTCGGCATTCCACAGCCGCGCGCCGCCGGTGTCGAGGTGCGTCAGGTAGAGCCGCAGGTCGAACTCGCGCTGGTGGTAGTCGGGGTCCATGTGCGTGCACAGCGCATAGAAGGCCTTGTCGTGCTCGCGCTCCTTCATGTGTGCGAGTTCGTGCACCACGATCATCCGCAGCCACTCGAGCGGCACCGCCTTGAACAGGCTGGCCACGCGGATCTCGCGCTTGGCCTTGAGCTTGCTGCCCTGCACGCGCGAGACCGTGGTGTGGGTGCCCAGCGCGTGGCGGATCACGTGCAGCTTGCTGTCGAACATCACCTTGGACAGCGGATCGGCGTTGCGCAGGAACTCGTTCTTGAGCCCCGTCACATAGTCGTACAGCGCGCGGTCGGTGCGCACCGCGTGCAGCGCCGGATAACGCTTGAGCAGCATGGGCGCCAGCCCCTGCGCGGCGATCAGCTCGCGCACCTGCGCCTGCAGCGCAGGCGGGTAGTGCGCGAGGTACTTCACGCCGTGCTGGCGGCCTTGCGCGTGGCCCGTGCCGCGTAGGCCAGGCCCGCGGCCACGCCGCCGAACAGGTCGCCCTCGACCAGCTTGACGCCGGCGAAGCTGCGCCGCAGCGCATCCTGGAAGGGCCGCAGCGCCGAGGAGCCGCCGGTCAGGTAGATCGCGTCGAGGTCGTGGCTGCGCAGGCCGGCGCGGCGCACGCATTCGTGCGCGCTGGCCACCACCTTGCCCAGCGCATCGGCCAGCTGCTCGGCCATGTCCTGCGGCGTCAGCGAGGCACCCAGGCCGGCCTCGGCAAAGGACAGGTCGATGGCCACGGCCTCGTCGCCGATCGAACTCTGGATCTTGGCCTGCTCGACCTCGCTCGCGATGCGGTGGCCGTAGCGCTCTTCCAGCACCGTCATGAGCCGCGCGTGCAACCGCGTGTCGGCATAGCTGGTGCGCAGCTCCTGCGCCTGGCGCACCGCCTTGGGCGCGTAGAGCCAGTTGATCAGGTGCCAGGACGAGAGCTCGAAGAAGACCTTGCTCGGCACCTCGCGCCCGCGCGTGTCGTGGTGGCGGAAGCCCAGCAGCGGCATCACGCGCTCGAGGTTCAGCCGCTGGTCGAAGTCGGTGCCGCCGATGTGCACGCCGCTGGTGGCCAGCACGTCGTCGCTGCGCTCGGGGCGCACCGCACGCTCGGGGCCGAGCCGGACCACGGTGAAGTCGGAGGTGCCGCCGCCGATGTCGACGATCAGGATCACCGATTCCTTGCGCACGCGCTGCTCGTAGTCGAAGGCCGCGGCGATGGGCTCGAACTGGAACGCGATCTCGCGGAAGCCCGCGGCGCGCGCGGCCAGGCGCAGGCTGTCCTCGGCCTGGCGGTCGCGCTTGGCGTCGTCGTCGACGAAGTGCACCGGCCGGCCGAGCACCACGCGCTCGGGCCGGTGGCCCAGCGTCTGTTCGGCGCGCGTGCCCAGCTCGTGCAGGAAGCGCGCGACGATGTCCTGGAAGCTGATCAGTCCGTCGTAGACGGCCGTGGTCTCCTGCATCAGCGAGCTGCCGAGCAGGCTCTTGAGCGAGCGCATCAGCCGGCCTTCGACCCCCGCCAGATACATGGCGACGGCGTCGCGGCCGAAATGGGTCGTGCGGTCTTCGGCGTTGTAGAACAGGGCGGTCGGCATGGTGGTGGCCGTGCCCTCGAGCGGCAGCGCTTCCGCGATGCCGCCATCGATCGCCCAGGCGATCGCGGAGTTGGAGGTGCCGAAATCGATGCCGATGCCGGCGTTCGTCGCGTTCAAGCTTCTCGACGCAGTGCGGGGAACAGGATCACGTCGCGGATGCTCGGCGAGTCGGTCAGCAGCATCATGAAGCGGTCGATGCCGATGCCGCAGCCGCCGGTGGGGGGCATGCCGTACTCGAGCGCGCGCACGAAGTCGTGGTCGTAGAACATGGCTTCGTCGTCGCCCGAGTCCTTGGCCGCGACCTGCGCGTTGAAGCGCGCGGCCTGGTCCTCGGCGTCGTTGAGCTCGCTGAAACCGTTGCCGAACTCGCGGCCGGTGATGTAGAGCTCGAAGCGCTCGGTGACTTCGGGGCGTTCGTCGTTGGCGCGGGCCAGCGGCGAGATCTCGGTCGGGTGCTCCATGATGAAGGTCGGCTGCCAGAGCTTCTCTTCGACCGTTTCCTCGAAGTACAGCACCTGCAGGCTCGCCAGGCTGCGCTGCGAGAGCTTGTCCTTCTCTTCATTCAGGCCGAGCTTGCGCAGGGCATTGATCAGCCAGGTCGTGTCGTCGACGTTGGCGCCGGCGTCGGTGTGCTTGACGATGGCTTCGCGGATCGTGAGCCGCTCGAAGGGCTGGCTCAGGTCGACGGCCTTGCCCTGGTAAGTCAGCTGCTCGCCGCCGGTGGTCTTCTTCGCGATCGTGCGGATGATCAGCTCGGTGAAGTCCATCAGGTCCTGGTAGTTCCAGTAGGCCGCGTAGAACTCCATCATCGTGAACTCGGGGTTGTGCCGCACCGAGATGCCCTCGTTGCGGTAGCTCCGGTTGATCTCGAACACGCGTTCGAAGCCGCCCACGATCAGGCGCTTGAGGTAGAGCTCGGGCGCGATGCGCAGGAACATCTCCTGGTCGAGCGCGTTGTGGTGCGTCTTGAAGGGCTTGGCGTTGGCGCCGCCCGGAATCGGGTGCAGCATGGGCGTCTCGACCTCGAGGAAGTCGTTGGCCACCATGAACTCGCGCAGCGCGCTCACGGCCTTGCTGCGTGCCTTGAAGCGGTCGCGCGCCGATTCGTCGGTGATCAGGTCGACGTAGCGCTGGCGGTACTTCTGCTCCTGGTCGGCCATGCCGTGGAACTTGTCGGGCAGCGGGCGCAGGCTCTTGGTGAGCAGGCGCAGCGACGTGACCTTGACCGACAGCTCGCCGGTCTTGGTCTTCATCAAGGTGCCTTTGGCACCGACGATGTCGCCCAGGTCCCAGCGCTTGAAGTCGGCGTAGACCTCTTCGCCCAGCGCGTCGCGCGTCACGTAGAGCTGGATGCGGCCGGTGGCGTCCTGCACCGAGGCGAAGCTGGCCTTGCCCATCACGCGCTTGAGCATCATGCGGCCGGCGACGCTGACCGTCACGGGCTGCGCTTCGAGCGACTCGGCGCTGGCTTCGCCGTGCGAAGCGGCCAGGCCCACGGCGCGGTGCGCGGGCTTGAAGTCGTTGGGGAAGGCGACGCCCTGGCCGGCGCGTAGCGCCTTGAGTTTCTCGCGCCGCTCGGCCATCAATTGGTTTTCGTCGATTGCGGGAGCGGGGGAGGTCGTAGGTTCGGTCATGGGCAAGGGTCTGGAGGGCACGAGCGGTGCCGCGCGAAGCCCGTGATTTTAGCCCGCCGTCCCCTGGCGGGCGCCCAGGCGATCAGCCGGCGATGTTGTGGCGCGCCAGCAGGTCGCTCACCAGTTCCAGCCGCATCAGCGGGCTGTCGAGCTCCATCAGCCGCTGCTTGAGCGTGTTCTGCATGGGCAGCAGCTCCGACCAGCGGTTGGCGACCCAGCCGCAGTCGTCGAAGCGGTAGGGCGCGGCGATCGGCAGGCGCAGGTCCGGATCCTGCGCGGCGATGCGCCGCTGCTCGAGCGTGTCGACCAGCCGTCGCAGCGCGTCGGCCGCATGCTGCAGGTCGGACGGAATGCCGAGCGCGACGTCGTCGGGCATTGGGTCGACCTCGGCGGTCCAGAGGCCGTGCTTCTGCAGTTCGCTGCTTCGGACCTCGAAGCGCTGGGTGCCCAGGCATTCGATCTCGAACAGGCCGGGCTGCGGGCTGTGCAGGCTGCGGATGGTGGCCAGCGTGCCGACGGTGGAGAAACGTTCGACGCCCGCGCCGGCCGTGCGCACCTCGGCGCCGGCCGTCAGGCTCACCACGCCGAAGGGGAGGCCCTGCTTGTGGCATTTGCCGATCAGGTCGAGGTAGCGCACCTCGAAGATGCGCAGCGGCAGGTAGCCGCCGGGAAACAGCACCGATCCCAACGGGAACAGCGGCAGCGGCGAAGGAAGCGGGGCGGAGGGCGGCATGGTGTCGGAAGACAAGTTCGCGCAAACCGCACCGTAGCAGATGCGAGGGCGCGTGTCAGAGACCCTTGCACTCCTGCGTCGAAGCGCCTGGCCGGCGGCGCGCATGACTATCATCCCTGTCCCTTCACGCCGCACGCGCCATGCTCTACCAGATCCCCTCTTTCCTGCTCGATGTGATCGTGGGCCTGCTGGGCGGCGCCTGCCTGCTGCGGCTGTACATGCAGTACCACCGCGTGCCCTTCGGCAACCCGCTGGGCCGTTTCGTGTTCGCGGTGAGCGACTGGATCGTGATGCCGCTGCGGCGCATCGTGCCCTCGGTCAAGCGCTGGGACCTGGCCAGCGCCGTGGCGGCCTGGCTGCTGGTGCTGGTGAAGTTCCTGCTGCTGTTGCTGCTGGTCGGCCAGTTCGGTCGCATCGCGATCCTGCCGCTGGTGTCGCTGATCGGCCTGCTGCAGCTGGTGGTGTCGGGCCTGACGGCCCTGCTGCTGGTCTACGCCGTGCTGTCGTGGGTGCCCGGCGCCTCGGCCATGCTGCTCGACCTGGTGTCGCGCCTGGCCGAACCCATCGTGCGCCCGCTGCGCCGCATCATTCCGCTGGTCGGCGGTATCGACCTGTCGCCGCTGGCCGCCATCGTGCTGCTGCAGGTGCTGGCCATCGTGCTGGGCAACCTGATGGCGCGGGTGTTCATGATCTGAGGCGGACGCCAGCCTCTCGCGGAAGCTGGGTCGGCGCCTGACAGGCGCTAGAGAATTGCGTCGGCGGGCTGGCGCAGCAGCATCGCCAGGGTGCTGGCAATCGTCTTGCGCAGCTCGCGCCGGTCGCTGATGAAGTCGATCGCGCCCTTGGTCTGCAGGAACTCGGCGCGCTGGAAGCCTTCGGGCAGCGTCACGCGCACGGTGGATTCGATCACGCGCGGGCCGGCGAAGCCGATCAGCGCCTTGGGCTCGGCGATCACCACGTCGCCGACGAAGGCGAAGCCGGCGCTCACGCCGCCCATGGTCGGGTCGGTCAGCACGCTGATGTAGGGCAGGCCCTTCTTCGCCAGGTGCGTGAGGGCGGAATTGGTCTTGGCCATCTGCATCAGCGACAGCAGGCCTTCCTGCATGCGCGCGCCGCCGGTGGCGGTGAAGCAGATGAAGGGCACCTTCTGCTCGATCGCGGTCTCGACGCCGCGCACGAAGCGCTCGCCGACCACGCTGCCCATGCTGCCGCCCATGAATTCGAACTCGAAGCAGGCCACGACCACGTTGATGCTGTGGACCGAGCCGCCCATGACGATCAGCGCGTCGGTCTCGCCGGTGTTCTCCAGCGCTTCCTTGAGCCGCTCGGGGTACTTGCGACTGTCCTTGAACTTCAGCGCGTCGACCGGCAGCACTTCCTGGCCCAGTTCATAGCGGCCTTCGGGGTCGAGGAAGGCGTCGAGCCGGGCCCGGGCGCCGATGCGGTGGTGGTGGCTGCAGCTCGGGCAGACGTTCTGGTTGTGCTCGAGGTCGGTCTTGTAGAGCACGGTCTCGCAGCTCGGGCACTTGATCCAGAGGCCTTCGGGCATCTGGCGGCGCTCGCTGGGGTCGGTCTGGGCGATCTTCGGGGGTAGCAGTTTTTCAAGCCAGCTCATGGGCAATCCTATGTTTTCGCACGGGCGGGCCCGCGCGACGATCTGCTCCCCTCTCCCACCATGTGAAAGAGGGGCTGGGGTCAGGCAACGGGCAATTATCTGCCAGCCGCGTTCTTGGGGGTAGCCGCGGGCAGGGCGTCCAGTGCGTCGCGGATGCCGGCCAGGAACTCACGCACCGCCGGCACCACCTTCTCGCGCGGTTGGCCGTCGATCAGCTGGATGATCCGGGTGCCGATCACCACCGCGTCGGCGGCCGAGCCGACCGCCTGCGCCGTGGCCGCGTCGCGGATGCCGAAGCCCACGCCCACCGGCACGCCCACGTGTTGGCGGATGCGCGGGATCATGCGCCCGACCGCCTCGGTGTCGAGGTGGCCGGCACCCGTCACACCCTTGAGCGACACGTAGTAGACATAGCCGGTCGCGATGCGCCCGACCTGCGCCATGCGCTCGTCGGTGCTGGTGGGCGCCAGCAGGAAGATCAGGTCGATGCCGGCCGTGCGCAGGTCGGCCGCGAAGTCCTCGCAATCTTCGGGCGGGTAGTCGACCACCAGCAGCCCGTCGACGCCGGCGGCGGCCGCGTCGCGGATGAAGCTGCCCGCGCCGTGCACGCCGTTGTAGCGCTCGACCGGGTTGGCGTAGCCCATCAGCACGACCGGCGTGTGGTCGTTGGTCTGGCGGAAGGCCGCGACCATGGCCAGCACCTGCTTCGTGCCCACGCCCAGCGCCAGAGCGGCCTCGCCGGCCTTCTGGATCACCGGGCCGTCGGCCATCGGGTCGGAAAAAGGCACGCCCAGTTCGATCACGTCGGCACCGGCCTCGACCATGCCGTGCATGAGTTCGGGCGTGATGTCGGCGTAGGGGAAGCCGGCGGTCACGTAGGGCACGAGCGCGCGGCGCCCGTCCTTTTGCAGGGCCTCGAAGGCGGCGGCAATCCGGGTCATGCCTTGCCTCCCTTCACGCTCAGGCCGCGCATCGAGGGGCGGTCGTAGAAATCGACGCCCGAGAGGTCGGCCACGGTGCCGATGTCCTTGTCGCCGCGCCCCGAGAGGTTCACCAGGATCGACTGGTCGGTGCGCAGGGTCTTGGCGAGCTTCATCGCATGGGCCACGGCGTGGCTGGATTCGAGCGCGGGAATGATGCCCTCCGTCCGGCACAGGTAGTGGAAGGCTTCGAGCGCCTCGGTGTCAGTGATGCCCACGTATTCGGCGCGGCCGATGTCGGCCAGGTAGGCGTGCTCGGGGCCGACGCCCGGGTAGTCGAGGCCGGCGCTGATGCTGTGCGTTTCGGTCACCTGGCCGTCCTCGTTCTGCAGCAGGTAGGTGCGGTTGCCGTGCAGCACGCCCGAGCTGCCGCGCAGGATCGAGGCCGAATGCTTGCCGCTGTCCAGGCCTTCGCCCGCCGCCTCGACGCCGATCAGGCGGGTGCCGGCGAAGGGGATGTAGGGATGGAAGATGCCCATCGCGTTGCTGCCGCCGCCCACGCAGGCGACCACGGCGTCGGGCTGGCGGCCGTCACCCAGCAGGCCCTGGGCCGCCAGCATCGAGGGCATCTGTTCGATGCATTCGGTGCCGATCACGCTCTGGAAGTCGCGCACCATGGTCGGGTAGGGGTGCGGGCCGGCCACGGTGCCGATGATGTAGAAGGTGTTTTCCACGTTCGTGACCCAGTCGCGCATCGCCTCGTTGAGCGCGTCCTTGAGCGTCTTGCTGCCCGATTCCACCGGCACCACCGTGGCACCCAGCAGGTTCATGCGGTAGACGTTGGGGCTCTGGCGCTGCACGTCCTGGCTGCCCATGTAGACCACGCATTCGAGGCCGTAGCGCGCGCAGATGGTCGCGGTCGCCACGCCGTGCTGGCCGGCGCCGGTCTCGGCGATCACGCGCGGCTTGCCCATGCGGCGCGCCAGCATGGCCTGGCCGATCACGTTGTTGATCTTGTGCGCGCCGGTGTGGTTCAGGTCCTCGCGCTTGAGGTAGATCTGCGCGCCGCCGACCTCGCGGCTGGTGCGCGCCGCGTGGTAGATCGGCGAGGGCCGGCCCACGAAGTGCTTGAGCTCGTAGTGGAATTCGGCCAGGAAGTCCGGGTCGTCCTTGAACTTGGCGTAGGCATCGCGCAGTTCGGCGATGGCATGGGTGAGCGTCTCGCTCGCGAAGCTGCCGCCGTAGGGGCCGAAATGGCCGCTGGCATCGGGTTGCTGGTAGGTCATAAATCTCGATTCGATGGGCCGCGCCCGTCGGAAACGAGACGGTGCGGCGGTCAGGAGGATGCGAGCTCGGCGGCCCTGACGGCCGCGACGAAATCACGGATCTTGGCGGCGTCCTTGATGCCCTTGGACATCTCGACGCCGGAACTCACGTCAACGGCCAGCGACTTGCAACGCGGCCGGAGCTGGCGAATGCCATCGGCCACGTTTGCAGGTGTGAGTCCACCACTCAAGACGAGGTGAGCGTCGACGGCGGGTGGAAGAAGTGACCAATCGAATGCCTTGCCGCCACCGCCATAACCGTCGACATGGGCGTCGAGCAGGATGGCCTGGGCGTGGGAGAAATCGGAAGCGTATTTTACGAGGTCGAAGCCTGCCCCTGCCAGACCCAGCGGAATACGGGCCGCGCGCAGGAAGCGGTGGGCGCCCCGGCCGCTGGCGGCCAGGCATTGCGCGGGCGACTCGTCGCCGTGGAACTGGGCCATCGCGCCCGGCACGCGGGCCAGCGCTGCCACGGTGTTTTCCGGCGTCTCGTTGACGAACAGCAGCACCGGCGTGACAAAGGGCGGCAGCCGCGACGCGAGTTCGGCGGCGCGCTCGGCGCTCACCGCGCGCGGGCTGGCCGGGTAGAGCACGAAACCGACGGCGTCGACGCCGGCGTTCACGGCCGCGTCGAGATCCTGTTCACGGGTGAGGCCGCAGACCTTGATGCGGATGCGCGTGGCGGAAGTCATGGCGAACCATCATACGCAGCGTCCTCGGCCTGCCAGGTCGACTCCGGCGGCAGGCCCCAGGCCGCGTCGTAGAGCGGGCCGACGAAGTAGAGGCCGTCGGCGGAGAAGGTGGGCGCGGCGACCTTGCGGCTGCGCGCGGCCAGCACCTCGGCGATCCATTCGGGCCGCGCATCGCCCCGGCCGACGCGCACCAGGCAGCCCATGAGGTTGCGGATCATGTGGTGCAGGAAGGCGTCGGCCTCGAACTCGAAGTGCCAGTGGCAGCGCTCGCCGTCGGGCGAGGCGTCGTGCTGCGTGATGGCGATGCGGCGCAGCGTCTTGACCGGCGAACGCGCCTGGCAGGCCGAGGCGCGGAAGGAGCTGAAGTCGTGCTGGCCGATGAGCAGGGCGGCCGCGGCGCGCATCGCGTCGCCGTCCAGCGGGTACATCGACCAGCCGACCCGGCCGGCATCGAGGCTGGGGCGCACCGGCGACTGCGACAGCACGTAGCGGTAGCGGCGCGCCAGCGCGCTGGCGCGGCAGTGGAAGGCATCGGGCACCGGGTGGGCCCACTGGACCGCGATGTCCGGCGGCAGGTAGCGGTTGGTGCCGCGCACCCAGGAAAAGGGTGTGCGTTCGATGTCGGTGTCGAAGTGCACCACCTGGTTCAGCCCGTGCACGCCGGTGTCGGTGCGGCCCGCGCAGAGCGTGGAGATGGGCCGGTCGGCGAAGCGCGCCAGCGCGGCTTCGAGCTTGTCCTGCACGGTCCGGCCCGAGAGCTGGCTCTGCCAGCCCTGGTAGGCCTGGCCGTTGTAGCGGACGCCGAGGGCCAGCCTCACGGGAAAAAGCGGGCCGCGGTCGGTGCGGCGCGCGTGTTCAAGCCCACTCGGCGAGCAGCTGCCTCGCCTGGGTCTTCAGGTCGCCGACGCTTTCGGCCTCGACTTCCTCGACCAGCGAGCGCGCGCCTTCGGTGTCGCCCAGCGCCTGCAGCTCGCGCGCCAGCGACAGCTTGATGGCGTGCGGGTTGTCGGCGCCGTCGTCCAGTGCTTCGAGGCGGCCCGGCTCGGTCTCGCCCGCATCCCGGCCGTTGAGGCCGGACAGTGCGCTCATGTCGAATTCGATGAAGCCGGAGTCGTCCTTGGGCGCGGGGCGCAGTTCGGCCGGACGGGTGTGCTCGTCGACCGGCATCGGCATCGAGAAGCCAGGGGTCTCCAGCGCGCCGGGGGCGGTGTTGAAGTCGGTGTCGAAGTCGTTCGATGCGTCGTGCTCGGCGGGCAGCGCCGGTGGTGCCTCCTGCGGGGTTCGGCCGAAGCGGCGGCCACGGCGACCGCGGCCACCGGCAGCACGGCGTCGGCGACCGGGCGCACGCCCGCTTCGTACAGCGGGTTGCCCGGATCCAGTTCCTTGCCCATGTCGACCACGCGGTTCCAGTCGCTGCCGGTGCCGCCGGTGAGCTTGTGGACATCGGCGGCCAGCGCTTCATAGGCGCGCAGGTCGCGGCGCTTGGCGTGGATCTCGAGCAGCTTGAGATGGATGGCCACGCGCTCCGGGTTAATGCGCAGCGCTTCGCGCAGGATTTCCTCGGCCTGCAGGTCGCGGCCGTAGGCGAGGTAGACGTCGGCCTCGGCCACCGGGTCCACGTCGCCGGTGTCGAGCTGGCTGGGCGAATACGACAGCGAGGACACCACCGAATTGCGGTTCCTGGTGTCCACCGATTCGCCGCCGCTGGCCGCAAAGAAGGAGTCCTTGGGCAGCCGGCTTTCCAGGAACACGCTCTCGCCGGCGTCGCGGCGCCGGCTCTGGGTCAAGCGGTAGGCCAGGAAGGCCAGCAGCAGCAGGATCAGCGCGCCGCCGCCCAGCATCAGCGGATTGCTCA
>NZ_LZZW01000011.1 GCF_014170375.1 Variovorax sp. UMC13 | reverse complement strand
TGTCGGAGAAGCGGTCGGGCGTGATGCCCGCGGGGCCGATGTGGCCGGTGCTCTGCTGGGTGCGCAGGGTCTTGAACAGGAAGCTCAGCGACAGCCGTGCCTCGTAGGCCTGTCCGTCCTGCTGCCACGTGAGCTCGCCGAACACGCCGCTCATCAGGCCCCGCCGCCGCTGGCCGTTCCCGGCGCGGTCCGGCTCAAGTTCGCCGTCACCGGCCAGCAGGGCGTGGCGCCGATGAGCGGCGTGTTCGGCGAGCTCACGTGGCAGCAGGACGGACAGGCCTACGAGGCACGGCTGTCGCTGAGCTTCCTGTTCAAGACCCTGCGCACCCAGCAGAGCACCGGCCACATCGGCCCCGCGGGCATCACGCCCGACCGCTTCTCCGACACCCGCAAGACCGAGGTGGCCTCGCATTTCGTGCGCGACCAGGGCCAGATCGTGTTCAGCAACAACGCGCCCAGCGTGCCGCTGCTGCCGGGCGCGCAGGACCGGCTGAGCGTGATCCTGCAGCTCGGCGCGCTGCTCGCGGGCGACCCTGCGCGCTATCCGACCGATGGCGCGATCGCGATCCAGACCGCGGGACCGCGCGATGCCGACATCTGGATCTTCAAGATCGGCGAGGAGGAGAACCTGCGGCTGCCCGGCGGCGATTTCGCGGCCCGCAAGCTCACGCGCAATCCGCGCTACCCCTACGACGACAAGGTCGAGCTCTGGCTCGCGCCCGCGCTGGGCTTCCTGCCGGTGCGCATCCTGCTGACCCAGCCCAACGGCGACTTCGCCGACATGCGTTTGCGCGAAAGGATCGCCGGACCGGGGCCGAATTGAGGCCGAAGATGGGCTTTGACCACCTTCAACGTCAGCCCGTCTTGAAACTGGCGCGTTAAATGCTATCTAACCGTCATGAACGCCATCGACATCCTCACGGGATCCGCCATGAACATGCTTTACGACTCGGAGTCCTTCGTCGTCGTGCACGTGCAGCCCACCGAGGGCGAAGCACCGGTCGCGCCGCATCTGCCGGTGCTGGCGCGCCACGGCTTCGAGATCGTCGACAAACGCTCCGGCAAGGAGGTCTACCTCGATGGCTCCTGGGCCGAGCTGTTCCAGCAGCAGATCACCGCCTGGCAGCTCAACACGCCGACCCAGGAAGAGGTCGAGGACACGCTCGAGGGCTACGCCGAACTCGCGCAGAACCCGGTGCTGGTGCACTGAGCCTGCGGATGAGGCCTCAGCGCCGCCCGTAGAGCCAGCCGTACATCGGCCCGACCAGCAGCAGCACCGCCACCAGCCGGCAGACCTGGAAGGCCGTCACCACCGGCACGCCCAGCTGCAGCACCTTGGCCGTGATCGACATCTCGGCGATGCCGCCCGGCGAGGTGCCCAGGATCATGGTGGCCGGATGCAGGCCCGTGCCCCAGGCCAGCAGGAAGGCGAAACCCGCGCTGACCGCGATCAGCACCAGCGTGCCGCAGGCCACGCTCAGCAGCCAGCGCGGCGCGGTGTGCAGGAACTCGCGGCTGAAGCGCACGCCCAGGCTCACCGCGATCACCAATTGCGCGGCGTTCGACAGCCATTGCGGCACCGCCGACAGCTGCACGCCGCTCACCGTGAAACCGATCGCCACCAGCAGCGGCCCGATGAACCAGGGGTTGTTGCGGCCGGTGGCGCGCATCAGCAAGGCGCCCGCGCCGGTGGCCAGCGCGAGCAGCGCCAGGCCGCCCCACTGCACGTTGCGCACCGAGGGCGGGTTGATCTCCAGGCCGTGCAGCCCGCTCCACTGCATCGCGAAGGGGATGGCGATGGTCACGATCACCAGCCGCAGGCTGTGCGCCGCCGCCACCAGGTCGGTGCGCGCGCCCACCTTCTCAGCCATCAGCGTCATCTCCGAAGCCCCGCCGATCGCGCCGGCAAAGTAAGCGGTGGCTCTCATGGAACGCTCGGGCACATGCGGCATGCGAGGCCCGTGCCCGCGTTCGAGCCAGAGGCCGAACAGCCCGCCGGCCAGCAGCGCCCAGACGATGGCCAGCACGATCGCCCACCAGATGCCGGCCACCAGCGCGACCACGTGCGGCGTGAAATAGAGGCCCAGCGCGCCGCCGATCACCCACTGGCCGGCGTTGCGCAGCACCGTGGCGCTGGCAGTCGGCGCGTTGGCGATGGAGGCGATCGACACCGCCAGCAGCGGGCCGATCATCCACGGCAGGGGCGTGTGCAGCGCCAGGCAGAGGCCGGCGGCGGCCAGCGCGAGCAGCAGCGTGGCGACGACGCGCAGCGGAAAAGAACGGAAGGAAACGGGCAAAGACGGCATGCGGCGGAGGATGGCGGCCGGACACCGCAAGCGACGCGTAGTATCGCCCGATGCCTGTCCGCCTTCCTTCCGTCCGGCATTGCGCCGTCCTCCTGAGCGCCGTCTGGGCGCTGTCCGCCTGCACCCTGTTCCCGGTCGCCGACGACGCGCCGGTCGCGCGCAAGCTCGCGGCCCTGCCGTCGGCCGATGCGCTGCTGCTGGGCGAGCAGCACGACGCGCCCGCGCACCATGCGATCGAGCGCGAGACCGTCGAGGCGCTGGCCGCGCGCGGCCGGCTCGCCGCACTGGCACTGGAGATGGCCGAGGAAGGCAACGACACCACCCACCTGCCCGCCAATGCCACCGAGGCCCAGGTGCAGACGGCCCTGCGCTGGAACGACAAGGCCTGGCCCTGGGCCGACTACGGTCCGGCGGTGATGGCCGCGGTGCGGGCGGGCGTGCCGGTGATCGGCGCCAACCTGCCGCGCGCGCGCATGAAGGATGCGATGGCCGACGTGTCGCTCGATGCGCAGTTGAACGAGGCGGCCCGCGAGGCCCAGCGCGAGGCGGTGCGCAGCGGCCATTGCGGCCTGCTGCCCGAAACGCAGATCGGGCCCATGACGCGCATCCAGATCGCGCGCGACCGCGCGATGGCGCAGGCCGTGCTGAAAGCGCGCCAGCCCGGCAAGACGGTGCTGCTGGTCGCCGGCGCCGGCCACGTGCTGCGGCCGCTGGGCGTGCCGCAGCACCTGCCGAGCGACTTCAAGGTGACGAGCGTGCGACTGCTCGCGGCGGCCACGGCCGACGACGAGGGCGCCCGGGGCTACGACGCCACCTGGCGCACGCCGCCGCTGCCGGCCAAGGACTACTGCGCGGGCGTCAAGGCACCCGCGCGTCCCTGAAGGAAAAGACTCAGGCCGCCTTGCGGATCGCGTCGGCCAGCGTGTTGACCAGCGTGTCGATGTGCGACTTCTCGACGATGTAGGGCGGCGCGATCACCACCACGTCGCCGGCCGGGCGCACCAGCGCGCCCTTGTGGAAGCAGTCGACGAAGATGTCGTAGGCGCGCTTGCCCGGGGCGCCGGCGATCGGCGCCAGCTCCACCGCCGCGGCCAGGCCCAGGCTGCGGATGCCGATCACGTTGGGCAGGCCCTTGAAGGCGCTGTGGAAGGCGTCGCCCAGCACCTGGCTCATCTCGCCGGCGCGCGCGAACAGGTTCTCCTGCTGGAACAGCTCGAGCGTGGCGATGGCCGCGGCAGCCGCCACCGGATGGCCCGAATAGGTGTAGCCGTGGAAGAACTCGACCACGTGCTCGGGCGCGTCGGTCTTCATCATCGCGTCGTACAGCTTGTCGCGGCAGATCACGCCGCCCATCGGGATCACGCCGTTGGTCACGCACTTGGCGAAGTTCAGCATGTCCGGCACCACGCCGTAGTAGTCGGCGCCGAAGTTGGTGCCCATGCGGCCGAAGCCGGTGATCACCTCGTCGAAGATCAGCAGGATGCCGTGCTTGTCGCAGATCTCGCGCAGGCGCTTGAGGTAGCCCTGGGGCGGCAGGTACCAGCCGGCCGAACCGGCCACCGGCTCGACGATGATCGCGGCCACGTTGCTCGGGTCGTGCAGCGGCAGGATGCGCTGTTCGAGTTCGAGCAGCGGGTCCTCGGCCCAGACCGGTTCCTGGTTGTGGATGTAGGCATGGTTCACCGGGTCGTGGATGAAGCGCATGTGGTCCACGCGCGGCAGGAAGGCCGAGCCGAAGACCTTGCGGTTGCCCGGGATGCCGCCCACCGACATGCCGCCGAAGCCCACGCCGTGGTAGCCCTTCTCGCGCCCGATGAACACGTTGCGGTGGCCTTCGCCACGTGCGCGGTGATAGGCCAGCGCCACCTTCATCGAGGTGTCGGCGGCTTCGGAGCCCGAGTTGCAGAACAGCACCTTGTTGAGGTCGCCCGGGGCCAGCGCCGCGATCATCTCGGCGGCCTTGAAGGCACGGTCGTTGCTGATCTGGAAGGCGGTGGCGTAGTCGAGGGTGTCGAGCTGCTTCTTGATCGCCTCGTTGATCGGCTTACGGTTGTGGCCCGCGCCCACGCACCACAGCGAGGAGATGCCGTCGATCACCTTGCGGCCGTCGTGGGTGGTGAATTCCATGCCGTCGGCGGCCACGAAGACCCGCGGGTCCTTCTGGAAGGCGCGGTTGGGGGTGAAGGGCAACCACTGGTTGTCCATGTTGAAGTCGTTCTGAGCCATGGTCACTCCTGCTGGGGCGTGCGTGAGAAGGAAAAGCACATTCTGGCACCGCGGCGAGGCGCGGGCAGGACTGCGACAATGGCGGCCCTTATGACCTCCGCCTACATCCTGACCCTGTCCTGTCCCGACCGCACCGGCATCGTCCATGCCGTCTCGGGCTTCCTGCTGGAACGCAACGGCAACATCGAGGAAGCGGCGCAGTACTACGACGCCGGCACCGGCCTGTTCTTCATGCGCGTGCGCTTTGCCTGCAGCGACCACAGCGAGGCCGCCCTGCGCGAACAGCTGGCCGGTTTCGCCGAGGGCTTCGGCATGTCGCTGCAGCTGCACGCCGCCGCCCAGCCCATGAAGACCGTGATCCTCGTGAGCAAGGAAGGCCATTGCCTCAACGACCTGCTGTTCCGCTGGAAGAGCGGCCTGCTGGCCATCGACGTGCGCGCCATCATCTCGAACCACCGCGACTTCTACCAGCTCGCGGCCAGCTACAACGTGCCCTTCCATCACATCCCCGTGACCGCCGCCACCAAGGCGCAGGGCGAGGCCAAGCAGATGGAGATCATCGAGGCCGAAGGCGCCGAACTGGTGGTGCTCGCGCGCTACATGCAGATCCTGAGCAACGACCTGTGCGTCAAGCTCAACGGCCGCGCGATCAACATCCACCACTCCTTCCTGCCCAGCTTCAAGGGCGCCAAGCCCTACTACCAGGCGCACGACCGCGGCGTGAAGCTGATCGGCGCCACCGCCCACTACGTGACGGCCGACCTCGACGAGGGCCCGATCATCGAACAGGATGTGGCACGCGCCGACCACACCGACACGGTGGAAGACCTCACGGCGCGCGGCCGCGATACCGAGAGCCAGGTGCTGGCCCGTGCCGTCAAGTGGCACAGCGAGCACCGCGTGGTGATGAACGGCCACAAGACCGTCGTCTTCAAGTAACCCCCGGGCGCCCTTGCGTCGTAGAGTGAGTCCATGAACGCTCCCGCCACGCCCACCGAGCACGCGCAGCATGCGCGCGCCGACCGCCAGTCGCAGACCGTGCGCGCGCTGCAGGCCCACCTGCCGGCCCATGCGCTGATCTGGCACGACGAGGACACCACGCCCTACGAGTGCGACGGCCTGACCGCCTACCGCCAGCGCCCGCTGGTGGTGGCGCTGCCCGAGACCGAGGCGCAGGTGGCGGCGGTGCTGCGCACCTGCCATGCGCTGGGCGTGCCGGTGGTGGCGCGCGGCGCGGGCACCGGCCTGTCGGGCGGCGCGATGCCGCACGCGCTGGGCGTGACCCTGTCGCTGGCCAAGTTCAACAGGATTCTCAAGATCGACCCGGTGAGCCGCACCGCGGTCGTGCAGTGCGGTGTGCGCAACCTCGCGATCAGCGAGGCCGCCGCGCCCTTCAACCTCTACTACGCGCCCGATCCCTCGAGCCAGATCGCCTGCACCATCGGCGGCAACGTGGCCGAGAACTCGGGCGGCGTGCATTGCCTCAAGTACGGCCTCACGCTGCACAACGTGCTGCGCGTTCGCGGCTTCACGGCCGAGGGCGAGCCGATCGAGTTCGGCGGCGAGGCGCTGGACTGCGCCGGCCTCGACCTGCTGGCCCTGGTGGTCGGCAGCGAAGGCATGCTGGCCGTGACCACCGAGGTCACGGTCAAGCTGGTGCCCAAGCCGCAGCTCGCGCGCTGCATCATGGCCAGCTTCGACGACGTGCGAAAGGCCGGCGACGCGGTGGCGGCCGTGATCGCCGCGGGCATCATCCCGGCCGGCCTGGAGATGATGGACAAGCCCATGACCGCCGCGGTCGAGGACTTCGTCAAGGCCGGCTACGACCTCGACGCCGCCGCGATCCTGCTGTGCGAATCCGACGGCACGCCCGAGGAGGTCGAGGAAGAGATCGGCCGCATGACCGCCGTGCTGCGCGGCTGCGGCGCCACCGCCATCTCGGTCAGCGCCAGCGAGGACGAACGCCTGAAGTTCTGGAGCGGGCGCAAGAACGCCTTCCCCGCCTCGGGCCGCATCAGCCCCGACTACATGTGCCTGGACTCGACCATCCCGCGCAAGCGGCTGGCCGACATCCTGCTGGCGATCCAGCAGATGGAGATCAAGTACAACCTGCGCTGCTGCAACGTGTTCCACGCGGGCGACGGCAACCTGCACCCGCTGGTGCTCTTCGATGCCAACGACCCCGACGAGCTGCACCGCTGCGAGCTCTTCGGCGCCGACATCCTCGAGACCAGCGTCGCGATGGGCGGCACGGTCTCGGGCGAGCACGGCGTGGGCGTCGAGAAGCTCAACAGCATGTGCGTGCAGTTCACCGCCGCCGAGAACGAACTCATGTTCGGCGTGAAGCGCGCCTTCGATCCCGCCGGCCTGCTCAATCCGGGCAAGGTGATCCCGACGCTGCAGCGCTGCGCCGAGTACGGCAAGCAGGTGGTGCGCGGTGGCCAGGCGCTGCCGCACCCGGACCTGCCGCGCTTCTAGGCCCGACACGATGAAAGGCTTGCGCGGACTCGCCTGGCTGCTGGTGTTCCAGTCGATCGGCGAGGTGCTCGCGCGCGGCTTCGCCCTGCCCCTGCCCGGCCCGGTGCTGGGCCTGATGCTGCTGCTGGTGGCGCTGCGCTTTCCGCTGGTGCGCGAACCGGTTGGCGAATGCGCGGACTTCCTGCTCTCGCACCTGTCGCTGCTGTTCATCCCGGTCGGCGTGGGCGTGATGACGCACCTGGCGCTGCTGTCGCAGTACGGCGGACGCATGCTGTTCGTGATCGTGCTGTCGACCTGGATCGGCATGGGCGTGACGGTGCTGGTGCTCCACGGTGGCAAGGGCCGGGCCCGCTGAAACGCCATGCGCTTCGTCGAACTCTGGGTCTATCTCTCCGCCTCGCCGCTGTTCGGCCTGACCGCCACGCTGGTGGTGTACCTGCTCGCGCAGGCGGTCTACATGCGGCTCGACAGCGCGCCCTGGGCCAACCCGGTGCTGTGGTCGGTGATCGTGCTGGCGGGCGGCCTGCTCGCGACCGGCGTCGACTACCCGCGCTATTTCGCGGGCGCGCAGTTCATCCATTTCCTGCTGGGGCCCGCGGTGGTCGCCTTGGCCTGGCCGCTCTGGCTGCGGCGCGCCGAACTGCGCGCGCGCTTCGGCCGGGTGCTGCTGGCGGCGCTGCTGGGCGGCGTGGCGGCCTCCGCTTCGGCGGTGGCGTTGGGCTGGGCGGTGGGCCTGCCGCACGACGTGCTGATGTCGCTGGCACCCAAGTCGGTCACGGCGCCGGTGGCCATGGGCATCGCCGAGAAGATCGGCGGCATCCCCGCGCTGTCGGCCGTGTTCGCGGTGCTCACCGGCCTGGTCGGTGCGCTCTCGGGCAAGTACCTGTTCGACCTGCTGCGCATCGCGACCACGCCCGGCGGCTGGGCCGCGCGCGGCTTCGCGCTGGGCACCGCGGCGCACGGCATCGGCGCGGCGCGGGCGCTGCACGTGAACGCCGATGCGGGCGCCTATGCAGGTCTTGCGCTGGGCCTGCAGGTGGTGCTTGCCGCCTTGCTCATGCCGCTGGTGTTCCGGCTCTTCTGAGCGGATCGCCTCCGATCAACGGCGATAGGGGTTGTCCGGCCGGCGGTCGTAGCGGTTGGGCACGCCGTCGCCGTCGCGGTCCCAGCGGCCGCGGTTGTATTCCCAGCGCCCGCCGCGCTCGCGCCACTCGGGCGCGCGGTAGGCATAACCGGGGCGGGCCCGCATGTAGCCACCCGGCACCCACACATGGCGGTGGCCGCGGGCCTCGTAGTGGCCCGGCGCCCAGACATAGCCGCGGCGCGGCGGCGGCACGCGCTCGTAGCGCGGCGGCGGCGGCGGGGTGTTGATGAAGACGCCCACCGACTGGGCCTGCGCCGCGGTCGGCAGCGTAATGGCGCCGATCGGCAACAGCACGGCGGCACAGGTGGCGAGGGAGAGTGCGAGTTTTTTCATGGCAGGTGCTCCTTTTTCTGAGTGAACGCCTCGATGCTGAAGCGCCGGTGTGAAGCGTGTGTAAGCCGGACGCGAAATCTTGTGTCGCACTGTGTCGCCGGATCCGCCCGCGGTGCGGAACCGGAACGGCCCCGTTCAGGGTTTGCGATAGCCGGTGGCGCCGCGCGCCGCCTCAACAATCCTACCCATGGGTATGAAAAACAAGACGACACCGCGCCAGCCCCTGTTTCCCGAGGGCACCGGCCGGCAGCGTACCGCGACGGACGCCACCGACATCCAGCGCGAACGCATCCTCGAGGCCGCGGCCACGCTGTTCGCCGCGCAGGGCTACGCTGCCACCACACTGGCGCAGATCGCACGCGCGCTGGACGCGACCAAGCCCTTCGTCTACTACTACTTCCGCGACAAGCAGGAGATCTTCGAGACCCTGTCGTGGCGACCCACGGTGGCCTGCTTCACCTCGATGGACTTCGCGCCCGACGACACGCGGCCGGCCCGCGCGAAGGTGACCGAAGGCATCGAACGCCTGATCCGCGCCACGCTCGACCACCACCCCTGCGCGGTGTTTCCCTACCGCGAGCCGCAGGTCTACCGGCCCGAGTACCTGGCCGCGCAGAAGAAGCTGGCGCGCCATTTCTACAGCCGGCTGTGCGCGCTGCTCGAGGAAGGCCGGCGCGACGGCGACTTCGATTTCGGCGACACCATGGTCACGGCCCTGGCCGCCTGCAGCCTGCCCGGCTTCCTCTACACCTGGTACCGGCCGGGCGGCCGGCTGTCGCAGGAGGACACGGTGGCCGAGCTGTCGCGCCTCGCCTGGCGCGTGCTGGGCCTTGCGGAAAGCGCTTGTCCCACACCCGCAACGGGGCGTTCCGAGCCATAGTGCGCCCATGACGAAGCACATCATCGAATTGATCGGCGCGCCGACCGACATCGGCGCCAGCGTGCGCGGCGCCGGCATGGGCCCCGATGCCCTGCGGGTGGCCGACATCGCGGGCACGCTGGCCCGGCTGGGCTTCGAGGTGCTCGACCGCGGCAACCTCGCCGGCCCGGCCACGCCCTGGGCCGCCCCCACGGGCGGGCTGCGCCACCTCGACGAGGCCGTGGCCTGGAACCGCGCGGTGTACGACGCGGTCGACACGGCGCTGGGCGCCGGCCGCCTGCCGCTGATGATGGGCGGCGACCACAGCCTGGCGATCGGCTCGATCAGCGCGGTCGCCTGGCATGTGCGCCAGCGCAAGAAGACGCTGCGGGTGCTCTGGCTCGACGCCCACACCGACGTCAACACCGACGGCACCAGCCCCAGCGGCAACATCCATGGCATGCCGGTGGCCTGCCTGCTGGGCCAGGGGCCCGCGGCGCTGACCGGCTGGAGCGGCCAGCCGGCCGCGCTCACGCCCGACGCGATCCGCTTCCTGGGCATCCGCAGCGTCGACGCCGACGAGAAGCGCGCAATCCAGGCCCAGGGCCTGACGGTCTTCGACATGCGCCACATCGACGAGCACGGCATGCGCAACACGCTGACCGAGGCGCTGCAGGACGTCGACGAGAACACCCATCTGCACGTGAGCTTCGACCTCGACTGCCTGGACCCCGCCGATGCGCCCGGCGTCGGCACCGGCGTGCGCGGCGGCCCCACCTACCGCGAAATGCAGCTGTGCATGGAGATGCTCGCCGACACCGGCCGGCTGGGCTCGCTGGACGTGGTCGAGCTCAACCCCGCGCTCGACGTGCGCAACCGCACGGCCGAGGTGGCGGTGGAGCTGATCGCCAGCCTGCTGGGCCAGTCGACGCTGGCCCGTTGAGCCCGCAGACAGGCGCCCCTCCTACGCGCAGAGTCGGCAAGACGGGAAGCGTGATCGGGCCCAGGTGCGTACAGTAGGCTTTTCCCCTTCCACCCTCACCATGCCCACTCACGCGACGCCTTCTCCCGGCGGCGACGGCCTGCCGACGGCGAAGCCGCTGCGCATCCTGGTCGTCGAGGACGATCCCGCCACCCTCACGGCCACGGTCGAGATGCTCCAGTTGCTGGGCCACTGGGCCACGGGCGTGAAGAGCGCCGAGGTGGCCCGCGACCGCTTCATCGAAGGCGCCTTCGACGTGCTCATGACCGACGTCGGCCTGCCCGCGTTGTCGGGCCTGGACCTGGTGGAGATCCTGCAGGTGCAGCGCAAGCTGCGGGTGATCTTCGCCACCGGCCAGCGACGGCCCGAGCGCCCGGTGCCAGACACGGTGTGGCTGCAGAAGCCCTTCAGCGTGGAAGCGCTGCAGGCGGCGCTGCAGGGCGTGGAGCGCGCGGCCGGCTAGCCGCGATCGCCCGAGGGCGCGACCGGCGTCGTCACCGGCGGCGGGCTCAGGGGCGTGGCCGACGGCACCTCCTGCGGCGTCACCGGCATGCTGACCGCCGAGCCGACCGCCTGCGGCGCCTTCTCTTCGGGCGTGTCGGCGACCAGGTAGCGGTCGAGCAGCGCGTAGAAGCGGTCGTAGAAGCGCTCGTCGGTGAGCGTCTCGCTGGCCACCTTGATCATCGCGTCGTCGCCCGACGAGAAGGGCAGCGACAGCGAGCCGATCACGCCCACGCCCACGCTGGCGGCATTGTTGGTCTTCTTCATGCCGTAGCGGTCCTGCAGCGCGGTGGCGAAGGCGATGCTCTTGCGCGGCCCGCCCTTGGCCGCCTCGTCGCGCGCGCACACCACGCGGAATTCGACCTCGACATGCACTTCGTTGGCCGGCTGGAAGCTCTTGCGTCCGGTCACCAGGTCGGCGTTGGCCGCCGTCACCAGGTAGCCCTGGCTCAGCAGCGCGCGCCGCGCCGCCTCGCAGGTCTGGGCCTCGGTGGCGGCATAGCTGCGCGAATGGGTGGTGGTGGAGTCGAACTCCTCGGGGTCGTAGACCACGCGGCGGTTCGCCCCGCCGGCGCAGCCGGCGAGGACCAGGACGAGCAGCGCCGCGGCGGCGCAGCGGGAGGAAAGGGGCAGGGATTGGAGCGACATCGGCGTGGAATGCTACCCGGCGGCGGCCGGCGCCTGTTCGGAGCCGTTCAGCCGCCCTTCAGTTCCCGGCCGCCGCGCGCGCCGGCCCGGCCTCAGGGGTAGAGGCCGCGTTCCTGGCGCGCCATCAGGATGCGCTCGCAGGCCACCGCGTAGGTGGCGGTGCGCAGCGTGATCTTGTGCCGGTCGGCCGTGTCCCAGATCTGATGCAGCGCATTCATCATGATGCGGTCGAGCCGCACGTTGATCTCGTCCTCGTCCCAGAAGAAGGAGGAGAAGTCCTGCACCCACTCGAAATAGCTGACCGTCACGCCGCCGGCGTTGCAGATCACGTCGGGCACCACCAGCACGCCGCGCTCGGCCAGGATGTCGTCGGCCTCGGGCACGGTCGGGCCGTTGGCGCCTTCGAGCACCAGCCGGGCCGAGGTCCGGCGGGCCCGCTCGGCCGTGATCTGGCCTTCCAGCGCGGCCGGGATCAGGATGTCGCAGGGCACGTCCCAGAACTGCTCGTTCGGGATCTTGTCGCCGCCCTCGTAGCCGACGGCGCCGGCCGGCGTGCGCGACATCGGGATCAGCTTGCTCAGGTCGAGGCCGTCGGCATTGACGATGGTGCCCGTGTGGTCCTGCACCGCCACCACCTTGGCGCCGGCCTCGACGAAGAGCTCGGCCGCGACCGAACCCACGTTGCCGAAGCCCTGCACCGCGATGCGCGCGCCGCGCAGGTCCAGGCCCAGGCGGCGGGCCGCCTCGCGGCCGGTGACGAACACGCCGCGGCCCGTGGCCTTCACGCGGCCCAGCGAGCCGCCCAGGTGCAGCGGCTTGCCGGTGACGACGCCGGTGGCGGTGCCGCCGACGTTCATCGAGTAGGTGTCCATCATCCAGGCCATGATCTGGCCGTTGGTGTTGACGTCGGGCGCGGGGATGTCGGTGTGCGGGCCGATGATGATGCCGATCTCGCTGGTGTAGCGGCGGGTGATCTTCTCCAGCTCCTTCTGCGACAGCTTCTTCGGGTCGACCCGGATGCCGCCCTTGGCGCCGCCGTAGGGCAGGTTCACCGCCGCGGTCTTGACCGTCATCCAGGCCGACAGCGCCATCACTTCTTCCAGCGTGACGTCGGGGTGGAAGCGCACACCGCCCTTGCCCGGGCCGCGGCTCATGTTGTGCTGCACGCGGTAGCCCTCGAAGTGAGCGATGCGTCCGTCGTCCATTTCGATCGGCACGTCGACGATCAGCGCCCGCTTCGGACGCTTGAGCGTCTCGGCCCAGCGCGCGAGGTCGCCGAGGTAGGGGATCACGCGGTCGACCTGCTGCAAATAGGTGCCCCAGGGGCTGTTGGCGGTCGGATGGACGAAGGAGAGCTTTTCACTCATGGGTGACCTCGGTTGTGACGATGGCCGTCACGATAGACCTGCGGGGCCTTCCGCGCCATGGCCTATGCACGCCATGCCGACGGTTATGCAAGAGCCGTAAGAAGAAGACCCCGCGCGCCGGCTCAGCGGCGGCCGAAGATGGCGGTGCCGACGCGAACCATCGTGCTGCCGGCGCTGATCGCGGCTTCGAGGTCGGCGCTCATGCCCAGCGACAGCGTGTCGAGCTCGAGGCCGTCCGCGCGCAGGGCGTCATGCACCGCGACCGCGCGCAGGAACAGTTCTCGCTGCACCGCAACATCGGCGCTCGGCTCGGGGATCGCCATCAGTCCACGCAGCCGGAGTTGCGGCAAGGCGGCGACGGCACGCGCGAGTTCCAGCGCGGCGTCGGGCGGCACGCCCGACTTGTTGGCGCCGCCGTCGACATTGACCTGCAGGCAGACCTGCAGCGGCGGCAGGTGGGCCGGCCGCTGGGCCGACAGGCGCTCGGCGATCTTGAGCCGGTCGATGCTGTGCACCCAGTCGAACTGCTCCGCCACCACGCGGGTCTTGTTGCTCTGCAGCGGACCGATGCAATGCCATTCGAGCTGCGCGCGCAGCTCGGCCAGCGCCGCGATCTTCTCCACGCCTTCCTGCACATAGTTCTCGCCGAAGGCCACCTGGCCGGCCGCATGCGCGGCGCGCACTGCCTCCGGCCCGAAGGTCTTCGAGACCGCCAGCAGTCGCACCCCGGCCGGGTCGCGGCCGGCGGCCGCGCAGGCCGCGGCGATGCGCTGTCTTACTTGCTGGAGGTCGTCGCCAATCATCGTCATAATCTTCCAAAATCGTATCAAAACGTTCCGACACCGCCGAGGAATCCCGTGGACATCACCCAACTGCTGGCATTCAGTGTCAAGAACAAGGCCTCCGACCTGCACCTGTCGTCGGGCCTGCCGCCGATGATCCGGGTGCACGGCGACGTGCGGCGCATCAACGTCGACGCGCTCGACCACAAGGCGGTGCACGCCATGGTGTACGACATCATGAGCGACACGCACCGCAAGCACTACGAAGAGTTCCTGGAGGTCGACTTCTCGTTCGAGATCGACGGCCTGGCGCGCTTCCGGGTCAACGCCTTCAACCAGGCGCGCGGGGCGGCCGCTGTGTTCCGGACCATTCCCTCGAAGATCCTCACGCTCGAGCAGCTCAACGCGCCCAAGATCTTCGCCGACCTGGCGCTGCGGCCGCGCGGGCTGGTGCTGGTGACGGGCCCCACGGGCTCGGGCAAGTCGACCACGCTGGCGGCAATGGTCAACTACCTCAACGAGACCGAGTACGGCCACATCCTCACGGTCGAGGACCCGATCGAGTTCGTGCACGAGTCGAAGAAGTGCCTGATCAACCAGCGGGAGGTCGGCCCGATGACGCTGAGCTTCGCCAATGCGCTGCGCTCGGCGCTGCGCGAGGACCCGGACGCGATCCTGGTCGGCGAAATGCGCGACCTCGAAACCATCCGCCTGGCCATGACCGCGGCCGAGACCGGCCACCTGGTGTTCGGCACGCTGCACACCTCGTCGGCGGCCAAGACCATCGACCGGATCATCGACGTGTTCCCGGGCGAGGAGAAGGACATGATCCGCGCGATGCTGTCGGAGTCGCTGCAGGCCGTGATCTCGCAGACCCTGTGCAAGACCAAGGACGGACAGGGCCGCGTGGCGGCGCACGAGATCATGCTGGGCACCTCGGCCATCCGCAACCTGATCCGCGAGGGCAAGGTGGCGCAGATGTACTCGACGATCCAGACCGGCAGCGGCCAGGGCATGCAGACGCTCGATCAGAACCTGACAGACATGGTGCGGCGTGGGATCATCTCGCCAGCGGAAGCGCGCGGCAAGGCGAAGACGCCCGAGAACTTTCCGGGGTAGGCCCACCCCCGTTTCTCGCGCACTTCGTGTCGCTCAATTCCCCCCTCCAGGGGGCAACATCAGCGGCCCGGCAAAGCCGGTTCCGCGATGTTCCTGGAACAGACGGAACCTCGGCCGTGGGATGGGCCTGAAACGACAGCAGCAAACCGACAACGGAGCGCCTCATGGAACGCGATCAAGCCAGCCAGTTCATCAACGACCTGCTCAAGCTCATGGTGAGCCGCAACGGCAGCGACCTGTTCATCACGGCGGAGTTTCCGCCGGCGATCAAGGTCGACGGCAAGATCACCAAGGTGTCGGGCCAGGCGCTGGGCATGCAGCACACGGTGGCGCTCACACGCTCGATCATGAACGACCGCCAGCTCGCGGACTTCGAGCGCACCAAGGAGTGCAACTTCGCGATCTCGCCGACCGGCATCGGCCGCTTCCGCGTCAACGCCTTCGTGCAGCAGGGCAAGGTCGGCATGGTGCTGCGGACCATCCCCTCGACGCTGCCGACCATCGACGGGCTGGCCATGCCGCAGGTGCTCAAGGAAGTGGCGATGACCAAGCGCGGCCTGATGATCCTGGTGGGCGCCACGGGCTCGGGCAAGTCGACCACGCTGGCCGCGATGGTCGACTGGCGCAACGAGAACTCCTACGGCCACATCGTGACGGTCGAGGACCCGATCGAGTTCGTGCACCCGCACAAGAACTGCGTGGTCACGCAGCGTGAAGTGGGCATCGACACCGACAGCTGGGACGCCGCGCTCAAGAACACGCTGCGCCAGGCGCCCGACGTGATCCTGATGGGCGAGATCCGCGACCGCGAGACCATGGAGCATGCGGTGTCCTTCGCCGAGACCGGCCACCTCTGCATGGCCACGCTGCATGCCAACAGCGCCAACCAGGCGCTCGACCGCATCATCAACTTCTTCCCCGAGGAACGGCGCGCCCAGCTGCTGATGGACCTGTCGCTGAACCTGCGCTCGCTGATCTCGCAGCGGCTGGTGCCGACGGAAGACGGCCTGGGCCGCGTGGCCGCGGTCGAGGTGCTGCTGAACACGCCGCTGATCTCCGACCTGATCTTCAAGGGCGAGGTCGGCGAGATCAAGGAGATCATGAAGAAGAGCCGCAACCTGGGCATGCAGACCTTCGACCAGGCGCTGTTCGACCTGTTCGAGAACCATGCGATCGGCTTCGAGGACGCGATCCGCAACGCCGACTCGGCCAACGACCTGCGGCTGCAGATCAAGCTCAACAGCCGGCGCGCGCGCTCGACCGACCTGTCGGCCGGCACCGAGCACTTCGCGATCGTCTGAACGTCCGCACCCGCGCAGGGTGCTTGCGTCCTGGGCGACACTCGGGACCGTGTCTTCCGCCACCACCGCCTGCCGCGTCGAATGGGCCGGCCAATCCCTCGAACTGCTGCCCGAGCGCGCACTGTGGTGGCCCGCGCGCGGCGTGCTCTTCGTGGCCGACCTGCACCTGGGCAAGGCCGCGACCTACCGCGCGCTGGGCCAGCCCGTGCCCGGCGGCACCACGCAGGAGAACCTGGACCGGCTCGACCGGCTGATCGCGCGCCTGGCGCCCGCGGAGATCGTGTTCCTGGGCGACTTCCTGCACGCGGCCCAGGCCCGCACGCCCGCGCGGCTGGCCGCGCTGCAGGCCTGGCGCGCCACGCACGACCCAGCGCTGCGCCTGACGCTGGTGCGCGGCAACCACGACCAGCGCGCCGGCGACCCGCCGCCGGCGCTCGGCATCGCGGTGGTGAACGAGCCCTACCTGCTCGGCCCCTTCGCCTGCTGCCACCATCCGCAGCCGCATCCCACGCATTTCGTGCTGGCCGGGCACCTGCACCCGGCCTGCAGCCTCCAGGGCCCGGGGCGCGACCGGCTGCGCATGCCCTGCTTCGTGCAGGAGGCGGACCAGGCCATCCTGCCGGCCTTCGGCGAGTTCACCGGCGGCTGGCAGGTGCCGCCGGCGCCGGGCCGGCGCTTCTATGGCGTGGCGGGCGCGGCGGTGTGGGCGCTGCCCGCGGCAGCCTAGCTAAAGCACCACCGGCGCGTCCGGCAGCTCGTTGCGCGCCGGCTCGCCCTCGGCGCGCGGGAAGTGCGCGACCAGCAGCGCCGACACTTCCTCCAGCGCCTGCGTGAGCCCGTCCTCGAAGCGGCCGGCCTGGAAGGCCGCGCCCATGGACTGGGTCATGGCACGCCAGTCCGCGGCGTCCACATGGCGGTCGATGCCGCGGTCGGCCACGATCTCGATCGAATGGTCGGCCAGCAGCAGGTAGATCAGCACGCCGTTGTTGTGCTCGGTGTCCCAGACGCGCAGCTTGCCGAACAGCATCAGCGCGCGCTCGCGGGCCGGCGCATCGCGCCAGAGGTAGCTGGCCGGCAGCCCGGCCTCGATGCACAGCCGGACCTCGCCGGTGTGGCGCCGCTCGCTGGCCGCGACGCGCCGGCGCAGTTGCGCCAGCACGTCCGGCGGCAGCACGCGGCGCACGGCCGCCTCGTCGGTCCAGCGATGGCGCCAGAAGCGCCCCAATTTGGCAAACAAGCCCATCGTCACCAGCCTCCCGAGGCGCCACCGCCGCCAAAATTGCCGCCACCGCCCGAGCTGAAGCCGCCGCCACCGATGGGCAGCGAACGGGAGAAGGACCCGGCGACCATCGCCACCAGGCCCGCCACCACCGCGGTGAACAGGCTGGCGGTGATCAGGAAGGCCACCGTGCCGATGCCGCCGCCCAGCACCAGCGTGCCCAGCACCTTGCCGAAGATGCGGCGCACGATCGGCGCCACGATGAAGAAGCCGAAGAACAGGAAGATGCCGAGGTTCTCCCAGTCGATGCCGCCGCCGGAAGCGCGCTCGCCGCCGCTGCGGCGCGTGGGTTCGGGCAGGGGCTCGCCATCGACCAGGCCGACGAGCCGGTCGACGGCCGCGTTCAGCCCGCCCGCGAAATCGTTCTGGCGAAAGCGCGGCATCATTTCCTCGTCGATGATGCGGCTGGCCGAGAGGTCGGGCACCGGGCCCTCGAGCGTCTTCGCGACCTCGATGCGCATGCGGCGGTCGTCCTTGGCCACCACCACCAGCAGGCCGTCACCCACGTCCTTGCGACCGATCTTCCAGTCGTTGGCCACGCGGTTGGCGTAGCTCGCGATGTCCTCGGGCGCGGTGGTCGGCACCATCAGCAGCACGATCTGCGAGCCCTTGCGCCGTTCGAAGTCGGCCAGCCGGGTCTCGAGGCCGGCGCGCTGGGCCGCGTCGAGCGTGCCGGTCTGGTCGATCACGCGCGCGCTCAGCGCGGGCACGGGCTGCAGCTTGGGCGCCGACGCCACCGTGGGCATCTGCGCGAGGACCGGCCACGCGAGGAAGGCCAGGGCCAGCAGCAGCCAGCGCCCGCCGTGCGCCAGGAGCCTGTTCATGCGGCGCGCCGGCCCGCGTTACGGCTTCTTGGGTGCACTGAAGTCCACCGTCGGCGGCACCGAGATCTGCGCTTCGTTCTGCACGCTGAAGTTGGGCTTGGGGTCGTAGCCGAAGACCATGGCCGTGATGTTGGTGGGGAAGCGGCGCGCGAGCACGTTGTAGTCCTGCACGCTCTCGATGTAGCGGTTGCGCGCGACGGTGATGCGGTTCTCGGCGCCTTCGAGCGTCACGCGCAGGTCGCGGAAGGCCTGGTTGGCCTTGAGATCGGGATAGCGCTCGGCCACCACCATCAGCCGCGACAGGGCCGACGACAGCTCGCCCTGCGCCTGCTGGAACTTGGCGAAGGCCGCGGGGTTGTTGAGCGTCTCGGGCGTGACCTGGATCGAGGTGGCCTTGGCGCGCGCCTCGATCACCTTGGTCAGCGTGTCCTGCTCGAAGGCGGCCTCGCCCTTGACCGTCGCCACGATGTTGGGCACCAGGTCGGCACGGCGCTGGTACTGGTTGAGCACCTCGCTCCAGGCCGACTTGCTGGCTTCGTCGAGTTCCTGGAACTCGTTGTAGCCGCAACCGCTCAGCGACACCACCGCCGCAAGGATCAGGAACCAGCGCTTCATCATCATGTGCATTACCTCCGCAGAAGAAGCGGAAGGTAGCATAGCCGCGGCCGAGGGCTATGCGCGCCACTGGCGCAGCAAGTCCGCCGAATCCATCACCAGCCCCAGGTGCAGCGACACCATCGCGAGCGCCGCGCCCTCCAGGTGCGGGTCGGTGCCGCGCACCAGGTCGCGCAGCACGATCACGCGGTAGTTGCGGTTGTTGGCGTCGAAGGCGGTGTTGAGCACGCAGCAGTCGGTGAAGCCGCCGTTGAGCACCACCGTCTCGATGCGCTGGTTGCGCAGCAGGAAGTCGAGGTCGGTCGGGTAGAAGGCCGACAACCGGCGCTTGCTGTCCACGCGCATGTCGCCGGGTTCCACGCGCGTGACCCACTCGGTCCACTTCGAGCCTTCGAGCGCGTGCGCGCCGGCGTTGGGGATCGGCCCCACATGCAGCGGGAAGGTGCGGCGCCAGGCGGCCGGGATGCCGTGGACGTCGTCCTCGCCGCCGGGCCGCAGCACCGACCTGATGTGCACGATGCGCACGCCCAGCGCGCGCACTTCGTCATGGAAGCCGTCGATGGGCGCCACCACGTCGCGGGCGCGCGGCGCCGGGCAGGGACAGTCGGGATCGTCGTCGAGGTGGCCCCGGTGCATGTCGATCGAGACCACGGCCGTCGTGGCCGGGTTCAGGTAGTCGGCGAACTGCGCGGCATCGAGCTCGCGCGCCTCGTTGTAGACCCAGGCCTTCATCGCCGTTCCTCCCGCACATAGGGTTGGCCCAGCGCGCCGGGCTCGTCGTCGACGCTGCGGCGCGAAAGCGCGACCCACACCATCACGCCCAGCGTCACCGCATAGGGCGTCATCATCACGAAGTACTGCGGCAGCTGCACGCCGGCCGCGGCCAGCTGCGGGATCAGCGCCTCGATGCAGCCGAACAGCAACGCGCCCACCAGCGCCTTCCAGGGCGACCAGCGCGCGAAGATCACCAGGCCCACCGCGATCCAGCCGCGCCCGCCGGTCATGCCCGCGATCCACAGCTTGGTGCTGACCACCGAGATGTAGGCGCCTGCCAGTCCCACCAGCGCCGAGCCCGCGAGCACCGCGGCGAAGCGCCAGGCCGTGACACGGATGCCGGCCGCGTCGGCCGCCTGCGGGTTCTCGCCCACGGCGCGCAACCGCAGGCCGGTGGCGGTGCGCGCGAAGAACCAGGCCACCGCGCCGAAGACCGGCAGCGTGAGCCACACCATCGCGTTCTGCTCGAACAGCTTGCCCACGCCCGGCAGCATCGACAGCGGCCACAGGGTCATCGCACCGATGCCGGCGGTCGCGTGGTTGGTCCAGTCGGCCATCGAGCCGACCAGCGCCGTGAGCCCCTGGCAGAAGAACACCAGCGCCAGCCCGGCGATCACCTGGTTCACGCGCAGCCAGATCACCATCACCGCGAACAACACCGACACGACACTGGCCGCGAGCATGGCCAGCACCAGCGACACCGCGGGCTGACCCAGCGCGATCTGCGCGCCGATGCCGGCCAGCGCGCCGACCAGCATCAGCCCTTCGGCACCCAGCGCGAGCACGCCCGCGCGCTCGCAGATGATCAGGCCGAGCGCCGCGAGCGCATAGGGCACCGCGAAGTCCGGCGTGCTCGCGAGCCAGTTGAGGATCACACCGCCGCTCATTGCGCGCCCTCCCCGCCCACGCGGCGCAGCCGGTGGCGGATGAAGAAGTCGCTCGAGGCCACGCACACCACGATGAGGGCCTGGATCAGCTGCACCATCGAGAACGGCACCTGGTAGAAGACCTGCAGGCTGCGCCCGGTGACGAACAGCGCCGCCACCAGCAGCGCCACCACCGTGGCCGCCAGCGGGTTGTTGCGCGCCAGGAAGGCGATCAGGATGCCGGAGAAGCCGTAGCCCTGGTAGAAGGCCTGCGTGAGCCGGCCCTCCTGCCCCGCCACCACCGCGAAGCCCGCGAGCCCGGCCATCGCGCCCGACAGCAGCACCGCGCCGTAGATGGTGCGCCGCACCGGCACGCCATTGGCATGCGCCACGCGCGGGTTCGCATCGACGAAGCGCAGGTACAGACCCACGCGGCTCACGCTCACCAGCCACCAGGCCAGCAGCGCCACCACGCCCGCGAGCAGGATCGAACTGCCCACGCCGCCACCCAGTTCGGGCAGCCGTTCGAACACGCGGAACTGCGGCGAATAGGGGAAGTTGTCCTTCGGGTCCTTCCAGCTGCCGTAGACCAAGTGCAGCAGGAAGTTGGCCGCCATGTAGTTGAGCATCAGCGTCGAGATGATCTCGTTCACGCCCAGCTTCAGCTTGAGCCACGCGGGGCCCCACACCCACAGCAGGCCGCAGCCGATGGCCGCGACGAACATCAGCGGCAGCCGCAAGGGCTCGGGGCCGACCTGCCACATCGAGATGGCGGTCGCGCCGATCGCGCCCCAGACCATCTGGCCCTCGAGCCCCAGATTCCAGAAGCGCGCGCGGAAGGCGATGGCGCCGGCCAGCCCGACCAGGATCATCGGCGCGGCCTGGAACAGCACGGCGCGGAAGTTCTGGCCGTCGAGGAAGGTCTGGGTGATGAACTCGTTGGCCAGTTCGCCGGCGGGCACGCCGGCCGCCACCAGGATCGCGGCGGAGAGGCCGAAGCCCACCAGCAGCGCGGCCGCGAGGATCAGCGCCTGCCAGCGCCAGGCCATGTGCTGGCGGATCTCGAGCGCGTAGCGGCGGCCTGCGAGCGGCTGCGGCGCCGGTGCGGGCGCGGCCTTGGGCGCGTGCGCCAAGTCGGCGGAGAGGGATGCTTCAGCCATGGTCCACCATCGCCTGTCCGATCGCCTGCCGGTCGGCGGGCTGCGCAAATTCGCCGGCGATGCGCCCGCGCGTCATCACGCCCACGCGGTCGGCCAGCTGCAGCACCTCGTCGAGGTCCTCGCTGATCAGCAGCACGGCCGCACCGCCGTCGCGGGCGGCGCGAAGGCGCGCATGCACCTCGGCGCTGGCGCGCACGTCGAGGCCGCGGCTGGGGCTGTGGGCCAGCACCAGCGTCGGCGCCTTGCCGAACTCGCGGGCCAGCACCAGCTTCTGCGCGTTGCCACCCGACAGCAGCGCGGCCTTCTGCGCCACCGAGCGCACGCCCTGCACGTCGAAGGCCCGCACGGCCTCCTGCGTGTCGCGCTGGATCAGCTGCCGGCGCAGCCGCCACACCGGGCCGTAGCGGCCGGTATGGACGCGGCCGATGGCGTAGTTCTCGGCCACCGACAGGCCGCCCGCGAGCGCGAGCCCGTAGCGGTCGGCCGGGATCGCGGCGATGCCGATGCCGCGGCGCGCGGAAGCGGCCAGGGTCTTGAGATCGCCATGGCCTTCGAGGCGGATCTCGCCTTCGGTGGCTTCGCCCGGCAAGCCCATGATCGCACCCGCGAGTTCGCCCTGCCCGTTGCCGCCGACGCCGGCCAGGCCGTAGATCTCGCCCGCGTGCAGTTCGAGCTCGACGCCGTCGAGCACCCGCCGGCCTTCGGGCGAAGCGGGCGTGCGCAGCCCGCGCACCGACAGGCGCACCGCACCGCGCGCCGTCTTCGCCGGCTGGAAGCCCGCGGCCGCGACCGACTCGCCCACCGTGAGCTTCACCAGTTCGGCGACCGAGGCCTGGTCGGGCTGCAGGGTGGCGACCGTGCGGCCGCCGCGCATCACGGTCACGCGGTCGGCATAGGTCTTCACGTCGGCCATCTTGTGCGTGACCAGCACCACCGCCGCGCCCTGACGCGCCAGGCCCCGCACCGTCTGCAGCAGGCGCGCGGCCTCCTGGTCGGTCAGCACGGCCGTGGGCTCGTCGAGGATCAGGATGCGCGCACCCGCGAGCAGCACCTTGAGGATCTCGACGCGCTGCTGCTCGGCGATCGACAGCGCATCGACGCGCTGGGCCGGATCGATGTCGAAGCCCAGTTCCGCGGCCTTGTCGCGGATGGCGCGCTCGATCGTGCGCAGCCGCTCGCCATGGCGCTGGTACGCGGCCGGCGGCGGCGCGGTGAGCAAAATGTTCTGCGCCACCGTGAACGGCCGCACCAGCTTGAAGTGCTGGTGGACCATGCCGATGCGGTGCCTGGCCGCGTCGCGCGGGCCGGCGAAGCGCACCGCGTTGTCATCGACCAGCAGCTGGCCGGCCTCGGGCGCATAGAGCCCGGCCGCGATGTTCATCAGCGAGGACTTGCCCGCGCCGTTCTCGCCCAGCAGGGCATGCACCTCGCCCCAGCGCGCGGCGAAATGGGCGTCGGTCAGCGCCGCGAAACCGTCGAAGGACTTGCGGATGCCGGTGAGTTCGAGCGCGTTGGGCATGGCTTACTTCTGCGTGACCACGCCCTTGACGAACCAGTCCATCTTCCACAGCTCGGCATCCGAGAGCACCGCGCCCTTGGCCACGCGCTCCTTGCCGTCGCGGTCGGCCAGCGGGCCGGCGTAGACCTGCTTGCCCTTGAGGATCGCCTCGCGCTCGGCGGTGATCAGCGCGGCCTTGTCCTTGGGCACGGCCGGGCCGAAGCCCGCGATGTCGGTGCCGCCGTCCTTCATCTCGATGAAGGCGCCGTATTGCGCGGGCTTCCAGCCGCCGGCGATGACCTTCTTGAGCTCGGGCACGAGGAAGCGGTCCCACACCCACACCGAGGAGCACAGCGTGGCCTTGGGCGCGAACTGGCGCAGGTCGCGGTGGTGGCCGGTGCCGTACACGCCGCGCTCCTGCGCGACGATCTGCGGCGTCGGGCTGTCGACGTGCTGGCCGATCACGTCGGCGCCCTGGTCGATCAATGCAGCGGCGGCGGCGCGTTCCTTGACGGGGTCGTTCCAGGCGCCGGTGTAGATCACGTTGACGGTCGCGTTCGGGTTCACCTTCTGCGCGCCCAGCGCGAAGGCGTTGACGGTCCAGTTCACCACGCCGAAGGGGTTGGCCGCGACGAAGCCCAGCTTGCCGGTCTTCGAGGCCGCGCCGGCCGCCATGCCGCACAGGTACTGGCTCTCGTAGGTGCGGCCGTAGAAGGACTCGAGGTTGGTGCCGTTGGTGGTGCCCGAGCCGTTGAGAAAGGCCACGTCGGGGTATTTGGCCGCCAGGTCCTTGAAGCTGTCGGAGTAGCCGAAGGCGGTGCCGATCACGATGTTGGCGCCGCGCTGGATGAACTTCTCGGCCGCGGGCTTGATGGCGGACGCGTCTTCGGGCACGTTCTCGACGAACTGGATCTTCTGGCCGAGCTCCTTCTCGATCTTCAGCCGCGCCTCGTCGAAGGCCTGGGTCCAGCCACCGTCGTTCTTGGGGCCGAAGTAGAGCATCGCGATCTTCGGCTTGTCCTTGAGCGTGAAGCCGTCGGCGGCCGCGGCGGGCAGCGTGGTGAAGACGGCGCCGCCGGCCACGAGGCCCATCGCGAGGCCCAGGCCGGGAGTGAGGGTGCGCAACTGCATGGAACGACCTTTGGAAAGAAGCTTGGAGGAGGAAGGAAAAAGAAGGACCGGTGCAGCGCGCGTCACATCATGAAGTTGATGCGGAACACATTGCCTTCGGGGTCGAGCAGCACCGACTGGTACCAGTGGTAGTAGGTGACATAGGGCGCCTTGACCAGCGTGGCGCCGGCCTCGAGCGCGACGGGCACCATGCGGTCGACCTCGGCCTGGCTGTCGACGTCGATGTTCAGCAGGAACTTGACGCCGCGCGTGTCGGAGAACTCGGCCAGCTGCAGCAGTTCGTAGGCATCGAGCGAGTTGAAGCCCAGGCTGGACTTGCCCGTGTCCAGCCCGCGGAAGATCGGCGAGCGGATCGCCTCGATCTCGGGGAAGCCGAACACGCGCTGGTAGAAGCCGCTGAGCGCGACCACGTCCTTGGCAAAGACGTTGACGTAGGAAAGATGCGCCATGGCGTCAGGCCGTCACCTTGGTGCCGCCGAAGGTCGTCTGCTTGACGAACTTGGAGGTCAGGTGGTCGCCCGAGCTGATCGGCGCGTACTTGGGCTGTTCGCCCGGTGCGAGGCAGCTGGGCAGGCACTCGACCATCGCGTCGTAGTTGGGCTGGTGGAAGAACACCAGCGACTGGCGGCGGTTGGTGCTCGCCACCTCGAAGGGCGGGTTGGTCACGCGGTGCAGCGTGGACACCCACTGGTCGTTGGTCCACTGCATCATCAGGTCGGCGATGTTCACCACCAGCCCGCCCTCGACCTGCGGCACGTCGACCCACTGACCGGCCTTGTTGAAGACCTGCAGGCCCTTGTCGTCGGGCAGCACGATGGTGAGGCTGCCGTAGTCGCTGTGCGCGCCCGCACGCAACTGGCCCGGCAACGGCTGCTCGCGCTGCGGCGGGTAGCTCAGCACGCGGAACATGCTGATGTGCGCGTCGATCTTGTCGTCGAAGAAGGTCTCGGGCAGCGAGAGGCCGAGCGCGAAGATGCGCATCAGCGAGCGCGAGAGATCGCTCATGGCCTCGAAGTACGCCTCGTAGGCTTCGCGGAAGCCTTCGATGGGCGGCCAGCTGTTGGGCTCGAAGTGCGGGCCGGCGGCGGGGCCGCGGTGGTAGTCGTCGTCGGGCACGTTCGACGGGCCGATGGAGAACGACTCCTTGAGGTCGCCCGGCGCCACCTCCTCGAGGCTGTACGAGAGCCCCTCCTCTCCCACCGCGCTGTAGCCGCGCACCGCGTCTTCGCGCGGCCGGTCGACCTTGCGCTTCTCGGCCAGCGGCAGCTCGAAGAACCGGCGCGAGAGCGAGGACACGCGCTCGATCAGCCCGGGCGCAATGCCGTGGTGGGTGATGACGAGGAAGCCGATGCTTCGGCAGGCTTCGTCAACCTGTCTCGCGACCGCCGACTTGCCTTCGGCGCTGCCGTCGAAGTAGGGCGCGAGATCGATGATGGGAACGGACAACAGGGTCATGGCGACTTCCTCATGGACGCATTCATTCGGGAACTGGCACGCCTCTCGCCTTGCAACGTCTGTGCCAGTTGGACCAAATGGACAAATCGCTTTTTCCGCGTCAGGCTGGTGCACCGCGGGGCCCTCCGCCGGCCTCGCATGACGCAAGTCGATGCACCGCGGCCTTACAGTGGTGCGTGCTTCGCGCATCGACGCGGATGACGACGAAGAAAAGAGAACAGAGAGGAAAGATGCCGAAGACCAAGGCGCTGGCCGCAGCCAGCAGCAACACCGAGCCCCCCGCGGCGCGCAAGCGCGCCAAGCCGGCGGTGCGCAGCCCGTCGTCCGTGAGCCGGCGCCTGCGCCAGATCGAGGACAAGCGCAGCGCGATCCTCGGCGCGGCGCTGGGGCTGTTCTCGCGCTTCGGCCTGCACGGCACCTCGATCGACCAGGTGGCGGCGCGCGCCGATGTGTCGAAGAGCAACCTGCTCTACTACTTCGCGAACAAGGAGGAGCTCTACGTCAACGTGCTGCGCGACCTGCTCGCGCTGTGGCTCGAACCGCTGCGCGGCTTCAGCGCCGAGCAGGACCCGGCCGAGGCCATCGGCGGCTACATCCGGCGCAAGCTGGTGGTGTCGCGCGACCGGCCCGACGCGTCGCGGCTGTTCTGCCTCGAGATGATCCAGGGCGCGCCGCTGCTGCGCGACGAGCTGGACCGCGAGCTGCGCGCGCTGGTGGAGAAGAAGTCGGAAGTGATTCGCGCCTGGATCGAAGCCGGCAAGCTGGCACCGGTCGATGCGCACCACCTGATCTTCGCGCTGTGGGCAGTGACGCAGCACTACGCCGATTTCGGCGTGCAGGTGCAGGCGCTGACGGGCCACACGCTGGACGATGCGGCCTTCTTCGAGCAGACGGTGGAGAACGTGCAGCGGATCGTGCTGCACGGCATCGCGCCGCGTTGAGCATTGCCTTGCGCCCTCCCCTTCCGGGGGAGGGTTGGGGTGGGGGCAAGCAGCGTATCCATCGAGCGCTCTGCCTGCCCCCATCCCAGCCTTCCCCCGGAGGGGGAAGGAGCCATTCAGTGCTGCGCCGGTGCCGCAATCTCGTGATATCGCCGGTCGAAGTAGATCAACCCCTGCGCCGCCCCCCCGATCGCGATCGCCACCGCCTCGCAGAACAGCACGTCGTGCGTGCCCGCGCTGGTGGCATGCACCACGCGGCAGTCGAAGGACACGGCCGCGTCCTCGAGCATCGGCGAGCCGGTGGTCTTGTGGCACCAGCGGCCGGCGGCGAAGCGTTCGTCCATCGGCGTCTTGCCGCCGAACAGTGCGGACAGCGCCTGGTGCCCCGCCGCCAGCACGTTCACGCACAGCACGCCGTTGGCCTTGAACGCCGGGTACACCGAGGCCGATCGGTTGAGGCACACCAGCAGCGTCGGCGGCTCGTCGGTCACGCTGCACACGGCCGAGGCCGTGAAGCCGGCGCGGCCCGCGGGACCGTCGGTGGTGATGATGTTCACTGCCGCGCCCAGGCGTGCCATCGCGTTGCGGTAGTCGGCCTTGGGCAGGCCGACGGGGTTCGATGGGGCGGCGTGGGGAACCATGGCATTCAGCATGGAGAGGGACTCCGTCAGGCCAGCCTACAGGCTTCGTCGAAGGGCAGGCGCGGCAGGCGCCCGAACACCTTCGACGCGTCGCCGTGGCCGAGGTTGATGAGGAAGTTGACGGTCCAGTCGCTGCCCTCGAAGAAGGCGGCATCGACCTTGGCCTTGTCGAAGCCCGACATCGGGCCGGCATCGAGGCCCACCGCGCGTGCGGCCAGCAGCAGGTAGCCGGCCTGCAGGCTCGCGTTGCGGAAGGCGGTCTCGTGCGCGGACTCGGGGCTGCCGGTGAACCAGCTGCGTGCGTCGGTGTGCGGGAACAGGGTGGGCAGCTGGTCGTAGAAGCGGCGGTCCCAGGCGGCGATGACCGTGACCGGCGCGCTCATCGTCTTGTCGAGGTTGCCCTTGGACAGCGCGGGCGCCAGGCGCTGCTTGCCTTCGGGCGTGCGCACGAACACGAAGCGCGCGGGCGAACAGTTGGCCGAGGTCGGGCCCAGGCTGGCGAGCGCATAGACCTGCTTCAGCTGTGCGTCGGTGACGGGTTCCTCGGTCCAGCCGTTGTGGCTGCGGGCGGCGGTGAAGAGCAGCGCGAGCGCGGCGTCGTCGAGTGTGGAAGGGGGGGTCATGCGGGAACGGCGGATGCGCTGACCCGCGAGAGGAAGGCCAGCAGGGTGCTGTTGAAGGCGTTGGCCTCGGTCACGCTGTGCGCGTGGCCGCCATGCGCCATGAGGTTGAGCGTGGCGTTCGGCAGTCCGTCGGCCAGGCGCTGCGAGCAGGTCCAGGGCACGAGCACGTCGTCCTTGGCGGCGGCCACCAGCGTGGGCGCGGCGATGTCGGCCAGGCGCGCGTCGATGTCGAAGGCGCGCAGCGCGGCGATGCGCGCGCGCATGTTGGCCTCGCCCGGGAAATGGGCGAAGGCGTGGTCGACCTCGTCCTGCACGCGCTTCGCATGCGCGGCGGCCCACGCGGCGGGGTAGAGGAAGATCGGCTGCGCTTCCACGTAGGCACGCGGGCCGACGGCGCCCAGCAACCCGAGCCGTGCATCGAAGCAGCGCGCCGAATGCGGGTTGGGCCTGGACCAGGCATTGACGAGCACCAGGCTGGCCACACGCGACGGTGCATCGAGCGCCAACTGCAGCCCGACCAGGCCGCCCAGCGCATGGCCCGCGAAGTGGCAGTGCGCGGTGCGGGTGGCGTCGAGGATCTCCAGCACGTCCCGCGCCATGTCCTCGATCGCATAGGCCGCGGGCAAGGCGGCGGGGCTGCGGCCGGTGCCGCGCTGGTCGTAGGCGATCACGCGGTGGCCGGCCGCGATCAGCGCGCCCAGCTGCGGCTGCCAGAAGCCGGCCGAGCCACCGAGGCCCGAGGACAGCAGCACCGTCGATGCCGCATCGACGGGACCATGCACTTCGAAATGCAGCGGCGACATGCGCGTCAGCCCTTCTTTCCGATGTGCGCGGTCGAGGCGATCTCGACCAGCGCGTCGGGCTTCACCAGCCCGCACTGGATGCAGTAGCGCGCGGGCTTGGTGCCGGGGAAGAACTCCGCATACACCGTGTTGATCTTCGCGTAGTCGGCCCAGTCCCTGAGCATGATCTGGTTGAAGGTCACGTCGTCCATGGTGCCGCCGGCCGCTTCGACCACCCCCTGGATGGTGGTGAGGACGTGACGCGTCTGCGCGGCGGCGTCGCCCACGTGCACCACGTTGTTGTCCTTGTCGAAGGGCAGCGTGCCCGAGACGTAGAGCACGCCGTCGGCGAGCGTGCCGGGGACGTAGGGGGCGAGCGGCACGCCGGTGCCGGGCGGGATGATGGCTTGCTTGGGCATTGGAAAACTCCTCGGTGAAGTGAATCAGGCGATGGCCGCTTCGGCCGCTACGGGTTGGGCAAGGGCTTGCGGCGCGAAGGTGGCGCAGAACTGGTCCGCCGTGGAGACCCAGCCGAAGAAGGTCTCGACGTTGTAGACGGAGGCCTTCTGGATGGCCGGGCCGCCCAGTTCGTGCGTGGCGTCTTCCAGCATCACGGCGAAGTACTCGAGATGGAAGGCGTCGCGCAGCGTCGACTCCACGCACACGTTGGTCGCGATGCCGGTGAACACCAGATGGCGGATGCCACGCGCGCGCAGCGTGCTGTCGAGCGTGCTGTTGAAGAAGCCGCTGTAGCGCGTCTTGGGCACCACGATGTCGCCGGGCTGCGGCTTCATCTGGTCGATGAGTTCGTAGTCCCAACCACCCTTGGCGAGGAACTTGCCCTGCAGCGCGGGCTGGGCGCGCATGGTCTTGAGCGCGTTCGACTTGTGCCAGTTGGGCGAACCGGGGCCGCCGGCTTCCACGTAGGCGGCGTCCCAGCCGTTCTGCAAAAACACGACCAGCATGCCGGCCGCGCGCGCCGCCGCGATGGCGCGCACGATGTGGGCGATGGTGCCCTGCGCGCCGGAGATGTCGAAGCCGGCCGAGTCGACATAACCGCCGATCGAGGCATAGGCGTTCTGCATGTCGACCACGACCAGCGCGGTGTCACTGGCGTGCAGCGCGAGCGGCTCGGGGCGCGCGGGCAGCACCACGGGCGCGGGTGCGCCGGGCAGGCGCGGCGCGCCGACGGGCGTGGTCGAGGTGAGGGTGGTGTTGCGTGCGGGGGTGGTCATGTGCGTCCCCTGCGTCAGGCCGCCAGGCGCTCGGGCTCGACCTGCGAAGGCACGGGGCTTTGCACATGCGCGCGGCTCTTCATCAGCGGCTGGATGCGCTCGCCGAAGGCTTCCACGCCCAGCAGGAAATCGTCGAAGGTCAGCAGCACGCCCTCGGTGCCGGGCACCTCGGCCACCTCGTCGAGCATGCGCGCGACGCTTTCATACGAGCCCACCAGCGTGCCCATGTTGATGTTCACGGCGGAGGTCGGGTCGGCCATCTGGCGCACGTTGGTGTCGGCGCCGGACTTGGTGTCGACCGCGCCCTGCTGGCCCAGCCAGGCGATGGCCTCGTGGTCGGCGCCGGCCTTGTAGTGTTCCCACTTGGCGCGCGCGGCCTCGTCGCTCTCGTCGGCGATCAACATCATCAGCACGTAGGTGGTGACATGGCGGCCGGTCTTGGCCGTCGCCTCGATGAGCTTCTGGGCCGCGGGCGCGAAGGCCTTGGGCGTGTTCACGCCCTTGCCGAAGCAGAAGTTGTAGTCGGCGTGGGTGGCGGAGAAGTCCATGCCCGCGTCGCTCTGGCCCGCGCAGATGACCTTCATGTCGGCCTGCGGCTGCGGGCTCATGCGGCAGTCGTCCATCTGGAAGTGCTCGCCCTTGAAGTCGGACTGGCCGGTGCCCCAGAGATCGCGCAGCACCTGGATGTACTCACTGAGGTACGCGTAGCGCGTGCCGAAGAACTGGTCGCCGGGCCACATGCCCATCTGCGAGTACTCGGGGCGCTGCCAGCCGGTGACCAGGTTGAGGCCGAAGCGGCCGTTGGAGATGGAGTCGATGGTGGCCGACATGCGCGCCACGATGGCCGGCGGCATCACCAGCGAGGCGGCGGTGGCGTAGAGCTTGATCTTGCTGGTGACGGCCGCGAGGCCGGCCATGAGCGTGAAGGACTCGAGGTTGTGGTCCCAGAACTCGGTCTTGCCGCCGAAGCCGCGCAGCTTGATCATGGACAGCGCGAAGTCCACGCCGTAGCGCTCGGCCTTCAGCGTGATCTCCTTGTTGAGCGCGAAGCTGGGCTTGTACTGGGGAGCGTTTTCGGACAGCAGCCAGCCGTTGTTGCCGATGGGGATGAAGATGCCGACGTTCATGAAAGGACTCCTGTTGCGGGGTTGCGAAGCTCCTTGCATGCGGCGTGCCAGGCCGATAAGTTATTATGAATCAATGACTTATGAAGGATCGATGGCAAGGTTTTGTCCATTTGGTCCAAAATGGAGCGAACGATCCATGCGATGCGCGGCAGCACGGTGCGGGCCGGCCCAAAGCGGTGCAGCGCCGCGGTCACGGGCGGCGCGGCAGAATCACGCCATGCCCAAGACCCCACTCCGCGCCGCCGCCGCCGTCGGCGGCACTGCCGACGACGTCGAAGCCGCCTTCTATGAGGCGCTGCAGCGCGGCGACATCGATGCACTGATGGGCTGCTGGTCGGACGACGACGAGGTGTTCTGCGTGCACCCGGGCGGCCCCCGGCTGGTGGGCCCGGTCGCGATCCGCGCGGCCTTCGAGCAGATGTTCGGCCACGGCGCGATCCATGTGCGGCCGGCGCGCGTGCGCAAGGTCGAATCGCTGGCCAGCGCGGTGCACAACGTGCTCGAACGCATCGAGGTGCTCACGGCCGAAGGGCCGCAGCATGCCTTCGTGCTGGCCACCAACGTCTATCACAAGACCGCCCAGGGCTGGCGCCTGGTGGCCCACCATGCCAGCCCGGGCAGCGCGCGCGAGCCCGACGAGGACGACACCGCGCGCCAGACCCTGCATTGAGGCCGACCGTGCAAGCCATGCAGTCCTACCGCGCGCCGCACTGGTTGCCGGGCGGCAACCTGCAGACCATCTGGCCGGCGCTCTGGGCGCGCCGCGTGGACGGCGCGCCGCCGGTCTACCGGCGCGAGCGCTGGACCACGCCGGACGGCGATTTCGTCGACGTCGACCGCATCGACGCCGCCGACCCGGCCGCGCCGCTGCTGGTGCTGTTCCACGGCCTCGAGGGCTCCTCCCGCAGCCACTACGCCGAAGCCTTCGCGGCCTTCGCCGCCGCGCGCGGCTGGGCCTTCGCGGTGCCGCATTTCCGCGGCTGCAGCGGCGAGATCAACCTGGCGCCGCGGGCCTACCACTCGGGCGATTTCGAGGAGATCGGCTGGATGCTCGAACGCTGCGCCGCGGGGCGCCCGCCGGGCGCGGCGCTGCTGGCGGCCGGCGTCTCGCTGGGCGGCAACGCGCTCCTGCGCTGGGCCGAGGAAGCCGGCACCACGGCCACGCGCACCGTGCGCGCCGTGGCCGCGGTCTCGGCGCCGGTGGACCTGGCGGCCGGCGGCGCGGCGATCGGCCGCGGCTTCAACCGGCTGGTCTACACGCGCATGTTCCTGTCGACCATGAAGCCCAAGGCGCTGGCCAAGCTGGCCCAGCACCCGGGCCTGTTCGACCGCGACGCGCTGCTGGCGGCCGGCGACCTGCACGCCTTCGACAACGTGTTCACCGCCCCGCTGCACGGCTTCAGGGACACCGACGACTACTGGGGCCGCGGCTCGGCCAAGCCGCACCTGCAGGCGGTCCGGGTGCCGACCCTGGTGGTGAACGCCCTCAACGACCCCTTCGTGCCCGCCGACAGCCTGCCGCGCCCGTCCGAGGTCGGCCCCCATGTCACGCTGTGGCAACCCGCGCACGGCGGCCACGTCGGCTTCCCGCTGGGCCTGCCCCCCGGCCACGTGCGCGGCATGCCCGAACGCGTGGGCGGCTGGCTGGCGCAGCACCTGCCCCGCTGAATCCACAGGGTATTGCCAGGACCACCGCCCCGTTTTTTTTCCAGGGCCATCGCGGAACCGGCTTCGCCGGGCCGCAGATGGCGCCCCCGGTAGGGGGAGGGAGAAGCGACACGAAGTGGCGCGGAGCCTGGGGGCGAGCAAAATACCTCTATGGATGAGATTGTCAAACAGGCCCTCGCGAAGTGGCCCAACGTCCCGCACTGCCACGGCTGGCTCGGCCTCGACGCGCGCGGCAACTGGTACATGCGGGACGACCGCACACAGGCCGAAGGCCCCTTCCCCGCCGCCAAGGGCTCGCTGCTGCGACACGACAAGCTGATCGACTTCATCCAGCGCAACTACGAGGCCGACGAGGCCGGCCAGTGGTTCTTCCAGAACGGCCCGCAACGGGTCTACGTCGAGCTCGAGGCCGCGCCGTGGGTCTGGCGCATCGGCGACGACTTCTCGGTGCGCAGCCACGCCGGCACGCCCACTACGCACGGTCAGCCATTGCTCGACGAGGACGGCAAGCTCTACCTGGCGACGCCGCTGGGGCTGGGGCTGGTGCACACGCAGGACATGGGCCTGGCGGCCGACGCCCTCGAGCAGGGCCTGTGGCCGCAGCCGGAACCGGTGCAGGCCGCCGACCTGCCGGCGCGCTTCGGCCATGTGCTGAGCCCGGCCGCGCACCAGGCCTCGGCGGGCTGAGCGACCCCACCAAAGAAAAAGCCGGCACAAGGCCGGCTTCGTTCGAGAGCGGCAGCGTCGAAGACGCTGGCGCCGCGTTTACTTGCTCGCGGCGGCGACCGGCGCGGAGGCCGCGCCCTCGGCGGCGGGTGCCGCACCGTCCGCGGGCGCAGCGCCGGCGGCCGGGCGCTCGGGCACCGGGAACTTGCCACCGGCTGCATTGGCCATGTAGACCACGGCACGGCCGATCTCGAGGTCTTCGAAATCCCCGCCGCCCTGCGGCGGCATCGCGCCCTTGCCCTTGAGTGCATGCTCGAGCAGCGTGGCGTAGCCCTGGCCGATGCGCGGGCCCCAGGCCGCGGCGTCGTTCAGGTGGGGTGCGCCGGGAATGCCGGGCGCGCCGTGGCAGGCCACGCACTGCGCCTTGAACACGACCTCGCCGGCGGCCAGCGCACGGTTGGCATCGCGGATCTCGATCGAGCCCACCTTCTTCAGGCGATCGGCCACCTCGCGGTCGCGCGTGTCCTGCGACACGCCGTAGAGCGACATGTTGTCGCCCTGCGCCGCACCCGAGGGCCGGTTGCCGGAGACCACGTAGGACACGAGGCCCACGATGATCGCGATGGGGGCGATGAACGAGAAAAAGACCGCCAGCAGCAGTTGCTTCGGGTTCTTGATGGGGCCGGTGTGGGCTTCTTCTGTGGCCTGGTAGTGCGGGTCTGCGCTCATGGCGTCCTCAAAATCGGGGGCTTCTCGGGGGGTCGGGCGAAATCAACCCGCGATTATAGGGAAGGCCCCAGAGATCGACGGACTGTGTTGCCCATCGTGGTGCAGGCGTGGCAGGTGCGCGGCGCCCTGGAAGGCGCCGCGCGGGGGGCTCAATCCTTCCAGCCGCCGCCCAGCACCTTGTACAGCGCGACCTGGTTCTGCAGTTGCAGCATGCGGGTCTGCACCGCGGCCTGCTGGGCGCTGAACAGCGAACGCTGCGCGTCGAGCAGGTCGAGCGAGCTCGCGATGCCGTTGCGGTAGCGCAGGTCGGACAGCTTGAAGCGCTGCTCCTCGGCCGCGGCCTGGGCACGCAGCGCCCGCACCTGCTCGCCCAGCGTGGCGCGGCCCGCGAGGGCATCGGCCACCTCGCGGAAGGCCGACTGGATCGACTTCTCGTACTGCGCCACCGCGATGTCGCGTTCCGCGCGTGCCGAGTCGAGCCCGGCCTGGTTGCGGCCGGCGTCGAAGATCGGCAGCACCAGCTGCGGTGCGATCGAGAAGGCGGTCGAGCCGCTCTTGAACAGGCCCGACAGCTCGTTGCTCGCGGTGCCGGCCGTGGCGGTCAGCGAGATGCGCGGGAAGAAGGCTGCGCGCGCCGCGCCGATGTTGGCGTTGGCCGAGCGCAGCAGCTGCTCGGCCTGGCGGATGTCCGGACGCTCGATCAGCAGGTCGGAGGGCAGGCCCACCGGCAGCTCGGGCATGGCCTGCGTGGCTTCGAGCCGGCCCAGTCCGTTGACCGTGGGAAGGGCCGCGGGCTGCAGCGGCGCACCGAGCAGCAGCGCGAGCGCGTTCTCGTCCTGCAGCCGCTGGCGCTGCTGCTGGGCGTAGGCCGCGCGGGCGGTCTCGGCGGCCGAATTGGCGGCCTGGAAATCGAGCTCGGAAGACACGCCGTTGTCGAAGCGCAGCTTGGTGAGCCGAACCGATTCGTCACGCGTGACCAGGGTCTCGCGCGTGAGCTCGAGCAGTTCGTCGTCGGCCAGCAGCGTGTACCAGCCGGTCGCCACGGCGCCGATCAGGCTGATCTGCGCGGCCTTGCGGGCCTCTTCGGTCGCCAGGTACTGCGCGAGCGCGGCTTCCTTCAGGCTGCCGAGGCGGTTGAAGAAGTCGATCTCCCACGAGGAGATGCCCAGGCCCACCTGGAAGCTGTTGCCCAGGCGACCGTCGACCACCGAGGGCTGGCGCGTGGCCGAGAAGATGCCGTTGAGCGCCGGGTACTGCGCGGCACGGCTGATCTGGAACTGCGCGCGCGCCTGCTCGATGTTGAGCACCGACACCCGCAGGTCGCGGTTGTTGGCGAGCGCGGTGCGGATCAGCGCCTGCAGCCGCGGATCGGTGAAGTAGTCCTGCCAGGCGACCGTCGCCGCGGCCGCGCCGGCCGGTTGGGCCGGGTCGCCGGGGAAGGTCGTGGGCACGGGCGCCGCGGGGCGCTCGTAGGTCGGGATCAGCGAGCAGCCGGCCAGGAAGGCACTGGCCGCCAGCGCGCCGAGCGTGTGGCGTGAAATCATTCTTCGCTGCTTAGTCATGGCTTTGCTCGATCCCTGCCGCTTCGGCATGACGCCGATCGACTTCATGCTGGCGCGCGCTGCCCTTGAACAGGGTGCGCACGACCACGAAAAACACCGGCACGAAGAACACCGCAAGCGCAGTGCCCGTGACCATGCCGCCCAGCACGCCGGTGCCGATGGCGCGTTGGCTGGCCGAGCCGGCGCCGGAGGCCAGCACCAGCGGCAGCACGCCCAGGCCGAAGGCCAGCGAGGTCATCACGATCGGGCGGAACCGCAGGTGGGCGGCTTCCAGCGCCGCTTGCACCACGCCCTTGCCCTGCGCCTGCAGGTCTTTCGCGAACTCGATGATCAGAATCGCGTTCTTCGCCGACAGGCCGATGATGGTGATCAGCCCGACCTGGAAGTACACGTCGTTGGAGTAGGAGCGCAGCATGGTCGCGGCCAGCACGCCCAGCACGCCCAGCGGCACCACCAGGATCACCGACAGCGGGATGGTCCAGCTCTCGTACAGCGCGGCCAGGCACAGGAACACCGCCAGGATCGCGAAGCCGTAGAGGATCATGGCCTGCGAGCCCGCGAGCTTTTCTTCACGCGACTGGCCGGTCCATTCGAAGCCGAAGCCCGGCGGCAGCTTGGCTGCCAGCGCTTCCATCTCGGCCATCGCCGCACCCGAGCTCGAACCCGGCGCGGCCGAGCCCGAGATGCGCACGGCCGGGTAGCCGTTGTAGCGCACCGTCTGCTGCGCACCGTTGACCCAGCGCGTGCTCGCGAAGGTCGACAGCGGCACCGGGTTGCCCTGGGTGTTGCTGGCGTTGAGCTTGAGCAGGTCGTCGGGCTGCATCCGCGCCGGCGCGTCGGCCTGCACCACCACGCGCTGCAGGCGGCCCTGGTTCGGGAAGTCGTTGATGTAGCTCGAGCCCAACGCCGTCGACAGCGTCGTGTTGATCGCGTCGAAGGTCACGCCCAGTGCGTTGGCCTTGTCGCGGTCGATGTCGATCTGCAGCTGCGGCGCATCTTCCAGGCCGTCCGGCCGGACCTGCGTGAGCAGCTTGCTCTGCGAGGCCATGCCCAGCAGCTGGTTGCGCGCGTTGATCAGCGCCTTGTGGCCCGCACCCGAGCGGTCCTGCAGCCGGAAGGTGAAGCCGCTGGCGTTGCCCAGTTCGGGAATCGGCGGCGGGTTCAGCGGGTAGATGAAGGCATCGCGCACGCCCGAGAGCGCACCGAAGGCACGGCCCGCGAGCGCATCGGCCGAGTGCGCGGCGCCGCCACGCTCTTCCCAATCCTTGAGCGTCACGAAGGCGAGGCCGGCGTTCTGACCCTGGCCCGAGAAGCTGAAGCCCAGCACGCTGACCATGCTCTGCACTTCAGGCTGCTTGAGGATGTAGCCCTCGACCTGCTCCATGACCGACAGCGTGCGCTCCTGCGTCGCACCCGGCGGCAGCTGCACGTTCACGATGATGTTGCCCTGGTCTTCCTGCGGCAGGAAGGAGGTCGGCAGGCCACGGAACAGCAGCACCACCGCGCCGACGATCGCGATGTAGATGATCAGGTAGCGCGCGGCGCGCTTGAGCAGCCGCGACACCACGCTCTCGTAGCCCTTGGCAGTGCGCGAGAAGCCGCGGTTGAACCAGCCGAAGAAGCCCTTCTTCTCGTGATGGCTGCCTTGTTCCACGGGCTTGAGCAGCGTGGCGCACAGCGCCGGCGTGAGCGACAGCGCCATGAAGGCCGAGAAGCCGATCGAGGCCACCATCACCGCCGAGAACTGGCGGTAGATGTTGCCGGTCGAACCGGCGAAGAAGGCCAGCGGCACGAACACCGAGATCAGCACCACGGTCACGCCGATGATGGCGCCCGAGATCTGCCGCATCGCCTTGCGCGTGGCATCGAGCGGGCCGAGGCCCTCCTCGGTCATGATGCGCTCGACGTTCTCCACCACCACGATCGCATCGTCCACCACGATACCGATCACCAGCACCATGCCGAACATGGTCAGCACGTTGATCGAGAAGCCCAGCGCGGCCAGCACGGCGAAGGTGCCCAGCAGCGCGATCGGCACCACGATGGTCGGGATGATCGTGTAGCGCCAGTTCTGCAGGAACAGGAACATCACGATGAACACCAGCGCCACGGCCTCGAACAGCGTCTTCACCACCTCGGTGATGGAGATGCTCACGAAGCGCGAGCTGTCGTAGGGAATGCTCCACTTCACGCCTTCGGGGAAGAACTTCGCCAGCTCGGTCATGCGCGCACGGATGGCCTTGGCCGACTGCAGCGCGTTGCCGCTGGGCGCCAGCTGGACGCCGATGCCCACGGCCGGCGCGCCGTTCAGGCGGGCCGAGGTCGAGTAGGCCTGGCCGCCGAGTTCGATGCGCGCGACGTCCTTGAGCCGCACCGACGAACCGTCGGTGTTGGCGCGCAGCACGATGTTGCCGAACTGCTCGATGGTGCTGAGCTGGCCGGTCACCACGACGGTGGCGGCGATGCTCTGGCCGGTGATGTTCGGCAGGTCGCCGATCGAGCCCGAGGAGACCTGCGCGTTCTGCGCGCGGATCGCGGCATTGACGTCGGCCGACGACAGGTTGAAGCCCTGCAGCTTGGTCGGATCGATCCAGATGCGCATCGCGCGTTCGGTGCCGAACAGCTGCGCCTGGCCGATGCCGGCCACGCGCTGCAGTTCGGGCACGACGTTGCGCGAGGCGTAGTCGCCCAGCGCGATCGGGTCGATTGCCGGGTTGTCCGAGGACAGCATCGTGAACAGCAGGAAGTTGTTGCGCGACTTGTCCACGCGCACGCCCTGCTGCGTCACCGCGGCCGGCAGGCGCGGCGTCGCGCGCGACAGCCGGTTCTGCACGTCCACCTGGGCCAGGTCGGCATTGGTGCCGGTCTCGAAGGTGACCGTGATGGTGCCGGTGCCGTCGGCCTGGGCCACCGATTCCATGTAGATCAGGCCGGGCGAACCGTTCATCTCGCGCTCGATCACGGACAGCACGCTGTCCTCGAGCGTCTGGGCCGAAGCCCCCGGATAGGCGGTGCTGATGACGATGGCGGGTGGCGCCACCGGCGGGTACTGCGAGATCGGCAGCTGCGTGATCGCCACGCTGCCCATCACGATGATGAACAGCGCGATCACCCACGCGAAGATGGGCCGATCGATGAAGAATTTAGCCATGCGGGCGGGCTCCTTACTTGGCGGCGGAAGCCGCGGCGGCCGGGGCCGAGGCCGCCGGTGCGGCAGCAGGCGCGGCGCCCGCTGCGGGTGCCGTGCCAGGCTTGACCCACGGCACGGCCTTCACCGGCGTGCCGGGCGGCATCATCTGCAGCTTCTGGAAGCCGTCGACCATCACCTGCTCGCCGGCCTTGAGGCCGTCGAGCACCAGCCACTGGTTGTCCTGCGCGGCGCTGATCTTCACCGGGCGCTTGCTGAGCTTGCCGTCGGCTCCCACCACGGTGACCGTGTCGCCCTGCTCGGTGCGGGTCACGGCCTGCTGCGGCAGCGCGATCGCGTTGCTGACCTGGGCCTGCTCGATCTTCACGCGCACGTACAGGCCGGGCAGCAGCTCGCCCTTGGGATTGGGCAGTTCGGCGCGCAGCGTGACCTGGCCGGTGGTCGGGTCGACCGTGAGGTCGGAGAACAGCAGCTTGCCCGCCAGCGGGTATTCGCCGCCGCCTTCGAGCACCACGCGGATGCTGGCCGCGTCGGCGCCGTCGGCGCGCTTGAACTTGCCGTCGGCCATGGCGCGGCGCAGCTTGAGCACGTCGTTGGCCGACTGCGTGAAGTTGACGTACAGCGGGTTGATCTGCTGGATCACGGCGAGCTGCGTCACGTCGCCCTGGCCCACCAGCGCGCCTTCGGTCACCAGCGCGCGGCCGATGCGGCCCGAGATGGGCGCGGTCACGGCGGCATAGCCCAGGTTGATCTTGGCCGTGGCCACCGAAGCCCGGCCCACGGCCACGTCGGCCTCGGCGGTCTTCTGCGAAGCCACCGCGCTCGCGTACTCCTGCTTGCTCACCGCATTGGCTTCCACCAGCGGCTTGTAGCGATCGGCCAGCGCCTTGGCCTGCACCGCATTGGCCTCGGCACGCGCCAGGCTGGCCTGCGCGCTCTGCGCCGCGGCGGTGTAGGGGGCCGCATCGATGCGGAACAACGGCTGGCCGGCCTTCACGTCGCTGCCTTCGCGGAACAGCCGCTCCTGCAGGATGCCGGCGGCGCGGGCGCGCACCTGCGCCACGCGCGAGGCTTCCAGGCGGCCCGGCAGCTCGGTCACCAGGCCGACGTCGGACGGCGTCGCGACCACCACCCCGACTTCGGGCGGCGGCGGCGCGGCACCGGCCGGCGCTGCCGCAGCGGCGGGGTCCTTGCCCTTGCCGCAAGCCGCAAGCAGGGCGAAGACCAGCACGGCGACGCCGGACAGGGCCATGCGCCGAGGGGAGAACGAACGACGCGAAGAGACATGCGATTGCGGCATGTGATTCCTTTGAAGCAAAGAGGAGACGACGCGAAGCGACCTTGATCGCCGTCAAGGCCTGTCGGCCAGGTGGGTCATCGGGAGGCGGCTAGTTTACATACATTCATGGATGTATAGTCCGGCGAGACATTCAAATCCTTATCAGGAGACAAATTGGCCCGCCACACGAAGGAAGAGGCCCTCGCCACACGCAACCGCCTGCTCGATGCAGCGGAGTTGTTGTTCCAGGCGCAGGGCGTTTCGCAGACCTCGCTGCAGCAGATCGCGCAGCAAGCGGGGGCGACGCGTGGCGCGATCTACTGGCACTTCAAGGACAAGGCCGACCTCTTCAACGCGATGATGGAGCGCGTCACCTTGCCGCTGGAGGCCGCGGCGCGGAGCACCGGCCCGGTGCGCGACGATCCGCTGGAAGAGATCGAGCGCGGACTGCTGGTGGCGCTCAAGCTCATGACCACCGACCCGCAGGTGCGGCGCGTGTTCGAGGTGGCGACGCACAAGGTCGAGTACACCCACGACATGCAGTCGGTGCAGCAGCGCCACCTGGGCGCGCGCGACGCCTGCGTCACCGATTTCGAGCAGGCCCTGCGCCATGCGGCGCGGCGCCAGCACATCCGCCTCGCCATCCCCGCGGCGGCCGCGGCGCAGGGACTGCATGCGCTGGTCAGCGGCCTGATCCAGAACTGGCTGCTCGACCCTTCGGCCTTCGACCTGGTCCAGGTCGGCAAACGCACTTTCGAGGTGTATGTGAACGGCCTGGGCTTCGGTCATCGGCCCGATGCGATCGAAATCCTGCCCGAGAAGCTTTCGATGGTCGCCTGATGGGCGATAATGGCGGGCTTGCGGTGCATCGCCGCAGGCTCTCTCGCTGTATTTCAACGGATAGAATTCGGCCCTCCGAAGGCTGAGATCCAGGTTCGATTCCTGGCGGCGGGACCATCTTTCAAGGCCGGACATTTTCCAAGGTGTCCGGCCTTTTTCGTGGCGCGCCGCCGAGCGCGGAACGCGAGGCATCCACGCCGCCGCCTCAAGGCCTCAACCCGAAGTTGCAGCACTCCACCGCCATGTCGATGATGCCGTCCAGCGCCGCGCTGGCGTCGTCCTTGCGGTAGACGGCGCTGTACACCATGGGGGGCGGCATGGGGTCGCAGCGGACGATGCGCAGCCGCCCGGCCTCGATGTCGGGCCGCACGTAGTCCAGCGCCATCTGCGCGATGCCGAAGCCCCCGATGGCCAGCTGGCGCAGCACCGTGGTGCTGTTGGTCGCCAGCACCTTGTTGAACTTGAAGCCGTGTTCGGCCAGCCAGCCTTCGTAGTAGCGGTTCTTGGCGGCGCCCGTGGACTGCTCGAGGATCGGGTAGTTCGCGAACTCCGCCGGCTGCAAGGGCCGGTCGGGCAGCGGGATGGACGGGCTCGCCATCCAGTAGTCGTCGACCTGCCCCACCTTGACCGTCGCATAGTCCTGGCCCCAGTAGGTGCCCGGAATGACCACCAGGTCGATCCTGTTGGTCTCCAGACCCTGGAACAGGCTGAGCCCCGCGTCGACCACCGGCTCGATCACCAGGGCCGGATGCTGGACCTGGATCTTGCGAACGAAATCGGTGAGCCAGGTCATGGCGATCAGCTCGGTGGCGCCGAGGCGGAAATTGCCCTTGAGGGTGTGGTCCGCGCTCATCTCCGCCGCGATGCGCCCGGTGAGCCTTTGCGCCTCCTCGGCCAGCGGCAGCAGCCGTCGACCGCCCTGCGTCATCTCCAGGCCCTTCGCGGTCCGGTGCAACAGCGGCGTGCCCACCACGCTCTCGAGTTCGGCCACCCGTTTGGAGATCGCCGATTGCGTGGTGTGCAGCTTCTCCGCCGCGGCGCTGAAGCTGTGCAGCTTCACGCTCGACAGAAAGGCTTCCAGTTGCTTGAAGGTGAGGTTCATGGCGACAGACTGCGCAGGAAAAAAAGGAATGAACTACCAATCCCATTATTCGTTTTGCGCTTGAGGAGGGGCTCCGGATACTACAGAAACCGTCATTGCAGCCCCTCCAAACCATGCTCCGAATCGCCACCCGACTCCACCGCATCCAGCCCTCCCCCAGCTCCATGGCCGGGCAACGCGCCCGCGAACTGCGCGCCCAGGGACGCGACATCGTAGGGCTGACGGCTGGAGAGCCGGACTTCGACACCCCCGAACACATCAAGGAAGCGGCCCGGCGCGCGATGGCCGAAGGCCAGACCCGCTACACCGACGTGGGCGGGACGCCGGCCTTGAAGGAGGCGGTCGCGCACAAGTTCAAGACCGAGAACGGGCTGGCCTATGCGCCGAACGAGATCATCGTCGGCACCGGCGCCAAGCAGGTCATCTTCAACGCGGTGCTGTGCACGGTGGAAGCGGGCGACGAGGTCATCGTGCCCGCGCCCTACTGGGTCTCCTATCCCGACATCGTGCGGCTCGCCGGCGGCACGCCGGTGTTCGCCGAGTGCGCGGCCGCCGAGGGCTTCAAGCTGACGCCCGGGAAGCTCGAGCAGGCGATCTCGCCGCGCACCCGCTGGCTGGTGCTCAACTCGCCCAACAACCCCAGCGGCGCGGCCTACACCCGCGAGGAACTGGCCGCGCTGGGCGAGGTGCTGGTGCGGCATCCGCACGTCTGGGTGCTCACCGACGACATCTACGAACACCTGCTCTATGACGGCAAGGCCTTTGCCACCCTGGCGCAGGTGGTGCCCGCGCTCAAGGAGCGGACCCTCACCATCAACGGCGTCTCCAAGGCCTATGCGATGACCGGCTGGCGCGTGGGATTCGGCGCGGGCCCCGCGGAACTGATCAAGGCCATGGTCAAGCTGCAGTCGCAGAGCACCTCCGGCACCTGCTCCATCAGCCAGGCGGCGGCGCATGCGGCGCTGACCGGTCCGCAGGATTTCGTCACCACCAGCCGGCAGGTCTTCCAGCAGCGCCGCGACGTGGTGGTCGCCGCCCTGAACGACATCCCGGGCATCCGCTGCCACCGGCCCGATGGCGCGTTCTACGTCTTCGCGTCCTGCGAAGCCCTGTTCGGCGCCCGCACGCCGGCGGGCCAGACGATCCGCAACAGCAACGACTGGATCCTGCATCTGCTCGAGGCGCAGAACCTGGCCGCCCTGCAGGGCAGCGCCTATGGCATCGACACGCACTTCCGCATCTCGTTCGCGGCCGGCACCGACCACCTGGAAGAGGCCTGCCGCCGCATCGCCGCGGCGCGCGCCGAGCTCAGCGACTGATCCGCCACGTGTCCTGCACCTCCCACCCTCTGAGAACCACCATGCAAATTCGCACCCTGCTCCGCACGCTGATTCCCGTGGCCGCCACGCTCGCCGCCGCCTCCGCGGCGCTGGCCAACGACCCCTTCCCCTCCAAGCCGGTGCGCATCGTGGTCGGCTTCTCGCCCGGCGGCTCGAACGACATCGTGGCGCGCCTGCTGGCGCCGAAGCTGGCCGAAGGCCTGGGCCAGCAGGTGCTGGTGGAGAACAAGCCCGGCGCGGGCGGCAACATCGCCGCGCAGACGCTGCTCAGCGCCCCGCCCGACGGCCACACGCTGATGATGTGCACGACCGGCACGGTGTCGATCCAGCCGCACCTGACCAAGGCGCCGTTCAACCCCGAGACCGACCTGCTGCCGGTGACGCTGATCGCCAATGCGCCCTACCTGCTGCTGGTGAACGCCTCGGTGCCCGCGACCAACGTCAAGGAACTGATCGCGTACGCGAAGGGCCATCCGGGCCAGCTCAACTTCGCCTCCTCGGGCAACGCCACCGGCGGGCATCTGGCGGGCGAGATGTTCAAGTCCAAGGCCGGCGTGGACATCGTCCACGTGCCCTACAAGGGCACCGGGCAGGCGATGACCGACCTGCTCGCCGGCCAGGTCTCGATCATCTTCGACCAGGCCGTGAGCTCCATGCCGTACGCCAAGTCCGGCAAGCTGCGGATCCTGGGCGTGGCGAGCCTGCAGCGGCTCAAGGGTCTGCCGGAGGTCCCGACGGTCTCGGAGTCGGGCGTGCCCCATTTCGATCCGGTCACCTGGACCGGGCTGTGCGCGTCCAAGGGCACGCCGGCGGCCGCCATCCAGCGCGTCCAGCAGGAAGTGGCCAAGGTGCTGGCCACGCCCGAGATCTCGCAGAAGTTCATCGCCGCGGGGCTGGAGCCGGTCGGCAGCACGCCCGAGCAGTTCCGCGCCTTCCTCGCCGCCGACAAGACCAAATGGGGCACGGTCATCAAGGATGCCGGCGTCAAGGCGGACTGAGTCGAGCGTCCCTTTCCCTTCTTCCAAGGCACACACCATGAACCCCCTCCCCGAAGTCATCCGCCAGATCGAGCGCGTCGGCGCCGATGTGGTGGCCCGGGCCGCCACCTTCCAGGCCGCCATCCTGGCCGACGTGGCGGGCCGCCGCGGCAGCATGCACAGCCGCGTCACGCCGGTGCACGAACGCATGAAGCTCGCCGGCCCGGCCTTCACCGTCGAGGTGCGCCCCGGCGACAACCTGATGATCCACGCGGCCATTGCGCTCGCGCAGCCGGGCGACATCCTCGTGGTCGACGGCAAGGGCGACCAGACCGCGGCCTTGATGGGCACGCTGATGCTCAGCGCCTGCAAGCAGCGCCGGCTCGGCGGCGTGGTGGTCGACGGCGCCATCCGCGACCGACTCGAGGTGCTCGAACTGGACTTCCCGGTGTTCAGCGCTGGCTTCAACCCGGCCGGCCCGACCAAGTACGTGCCCGGCCGCATCAACCACCCGATCTCGGCCGGCGGCGTCACGGTGAACCCGGGCGATCTGGTGGTGGCCGATGCCGACGGCGTGGTGGTGCTGGAGCGCGCCAAGGCGCCCGCGATGATGGAACTGGCGGTGCGCAAGGTGGCCGACGAAGCCGCGCGCATAGCGGCGATCCAGCGCGGCGACACCGCCGCCAAGTGGCTGCCGGCCGCGCTGCGCGCCGCGGGGGTGCTGGCGGCGGAGGAGAGCCTGGTCTGAGGGAAGGACGGGAGGTCCGGCCGGGAGCGGAACGTCCTGACCCAGTGCCTTTCGCACGCACGACAAGTTCGAGGCCCGCACGCTGCAAGGCGTGGCGGGCTTCTCCGTCTGACCGGCGCACGCCACGCCGACCGGCGTGAACGCGCGACCTGAAGCCCCGACCCCGGACACTGCAAGCAAGCACCGAGCGCAAACGAAAACGCCCGACTGAAATCAGTCGGGCGTTTGAATTTTGGTGGCCTGGGTCGGAATCGAACCAACGACACGCGGATTTTCAATCCACTCCCCAAGCCAGCATCCATGCGGGCTGTAGCGGCGTCGCGGGAATATCCGCTGCGTTTCGAACCGCTTGCTTACTGGGTCTCGGAGTCCTCGTTCCCGCGCTTTGCGGGCTTGATCCAATGGACCCACAGGCCGCGGATCCAGGCCGCGCCGTAGAGCACGCTGACGGCGAAGATCCCCCACTGCTCGGCCTTCCAGCTGGCATAGAACCAGAACGGCTGCCCGACGATCCCGAAGATGCAGGCCCAGCGGCGCCAGGACTCGCGGCGCTCCTGCGAGCACCAGGCGGCGAGCGCGCCGAGGATGGGGATAGCGATTTGGTCGAAGCTCATGGGGTATCGTAGGCGCGCACCACCAGGAGATCACAGATGGATTACGGCTACCTGTCGCAGAAGTTCTCGTTGGCTCGTTCGTCGTTGATGCTGCCGCACCCGCACGGCGAAGTTGCCAGTGTCACGGCCGCGATGCACGAATGCGCGGAGGCGCTGGGCGGCGTCAAGGACCAACGCCCTGAGAGGCTCGAGCCCTACCTCAGTCGCTTGATCTCCTTCATGGACACGACTGGTATGGTCGATCCTGACGGCCGTGGTCTGCATGCCGTGAAGGCTGAGTCGTTCACCGACCACGAGCGACACCAGTTCGCCAACACTGTCGACGAGCTGGCCAGCAAGTGCGCGCGGTACAGCCACGAGCAGCTATGACCTACACCGTCACCCTCGTGGACTTCCCAGCTGCGCCGCCGGATGTGATCCATGCGGCTGAGGCCCGATTCCGGGCGGCCTTGGACAAGGCGCTGGCCGACCAGGTCGCGCCGACGCTCAGGGCCTTCCAGAGCGCCAGCGAGTCGAGCGCCAATGAGCTCACCAAGGACGAAGTGAAGCTGGCGAGCGACTGGGCGACCGCTTACGCCAAGGCGAAGGAAGCGGGCTTCCGCGGCCTGGGCGACGCCGACGAGGCCTATTTCGAGGTGCGGCTCGCTTGAATCGCTGGCAGGACGCGCCTCCGACTTAGCGCTCTGGCAGGCCCAGGTAGGCGCGCACATCCTTGGCCATCACGCCGGCAGCTGCGACAGCCGCGCGAAGCTTCTGCTCTGTTACTCCCAGCGCCTTGGTCCAGTAGCGCAGTTCGTGTTCCTCGTTGAGATTGATGCGGGCGGCGTCCGCCGGGCCGCGAATGCTCTTGTCGTCTGCCATGGTGTTCTCCGTGAAAGGCCCGCAGGATGCAACGACCGGGGCTCATCGCTTGCCAGCAGAAAGACGCATGCATCGTCGGAGGAATTCCGACGATGCGGGCATACGATATGCGGATGCCACAGAACAACCCTCGCCTGACACCAGACCAGAAGCTCGCCGCCCTCGCATGGCAGTCGGCGTGCGAGAAGGTTGACCACTTTCTCCGCGCGACGCCTGGTTATCCCGATCTAACTCATGAAGAGGTCATCGAGATGTTGGATGCGGCAGAGAGTGCGCTGCTTGAACTGCGACGCACTCTTTAAGCGCTGGCAGCCTTCGAGTCGATCGTGCGGCAAGCTTCCTCAAATGCGCACGTCAAAGCTTCCATGTCGCTGTAGTAGCCGCCGGCCAGCGCCTTGACCGTCTCCCCGCCGTCGATCGTGAACGACCATCGGCACCAGCCCGCGCCGTCTGGCTCCGTCCAAGTGACGATGCGGTGCGCCTTGTAGCGCCAGACCTTCTGCGGGCGGGTGACCATGGCGCCATTCTCACCCACGACGACCGGCGGCTGAAACGCAAAAGAGCCCCCAGCGCCGAAGCGCCAGGGGCTAGTGGTGGTTCGCGCTCAGTTCCTCGGGCCGCTAGCCAGGCAGCAAGACAGCCTGCTCGTGCGGCGTCAAATGGTCCAACACCTTGAGCACCGTCCGCTCGACTGAAACCTTTGCCCCGGTGCGGCTCTGGACCACCTGCATGCGCACGCGAAGAACGTCACCCTTCCCAAACCGCTCGCCCTTCTCGACGCGAATGAGGAAGTCGCCGTCGGTGAGCGCAGCGTTGAAGGTGGATGCCCCATCATTGAATCGCCACTTGTTGCCGTCTTGAAAGACAGCCGCCACGATCGTGAGCGCCACCTCAACCGTGTTATCCGATAGTTGCGACTTTGCAGCCACGGGCACGAACGACTCAGCCTCCCTGCGGTCGACGGTGATTGCAGGAACTTCAGTTGCCCCACCTATGCGAAGTGCCTCGTAGCCCTCATGCGAAAGGCCAACCTTGACGAACTGCTCGACCGCCTCCGAAGCCTTTTCATTAAGCACCAAAGTCAGCGAATCCGTTCGGACCTGAATGATGTGGCCCGAGTTGTTCGTCACGGTGACACTCTGTCCATCATGCTTGATGGCGGCCGGTGGACTGCCCTTCAAGTGCTTCCATAGATCGAATGCGCCTTTGACAACATCCCATAGCTGCGCGGGGGTCAAAGCCGTGAAAACGGTCGCAGCCGATCCGCCCACCGTGAAGACAAGATCCGTGACGAACGATCCGTGCTCGAAACCTGCCACTTCGGCATGAGCTTCGGCGGCGTCGCCATAGGTACTCTTGACGGCCGCTACCATGAACTCCGAGAAGGCGATCATGTTGGCTGACGCTTCGTAGACGTTCATTCGGCCGGAGTCCAGGGCCGGCCCTTCATACCGCAACGCTACGCTTGTTTTCATGGCGCGCATTGTGGCATCCCAGGGCGTGTAAGCAGTACGGCTTAGTCTGGCGCGAGCAGCGCGCGGTCGTTTCGCACGATGCCCAGCAGCAGGCTCACTTCGGCGTCTCGCCGCGCGAGAGCACGTCGAGCTTCTGCAAGTAGCTCTCCACCCTCAGCAGCAGCGGCTGCGATGACTTCGGATCGATCTGCGACACGCTCACAGGCAGCGGGGTCGCTACGGGCCGCGACGCGATCACGGGCGGCGGTGGCGGCGAACTGGAGGCGCACGCGCTCAGTGCGAGCAGCATCGCCAGCGCGGCCAGCTTCCACGGTGCGGATGGTTTGCTCGAAGGCATGGACGGTCTCCTGCTGCTGGGCAGCGTGGGTGAGTTGCAGGGTGGCCACGCGCTCGGACTCGCGCAGCGCGGCGCGGTTGCGGTCGCTGGTCTCGGTGGCGCGGGCCTGGCGCTCGGTGGCCAGCTCGGCGCCGCGGTTGGCCAGGCGGACCTGCTGCAGCCCGACGGTGGCCACCAGTGCGACGATCAGCCACAGCCGCCAGTTGGCCAGCAGCATCCGGCCGAACGCGATCACACGCCCACCTCGGCAATCAGCTTCAACCCCACCCGAGCCAGAGCATCGAAAGGAGGCTCTTCGCTGATGTCTGCAGCAGCGAGAAGCGCAGTGCACTCTGCAAGGGTGATCGAGATACCGGCAGCCTGGCAGGCACCGTGCATGACGGCAGGGTCTGCGAGGACGGCTGCGAAGGTGTCTTCGATCATCCCGGCCGAAATGAAGTGCGTCGCAGGCGCAGCACCGGTGGGGCTCAGGGCGGTGGTGAACATGCCAGCACCGGGCGGCCCGGCCAGCGCGGCGCAGAGGTCGGCGCAGCGGCGTGCGGTCGCAGCAGGGACGATCAGGGTACGGTGAAGTTGGCTCATGGCGAAACGACTCCAATGCGCTGTACGCCGTACCTGCGGACCAGATCCGCCTGGGCGGCGGTGTATGCACCGACGCGAAAAATCATGCTGTAGATGCCGGCCGCGAGAGGCAGCGCTCCACCTGCAGCATCGAAGCCGCCGATTACCAGGTTTCCACTGAGTCCAGTTACTGCGCCAACCGCCATGCCGCCCGGCGAAGTACTGTCCACAAACTCCGTGTTTGCTGTGTTGTCAGTGCCAATGCTCAAAGATTGACGTGCCTTAATTGGCAGCGGTGATTCTGGCGTGGTGGCAGAGTTGTTGCGAGCCCAGAAGCCACCTGAACCGCCCCTTCGGAGGTATCCGGACGCCCCCGAGGACAGGAGCACTCTTCCGGGCGGCGCCGAGCTTTCCAAAGCTACGCCGACCAATCCCGCATTCAAGTTGATCGTTGTGCCGAACACGATCCGATCGTCAACACCATCGAGAGCAAGGTAGTAGCGACCAGTGCCATCCACCTGCAACACCCACCGCGAGGTCATCGTGGCCTGCTCAAGATAGATGCCACCGCTGTACTTCAGGAGGGCCGAGGCAACGGCCTGACCCGGCGCCGTCACCGGTGTGGTGCGCGCCACGTCCTGCCACATGGTCGAGAAGTCGTAGGGCGCGAGCTCACCACCCACCTCGCCCGCAGCGAACAGGGCCGCGATCTGCGGTGTCAGGTCAACGAACCGCCGACCTCTATTCGCAATCGAGGTCTGCGCTGTTGCGCGCGCGATGGGCCTTACAAGAGGCTTGTACATTCAGCTCTCCGTGAAGGCGCCGACCGCGATCGTCTGCGCAGGACGCACGACGAAGAACGTGCCCGGGCCCGTCAGGACGATGGCCGGCTGAGCCGCCGTCAATGTGAAGATGAGCAGGTCGGCGCCCGGCGAGCGCAGCATGACAGCGAAGCCGCCAGCCGGAATCTGGCCAGCAGAAAAGACAGCCACGGTGCGGGACTGGCCGTCCGTGAGCACGATGTCGGAGCTTTGAGCGGCGGCGATGCCGGACGCGAGGATGATGGTCTGTGCCATGGCGGTCTTTCAGGGTGAGGTGATGTGTGAGGCGGCCGTCAGCAGAGCGCGGCGCGCCGCGGGGTCAGGGCAGCTGCAGCGCGGCGCGCGCGGCACGGTGGCGGGCCGGCCAGAGCTCGGGGTGCACCTTCCCCGGGCGCCAGGTGAACAGGTACAGCGCATAGGCCTTGTCGGTCTCGGTGACGCCCGGCAGAGGACCAGGCGCCCACCAGAGATTCAGGCGCGCGAAGATCGCGGCCAGCACGTCGTTGTGCTCGAGCGCGTTCCACACGGCCATGCCATCGAAGGGCACGCCGTGCGCGGCGCACGCGGCGCGCGCGTGGTCACGAGTCGCCGGGTGCGTCATCACGCCCTTCACGCTGCCGCCTCGCTCGAACTGCCAGAAGCCGCGGGCGGGGCCGTTGCCCATCTGGCGCCGGTGCTCGAAGAGCGACTCGTGCAGGCCGATGGTCAGCAGCTCCACCTTGGCTTCGATGCTGCTCATCTTGGGCGGCAGCCAGGCAAGCGCGGGCTCGACGGCTGTACGAAGGATCTGATCGAGCGTCATGGTGCTCACTCCTTGGCACCAGGCAAGCGGCCGAAGCTGCTGCCTATGGTGCGGTTGTAGATGTACTCGCAGGCCTTGGCCCCGCCGAAGCTGATGGCGGGCACGAAGAACCCGACCAGCAAGCCCGGCATGCCGAAGTGCGCTGCGCTGAAGAAGGCCATCAGGCCGGCCAGCCACGAGCCGCCCATGTGCGCCGCGATGAGCAGCGGCAGGTTGCGGATGGGTGGCACGATGGCGTCGGGCGGCGCGTCGTTGATCTGCGCGCTGATGCGGATGAGCAGCGCGGTGCCGCCGCTCAGCGTCGTCAGCACCAGGACGAGCAGCCACTCCAGGCCGGTGATGGTCTCCACCGCTTGGCCGAAGGTGAGCTGCGCCGCGATGACCGATGGCGGCCAGATGGCCACCGCGCAGGCCTTGAGGCCGGCAACCGTTCGCACTCTGATCACAGGTCAGCCCTTTGCGAGATGCGCTCGAGCCGCGACTCGCGCTCGGCGCGCGCGTGGTCGAGCACGCCGATGACTGCGATCCAGGCGGCCATCAAGGCGTCGAGCACGTACCGGCTGGCCGAGGGCTTCAGGTCGCCGGACTTCACCAGCGCGAGCACCAGGGCGACCTGGCCGATGGCGAGCAGCATGAAGACGACGTGCCGGTGGCGGTGGGTGCAGCGCATCGAGTACCGATCGGGCAGCACGTCGTTGATGAGCACGTCGACGATGCCAGCCAGCGCGATCAAGCCCAGGAGGCTCATCGCGATCAGGCCGCCGTAGCCGTCCTCGGCCATGGCGAAGCGGTGCTGGCTGTACGGATCCCAGCCTGCGATCGCAGCGGTAACCGCCACCGATGCGCTGACGTAGAACCTCAAGGCCGCAGAGAAGTGGGTCTTCATCGCGCGCTCCGATCGGGCAACAAAAAACCCGCCGAAGCGGGTTGGGTGGTGGGGCGGTGCATGGTCAGCGTTTCGTCGCGGCCGTGAAGAGCGCGTCGAGTTCGACGGCATCGAAGCCCAGCGCCGCGCCGAGCAGCGCGACCAGCTCCGAGCCGCGCTCAACGGTGGCCGAGTAGTCCCACTCGATCTGCGCGACCTCCTTCTGGTCTGCGGGCAGCGAAGCAATGGCTGCGCCCACCGCGTTCAGTTTGCCGGCAGCGAGCAGCTCCAAGCGGGCCTGGCGCATCGTCACGATGGCAGGCACGGCTTCGATGACCGGCAGTGGCGCGCCGGGCGTGTTGCCCTCCCCCAGCCAGGCCAGGTAGTCCGCATAGTCCACGTTGAGCGGGTCGAGCGGGATGATGGCGCCGTCCTCGCGACGCTCGATATGGGTGCCGTGGTCGATGTACATCATGGGATCCTGGAGGTGGCGGTGAACAGGGCCGAGAAGATGCCGGCCCCGTTGCTATTGGCGATCTTTCCGTAGTCGACGGCGGTGGACCTCCAGTTGGTGAGTGCGAGCGTGCCGGTCTGGAAGTTACTGATCTGGATGTCGCCAGAGAACGCAACAGTGGGCGAGGCCCTCATTTCCACCGGGAAGTTCACCGTGCCGCCGTAGCCGGTCCCTGCGATGACCTGCCCCTGAAAGCCGCACTGGAGTACCTGGTAGTAGCGTTTGCAGAGGGCGAGCTCGACGCCGTAGGGCCGGCGCTCGATCGGAGTGGCCACCGTGCCCGGCTCCACCTGCACCGAACTCAGGGTGCCGGTCCCGAACTCCACAGAGAGCGTCGAGCCGCCGGCAACGCCGGTGATCTGGAACGGCGCGGCCGCATACACGCCACCGAGAACGCGGCCCTGGGCGGTGCCGGTGCGCGATACGGTGTAGGTCCCACCCTCGATGTTCAGGCCCTCGATGGGCTGAACCAGCGAGCCCGCAGTGATGGTGATGGTGGTCACACCGCCGACCGTCGCAAAGCTGTACGTGCACCCGGTAGGGCCGGCCTTCCACTGGTCATGGCCGTAGGCACCGGCCGCCAGCGTCACGGGGCTGGTCATTCCCAGCTGATTGACGGCGAAGTTCCCATTGGCCAGGCGCTGCCGGCCGCTGATGGTCGAGCCGATGCCGAGCGCGGCGCGCGCGTCGACCGCATTGCCGCTGGATCCCAGCAGCCCGCCCACACCGAACAGCGTCTCCCACAGCTTGCCGAAGCCGGCGCGCGCGGTCGCGTTGGATGGATTGGGAAATGGCGCCGAGATCTCGGCCTTGTCGGGAGGTGCTGCCATGGTCAGTAGCCTTTCAGGGTGATATCGGCAGTAGCGCCGGAGACAGAAACGTGGGCCGCGTTGAACGCGCGGATGACAGGGGCGAGCGGGTCGGTCTTGACCGTCTCGACGGTGATCGCGCCGCTGGCATTGGCCTGCAGCGTCGCCTGTACGGTCTTGATGGAAGTGAAGGGCTTCGCGTAGGGGACCGCGGTCCCGCCGGCGGCGATCGGCACATCGGCGAGGTGCTCCTCGAGGTCGGGCGCGTCGACGGTGAGCACGAGCGACTCCAGAACGCTGCGCGTCGTGCCAGCGCCGATGGTCACGCGGAACTGGTAGGCCTCGTTCGCCGCGACGACCTGGCCAGGCCATGGCATCCAGCCGCCGGGCGGGCCGTAGAAAGGCTCCGCGTCCGGTCCATAGAACGAATCGTTGTCGCCGCCGAAGAACGTTCCCGGGCCTGCAAGGCGGTACTCGATCCGCAGGTCGGTGCCCTGGGTATGCGCCTCGAGCGTCATGATCGAGCCAGCCAGCGCGGAGCTGATCGGCACGTCGGCAGTCACGAACACCATCTGCCCATAGGCCTCGATGTCGTAGAAGGGTTCGGTGTCGGCGCCGTAGAAGCTTTGGTCGTCGGTGCCATAGAACGAGTCCAGCGCGTTGGCGGAAGGGTTGCCGCCGACCAGCGTCCAGCCGCTTTGCTCGCCCTCCGCGAAGGGCCAGCCCATGGCGCCGAAGTCCCACTCTTCGACGACGTTGGCGATCGGCGGATCGCCCAGGTCCATGATGATGTTTCCGCTGGCCAGCGACACATTGCCGCTCGTGTCGATCGCCTTCACCATGATCGAGACCGGGCCGCCGGGCCTGGTGATCGGCTCCCACGGGCTCTCTGTGATGATGCCCTCGTGCAGCGGGGTCGCGCTGTTCCAGTCCAGATTGCTGCCGTAGTGGAAGCGGAACACGAAGCCGGCCAGGTCGGGCACGCGCCGCGGCAGGCTCCACGAGAGAATGCCGCCGCTGATCGACAGGTTCTCGACGTTCGGTGGCGGCTCGGTCTTGCCGACGACGACGTGCGAAACCAGAAGGCTCCAGTTGCTGATCGCCAGGGTGTTCCGGCTGCGCGCGACGATGGTGATCAACTCGCCATCCTCGAAGCCCGTCGCGACGGCCTCGGTCGCATCGCCTGGCACGGTGACGGTACGCACTTCCCCGGTCGCCATCGTCCTGAACTGAACCTCGATGCTGCCCGACTCGCGGATGGAAACGTCGAACACCGGCGCCCAGGTCACGCGCACGCCGTTGACGATAGTCCCGTCGCCCTGCACGATCAGTTCGTCTTCGCCGCTGCTTACCGAGGTGATCGTCGGCGGGGAAATGTCCCAAGGCCTCGGCAGGCCCGAATTGCTCACCAGGCCCTGAGGGACGAACGGTGCGCCGAACTGGTAGATGTAGGCGGTGTTCTCCTTGAGGGTGAGCTGCACAAAGCCGTCCGGCAGGAACGTGCGGCCGAGCACCTGAAACTCCTTGTTCACCCAGCCATAGCGGCTCGAGGTGAACTCGATGCAATCGAAGAGCTGCACGGGGTAGGCGCGCAGCTTGAACGGGGCTGTCACGGTCAGCGGGTCGCGACCGTCGCGCAGCATGATCCCGGCGATATGGAATGCCTGGCCGGCGTAGAAGACCGCCGGCATGGTCACTTCTTGCACGAGCTCGGCACCATCCGCGGCGACAAGGGAGTCGGCTCGGAATGGCGTGATGGGCGTCTCAACGTAGGCGGCAGCCTCGTCCCAGATCCGTGGCAAGACCGTGTTGATCTTGTCGTTGCGGGCGCGGTGCGTGCTGATCGTCACCGGGTTCTGAGTCGACCCGCCACCTTCTGTCCGCTGGACCACGGCCAGATCAGCGTCGTTGAGCGAGATCGTGGGCGCCTGGTAGACACCAGCTCGCACGAAGATCTCGCCCGCGGCGTAGGCCCACTGTCCGCCCATCGCCTGCGACAGGTCGTCGAAGACATCGCGCGTGGGTGCACCGAAGGGCACCACCATGGCAGCGCGGAACATGGGAACCCAGTCGGAGCCGGTGTAGCTGATGCGCGTGTCGCATGCATTGGCGGCAGCCATGAAGCGGGCGTCCTCCGCTGCGGTGACTGCATTGCGCTTGCCAAACTGCGGATGCAAGTGCACGTAGCGCATCATCATGGCCGGCGACTCGGTCCATCGCGTCAGCCCATCGCGGGGGTCGTAGATCTTCGCGCCGCGAACCAGAGCGGTCACGTTCGGAAGGCCGCTTGGATAGGCGGTCTCGTCGTAGTCGAACTCGCAGATGAGGTAGGCCACGCCGTCGACCCGGTGCGCTGGTGTCCAGACACCAGGCAGCAGCGACATCAGACGAGGATCCGCGCTCTGCCCCGGCGCGCCCAGATACCACCGGACCCGCGCCGCCGTGGTGAACTCTTCGTGCTGATAAAGGATGGAGTAGTTCGAGGTCGGGTCGTAGCTTGCGATCGTGACGACGTTGCCGTTAACCATCGGGTTGAGCTGCTCTGTCAGCACATCAATCCCACTGCCGATGACACGCTGTCCGACCACTGACCCGGGAAGCGGTGTATGGGGCAGAGTCACACTCGTGCCGGTCATGGGTGCACCGGCGAGCACCGTCTTCGTCCGCCCCCACGGGCCCGTGAGAACTTCCCCGCTGCTGTTCAGGTCGATAGGTTGGTCATTGAAGTAGATTCGCTCGACAGCGTCGATCTCGTGCGCCGCCAGCGCCAGGCACATCACGAACTTCTCTTTGTACTGGCCAACGCTCGAGCGGAAGAACACGGTGCCGCCCTTGCGCATGCGGCCGAGCACCAGTTCGCGCGAAGCCACAGTAGCCGGAACGTTGGCAAGGCGGTCGACTTGTGCCGCATCGAAGGCGGCGCGCGCGGCGCGCTCGGCCTTGTTCTTCTGGTAGCTCGACAGGGCGAGCATCCCAACGACCGTGATGGCATAGGCTGCGAACGTGATGGCCGCCGTGACTGTGCCCGCCGTGAAGATCGCAGCGAGACCGTATGCAATTACCTGAGGCATCAGATCTTCCAGGCCGCGATCGCGGCGCTCATATCCATTACGGCGAGGCCGTCCGGCCCTGGCCCAATTGCGGTGGTTCCGTTGCAGACGGCGAGCAGCTCTCGGCTCTCGTTGATCACCAGGACAACGTCGCCGACGCCTGCGAGCAGGGGCGAGACCGGCGCGCCCCAGGCATCGACCGCAAGCTGGCGGATGCCGCCCTGCTGCTCGACCACGCGCGCGGCGGCAAGAGCTGTCGAGTAGCCGCGGAACCGAGCGGCATAGTCGACGCCGGTCATCGCCAGCACCGCGTCGACAGTAAAGAGGCAGCAGTCATTCCGACCCCACTCGAACGGCATCGACACGCGCTTCTTCGCGAACTCCGCTAGGCGCAATTGCCAGTCGGCGCGCCTCATTTGCCCGGTCTCCATTCCTTGGAAGGCCAGACAACCGGTTGATTGGCCTGCGGTAGCACGTACTCGAAGGCGCGATCCCCAGGCGCGAACATTTGCTGATCTGCGTGGCTGTATGTCAGCGCTGCGCCACGCAGCAGGTCGACAGCAGAGCTCTCCGCGGTGACTTGGATGGTGCAGGTCTCGCCATCCTCGACAATGCTCATCGTGTCCAACTTGCCCGACCACTCAACGGGCGCGTCAACGATCTGGTACGTGCCGGCGTCGAGAACCGCGGTGCGGATGATCACGGGCGTGCCTTGCACCACTGCGGCATCGTCCAGGGCGAGGGAGATGTAGGCCGAGTCGACGCCGGAAAGCTGGAACTGCAGGCCCTTGATTTCACCGGGCGAGTCGTCGATCTCGCTCACACTCCCAAGGCCGTAGGCACCGCGGTACGTGATGCCGTTGAAATCCAGATCCCAGTTCGACGAATTGAGCGCGATCGGCGTCGGAAACGCCAACAGGACAAGCTGCACCAGAGGGACGACTGGCGCACCCAGCGCGGCAACCGTGGCAGCGGATAGGACTCTCATACGATCGCCTCGGCAAAGTCGAGCGAGATGCCCTCTGCATAGCCAGGAACGTACTGCACCGAGCTGGGTGACATCAGGCGAAAAGGTGCCGTGGGCTTGTCCCAGATCACCGCCGTGCCAGCGACAACGTTCCGGCGCACGCGGTTGACGAGGGGGACAACGCAACGCCGCATGCCACTGTCGACGACGCCATCAGCAATGCAGTCTTCGCTCACCTGCAGGAGCAGCCCACCGAGGCCGATCATGTCGCCGGCGAGCAAGGTGCTGAAAGCTGGGGCGACGATCATGATCGAGGCCGCCCCCTTGTCTGCGCCGTTGACGAAGGGCGCGCCGCGCATCGTCCCCCTCGGAATTTGACGGGCGAAGTGATACAGGTTCGCGGTGTTGGCCATCCCCCTGAGCGCCCCGATAAATGCCTCGTACTTCGCGGCGTCGGAGTGTGTCCGGTTCGGCAACGACATCGACGCCGTCCAACGATCATTCAGCAGGTCGACGACTTGCTCGCTGCCGCCGAAAGGCGACGAGTGCACACGCTGTACGGGCGCCAAGCGCATTGAGAACTGGTTCGGGCAGAAGCCCGCGGGCAAAGCGATGACCGTCATGCGAGAGCGCCCCCGTAGCTTCGGCTGCGACCGATCTGGCCGGCGATGCGACGCTCGGATCCCTGCACTGCATCGCGCAGTTGGGACTGCGTCGCGATGTCGCCGACGCTCCAGTGGTTGGTGATGCTCACCGGGGAGCCGCCGCCGCCCAGCGCGTCATTGGGGATGATCGCGCCGGCCGTATTCGGAGTGAACAACTCGGGGCCCTTCTCGCCGACGAGGTAGGTCTTGCCGCTGCCGACTGGACCGCCACCGGCGCGTGCGCCCGCGATGCCTCCGATGACCAGGTCGAATGCGTTCATCTGGTCAGTGGTGGGCCCGCTCGCCCCGCCGAAGTTGAAGGCCCCGCTGAGCATGCCGGCAAGCGGGCCCGTGATCGACTGCTTGATGGCGATGCGAGCGATGTCCGTGATGATCGAATCGACCAGGCTCTTGAAGTCGAGCTTTCCGGTCTTCACGAAATCCACGAGCGCGTCTTCCATCCCCTTGAAGGCGCTCGACACCGCGTCCTGGGTCTGCTTGAAGGCGTTCTGCGATTCGTCGAAGTAGTTCCTCGCGGCCTCCGACGCACCCAGGCTGAACGACTTCTGCCGCAGCTCGATCTGCTCGTAGTAGTCGCGGTAGCTGTCGATCGACTTCTTCTGAAACTCGCTGATCAGCGCCAGCTCGCGCGCATAGTCCTCTTGCCGGCCGGCGAACTTTCCGTTGCGGTTGTCGCGCTGCAGGTCCTGCCGCTGCTGCTCATACTTCTCTTCGATCTGGCTGATAGCCGCATCAACGCCACGCGACTTATCGCCGCGGCCCATGCCCGTCACCTCGAGCGCGCGCGCTCGGTTGGTCACGTCGAGGAACGATTGCGCGGCATCGCGCGCATCGGTGAATGCCCTGGCGATGGCCTTGGCGCTGGCCTCGGCCTGGGTGTCGAGAACAGTCAGGTTCGTGGCCGACGTAGCGCGTGCCTTCTCCAATGCCGCACGCGCGTCGGCAATCTTTCGGTCGTTCTCGATCCTGTCCTTGCCGGTCAGCTTCTCCTGCTGCAGGCGTGCGATCTGCTTCTCGATCCCCGCCTGCTCGAGCTGGTCGCTTTCGACCTGCAGCGCCCGCTTGCCGGCGAAGAAATCGGCCTCGCTGATCAGGCTGGCCGAGCGCTGGGCCGACATGATCTTCTCGCGGTTGTCGAAGGCATCGGTGAGCAGGCCCGTGGACTTCTTGATGTCGTCGAGGTCCAGCGCCAGCTGCGCCTTCGCTTCCTGCGCGGCAGAGTTGTCCTTCTTCGCAGCGCCGGTCTTCACAGGCGTTACAACCAAGGCCGGCTTCCCATTAGCGCGCGCTGCTGAATCGTCGTAGTTGCCACTCAGGTCGGCGGGCCGCCCCACGGCCATCACACGCGCCTGAAATTGGTCCAGCTCAATGCGCGCGCGCCTCCCATCCTCTTTTACGGCGTCGCTGATCGCGGTGAAACCGCTGAAGTCCAAGCGCGCCAATGCGCCCAGCTGCGCGATGATGGCGCCGATTTCCCGGCCTACGCCGAGGAAGACGAAGCCAACATCGGAGCCCACTACGGCCAGGGTCTGGAACACCACCGTCGCGGCCTGCATGGTGGTGTTGAGCACCGCAGACACGGCCTCAACAGTCGCCTGATTCCTTGCCAGATCGGCGAACAGCCCCTGCACTTGCGTCAACGCAGGAATGATTCCAGCTGTCTGCTGTTGGAGGAACAGGTCGAACTCGCCTCGCAGGCGTGCCGCTGCTTTGGTGTAGTCGTCGGCCGCAGCGATCTGCTCGCCTGTCAGCGTCACCTGGCGCTCACCGCCCTCGGCCAGGTCGTGCAGGAAGGGGAGCAGTTCCGCCCCCGACTTGCCCAGGAGCGCCACTGCGATGGCCGTCTTTCCGGCGCCGTCTTCAAAGCCGTCAAGCGCCTTGGCTAACGCGTCCATCTGTGCGACGGGGGAGAGCCGCTTGAACGATTCAAACTCCAGGCCGATGTCCTTCAACGCTGCGCCTACCGCCTTCGATTCGTCATCGGTCTTGGCCAGCGAGGACGTGAGCTTGATCGACGCTGCTGCGAAGGTGTCGGCGCTGGTGCCGGAAAGGGTCAATGCGGTCTGCAGCGTAGCGATCAGCTCCGCAGAATCACCGATCTTGTCCGAGAGATCCTTGTAGCTGGCCATTGCCTCGATGTTCCGATTCACGACCATCACGGTGGCAGCGGACACAAGACCGAGCGCAATACCAACGGCGGCGCCGGCCTTGGTTACGGCTGCATCGATCTCTTTCGCGCGCTTCTCCGCTGTCTTCGCGGAACGGTTCATGTCCGTCTCGAAACTGCCCGTGCGCGCAAGAAGATCGACGGTGATGCTTCCAATGGTCATGTTGTTTTTCTCGGGGGGGTGAATCCGGCGGCCTTGAACAGGTCGAGGTCTGCACCGGTGTGGCCGGTGCTGGGGGGCGGCTGCAGCCAGTCCAGCCGCCCCTGCATGTCTCCACCGCCGAAGGCGCCTGCGACCATGGCCGCCGGCCGGTAAAAACGGTGAAAGTCGTCGAAGGGATAGAGCCGATAGAACTCGATCCAGCCCTCGAACTCAGCAGGCGTCATGCGCGCCTGCAACTCCGCTACTGTTCGGCCGCCGAGGGCGAGGGCGAGGACGCGCCAGAACCATGCGTCTCCCCTGGCGGCGATGCTTTTTTTTCCTTGTCGCCGATCCCGTTCAGCGAGAGCACCGCGTTGAACAGCGCGTTCGCCGGCGCCGACTTGAGCCGCAGCGCCTGCTCGTAGGTCATGGCCGGCGAGCCGTCGGCCTCACACAGGCTGGCCGAGATGAGCTTCGCGATGCTGCCCGAGCGCACGTCCTCGTCGGCCGACTGCTCGGCGATCTGGAACTTGCGGTACTCCACCACGGGCATCTCCTTGAAGAAGAGCACATGCTTCTTCCCGTCGGGCAGCTCGACCGTCTTCTCGTGCACGGTCTCCGACACCATGAAGTCGTCGTACTTGCTCATACCGTGGTCATCTTGAAAGCCACCGCGCCGCTGCGCTGGATGGTGATGGTGCCCTTCCAGATGTCGTTGCCGCTGATGTCGATGTTGATGTCGGAGACGTAGCCCTTGAAGATGGCCGAGACCCGCGTGGTGACGACCTGCATCACCGATGCGAGGACGGTGGGCGCCAAGGCCGAATCCGAGCTGTAGATGCCCCACGACACTTCTGCGCCCGAGTCCTTCAGCGCGAGCAGCGCAGCGTGGCTGAGCTCGTCCTTGTGCACGTTGAAATTTACCGTCACCGCGCCCGGGTTGCCCAGGCCGGCAACGAAGGTCTTGTCGACGGTGTTGTCCAGGCACGTCGATTCGATCTGGTCGCGCGCGCCGCCGAGGCCGGAGACACCCGTGATGCAGACCGCGCGCGTGGCGGCAGTGGGGGCCGATGCCCAGTAGAGATCGGTGCCCTGGCTTTTGATTACGCTGCCCATGATTGAGGCCTTTCTTTAGAACGAAAAAAAGGCCGCTCTAAGGCGGCCGGTTGGTGGAAAAAGAGGAACCGCCTATCGCGGCGTGATGAAGTCAAACGCCATGCCAAATCGGAACCGTTGCGTCTCGAAGTTGCGTTCGTCGGCGAGGTAGCCGACGCAGTGAGCAGCTGGCTCGAGCGCGGCGCGGACGGCCTCAGCCAGCGTTTCGATCTCGGTGTCGTCGTCAGACCAGCAGTCGACGTGCACGCGAAAGAAGTCGGAGCACGCGCCATCGAAGGCGTTCTCCGGCGTACCGCCCGGCATGCTCCATGTGACATAGGGCCGCTCGACGCCCTGGGGCGCTTCGCCATGGCGGAAGACGCGCAGGTCAGCTGCGGTGCCTCCAGCGAGCGCCAAGACGGCCGGCGATGCCGCCATCAAGGCGAATACTCGGGGCAGCATCAGCGACCCCTCGAATATTTGGCGATCGCGCGGTTCACGCCCTTGCTCAGCTCGGTCACGACGGTGCTCAAGGCACGCTCTCGTGACTCGAAGTAGGCTGGTGTCATCCAGGGCTCGGCGGGCTGATCCTCGGTGCCGACCTCGAGCCAGCGACCGGTCATGACGGCAGTCAACGGCTTGCCCTTGTTCGTCCGATCGCCGTACTTTCTGCCGCGCGCAATCAGAACCCGATAACGCTCATTGGCGCCGCTGCGCTGTGGGTTCGGATCCCGACGAAGCACGATGGCTTTCTCCAGCACCTGGGTGCTCAGGTAGCCCTCCTGGACAGTGTTGCGCACGACGCGGCGAACGGCGGCCTGGGCGGCCTTCTGGACAACAACGCCGCCCTTTCGCAACGCCGACTTGACGGGGCCGCCGTTCTTGCTTGCGATCTCTGGCGGCAGGCTCTTCAGCTTGGAAAGGATGTCATCCAAGCCATGGAGGGTACGGGTGTCAGCCATTCAGCCCCCTATAGTCCGGCGGCGTCGGGTCGGCATCCGGCTCGAGCTCAGGCTCGGCCAGAGCGGCGGGGTGGTACTCGCAGCGCACTAACACCGGCTCGCGGTGGGCAAAGCGCACCTCGAAGGACGCGGCATTCTTCGGGATGCTCAGCACCTGCTCGAGCATCTCGCGGATCTCCGCGCCCTGCCCTTCATGCGGAAACAGGATGTCAGCCATTGCGCACTCCTCGCTCGGCCAGGACCGTGACGTGACGCCGAAGCGTCGGGTCAGGGATCGCGGCCACGATGTTGTATGGCGTGCCGTCATGCACGATACGGTCCTTGGTGGTGAAGGCGACGCCCTTGCGCACGACGATCCGGTCTGTGGCCTTCGACTGACCTGCCGCGGCGGCGAGCAGCTCGCTGCCGGACAGGGGCGTGATCTCCGCCGGCTCCTTCGACGCGAGCGGCACCCACGATTCGGTCATCGCGCCGGTCGACGTGTTGCGGGTCTTTACCATCCGCTCGAAGTCGATACGGTGGCGCAGGCGGGGCGCGAGCATCTCAGGCCCCCATCTCGACGCGGTAGGGCATCACCATGACCTCGGCGGCCTTACGCAGCGCGCTGATGTCGGCCGGCGATGCCGCATCCGCCTTGGCCTGCACGAGCAGGCAGACGGCGGGGAAGACCTCGGGCGCCACGTTGGCCGGTGTGGCCACCACTTCGGGCAGGACGTTGCCGAGAGAGTCCTTGAAGGGCGGATAGTCTTGCGGCAGCGTCGGCAACTGCTTGCGGTTCAGGAATCGACAGATCTCCGCCTCGCTTGCGTTGAGGTTCTTCTGCAACATGAAGTCATCCTCGCTGTGGGTGCACCGCAGCGCCGCCTTCAGGTCTTCCAGCGACGTGACGCTCACTCGCCGGCCCCCGTGCCGTCCAGCAGCGCCGCCAAGCCGGCCTTCTTGGTCACGCCTTCGGGGATGGCGATGCCCTTGGCTTCGAGCGCAGCCTTGAGCTCTTCGACCTTCAGACCGTCGGACGGCTTGGCCGCAGCGCCGCCACCGGCACTCGCGCCGCCAGCACCAGCATCGGCCGCGGGCTTGGCGTCCTTCTTGACGTACTTCGCGGCACCAGCCTCGTCGACGAGGTGCTTTGCGAAGGCCGGCGAGGTGCGCAGGATCGTGCCCTGCGAAAGCGTGCCGTACTGGGCAGTGATGGCGGTCGTGAGAATCTCGACTTCGACGATTTCCATGATCTCTCCTTAGGGAAGAAGGTAGGGCCGACCGAGGCCGGCCCCTTGGGGTTAAGCCGGGACCAGGGCGCCGTAGCGCGCGGCCGCGGGCTTCTCGACGGTCAGCGCCACACGACGCTCGGCGCGGATCGTGATCAGGTTCAGCTGGAAGTTGTTCTCGTCCGAGTCCGACATCTCAACGGTCACGCCTTCGCGGATCCACAGCGTCGCCGCCTGGGCGAGGTTGCCGATCCAGACCTGGCCGGCGGTCATCGCGTTGGAAGCGACGACGCTGGCGCCGAAGAGCTGGGGCACCGCGGCCGAACCCGGGTCACCCAGCAGGTAGCGGCCTTGCGAGTCCTTCGCCAGGCGCAGCTTCCACCAGTCGCCCGTGTTCAGGATCACGGTGTCGGCGGGGTAGTCCGCCAGCGCCGCGTCGCCCATGGCCACGCCGATCAGGTCGAACCGGTTGTTCGCCAGGCCCGCGGCCGTGAGCGTAGCCGCGGTGTAGCCGTGCGCCGTGAAGTTGCCAGCGTTGAGCAGGCCGTTGATGTTCGGCGCGACGCCATTGCCCACCAGCAGCTGGTTCTCGACGCGCAGGTTCACGCCGTAGACCATGCGGCGGTTGATGTACGCGGCCAGTGCGGCGTTGTCCATCGCGAGCTGCCGGCTGATCTTGATCCAGTGGGCGACCGTCGACACCGGCATGGTGCCGGGCGTGAAGGTGATGCTCGATTGGGGCTTCTGCGCGCCCTCGGCCGTATCTGCCGCGGCGTTCGTGAAGACGTTTTCGCGCACCCACTCGATCGACGGCTGCGAGGTCGGGATCTTGGTGAGCAGGTCTTCGATGGTGAAGAGGCGGAACGCGCCTTCGACGATGCCGGGGCGGCGCTCGCTGAACGTGTTGCCAATGGTGTTGGTCACCGTGTTCTTCAGGTCCATCCGCACGCGGCCACGCGCATCAGCCTTCACGAAGGCCGCGAGTTCAGCGCTCTTGACGAACTGCTCGCCGTACCCGTCGTCCTGCTTCGGCAGATCGTTCTGCGCGGACTTTTGCTGTTCGAGCTTCACCAAACGGTCGGCGAACTCGCGCTGGTCGGTTCCCATCTTTTCGAGGGCGCTCTTGGTGTCTTCGCTCACCTTGCCCAGGGTGCGAAACTCGCCCTCGGCCTTCTCCGACATCGCCTTGAGATTTGCCTCGATCTTCTCGAGACCGAGATTCACGGCCTTGAGGTCGATCTCGCCGGCCATGGCGAGCATGCCCAGGCCGGCGAACACTTCGCCATGAGCGGCAACGAAGCCGGAAACGTCGATGCCGGCCGCCTGGGCGCCCATGGCGACGAAGGCCAGGGCGCACACAGCCAGGCCGAGGAACTTGCGGGAAATTTTCATGATGGTCTTTCTGAAATGAAAAAGCCGCCCGAAGGCGGCGGTGATTGCGGAATGCGCGCTGCCTACGCGCCGAACGTTGCGAGCCGGGCGATCCGGTCGTTCAGTTCGGCGGCGGCCTTCATCTCGGCGGTGCCGGCGTCGGGATCCCCCACGACGTTGAGCACCTTCTTGACGCGGGCCACCAGCGCTACGGCGGCCCCTTTGCTGAGGCCGCCTGCATCCCGCAGAAAGCACTCCAGATCTCGGGTGGATTCGATCCCCTCGATCACTTCGGCGAAGTCACCGCCCTTGACGGTCGACGTGTCGATGCGCGCCGCGTTGTCTGCGGGGAACACCGTGGGCGAGACCTCCATGAGCTTCGTCCACTTGCGGATGACCCGGCCAGTCTCGGTCTCCTCGTAGTCGCCGGCCTTCACATATCCGCCGACGCTGAGGCCATCCAGCGTGCCGTGCAGCATCGCCGCGCGCACGTCGGTGCTCAGTGCCAGGCCGGGGGTGAGCTCGCCTTCGACGAAAAGGCCGTGGTCGTCCTCCTTGGCGACGATGTACTTGCCAATCGGCATGCGCCACTCGTGATCGAAGAACATCTTGGGCTTGCCGTGGGCGCGCAGCGTCGACTCGAAGGCACCCTTGATGATGGAGTCGCCGTAGGTGTCGACGCCACCGAACACGGAGGCATAGCCGGAGAACTTCCCGGTGTCACCCTCCATCTTGAGGTTCACGTCACTGAGCTTGAGGGTCTTGCGAAGAAGCATCGTTGCCTCCGGTGGTGGGTTTGATCTTGCCGAGCATCTCGATCGGCACCAGGTTCGCTTGCACGGTCAGAACGTCGCCACCCTGCAGCGGGGGTTCGTTCTCGAGCTGGCGGCATTCGTTGCGAGTGGCCAGGCCGTTCTGTACCTTCTTCGCGGCGATCTCGGCGCGGTCCTTGGCGTTGCCGCGGAGGAGCGCGTCGAGGCTGAATTCAATCGACAGCGAGGCGCGCTGACGCGGAGTCATCACCCGCTTCTTCACTGCCTGCTCGATGTTCACCAGCATCGGCCGGACGGAGAGCTTGTAGAAGCCGTCGACGATTTGCTCGATGCCGCTGCCCCAGGCCGACACACCCTGCTGGGCGTGATGCACAAGGATCGGCGGCACGTCGAACCACCGGCACAGTTCTTCGACGCCGTAGCGCCGCGTTTCCAGAAGCTGCTGCTGCTCAGGCGAGAGGCTGAGCTGCTGGTACTTCATGTCTGCCTCGAGCACATGCAGGCGCGCAACGTTGCCCACCGCCATCTCGCTGAAGTTCACACGCAGCGCGGTGCGCTGCTCGGGGGTCAGGATCTTGTCGACCATCAGCACGCCCGTCGGCTTGCCACCGGTGCCGAACCAGCGCGTGGCCGCGCCCTGGGCCGACGCCGACTCGTTGACCGACGCGCGCATGAACTCCAGCTTGGCCAGGCCGACGGTGCCGTTCCCCAAATTCTTGAGATGCAGGACGTTCTCTTCGCTCAGGACCGCAACGTCGTTGCCCAGCCGGTAGACGTAGACCATGGACCCGTCGTCCATGACGGTCGCCGTGACCTGGTCAGCGGGCATCGGCCACAAGGCGATCGGCTCGCCGAGGCTCTGCCCTGGCGCCGGGGTGTCCCGGTCGATCCGGGCGTAGGCATTGCCCCGCAGATCGTGATTCATCATCATCGCTCGCCAGAACTCGAACGGCGTCATTCGGGTGTTCGGGGAGTCGTGCAGCAGCGCGTACAGCCGGTTCAGGCGGGCCAGCGTCTTGTGCCCCTTCGCCCCCTGCTCGTAGACGAAGAGCGGCAGGCCGGCAACGATGTTCGCCCGACGATCGATGCAGGCCCACACCGTGCTGATCTGCAGCGCGCCGTCTACCGCAACGCTCGGCTGGTTTTCCACCAGGGGAGTGAGCGGCACGGGGTTCTGCAGGCCTTGCGTTTCGGCCAAGGCTCCGCCGCCCCAGCGAAACCAGCCGAGGACTTGTGAAATGCGATTGGCCATCAGGATGAAATCGGGTTAGCGAGCATGTCGTCGAAACTGCCCCGGGGCTCATCCGCGCATGCGCGTGCGATGGCCATGATTGCGGCGATAGCGCCGTCGATCTTCTGGTGCGGCTTCTGCTTGATGGGGGACACCAGCCCCTTTTTCGCGGGCCGCGCCACCATGTTCGACATGCACCAGGTGGTGATCGGGTTGCCGTCGTGATGGAAGCGACCATCCTTCACGGCGGCCAGCAGCTCGTCCAGCGGCACGGCGAAGTTCGCTGCGATCTGCTGGAACTCGACCGCCTCAACGTTCTTGGCCTGCACGGCCTGCATCATCTGGATCGCGTTGAACGGGTCGAAGACAGCCTCACGCGGGTTGATGCGCTTGCAGTCCGCAATGATCGTTTCGGTGATCAGCTCGAAGTCCACCGTGGCGCCGTCGGTCTGGATCAGGTGCCCTTCCTTGACCCACTTCACATAGTGGGCGTGATTCGGTCCCGGCTCCTCGATCGCAGCCTCCGGCAGCCAGTAAGTGCCGAAGAGGTAGTAGTGCGGCTTGTCGTTGAAGACCTTCCGATAGAGGCGCTGCTCGGCGCACAAGTCGATCTTCGACGCAAGGTCAGCGGCCACCCAGCAGTCAGCGCCGGCGAGTTCGGCCTCCTCGAGCATGTCGTCCTTGCACAGGCCCCACTGTTGCATGTTCATCACGCCGGCCAGGACCGAGGTCCACACGTTCAAGTGCTTCGTCTTGAACTTGTTCTGCTGCAGCGGGTTCTGCATCGCCTGGCGCTGCTGGGCCTGCAGGATCTCCGCGTCGACCGAGATGCCGTAGTTCGGGTTCGCCTTGATCAGCGACGCCGGGGCGGCCCAGTCATCACCGGGATCGATGCCGAAGATGCACGCGAAAAGGTTGTCGTTCTCGATCACGCCATCCAGCATCTGGGTGGCTTCGTTGCGCTTGTCATAGCAAGGGCTGGCGGTGTTCTGGCCTGCCGTCGTGATGATGAGGATCAGCGGCTGCTCGCGCGCCATGATGCCCGTCTCCATCGTGTCGAGCTGGTCGGGCGTGTCGTGCTCGTGGAACTCGTCGATGATCGCGCACGAAGGCGAGGAGCCGTCCCCAGGGTTGCCGATGATCGGCTCGAACTTGCCCGCATCGCTGGTCGACACCAGCACCTTCGCATTGACCTCAACGCCGAGCTTCTGTCGGAATTTCTCGCTGCGCTCCATCATGAGCTTCGCCGGCTTGAAGACTTCCCAGGCCTGCTTCTCGGTCGTCGCGCCGGCGTACACCTCGGCGCCGAACTCTCCATCGGAGGTCAGCATGTACAGGCCGATGCCGGCCGCCAGGATGCTCTTGCCATTCTTCCGCGGGATCTCCCAGTAGACATGCCGAAAGCGGCGCTTGCCCGTCTGCTTGTGCAGCCAGCCGAACAGCACCACCAGCAGGAAACATTGCCAGGGCTGCAGCTTGATGGTCTCGCGCTTCGCGGCCCACCGGCCCTTCGTGTGCGGCAGCAGTTCGATGAACCGGCAGACCCGCGCGCCTTTGTCGGCGTCGAAGCGGTACTGCCAGGCCTTCGTCTTCTCCTTCTTCAGGTCCGCGAAGTGCCGCTCGGCCGCCTTGCGCACGAAGGCGCTGGCCGGGATGATGCGATCAATGACGGCGCGCGCGTACCACTCGGCCTTCCCGACGTGATCAGCCGGCGGCGCCGAATTCGCTGTAAGGGTCTTTCTCGGCATCTTTCTTTCGGGCCTGCACTTTCGAGCGGTCCGCCGGTGTCATGCCGAGCCGTGCACAGACGGTCTCGAAGCGAATGCCCAGCTTCGGGTCGATGAACAGGTCACTTCGCAGCTGCGCCCAGACCCGCGCGCCGTACTCCATGAAGGGCCGATCGGCGGCGCAGAGCACGCCCTCGTGACAGAGGCCGACGAGCTCGACCCAGCAACCGCGCTCGATTTCGGTCAGGTGCGCTGGCGGGTCGCCGATGTCGCCTTCTGGATCCGGCTCGTCCACACGGGCAGCAGCGCGCTGGGGGTCTTTCTTGAAGGCGCCCTTCATCTCCAGGACGTTGGTCGGTTTCCGTGGTCGGGCCATATCGAGTTTTTCGTTATGCGGATGTGAAAAAACGACTTGCCGCCTGGTTTCCAGACCCCCGAAAACCGACTTTTTTACCCCCTACCCGGTCCAAATGAGAATATTTCGCATTTGACGGGATAAATGAGAGAAAGTCGCATTTAGACGGCCAAAGCGAGACCTTTTCGCCTTCAAACGGGCCGAACTGGCCGACCACGGCCCCTCTGGGCTTCCTGCTGGGTCTTCTCGTCGTGGCAGGCCTTGCAGATGGGCTGCACGTTGTCCTCCTCGTCGAGCCCGCCCTCCTCGAGGGATAGGACGTGGTCGCGGATGGTGGCCAAGGAGACGACGCCGCGGGCGCTGCAGGGGCGGCAGAGCGGTTCACGTTGGAACAGGGCGGCACGGAGCGCTTGGAGCTTCCTGCCCCTGATGCGCTCGGGTGGTGGGCCTGTCCGGGTCCATGGCTTCAGCGCGTGCTTCTCACAGCGGCGGGTGCCGTCACGCACCAACACGCCACAGCCGGGCGAGGTGCAGGGGCGGGCGAGGTAGGCGGGCATCAGGCCTGCACGAACTGGCGGGCAGCCTGGCCGATCGTCGTGACCTCGACGAACTGGGGCTCGCCTTCAGGCTTGGGGTACTTGGCCTGCAGGTACACCAGCAGCGCGCGCTCCACGGCCTCGGGGATCACGGTGCCACCGATGCGGATCTGCGCGCCGATCTCAATGTCCTGCGCTCGGGCGACCAGGTGCAGGCGCACGGTGTTGGGCTCACCCACGCCGATAGACACCTCGAGGCCGGCCAGGCGCTCGACCTTCACGCCATCGACCAGCACCTCGGCGCCTTGGGCGTGGCCATGAGGCGCCGTGATCTTCACTCGTGCGTCCATGGGGTCGTCCTTGTGTTCTGCCACCCATCGGGCTACGTCCCTTGCGGGGCGCTGGGGGCTGCCGTTCGCACCGCGCTTGATGACGATGGTGCAGTCGCGATGAGTCCCCGCTGAATACCCGCAGCGGGCGCGCTCAAGCTGCGCGGAATGACGGGAGAAACGATAAAACCGGCGAGGCGTGAACCTGGCGGGTGGTGGGACTACAGATCTGAAGAGGTTCGCGTGATCAGAACTGCGACGTAGTAGTTCTCGACACTGGTCGAGTCTCTGTGCGGCCTGGAGGCCACAAAGCCCGCATGATTCGAATTGAGGATGGAGTCCACGAATCCATCGAATTCGACGGGATCCATTCCGAGGACTTCGGCCGTCACGCTGAAAGACGCACCTACCGCAGCTCCAGCCAGTAGCTCGTCGAAGCGGCTCATGATCCAACCGTCGACCGCACGAAACACCAGGGCACAGCGCTACTTAGGCGCCTGATTGCCCAGAGGCTCAGGAGTCGGCTGCTGCTGAGACGTTGCACCCGACGAAGGCGGCGTCGAATCAGGACGGCGGAAGAACGCGTTGAAAATCAGCGCGGCGACCACCAAGACGACCACTGCGGCGATACCCCAGCCGAAGACACGGTTGTTGTCTTTTCGGTCACCAACCTGCTGCCTGACATCTTTGACCATGCTCAGCTCCTTTCGATGAGCATGAACATTAAGTGTGCGAGTCAGCGCCCGTGTCGGATTTCGACGATACGTGTGTACGAAAAAGCCGCCTCGGTGGGCGGCTTGAGGACGAACACGTCCATCTAGGGCGGCTCGTCAGGCATGTGGGGAGTTGGACCGCCTCAGCGGAACTTCCACCATGGCTTCCTACGCGGTGGTTTTCCTTCGTCCCCAACGGGGCGGAGACCATCAATGCGCCGCCAGACTTCGATCTCGTGCCATCGCGCAATCTCTCTCGCGCACGAAACGCCCATCAATGCCTGATGTCGCCAGCGGTGAGCTCGAGTCATCAGTTCGAGGTCGGGAAGGTCGCCTGGAGCGGTCATGCCGCGATTGTGTGTGGCGTCCTCTGCACGACGGTATGCACAATTCCACGTCCCCGTGGACAGATGTGAATCGCATCACAAACGCCGCCAGTTTGGTGGTTTTATCCTGATCCGTCGTGACGCAACCCTCTAAAGCCGCCGCATCGAACGAATCCGGCTCGAAGAGTGCCCCTCTTTCAGGGCCAGACCTTGCCAAACATAGCCTCGGCTTGATGCTTCAACTTCAACTGAGGCGACACCCCAAGAATCGCAGTCAGGTCATCGGTGACGGCCTGGGTGACGGTCAGGACAGGTGCTGCCATCTCCAAACGAAGCCGTCGATACGCTTCGTGGAGAGAAAGGTAGTTGAATTTCAACAGTGCGCGGGAATAGATGCTCAGCGCAATGTGCCGTTCGGGGAAGGCGCTTCGGAAGGATGCAACTTTTGCAGTAGCCTCTTCAAGCGACTCAAGGTAGGAGATGGCTTCGAGAAACGTCACATGGGATCCGAGGCTGGCCATCTTCCGGTGGCACCAAAAGGAAAGCCCTCCATTGCAGAGGGCTCGTTTTCCGAGCTTTACCGACACCTTCGCCTCCGTCATGGATGGGCGACCCTTGTGCCAGTGCTCAGTCGTTGGCGCGGATTATGCCGCCGCGCAGGGATCTGTCAACCGACCAATCGATACTCGCTCGCCATTTGCGCCAGAGCATCGACGATGGCTGCGGCGCGCGTGTCCTGAGGCATCGAGCGCACGATACGGTCGCCACGCGAAAGCTTGCACACGATGGCCGTACCCGTCTGGCGGATCTGGATGTCCCAACCGGATCGACCGACCAGCGCCAGCGCCTGTTCGGCCACCACGAGGTGCGTCGCCGGCCGTGGGAGGCTTGCACGCCACAGGCGCGCTTCCTCCGCAGGGCTGACAGGGACCTCGGCGTCGCCGTCCAGCACCTGGTATTCGCCGCAGTCCTCGCAGGTCGAGATCCTCGTCCTTCGCACGGTCGACCTCGCCGTGTTGCCGTGAAGGCACTGCCCCAGGATGCGGCGAATCACGATGGCTTCCTCCGCACTGGGTAGAGGAAGCTGCTCTTTGTGGCTGTCTCGTTCCATTAAAACCCTCGGTTGATCAACATCTGCCGGCCATCATCGAGCAAGGTGGCCAGGCCTTCCATCGTAGTGCCGAAGGACGCGCAGGCGCTGCGCGGGTTCACCGGCTTGACATAGCACCAGTTCAACGCCCGGGCGTGCGTCGGCGGCAGCGACGTGACGGCGCGGGCGATCCGAACTGCGTCGGCCCGGTCCACCCCAGTGGCAGCGCTGGACGCTCCCTCGCGTGCGCGGGCCGACGACTGCGAGAGCCTGAACATGGGCGACGAGGAGGCCACTGGGGTGCCGTTGCACCAGATGCCCCAGTTCCGCAGGCGCGCGTCGATTGCATACTGCTGGGGCGGCACGATGTCGAAGTCGATCTGCGGACCTCGTGGCAGGCGTGCGCGCGGCGCTGGCGCGGCCACGGCGGCGGTCTCCTCGAGGTCGCGTGCCGCGCTCGCGGTGGCGATGGCCAGCGCCAGCTGCTGCACGCGCTCTGCAGCGCCTGCGTCCACGCGCTTCGGCGGGAGCGCCCCGCGGCTCGCGTCCTGCTGCCGCGCGACTCGCAGGGCTCTGCGCATTTCTCGATCCTGGGCATCCTGCTTCGCAGGCCTCAGTGCGGTCTCTGTCATCGGTCCTCCCTTGTGAAAGCTTTTCCGGCCAGGAAAGCGGGTGCCGCCGCGTCGCTGGAATGGCGCATGTCCGCGACCTGTCCGCGACCTGTCCGCAACTTGTCCGCAACTTGTCCGCCGGACAGGCGGTTGCTGTCCCTTGGTTGTCCCGCGGGACACCGGAGGTTTGTCCCGCGTCTGTCACGCGGAACTAATGCGTGAGTCACGCGTGACTGCCGACGGAATTCGGCGTCAGTCACAGGTCTGTCCGCGTGACCGCGCGTGACATGGCGTGACGGGTCACGGTTCGTGCCCATGCCCATGGCAAATGCCATTGGCTTGCCATCCGTTGGGCAACGGCTTGCCATCAGATGCGCAGTGGCTGTGCAACGGTACTTCACGGTTGCGGCCCTCCGTCTTGGGCGAACAGCGGGCCCGGCGCATCACCAATGGGGGGCTTTGGTGCAGGCTTGGGTGCAACCTTCGGTGTGCCCTTTGGTGCTGCACCCGTGCGGCTCCCGGCGCGTGGCAATGCGGCCGACTGGTCGCCCTGGGCTACTAGTCCGCTTGGGCTACTGGTAGCCGTGGGCGACTGGTTTGTAGTCCTCGGCGACGGGTCGCTGAACTCGTCTTCGAACTCACCGCACACGAAGCACAGAAAGTCTTCCATGGACTGAGCGTGGGCGATCTCGATGTCGAGCATCTCGTGGCCTTGGCCAGCGACTAGCTGAAGGTCGCTGCGCAGCTCCTCCGCCTGCAGCCTGGCCATCAGCAAAGCGCGCTGCAGCCGGGTGATCGTGCGCTCGAGTTCCGGGATGCTGGGCGCTTGCAGATCCGGCGTGGCCGGCGCGCGCAGCAGGCCGGCGCTTTCGGCTATCCAGCGCAGCTGAGCGGGGTGCAACATGATCCGCTCGACCTCGCCGCTTCCCGCATCGGCTTCGAGGCCCACGCTGCCATCGATGAGCACTTCGATCTCGAGACCGTACATGGTGTCCGTGACGCTGACCGCGGTGCTCATGCAGCCTCCAAGGCGCTGTGAAGCGACTGGCCGGCCTTCCATACACCGGGACATGCTTCGGAGCGCCAGAGGGCAGTCTCGGGGCTGGCCAGGCCTTCTGCGCGCAGCCAGGCGCCCGCGTAGTCCGCTCGCATGGGCTTCGTCAGGTAGTCGACGCACGCGCCGGCGTCACTGAGGTGGCTCAGGAAGAAGAAACCCGGATGCTCGGCCGAGGGCTCGACCAAGTAGATATCGGCGATCTGGCCGGGCTCGCCGACCAAGCAGGCCATCGCCTGCCCTTCGATCGGGGCGAAAGCGGAGAGCGGCCCAGCTGCTGCCCCGCCGGCTGAATTTTCGGCCAATGCTGCCCGGTACTCGGCGATCTTCCGCATGCGCTGCCCGTTGCGGAGCAAGTACTCGGCAGCGACGAGGCGGCGCTCAATGAGCTTCCTGCGCTTCTCCCGCATCTCGCCGAAATAGTCCCGTCGCTCCGACTCGGCCAGGACCAAGGTCGCTCGTGAGGTGGGCTTCTCGCCGCTCAGGATCTTGCCGTAAGCGGTGATCACGCTCGAGCAGTGCGCCACCGTCTGGATGGCGAGTTCGCGGGCTTGATCGTTGAAGGGACCAAAGGCGGCGGCCGTGCTGGGCTCGTCGTCATGGGTTGGTGCTGGGCTCGTCGTCATGGTTGTCCTTTTGGGCTCTATGGGTTGGTAGTACTGCATTGGTGTGCAGAAACTGCAGTTGCTTTTGGGTGCTCGCGCTTTTCGTCAGACGTGCTCTAAGTAGTTGCCGCTCTTGGAGATCTGGCCCTTGGGGGGGCCGGTGATCGGTGCAGTTTCTGCAGTGACCCCACCCCCCCTAACTGCAGTTTCTGCAGCGTCAAAACGGGCCATCGCTGCAGTTTCTGCATCGTCACGGTGCAGTTTCTGCAGCGTCCTTTTTTTCCTTGCTGCCAGCTTTTCCGGCGACATCGGCTCGGGCACCGAGGCTTCAGCGATCGCGCGTTCGGCTTCGGTGAGCGTGGCGAAGCCCTCCCAGTCGCGGGTCGCTTTGACAGCAGGGATGTGCTTCTTCGGCTGTTCGAAGACCTCGATGTCGGTGAAGCGGTACAGGTTGCAGACCTTCGACCCCTTCTCGACGCCGACGGTCTTCCGGGTGACGCGCAGAAAGCCGCCCGCCTCCAGCTGCCGCAGGGCCTTCGCCAGGGTCGTGGAGCTGGTCCAGCCGCGATGTTTCAGCTGCGACAGAGCCGCGCTGATGTCGCCGTTGTTGAAGCTGGTGAGCGTCGCGCGCATGTCACCCCACAAGGCCTTGGCCGAGTAGTGCAGGCACCGCCATGCGGGGCTGTTCGCAACGGCCAAGGGAGTCCGGTAATGCTTCTCTACCTTCTCAGGCGGCCTTTGCCGACTCATTCGCACTTCTCCCACGGTCTTGGCGTGCGCTCGCTGAGCTCAAGGCCGTCGATCAACCCCCGCACTTGCCCGAGGTTCGACATCAACCAATCGCAGCCGACGGCAGTAGCGCAGTAATACCGCGGCCCATCGTCGGGATGGGTGCGCCAAAGCTCGCCGCCGAGTGCGCGGTAGCGTTCTCTCAGCGCAGACCAGTCCTTCGGCGCCTTCACGGTGCTACCACCCAGACCAGCGCGTGGTCGCCCGACACAGCGGCGCGCGTGGCGCCGCCCCACGTCACAAAGCCCATCTGCACGCGCTCGATCCGGCGAGGCCGCTGGGTGTTGGCCGGCATCGGCATGCCGCGCTGCATCTCCTCGTCCGTCGCGCCTTCGGCGCCGCACCCCTTGATGTACGCCAGCACGTCGGCGCGCTTGGTGCCGGCAGCGGGCGCGATGCGCTCCGCGGCCGCGCGGCTGGTGGCGGAATGGCATTGGTACGGCGGCGCCGGGTCGTTGAAAAGGTCAAGCGTTCTCATCGTTTGTTCCGCTCGGCCTTACGCCGCTGCCCCGACCTGGGCGTGCCGCCACTGCTCCGCGCTTTGCGCACGCACCGCGTCGGGCTTGCCGCGGAAGTTCACGGCGCGGGCGCTTTGGCGCAGCTTCTGCAGGACGCCCTCGGCTTCGGCGATCTCTCGCTCGATCAGCGCCAGCTCGTTGTCGGTGATCACTCCGTCGGCCATCGCATCGATGACGGTCGTCGTCACGTCCGAGGTCTCACGCACCAGAGAGGTCACGCGCTGCACCGGCGTGCCACCGCCGTCACAGTTGCTGCTGGCCAGCTCGAACCGACCGCCGCATTCGGTGGCCACCGCGATCGCGTAGTCGTAGGCGTTCGGGCTGCCAGCTTCGACGCACATCACGGCCATGGCCAGCGCATCCACGGCGCCGAGCTTGTGCGACGGCGATGTGCCGGAAATTTCCTTGCGGGTCACGTCGTCGGACTTGCCCAGGCGAAGGGCAACGACCGGGCGGCCGCCGGGAAGGTGATCAACGCCGCGGCGCAGCGCATCAAGGATTGCGGTCATGTCCGGCTCTCCGTTTCGTGGACGTGGATGGAATGAATGGAAGTCGCGACCATTGCGGCCATGAACACACCACCACGCTTCGAACCAGTCCCCGCCCTTGAACTCGCCGACGGCACTGCGCTGCATGAGAGCAGCCGTACGGGCATGAGCAAGAACACCGACGCCTGCGGCCGCAGCACGCTCGACATCTCGACCTCGAGGCTTTCGATGGACGTGGTTGGCGGCGCGCTGCGCGTCCGCTTCACTGCGAACCGCAGCACTGGGAACAGGCTGCCTACCGCGCGCTCGCGGCGCGTCGGGATGCGGCGGTGACCCACGGCCTAGGCCTCCGCACTGGCAGCCGCCTGCGCGCCGCAGCGGGGTGCGGCGGAAACGTCGAGCAGAGGCCGGCCCGCTGCGTGCGGCCAGTTCTTGTCCTTCACACGCACCCAGGTGACCCCGGGAAGAACCTGATCGGCAGTGACCATGCCCGCCGTGACTCGCTCGATCGCGACGCATTGCTCGTTGGGAACTGGTCTTTTTCCGAGAGCCCACTGATTCACCATCGAGGGCGTGACCGACAACAGGCGAGCAAGAGCGGCTTGTGAACCCGCGTGATCAGCGGCCCGAAGAACGGGATTTGAGGGGTTTGTCATGTTGAAAATGTAGCAATGCTACATATCGACGTCAAGCCATGCTTTACAAATCGGTCGGTAGCATCGCTTTATGAACCAGTGGACGACGGAAGAGGAAGCGGCACGCCTAGCTGCGCGCTTCGAAGGCATCAGTCAAGCGGCGTTCGCGCGTGACCATCAGGTTCCAGGTGGCGCGTCAATGGTGAGCCAGCACATCAAGGGCCGCCGCCCCATGAACCTTGCTGCCGCAACCGCGTACGCGGCTGGGTTCGGCGTCTCACTCGCGGAGATCAGTCCGCGCCTCGCGGCCGAGGTGGAGGCGACCAAAGCCCTTCAGCGGCAGTCCAGATCGCATGAAGTCGACCTCGACAACCACCCCGATCTCGAGCGCATCCGGCGCGTCACGTTGCGTCTTGAGGCCGGCGTGAATGGCTTTGCAGTGCAATCGGAAGAGAACGACGGCATGCCGATCTTCTTCAGATCAGACTGGCTGCGACAGCGGGGCTACAAGCCTTACCAGCTGGTCGCGATCAAGGTGATGGGGCACAGCATGGAACCCACGCTCTACCCGGACGATATGGTCGTCATCAACACGGCGGACAGCGAGCCGAAGGATGGCAAGGTGTTCGCGGTCAACTACGAGGGTCAGGCGGTCATCAAGCGCCTGGTGCGCGATGGCGGGACCTGGTGGCTTTCATCCGACAACCCCGACCAGCGACGCTACCCGCGGAAGGAGTGCGCTAGCAGCGCGTGCCTGATCGTTGGGCAGGTCATCCACAAGCAGAGCGAGCAAATATGAAGCACTCAGCCCACCGCACGTGCGGACTCAAGGACGCCTCGTGACTCCAAAGCCACTCAAAGCCCTGCAGCTCGCAGGGGTCCTGCTCATCCTCCTCGGTGTGATCGTGCGCGCGGGCACAGGCGAGTACTGGGGCACAGCCGTTGCGCTCCTAGGCATCGTCTTATTTGCGCTCGGTCGCGTTCTGGCTTGGTGGAAACTCGGTTGATGCGGAAGGCATCTAGTGAGCCGCCGCGTGCGGACTAGTCTCGCGCCACGCAGAAATATGTAGCAATGCTATTGACCAACAAATAAAGCATTGCTACAGTTCACTCACGCCCTGCACCCCGCAGCGGCCTGGAGTGAACCTTGGACCTTCTCGCCCCCATCGCAGCCGCCCAGGCCGCACGCAGCCGCCTCGACTGGCGCGCCGCAGCTATGGCTTTCACCGCAGCCGCTGACGCGCTGCCTGCAGATCCGCACGGGAACGTGACCGCCGAGGAGCGCAGCCTGCGCCGAAACGCGCACCTCTGCTTGTGCCGCACGCCACAGTTCCAGGCCTACCGCGAGCGCATGCACAGCCAGAAGCCGCGGCCCGATCTCTCGCACGAGTGGCTCAACCCGCGGGGCTCGCTCGTCGACATGCTGCTGGCGCCACGCTCGAGGTCTGCAGCATGAGCGCAGCGGAGCACACCCCCTCTCGGCAGTGCGGCGAGTGCGAAGGCGCGTGCCTGCAGCCCGCGACGATCGATGACGCCATGACGGTGCTCGCCGTGGCCTGCACGCGGCGCGACCAGCTGATCGCGTGCGAAGCGTTGGCCACCGCCGCACTGGCGCGGGCGCAGCAGCTGCGCGCCGACATCGCAAAGACCGCCGGGGCCTTGGCATGAGCACGCTGCATGAAGCCCGGAACCGGGCCTCGCAGCGCTTGCGCCGGGCCGCGATCGGCGTGCTGCTAACCGCAGGCCTGCTCGCTCTTTTCGTGGTCGGCTTGGTCTTGCGCTGGGTCTGGAGGCAAGCGTGATGCGATCAGAGTTTGGGCTTGCCGCCAACGCCGCTGCGTCCTGCTCCAGGCGCAGATCCAGCAAAGAGTTCGTAGAGCCGATCCATCTCTCGATCCACGTCGAGGATCTCAGTCTGCAAGTCATAGAGGCGAGAGGTCAGCTTCCAGATCTGCATCCGTGCGTGCTCGTCGCTGATGGCCCCCTTTTCGTCTCGCGGTGCCGCTTCGATCATTTCCCGCTTGGCACGCTTCAGCTCGGTCTGCTCGGCTGTCAGCGCGCTCGATCGCTGGCGCAGCGCTCGCATCCGACTCCAGTCATCGGACGAGTCTGTGCCTTGCTCTGCCGAATTGCCTCCGTCGAAGGAAGCAGCAAGCCTGCGCAAAACTTCGCCTGCCAAGTCACGCCCCTCTCGTTCTGCCGCTTTCAACAACTTTTGCCGCAGGTCGGCAGACAACGAAACGACAACGCTGTTCGGGTCTCCGTGAACAACAAGTCGGGGGGGAAATCCGCCAACACCGAATGGCGCAGGTCCATTCCCCGTGAGCAGCCAATCAAAGTCCACCGCCAAAGCAGCGCTCAGTTTTGCAACGACTTCTGGGCGCGGCGAGCTTCTACCGCTTTCGTAGCGACTGACTTGCGCTGCCGCTACCCCCGATGCATCAGCGAGCGCCTGTTGAGAGAGCCCCTTCACAGAGCGGACGGCTATCAAGCGTTGGCTCAAGCCTTCTGATTCAGTCATAAATAATCATCAAAAGGATTGAAGAGTATTGACATGACGCTTACCGGCCCATGAAAATACTATTCATGACCATTCAGTATCGTCAACTACGAAAGCCAACATTCTATGACTACTACTTCAAAGCAGAAAGCGCCTCTCGCGGTACGACTGCCAGCTGAACTCCAAGATTTTCTGACACAACAAGCGAAGGCCTCTTACCGCACGCTCACTGCCGAAGTCCGCATGCGCCTCGAAGAATCCCGCGATCGGCAGCTCGCTGACGTTCAACCCATCACCCCGAAAGGAACCAAGTGAGCAACATCGTCAAGATCAACAACACCGCCCTGCAGGTGATCGAATACCGCGGCGCTCGTGTCGTCACGCTCTCCCAGGTCGACGCCGTGCATGAACGTCCCGAAGGCACGGCTGGCCGAAACTTCCGCGAGCACCGTGAACGGTTCGTGGAGGGGGTCGACTTCTTCACAGCCAGTTCCGACGAAATTCGTCGGAACAACCCTGGCTCGATTCCCGACGCGCTGCGTCGCGCCGACGTGATCCTCGTCACCGAGCAGGGCTACACCATGCTGGTCAAGCCGTTCAACGACGACCTCGCGTGGGACGTGCAGCGCAAGCTGGTCACCCGGTACTTCGCCGCGCCGCAGACGGCGAAGGCCATCACCAGCAAGCCCGCCCCGGCCTCCCTCGCGTACCGGGAGGCAGCAGCCATCACCCGCGACCACCTGCGGGTCTGCAAGCTGCTCGGCGTGGATGACGGTATGGCCAGGGCGGTCACCGCCAAGCAGGTGCGGATCGCCACTGGCTTGGACTTCGCGCCGTTGCTGGCGACGAATGTCACGCTGGATGTGCCAATGACACCGTCGCAGCTGGCAGAGCGAATCGGCGGCGGCGCGGTCGCGACGCACATCAATGCAGCGCTGCGCGATCTGGGCATGCAGGAGCAACACACCAGCGCGGGCCGAGGCGGCAAGACGAAGAAGAAATGGGTTCTGACCGCGGCCGGCGAGCAGTACGGCGCGATGCAGCCGTACCAAGGCGATGGCTCCGAACACAGCGGCTACCGGCCCATGTGGTTCGCCCGTGCCATCGAGTTGATCCGCCCCATGCTGGAGATGCAAGGCGCCTACCGCGCCAAGGGGAAGGAGCCCGATGCAGCAGCAGCGTGACCCCGAAAAAGGTGGCGGACGAGTGATTGAGCCCACTCGACCGCCTGTGAAGGCCCACCCCGTCAAGAGAAGGATTCCACATGTCAAAGGTTAGCACGCGCCCACAAGTCGGGGCAACCGCACCATTCCAGCAGATCCGCAAGGCGCTGCCCGTCGTATCTGAACCGCCGATGGAGCTGACCGGGCTGAAAGCGCTGCGCGAAGCCAACGCGATCGCCGTGCACTGGTGGAGCGTCATGGAAATGATCAGCGAACAAGCCAAGTACGGCGAGGGCCGCAAAGACACGGTGCCGAAGTGGGTGCTCAACGCGATCGGCGACTGGCGCTCGCAGCACGCGGCGCACGACGCACACAAGGCCCACATGGAGCGCGCCGGCCAGGCCCTGCGCATTGCCGGCGAAGGCCCGACTAGCCTCGTGTATGAGCTCTGGACCGACCGCGGCCACCGCCTCGATGGGCAGTACGACTTCCGCGCCGACGCCGATGCCGCGCTGCCGGAATGGCTCGCGCAGTACCCGGACGCGAAGGTGACGCTGGTGCACCGCCAGTCCCCGACGTTCGGCGGCACGGTGGATCCCGCGCTGCTCGACACGTTGATCGGCCGCACGTTCTGGGCGGGCTGCTTCTTCGCCGACGAGCAGCACCAGCAAGACATTCACACCGTGCAGGATGAGACCGGCCGCTGCGCGTACGCACCGACGAGCGAGCTGCTGGCGCATCCCTGCTTTTCTCGCATGACTCGCAAGGGGCAAGAGCGTGTGCAATTCAGCGCAAGCGAAGCGACGCGCAAGGCTCAACTCCGCGCGCTGGCTGAGAAAGGCGGTGCGTGATGAACGCCGTTGCAACGAAGCCGCGCGCGGCCCCGTCTGCGGCACAGGCGACCAAGATGAACCCTGCACAAGGGGTTTCGAAACCACTGCTCAGCCTGGTGAGTGATGTCCGCCACTTCCAGGGCGTCGAGGGTCGGTTCTCGCCTTTCGCGGGGCCCGATTCGCTCACGTTCGGTGGCTCGCTGCTGGGCTTGGCCAACTCCCACCGCGTCAACGTGCCGGACCTGAAAGAAATACCAGAGGACAGCGTCACCGAAGCCACGGATGAGGCCGGCCACACCTGGTACATCCGATGCAACGGGGGATGGCTGATCACCGCCTTTCGTGAGCTCACCGCACAGGAGATCGAAGAGCGAAACGAGCGCTGGGAAGATTCTCTGCTGTCGGGCATTCCGAAGAATCGCGTCATGACCTGCCGTCGCATCGCGGTGGAGCTGATGGTGCTGGCTGAGGCGATGTCGCCCGATCGGTGCCCACCGCGCAGCGCGCGCCGACTGCTCAAGCAGCAGATGCTCGGCTTGGCTCGAGTGCAGTTCGACCTGCTCCACGGGAAGTCCGCCCCAATGTCTGAAATCCGCACACGCATGAAGGCTCTCGGTTTCGAGTGCCCCTACTGAGGTGACAACCATGACAACCGAAGCCGACCTTCTGCGCGAGTGCCGCGCAAGCGGCCAGATCACCGATGCCCAGTGGGAGCAGCACTGCGCCGAGAGGCCCGACCTGCTCGACACGTCACCGCCAGCACCAGCACCAGCACCAGAGGAGGCGTCGCTCGCAGGGATGCTGGCCGCGCTGAAGTTCCACCCAAGCGCGTCGCACATCAATCCGGACTTCCGCGACCTGTTCAACGCGACGCTCGAGCAGCACTTCAACGAGTACCAGCGCAACCCGACCGCAGTGAGGTCGCCCGCATGATCAGGATCACCAGCCACACCGGCACCACGCACTACGTCGCGCCCGCGGCGATCGCCGAGATCGTAGAAGCCGGCGCGTCAAGCCAATGGCACGGCATCCGCTCCGTCGTTCGATTGTTCGATGGCCGCGTCATCGAGGCCAGCGAGACGGCCGAGCAGATCGCGCGCGCCGCGGCAGCAACGGGGGCTTCCTCATGAGCGTGCCGACCACCATCAAGCTCACCAAGGCCGACACGGTCGCGCTCTGGCACGCCATCGACGCCCAGGGCTACGCGGTGCGCGCAATGCGCGACATGAACCGCGAGGAGCCGGGCCAGTTCACGCACGAACAGATCGCGGTCGAGCAAGAGCGCCTTCTGGCTGCCAAACGCGCGCTCCGCAAGGTCAATGCGCTGCGGAGGGCGCAGTGACGACAGTCGTCTCCTCGGCATTCCTGTCGGCATCGGAGGTTGACGAGCTCTGCGCGCCCCTGACGCAGCGTCACGCCCAGGCAAGGCATCTGTGCGCCCTGCTCGGCCTCAAGGACCTGCCGCGCCGGCCTGATGGGCTTCCGCTGGTCGGCCGCCGCTTGATCGAAGAACGGCTCAACACGACAGGCGACTACGCTTCGCCTGCTGGCTTCAACTGGAGTAGGTGATGGGACGAAAAAGAGAGAGGGCATCCGGCTTCGGCCTGCTGCCCCGGATGGAGGCGCGCCCGCACGCCGGCAGCGACAAGGTGACGTACCGCTACCACCCGCTGGGCGGCAAGCCAATCAACCTTGGCCAGGACAAGCGCGCGGCGATCCAGAAGGTGCTGGACCTCAACGGTGCGAGCAACGACGCAGGGACGATCGATGAGCTGTGGCGCGCGTACCAGACCATGCCGCAGTGGAAGCGCCTCGGCGAGCGCACGAAGACCGACTACGCTGAGTACAGCGTCAAGCTGCTCGAGGTGATGGGCAAGGTGTCGGCGCGCTTGATCAGGCCGGCGGATATCGCCCGCTATCTGCGCGTCGAGCGAGCCGCGGCGCCAGTGCGTGCCAATCGCGAGATCGCCCTGCTCTCCAACCTGATGACCGTCGCAGTCGAGCGCGGCGACATCGACGTGAACCCCTGCAAGCAGGTGAAGCGCAACCTCGAGCGGCCGCGCACCGAGGCGCCGGATCCGGACACGTTCGATGCGTTCATCGCCTGGCTCAACACGCAGGGTCCGCAGCGCAAGGTCATCGCGATGATGGCCGAGTTCGCCGCGGCTGCAGGCTCACGCCGTATCGAGTTCTTGCATCTGACGCTGCCGCAGATCGACAGCCAAGCGCAGACCATCCGGCTCATGCGCGCGAAGCAGCACGGCGGCGCGGTGCGCGTCGAGAGCGTTTCGATCACGGAGAAGATGGAGGACCTGGTGCGCCGGCTTCGCGCGCTGCCGCGGCCAGACGAATGCCTTCACGTGTTCACAACCCGGGACGGCAACCCGTACACCGACGACGGCTTCGCGTCGACGTGGCAGCGCGCGATGGCCAGCGCGCTGAAGGACAAGGTGATCCCGCGGCGCTTTACCTTTCACGATCTGCGGGCTTACTACACGACCCAACACAAGGTTCAGTACGGAACACTGCCGGAACTGCACGCTGACGCAAAGACAACTGCGCGGGTGTACGACCGCTCACGAGTCTCGGCGCGCAAAGGTCTATAGACAGCAAAAAGCCCGCAGGAGCGGGCTTCTGAGAGAGGCGGATGCGTCTAGATCAAGCAGCTTTCCGCATGTCCGCAGGAGCCTCGACCAAGGACAGGGCGAACTCGCGGACGCCAAACTGCTCAGCCGCTTGACGGATGGCGTCCTCAAGAATCCTCACGTCGGAGTCTTCGATGATGGGATCGTTGGTGTTCATGGTTCTTTCCTTTATTTAGTCCATCTGAGGACCAGCCATCGGCCTTCAATAGAGGCCTTGAACTCCACTGCCTTGTCTTCCAAGGCAGCCGCCAAGAGCGTCAGGAACTTCATTTGTTCCTGCGTTCTACCGTAAATTTTGATGGTTGACGCATTGTGCACCGTCTTGACATGGTATGCGCCAATGACAGCAGACACATAAGCATTTAACGCCGTCTTAATCCCCGCAGGATCATTCCGAAACAGCTCATCTTCCACCTTCGGGTGCAAGCGCAAACGCAGCAGTTTTACCCAGGACTTTTTGCCCGCGGGATGACTGATGATCACCTCACAGATCCCGCTGGCAACGGTGGAGCCTCCCTCGAAAACGCCGTAGGCGAGTTCGTTGCCGTTGACGGCCAGATGCTCCGACGCCCACTTCAAGAGTTGCTCGACATCGGCAGGAAACGCCTTCCCCTCTTCCGCCCCCTTTTCCCAATCTGCCTTCGTAGCCGCGAAACTCGCATCGTTGAAGGGTTTGAAGATGAGGGAGCGCTTATCGTTTTCGGCCATGTAATCGAGTGTAAATGGCTGGAACTCAAGCGCACTAGGTGTTGACGCCAAGAGCACAGGCAACGACGCACCTGAAGTGCGCAAAATGCCAGCAATTCCCGCGATGGGAATAAAACGACGAAGGCGCTACAACTTTGATAGCTGTAGCGCCTCGCGGAATATGGTGGCCTGGGTCGGAATCGAACCAACGACACGCGGATTTTCAATCCGCTGCTCTACCAACTGAGCTACCGGGCCATGTGTGCAGCCTGCGATTATACAGCGCTTTTTCGACCTCTCGACAAGTCGACGCCCAACTGCTTGAGTTTTCTATAAAGATGGGTGCGCTCCAGGCCGGTCTTCTCGGCCACGCGGGTCATCGAGCCGTTCTCCATCGCGAGATGGAACTCGAAGTAGGCCTTCTCGAAGCCATCGCGCGCATCGCGCAGCGGGCGGTCGAGGTCGAAGCTCTGGCGCGACTGCGGGCCGGGGTCGACCACGGCCGTCACCACGTTGTGGGGGCTGGCGACGAGCGCGCCCTCGCCCGTGGTGGTGACGACGGCGGCGGCGAAGCCGCTGGCCACCGGCACCACGCTGGCGGCCGCGCGGCGCGCGCTCTCGCGCGCCAGGCCCTGCTCCACGGCCTTGAGCAGCTTCTGCATGGTGATCGGCTTCTCGAGGAAGGCGAAGGCGCCGATGCGCGTGGCGTCGACCGCGGTGTCGATGGTGGCGTGGCCGCTCATCATGATCACCGGCATGCTCAGCAGGCCCGCGGTGGACCACTCCTTGAGCAGTGTCACGCCGTCGGTGTCGGGCATCCAGATGTCGAGCAGCACCAGGTCGGGCCGCGCGCGCTGCCGGGCGGCACGCGCCTCGGCGGCGTTCTCGGCGAGTTCCACGTGGTGGCCCTCGTCATTGAGAATTTCAAAGAGCAGGTCCCGGATGCCCAGCTCGTCGTCGACCACGAGGATGTTTGCCATGAGTCTTTGTTGCTGCTGCTGCGTTGTCCGCGTATGAGACGGGTCCGTCGGCCGGACCATCCACGCGCTGCTGCAGGCCTCAGACGATGGATGGTTTCGATTCTTCGGTGTGAGCGACCGCTACGCGCGGCTCGCCTGCCAACGCGAATGATAACGAGACTTGCGCGCCGGCCACAGCCCCGTCGACCGTGCGGTTGGAAAGCTCGATCCGCGCGCCGTGCTCGTCGGCGATCTTCTTGACCACGGCCAGGCCCAGTCCGGTGCCCCGGGCCTTGGTCGTGACGTAGGGCTCGAAAGCCCGCTTGAGGATGTTCTCCGCGAAGCCGGGCCCGCTGTCCTGCACGGTGAGCCGCACCCGCTGGCCCGAATCGCCCAGCCGGGTCCGGATCACCACCTCGCCCGCGCGCCCGGTGCCCGCGGCCGCGGTCTCGGCCGCGTCCTGGGCGTTTTGCAACAGGTTGTGGATCACCTGGCGGATCTGCTGGGCATCGCCGCGGATCGGCGGGCAGCGCTCGTCCAATTCGCTGCGCAGCGCGATCGGGGCGTTGTCGGCGCCGTAGAGCTGGAGCACGTCGGCCACCAGCGCGTTGAGGTCGACCGGCTTGAGGTCGGCCGCCGGCAGGCGTGCGTAGTCGCGGAATTCGTTGACCAGCCGCTTCATGGCATCGACCTGGTCGACGATGGTCTTGACCGACTTGGTGAGGATGGCCTGCTCGGGCGGCGCGACCTTGCCGGCCAGCTTCATCTCCAGCCGCTCGGCCGACAGCTGGATCGGCGTGAGCGGGTTCTTGATCTCGTGCGCCAGCCGGCGCGCGACCTCGCCCCAGGCCTGCGCGCGCTGGGCCGAGACGATCTCGGAGATGTCGTCGAACACCAGCAGCCGCGCGGCGCCCGGCAGTTCCGCGCCACGCGCGACGATGTTGATCGCGTCCTGCTGGGCCATGCCGAAGTTGTTGGCATGCAGCTCGAAGGCATGCTGCCAGTGGTCGAGGCCATGCTGGGCGCGCTCGACCTCGAAGTCGTCGAACTGCTGCTGCACGTTGTGCGCGAAGGCCGCCAAGCCGGGCACGTCGCGCAGCGGCTGGCCCTCGTAGGCGGCCAGCGGCGCGCGCAGCACGCGGGTGGCGCCGGGGTTGGTCGACAGCACGGTGCCCGCCTGGTCGAGCACGATCACGCCCGAGGTCAGGTTGTCGAGGATGGTCTGCAGGTTGCCGCGCGCGGCATCGAGCTCGCCCACCGTCTGCTCGACGGCCGCGCGCGCATCGGCCAGCTGCTGGGTCATGACCGCGAAGGAGCGCGTGAGGCCGCCCAGCTCGTCCTTGCCCTGCAGCACCGTGGTGGGCCGCAGGTCGCCGCCCGCCACCTGGCGCACGCCGTCGGCCAGCACCAGCAGCGGCCGCGCGAGCCCGTTGCCGAACAGCACCGCCAGCAGCACCGCGCCGAACACGGCCAGGAACAGGCACAGCGTGAGCGTGCCGATGTACATGCGGCGCAGGCCCTCGCGCGCCAGCGAGCGCTCCTGGTACTCGCGGTTGGCCTCCTGCACAGCCAGCGCGTTGGCGACCACCGCCGGCGGCAGGGGCTGGGTGACCTGCAGGAAGCGCGGGTCGGTGTCGAAGTCGAAGCCCGGGCGCTGCACCAGCGCCAGCGCCCGCACGCTGGCCGGCGCCACGGGCGGGCCGGTGGTCTGGGACTGCACTTCGTCCAGGCCCTCGATGTGCGAGATCACGCGGTCGGCGCGCACCTGGCGGAACTGCTGCGGCGTGGGCCGCTCGGGATTGAGCTGGAAGCGCGAGGCGCCCGCGCCGGCGATCAGCTGGCCGGAGCCGGTCCAGAGCACCACGTCGCTGGCGCCCAGCTGGTCGCGCATGCGCTCGAGCTGCAGGCCGGCGCTGGTGTCGGGCACGTCGGCCAGCTGGCTGCTGGCGGCGCGGGTCTTGGTCGCGAGGTCCGCGGCCAGCGAGTCGAGCGTGGCGCGCCCCAGGTTCAGGCCGGCGTCGAGCGCGCCTTCGACCTTGACGTCGAACCAGCTCTCGATCGAGCGCGAGACGAACTGGTAGGACACGAAATACACCAGCACGCCCGGCACCACGCCGACCAGCGCGAAGATGGCCGCCAGCTTGATCAGCAGCCGGCTGCCGAACTTGCCCTGGCGCAGCCGCCGCACCAGCCGGAACGCGACCCAGCCGATCACCAGCATCAGCAGCGTCGCGACCACCACGTTGATGCCGAAGAGCCGCGCGTAGTTCTGCTCGTAGAGCGCGCGGTTGTTGGTGGCCACGGCCAGCAGGAACATCAGCACCAGGCCCATGGCCGTGACCAGGGCGGCGATCACGCCGACCGCCCAGCGCACCGCCCGCGCCCGGCCGGCCGCCTTGGCCGCCGCGGCGGCGCGCGGGTCGGCGGCGGTCATCGCGCCTTGTCCATGCTCAGCCGCGCGCTGCGTTCGGCCGTGATGTCCCATTCGGACAGGCCGACCACGCCGATCTGGAACGGCCGCGGCAATTGCGAGGTGTCGAGGCGGAAGCGGAACACCACCGGATGGGCCACGTCCTCGCCGATCTCGGCCTCGTCGCCCAGCCGCAGCCGGCCGATGCGCTTGACGGCATCGAGCGCCTCGTCGAGCGTGTCGAAGTTCTGGTTGAGCGAGACGCCGAAGCCCGCGTTGCCGCTGATCGGCACCGGCGCCACGTTGAGCCGCCAGCGCCGGGTCAGCGGCTGGTAGGCCAGCCGCATGTAGCGCGAGACCTGCGCGACCTTGCGGTCGGTCCAGTACCAGCGCTCGCGGTAGAGCTCGGCCTCGGCCACGAAGTGCACCGCGATGCCCTTCATGAGCACGTCCTCGACCAGGGTCGGCAGCTCGAACTGCACGGCGGCGCTCAGGTAGACGCCGTCGTCGCCACGCTCGAGGCGCAGCTGGGTGACCGAGGCCCCGTGCTGCTGGGCCGCCGCCGGGGCCGGCCAGAGGCTGACCAGCCAGAAGAGCAGGCAGGCCAGCAGCAACAGCATCGCCCCGCGCCTCCGCGCCCAGGCCGCGGCCAGGCCGCGCCGGTCAGCGGGCGGGCTTTTCGAGCAGGGCGTAGAAGAAACCGTCGTGATCACCCAGGGGATTGTCCGGGACGCCGCGCCCATTGCCGCCGGCTTGGGGCAGCAAATGGCCCGGGGAAGGCAGCAATCGGGCATCGGTGTTGTGCGCAAGAAACGCCTCGATCTGGTAGGAGCCCTCTTCCCGGAAGACCGAGCAGGTGCAATAAAGCAGCCGTCCGCCGGGGCGGACCAGCGGCCAGAGCGCGGCCAGCAGCATCGCCTGCTGCTGTGCGAGCTGGGGGGTGTCGCTCTCGCGGCGCAGCCAGCGCACGTCGGGATGGCGCCGCACGATGCCCGAGGCCGTGCAGGGCGCGTCGAGCAGGATCGCATCGTAGGGCTGGCCGTCCCACCAGCTGGCGGGGCGGCCCGCATCGGCGACCACCACCCGGGCCTGCAGGGCCAGCCGGGCCAGGGTCTCGTCGATGCGGCGGCTGCGCACGGCGTCGACCTCCAGCGCCGTCACCTCGATCGCGGTCCGGCCCGCGCGTTCGAGCAGGTGCGCGGTCTTGCCGCCCGGGGCCGCGCAGGCGTCGAGCACGCGCAGCGGGGCGGCGCCGGGCCGGGGCGTGGGCAGTCCGTCGAGCAGCAACGCGGCCGCCAGCTGGGCCGCGGCATCCTGCACCGAGACCTCGCCGGCGGCGAAGCCGGGCAGCTGCAGCACCGGCCGCGGCTGGGCCAGCTGCACGCCGTCGTCACCGACCGGCCAGCCCTGCTGGCCGTCGTGGCGCAGGGCGAGCAGGTACGAGGCCACCGAGGTCCTCTGGCGATTGACCCGCAGCGTCATCGGCGCCTGCTGGTTGTCGGCCGCGAGCACGCGTTGCCAGTCGCGCGGATGGTCGCGCTTGAGGCGCTCGATCCACCAGCGCGGATGGTTCCACTGCGCCACCGGCTCGTGTTCGGTGGCGGCGACCAGTTCGTCGCGCTCGCGCAGAAAGCGGCGCAGGCAGGCATTGATGAAGCTGGCCTGGGCGCGCGTCGTGGGGTTGCGCTTGGCGGCCTCGACCGCCTGGTCGACCAGGGTGAAGGGTTCGTAGGGCGAGGACGCCGGGTCCCAGGCCAGCGCGAGCGCGGTGCACAGCAGCGCGTCGGCCGGCGGCGGCGGCGTGCGCTTGGCCAGGTGGCGGCGCAGGGCCTCGGCGCGGCCCAGCCGGCGCAGCACCTGGAAGCCCAGCGACTGCACGCCCGGCCGCAGCGCCGGTTCGACCAGCTCGAAGGCGACCGAGCCCGAGGTGCCGGCGCGAATGGCCGCCAGCGCCTGGGCGGTGAGCTGGAGTTGCCGCCAGAGCGGCGGCGAGAGGGAGGGTTCGGAGAGGTCTGACAAGCGGTGGATGGTAACAATGGCGGAAGAAGGAATGCCGCGGGGCGGCAACGCGTGTGGCGGGAAGGCCCGGGCAACGGGGCTTACTTCATGGGGGCCGCCCGGCGCAGCTGCATGACCCAGGCCACGATCAGCGCCGGGAACTGCCCGACGGCGCTGTTGTAGTGCTGCACGGCGAGGTTGAACTGGTGGCGCGCGATCTCGGCCGTGGCCGAGGGTTCGGGCCAGGCCACGGCCTGCGCCATCACGCCGGCACCGGCCTCCGGTGCGGGTGGCGTGTCGGCCAGCGGCTGCCGCCGCGAGGACAGCGTGCCGTCGACCTCGAAGCTGTTGACCGCATCGGGATAGAGCCGCTGCCAGCCGGTCAGCATCACGTACAGCGCCGTGTCGAGCGCCGCCATGGCGGCCGGATCGAGCGGGCGCAGCCGGGTGGCGGCCAGCAAGGTCGTCAGCTGCTGCGTGCTCGCGCGCAGCGACGCGACGGCGGGCGAAACAGCGCCCTCGCCCTCCTTCGCCTGCGCCTGGACATGCGCCTGCACGAAGTCGAGCTGGCGCAGCAGGGCCGCGTCGAGCGTGGCATAGGCCTGCAGGGCGGCCGAGCGCAGGCGCACCAGCCGGTTGTAGGCGCCGACGAACCAGAACAGCAGGATGGCCGCGCCGATCCAGTAGGGCAGCAGCGGCGGAAGACGACTCAGCACGTTCTCGCACCAGAAGAAGGGACCTCGGGCGGCATGCCGCACCCAGGCCGTTCGAATGAAAAAACGCCCCCCGGCCGCAAAGGGGCAGGAGGGCGCAGGGGGCCGTTCATGGCCGGGGAGGAAGCCGCCGTTTACTCGGTGGCGGGGCCTTCGCTGGCGTCGACCGTGGCGGTCGTCGCCTCTTCCGTGCCGCTGCCGGCCAGTTCAGCCGCTTCGGACTCGGCGATGGCGCGGCGCTCGGCCTCGTCCATCTGGTCCTTGGCGCGGCGGGCCTGGTGGTAGGCCATGCCGGTGCCGGCCGGGATCAGGCGACCCACGATCACGTTTTCCTTCAGGCCGCGCAGCTCGTCGCGCTTGCCCATGATCGCCGCTTCGGTCAGCACGCGCGTCGTTTCCTGGAACGATGCGGCGGAGATGAACGAGTCGGTCGACAGCGATGCCTTCGTGATACCCAGCAGCAGGTTGGTGAACGTCGCGGGGATCTTGCCTTCGGCGCGCAGGGCGTCGTTGGTGTTGAGCATTTCGCTGCGTTCGACCTGTTCGCCGGAGATGTAGCCGGTGTCGCCGATGTTGTCGACCACGACGCGACGCAGCATCTGGCGAACGATCACCTCGATGTGCTTGTCGTTGATCTTCACGCCCTGCAGGCGGTACACGTCCTGCACTTCGTCCACGATGTAGCGCGCCAGTTCTTCCGAACCCAGCAGGCGCAGGATGTCCTGCGGGTCCGCCGGACCGTCGACCACCGACTCGCCCTTGTTCACCACCTGGCCTTCGTGCACCAGGATGTTCTTTTCCTTCGGCACGAGCTCTTCGTAGATGCCGCCTTCGGGATCGGTGATCTGCAGGCGCAGCTTGCCCTTGGTCTCCTTGCCGAACGACACGGTACCGGTCATCTCGGCCAGCATGCCCTTGTCCTTGGGCGAGCGGGCTTCGAACAGCTCGGCCACCCGCGGCAGACCGCCGGTGATGTCGCGGGTCTTCTGGCCTTCGACCGGAATACGCGCCAGCACTTCGCCTGGGCCCACGTCCTGGCCGTCGCGGATCTGCACCAGGGCGCCGATCGGGAAGCCGATCGTCACCGAGTGGTCGGTGCCCGGGATCTTCACTTCGGCGCCGGAGGCGTCGATGAGCTTCACCTGGGGACGCACGACCTTGGCAGCGCCGCGGCGCTTCGGATCGATCACCACCAGCGTGGACAGGCCGGTCACTTCGTCGACCTGCTTGGCCACGGTGAGGCCTTCCTCGACGTTCTCGAACAAGGCCTTGCCCGCGAACTCGGTGATGATGGGACGCGTCAGCGGATCCCAGTTGGCCAGGATCAGGCCGGCCTTGACCTGCTGGTCCGCCTTGACCGCCAGGATGGCGCCGTACGGCACCTTGTGGCGTTCGCGCTCGCGGCCATGCTCGTCATGGATGATGATCTCGCCCGAACGCGAAATCACGACCAGCTCGTTCTTGCTGTTGGTCACGTAGCGCATCGTGGCGTTGAAGCCGATCGAGCCGTTCGACTTGGCTTCCACGCTCGAGGCGACGGCGGCACGCGAAGCGGCACCACCGATGTGGAAGGTACGCATCGTCAGCTGCGTGCCGGGTTCGCCGATCGACTGCGCGGCGATCACACCGACGGCTTCGCCGATGTTGATCAGGCCGCCGCGGCCCAGGTCGCGGCCGTAGCAGGTCGCGCAGATGCCGAAGCGGGTTTCGCAGGTCAGCGCGGTACGCACCTTGACCTCGTCGACGCCTTGCGCCTCGAGCTCTTCGATGTTGTCCTCGTCGAACATCTCGCCGGCCTTGAGCAGCACCGAACGGTTTTCCGGGTGCAGCACGTCGTCGGCGGCCGAGCGGCCGAGGATTCGGTCGCGCAGCGATTCGATGACTTCACCGCCTTCGACGATGGCGCGCATCAGGTAGCCGCCGTGCGTGCCGCAGTCCTGTTCGATCACGACCAAGTCCTGGGTCACGTCGACCAGACGACGCGTCAGGTAACCCGAGTTCGCAGTCTTCAGCGCGGTGTCGGCCAGACCCTTGCGGGCGCCGTGGGTGGAGATGAAGTACTCCAGCACGTTCAGGCCTTCGCGGAAGTTCGCGGTGATGGGCGTCTCGATGATGGAGCCGTCGGGCTTGGCCATCAGGCCCCGCATGCCGGCCACCTGGCGGATCTGCGCGGCGGAACCGCGTGCACCCGAGTCGGCCATCATGTAGATCGAGTTGAACGATTCCTGCTCGACGTCCTTGCCGTGGCGGTCGATCACGCGTTCCTTCGACAGCTTGGACATCATGACCTTCGACACTTCGTCGCCGGCCTTGCCCCAGATGTCCACCACCTTGTTGTAGCGCTCGCCGGAGGTCACCAGACCGGAGACGTACTGCTGTTCGATCTCCTTCACTTCCTTGGCCGAGCGATCGATGATGCCGTGCTTTTCAGCGGGCACCAGCATGTCGCCGATGGCGATCGAGATGCCGGCCTTGGTCGCGAGGCGGAAACCGTTCTGCAGCAGCTTGTCGGCGAAGACCACGGTCTCCTTGAGGCCGCACTTGCGGAAGCTCACGTTGATGAGCTTGGAGATTTCCTTCTTCTTCAGCGCCTTGTTGATGTTCGAGAACGGCAGGCCCTTGGGCAGGATCTCGGACAGCAGGGCACGGCCCACGGTGGTGTCCACGAGCGAGGTCGACGGCGTGAATTCGCCGGTTTCCTTGTTCTTGGTGTACTCCGTGATCCGCACCGCGACACGGGCGGTGAGTTCGACTTCGTTGGCGTCGAGCGCGCGCTGGACTTCACCGATGTCGGAGAAGATCAGGCCCTCGCCCTTGCCGTTGATGCGGTCGCGGGTCGTGTAGTACAGACCCAGCACCACGTCCTGCGAAGGAACGATCGACGGTTCGCCCGAAGCCGGGAACAGCACGTTGTTGGAAGCCAGCATCAGCGTGCGGGCTTCCATCTGTGCTTCCACCGACAGCGGCACGTGGACGGCCATCTGGTCGCCGTCGAAGTCGGCGTTGAAGGCCGCGCAGACCAGCGGGTGCAGCTGGATCGCCTTGCCTTCGATCAGGATGGGTTCGAAGGCCTGGATGCCCAGACGGTGCAGCGTGGGCGCACGGTTCAGCATCACCGGGTGCTCTTTGATGACCTCTTCCAGGATGTCCCAGACCACCGGCGTGCCCGATTCGACTTCCTTCTTGGCCGCCTTGATCGTGGTCGCGATGCCCATGGCTTCGAGGCGCGAGAAGATGAAGGGCTTGAACAGCTCGAGCGCCATCAGCTTGGGCAGGCCGCACTGGTGCAGCTTGAGCGTCGGGCCCACCACGATGACCGAACGGCCCGAGTAGTCCACGCGCTTGCCCAGCAAGTTCTGGCGGAAACGACCGCTCTTGCCCTTGATCATGTCGGCCAGCGACTTCAGTGCACGCTTGTTGGCGCCCGTCATGGCCTTGCCGCGACGACCGTTGTCCAGCAGCGAGTCGACCGCTTCCTGCAGCATCCGCTTTTCGTTGCGCGCGATGATTTCCGGGGCCTTGAGCTCCAGCAGGCGGCGCAGGCGCGAGTTGCGGTTGATGACGCGGCGGTACAGGTCGTTCAGGTCGGAGGTCGCGAAGCGGCCGCCGTCCAGCGGCACCAGCGGACGCAGGTCCGGCGGCAGCACGGGCAGCACTTCCAGCACCATCCACTGGGGCTTGATGCCCGACTTGCGGAAGGCTTCCAGCACCTTGAGGCGCTTGGAGTTCTTCTTGACCTTGACTTCGGAGCCGGTCAGGTCGCCACGCAGGCGTTCGATCTCGCTGTCGAGTTCGATGCCTTCGAGCAGGTCGCGAATGCCTTCGGCGCCCATCTTGGCGATGAACTCGTCACCGAATTCCTTGCGCTTCGTGTCGTAGTCGTCCTCGGACATGATGCTGAACTTCTTCAGCGGGGTCATGCCGGGGTCGGTCACCACGTACGCTTCGAAGTACAGCACGCGTTCGATGTCGCGCAGCGTCATGTCGAGCACCAGGCCCAGACGCGACGGCAGCGACTTCAGGAACCAGATGTGGGCGCAGGGCGCGGCCAGGTCGATGTGACCCATGCGCTCGCGACGCACCTTGGTCTGCGTGACTTCAACGCCGCACTTCTCGCAGATGACACCGCGGTGCTTGAGGCGCTTGTACTTGCCGCACAGGCATTCGTAGTCCTTGATGGGCCCGAAGATCTTGGCGCAGAACAGGCCGTCGCGTTCGGGCTTGAAGGTGCGGTAGTTGATCGTCTCGGGCTTCTTCACCTCGCCGAAAGACCACGAACGGATCTTCTCGGGCGAAGCCATGCCGATCTTGATGGCATCGAAATGCTCATCCGGCGTGAATTGCTTGAACAGGTCGAGTAAAGACTTCATGTGATTCTTTCCTGCTTATGAACGTTCGAGTTCGATGTCGAGGCCCAGGGAACGGATTTCCTTGACCAGCACATTGAACGATTCCGGCATGCCGGCTTCGATGGAGTGTTCGCCCTTGACGATCGACTCGTAGACCTTGGTGCGGCCGACCACGTCGTCGGACTTCACCGTCAGCATTTCCTGCAGCACGTAGGCGGCGCCGTAGGCTTCCAGCGCCCACACTTCCATTTCACCGAAACGCTGGCCGCCGAACTGGGCCTTGCCGCCCAGCGGTTGCTGCGTGACCAGCGAGTACGGGCCGGTGGAACGCGCGTGCATCTTGTCGTCGACCAAGTGGTGCAGCTTCAAGAAGTGCATGTAGCCCACGGTCACGGGACGCTCGAACTGGTCGCCGGTGCGGCCGTCGTACAGGTAGGCCTGGGTGCGCGATTCGGTCAGGCCCTTGAGCTTGGCGATCTCGTCGGGGTAGGCCAGCTGCAGCATGCCGCCGATTTCCTCTTCGGTCGCGCCGTCGAACACGGGGGTCGCGAAGGTCACGCCGGACGACAGGTTGGCGGCCATCTCGAGCACGTCGGTGTCGCTCAGCGTGCTGAGGTCTTCCTTGCGGCCCGAACCGTTGTAGAGCTTGTCGAAGAAGGCGCGCAGTTCGGCGATCTTCGACTCGGCCTGCAGCAGGTCACCGATGCGCTGGCCGATGCCCTTGCCGGCCCAGCCCAGATGCACTTCCAGCACCTGGCCCACGTTCATCCGCGAGGGCACGCCCAGCGGGTTCAGGCAGATGTCGCACGGCGTGCCGTCGGCCATGTGGGGCATGTCTTCGACCGGAACGATCTTCGACACCACACCCTTGTTGCCGTGGCGGCCGGCCATCTTGTCGCCGGGTTGCAGGCGGCGCTTGACGGCCAGGTAGACCTTGACCATCTTGAGCACGCCCGCGGGCAGCTCGTCGCCCTGCGTGAGCTTCTTGCGCTTTTCTTCGAACGCGAGGTCGAAGCTGTGGCGCGTCTGCTCGAGCGAGTTCTTGATCGACTCGAGCTGCGAAGCCACTTCGTCTTCCGCCGGACGGATGTCGAACCAGTGGAACTTCTCGATCGAGGCGAGGTACGCCTTGTCGAGCTTGGTGCCCTTGGCCAGCTTGTTCGGGCCGCCGTTGGCGGTGCGGCCGTTGAGCAGCTTCTCGATCCGGTCGAAGGCGTCGGCCTCGACGATGCGCAGCTGGTCGTTCAGGTCCAGGCGGAAGCGCTTGAGCTCGTCGTCGATGATCTGCTGGGCGCGCTTGTCGCGCGTGATGCCTTCGCGGGTGAACACCTGCACGTCGATCACGGTGCCTTGCGAGCCCTGGTCGACACGCAGCGAGGTGTCCTTCACGTCGGAAGCCTTCTCGCCGAAGATGGCGCGCAGCAGCTTCTCTTCCGGCGTCAGCGTGGTCTCGCCCTTCGGCGTGACCTTGCCCACCAGCGTGTCGCCCGGCTGCACTTCGGCGCCGACGTAGATGATCCCGGATTCGTCCAGGCGGTTGAGCTGCTGCTCGGCCAGGTTCGGGATGTCGCGCGTGATTTCTTCGGCACCCAGCTTGGTGTCGCGGGCCATCACCACCAGTTCCTCGATGTGGATCGAGGTGTAGCGGTCTTCGGCGACCACGCGTTCGGAGATCAGGATCGAGTCTTCGAAGTTGTAGCCGTTCCACGGCATGAAGCCGATCAGCATGTTCTGGCCCAGGGCCAGTTCGCCGAGGTCGGTCGAGGCGCCGTCGGCCACCACGTCGCCCTTGGCGATCTTGTCGCCGCGCTTGACGATCGGGCGCTGGTGGATGTTGGTGTTCTGGTTCGAACGCTGATACTTGATCAGGTTGTAGATGTCCACACCGACTTCACCGGCGGCCGCTTCGGCGTCGTTCACGCGCACCACGACACGGGTCGCATCGACGTAGTCGACGATGCCGCCGCGGGTGGCCGTCACGACGGTGCCCGAGTCGACCGCGGAAACGCGCTCGATGCCGGTGCCGACGAAGGGCTTCTCGGGACGCAGCACGGGCACGGCCTGACGCTGCATGTTGGCGCCCATCAGTGCGCGGTTCGCATCGTCGTGCTCCAGGAAGGGCACGAGCGAAGCGGCCACCGACACGATCTGCGCGGGCGACACGTCCATGTACTGGACGCGCTCGGCGCCCACCAGGATCGATTCGCCGGCTTCACGCGCGGACACCAGGTCGCCGGTCAGCACGCCGTCCTTGTCCAGGGCCGCGTTGGCCTGGGCGATCACGTACTTGCCTTCTTCGATGGCCGACAGGTAGTCGATGTCCATCGTGACCTTGCTGTCGACCACGCGGCGGTACGGCGTCTCGATGAAGCCGTATTCGTTCAGGCGGGCGTACAGGGCCAGCGAGTTGATCAGGCCGATGTTCGGGCCTTCGGGCGTTTCGATCGGGCAAACGCGGCCGTAGTGGGTCACGTGCACGTCGCGCACTTCGAAGCCGGCACGTTCACGCGTCAGACCGCCCGGGCCAAGGGCCGACACGCGGCGCTTGTGGGTGATTTCGGACAGCGGGTTCGTCTGGTCCATGAACTGCGACAGCTGCGAGGCGCCGAAGAATTCCTTCAGCGCGGCCGAGATCGGCTTGCTGTTGATCAGGTCGTGCGGCATCAGCGGCTCTTGCTCCGCCTGACCCAGACGTTCCTTCACGGCCTTCTCGATCCGTGCCAGGCCGGTGCGGTACTGGTTCTCGGCCAGTTCGCCCACGCAACGCACGCGGCGGTTGCCCAGGTGGTCGATGTCGTCGACTTCGCCATTGCCGTTGCGCAGGTCGACCAGGATCTTCACGACGTGAAGGATGTCCTCGTTGGTCAGCACCATCGGGCCGGTCGATTCGTCGCGGCCGACCTTGGCGTTGAACTTCATGCGGCCCACGCGCGACAGGTCGTAGGTGTCCGGGTTGTAGAACAGGCGCTGGAACAGGGCCTGCACCGCGTCTTCCGTCGGCGGCTCGCCGGGGCGCATCATGCGGTAGATGGCCACGCGCGCGGCGAACTCGTCGACCGTTTCGTCGATGCGCAGGGTCTGCGAGATGTACGCGCCCTGGTCCAGTTCGTTGGTGTAGATGACCTGGATGTCCTGCACGCCCGAGGTGCGCAGCTTCTTCAGCAGCGCTTCGGTCAGCTCGTCGTTGGCCTTGGCCAGCACTTCGCCGGTGTCGGGGTCGATGATGTTGCGCGCGATCACGCGGCCGACCAGGAAGTCTTCCGGCACGCTGATGTGGGTGGTGCCGCCCTGCTCGAGCTCACGCGTGTGGCGCGCGGTGACGCGCTTGTCCTTGGCGACCACGACCTTGCCCGACTTGTCGGTGATGTCGAAACGGGCCACTTCGCCGCGCAGACGCTCGGCGACGAATTCCATCTGCGCGCCGCTGTCCATCAGGCGGAAGTTGTCGTTCACGAAGAAGTTCGCGAGGATCGATTCCGGGTTCAGGCCGATGGCCTTCAGCAGGATCGTGACCGGCATCTTGCGGCGACGGTCGACGCGGAAGTACAGCATGTCCTTCGGGTCGAACTCGAAGTCGAGCCACGAGCCGCGGTAGGGGATCACGCGGGCCGAGAACAGCAGCTTGCCCGAGCTGTGGGTCTTGCCCTTGTCGTGTTCGAAGAACACGCCCGGCGAACGGTGGAGCTGCGACACGATGACGCGCTCGGTGCCGTTGATAATGAACGAGCCCTTCTCGGTCATGAGCGGCACTTCGCCCATGTAGACCTCCTGCTCCTTCACTTCCTTGACCACCTTCGACTGCGAGGTCGACGATTCGCGGTCATAGATGATGAGCTGGACCTTGGCGCGCACGGCCGAGGCGAAGGTCAGACCACGGGTCTGGCACTCACGCACGTCGAAGGCCGGCTTCGCCAGGTTGTACTCGAGGAACTTCATCTCGACGAAACCGTTGTGCGAGACGATCGGGAAGGCGGCGGTGAACGCGGCCTGCAGGCCGTCGATGGTGCGCTTCTGCGGCGCGATGCCGGCTTGCAGGAACGCGGTGTACGCGTCTTTCTGCATCTGCAGCAGGTAGGGGATTTCAACGACGCTGTCGCGGCTGCCGAAATTCTTTCGGATGCGCTTGCGTTCGGTGTAACTGTACGTGGACGTTTGGGCCATGAGAGCTCCGGGGCTTGAGATCTTGCGCGACTTGTCAGCGATGCTTGCGCATCCCTGCTTGGCGGCTGGCCACTACCAGCCGTTGGCGGACAGTGATGCGTTGCACATCACCCGAACCAAGGGGTCTTCTGCAGTCGGGGTCAGAAGACACTCGAAAACCGTTTCTGGGACTTTCCGCCGACCCCGGGGTCTGTGGAAGCCGGCAAAACAGGCCGGTTTTCGGGTGCGCTCTGAAAGCGGCAAAGGCTGGAGGGCTCTTGCGAGCACCTCCAGCCCTTGAGGGGGACCGAATTACTTCAGTTCCACCTTGGCGCCGGCTTCTTCCAGCTTCTTCTTGGCGGCTTCAGCGTCAGCCTTCGACAGGCCTTCCTTGACAGCCTTGGGAGCGGCTTCCACCAGGTCCTTGGCTTCCTTGAGGCCCAGGCCGGTGATTTCGCGCACGGCCTTGATCGCCGAAACCTTGTTCGCGCCGGCTTCGACCAGCACGACGTTGAATTCGGTCTGTTCTTCGGCGGCAGCGGCAGCAGCGCCACCACCTGCGCCAGCGGGTGCAGCCATGGCTGCAGCGCTCACGCCGAACTTCTCTTCGATGGCCTTGACCAGGTCGTTGAGTTCCAGGACCGTCATTGCGTCGAGCGCGGTCAGAAATGCGTCTTTATCGAATGCCATTTTTGTTTCCTAACAATTGGGTTGAATATTCAAACGAGGCTCAAGCGGCCTGCGCTTCTGCCGGTGCTTCGGCGGGTGCGGCTTCGCCACCACCACGCTTCTCGGCCAGCGCCGCGAGAACGCGGGCGGTGCGGGAAACGGGGGATTGCATCAAGCCCAGCAGCTGCGACAACAACACTTCCTTCGAAGGGATGTTGGCCAGTTGCTTCACGCCGTCCACGTCCAGGACCTTGCCGCCGAAAGCGCCACCGCGGATCACCAACTTGTCGTTGGTCTTCGCGAAATCGGCCACCACTTTCGCGGCAGCCACGGCGTCGACGGAAAAACCGTAGATCAGCGGACCGGTCATCTGGTCACCGATGACTTCGAAGGCACTGCCCGCGACAGCACGGCGTGCCAGCGTGTTCTTGAACACGCTGAGCGTCACGCCCTGGCTGCGCGCGGTATTGCGCAACTTCGTCATATCGGCAACCGTGATGCCACGGTATTCCGCCAGCACGAGCGTTTGAGCTTTTGCGGCGAGGCTGGTCACGTCACCGATGACCGCTTCTTTCTCACTGCGATTCAGACTCAAGGTCTACTCCTTTTAATGCGCCTTTCGGCCGGACTTTCGTCCAGGCCTCCAGACGCGCTTCATGCAGCGACCAACTGTTTCGGAAACGGATTCCTTGCAGTGGGATCGCCATCTGCGCTGGTTGAGGCTCCGAAGAACCTCGATTAAGTGCAGCGGACTGCACGCCAGCGGTCTTGGATGGCCCGTCGCGCCTGCTGCTGTGACACAGCGCCGCGTCGGCCCACCACATCGCCGCACCCCGAGAGGCGCGGCAAATTCTTCACATCAGCTCTGTGCGATCGATTGGGTGTCGACGCGAACGCCCACGCCCATGGTCGACGACACTGCCACCTTGCGCAGGTACACACCCTTGCTGGTCGCGGGCTTGGCCTTGACCAGCGCATCGACCAGCGCTGCCAGGTTGCCCTGCAGCTTGTCGGTGTCGAACGAGCGACGGCCGATCGTGCCATGGATGATGCCGGCCTTGTCGACGCGGAACTGCACCTGACCGGCCTTGGCGTTGCGGACCGCTTGCGCGACGTCCGGCGTGACCGTGCCGACCTTCGGGTTGGGCATCAGGCCGCGCGGGCCGAGGATCTGGCCCAGCGTACCGACGACGCGCATGGCGTCCGGTGCGGCGATGACCACGTCGAAAGGCATGTCGCCAGCCTTGACCATGGCAGCCAGGTCGTCCATGCCGACGATGTCGGCGCCGGCGGCCTTGGCTTCTTCAGCCTTGGCGCCTTGGGCGAACACGGCGACGCGCTTGGTCTTGCCGGTGCCGTTGGGCAGCACGACGGCGCCACGCACGACCTGGTCCGACTTCTTCGCATCGATGCCGAGTTGCACGGCCACGTCGATGGATTCATCGAACTTGGCGGTGGCAGCTTCCTTCACGAGACCGATGGCATCGACCAGTGCGTACAGCTTGTTGCTGTCGACCTTGCCGACCAGGGCTTTTTGCTTCTTGGTGATCTTGGCCATTACACGCCTTCCACAGTCACGCCCATCGAACGGGCAGAGCCGGCGATGGTACGAACGGCGGCATCCAGGTCGGCTGCCGTCAAATCCTTCATCTTGGCCTTGGCGATCTCTTCGAGCTGAGCGCGCGTGATCTTGCCGACCTTGGCGGTGTGCGGCGTGGCCGAACCCTTGTCCAGCTTGATGGCCTTCTTGATCAAGGTGACCGCGGGCGGCGTCTTGATGATGAAGGTGAAGCTCTTGTCCGCGAACGCGGTGATGACCACCGGCAGCGGCAGACCCGGCTCGACGCCTTGGGTCTGGGCGTTGAACGCCTTGCAGAACTCCATGATGTTCAGACCGCGCTGACCCAGTGCGGGACCGATCGGCGGGGACGGGTTGGCCTTACCAGCTGGCACTTGCAGCTTGATGAAGCCGACGATTTTTTTCGCCATGCTTTGCTCCTTGCGGGTGATATCGCCTCGGCACGCGGCCGTGGCTCCCCGGGGTTAACGGCTCTTCGATACGGTTGATTGCCGAGCCGGAGTGGCAATCAACACACAAGGACGAGGCTCGTTTCGAGCCTCGTTATCCTCTGGTCAGGTCTTTTCGACCTGGCTGAATTCGAGCTCGACGGGGGTGGCACGACCGAAGATCATGACCGACACACGCACCTTGCTCTTTTCGTAATTGACTTCCTCGACGGTGCCGTTGAAGTCGGTGAACGGGCCTTCCTTGACGCGCACGAACTCGCCCGCCATGAACTCGACCTTGTGGCGGGGCTTCTCGGTGCCCTGCTGCATCTGGCTCACGATGTCCTCGACTTCCTTCTGGGAAATCGGTGCGGGACGGTTCTTCGCGCCGCCGACGAAACCGGTCACCTTGTTGGTGTGCTTCACCAGGTGCCAGCTCTCGTCGTCCATGATCATCTCGACCAGCACGTAGCCCGGGAAGAAGCGACGCTCGGTGGTGCGCTTCTGGCCGTTCTTGATCTCGACCACTTCCTCGGTCGGCACCATGATGCGACCGAACTTGTCCTGCATCCCGGCGCGGTTGATGCGCTCCGTGATGTTGCGCTCCACGGCCTTCTCCATGCCCGAATAGGCATGCACCACGTACCAGCGGAAATCCGGGTTGGTCGGGGCGGCGAGCACCGGGGTGCTTTCCGGCGTGGTTTCGACGGTGTCGGTCATTATTTTCTCCAGCCCAGAATGAGGTCGAAGAACACCCACTCGAGCGTCTTGTCGGTGAGCCAGAGGAACACCGACATGACCGCCACGAATGCGAACACGTAGGCCGTCATCTGGATGGCTTCCTTGCGGGTCGGCCAGACGACCTTCTTGACCTCGCGCCAGGCATCGCGGCCAAAGGCCCACAGCTGGCGACCGCTCTCGGAACTTGCGAACGCACCCACGGCCGCCGCCAGACCCACCAGCAGCACCGCCCACTGCACCAGGGAACCCTGGCGCGCCAGCAGGTAGAACGCCACGACGGCGCCCACTGCGAGCACGACCGCAGCCGCCAGCTTCGCCTTGTCGGCACTGGTGCTCACGGTCTCGATTTGTGTTGTAGCCATCTTCGGCAAGTTCCTGCGGCCTTTAGGGCCTTCAAATCAATGCGCCTCTTGAGACGCCGAAGCCCGTCGGGTTGCGACGGGCCTTGGGGGCCACCCTCAGGTGGCAGGGGCAGTAGGAATCGAACCTACAACCTTCGGTTTTGGAGACCGACGCTCTGCCAATTGAGCTATACCCCTCCGGAATTACGCAATCACCTTGGCCCACGACGCCCGAACCCACGGTACGGCCGCCTTCGCGGATGGCGAAGCGCAGGCCTTCTTCCATCGCGATCGGGTTGATCAGCTTCACGGTGATGCTGACGTTGTCGCCAGGCATGACCATTTCCTTGCCTTCGGGCAGCTCGATCGCGCCGGTCACGTCCGTCGTGCGGAAGTAGAACTGCGGGCGGTAGTTGTTGAAGAAGGGCGTGTGACGGCCGCCTTCGTCCTTGCTCAGCACATAGACTTCAGCCGTGAAGTGCGTGTGCGGCTTGATCGAACCCGGCTTGCACAGCACTTGGCCGCGCTCGACTTCTTCGCGCTTCGTGCCGCGCAGCAGCACGCCCACGTTGTCGCCCGCTTGACCTTGGTCCAGCAGCTTGCGGAACATTTCCACGCCGGTGCAGGTGGTCTTGACGGTCGGGCGGATGCCGACGATCTCGATTTCTTCACCGACCTTGATCACGCCACGTTCGACGGCGCCGGTCACCACGGTGCCGCGGCCCGAGATCGAGAACACGTCTTCCACGGGCATCAGGAACGTGCCGTCCACGGCGCGCTCGGGCGTCGGGATGTACGTGTCCAGCGCTTCAGCCAGCTTCATGATGGCTTCTTCGCCCAGCTTGCCCTTGTCGCCTTCGAGGGCGAGCTTGGCCGAACCGTGGATGATGGGGGTGGCGTCGCCCGGGAAGTCGTACTTGTCCAGCAGCTCGCGCACTTCCATCTCGACCAGCTCGAGCAGCTCGGCGTCGTCGACCATGTCGCACTTGTTCAGGAACACGATGATGTAGCCCACGCCCACCTGGCGAGCCAGCAGGATGTGCTCACGGGTCTGGGGCATCGGGCCGTCGGCGGCCGAGCACACCAGGATCGCGCCGTCCATCTGGGCGGCGCCGGTGATCATGTTCTTCACGTAGTCGGCGTGACCGGGGCAGTCGACGTGTGCGTAGTGGCGGTTGGCCGTTTCGTACTCGACGTGTGCGGTGTTGATCGTGATGCCGCGTGCCTTTTCTTCGGGCGCCGCGTCGATCTGGTCGTAGGCCTTGGCTTCGCCGCCGAACTTGGCCGACAGCACCGTTGCGATCGCAGCGGTCAGCGTGGTCTTGCCATGGTCGACGTGACCGATCGTGCCCACGTTGACGTGGGGCTTGGTGCGGGTGAACTTACCTTTTGCCATTTTTCGACTCCGAAAAAAAACGATATCAACGCGTGCATATGGGGTGCAAAGGCTTCGTTGCAACCCCTGAAACTGGTGCCCTTTGCGGGAATCGGACCCGCGACCTCTCCCTTACCAAGGGAGTGCTCTACCACTGAGCCAAAAGGGCTTTTATCTAACCAAAACGCATGCCAACCACAAACCGGGCCTCTGGAGCGGGAGACGGGAATCGAACCCGCGTCATCAGCTTGGAAGGCTGGGGTTCTACCATTGAACTACTCCCGCATTCGGGGGCACTGCAAGGCACCCAAAGCGCTAGATCCAATCGCTCTCAGAAACCAAATTCATCGCTGGTGGAGAGGGCTGGATTCGAACCAGCGTACTCGTAAGAGGGCAGATTTACAGTCTGCTGCCATTAACCACTCGGCCACCTCTCCGGCGAACCTCGAAATATAGCACGATTTTGTGACTACACAGAAATCCTAGCGACAACTTGAAGCAGGAACCTCCGTCGAGGTGTGAACCCATCGATTATCAACCAGTTTTGGCCTCTCCCGACGCCTGCGCCTCACGCCATGCACGGGCTTGGCCAAAATGTCCGCAGCCGATGAAGGGCACGGGTGGCCGCAGCGCCGACAGCGGCGAGGGATGATTCGACATCAGCACCTTATGGCGCACAACGTCGATCAACGCCCGCTTACTCTGCGCGTGCGCACCCCAGAGCATGAAAACAACAGGCCGATCGCCCTGCGCCACATGGCGGATCACGGCGTCGGTCAGCACCTCCCAGCCCCGGCCTGCGTGGCTGGCCGGCTGGGCCTCCTCGACCGTGAGGCAGGTGTTGAGCAGCAGCACGCCGTGGGTCGCCCACTTCACCAGGCTGCCGCCCGGGTTCGGGAAGGGCGGGGGCGGCGTGCCCAGGTCGCGCTGCAGTTCCTTGAAGATGTTGCGCAGCGAGGGCGGCAGGGGCACGCCCGGCGCCACCGAGAAGGACAGCCCTTCGGCCTGCCCACGCCCGTGGTACGGGTCCTGGCCCAGGATCACCACCCGCACGTCCTCGGGCGGCGTGAGCTCCAGCGCCCGCAGCGGCTGCGGCGGGAAGATCACCGCGCCGGCATCGAGGCGTTCGCGCAGGAAGCCCTGCAGCTTCTGGCCCGCCGCGCCGGCAAAGAAGTCGTCGACCAGCGGCTGCCAACCCGGCGCCACGGGCCAGTCGGCGGGATCGCTGCCGGTCAGCTGATCCGGCCCGTTCATTGGAACAAGGCCGCCAGGGCTTCGCCGGGTTCGTCGGCGCGCATGAAGGCTTCGCCGACCAGGAAGGCCTGCACGCCCGCGGCGCGCAGCTGCGCGACGTCGTCGCGCGTCGTGATGCCCGATTCGGTGACCAGGATGCGCTCGGCCGGCACCGTCGCCTTCAACTCGAGCGTGGTCTGGATCGACACCTCGAAGTTGCGCAGGTTGCGGTTGTTGATGCCGATCAGCGGTGTCTTGAGCTTGAGCGCGCGATCGAGTTCGGCCGCGTCGTGCACCTCGACCAGCACCGCCATGCCCAGGCCCAGCGCGATCGCCTCGAAGTCGCGCATCTGCGCATCGTCGAGACAGGCCGCGATCAGCAGCACCGCATCGGCGCCCATCGCGCGCGATTCGTAGAGCTGGTAGGGGTCGACCATGAAGTCCTTGCGCAGCACCGGCAGGTCGCACGAAGCCCGCGCCTGCTTGAGGAAATCGACGCTGCCCTGGAAGAACTGGCGATCGGTGAGCACCGACAGGCAGGCCGCGCTCACGGTGCCGTCGCCCTCGGCATAGCTCTGCGCGATGTCGGCCGGGATGAACTCGGCGCGCAGCACGCCCTTGCTGGGGCTGGCCTTCTTGACCTCGGCGATCACCGCGGCCTGGCCGGCGGCGATCTTGCGGCGCAGCGCGCCCACGAAGTCGCGCGTGAGCACGCGGCTCTCGGCATCGAAGCGCACGGCCTCCAGCGGGCTGCGCTTCCTGGCGGCGGCGATCTCCTCGTGCTTGACGGCCACGATCTTGTTCAGGATGTCGGACATGATTTCTTCCTCTCTGTTCTTCTTCGTCAGGCCGCCTGCGTGGCCGTGACGAGTTCGGCCAGCTTGGCCTTGGCGGCGCCGCTCGTGATGGCCGTGCGCGACTTCTCCACGCCGGCCTCGATCGAATCGACCACGTTGGCCGCGTACAGCGCCGCTCCGGCGTTGAGCAGCACGATGTCGCGCGCGGCGCCGGGTTCGTCGTCGAGCACGCCGCGCAGCATCGCCATCGACTGCTCGGGCGTCTCCACGCGCAGCGCGCGGTTGCTCGCCATCTGGAAGCCGAAGTCTTCGGGGTGCAGCTCGTACTCGCGGATCTCGCCGTTGCGGAGTTCGCCCACCATGGTGGCGGCGCCCAGCGAGACCTCGTCCATGCCGTCGCGGCCGTAGACCACCAGTGCATGTTCGGCGCCCAGGCGCTGCAGCGCGCGCACCTGGATGCCCACCAGGTCGGCGTGGAACACGCCCATCAGGATGTTCGGCGCGCCGGCCGGATTGGTCAGCGGGCCCAGGATGTTGAAGATGGTCTTGATGCCCAGTTCCTTGCGCACCGGCGCGACGTTCTTCATCGCCGGATGGTGGTTGGGCGCGAACATGAAGCCGATGCCCACCTCCGCGATGCACTGCGCGATCTGTTCGGGCTTGAGGTTGATGTTGACGCCCAGCGCCTCCAGCACGTCGGCACTGCCCGACTTGCTGCTCACGCTGCGCCCGCCGTGCTTGCTCACCTTGGCGCCGGCCGCGGCCGCGACGAACATCGAGCAGGTCGAGATGTTGAAGGTGTGCGAGCCGTCGCCGCCCGTGCCCACGATGTCGACCAGGTGCGTGGTGTCGGCCACCGGCACCTTGGTCGAGACCTCGCGCATCACCTGCGCGGCGGCGGTGATCTCGCCGATGGTTTCCTTCTTCACGCGCAGGCCGGTGATCAGAGCGGCCATCATCACGGGCGAGCACTCGCCGCTCATGATGAGGCGCACGATGTGCAGCATCTCGTCGTGGAAGACTTCGCGGTGTTCGATGGTGCGCTGCAGCGCTTCCTGGGGGGTGATCATGAGAGAGGTCTCCTCGAGAGGGAATCAGCGGCCGACGGGCACGGCGGGTGCATCGGTGAACGCGAGCTTGAGGCCGAAGCCGATGAACAGCACGCCGGCGGCGCGGTCGAGCCAGTGCATGCCCTTCTGCACCGCGCCGCGGCGCGCCATCCAGCCCGCGGCCAGCGCCCAGCCGACGTTGACGGGAATGGCGTTGAGGTTGAACAGCACGCCCAGCAGCACGAAGTACAGCGCCGCATGCTCGGTGCCGGGCGCGATGAACTGCGGCACGAAGGCCAGGAAGAACAACGCCACCTTGGGGTTGAGCACGTTGGTCCAGAAGCCGCCGAGGAAGATCACCTTGAGGCTGCGCTCCCCGCCCGCGGCCGCCACGGCTTTCAGGTCGGCGGGTGGCTGGGGACGCGACAGCACCATGCGCACGCCCAGGTACAGCAGGTAGGCCGCGCCGATGACCTTGAGCACCGTGAAGGCCGCCGCCGAGGTCGCCATCAGCGTGCCGACGCCGACCGCCGCCGCGATGATGTGGACGAAGCAGCCCGCCGTGATGCCCAGCCCCGCCACGATGCCCGCGCGCACGCCGGTGCGCAGCGAGTTCGACACGATGTAGAGCACGTCGGGCCCGGGCGTGAGGTTCAGCAGCCAGCCGGCGGCGATGAAGGCCAGCAGATGGGGAAGATCGGGCATCGCGCGCTCCCCGGGCTCAGGCGTTGAGGAATCCGCGGATCGCGTGGACCGCGCGGTCCACCCCGGCCGCATCGACATCGAGGTGCGTCACGAAGCGCAGCCGGTAGAGGCCGGTCGCGAGGATGCCCTGGCGGTTGAGGCTCGCGAGCAGTTCCGAGGAACGCGCCTGCGCCGCACCCCTGAGGTCGACGAACACGATGTTGGTCTGCGGCGCCTCGACCGCCAGGCCCTCGATGCCTTCAAGGCCCTGTGCGAGCCGCTGCGCCAGCGCATGGTCGTCGGCCAGGCGGTCGACGTGGTGGTCGAGCGCATGCGAGGCCGCGGCCGCCAGCAGGCCGGCCTGGCGCATGCCGCCGCCCGCCATCTTGCGGATGCGGTGCGCGCGCGCGATGAACTCGCGCGAACCCAGCAGCGCCGAGCCGACCGGCGCGCCCAGGCCCTTGCTGAAGCACACCGACACGCTGTCGAAGCATTGCGCGATGCGGCGCGCTTCGGCGCGGATGTCGCTGTGCTTGTTCTGCGCCGCCTGCGCGGTCGCCGCGTTGAAGAGACGCGCGCCGTCCAGATGCCGCTGCAGCCCCTTGCGCTGGGCCAGATCCGTCGCCGCCTGCACGTAGTCGAAGGGCAGCAGCTTGCCGCCCAAGGTGTTCTCCAGCGCCAGCAGCTTGGTGCGCGCGAAGTGCGCGTCGTCGGGCTTGATGGCGGCCTCGATCTGCGCGAGCGGCAAGGTGCCGTCGGGCGCATGGTCGAGCGGCTGGGGCTGCACGCTGCCGAACACGGCCGCACCACCGCCTTCCCAGCGGTAGCAGTGCGCCTGCTGGCCCACGATGTATTCGTCGCCGCGGCCGCAGTGCGAGAGGATCGCGCACAGGTTGCTTTGCGTGCCCGTGGGCACGAACAGCGCGGCCTCGAAGCCCAGCAGCGCGGCGATCTTTTCCTGCAGCGCATTGACCGTCGGGTCGGTGCCGAAGACGTCGTCGCCCAGCGGGGCCGCCATCATGGCTTCCCGCATCGCGGGCGTGGGCTGCGTGACGGTGTCGCTGCGCAGGTCGACGATGGAGGTGCGGTCGGTCATGGTCGGTCAGTCCAGGAAGTTCTTGAGCATGGCGTGGCCGTGCTCGGTGAGAATCGATTCGGGGTGGAACTGCACGCCTTCGATGCGCACCTCGTGCGCGAAGCCGGTGTGTCGCACGCCCATGATCTCGCCGTCGTCGGTCCAGGCGGTGACGGCCAATTCTTTCGGGCAGCTCGCGCGCTCGATCGACAGCGAGTGGTAGCGGTTGACCGTGAAGCGCTCCGGCAGCCCCGCGAAGACGCCCTCGCGCGTGGTCGTGATCTCGCTGGTCTTGCCGTGCATCAGTTGCTGCGCGCGCACGATCTGGCCGCCGAAGGCCGCGCCAATGGCCTGGTGACCCAGGCAAACGCCCAGGATCGGCAATTGGCCCGCGAAGGCCTGGATGGCCGCCACCGACACACCCGCTTCGGCCGGTGAACACGGCCCGGGCGAGATCACCAGCCGCGTCACGCCGCCGGCGATACGCCCGGCGATCTGCGCCACGTCGATCTCGTCGTTGCGCACCACCTCCACCTCCGCCCCCAGCTCGCCGAAGTACTGGACGATGTTGTAGGTGAAGGAATCGTAGTTGTCGATCATCAGCAGTTTCATGGCTTGCTCACAATCCGGTGCACGCCCTTCACCACGGGAAAGACGTTGAAGTTGATCAGCAGGCCCAGCTTGAGGCCCGACAGCCGCAGCGCGGCCAGCACCTGCGAACGATGCAGGTCGGTCAGCACGTCGACCGCCTTGAGCTCGACGATGACCGACTGCTCGATCACGAAGCCCGCACGGTACACCTCGCCCAGCGAACGGCCCTTGTAGCTGGCCGACAGTGCCACGTCGCGCGTGAAGCCGATCTCGCGTTCGGCCAGTTCGATGGCCAGCGCGGCCGCATAGGCGCCCTCGTCGAGCCCGGTGCCGAGCACGCGCTGCACTTCGACGGCCGCGCCGATGATCTCGTGCGAGAAGTCGTTCTGAATATCGGGTGCGGAGCTCATTCCAGGCCTTCCTCGACCAGTTCGGCCGCCCGCAGGAGTGCGCGCGCCTTGGCCTCTGTTTCTTTCCATTCCAGCTCGGGCACCGAGTCCGCCACCACGCCGGCCGCGGCCTGCACGTGCAGCACCTGGTCCTTGACGATGCCGGTGCGGATCGCGATCGCCACGTCCATGTCGCCCGCATAGCTGATGTAGCCGCAGGCGCCACCGTAGAGGCCGCGCTTGGTGGGCTCGAGCTGGTCGATCAGTTCCATCGCATGCACCTTGGGCGCGCCGGTCAGCGTGCCGGCCGGGAAGGTGGCCTTGAGCACGTCGATGGCGGTCATGCCGTCCTTGAGCGTGCCTTCGACATTGCTCACGATGTGCATCACATGGCTGTAGCGCTCCACCGCGAAAGCCTCGGTCACCTTCACCGTGCCGGTCTTGGCGATGCGGCCGATGTCGTTGCGCGCCAGGTCGATCAGCATCACGTGCTCGGCGCGCTCCTTCGGGTCGTTGATCAGTTCCACCTCGGCCGCCTTGTCGAGCTCGAGCGAGGCGCCGCGCGGACGGGTGCCGGCCAGCGGGCGGATGGTGATCTTCTGCTCGCCGTCGTCCGTGTTCTCCTGGCGCACCAGGATCTCGGGCGAGGCGCCCACCACGTGGAAGTCGCCCAGGTGGTAGTAGTACATGTAGGGCGACGGGTTCAGCGACCGCAGCGCGCGGTACAGCGACAGCGGCGACTCGGTGTAGCGCTTGCTGATGCGCTGGCCCACCTGCACCTGCATGAAGTCGCCGGCAGCGATCATCTCCTTGGCGCGCTCCACGGCCGTGATGTAGTCGGCCTTGGCGAAGCTGCGCTCGGCCGGATGCGCCTGCGTGGGCTTCACCACCGGCGCGCTCACCGAGTATTTGAGCTTTTCCTTGAGTTCGCGCAGCCGGCGCTTGGCGTTGGCATAGGCCTCGGGCTGCTTGGGGTCGGCATAGACGATCAGGTACAGCTTGCCCGACAGGTTGTCGATGACCGCCAGTTCCTCGCACTGCAGCAGCAGGATGTCGGGGCAGCCCAGCGTGTCGGGCGGGCAGCTCTTTTCCAGCTTGCGCTCGATGTGGCGCACGGTGTCGTAGCCGAAGTAGCCCGCGAGGCCGCCGCAGAAGCGCGGCAGGCCGGGCCGCAGCGCGACCTTGAAGCGCTTCTGGTAGTCGGCGATGAAGTCGAGCGGGTTGCCCGTGGCGCTTTCCACCACCTGGCCGTGGGTCACGACCTCGGTCTTCGCCTCGGCGCCGAAGCCGGTGGCGCGCAACAAGGTTTTGGCGGGCAGGCCGATGAAGCTGTAGCGCCCGAAGCGCTCGCCGCCCACCACGGATTCGAGCAGGAAGCTGTGCTTGCCGCCGCCCTCCGAATGGGCCAGCTTGAGGTACAGCGACAGCGGCGTCTCGAGGTCGGCGAAGGCCTCGGCCATCAGCGGGATGCGGTTGTAGCCCTGAGCGCTGAGGCTCTTGAATTCAAGTTCGGTGATCACGGATTCGTTCTCCAGTTGCCTGCGGGCGCGTCTTCGGCCGGCGGCAAGGTCATTCACAGGTGGTCCGGCGTCGTCGAGTATGTGTCGATCCGGAACCGCGGGCGCACGGCGTGCGCCGTGCCATCAAACAGTCAGCGATGGATGGCGACGCCAGGGCCAGGCTCCCCGGCTGCCTTCACCTGTTTGATGGATGTGATGAACGAACATGTTGGCGTGAGTTTAGCCCACGAAAACGGCCGGGGGTGCAAGCGGGGACTTCAGGGTTCCCCCGGAGCGCGGCCAGAAAACGAAACGATAGATTCGCACGACCGTTCGAAAAAGACCCCGGAGGTGCCTTCATGTCCCGTGTTTCGCTCCCTCCCCTGTGCCGCCGGCTCGCGCTGACGGCCTGCCTGGGCCTCGCTGCCACGGGGGGCGCGGCGGCGCCCGTCGACGTGGCCGGCGTCAAGCTCGACGACCGCCTGACGCTGGCCGGCAGCCCGCTGCAGCTCAACGGCGCGGGCGTGCGCTACAAGGCCGTGTTCAAGGTCTACACGGCCGGCCTGTACCTGGGGCAGAAGGTGTCCAGCCCCGAAGAGGTGCTGGCCGCCACCGGCCCGAAGCGCGTGGCCATCACCATGCTGCGTGACATCGACGCCAACGAACTGGGCAAGCTCTTCACCAAGGGCGTGGAGGAGAACTCGCCGCGCAGCGAGATGGTGAACCTCATTCCCGGCCTGCTGCGCATGGGCCAGATGTTCGCCGACCAGAAACAGCTCAGGACTGGCGACACCTTCACCATCGACTGGCTACCGGGCACCGGCACCCTGATCACGGTGCGCGGCGTGCCGCAGCCCGAGCCGGTCAAGGAGCCGGCCTTCTACAACGCGCTGCTGCGCATCTGGCTGGGGCCCAGCCCGGCCGACTGGAAGCTCAAGGACGCGCTGCTGGGCAGGCCGTAGCGCCGGCTCAGGTGGCCGCGAGCTCGGCCAGCGAATCGACGAAGCCGTCGGCGTCCACGCCGCGCACCGGCTCGCCGTGGTTGTAGCCGTAGCTCACCAGCACCACCGGGCAGCCCGCGGCGCGTGCCGCGCGCGCATCGTTGCTCGAGTCGCCGACCATCAGCGTGCGCGCGGGCACGGTGCCCAGCGCCTCGCAGGTCTTGAGCAGCGGCAGCGGGTCGGGCTTCTTGCGCGCGAAGGCATCGCCGCCGAACACCTGCTCGAAGAAGCCGTCCAGCCCCTTGGCCGCGAGCAGCGGCACGGCGAAGGCCTGGGGCTTGTTGGTCAGGCAGGCCAGCCGCAGGCCGCGTGCGCGCAGCGCCTGCAGGCCGTCGATCACGCCCGCGTAGAGCGCCGAGTGCTGGCCGTTGATCGCGATGTAGTGGTGCTGGTAGCGGGCAAAGGCGTCTTCGTAGCGCGCCGCCTCCGCGCCCACATGCGCCAGCACCGACTGCACGAGGTGCTCGGAACCCTTGCCGACCATCTTCTCGACCGCCTGCGCGTGGACGGCCGGCAGGCCGAGGTCGACCAGCATCGCGTTGAGCGCGGCGACGAAATCGCCGAGGGTGTCGACCATCGTGCCGTCGAGGTCGACGATGGCGGCATCGAAATCCGAGAGGTTCAGGCGTGGAGCGTTCAAAGCGGGCCGATCGAGTTCAGGACGTGAAGCGGCGCAACGCCAAAAGACGTTGCGCGTGGAGCCGCATTTTCGATCAGCGCGTCGCCGGCTCAGTGGCGCATGCCGCACAGGGCCTGCAGCACCGCGGTCCGGGCCTGCCCCAGCACCATGCCGCGCCAGTCGTCGGCATCGCCGTAGAAGGCCTCGCGCATCGCCGCCTTGACGGCGACGACCTGCTCGGCCGACGCATCGCCCTGGCGGCGGTTCAGCCAGTGGTCGCCGCGCACCGCGTCGAGCACCGGCAGCACGGGCACGGTGCCGTACTCCAGTGCCACGCTGGCCTGCTCGGCGCCGGGGCAGGCTTGCGCCAGCAGCAGGCTGATCGGTCCGCTGACCGGCGCGGACTTCGAGGTGGCCTCGCTGAGCGAGAACACGTCGGCGCCCCAGCAGCGGCGCGCGAAGGGCAGCTCGGCCACAGCGCCGGTGTGGATCTTCTCCGCATGGCCGCGCGGGCCCAGGCCGGTGTGGATGTCGAGCCAGACCACGCTGCGCTTGCCGCGGCCGTGCGTCTGCAGGATCTGCTGCAGCGTGCGCAGGCTCCAGGCCCGTTCGGCGCCGCCGTAGAACATGCCCTCGGGATGGTCGTACTGGCCCAGCGTGACCGCGAACTGGTAGGCCTGCTCGCCGCGTTCCTGGATGAAATCGGCCAGCGCCTGGCGGTTGGCCGCGGTGGGCGGCCATTCGGCGGGCAGCAGCAGGTCGTGCAGTTCGGCGTAGCCCGGATTGGCCGGGCGCGGGCGCGCGAAGTCCACGCAGTTGCGGTTGAGGTCGATGTTGTCCTCGTTGACGCGCCGCAGGTGCGAGAAGCCGTAGGGGTTGACCGCATGCACCAGCAGCAGCGCGATGCCCTCGGCCGCAAGCCGGCCGTGCAGTTCGGTGTCGTGCAGCAGCGCGACCTGGCTGCCCGAGCCGCAGAAGCCTTCGGGGCCGTGCGTGCCGGAAGTCATCACGATCAGGCGCGTCGCATCGGCCGGGCCGAGCACGGTGGCGTCCATCGACAGCGCTTCGCCCTGCGCGCCCAGGTGGCCTTCGAGCACATGGGTCTCGAGCTCGGCGCCGGCGGCGCGCACGCCCGCGCGGAACTTGGCGCGCGCGTCGTCGTAGGTGCTGCCGAAACATTCGGTGGTGGTGGGCATGGGTTTTCCTTTGTCGTGGTCAGGGAGAGGGTTGGTCGTCGATGCCGACGCCGGTGCGGTCGGGCATGAACAGCAGCGGCCAGGTCGACAGCAGCAGCGAGACGATGACGTACCAGGCCGGCGCGAGCTTGCTGCCGGTGACGCCGATCAGCCACACGGCGATCAGCTGCGCGAAGCCGCCGAACAGGGCCACGCCGATGCTGTAGGTGACCGACATGCCGGTGGCGCGCACGGCGTTGGGGATCATCTCGGGGATCATGGTGATGGTGGGCACCGCATGCAGCGTGAGCAGCACGCTGAGGAAGCCCACGATGCCCAGCAGGTTCGCCACGCTGGGCGCGGCGTTGAGCCACATGAAGCAGGGATAGATCGCGAGCAGCGAGGCGATGCGCCCCGTGAGCACCAGCGGCTTGCGCCCGTAGCGGTCGGCCAGCTTGCCGACGAAGGGCGCGACCACGAAGGTGATGCCCGCCGACAGCACGCTCGCCAGCAGGGCCGCATCGGAAGGCAGGCCCAGCTCGCGGATCGCGTAGGTCGGCATGTACAGCAGGATGATGTACGAGGACACGGTGCCGCCCATGATCAGCAGGATGCCCAGCAGCGTCTTCCACTTGTAGGAACGCAGCAGCACGCGCAGCGGGTTCGGCAGCTCGGCGCGCACGGCCGTGCGCGATGCCCCACCGGTGCTCGCCTCCTTCACCTGCAGCGTCTCGTGCAGCTGCTTGCGGATGTACATGCCCACGGGCGCGATCAGCACGCCCAGCGCGAAGGGCACGCGCCAGCCCCAGCTCTCGAGCGCGGCCGGCGACAGCCAGTGCGACAGCGCGGCCGCGACGCCCGCGCCGACCATGATGCCCAGGCCCTGGCTGGCGAACTGCCAGCTCGCGAAGTAGCCGCGGTTGCGGTTCGTGCTGCTCTCCACCAGCATGGTGACGGACACGCCCACCTCGCCGCCCGCGGAGAAGCCCTGCAGCAGCCGCGCGACCACGATCAGCACGGGCGCGGCGATGCCGATCTGCGCATAGGTGGGGGCCACCGCGATCAGCGCGCAGCCCAGCGCCATCAGCATGATGGTCAGCACCATCGCGGCCTTGCGGCCGCGGCGGTCGGCGTACTGGCCGATCACGATGCCGCCCAGCGGGCGCGAGACGAAGCCCACGCCGAAGGTCGCCACCGACAGCAGCAACTGGCCCTGCGCGGTCGCCATCGGGAAGAAGAGCTTGCCGATCAGGATCGCGAAGAAGCTGTAGACCGTGAAGTCGAAGAACTCGAGCGCGTTGCCGATGGTCGTGGCGACCAGCACCTTGCGGCGGCTCGGCGGGGCATGGAAGGTCGGCGCCCGGAGGGCGTCGTCGGCAGTGGTGGTGGTCATCGGTCTCCTCGCCGCAGCGAATGTTTTTGTCTGGCATGACGGCCTCTCGGGGCCGGGGCCAGAGCTTAGGCACATTGGCCGCAAAGAGAAAGACAACACAAAAGGGCTCGTGATAACCTGAAGATTGCACCTTTCTTCACCCGCGAAACGCGGGCCGGCCCATGACCTTCAACCAGCTTCGCGCCTTCCTCGCGGTCGCCGAAACCCAGGCCCTGCGGGCCGCCGCGCGGCGCCTCAACGTGTCGCAGCCGGCCGTCTCCAAGGCCATGCGCGAGCTCGAGCGCCAGCTCGACGTCTGCCTGTTCGAGCGCCATGCCAACGGCGTGGTGCTGACCGACTACGGCCATGCCTTCCGCCGCCGCGCCTCGCTGCTGATCGAGGAGATGCGGCGCACCCACGAGGAGATGGACGCGATCCGCCACGGGACCTCGGAGAGCCTGTCGATCGCGCTCAGCTCGGCCATCGCGCTGTCGGTGCTGCCCGCGGCCTTCGAGGCCTTCCGCCAGGCCATGCCGCGCTCGCAGGTGCATTTCTCCGAGGGCGTGATGCCGATGGCGCTGGCGCAGCTGCGCGACGGCAGCGTCGACTTCGTCGCCACTCACGTGCTGCCCGGCATGGTGAGCGAGGAGTTCGAGGTCACGCACCTGTTCTCCACCCCGGTGGCGGTGTGCGCGCGCAAGGGCCATCCGCTGGCACGCACCCGCCGGCTCAAGAAGCTCGTGGACGCCCACTGGCTCGCGCCCGGCTATGCCGAGGAGAACGGCGACGTGCTGCGCCAGCTGTTCTCGCAGCACGGCCTGCCGGTGCCCGCCCAGGCGGTGCGCTGCCAGTCCTTCACCGTGGCGCTGGGCCTGCTCGCGCAGACCGACACGCTGTCGGTGCTGGCCGAGCCCATGGTGCGCGGCACGCTCAACGCGCAGGGCATCGTGGCGCTGCCGCTGCAGGACCGGATGCCCACCGTCGCCGGCATCGTGGTCACGCGCAAGGGCGCGGCGCTCAGCCGCAGCGCACAGCTGTTCGTGCAGTGCCTGCGCGACGCCGCCACACCGCGCATGCCCTCCCCCGTCTAGGAGGACGCGGTCGCGCGCGAACGCGCCGGTCACTCTTGCCTCACAGGCAAGAGCCTTGTGCGCATCCCGGTGTTTTTCCGCAAGGAACAAAGCCGGACACTGGGCGCCATCCCAGACGCTTGCGACCCCCTCCATGACCTCCGACATCGACATGCCTTCCGCCCTCGCGGCCCTGATCGCCACGCCGGGCCACGGCCCGAGCATCGGCCTCGAACTGCCGCTGGACAACGACTGGTCGCCCAAGGGCGACACGGCCCGGCGCGTCGCGGGCCGGCCCTTCGGCGTGCCCGACCTGGCGCAGCACACGCACCTGGTGAAGCTGGCCGACCGCCTGGGCTTTCGCGCGCTGTGGGCGCGCGACGTGCCGCTGTACGACCCGGCCTTCGGCGACGCCGCGCAGGTGTTCGAGGTGTTCAGCTACCTGGGCTACCTCGCGGGCGTGACCGAGCGCATCCTGCTCGGCACCGCGGCCGTCGTGCTGCCGCTGCGCGAGCCGGTGCTGACGCTGAAGTCGGCCGCCACGGTCGACCGGCTCAGCGGCGGCCGCCTGCTGCTGGGCGTGGCCAGCGGCGACCGGCCGGTGGAATACCCGATCTTCGGGCGCGACTTCGCCTCGCGCGGCGAGCGCTTCCGCACCCAGGTCGCGATGCTGCGCGACGGCGGGGCCGCGAGCCTGCCCGAGGGCATCACGCTGCTGCCGCGCACCGCCCGGCCGCTGCCCCTGCTGGTGGCCGGCCTGGCGCAGCAGACGCCCGACTGGATCGGCGCCCACATGGACGGCTGCCTGGCCTACCCCGGCACGCCCGAGGACCATGCGCGGCGCTCGGCGCAATGGCGCGCGGTGGCCGGCGAAGGCAAGCCCTATGCGAGCTTCATCCACCTGGACCTCTGCGACGATGCGGATGCACCGCTGGAGCGTTATGCCTTCGGCGGCCGCATGGGCCGCCACGCGTTGCTGCGCGAGCTCAGCGATCTGCATGCGGCGGGCGTGCAGCATGTGGGCCTGCACCTGCGGCGCAACCGCCGGCCTCTGGACGAGACGATGGAGGAGATCGCCGAGTTCGTGCTGCCGGCCTTCCATTCGAACCCGCTCGAATGACCGCTACGATCGACGCGATCGGCGCCTCCGTCGCGCGCAAGAGATTGAAATGAACGCAGACCTCCCCTCCTCCCAGGCCGCGTGGCTGACGTCGCTGGCCCTGCAGGCCGATGCGGCCCCGTGCCCCGCCTGCGCCACGCTGCCCAGCCTCGGCTGGGAGGCCGTGCCCTCGAGCTTCGACCGCGACCGGCTGGAGGAAGTGGGCGCGCTCTACACCAGCGATCCGATGGAGGCCACGCTGGCCGAATACCACCCGGGCCCGACGCGCTACTGGTCGGCCGACGCGCCCATCGCGCCGAAGTTCTTCCCCTACAACCGCTGCACCGTGTGGCGCTGCCAGCAGTGCCGCTCGGTCTTCCTGCGCTACGCCGAGCATGGCGGCTACTACGAGGAAGAGCGCATCCGCCGGGTCACGCCGGCGCTGGTGGTCGACGCCGAGCCCGACGCCTCCTGAGCGCGCGACGCGCTCAGGCCTCGGTCAGCGTCTGCGCCGCCAACACGGCCTCGGTGCGGTTGCGCACGTTGAGCGCGCGGAAGATCGCCGCGAGGTGGATCTTCACCGTGCCCTCGCTGATGCCCAGGCTGCGGCCGATCAGCTTGTTGGGCTTGCCCTGCGACAGCAGCTGCAGCACCTCGACCTGGCGGTCGGTCAGCACGTTGCGCAGCAGGTCGAGCGTCTGCACGGGGTTGGGGCCGCGCACCGCGGCGGCAGCGGCCGCAGCGGCTGCGCCGGGCAGGCCGGCCGGCACCGCCGACAGCATCATCGGCGGCACGTACACCCCGCCGGCCAGCACCAGCCGCACCGCCGAGATCATCACCTGCGGCGGATAGGCCTTGGGAATGAAGCCCCGCACGCCGCACTCGAGCGCGCAGCGCATCACGTTCGGGTCTTCGGTGCCCGACAGCACGATCACCGGGATGGCGGGATGGCGGCGGCGCAGTTCGTCGATGTGCGACTGGCCCTGCGCGCCGGGCATGTGGAGGTCGACCACCGCCAGGTCGACGTCGTCGGACACCCCGGCCAGCAGTTCGTCGACGCTCAGCGCCTGGACGAAGACGATGCCGGGTTCGATTTCGGACAGCTTGGCCTTGACCGCCTCGATGACGAGCCAGTGATCGTCGGCGATCAGCATTTTCATGGCGCAACCTCTGGCTCGAGCGAACTCTTGAAAACCAAAGATAACGTCGATTGCGACGCACGACAAGCGGGATCTATCCCCAACGGCATAGTCCCCAAGCGCTAAAGGCGCGGGCGGGGGCCTCAGGGGCGCGGCGCGCGGGCCGAACCGGCCACCATGTCGAAGCGGAACAGCCGGCATTCGATGGGCCCGTTCCACATCGGCACCCGGCGCGACTCCTTGAGCCGCATGCGCTTGGGCAGCTGCAGGTCGGGCGTGAGCATCCAGGCGGTCCAGCCGGCGTAGTTCTTCTTCCAGTGGCTCGCGAGCTGGCTGAAGAATTCGCCGCCGTCCTCGGTCGCGGCCTGCTCGCGCGCACCCAGGCGGGCCACGCCGCCGACCTCGATGCGCTCGCCGTAGGGCGGGTTGAGCACGATCACACCACCCTGCGGCGTGCCTTCGGGCGGCATGCGCTGCAGGGCGTCACCGCCGCGGAACTGGATCGCCCCGGCCACGCCCGCGCGCTCGGCGTTGCGCTCGGCGAAATCGACCATCCGGTGCGACACGTCGCTGCCGAAGATAGGCGGTGCGGCGGTCGCGGGCTGGTCGGCGGCCTCGTTCTGGATCGATTCCCAGACGTGCGGCTGGAAGGGCAGCAGCTTCTCGAAGCCGAAGCGCCGCAGCGCGCCGGCCGGGATGCCCAGGCCGATCTGCGCCGCCTCGATGGCGATGGTGCCGCTGCCGCAGCAGGGGTCGTACAGCGGCGCGGCCGACACCGCGCCGGTCTCCGGGTTCCACCAGCCGCTGGCGGCCAGCATGGCGGCGGCCAGCGTCTCCTTGAGCGGGGCATCGCCCGTGTCCTGGCGCCAGCCGCGCTTGAACAGCGGCTCGCCCGAGGTGTCGATGTAGAGCGTGCAGCTGTCGGTGGTGAGGTGCGCGAACACACGCACGTCGGGATGCTGGGTTTCGATGCTGGGGCGCACGCCGTGGGCCTTGGCGCGGAAGCGGTCGGCGATCGCGTCCTTGATGCGCAGCGTCGCGAAGTTCAGGCTGGTCAGCGGGCTGTGCTGGGCCGTGGTCTCGATCTTGAAGGTCTGCCGGGGCGTGAACCAGATCTCCCAGGCCACGCCGCTGGCGATGGCGTAGAGGTCGTTCTCGCTGCGGTAGGGCGCATGCGCGAGCTCGATCAGCACCCGCTGCGCGAGCCGGCTGTAGAGGTTGAGCTTCATCGCGTCGCGCCAGGAGCCGCGCACGAACACGCCGCCGCGCGAGGCCATCAGGTCGTCGCCCGCGAGACCGGTCAGGCCGTGCACCTCCTGGGCAAGAAAGTCCTCGACGCCGGCGGCGCAGGGCAGGAAGAGATGGAGCTGGTTCATGGGGTTCGGGCAGACGGAAGGAGGCCCGCCGATTGTCGCCGCTGGCGCGGCGCGTGCCGCTTCCGGCTCAGAGCGCCTTGCGCAGGCTGGCCGGCGCGATGCGCAGCGCCTCGCGGTACTTGGCCACGGTGCGGCGCGCGCACTCGATGCCCTGCTCCTTGAGCATCTCGGAGATCTGGCTGTCGGACAGCGGCTTCTTGATGTTCTCGGAACTCACGAACTGCTTGATCAGCGCCCGCACCGCGGTGCTCGAGGCGTTGCCGCCGGCCTCGGTGCCCAGCGCCGAGCCGAAGAAGTACTTGAGCTCGACCGTGCCGTAGGGCGTGGCCATGTACTTGGCGGTGGTCACGCGGCTGATGGTCGATTCGTGCAGGCCCAGTTCGTCGGCGATCTCGCGCAGCACCAGCGGGCGCATGGCCAGCTCGCCGTGCACGAAGTAGCTCTTCTGGCGCTCGACGATGGCGCTGCTCACGCGCAGGATGGTGTCGAAGCGCTGCTGGATGTTCTTGATGAACCAGCGCGCCTCCTGCAGTCGCTGCGACAGCGCCTGGCTGCCCTCGCCCTTGTGCGACTTGAGCGCGCCGGCATAGATGTCGTGCACGCGAAGGCGCGGCATCACCTCGGGGTTGAGCATCACGCGGAACTTGACGTTCGTGCCCTGTCCGGTGCGGGTCACGATCACGTCGGGCACCACGATGTTGCGCTCGACGTCGACGAAACGACGGCCCGGCTTGGGCTCCAGCGTGGCGATCAGCTGCAGCGCGCTGCGCACCTCTTCCTCGTTGCTGCGCGTGAGCGTGGCCAGGCGCTTGAAGTCGCGCCGCGCCAGCAGCTCCATCGGCTGCTTGCAGATCGCGATGGCGGTCTTGCGCACCTGCGCGCTGTCTTCGGACTCGCCGGGCTCGGCCAGCGCGCGCAGCTGGATCGCCAGGCATTCGCCCAGGTCGCGCGCGCCCACGCCGACCGGCTCCAGGCTCTGCAGCAGGCCCAGCGCCACCTGGAAGTGGTGCACCAGGCCGTCGAATTCGTCGTTGTCGTCGCCCGCCAGGCCGGAGGCCAGCGCAGGCAGCGAATCCTCGAGGTAACCGTCGTCGTTGAGCGACTCGATCAGGAAACGCAGGGCGGCGCGATCGCTCTCGTTGAGGCGCAGGCTCAGCGCCTGGCGGTGCAGGAAGGACTGCAGCGACTCCTGGCTGCGCGCCAGCTCGGTCGCATCGGCGCGCTCGCTGCCGTCGTTGGGGCCGAGGTTGTTGCTGCTGGCCGGGGCGTCGCCGCCCCACTCGCTGTCGTCGGGCGCCATCTCGACGGTGCCGTCGCCTTCCCAGTCAGGAGCGGCCTCGGTCGCGTCGACGGGCGGCGCATCGGCCTCGGCGGCGGCGCTGCTGCTGTCGGTGCTGGACGTGGCCGACGGGCCGGTCGTGAAGTCGTCGTCGCGCGGCGGCGGTGCATCGGCGACGTCGACGCCGAACTCCTCGCGCGGCGCCTCTTCGGCCGTGCGTTCCAGGAAGGGGTTCTCGTCGAGCATCTGCTCGACTTCCTGGCTCAGCTCGAGCGTGGACAGCTGCAGCAGCCGGATCGACTGCTGGAGCTGGGGCGTGAGCGCGAGATGCTGCGAGACACGCAGCGAAAGGCCCTGCTTCATGGAAAAATGGCTCCCCCCCAGGCTGCGCGCTTCGCGCTACGCCAACCCCCTACCGGGGGCGGGCCGGCCGCTTCGGGCGGCCGTGCGCGGCGGCCCCCGCGAAGAAGTTCCGCGTGGATGACGGCCACGTTCATCCTTGACCTCGCCGCACGGTCACATCCGGAAATGCTCGCCCAGGTACACGCGGCGTACCTCGGCGTTGTCGACGATCTCCGAAGGCGTGCCTTGTGCCAGCACATGCCCGTCGCTGATGATGAACGCGTGATCGCAGATGCCCAGGGTCTCGCGCACGTTGTGATCGGTGATGAGCACGCCGATGCCGCGGCCCTTGAGGAAGCTCACGATGCGCTGGATCTCGATCACCGCGATCGGGTCGATGCCGGCGAAGGGCTCGTCGAGCAGGATGAAGCGCGGCTGCGTGGCCAGTGCGCGGGCGATCTCGACGCGGCGGCGTTCACCGCCCGACAGCGCCAGCGCGGGCGAGTCACGCAGGTGGTCGACCCGCAGTTCCGCCAGCAGTTCGTTGAGCCGCTGCTCGACACGCGCACTCGACAGCGGCGCCTGCTTGCCCTTGGCGTCGGGTTCGCGCTGCAGCTCGAGCACGGCCCGCACGTTCTCCTGCACCGTGAGCTTGCGGAAGATCGAGGCTTCCTGCGGCAGGTACGACAGGCCCATGCGCGCGCGGCGATGGATCGGCATGTGGGCGATCGGTTCGCCGTCGATGCTGATCTCGCCTGCATCGGCGCGCACCAGCCCGACGATCATGTAGAAGGAGGTGGTCTTGCCGGCGCCGTTGGGGCCCAGCAGGCCCACCACTTCGCCCTTCTGCACGTCCAGCGACACGTCCTTGACGACCTGGCGGCTGCCGTAGCGCTTCTGCAGGCCGCGCACCTGCAGCCGGCTGACCGACGGATCGGCCGCGCCGGTCCCGTCGATCGACATCCGCCCGGTGTTGACGCTGCCGTCGGTCACGGGCGCGGTCCTCCGTCGAGCGTGGTGCTCGGTCGCAGGCCACGGCCCGGCGCGGGCGTCGGGGTGGCGGGTGCGGGGGCCGGCGTGGCCGACGATTTGGCGGCGCCGGAGGCCGCGGCCCGGGGCGTGAGGATGGTGCGGACCCGGCTGCCCGGCGCGCCGGCGGTCACGCTGGCGCCCGGCGCCGCGCTCGCGCCGTTGACGGTGAAGGTGTCCTTGCCCTGGTCGTAGACGATCAGTTCGCCGCTGCTCTCGTCGTTGGGCGTGGCGCCGATCAGGCGACGCATCACCGCGCGGCGGATGAACTTCACGTTGTCGGCCCGGCTGTCGTATTCGATGACCTCGCCCTCGCCTTCGGTCCACTCGTCGTCGGCCGTGTCGCGCTTCTGCTTGTAATAGGCCAGCTTGCCCGGGGCCGCCGTGACCACGCCGTACTGGTAGCCCTCGGGGTCCTGGCGCACGTCGATGCGCGCGCCGCGGATCAGGATGGTGCCCTTGGTCACCACCACGTTGCCGGTGAACACGCTGGTCTGCTGGAGGTCGTCATAGCGCATCGCGTCGGCCTCGATGTTCATCGGCTTGGTCCGGTCGGCCTTCTCGGCCAGGGCCGGAAAAGCGGCGCAGGCCAGCATCAGCACGGCAGCGCCGGCGCGCAGGAGGGAGAGGAGTGGGGAGGTGGGGCGCGAGGTCATAGAGGCACGAAACTTGCTCGATCATTGTATGCGGCACGGGGCGCCGCATCGGTTGCGCAGACGAAAAAGCCCGCCGAAGCGGGCTGGTTCCGGGCGGAGCCGCACAAACCGCGGCGCTTCAGGACTTGCGCGCTTCGGCGATCAGCGCGTTGGTGACTTCCAGCGCACGGTCCAGCGAGCCGGCCGTATCGCCGTCGATGTACCAGCGGCCGGCCACGCCCAGTGCGGGCACGCCCGCGACCTGGTAGTCGGCCGTGAGCTGGGTCGCGCGCTTGGCCTTGCCGGCCACCGAGAAGGACTTGTACAGGTCGGCGAACTTCTTCGCGTCGAAGCCGGGCTGCTTCTCGAACCAGGCCACGATCGCGGCGTCGCCGAACAGCGGCTGGCGCTGCTGGTGGATGGCCTGGAACAGCTTCATCTGGAACTCGTCGACCTTGCCCATGGCTTCGAGCGCGTAGTAGAGGCGCTGCTTGGGTTCGGTGTCGTTGCCCACGAAAGGCACCGGGATGCGGCGGAACACCACGTCGGCCGGCAGCTGCTTGACCCAGGTCTCCAGGCGCGGCTCGAAGGCGGCGCAATGCGGGCAGTTGTAAGAGAAGAATTCGACCACTTCGACCTTGCCCGCGGGCGTGTCGACCGGCGCCCGCTTGCCCAGCACGATGTAGTCGGTGCCGGCCTTGGGTGCGCGGCCCTGGGCCTGCACGCCGGTGGCGGCGAAGGGAAGCAGCGCCACCGAGGCGGCGGTCAGCGAAAAGTCACGGCGTTTCATCATCAAAGGTTCTCCAGTGCGGCTGACAGAGCCGCGAGGCCGGTGCGGAGTTCCCGCACCGAAGAAATCGAGGGCCGCGCGACATCGCATCGGGCCGAGGCCCTGCGCCTATCGTTGAACGCGCACCAGATTGGATTCGAAGCCGCCACCGTCGAGGCGCGACTTGAGCCGGTCGGCATCTTCCTTCTTGTTGAAAGGCCCGGCACGCACACGGAATACCGTGCGTCCGGCCTGCTCGCGCTCGGTGATCCGGGCTTCCACGCCCATCAGCGACATCTTCGCCCGCTGGGCCTCGGCGTCCTCGGTGGTGCGGAAGGCGCCGGCCTGCACGAAGTAGACGAAGGGATCGGGTCCGTCGCCGACGGTGCCGACCGGGCCGACGGCACCGGCACGCGCGCGCGCCAGGTCGCCCAGCGGATCGGCCGAGGTCGAGGGCTTGGCGACTTCGGCCGGCGACACGGTGCGCGGCTTGGCCGGCTGCGCCGTGCCGGAGGCATCGGGCGGCACCACCACCGGCACCGGGCCGGTCGAGGGCGGATTGAGCGGCCCGGCCGAGGCCGGCTGCGAGGTTTCGGGCGGCGTGGCCGGCCGTGCCGAGGGCTTGCCCGACAGCGGTGCGTTCGGGTTCCAGTCGCGGTTCTTGCGCGCCTCGGCCTCGTCCTGCTCGGCGCCGCCGCGCTGGGTCTTGGTCATGAAGGGGATCGGCACCTTGGTCACGTAGACCGCGATGCCGAGCGCGACGCCGAGCCCCAGCACGATGCCGATGATCAGGCCGATGGCCGTGTTGCCGCGTTGTCTTGTTTTCATGGGTGAGGAAGGGTTCACATCTTGCGCGGCGCACTGACGCCGAGCACCGCGAGGCCATTGTGCAGCACCTGCGCGGTGGCGGCGACCAGCGCCAGCCGGGCCTTCTTGACCGCCTCGTCGTCGACCAGGATGCGTTCGGCGTCGTAGTAGCTGTGGTAGCTGGCCGCCAGCTCACGCAGGTAGAAGGTCACGTCGTGCGGCGCGAAGTCGGCCGCCGCGGCCGTCAGCATGGCCGGGTACTTGGCCAAGAGCAGCATCAGCGCCTGCGCGGCCGGGCTCTCGAGCGCCGACAGGTCGACGCCCTGCAGCGCGGCCACGTCGCCGCCCCAGGCCGCCAGCACCGAGCAGATGCGCGCATGCGCGTACTGCACGTAGTAGACCGGGTTGTCGTTGTTCTTCGCCACCGCGAGGTCGATGTCGAAGGTGTATTCGGTGTCGGGCTTGCGCGAGAGCAGGAAGAAGCGCACCGCGTCGGTGCTGGTCCATTCGATCAGGTCGCGCAGCGTGACGTAGCTGCCGGCGCGCTTGCTGATCTTGACCTCTTCGCCGCCCTTGACCACGCGCACCATGGTGTGCAGCACGTAGTCGGGGTAGCCGGCCGGGATGCCGACGCCGGCCGCCTGCAGGCCCGCGCGCACCCGCGCGATCGTGCCGTGGTGGTCGGTGCCCTGGATGTTCACGACCTTGTGGAAGCCGCGCTCCCACTTGGCGATGTGATAGGCCACGTCGGGCACGAAGTAGGTGTACGTGCCGTCCTGCTTGCGCATGACGCGGTCCTTGTCGTCGCCGTACTCGGTCGACCGGAGCCACAGCGCGCCGTCCTGCTCGTAGGTCTTGCCGGCGTCGATCAGCTTCTGCACCGTGGCGGCCACGCGGCCGCTGGTGTAGAGGCTGGACTCGAGGTAGTAGTTGTCGAACTTGACCTGGAAGGCCTGGAGGTCCAGGTCCTGCTCGCGCCGCAGGTAGGCCACCGCGAACTGGCGGATCGAATCGATGTCCTCGACGTCTCCGCTGGCCGTGTAGGCACGGTCGTCGGCGCTGACGGTCTTCTTCGCCTTGAAGTCTTCGGCGATGTCGGCGATGTAGTCGCCGTTGTAGGCCGCGGCCTTCTCGCCGCTCGGCCATTCGGCGTCGCCCGGCTTGAAGCCCTGCAGCCGCAGCTGGGTGCTGTGGGCCAGCGTCTGGATCTGGACGCCGGCGTCGTTGTAATAGAACTCGCGGTAGACGTCCTGGCCCTGGGTGCTCAGCAGGCTGCAGATCGCGTCGCCCAGCGCCGCCTGGCGGCCGTGGCCGACGTGCAGCGGGCCGGTCGGGTTGGCCGAGACGAACTCGACCAGCACGCGCTCGCCGCGCGCCGGCTGGCGGCCGAAGGCCTCGCCAGCGGCCAGCACCTCGCGCACGATCTGCTGCTTGGCGGCCGTCTTGAGCCGGATGTTGAGGAAGCCCGGGCCGGCGATCTCGACCGCATCGACCCACTGGCCGAAGGCCGGCGTGGCGCGCAGCGCGGCGCTGAGTTCCTCGGCCAGCTCGCGCGGCTTGCGCCCCAGGGGCTTGGCGAGCTGCATCGCCGCCGTGCTGGCGAAATCGCCGTGCGCCGCGACCTTGGGCGATTCGAAGATCGCCTTGGCACCGGCACCGGGGGAAAAGGATTCGAGCGTGTTCGCGAGCGCCGCGAGCAGCTCCTGTTTGACCAATAGCATCGCCGGATTTTACCGGGGGCAAACCCGAGCCCCGTTGACGATCGTCATCCGATCGTTGCCGTGGCCCGTTAGGATGGCTCGCCCCAGGGTGGGGCACGGGTCACAACCAACCTTGCAAGGACACATCCCATCATGAAAAAGCTCCTTTCCCTGGTCGCCTCCACCATCGCGCTGGGCGCCTGCCTCTCCTTCAGCGCCTATGCGCAGGACAAGGCCGCCGCACCGGCAGCCGCGCCCGCCGCCACCGCGGCCGCCGGCGCCACCTGCGACGCCAAGGCCGTCGACAAGAACGGCAAGGCCCTGGCCGGCGCCGCCAAGACCAGTTTTGTGAAGAAGTGTGAGAAGGACGCCAAGGCCGCCTCGGCACCCGCCTGCGCCGCCAAGGCCATCGACAAGAACGGCAAGCCCCTGGCCGGCGCCGCCAAGAACAGCTTCGTCAAGAAGTGCGAAGCGGACGCCGCCAAGGGCTGACACCGCGAGGCGCGGACAGCCGCTGACCGAAGGCCCGCCGCGTGCGGGCCTTTGTCATGGCGGGTGCTACTTGCCGAAGCCGCGCGCCAGGAAGACGGCGAACAGCGGGATCACCGCGATCAGGTGCGCCTGCACCATCACCAGCTTGCGCGTCTTCGCGACCTCGGCGGCGGCCGGCAAGGCACCGGTCGCGCGCAGCGTCTTGCGCCAGCGCAGGTAGGTCAGCGTGGGGAAGATCGAGACGAGGCCGACCACGATGAACAAGGTGAGCTTCACGTGCAGCAGCGGGTGGGTCCAGTACCAGGCCGTGCCCTTGACACCCAGCAGCGTGCGGGCGATGCCGGTGGCCAGCACCGCGACCGCCGCGATGCCGTAGACCCGGTCCACCGTGGCCAGGCGCTCGACCACGGCGGCGTTGAGCCACTGCACGCGGCACAGCGCGGCTTCGCTGGAGACGAACACGACCATCGTGAGGATGGCCAGGATGTGCAGGTAGGCGAGGATGGCTTCGAGGGTCATCGATGGCTCTCTTCTTCGTCAAGGGGTCGGACGGTGCGGCCGATTGTGCCGCTATCCGGTCGTCCAGAACTCCGGCCGGCCGTACTCGGCCTTGAGGAAATCCAGCCACAGCCGCACCCGCAGCGCCAGATGCTTGCGCTGGGGGAACACCGCGTAGATGCCGTTGGGCGGCGCCGCGTAGTCGTCGAGCAGCGGCACCAGCAGCCCGGCCTCGACCTCGGCCTCGATCTCCCAGCTGCTGCGCCAGGCAATGCCGTGGCCGGCCAGGCACCAGTCGTGCAGCACCTGGCCGTCGGAGCAGTCGAGCGGGCCGGTCGGTTTCATGTGGACGATCTCGGCCTCGCCCTGGGCCGAGGCCACGCGAAATGCCCAGCCGCGAGTCTGCGAGGCATCGCTCGACAGCGTGAGGCAGGCGAAGCGCGCCAGCTCCGAAGGATGGCGCGGCATGCCATGGCGGCGCAGGAACTCGGGCGTGGCCACGCAGCGCCGGCGGTTGTCGGCCAGGCGCAGGCTCACCAGCGAGGAGTCGGGCAGGTCGCCCACGCGCACCGCGCAGTCGAAGCTCTCGCCCGCCACGTCGACCACCCGGTCGCTCAGGTTGAGCGAGATCGTGACCTCCGGATGCAGCGCGTGGAAACGCGGCACCAGCGGCGCCACGTGGCGGCGCCCGAAGCCGGCCGGCGCCGTGACCCGCAGGTGGCCGCTGGCCTTGACCCCGCCGGCGCTGACGCTGGCCTCGGCGTTGGCGAACTCCGCCAGCAGGCGCTGGCAGTCCTCGAGGTAGGCGCTGCCCTCGTGGGTCAGCGTGAGGCGCCGCGTGGTGCGCAGCAGCAGCTTGACGCCCAGCCGTTCCTCCAGCGCGTCGATGCGCCGGCCGATGATGGCCGGCGCCACCCCCTCGGCCTTGGCGGCCGCCGTGAGGCTGCCGCGGGTCGCGACCGAGACGAAGGATTCGAGTTGGGTGAGGCGGTCCATCGGGGGCGATTATGGGGAGCACGGCCGGCGCCAGCGGGAAATCCGATGTTTCGATACAATAGAGTTTCGAAACTACATCGTTCCGTTATCTCCATGACCACCGACACGCCCCTGCCCACCCCCGGCCGCCCGCGCGATGCCGCGCTCGACGCCAGCATCCTGCGCGCCGCGATGGAGATCCTGGGCGAGTCCGGCATCCATGCCGTGACCATGGACGCGGTGGCGCAGCGCGCGGGCGCGGGCAAGGCCTCGCTCTACCGGCGCTGGAAGTCCAAGGACGAACTGCTGGCCGATGCGCTCACGCTGCATTCGCCCATCGACGTGGAGGTCGACACCGGCTCGCTGCGCGGCGACCTGGCCAAGGTCTACGAGCACTACTACGGCTTGGGCAACCACGTGATGCAGGCGGCGGTGCAGGAGATGCTGGGCAACGTGCGCCAGCACATGGCCTGGACCGAGAAGGTCACGCCCGAGCGGCTCACGGCGCGCCGCGCCAAGGTGCGCGCGCTGGTCGAGCGCGCGGTCGCGCGCGGCGAGATCGCGGCGCCGGAGGACATGGACATGCTGCTCGACCTGGTGCCGGCCATGATCCTGTACCGCTACAACACGCGCAACCAGAAGGTCAGCCGCGCCTCGATCGCGCGCTTCATCGACGGCCTGGTGCTGCCGCTCACGCGCGCGCCCGGCAAGGACACGGCGAGATGAGCGAGCAGGCCGTCGACACCGCAGCACCGGCCGTGCCCGAGGCCGCGCCCTACAGCGTGCGCGAAGGCGTGGCCTTCGGCGCGGTGTCGCTGCTGCTCGCGCTCACGCAGGGGCTGGGCGTGAACCTGGTCAACTCGAACCTGAGCGGCATCCAGGGCGCGCTCGGCGCCACCGCCACCGAGGCGAGCTGGCTCACCACCGCCTACTTCGCCACCAACATCACGGCCTCGCTGCTGCTGACCAAGGTGCGCTACCAGTACGGGCTGCGCCGCTTCGTCGACATCGTGATCCCGCTGTACCTGCTGCTGGCGGTGTCGCACCTGTTCGCGCAGCACCTGGGCTCGGCCATCCTGGTGCGCGCCGCGCTGGGGCTGGCGGCCGCGCCGATCAGCAGCCTGGCCGTGCTCTACATGGCGCAGGCCTTTCCCGCGCCCAAGGCCGTGATCGGGCTGCTGCTCGGCTTCGCCGGCCTGCAGATCGGGGCGCCGCTGTCACGCATCATTTCCGAGGACCTGCTGCAGATCGGCCAGTGGCACGGCCTGCACTTCATCGACGCCGGCCTGGCCATCCTGTGCTTCGCCGCGATCAACGTGGTGCGGCTCAAGCCCATGCCCACGCAGCAGATGTTCGCCAAGGGCGACGGCATCGTGTTCACGCTCTACGCGGTGGCGCTGGCGCTGCTGTGCGTGGTGCTCACGCAGGGCCGGCTGCACTGGTGGAGCGACACGCCCTGGCTGGGCCTGTGCCTGGCCGGCGCGGTGGTGTGCTTCGGGCTCTACCTGGCGATCGAGCTGCAGCGCGAGAAGCCGCTGATCGACCTGCACTGGCTGGGCACGCCCTTCATGCTGCGCTTCATGGGCGCGATCCTGCTGTTCCGCATCGTGCTGTCGGAGCAGACCGTGGGCGCGGTCGGCCTGATGAACACGCTGGGTTTCACCAACGACCAGATGCATGTGCTGTTCGCCTGGGTCACGGTGGGCACGGTGGTCGGCTTCCTCGCGGCCGCGCTGGCGATCCCGTCGAAGCGCTTCGGGGTGCTGGGCGACATCGCGCTGGTGCTGATCATGGTGGCGGCCGTGATGGACGGCCGCTCGACCGTGCTCACCCGCCCGCACGACCTGTACCTCTCGCAGACGCTTCTGGCCGCGGCCAGCTCGATGTTCCTGGCCTCGGCCATGCTGCAGGGCTTCCTGCACGTGATCGCGGGCGGCATGAAGAACCTGGTGAGCTTCATCGCCATCTTCAGCGGCGGCCAGGCCCTGGCCGGCCTGGTCGGCCAGGCCTGGCTCTCGACCCTGCTGGCCGAACGCCAGCGGCTGCACTACGGCCAGCTGGTCGAACACCTGACGCTGGGCGACCCGCAGGTGGTGCAGCGGCTCACGCAGCTCGGCGGCGCCTACGCCTCGACGCTCAACGACAGCGCCGCGCGCGCCAACCAGGCGCTCACGCTGCTGGGCCAGCAGGTCACGCAGCAGTCCTTCGTCATGGCCTACAACGACCTGTTCCACGCGGTGGCGCTGGTCTCCACGCTGGGCTTCCTCGTCTTCGCGGGCGTCAAGACGCACCGCTGGCACCGTGCCCGCAACGCGGCCCCGGCCGCGCCGCTCGCACCCGCTTCTTCCTGATCGCCTCATCATGTCCTTCGCTTCCAAGACCCTCCGTTCGCGCAGCACCTGGATCGTGCTCGCCGCCACCCTGCTCTGCCTGGGCCTGGTGCTCTACGCCTGGCGCCTGCCGCCCTTCCGCACCGGCACCGAGACCACCGAGAACGCCTACGTGCGCGGCATGGTGACCCTGGTCGCGCCCAAGGTCGACGGCTACGTGGCCGAGGTGCTGGTGCAGGACTACATGGCGGTGCAGGCGGGCCAAGTGCTGGTGAAGCTGGACGATCGCATCTACCGCCAGAAGCTCGAGCAGGCACGCAGCGCGCTCGCCGCGCAGGAAGCCAACCTGGCCAACACCGTGCAGGCGCGCCGCGCGCGCGAGGCCGCGATCGGCAACACGCAGGCGCAGATCGCCAGCGCCAAGGCCCAGCAGGCCAATGCCCGCGCCCAGCTCGCGCGCGCCCAGGCCGACATGCGGCGCGCCACGCCGCTGGCGCAGGACGGCTCGCTGTCGCAGCGCGAACGCGACCAGACCGAGGCCGCGCTGCACCAGGCCGAGGCCACGCTCAAGCAGGCCGAGGCCGGCGCGGCGCAGGCCCAGGCCGGCCAGGCGGTCGCCACGCAGGACCTGCAGACCGTGGTGGTCAACCGCGGCGCGGTGGAAGCGGCGGTCGAGTCGGCGCGCGCCGCGGTCAAGCTGGCCGAGATCGATCTCGACAACACGCAGATTCGCGCACCGCGCGACGGCCATGTGGGCGAAGTCGGCGTGAAGCTGGGCCAGTACGTCACGCCGGGCACGCAGCTGGTGGCGGTGGTGCCGTCACAAGTGTGGGTGGTGGCGAACTTCAAGGAAGCGCAGACCGCGCGCATGGCGCCGGGCCAGGTGGCGCGCTTCCATGTCGATGCGTTGTCGGATGCGGCGCTGACCGGTCGCGTCGAGCGCCTGTCGCCGGCCACCGGCTCGGAATTCAGCGTGATCAAGCAGGACAACGCGACCGGCAACTTCACCAAGATCCCGCAGCGGCTGTCGGTGCGCATCGCGGTCGATCCCGACCAGGCCCAGAGCGCGCGCCTGCGCCCGGGCATGTCGGTGGTGGTGAGCGTGGACACGCACTCGGCGCAGGACACGACAAGGAGCACGCCGTGAAACGCCTCGCCCTGATCGCCACGGCCCTGGGTGCGGCGCTGCTGCTGCAGGCCTGCGGCAGCGTGCCGGCCGCGCATGCGCTCCCGGCCGAGGTGCCCGCCGCATGGCAGCCCTCGACCCTGCAGACCTCGGCCACCCGCGTGCAGGCCGGCTGGTGGCGCGATCTCGGCGACCCGGTGCTCGACGGCCTGGTCGAACGCGCACTGGCGCGCAACACCGACCTGCGCAGCGCCGCCGCCCGCGTGGCCGAAGCGCGCGCGCTCAGCGACGTGCAGCAGGCTTCCGCGCTGCCCACGCTGGACTTCGGCGTGGGTGCCAACCGCAGCCGCAGCATCAGCGCCGCCACCGGCAAGCCCTACCTGTCGACCGTGCTGCAGCCGCAGTTCCAGGCCGCCTACGAGGTCGACCTGTGGGGCCGCATCGATGCGCTGGGCCAGGCCGCCGACGCGCAGCTGCAGGCCAGCGAATCCGCGCGCGACAGCGCCGCGCTGAGCGTGGCTGCGACCCTGGTCTCGGGCTACGTCAACCTGCGGGCGCTGGATGCCCGGGTCGAGGTCGCGCGCCAGACCTTGGCGGCGCGCGCATCGGCCCTGGACCTCGCGCGCTCGCGCCAGCAGCGCGGCTACAGCTCGGCGCTGGAAACGCAGCAGAGCGAAGCCGAATACCGCGCGACCGCGGCCGTGGTGCCGCAGCTCGCGCTGGCGATCCGCCGTCAGGAACATGCGCTGCGCCTCTTGACCGGCGACGCGCCCGGCGCCGTCGAACGCGGCCTGCCGCTGACCGACCTGCGCATGGCCGCGCTGCCTTCGATCGGCCTGCCTTCGGAGCTGCTGCGCCGCCGCCCCGACATCGCGAGCGCCGAAGCGCAACTGGCCGCGACCGATGCGCAGATCGCCGCGGCACGCGCGCAGCTGCTGCCCGCGATCCGCCTGTCGGCCACGCTGGGCAGCATCAGCTCGAGCGCGCTCACCGGCGACCCGTTCCAGCTCTGGAGCCTGGGCGGCAGCGTGCTGGCGCCGTTGTTCGAGGGGGGCAGGCTGCGCGCGGGCGTGCGCGCCGCCGACGCGCGGCGCGACCAGGCGCTGGCTGCCTACGAGAAGAGCGTGCTGACCGCCTTCGGCGAAGTGGAAGACCAGCTGGCCGCGATCGACGAGCTGGCGCGCCAGGCGGTCGAGGTGGAAGCCCAGCGCGTGGCGCTGCAGGAGACCCTGCGCGTCGCGAGCAACCGCTACCGCGAGGGCTATGCCTCGCACCTCGACGAACTGGACGCGCAGCGCAACCTGTTCAGCGCGCAGCAGACGGCGCTGCAGCTGCGGGCGGACCAGCTCTCGGCCCGCATCGCGCTCGACCGCGCGCTGGGCGGTGGGTGGCAGGCGGCGGACGCGAAGCGCTAGGCCGCCGCGCCGCCCGCCTTCAGTGCGGCGATCTCCGCGTCGCTGTAGCCGACTTCCTTCATCAGCGCATCGGTGTGCTCGCCCAGCAGCGGGGGCTGCAGCCGCAGGCCCGGACGCTGGCCGCCCAGCGTGAAGGGCATCAGCGGCACCTTGGATTCGCTGCCGTCGTTCATGCGCACGGGCGCCAGGCCGCCGGTGGCGTTGAGGTGCGGGTCGTCGAACAGCTCCTGCGGCTTGACGATCGGCGCGAAGGGCAGCTCGTTGCGCTCGAACACCGCGCTGAGTTCGGCCGCGCTGCGCGAGGCCAGGTGCGCGCGCAGGATCGGCATCATCCAGTCGCGCGCCCGCACGCGGTCGTTGTTGGTCGCAAGCCGCGGGTCGGCCTGCATCTCGGCCAGCCCGAAGGCCTGGCAGAAGATGGCCCACTGCTTGTCGCTCACCACGGCCAGGAAGATCTGCTCGCCGCCCTGCACCGTGAACACGTCGTAGATGCCCCAGGCCGAGATGCGGCTGGGCATCGGGTCGGCGGCCTTGCCGGTGGCGGCGAACTGCATCATGTGCTGCGCCACCAGGAAGATGTTGTTCTCGAACAGCGCCGACTGCACCTCGCAGCCTTCGCCCGTCTGTTCGCGCTGGCGCAGCGCGGCCATGGCGCCGATGGCGCCGAACATGCCGCCCATGATGTCGTTCACGCTGGTGCCCGCGCGCAGCGGGTCGCCGGCGCGGCCGGTCATGTAGGCCAGGCCGCCCATCATCTGCACCACCTCGTCGAGCGCGGTGCGGTGGTCGTAGGGGCCGGGCAGGAAGCCCTTGTGGCTCACGTAGATCAGGCGCGGGTCGCGCTGGCGCAGGGCGTCATAGTCGAGGCCCAGTTTCTTCATCGTGCCCGGCTTGAAGTTCTCGCTCACGATGTCGGCGCTGGCGATCAGCTTGAGCGCGGCCGCCACGCCTTCGGGCTTCTTCAGGTCGAGCGCGATGCTCTTCTTGTTTCGGTTGAAGGTGGGAAAGAAGCCCGCGCCCGACCCCAGCAACCGGCGCGTGTCGTCACCCGCGATCGGCTCGACCTTGATGACTTCGGCGCCCAGGTCGCCCAGCAGCATGCCGCAGGTCGGACCCATGACCATGTGGGTGAATTCGACGACGCGGATGCCCGCATAGGGCAGGGGTGGAGCATGGGACATGGGTGAGCCTGGGACACTGGAAAAGCGCTATTTTCAGCGGATCGGCGGCCGGCGCGGCATGCGGCATCGCCGAGGGCAGGGCTTGGAACCATAAGGGACGCTGATGCGTGGACGCCCGTGCGTCACGACCGCTCCAGGCCGTCGGAGCGCAGCAGCCCCAGGTGCTTCTTCAGGGTGTCGAAGACCTGGCGCGTGACCGGGTTGACGACGTGGCTGCGCACGTAGAGGTAATAGACGAGGTCGGGCAGGCGCGGCATGCCGTCGCCCGGCCCGAGCACGCGCAGGCCGGCATCGAGCTGCTCGACGCCGCGCGCCGTCACGCCCAGGCCCGCGCGCAGGGCGGCCTTGATGCCGATCAGGCTCGACGAGGTGTAGCGCGGCGTCCAGGCGACGCCGGCGGCATCCAGCGCCTCGTGGCCGATGCGGCGGAAAATGCTGGGCCCGTCCGCCATGATCAGCGGCACCGGCTTGGCCGGATCGTGCAGGTAGCCCGCGCCGCACAGCCACACGGTCGGCGAAGTCCGCAGCACCACGCCTTCGAGCTGCGGATCGCTGCGATTGGAGATGATCATGTCGAGCTCGCCGCTCTGGATCGATTTCATGAGGAAGGGGCTGCGGCCGATGTGGATGTCGAGTTGCAGCAGGGGCGAGTTGCGCGCGATCTCGGTCAGCAGCAGCGGCAGCATGGTGTCGGCCACGTCGTGCGGCGCGCCGATGCGCAGCACGCCTTCGAGCTGGCCCTGCTGCAGGCTGCGCAGGGCTTCGTCGTTGATCGCCAAGAGGTGGCGGGCGTAGACGAGCAGCCGCTGCCCATGGTCGGTGAGGCGCTTGTTGCGGCCGTGCTTCTCGAACAGCGGATGGCCGATCTGCTCCTCCAGCCGCTGCATCTGCTGCGTCACGGCCGACTGCGTCTTGCCCAGGTGCACCGCCGCGGCGGCGAAGCCGTCGTGCGCCACGATCGCAGCCAGCGCGCGCAGCAGTTCGAGATCCAGTGTGCCCATTGATTAACTTTACTGATGTTTTCAGTGCCGCAGCTGGATTGTTCGAACGGACGGTCGTCACTAAAGTGAAGTCCGGCGAATCCCACCGACCACGAATTCCGAAGGAACCATTTCCATGACCGCGACCCATGCTTCCCTTGCCGACGAACGCCAGCAGGCGGTGCAGTCCGCCATCGCGCACATGAAGGAAACGCTGCGGGGCGGCGAGGCGACCCGCGAGACGCTGGTTCCGGTGCTGGACGCGCTGCTGCAGCTCGCCGACCAGAAGCCGCTCTGGCAGGAGGACAGCTTCCAGGCGCCCGCCGCCGGCGAGCACCAGGCGCGCTACCTGATCGCCGAGGACGCCGACCAGAGCTTCGCGCTCTACCTCAACGTGATGCGGCCGGGCAAGCGCATCGTGCCGCACAACCACACGACTTGGGCCTGCATCGCGGCGGTCGAGGGCACCGAGCACAACCGCGTCTACGAGCGGCTGGACGACGGCACGGTGCCCGGCGTGGGCCGGCTGCGGGAGACCGAGTGCGTGGTCGTCGCGCCCGGCACCGGCATCGCGCTGATGCCCGAGGACATCCATTCGGTGGAGATCCAGGGCGAGCAGGTGATCCGCCATCTCCACATGTACGGCCGGGCGCTGGAGACGCTGAACGCGCGCACCGGCTACGACCTGGACGCCGGCACCTGCCAGACCATGGGCATCGGCGTGCAGACGCGCCGCTAGTGCGCCGCGGCGGCAGCCGCCTGTCCCGACCTCCACACACACCCCGCTGCGACGGCCCCCGCGCCGCCGCGGCAGCGACCGCGCACGCCGGTCGTCCCCTCCCTCCACCCAGCCCTTCCGCGCATGACGACCTACCTGTCTCCCTCCACACTGAAATCCTGGCTGCACGACGGACAGGAGGTCGCGTTGCTCGACGTGCGCGAGCATGGCCAGTACGGCGAAGCGCACCTGTTCTATGCGGTGCCGCTGCCCTACAGCCGGCTCGAGATCGACGCGCCCCGGCTGGTGCCGCGCCGCAGCGTGCGCCTGGTGGTCTGCGACGCGGGCGACGACAGCACGCCCCAGGTGGCCGAGCGGGCCGCCGCGCGGCTGGAGGCCCTGGGCTACACCCAGGTCCGGGTGCTCGAAGGCGGCACGCGCGCATGGAAGGCGGCGGGCTTCGTCCTGTTCGCGGGCGTGAACCTGCCGTCCAAGACCTTCGGCGAGCTCGCCGAGCAGACCTACCACACGCCCCGCATCGGGGCCGACCGCCTGGCGCGGATGCTGGCGCAGGGCGAACCCGTGGCGGTGCTCGACGGCCGTCCGCTGTCCGAGTTCCACAAGATGAACATCCCCGGTGCCACCTGCTGCCCCAACGGCGAACTGGCCTGGCGGGTGTCGACGCTGGTGCCCGATGCGACCATGCCCATCGTGGTCAACTGCGCCGGACGCACGCGCAGCATCATCGGCGCGCAGACGCTCATCAACCTGGGCGTACCCAACCCGGTGTACGCGCTGGAGAACGGCACGCAGGGCTGGTACCTCGCCGACCACCGGCTGGCGCACGGCGGCACCCGCGGCTACGCCGAGGACTCGGGCAGCCCCGCGCTGAAGCCGGCCGCCGAGGCGCTCGCGCAGCGCTTCGAGGTGCCGCAGGTGGATGCGGCCACGGTCCGCGGCTGGGCCGCCGACCCGCAGCGCACGCTGTTCCTGTGCGACGTGCGCACGCCCGAGGAGTTCGCCGCGGGCAGCCTGCCGACGGCACAGCACACGCCGGGCGGGCAGCTGATGCAGGCCGGTGACCAGTACGTCGGCGTGCGCGGCGCGCGCCTGGTGCTGATCGACGACGACGGTGTGCGCGCGCCCACGGTGGCGAGCTGGCTGCGCCAGATGGGCCACGATGCCAGCGTGCTCGAAGGCGGGCTGGCCAGCGGCCTGGCGCTCCCGCCGGCCGATGCGCCGCAGCCCCCGGCGCTGGCCGGCATCGATGCGGCGACGCTGGCCGCGCGCCTGCGCCGCGACGAGGTGGCGCTGGTCGACCTGCGCCCCGGCATGGCCTTCCGCGCGGCGCACATCCCGCAGGCGCGCTGGTCGATCCGGCCCGCGCTGGCCTCGCTGCTGCAGCACGAGACGCGGCCGGTCGTGCTGGTCGCCGACACGCCCGCGCTCGCCGCGTGGGCCGCCACCGAATGGCCCGGCGGGCGCCCCGCGCCGCTGCTGCTCGACGGCGGCATGGCGGCCTGGCGCGAAGCCGGACAGCCCGTGGCCGCGAGCCCGGACACGCCGCCTGACGCGCAGTGCATCGACTACCTGTTCTTCGTGCACGACCGGCACGACGGCAACAAGGAGGCCGCGCGCCGCTACCTGGCCTGGGAGACCGGCCTGGTCGCGCAGCTCGACGCCGACGAACTCGCCGGCTTCCGGCTGCCGGCCGCATCGGCCTAGATCTCGCTAGCGCCTTTCCCGTTTTCCGCCTCTTCCACTTTCAGGAGTTTCGCCATGCCTTCCGTGCTTCGTGTGCTTCGTCTCCCGTCCCTGCTGCCATGGGCCGCCATCGTCGGCTGCGCCGCCTCCTTCATGCTGCCGGTCGCCTCCGCCGAGCCGCTGCCGCAGCGCAACGGCTTCCCGTCGCAACCGATCCGCTTCATCTCGCCCTTCCCACCCGGCGGCGGCAACGACGGCACCACCCGCTTCGTCACCACCCGGCTGCCGGAGCTGACGGGCCAGTCGGCGGTGGTTGAGAACCGCGGCGGCGCGGGCGGCAACATCGGCGCCAAGGCCGTGGCCGACGCCAAGGCCGATGGCTACACCGTGCTCACGGCCCAGGTCTCGCTGATGGCGGTCAACCCCAGTCTCTATGCCTCGGCCGGCTTCGACCCGCTGAAGAACTTCGTGCCGATCACCCAGATCAACGCGGCGCCGCTGGCGCTGGTCGTGGCGGCCGAATCGCCCTACAAGACCTTCGCCGACCTGGCCGCGCGCACCAAGAGCCACCCGGGCACGGTGACCTATGCGACGCCCGGCAACGGCACCCTGTCGCACCTGTTCGGCGTGGTGCTCGGCAAGGACAGCGGCATCGAGATGACGCACGTGCCCTACAAGGGCGCGGGGCCGGCCATCACGGACCTGCTGGGCCACCAGGTGGACGTGCTCGTGAGCTCCACCGCCTCGGTGGCCGGCATGCTGCAGAGCGGCAAGATGCGTGCCCTCGCCGTCACCAGCCCACGCCGCATCGGCGTGTTCGCCAAGGTGCCGACGCTGGAAGAACTGGGCTACCCGAACACCCGCTTCGAGGACTGGTACGGCTTCTTCGCGCCCGCCGGCACGCCGCCGGAACGCGTGGCCTACCTCAATGAAGCGCTGGTGCGCACGCTGCGCATGCCCGAGGTCAGCCGGCTGATCACCGACGGCGGCAGCGAGGTGGTCGCCGGCACGGCCGACGCCTTTGCCGCCCAGCTGCAGCAGGACATCGTCCGCTGGGCGCGCGTGGTGAAGCTGTCCGGCGCGAAGATCGACTGACCCGGCGCGAGCGACCATGCGTGCCCCATCCCCCCCTGCGCCCGGCCTGGGCCTGCAGACCCGCCTGCTGCACGCGGGCCAGGCGCCCGCCTATGCCGGCGGCAGCGCGGTCAACCCGCCGCTGGTGCGCGCCAGCACCGTGCTGTTCGACAGCGTCGCGGCGCAGCGCGAGATGCGGGCGCGCCGCGGCGACGAGCGCCTGTTCACCTACGGCGCGCGCGGCACGCCCACCACCTTCGCGCTCGAGGACGCGGTCACCGAGCTCGAAGGCGGCTTCCGCACCCGGCTGTTCCCGACCGGCCTAGCGGCCGTCGGCATGACGCTGCTGGCCTACCTGAAGCCCGGCGACCACGTGCTGATGTCCGACAGCGTCTACGAGCCCGTGCGCAAGCTGGCGGAGGACTTCCTCGCGTCCTACGGCATCGGCTGCACCTTCTTCCGCGCCGACGGCAGCGACGTGGCGGAACTGCTCACGCCCGCGACGCGCATGGTCTACGCCGAATGCCCGGGGTCGCTGGTCTACGAGCTGTGCGACCTGCCCCGCCTGGCCGCGCTGGCCCACGCGCACGGCGCCTGGCTCGCGGCCGACAACACCTGGGGCTCGGGCTGCCAGTACCGCCCGCTCGCCCTCGGTGCCGACATCTCCATCATGGCCGCGACCAAGTACCTGTCAGGGCACTCGGACGTGATGATGGGCACCGTGTGCACCACGCGCGAGGCCTGGGAACCGCTGGCGCGGCGCAGCGACACCTTCGGCATGACGGTCAGCCCGGACGACGCCTGGCTGGTGCTGCGCGGCATGCGCACCCTCTCGGCGCGGCTGCAGATGCACGAGCGCCACGCGCTGCAGGTGGCCGCCTGGCTGCAGTCGCGGCCGGAAGTCGCGACCGTGTTCTGCCCCGCGCTGCCGACGCATCCGGGCCACGACCTGTGGCTGCGCGATGCCGCCGGCACCAACGGCCTGCTGTCCTTCGAACTGCAGCCGCAGATCTCGGCGCTGGCGGCCGAGCGGCTGGTGGACAGCCTGTCGCTGTTCGGCATCGGTGCCTCCTGGGGTGGCTTCGAGAGCCTCGCCGTCCTGGTCGACATGGCGCGCGCCCGCAGCCGCGCGGACTGGCAGGGGCGCGGACCGGTGGTCCGCCTGCACGTGGGGCTGGAAGACCCGGCCGACCTGCTGGCCGACCTGGACGCGGGCTTCGCCGCGATGCAGGGCGCCGCCGCGGGTGCCGCTGTTCCTGGGCCGTAGCCTCGATGCCGACCGCCGCCTCAGGGCCGGAAGCCCTTGGGCAGGCCGGCCTCGGGCGTCATGCCGTACACCGGTTCGCCGGGCAGGCCGGCCATGAGCGGCGCGCGCGCCGCGATCAGCTGCGGCAGGTCGATGCCGGTGCGCACGCCCATGGCCTCGAACATGAAGACCAGGTCCTCGGTCACCACATTGCCCGAGGCGCCCGGCGCATAGGGGCAGCCGCCCAGGCCGCCCAGCGAGGCATCGAAGGTGCGCACACCCTCGTCATGGGCCGCCAGGCAGTTGGCCAGGCCCAGGCCGCGCGTGTTGTGCATGTGGGCGGCGCCGGCCTTGTCGCCCAGCTCGGCGCGCAGCCGGCGGAACAGCCGCCGCACCTGGGCCGGGTTGGCGTAGCCCACGGTGTCGGACAGCCCGGCTTCGTCGGCGCCGGCCTCGATGCATTGCACCGCGAGGCGGATCACCTCGTCCTCCGGCACCTCGCCCTGCAGCGTGCAGCCGAAGGCCGTCGACAGGCCGGCCTCGAAGCCGACCTGCGGTGCGAGGCTGCGGCGCAGCTCGGCGATGGCGCGCACCTCCTCGACCATCTGCGCGCGCGTCTTGCGCACGTTGGCCAGCGAATGCGCCTCGCTGGCCGACACCGGCACGGTGAGCTTGTGCACGCCCGCGGCCAGCGCGGCCTCGGCGCCGCGCCGGTTGGGCACCAGCGCCATCACCGTGAGGCCGGGCAGCGAGACCGCATGGCGCACCACCTCGGCGGCATCGGCCATCTGCGGCAGCAGCCGCGCGGGCACGAAGGAGGCGACCTCGATCTCGCGCACGCCCGCGGCGTAGAGCGCGTCGATCCAGCGCAGCTTGTCCGCCGTGGGCATCGTGGCGTGGACGGACTGCAGTCCGTCGCGAGGGCCGACCTCGCTGATCAGCACATCGGGCTGGGGCATGGGGACATCCGTGGCGTTCGAAGGAAGAGGATCGCATTGTCGCCATGCGGCCGTTGCCGGCGCGACCGCTCCATCATTACCTTCATTTTTGTCATCAATCAAAGGATTTCCCGGCGATTAATTGGCAGTCGGGGATGCAATAAAGTAGAGGGCCAGGCAGCGTCGCGCGCCCCGGCGCGCTTTCTTTGCCCCCCATCCACCAGACGAGGTTCCCATGACCGATCGCACCACCGTCCACGGCCTCCAGGTCGCCAACGAACTCCACCGCTTCATCGAAGACAAGGTGCTGCCCGCCACCGGCGTGGACAGCGCGCGCTTCTGGCAGGGCTTCGACGCCATCGTGGCCGACCTGGCGCCCAAGAACATCGCGCTGCTGGCCGAACGCGACCGGCTGCAGGCCGAGCTCGACGCCTGGCACAAGGCGAATCCCGGCCCGATCGCCGACATGCCCGCCTACCGCGCCTTCCTCGAGAAGATCGGCTACCTGCTGCCGCAGCCCCAGGACGTGACGGCCACCACCGCCAACGTCGATGCCGAACTCGCGCTGCAGGCCGGCCCGCAGCTGGTGGTGCCGATCCTGAACGCGCGCTACGCGCTCAACGCCGCCAACGCGCGCTGGGGCTCGCTGTACGACGCGCTCTACGGCACCGACGCGATCCCCGAGACCGACGGCGCCGAAAAGGGCAAGGGCTACAACCCGGTGCGCGGCGCCAAGGTCATCGCCTTCGCGCGGGAGGTGCTCGACCAAGCCGTGCCGCTGGTCAACGGCTCGCACAAGGACGCGACCGGCTACAGCGTGAAGGACGGCCAGCTGGTCGTCGCGCTGCACAGCAGCAGCACCGCGCTCAAGGACCCGGCCGCCTTCGTCGGCTACCAGGGCGACGCGGCCGCGCCGTCGTCGGTGCTGCTCAAGCACAACGGCATCCACCTCGACCTGCAGATCGACCGCACGACCGCCATCGGCAAGACCGACGCCGCCGGCGTGAGCGACCTGGTGCTCGAAGCCGCGCTCTCGACCATCCTCGACCTCGAGGATTCGGTGGCCGTGGTCGACGCGGCCGACAAGGTGCTGGCGTATTCGAACTGGCTGGGCATCCAGCAAGGTACGCTGACCGAGGAAGTCGCCAAGGGCGGCAAGACCTTCACCCGCGGCCTGAACCCCGACCGCGAATACACCGGTGCCGACGGAAAGCCGCTGAAGCTGCACGGCCGCTCGCTCATGTTCCTGCGCAACGTGGGCCACCTGATGACCAACCCGGCCATCCTCTACGGCGACGGCCAGGAGATCCCCGAAGGCATCCTCGACGCCGTGGTGACCACCACCATCGCCACCATCGACCTGAAGCGCAAGGGCAACTCGCGCACCGGCAGCGTCTACATCGTGAAGCCGAAGATGCACGGCCCGGCCGAAGTGGCTTTCGCCAGCGAGCTGTTCGGCCGCGTCGAGCAGCTGCTGGGCCTGCCCGCCAACACGGTGAAGCTGGGCATCATGGACGAGGAGCGCCGCACCAGCGTCAACCTCAAGGCCTGCATCGCCGAAGCCGGCGCGCGCGTGGCCTTCATCAACACCGGCTTCCTCGACCGCACCGGCGACGAGATGCACACCGCGATGCACGCCGGCGCGATGCTGCGCAAGGGCGACATCAAGGGCACCAAGTGGATCGCGGCCTACGAGAAGAACAACGTGCTGGTCGGCCTCTCGTGCGGCCTGCGCGGCAAGGCGCAGATCGGCAAGGGCATGTGGGCCATGCCCGACCTGATGGCCGACATGCTCAAGCAGAAGATCGGCCACCCCAAGGCCGGCGCCAACACCGCCTGGGTGCCCTCGCCCACGGCCGCCACGCTGCATGCGCTGCACTACCACCAGGTCAACGTGGCCGAAGTGCAGAAGGAACTCGAGAAGATCGACGCCAACGCCGAGCGCGACAACATCCTCAACGACCTGCTGCAGATCCCGGTCGCGCCGAAGCCGGTCTGGAGCGATGCCGACAAGCAGCAGGAGCTGGACAACAACGTGCAGGGCATCCTGGGCTACGTGGTGCGCTGGATCGACCAGGGCGTGGGCTGCTCGAAGGTGCCCGACATCCACAACGTGGGCCTGATGGAAGACCGCGCCACGCTGCGCATCTCGAGCCAGCACATCGCCAACTGGCTGCTGCACGGCATCGTGACGAAGGAGCAGGTCAATGCCACCTTCGAACGCATGGCCGCGGTGGTCGACGGCCAGAACGAGGGCGACAGCCTCTACCAGCCGATGGCCGGCCACTTCAAGACCTCGGCCGCCTACCAGGCCGCGCAGGACCTGGTGTTCAAGGGCCTCGAGCAGCCCAGCGGCTACACCGAGCCGCTGTTGCATGCGTGGCGGTTGAAGGTCAAGGGCGAGGCCTGATCCAGCGGCCCCTCGCGGCAGCATGAACGGCACCTTCGGGTGCCGTTTTTTTTGGCCCACGCGCACCCCACGACAGCGCAGGCGCGCAAGCCGGCAGCCCCGATGTCCACACGCAAGGGCACGTTGCGCCTACACGGCACCGCGCGGCATGCCGACCCGGTGCGCCATGCCCCGCCCCCTAAGGTGAACGCAGCTGTCCCCAAGGGCCAGCAGCGATGCCGGCCCCGCCGGTTCGGTCGACACCCTGTTCGTTCCACCACCCTAGGAGATACAACATGATCCAACGCACTGCCCCCCTTCTCGCCGCCCTTCTGCTCGGCACCGCCGGCATGGCTTTCGCCCAGGGCAACCCGCCGACCAACGCCTCGCCCAACCCGGCGACGGCCGCGGGCCAGCAGACCCAGATGGGCACGCCGATGGGCACCACCGGCACCCCGACCGGCCCGGCCGCGGGCGCCCCCATGAACAACACCGCCGCCCCGGCCGCGGCGCCTGCACCGGCACCGATGCCCGCGCCGGCGATGCGTCCCGCACGCGCCGACCGCAACTGAGGGCGGCCCACGCCGCCACGCGAGGCCGGCATCGCCATGCGCTGCCGGCCTCGTGCGTTGGAAAAACAGCTTCCGGGCGACACTGCGTCGTCACCAAATTCCGAAGGGCCGACATGACGCGTTCCTCCTTCTGTACCCGCATCGCCGCGATCGCCCTGCTGGGCGCCGCGGGCTTCGCGCAGGCGGCGCCGCCTGCGCCCACGTTGTCGACCGATGTGCGCACCGTGGTGCAGGGCGTGCTCGCCTCGAACGACCACCAGCGCCAGCCCTTCGCGGTGATCGACAAGAAGAACGCGCGCCTCTACGTCTACGACGGCGAGGGCCGGCTGCAGGCCTCGTCGCCGGTGCTGCTGGGGCTGGCGCGCGGCGACCGTTCGGTGCCCGGCATCGGCGAGCGGCCGATGGCGCAGATCCAGCCGCACGAGCGCACCACGCCGGCTGGGCGCTTCGTGTCGGAGCCCGGCCGCAACACCGGCGGCGAGGACATCGTCTGGGTCGACTACGACGCGGCCGTCTCGATGCACCGCGTGCGCGCAAGCAACAAGGCCGATCGCCGCCTCGAACGGCTGGCCACGCCGACCGTGGCCGACAACCGCATCTCCTACGGCTGCATCAACATACCGGCGAGTTTCTACGACAGCTACGTGAAGCCGGCACTGGGCACGGCGCATGGCGTGGTCTATGTGCTGCCGGAAGCCAGCAGCCTGCGCGAGCACTTCCCTTTCCTGGCCGGCGGCTGAGTCGCGCAGGGCCGACAATCGGTCCATGCCCACGCCTGTGCCGACCGATCCCACGCGCTGCCCGCTGTGCGGCGCGTCGAACGCCTGCGCAATGGAGATCGAACGCGCGACCGACGAGGCGCAGCCGCCCTGCTGGTGCATGGCGGCGGATTTCAGCTTCGGCGAGGCGCTGCTGGCGCGCATCCCGGCCCAGGCGCGTGGACAGGCCTGCATCTGCGCGCGCTGCGCAGCGGCGGCCGCCGACGACGGCGCTCAGCGCGGCGGCGTGCCTTCGCCCTCGTCCTGAAACATCCCCTGGTTCTGCTGCAGCCCGGTCTGGCAGAAAGGCTGCTGCGCCTGCACCTGGCCCTGGCTCTGTCCCTGGCTGTTCTCCATCGGCGCATCGACCGGCGGCGGCAGCGGCGCGGGGGCGGCGTCGAGCGGCACGTCGGTGCCGGTGGCCTCGTCCTGCGGCGCGCCCGCGTGGTCGCGCTGGCGCTGCTCGGTGATCACCTGGTGGATGAACTGCAGCTTGCCCACGGTGGCACGCGGCAGCACGAAGGGGTAGTAGTCGGGCTGGCCCATGCTGCGCGACAACTCGTTGAGCACGTTGGTCAGCCGCACCCAGCCATTGAGGAAGTCGAGGAATTTCAGCGCGCCCGGGTGCTCGGGTTGCCAGAGGTCCTCGACGGTGAACAGGTCGCTCGCCAGTTCGACGTTCTGCGCGTCGACGCCGAAGCTCATCGCGGTGTCGGCCGTGTCGGCCATGTGCAGGTAGTGGGCCCAGGTCTCGGCCCAGTCCTCCCAGGGATGCGAGCTGGCGTAGCTGGTGACGAAGCGCACCGCCCAGTCGGGTGGGGGGCCGTTCTCGTAGTGCGTGCGCAATGCGGTCGCGTAGTCGGCGCGCTCGTCGCCGAACAGGCCGCGGAAGCCTTCGACCCAGGGCGTGGGCGCCACCAGCAGGTCCCAGTAGTAGTGGCCGATCTCGTGGCGGAAGTGGCCCACCAGCGTGCGGTAGGGCTCGCGCATCTCGGCGCGGATGCGTTCGCGCACCGCATCTTCGGCCTCTTCGGCGTTGAGCGTGATCACGCCCATCTCGTGGCCGGTCAGCACATGGGGGCCGCCCGGCACGTTGCTCAGGAAATCGAAGGCCAGGCCATGCACCGGATCGGCATGGCGCGTGACCACCGGCAGGCCCAGCGCAAGCAGTTGCGAGAGCAGCCGGCGCTTGGCCTGCTCGAGCTTGCGCCACAGCGTGCCGTTGGTCTCGATCGAGAGGTCGGGAATGGTCCGGGTCGCGCTGCACGACAGGCAGTAGCCGGGCGCCAGGCCCTGCGGCGAGGGCACGGCGTCGCCGCCCGGCGCCGGCATGGGCACCATCCAGTTGCAGCCGGCCGCGGTCAGGAAGTTGGCGCAGCGCCGCAGCACCGGTCCGCCGGCATCGCCGAAGACGGTGAAGGTGTCGGTTTCGGGGCCGGGCGAGAGCGGCACCACGCCCAGCCGCTCGGGCACGAAGCCCAGCGGCGTGCGGCAGGCCAGGCACTGGCTGTTGCCGAGGAAGACCGGCCGGCCGCACTGGCACTGGTAGGCGCGGCTGATGGTGGGCGCGCGCAGGTCGGCGGCCAGCGAGGAGGCATTGCCGTCGGGCAGCCCCTGCGGATCGACGGCCTGGCTGCCGTCATCGGAGAGAGAGTCCATGGTGTATGTTCTTCTGGGTGGGTGTGGGACAGCGCAGGCATTGTCTCCCCCGCTTCCGGGCGCCGCGAAGCGCAAAGACCGATATCCTTGTAGGACAGGCCGACCCCAAACGGCCGCCGCCCCGCCCCATGACCGCCTCGCCCCTCCCCTCCCTCAGCCAACGCTATGGCGAACGCTACCGCTGGCTGCTGCTGCTGTCGGTGATGGTCGGCACCATGGCCTCGATCATGTCGTCGACCATCGTCAACGTGGCGATCCCCGGCATGAGCCATTACTTCGCGCTGGGCCAGGAACGCGCCCAGTGGGTGAGTTCGGGCTTCATGGTGGCGATGACGGTGTCGATGCTGACCACGCCCTGGCTGCTGGGCCGTTACGGTTATCGGCGCACCTATGTCGGCACCATGGTGCTGCTGCTGGCCGGCGGCATCGCGGGCGGGCTGGCCAACGACTTCTCGCTGGTGCTGATCGCGCGCGTGGCCGAGGGACTGGCCGCGGGCGTGGTGCAGCCGATCCCGGCCATCATCATCCTGCGCGCCTTCGAGCCGCACGAGCAGGGCCGCGCCAGCGGCATCTTCGGCATGGGCGTGGTGCTGGCGCCGGCCATCGGGCCCAGCATCGGCGGCGTGCTGGTCGACCTGTTCGGCTGGCGCTCGATCTTCTTCATGGTGGTGCCCTTCTGCCTGGCCTCGATCTGGCTGGCCTACAAGTTCGTGCCCACCACCGCACCCGGCGGCGCGAGCGCGCAGCGCACCAGCGGGCTCGACTGGCGCGGCCTGCTGATCGGCACCGTGGGCACGCTGTGCCTGCTCAACGGCCTGGTCACGCTGCGCGGCGACGCCCCGCTGGAGGCCGCGGCCCTGCTGGCCGGCGCGGCCGCCTCGCTGGTGCTGTTCATCTGGTGGCAGCGGCGCCTGATGGCCGCCGAAGGTGCGCCGCTGATGAACATGGCGCTGTTCGGCTACCGGCAGTTCTCCATGGGCACGGTGGTGGCCTTCATCTACGGCGCGGCGCTGTTCGGCTCGACCTACCTGCTGCCGGTCTACATGCAGGTGGCGCTGCACCTGTCGGCCTCGCACGTGGGCACGATCATGCTGCCGGCCGGCATCGTGCTGGCCTTCACCATCGCCGGCGTGGGCCGGCTGGCCGACCGCCAGCCGACCTGGCTGCTGGTGAGCATCGGCCTCGCGCTGCTGGCGGTCTCGTTCACGCTGATGCTCGCGCTCTCGCTGGGCAGCGCGCTGTGGCTGCTGGTGGTCTTCGCGGTCATCGGGCGCATCGGGCTGGGCTTCATCCTGCCCTCGCTCAACCTGGGCTCGATGCGACCGCTGGCCAAGCCGCTGATCCCGCAGGGCGCCAGCACCATCAGCTTCCTGCGCATGCTGGGCGGCGCGGCCGGCGTGAGCCTGTGCGCGATCGCGCTCGAATGGCGGCTGGCGGCGCACGGAGATTCGCTCGCCAACCCGCTGAGCAGCCCGGCGCGGCTGGCCGCCTTCAACGAGGTCTTCCTGATGCTGGCCGCGCTGTGCGCGCTCGCCATCTGCGCGGCCTGGCAATTGCGCGTCCGCGCGCCCTTCCCCCCCAAGACCACGTCCGAGGAAACCTGAGCATGTGCCAACTGCTGGGAATGAACAGCAACACGCCGACCGACGTGACCTTCAGCTTCACCGGCTTCGCGCAGCGCGGCGGCCGCACCGACCACCATGCCGACGGCTGGGGCATCGCCTTCTTCGAGGACCGCGGCCTGCGGCACTTCGTCGACCACCTGCCGGCCTGCACCTCGCCGGTGGCCGAGCTGATCCGGCGCTACCCGATCCAGAGCAGCCACGTGATCGCCCACATCCGCAAGGCGACCCAGGGCCGGGTCAACCTGCAGAACTGCCACCCCTTCGTGCGCGAGCTCTGGGGCCGCTACTGGGTGTTCGCCCACAACGGCGACCTCAAGGACTTCCGGCCGCGGCTGCACGGCAACTTCCACCCGGTGGGCGACACCGACAGCGAGCACGCCTTCTGCTGGCTGATGCAGGAGCTTGCCAAGTCGCACGCCGACGTGCCCAGCGTGGAGGAGCTCACGCTGACGCTGCGCGAACTCGCGCCGCGCATCGCGAAGCACGGAACCTTCAACTTCATGCTGTCCAACGGCCAGGCGCTGTGGGCCCATGCCTCGACGAACCTCTGGTACATCGAGCGCCAGCACCCCTTCATGCTGGCGCACCTGGCCGACGAGGACGTGGCGATCGACTTCGCGCAGCACACCACGCCCGACGACCGCGTGGCCGTGATCGTGACCGCACCGCTCACCACCGACGAGACCTGGACCGCCTTCGCGCCCGGCGAACTGGCGGTCTTCGTGGACGGCCGACGGGCCGGCTGAGCCCGGTGCCGGCCGGCCGGCCGGCACGCCAAAAAAACAACGCGCGAGCGCCTCTGGGGCGCGGATTGCGTGCGCCTGCACGCCGCGGCATTTAATAATAATGGTTCGCATTTGCAAACTCATTTCGATCCACCATGTCCTCCACCCCCTTCCTCGTGCGTCCCGTGACCCTTGCCGCCGCGCTGGCGCTGCATTCACTGGCCGCGCTTGCACAGACCGCGCCGGCCGAACCCGCGGGCACCCTCTCGACCGTGACGGTGGAAGCCAGCGCCGACGCCTCGGCCGAGGGGCTGACCAAGCCCTTCGCAGGCGGTCAGGTGGCACGCGGCGGGCGGGTGGGGATCCTGGGCACGCAGGACATCATGAGCTCGGCCTTCTCGACCACCAGCTACACCAACGCGTTGATCCAGAACCAGCAGGCGCGCAGCGTGGCCGACGTGCTGCAGAACGATCCCTCGGTGCGGGTCGCGCGCGGCTTCGGCAACTTCCAGGAGTCGTACTTCATCCGCGGCTTCATCGTGAACTCCGACGACATCGCCTACAACGGCCTCTACGGCCTGCTGCCGCGCCAGTACATCGCGGCCGAACTCTTCGAACGCGTCGAGGTGCTGCGCGGCGCGAGCGCCTTCCTCAACGGCGCCACGCCCAGCGGCGGCGGCATCGGCGGCAACATCAACCTGCTGCCCAAGCGCGCCGGCAGCGAGCCGCTGACACAGGTCAGCACCGGCGTGAGCAGTGGTTCGCAGGGCTACCTGTCGACCGACATCTCGCGCCGCTTCGGCCCCGACCAGAGCACCGGCATCCGGCTCAATGCCCTGCACCGCGAAGGCGGCACCGGCGTGGACGAGGAGAAGGTCAAGCTCGACCTGTTCTCGCTGGGCCTCGACTGGCGCAGCCGCGACGCGCGCATCTCGGCCGACTTCGGCCACCAGGAACACCGCCTGACGCGCCCGCGCCCGAACGTCACGCTGGGCGCCGGCCTGACCTCGGTGCCGTCGGCGGCCGACAACACCGTCAACTACGCCCAGCCCTGGACCTACTCGAACGAGCGCGACACCTTCGGCTCGGTGCGAGGCGAATACGACATCAATGCCGACGTGACGGTCTGGGGCGCGGCCGGCGCACGCCGCAGCTTCGAAGGCAACCGGCTGGCCGGCATCACCGTGACCAACGCCAATGGCGCGGGCAACATGTCCCGCTTCGACAACGAGCGCCAGGACGACACCCGCACCGCCGAGTTCGGCGTGCGCGCCAAGCTCAACACCGGGCCGGTCAAGCATTCGCTCGTGGCCTCGTACTCCTTCTACGAGCTCGAGGAGAAGAACGCCTATGCCTGGGACTTCTTCAACAACACCGTCAGCAGCATCTACACCCCGGTGGGCATCGCGCTGCCGGGCTTCACGGCCGGCGCCTTCCGCGGCAACGACCTGGCCAACCCGGCGCTGCTGACCAAGGTGCGGCTGAGCAGCCTGGCGGTGGGCGACACGCTGTCCTTCCTCGACGACCGCGCGCTGCTCACGCTGGGCGTGCGCCATCAGACGCTGTCGAGCACCGGCTACGCCTACTACACCGGCGTGCCCTCGCCCTACGACAAGAGCCGCACCAGCCCGATGGCCAGCTTCGTCTACAAGCTGCAGCCGCAGGTCTCGCTGTACGCCAACTACGTCGAAGGCCTGAGCAAGGGCGACACCGCGCCGACCACCTCGACCACCGGCGCGGTGCTCAACGCGGGCGCGCAGCTCACGCCCTATGTGTCGAAGCAGAAGGAGATCGGCGTCAAGTACGACGGCGGCACGATCGGCGGCGGCATCGCCTTCTTCTCCACCGACAAGCCGCGCGCCTTCGTCAACAGCCAGCAGTTCTTCGTCGAGGCGGGCAAGGACCGCCACCAGGGCCTCGAGCTCACCACCTTCGGCGAGGTCTACAAGGGCCTGCGGCTGCTGGGCGGCCTGACCTTGCTCGACGCCAAGCAGAAGTCCACCGGCGCCGCCGCCACCGACGGCCGGACGGTGATCGGCATCCCCAAGGTGCAGGGCAGCCTCGGCGTGGATTGGGATGTTCCCGGCGTGCGCGGCCTGTCCTTCGACGCGCGCGTGGTCGCCACCGGTCACAGCCATGCCGACAGCGCCAACACGTTGCGCGTGCCCGGCTGGGGCCGGCTGGACCTCGGCGCGCGCTACGTGACCGAGATGGCCGGCAAGCTGGTGACGCTGCGCGCCCGCGTGGACAACGTGGCCGACCGCAACTACTGGTCCTCGGTCGGCGGCTACCCCGAGAACGGCTACCTGGTGCTGGGCAACCCGCGCACCTTCAGCGTCAGCGCCTCCTTCGACTTCTGAGCGTCGAAGGCCGCCGCGCCCGCATCGAGAGGGACCTCAGGGTCCCTTTTTCAGTTCCGACTCGAGCGCATCGAGGAACATCGCCGGCACGTCGAAGCCGGTCTGGTCGGTGATCTCCTGGAAGCAGGTCGGGCTGGTCACGTTGATCTCGGTGACCGAGTCGCCGATCACGTCGAGCCCGATCAGCAGCAGCCCGCGCGGCGCGAGCGCGCGGCCCACGGTCTCGGCGATCTCGCGGTTGCGCGCGGTCAGCGGCTGGGCCACGCCCTTGCCGCCGGCCGCCAGGTTGCCGCGCACCTCGGTGCCCTGCGGGATGCGCGCCAGCACGAAGGGCGCGGGCTCGCCGCCGATGATCAGGATGCGCTTGTCGCCCTCGACGATCTGCGGCACGAAGCGCTGCACCATGATGGTCTCGGCACCGCCCTTGTTGAGCGTCTCGACGATCGAGCCCAGGTTGAGCGCGTCCTGCCGCACGCGGAAGATGCCCATGCCGCCCATGCCGTCGAGCGGCTTGAGGATGATGTCGCCGTGCTCGGTGTGGAAGTCTTTCACCGACTCGGCGCTGCGCGTGACCAGCGTGGGCGTGGTGAACTGCGGAAACTCCATGATCGCGAGCTTCTCGGGGTGGTCGCGCAGCGCGCGCGGCTTGTTCACCACCTTCGCGCCTTCGCGCTCGGCCTGCTCAAGCAGGTGGGTGGCGTAGATGTACTCGGCGTCGAAGGGCGGGTCCTTGCGCATCAGCACGCCGTCGAAGTCCTTGAGCGCGCGGGTCTCGGTGAGGTCGACCGTGAACCAGTCGACCGGGTCGCCGGTCAGCGTGATCTGGCGCACGGTGGCCGTGACCTGGCCGCCCGAGACCCACTGCAGGTCCTCCGGCAGGCAGGCCGCGATGCGATGGCCGCGCCGCTGGGCCTCGCGCATCATCGAGAAGGTGGTGTCCTTGTAGATCTTGAATTGATCGAGCGGATCGGCGACGAAGAGGAGGTTCATGAGGTCTTTCCGGCGGCCCGTTCGGCCGCCCTGGTGTCTTGCTTGATCTTGCAGGCAGGCGCGATGTCCTTGCTCGCCACGGCCTTTTTGCCGAACTGCTGGATCGCCAGCGCCAGCGCGCCGGCCACCACGCCCCAGAAGGCCGAGCCGATGCCCGCAATCGTCACGCCCGAGAGCGTGACCAGGAAGGTGATCAGCGCCGCCTCGCGGTGCGATTCGTCGCGCACCGCCGCGGCCAGGCCGCCGCCGATGGTGCCCAGCAGCGCGAGCCCGGCGATGGCCGCGACCAGTTCCTTCGGGAACGCCGTGAGCAGGCCCGTGACCGCGGCGCCGAACAGGCCGATCACCACGTAGATCGCGCCGCAGCTCACGGCCGCGGTGTAGCGCCGTGCCGGGTCTTCGTGCGCTTCCCGGCCCATGCAGATGGCGGCGGTGATCGCGCTCAGGTTGAAGGCGTAGCCGCCGAAAGGCGCGAACACCAGCGTGACCAGGCCGCTCATGGTGATGAGTTTGGAGATCGGCATGTCGTAGCCGGCCGCGCGGATCGCCGCCACGCCCGGCAGGTTCTGCGAGGCCATGGTCACGACGAACAGCGGCAGCGCCAGACTCACGGCCGCCTGCCAGGTGAAGACCGGCATCACGAACACCGGCATCGCCAGGCTGAAGTGCACCGACGACCACGCCAGTTGCCCGCGCAGCGCCACATAGACGATGGCCACCAGCAAGGTCAGCGGCACCGCGTAGCGGGGCACGAGCCGCTTGCCGAGCAGGTAGGTAGCGAGCATCAACAGCACCAGCGGCAGCGCGGTCTGGGCCGCGGTGAAGGCCGAGAGCCCGAAGCGCGCCAGCACGCCGGCCAGCAGCGCCGAGGCGATGGCCATCGGGATCTTGTTCATCACGCGCTCGAACAGCCCGGTGGCCCCCGACAGCGTGATCAGCAGCGCACAGACGATGAAGGCACCGACCGCCTCCCCCATGCCATAGCCCGCGCCGGCCGTGGCCAGCACCGCCGCGCCCGGCGTGCTCCAGGCGATCATCACCGGCTTGCGCAGCCACAGCGAGGGCAGCATGCTGGCCAGCCCCATGCCCAGGCCCAACGCCCACATCCACGAGGCGATCATCTCCGGCGTCGCGCCGAAGGCCTGCGCGGCCTGGAACACGATCGCCACCGAGCTGGTGAAGCCCACGAGCACCGCGACGAAGCCCGCGGTGAAGGCCGACAGGCTCAGGTCTTTGAAGAATCGCATGCGGGGATTGTGCCGTCAGGCAGGCCACCCGCTTGCGCCCCTCTATTGCCAGTTCGCAGCGATCACCTGACCCAGGCTTTCTCGATAGTCTGGCGGCAGCGTGGTCTGCCCTGCCGCGGGCGGAGCAAACCCTGCCATCGCGTCGACCAGTGCTTGAATTCGGCTGTCGAGAATGGACGCACCGTCCGCAGTCACGATCCGCTCCACGTGGTGTTGGTTTCCGAGATACCAATCGGCGACGGTCATGCTGTCACGAGTCCCGATGACCGAGAGTTGCAGGTCGTTGCCGACTTGTCGCATCCACAGTTGGTCCATCGCAATGCCGGCCCCCAACTGCACGGTATCGACCACATCCGGCGTTGCATCGTCTTCCACCAAGCGATCCGCGCCCCCACCCAGCGCAAGCATGTACGTATCGCCGCCCACGCCCCCAACGAGCAAATCATCGCCAGCGCCACCGTCCAGCACGTCGTTGCCTCCGAAACCTTCCACCGTGTCCGCACCGGCCGTGCCAACCAGCGTCTCGTCCGCATTGGCCGCCGCCTTGAGCTGCGCCGTGCCCCACACCGTGCCGTCGGCGAACCTCACCTGCTCAACGCCGGCGCCAGGATTTTTCCATGGCACCGGCGTCAGACCCAGGTCGAGCGTGATCGCCTGACCGGTGCTTCGATCGATGATCCTGTCGTCCCCACGACCCGTGCCTGCCGCCACGCGAATGTCGCTCGCGTTCAGGTCCAGGAGTTCTAGCATGTCGTAGTCGTCGGAGCCCATCTCCATGATGCGGTCGCTGCCATCACCGGAACGGTAGCGGTAGGTGTCGTTGCCGTCAGCGCCGGACAGAATGTCATCGCCCTGGCCTCCATCGAGGATGTCATTGCCGATGTCGCCCTCCAGAAAGTCGCGGCCCACCGTGCCGATGAGCGTCTGGTCGGGCGTGACATCCGCGGTGGCCGCCTGCATTGCCGCCTGCGTCCAGCAGGTTCCATCGGCGAAGACCACACGCTCGAGCTGTTGCACCGGCGCATGGATGTCCAGACCCTTGTCGACGATGATGCGCTGGCCCGTCGCCTTGATCAGCAACGCCAGATTTCCCAACGGGGTCTTGCTCAACGTGACATCGTCAGCGGTGAGGTCCAGGAGTTCGAGCGTGTCGTTGCCCTCGGCGTCGAGGATTCTGTCGTTGCCATCGGCGCTGCGGTAGCGGTACGTGTCGTCGCCCTCACCCCCAAGGAGTAGGTCATCGCCAGCACCGCCGTCCAGCACATCGTTGCCGCCGAAACCTTCCAGCGTGTCGGCTCCGGCTGTGCCAACCAGCGTCTCGTCCGCATTGGCTGCCGCCTTAAGCTGCGCCGTGCCCCACACCGTGCCGTCAGCGAACTTCACCTGTTCCACGCCGTAGCCCGGACTGCCCCACGGCACTGGCGTCAGACCCAGGTCGAGCGTGATCGCCTGGCCGGTGGCCCGGTCGATGATCCTGTCGTCGCCATAGCCCACGCCCGCACGAGCGTCTGATCGTTGCACGGCGCAACGATCAACCTCTCTTCTGCGCAGAGCAGCGTGCTGCCGGGAGGCCACCAGGCATGGGCATGCCGCCACAAGAGTCGCCCCGTGTCCAGATCCAGGCATTGGAGATGGCCTTTGGGTTGGCCTCGATTCCACTGCTCGGTGTTGACCGTCACCGCCCGACGCACGGCATCGATCGACGGCGTGGCATGGATGCTCGAATCGATCTTGCGGCGCCAGATCACCTCACCCGTTGCGACATCGAGCCGCGTGACGGTCCCGTCGTAGCAGCCGAAGACCACGGTGCGGTCCACAACCTGCGGCAGTTGCACGATGCCCTTGGTCGGACGCTCCAGGCTCGGCGTCATCCACTCGATTTCCCCCGTCTTCAAGTCATGACGCCAGAGCTGGCTGCGATCGTCTGCGACGAGCACGCCGTCATCAACGATGACGGGCGCCGACTTGGTCGGGTATTGCGCTGACTGACGGCCGTTGTCCAGCGTTACGACGATGGGTCGACGCTCACGACTACGACGCGGCCCGATGGCAGCGGCACGCTGCACGCCACCGATGCGACGGGCACATCGATTCACGATGGAAGCTTCGCGCGCGATGGCACCACCGGCACCGTCACCGAAACCCGCAACGGCCGAACGGTCGTCTTCGACGCTGACTTCGATCCCGATGGCGGATTCACGCTCAAAGGCATTGTGTCGATCGATGGACAGCCACCGCTCGACGCCGAGACGGTAAACGCGGCCTTCGCCGAACTCGATGTCGACCTCGCCGGCTACTGGCGCGGCGAAGGCGCGGGCGCCGTGAACCAGTTGATCGTGGCCGCCGATGCCGGCGACGCTGACGGATTCGCCGCAGTGCCTGGCAGCGAGGTCGGCGGGGCAGATTGGTACACCTCAGCCAACGCGCAGCGCTTCGGTGATGCGCTCACCAGCGTGCAGAGCCTGATCGCAGGGTTGCGCAGTGGCAAGCCCTTGCCGATCGCGACGGGTGTGGCTGAAGACATAGGTGCGCAGGCCGTTGAGCACGCTCTCGAAAACGACCACCACGACCAGACCGATGACCAGCACGTCCAGCGTGGTGACGCCGCGGTGCACCAGCACCTTGTCCATCACAACCTGGAAGAACAGCGGGCTGACCAGTGCGAAGAGCTGCAGCGTGAAGCTGATGAGCAGCACCTCGCCCAGCAGGCGGCGGTACTTGACCAGGCTGGGGATGAACCAGGAGAAGTCGAACTTGGCGAGTTCACCGGCCCAACTGGCACGGCTGGTGATGAGGATGAGTTCACCGGTCCAGCGCGCGGCGAAGGCCGCCAGCGGCTCGATCACCGGGCGGCCATTGTCGGAGGCCGGGTCTTGAAGCAGGACGCGTTGGGCGTCGCACTGGGCCAGCACGACCACATGTAGGGTGCCGTCGGGATTGCGAAGCAACGCAAGCGCGGGCAGCGGTGTCAGCGCCAGGCGTTCGACCGAGGTGCGGGAATGCTTGGCCTTGAGGCCCAATTCCCTTGCGGCGCGCAAAAGGACGGGCGTGTCGACGGCGTCGGAGGGTGACAGGCCCAGTTGGTGGGACAGGGTGGCGGGATCGGCGGCGATCTGGTGGAAGCGGGCGATAGTGCACAGCGACATCCATGCCGCTGAACCAGGCGGCACACACGGATCTCGCGGATCACTCGCCCCGCCACCGGCGTCCAAAAACGCCGTTGCCTCCAGCAAGCCAGTCTTCTCGACCTTCATTCTTCCCCTCCCACCTTGAACTCTTCGTTTCAAGTGGGCGAAAGATAACCGCCCCCCGCGCGGTCGGGGGGTCAAAAACTCAAAAATATCCGATCGATGAACTGTTTACAACGCAATGTCTTTTGCCGGCAATGAACGTCAAGAATAGTCTTCAGGCGGCCAGAAAAGAAAAAGTATCCCTTTCGCGATCTTGACGGTCGCTCAGACTGCCAATGTTTCCCTGCAAGAGAACACAGCGAAGCGAAATGAAGTTCGCGAGACAGGGCGCGCTAAATCTCTATCTTCGACCCCAGCTCCACCACCGCATTGTTCGGCAGGTTGAGGAAATTCGCCGCCCCGCTCGCGCTGTGGTGCATCTGCGCGAACAGCTTCTCGCGCCAGGGCGCCATGCCGCTGCCCAGCGTGGGGATCACGACGTCGCGCGAGAGGAAGTAGCTGGTGGTCATGGGCTCGAGCTGGCAGCCGCGCAGGCGCGCGTTCTCCAGCGCGCGCGGCAGGTCGATGTCGTTCTTGAAGCCGTAGTGCACGATCACCTGCCAGCAGTGGTGGCCCAGCGGCTCCATCTCGATGCGCTTGTCCATCGGGATCCAGGGCACCTCGTGGTTGCGCACGGTGACGAACAGGTTCTGCTCGTGCAGCACCTTGTTGTGCTTGAGGTTGTGCAGCAGCGCATTGGGCACGCTGCCGGGCTCGGCGTTGAGGAACACGGCCGTGCCCTCGACCCGCGCGGGCGGGCTCACGAAGACCGCGCCGAGGAAGCTGCGCAGGTCGATCGCGTCGGCGCGCTGGGTCTCGCCCATCAGCCGGCGGCCTTCCTTCCAGGTGATCATCAGCGTGAAGACGGCCAGGCCGATCATCACGGTGAACCAGCCGCCCTGCGGCAGCTTGAGCAGGTTCGACGCGAAGAAGGCGAAGTCGATCACGAAGAAGATCGCGGTGGCGCCGATGCACAGCAGCAGCGGCAGCTTCCAGGCGAAGCGGATCACGAAGAAGGTCAGCACCGTGGTGATCAGCATGTCGGTCGTGACCGCGATGCCGTAGGCCGCAGCCAGGTTGCTGGAATTGCGGAACATCACGACGGCCAGCACGATGGCGACGAACAGCGACCAGTTGACGAAGGGGATGTAGATCTGCCCGGCCGCGCGCGCGCTGGTGTGCTCGATGCGCAGGCGCGGCAGGTAGCCCAGCTGGATCACCTGGCGCGTGACGCTGAAGGCGCCGGTCAGCATGGCCTGCGACGCGATCACGGTGGCGGCGGTGGCCATCACCACCAGCGGCACCAGCGCCCATTCGGGCGCCATGCGGAAGAAGGGATTGGTGACCGCGCTCGGGTCGCCCAGCAGCAGCGCGCCCTGGCCGAAGTAGTTGAGCACCAGGCAGGGCATCACCACCGAGAACCAGGCGATGCGGATCGGCCGCTTGCCGAAGTGGCCCATGTCCGCATAGAGCGCCTCGGCGCCGGTCACGCACAGCACCACGGCGCCCAGCACGATGAAGCTGATGCCGGGGTTGTCCCAGACGAAGCGCACCATGTAGTGCGGGCTCACGGCCGCGAGGATCTCGGGGTGGGTGAGGATCTGCGAGATGCCCAGCAGCGCCAGCACCCCGAACCAGGCCAGCGTGATCGGCCCGAAGAACTTGCCGATGCCCGAGGTGCCGCGCTTCTGCACCGCGAACAGGCAGAACAGCACGACCAGCGTGATCGGGATCACATAGCCCTTGAAGTGCGGCGAGATCACCTCCAGGCCCTCGACCGCCGACAGCACCGAGATCGCCGGCGTGATCACGCCGTCGCCGTAGAACAGCGCGGTGCCGAAGATGCCCACGGCCAGCAGGCCGTTGCGCAGCTTGGGCCGGTCGACCACCGCGCGCGAAGCCAGCGCCAGCATCGCGACCAGGCCGCCCTCGCCTTCGTTGTCGGCCCGCAGGACCAGCACCACGTACTTGATGGAGACGATGACCGTCATGGTCCAGAAGATCATCGAGAGCATGCCGTACACGTTCTCGATCGTGAACGGCACGTGGCCGTGCCCGAAGATTTCCTTGATCGCGTAAAGGACGCTGGTGCCGATGTCGCCGTAGACGATGCCGATGGCACCGAGCACGAGCGCGGCGGAAGACGATTTGGGAGCGGACACGAGGTCGATGGAACAGGCGAAGCGGTGTGGATCACACCCCTCCTGGGGACGACGGCGCGCATCGCTTCGACACGCGCCGCTCAACGCCGACCTGGTAATTCCGTTGCTGTGGGACCGCTATTCTGCCGTTGCCGCCGGTCGCCGCAAAGACACGCCGGCAATGTCGCTACTCGTAGACCTCGGCATCCGGGTCGGTCGCCTCGAGCTCGTAGCTGGCCGCCACCATGGCCAGCCGGCCGATCACGCCGTACATGTAGAAGCGGTTGGGGGCGCTGGCGCCGGGCTTGGCGCCCGGCTGCGGCAGGTGCGCACTGTCGGAAAAAGCCAACGGAACGAAGCTGGCGCCCGGCGACTTGAGGCTTTCGTCGCTGCCGCGGTCGGCGTGCACGCGGTAGAAACCGCCCACCACGTAGCGGTCCATCATGTAGACGACCGGTTCGGCCACGCCCTCATGGACGCGCTCGTTGGTCAGCACGCCTTCCTGGATGATCAGGTCCTCGAGCTCCTGGCCGGCGCGCCCCGGGCTGGTCCGGCTGTGGGCCTGCTGGCTCAGGCCCAGCACTTCCTTGGCGTCGCGCACCGTCATCACGCTGGTGCCGCCCGGGCCGCTGTCGGCCTTGACGACCACGAAGGGCTTCTCGTTGATGCCGTATTCCTTGTACTTGCGCCGCACCTTGGTCAGCATCGCGTCGACGTGGCTGGTGATCACGTCGACTCCCACGCCCTCGCCCAGGTTCACGCCCGCGGCGCGGCTGGACATCGGGTTGATCAGCCAGGGGTCGATGCCCAACAGCTTGCCGAAGCGCTTGGACACCTCTTCATAGCTGCGGAAGTGGTTGCTCTTGCGCCGCACCGACCAGCCCGCATGCACCGGCGGCAGCAGGTACTGCTCGTGCAGGTCTTCCAGGATGCCCGGGGTGCCGGCCGACAGGTCGTTGTTCAGCAGGATGGTGCAGGGGTCGAAGTTCTTGATGCCCAGGCGCCGCTTGGTGCGCACCACCGGCTCGAGCGTGACCGTGTCGCCGTTGGGCAGCTCGATGGTCTTGGGCGACTTGATCGCCGGGTCGATCGAGCCCACGCGCACGTTGAGCCCGGCCATGTGGAAGATGCGCACCAGCTGGGCGATGTTGGCCAGGTAGAAGGTGTTGCGCGAGTGGTTTTCCGGGATCACCAGCAGGTTGCGCGCTTCCGGACAGATCTTCTCGATCGCCGCCTGGGCCGCCTGCACCGCCAGCGGCAGCATCTGCTGCGTCAGGTTGTTCCAGCCGCCGGGGAACAGGTTGGTGTCGACCGGGGCCAGCTTGAAGCCCGCGTTGCGGATGTCGACCGAGCTGTAGAAGGGCGGCGTGTGCTCCATCCATTCCAGCCGGAACCAGCGCTCGATGGCGGGAGTGGAGTCGAGAACGCGCTGTTCGAGTTCGTTGATGGGGCCGGTCAGGGCGGTGACGAGGTGGGGGACCATGCGGCGGCCTTGTGTGCGTTCAGCGTAAAGGTGGAGTGGAATTGTAGGATTTGGGGCCACCGGGCCAGATGACAAGCCAAAAAAAGCGCTGCCAGAAACGAAAAGCCCCCTGGGCAAGGGGGCGATGCGATGCGGCCAACCGAGCGTGCGGCTCAGCTCCTGACTTCGCCCTGACCCAGCACCACGTATTTCAGCGAGGTGAGCCCTTCGATGCCCACGGGGCCGCGCGCATGGAACTTGTCGGTGCTGATGCCGATTTCGGCGCCCAGCCCGAACTCGAAGCCGTCGGCGAAGCGGGTGCTCGCATTCACCATCACGCTGGCCGAATCGACCTCGCGCAGAAAGCGCTGGGCGTTGATGTGGTCGCGCGTGAGGATCGCGTCGGTGTGGTGGCTCGAGTAGCGGTTGATGTGGGCGATGGCCTCGTCCACGCCCTCGACCACCTTGATGCTGATCACGGCCGCGAGGTACTCCTCCGACCAGTCGGACTCGACCGCGTCGACGATGGTCGCGTGGCCGCCGTGCAGCGCGTCGTCGGCCCGCAGGATGCGCGCCGCGACCGGGTCGCAGCGCATCTCCACGCCCTTGGCCGCGAACACCGCGCCGATCTCGGGCAGGAACACGTCGGCCACCGAGGCCGCCACCAGCAGGCCCTCGGCCGCGTTGCAGGGGCTGTATTTCTGGGTCTTGGCGTTGTCCACCACCTTGACCGCCATGTCGAGCGAGGCGCTGTCGTCGACATACACATGGCAGTTGCCGTCGAGGTGCTTAATGACCGGCACCTTGGCGTCGCGGCTGATGCGCTCGATCAGGCCCTTGCCGCCGCGCGGGATGATCACGTCGACGAACTCGGGCATGGCGATCAGCTGGCCCACGGCCTCGCGGTCGGTGGTCTGCACCAGCTGCACCGCCTCGACCGGCAGGCCGGCCTCGGCCAGCGCGGCCGACACCAGCGCGGCCAGCGCCTTGTTCGACTCGATGGCTTCCGAGCCGCCGCGCAGGATGGCCGCGTTGCCGCTCTTGATCGCCAGGCTCGCGGCCTCGATGGTCACGTTGGGCCGGCTCTCGTAGATCATGCCGAAGACGCCGATCGGCACCCGCATCTGGCCTACGCGGATGCCGCTGGGCTGCTGCTTCATGCCGATGATCTCGCCGATCACGTCGGGCATGGCCGCCAGCTGCTCGCAGCCCAGGGCCACGGTCTCGATCACCTTGGGCGTGAGCTTGAGCCGGTCGACCATCGGGGCCGACAGGCCGGCCGCGGTGGCCCGCTCGACATCGCGGGCATTGGCCGGCGCGAGGTCTTCGGCGCCTTCGCGCAGCAGGCGGGCCAGCGCCTTGAGGGCCTTGTTCTTGACCGCCGCATCGGCGCGCGCCATCAGCGCGGAGGCGGTTTTGGCTTGCAGGCCCAGGGCCTGCATGTGTTCTCTGACGTTGAACGCGTTCATCGGGGCATTTTCTCATGCCCCACCCGGCCGGGCAGCCGAAGGGTTGCCTGCAGGCCGCCGGCGCCCTCGGGGCCGGTCGGCCCGTTGACCAGCGTGAGCGTGGCGCCCAGCGTACGCGCCAGGTCCAGGCAGATGGCCAGCCCCAGCCCGGCGCCGCGCGAGGAGCGGTCGGTCACGAAGGGCGTGAAGACCTGTTCGCGCATCGCGTCGGACAGGCCCGGGCCCGAATCCCAGACGGTCAGCGCCACGCCATCGGTGCCGTGCTCGGGCACGATGCGGATGCCCAGCGCGCCGCCTTCGGGCGTGAACTCGATCGCGTTCTTCAGCAGGTTGCCCAGGATCTCGCGCACCATCCAGCGGTAGCCGCTCAGTTCGCAGGCCGCGCCGTCGAGCTGGAAGGCGTGGTGGCGCTGCGCGAGCAGGGGCGACAGCTCCACCGCCACGTCCTCGGCCAGCGCGCGCAGGTCGAAGCGCTCGGCCGGCTCCTGCGCCGCGGCCTGCTGCGCGCGCGCCGAGGACAGCAGCTGCTCGACCAGCCGATTGGCGCGCCGCGTGGTGGCCGCGATGCTGGCCAGCGCCTCCTCGGGCGGCAGGTCGCCGCGCAGGCCCGCGTCGGCCTGCAGCTGCAGCACGGTGAGCGGCGTGCGCAGCTGGTGCGAGGCATCGGCCACGAAGCGCCGCTGCTGCTCCTGCGCCGCCGCCAGCCGCGACAGCAGGCCGTTGAAGCCGGCCACCACCGGCTGCAGCTCCTGCGGCGGATGCTCGATCGCGACCGGCGTGAGGTCGCGCGCGGGCCGCAGGTCGAGCTGCCGCGCCAGCGCGCGCGCCGGCTTGAGCGCGAGGGTGGCCACGGCCCAGATCAGCAGCAGCAGGATCGCCAGCAGCGCGCCCTGGCGCAGCAGCGTGCCGCGCAGGATCTGGGCCGCGAGCCGCGTGCGGTAGGCGGAGGATTCGCCCACCTGCACCACCACCAGCCGCATGCCCTCGAAAGACTCGACCGGCTGCAGCAGGGCCGCCATGCGCATCGGCCCGACATCGCGCGCCGTGGTGTCGTAGAGCGCGATCATCGACTGGTAGAGCGGGTGCTGCGGCGGCCGCTCGCGGTAGGGCGCGAGTTCCTCGTCGCCCGCCAGGTACTCGCCGTCGAGGAAGCTCACGCGGTAGACCATGCGGCTGCGGCCCGGGCCGTCGTCGCCCGCGCCGGTGCCGGTCCCGTCGTAGATCTCAAGCGCCGCATGGGGCAGCGTGATCTGCAGCTCGCCGCGCTCCAGCCGGATCAGGTCGGCCAGCGCATGGGCCGAGGTCACGAGCAGGCGGTCGAAGGCCAGCTGCGCGGTCTGCAGCGCCGAGGTGTAGGTGAAGTAGGCGTTGACCGCCAGGAAGGCCACCAGCGGGCCGATCAGCCAGAGCAGCAGGCGCGAGCGCAGCGAGCGGGTGCGCGACGCCGCCGGCGCCGCCGCCTCAGGCATGGCCGCGCGCCTCCTGCACCAGGTAGCCGACGCCGCGCAGGGTGGTGATCTGCACGCCGGTGGCCGCCAGCTTCTTGCGCAGCCGGTGCACCACCACCTCGATCGCGTCGGGCTGCGTGGGCAGCGCCTGGCCGAAGGCCAGCACGGTCAGCCGCTCCTTGGTCATGGCCTGGCCCGGCCGCTCCATCAGCGCGGCCAGCAGCGCGCTCTCGCGCGGCGTGAGTTCCAGCGGCTCCTCGCGGAAGTAGAAGGCGCCGCTGCTGCGCTCGTAGCGCAGCTCGCCGCAGCGCGGCGCCTCCATGCCGCCCGAGCGGCGCACCAACGCGCGCAGCCGCGCGTCCAGCTCGTCGAGGTCGAAGGGCTTGGCCAGGTAGTCGTCGGCGCCCGCGTTGAGGCCGGCGATGCGGTCGCCCACCGCGCCGCGCGCGGTGAGGATCAGCACCGGCACGGTCGCGCCGCGGCCGCGCAGGCGCTGCAGCACCTGCAGGCCGTCGATGCCCGGGATGCCGAGGTCCAGCATCACGACGTCGAAATGCCCGGCCTGCAGGCGCTCCAGCGCCGCGCCGCCGTCGCTGCAATGGTCGACCTCGAAGCCGCGCCGGCTCAGCACGCGCACCAGGGCGCCGCTGAGGTCGAAGTCGTCTTCCACGAGCAGCAGCTTCATCGTCGGGCGCGGAAAAGAAAGGGGGAATGGGGAGGGTTCAAGGCGCCCGAGTGTAGGTTCGCGCGCGCGAGGGCCCGCCCGCCCCCCGGGCAAGTCCCGAGGCATTCTGCAAGCCGTTTGAAAGCCGGCTGAAGGGGAAGCGAAAGGCGGCCGGCTTCTGCGCATCGCGCCTGCCTATAGTCCGCACCGATCCACCACCCCAGCACCACCCAAGGATTGGCCATGAAGAAGACCACCGCTTTCCAGATCGCCGCCGCCGCGGCCCTGCTCGCCGCCGCATGCGGCGCTTCCGCGCAGGAGGCCTGCGCCTTCCGCGGCGACCTCGACGCGGGCTACTGCGACGCCAACCGCGACCTGGTGGCCGACACCCCGACCGACCCGAAGAAGCTGCGCAACCCCGGCACGCTGGTGTTCGCCTTCACGCCGGTCGAAGACCCGGCCATCTACGAGAAGCTGTTCCGCCCCTTCATGGGCCACCTCTCGCAGTGCCTGGACAAGAAGGTCGTGTTCTTCTCGGTGCAGTCCAACGCGGCGCAGATCGAGGCCATGCGCTCGGGCCGCCTGCACATGGCGGCCTTCTCGCCCGGACCGGTGAACTTCGCGGTCAACCTGGCCGGCGCCGTGCCCTTCGCGATCCGCGGCAACAGCGAAGGCTCGGTGGGCATGAACCTCAAGATGATCGTGCGCAAGGACAGCCCGTTCCAGAAGATCGCCGACCTCAAGGGCAAGAAGATCGCCCACACCTCGCCTTCCTCCAACTCGGGCAACCTGGCGCCGCGCGCGCTGTTCCCGGCCATCGGCCTCACGCCCGACACCGACTACAAGGTCGTGTACTCGGGCAAGCACGACCAGTCGATCCTGGGCGTGAAGTCCGGCGACTACGACGCGGCCCCAGTGGCCAGCGACGTGCTGCAGCACATGACGGATCGCGGCGTGGTCAAGGCCGACGACTTCCGGGTGCTCTACACCAGCGACAAGTTCCCCACCGACGCCTACGCCTACGCGCACAACCTCGAGCCGGCGCTGCAGGAGAAGATCAAGCAGTGCTTCTACGACTACAAGGTGCCGGCCGAGATGGCCAAGGGCCTGGGCGGCGACCGTTTCCTGCCGATCAGCTACCAGAAGGACTGGGAGCTGGTGCGCAAGGTGGCGGCCTCGGCCGGTGAGACCTTCACCCGCGACGCCTACGACAAAGCCGCGGCCAAGAAGTAAGCCCCGCCCGATGAACACCACCGCGTCCGCAGGCTCGCTGCACATCCAGGGGCTGGTCAAGGAATACCGCCCCGGCGTGCCCGTGCTCAAGTCCATCGACCTCAAGATCGACGGCACCGGCCTGACCAGCATCATCGGGCCGTCCGGCACCGGCAAGTCCACGCTGATCCGCTGCATCAACCGGCTGGTCGACCCGACCGCCGGCGCGATCTGGCTCGACGTGGGCGGCCAGCGGCTCGACATGGCCCGGCTGCAGGGCGCGGCGCTGCGCCACAGCCGGCGCCACATCGGCATGGTGTTCCAGGAATACAACCTGGTCGAGCGGCTCACGGTGATGGAGAACCTGCTGACCGGCCGGCTCGGCTACCTGTCGGCCTGGAAGGCCTGGCGAAGGAAGTTCGCGCCCGAGGACTTCGAGCGCGCCTACCGGCTGCTCGACGTGGTCGGCCTGGGCAGCTTCGCCAACCAGCGCGCCGATGCGCTCAGCGGCGGCCAGCGCCAGCGGGTGGGCATCGCACGCGCGCTGATGCAGCAGCCCGCGCTGCTGCTGGCCGACGAGCCCACCTCCTCGCTCGACCCCAAGACCTCGGTCGAGATCATCCAGCTGCTGGGCGACCAGGGGCGCGAGCGCGGCATCCCGGTGATCGTCAACATCCACGACGTCGAACTCGCGCGGCGCCATTCCGACCGCATCGTCGGCATGACCGGCGGCCACGTGGTCTACGACGGCCCGCCCGCGGGCCTGACCGACGACCACCTGCAGACCATCTACGGCGGCCAGGCATGGATGCAGTGAACGCCGACCCGCGCCCCGCGTCCACCGCCTTCGCCTGGAGCGGCAAGCAGAAGCTGGCGCTGCTCGCGCTGCTGGCCTACACGGTCTACGTGATCGCGCAGATCGACCTCTCGCCCGCGCGCCTGCTCAGCGGGCTGCACCAGGGCGCGCGCTTTCTCTCGCGCATGTTCCCGCCCGACGTGGGCAAGATGGACGTGCTGTGGGAAGGCATCCGCGAGACCCTGCAGATCGCGGTGCTGGCCACCGTGGGCGGCGTTGCGCTGAGCCTGCCGGTGGGCCTGATGGCGGCCCGCAACATGGTGCCGCACTGGCTCTGCGCGGGGGCACGCGGCCTGATCGCGGTGTGCCGCGCGGTGCATCCGGTGATCACCGCGATCATGTTCGTCAAGGCCGTGGGCTTCGGTCCGCTGGCCGGCATCCTGGCGCTCACGGTGGCCACGGTGGGCTTCGTGGGCAAGCTGTTCGCCGATGCGATCGAGGAGATCTCGCACAAGCAGATCGAGGCCGTGCGCGCCACCGGCGCGTCCTTCGCCAACGTGGTGCTGTTCGGCGTGCTGCCGCAGGTGATGAGCCGCTTCGTCGGCTTCGCGACCTACCAGCTGGACTCCAACCTGCGCAACTCCACCATGGTGGGCATCGTGGGGGCGGGCGGCATCGGCGGCGCGCTGTTCTCGGCCTTCCTGCGCTTCGAGTACAGCTTCGTCTGCACCATCCTCGCGACCGTGATCGCGATCATCGTGGTCGGCGAACTGGTGGTGAACGCCACGCGGAAGGCGCTCGATGTCTGAGTCGCTCGCGCTCGCTTCCGCCGCCGCGCCGCGCCGCTGGCAGCGCTTCACGCTCACGCAGCGGCTGCTGCGCTACGGCGTCTGGCTGCTGATCGTCTGGGCCGTGGTCCAGTCGGTGCGCACGATCGAGGTGATCCCCGAATTCCTCTACGACGCGCCCGAGCAGATGGGCGACATGCTCACGCGCATGTGGCCGGTCGACTGGTCGCACTACCCGGCGGTGGTGCACGCGGCGCTGATGGAGACGCTGCACATGGCCACGCTGGGCACGGTGCTCGCGCTGGTGCTGGCGGTGCCGCTGGCGCTGCTGGTGGCCGGCAACATCACGCACAACCGCGCGCTGAACCTCGCCGCGCGCGTGGTGCTGGTCGCGAGCCGCTCGGTCAATTCGCTGGTCTGGGCGCTGCTGTTCGTCGCCATCTTCGGGCCCGGCCCGCTGGCCGGCATGTTCGCGATCGCCTTCCGCTCGGTGGGCTTCGTCGGCAAGCTGCTGGGCGAGGCCATCGAGCAGACGCCGCGCGGCCCGATCGAGGCGCTGCAGGCCGCGGGCGCCTCGACCGCGGCGCAGGTCTGGTACGGCTACTGGCCGCACATCAAGCCGGCCTTCTGGTCGGTGGTGCTGCTGCGCTGGGACATCAACGTGCGCGAGTCGGGCGTGCTGGGCCTGGTGGGCGCGGGCGGCATCGGCGTGGCGCTGGACACCGCGCTCAACCTGTTCCAGTGGACGCAGGTGGCGGTGATCCTGATCGCGGTGTTCGCGATCGTGGTGCTGGCCGAAGTGGTCGTGACCCAGGTGCGCAAGCGGGTGCTGTAGCGCGCCGCGGCGCGCGCAGCAGGACCTAGCGCGCGGCCTTGGCCGGCGGCGCCATGCAGGCCCGGCACAGCATCAGCGCGAGCCGCTGCAGCGCCTGCCAGCCGCTGGCCGGCCAGTCGGGCTGGCGCAGGCCCTTGACGATGCCGTCGACCGTGTGCGCAGCCTTGAGCAGCCGCGCCAGCGCGCGGTCGTCGAGCCGCGGCAATGCGCGCTCGAAAGCCTGTTCGCGCGCGCCCCAGATGCGGTTCTCGCGCAGCGCCATGGGCAGCGGGCGGCCCGCGCCCATCGCGTCCTTGACGCGCTTGAGCGCGCGGATGTCCTCGGCCAGCGTGTAGTGCACCAGCACCTCGGCCTCGCCCTCGGCGCGCAGGCCGTCGAGCATGCGCGCCACGCGCACCGGGTTGCCGGCCAGCACCGCCTCGGACAGCTTGAACACGTCGTAGCGCGCCACGTTGTTGACCGCGCCCTCGACCTGTTCCCAGCCGAGCTCGCCGGCCGGATGCAGCAGCGCGAGCTTCTGGATTTCCTGGTGCGCGGCCAGCAGGTTGCCCTCGACGCGGTCGGCGAAGAACTGCAGCGTGCGCTGGCCTTCCTCGCCGGCCTTCACGCGCTGGCCCTGCAGCGCCAGGCGCTGCGCGATCCATTGCGGCAGCGCCGCGCGTTCGACCGGGTCGACCTGCAGGCTGGCGCCGTGGTTCTCCAGCGCCGAGAACCAGGCGCCGGTGCGGGTCGCGCGGTCGAGCTTGGGCAGCAGCACCAGCGTGAGCGTGCTGTCGTTGCCGGTCGCGGCCTCGGCGATCTGCTGCAGCGCCACGCTGCCGTCCTTGCCCGGCTTGCCCGAGGGGATGCGGATCTCGACGATCTGCTTGTCGGCGAACAGCGAGAGCGAACCGCCCGCGGCCAGCACCGCACTCCAGTCGAAATGCGCGCCGGCCACGGTGTACGAACTGCGCTCGGTGTAGCCCTGGGTGCGCGCCGCCGCGCGGATGGCGTCGGCCGCCTCCTGCGCGAGCAGCGGCTCGTCGCCGTGGATCGTGTAGAGCGAGCGCAGCCCCTTCGCGAGGTGCGCCTGGAGTTGGGCGGCCGCCAGCTGCATGCGGGCTAGATTTCCTTGACCGCGGCGATGCGGCGCAGCATCTGCTGCGCCACGTCGTTCTGCATGTCGCGGAACAGCAGTTCGGCCTCGGCGTCCTTGGCCAGCGCGCTGGATTCGTTGTAGGTCAGGTCGCGCTTCTGCGAGATCTCGGTCAGCAGCAGTTCCTTGCCGGCCGGCGTGCGCAGGCGGAAACGAATGGTGAGCCGCAGCTCGAGTTCGCGCACCTCGCCGGCCGAGTTGGTCGCGAGCACCACACGGTCGCGGTTCTCGCCCAGGATGTCGAGCACCGCCTCGGCCTCGGAGGCACGCGCCGCCGGGATCAGCGTGACCGTGCCGGCGGCCGCGAGGTTGCGGCGCAGGTAGTTCACGAAGGCCGAGTTTCCCGGCACCGCAATGGTCTTGAACGCGAAGGTCGGCGCCTTGCGCAGTTCAAAGCCGCAGCCCGCGAGCAGGGCCGCGACGGAGGAAGCCAGGAAGAGACGACGCGAGGGCTGGAGTTGTTTCATGCGATCAGAGCACCACGTTGACGAGCCGGCCCGGCACCACGATCACGCGCTTGGCCGGCGCGCCCGCCGCGTGCAGCACGAAATCGTCGCTGGCCAGCGCCAGCGCCTCGATCTCGTCCTTGGAGGCGCCCGCGGGCACCACCACCTTGCCGCGCAGCTTGCCGTTGATCTGCAGCATGAGCTCGATCTCGTCCTGCACCAGCGCGGCGACGTCGACCACCGGCCAGGGCGCGTCGAGCAGCTCGCCGAAGTCCCGGTCGTAGCCGAGTTGCTGCCACAGCTGGTGCGCGATGTGCGGCGTGGCCGGGTAGAGCACGCGCAGCAGGATGCCGAAGCCTTCGCGCAGCGCGACGCGGTCGCCCGCATCGCCGCCGGGCTTGAAGCCTTCGAGGGCGTTGAGCAGCTTCATCGCGCCCGACACCACCGTGTTGTATTGCATGCGCTGGTAGTCGTAGTCGACCTGGCGCAGCACGCTGTGGACCTCGCGGCGCAGCGCCTTGGCTTCCTTGCCGAAGTCGGCCGTGGCGCCGGGCCGGCCCGCGCCGGCATCGAAGGCATGCTGGGCGGCACCGAAGTTCCAGACCCGGCGCAGGAAGCGCGAGCTGCCCTCGACCGCCGCGTCGTTCCATTCCAGCGTGGCCTCGGGCGGCGCGGTGAACATGGTGTAGAGCCGCGCGGTGTCGGCGCCGTAGCGCTCGATCAGGTCCTGCGGGTCGACGCCGTTGCGCTCGCTCTTGCCCATCTTGCCCACGCCGCCGTACTCGACCGACGAACCGTCGGCCAGCGTGCCGCCGACGATGCGGCCCTGCGCGTCGAGCACCGGCGTGACCTCGAGCGGCGGGAAGTAGTCCTTGCCGCCCGACGGGCCGCGGCGGAAGTAGATGTGGTTGAGCACCATGCCCTGCGTGAGCAGCTTGGCGAAGGGCTCGTCGACCGTCACCAGGCCCAGGTCGCGCATGACCTTGGTCCAGAAGCGCGCGTACAGCAGGTGCAGGATCGCGTGCTCGATGCCGCCGATGTACTGGTCCATCGGCATCCAGTAGGCCGCGCCCTCGCCGACCATCGCCTGGTCGTTCTTCGGGTCGCAGTAGCGCATGAAGTACCAGGACGAATCCACGAAGGTGTCCATGGTGTCGGTCTCGCGCCGCGCGGGCTTGCCGCACACCGGGCACACCACGCCGGCATGGAAGCCTTCGTGCTTGTGCAGCGGGTTGCCCGAGCCGTCGGGCACGCAGTCGGTGGGCAGCACCACCGGCAGGTCCTTCTCGGGCACCGGCACCGCGCCGTGCTCTTCGCAATGGATGATCGGGATCGGCGTGCCCCAGTAGCGCTGGCGGCTCACGCCCCAGTCGCGCAGACGCCAGGTGGTCTGCAGCTCGCCCAGGCCCTTCTGGCCCAGCGCATGCGCCACCGCGGCCACGGCTTCCTTGAAGCCCATGCCACTGAAGTTGTCGGAGTTGATGGTCACGCCGCGCTGCTTGTCGCCGTACCAGTCCTGCCACTTGTGATAGTCAAAGTGCGGCTCGTCATCCACCAGCACGACCTGGATGATCTCGATGTCGTACTTGTTGGCGAACGCGAAGTCGCGCTCGTCGTGCGCGGGCACGCCCATCACGGCGCCGTCGCCGTAGCTCATCAGCACGTAGTTGCCGACCCACACCGGCACCTGCTCGTCGGTGATCGGGTGCGTGACGCTCAGGCCCGTGGGCACGCCCTTCTTTTCCTGCGTGGCGAGCTCGGCCTCGGTGGTGCCGCCGTTCTTGCACTCTTCGATGAAGGCCGCGACCTTGGGGTCGGCCTTGGCGGCGTGCGCGGCCAGCGGATGCTCGGGCGCGACCGCGCAGAAGGTCACGCCCATGATGGTGTCGGCACGCGTCGTGAAGACGTACATGCGGCCGTCCTGGATCGGCTTGCCGTCGGCCCCCCGGATGTCGTGCGTGAAGGCGAAGCGCACGCCTTCGCTCTTGCCGATCCAGTTCTCCTGCATCAGCTTGACGCGCTCGGGCCAGCCCGGCAGCTTGTGCTGGGTGTGCTCGAGCAGTTCGGGCGCGTAGTCGCTGATCTTCAGGTAGTAGCCCGGGATCTCGCGCCGCTCGACCGTGGCGCCGGTGCGCCAGCCCTTGCCGTCGATCACCTGCTCGTTGGCCAGCACGGTCATGTCGACCGGGTCCCAGTTCACCACCTGGGTCTTGCGGTAGGCGATGCCCTTCTCGAGCATCTTCAGGAACAGCCACTGGTTCCACTTGTAGTAGCTCGGGTCGCAGGTGGCGATCTCGCGGCTCCAGTCGATCGCCAGGCCCATGGCCTGCAGCTGGCCCTTCATGTAGGCGATGTTCTCGTAGGTCCATTGGGCCGGCGGCACGCCGTTCTTGAGCGCCGCGTTCTCGGCCGGCAGGCCGAAGGCGTCCCAGCCCATGGGCATCAGCACGTTGTAGCCAGACATGCGCAGGTAGCGCACCAGCATGTCGTTGATCGTGTAGTTGCGCACGTGGCCCATGTGCAGCTTGCCGCTCGGGTACGGCAGCATCGAGCAGGCGTAGTACTTCTTCTTGAGTTCACCGCGCGCATCGCGCAGGTTCTCGACGACACGGTAGGCGTCGGCCGCGGTCCAGTGGGACTGGGCAGCGGATTCGACGTCGGCGGGTTGGTAGCTGGGGTTCATGAGGCTTTGGCAACAGCCCGGCGCTCGGTCGGCCGGGGGAACGCGGATTATCGCGGCTGTCAGGCGCCAGTCCTGTAACGCGGGGCTTGTGGCGGGTCTGGCGCGCTTTTCGCATGCACAATGAAAACGACCGATCCCTCCATGCTGACCGCAGGCCTCCCCTTCCCCCTGGGTGCGACAGCCGGCCCGCAGGGCCTGAACTTCGCGCTCGCGGCGCCGCGCGCCACGCGGGTCGAGCTGTGCCTGTTCGACGCCGGCGGCCGCAGCGAGCAGCAGCGCCTGCCGCTGCCGGCCTGCACCGACGGCGTCTGGCACGGCCATTTCGCGGGCGCACAGCCCGGGCTGGTCTACGGGTACCGGGTGCACGGCCCCTGGGCGCCGCACGAAGGCCAGCGCTTCAACCCCGCCAGGCTGCTGCTCGACCCCTATGCACGCGAGATCGTCGGCCGCTACGACGGCAGCGACCTGTTCCTGGGCCATGTGCCCGGCCAGCCCGCGCAGCGCGACGGCCGCGACAACGGCGCCGTCGCGCTCAAGGCCCGCGTGACGGCGGACCCCGGCCCCTTGACCGTGCCGCGCCCCCGCATTCCCGCGGCCGAGCGCGTGCTCTGCGAGCTGCACGTGCGTGGCCAGACGATGCGCCATCCGGCCGTGCCGCCCGCACTGCGCGGCAGCTATGCCGGCCTGGCCGAGCCGGCGGTGCTCGACCACCTGCAGGGCCTGGGCATCACCACGCTGAGCCTGATGCCGGTGCAGCACCGGGCCGACGAGGAACGGCTGCTGAAGGCGGGCCTGTCGAACTACTGGGGCTACACGACCATCGGCTGGTTCGCGCCCGAGGCGCGCTACTGGAGCGGCCGGCCCGGCAGCACGCCGGCCTCGGAGTTCCGCGCGCTGGCCGACGCGGTGCATGCGCGCGGCATGGAGCTGGTGATCGACGTGGTCTACAACCACAGCGCCGAGACCGACGAGCTCGGCCCCACGCTGTCGCTGCGCGGCATCGACAACGCGCTCTACTACCACCTGCGCGCCGACGACCGTGCGCTCTACGAGAACTGGACCGGCTGCGGCAACTGCCTGAACTTCGCCGAGCCGCGCGTGGTGCAGCTCGCGATGGACAGCCTGCGCCACTGGGTCACGGCGCTGGGCGTCGACGGCTTCCGCTTCGACCTGGCGCCGGTGCTGGCGCGGCGCGGCGGCGGCGATTTTGATCCGCGCGCCCCGCTGCTGGCCGCCATGGCACAGGACCCGGTGCTGTCGCGCGCCCTGCTGATCGCCGAGCCCTGGGACATCGGCCCGGGCGGCTACCGGCTGGGCCAGTTCCCGCCCGGCTGGCTCGAATGGAACGACCGTTTCCGCGACACCCAGCGCAGCTTCTGGCTGGGCCATGGCGCGGGCCTGGGCGATTTCGCGCACCGCTTCACCGCGTCGAGCGGCGAGTTCCGCCATGACGGCCGCGCACCCACGGCCAGCGTGAACTTCGTGACCGCGCACGACGGCTTTACGCTGCGCGACCTGGTGAGCTACACCGAGCGCCACAACCTGGCCAACGGCGAAGGCAACCGCGACGGCAGCGGCCACAACCTGAGCCGCAACGGCGGCGTCGAGGGCGAGACCGACGACCCCGCCGTGCGGGCCGGGCGCGCGCGCCTGCAGCGCGTGCTGCTGGCCGCCTTGCTGCTGTCACAGGGCACGCCGATGCTGCTGGCGGGCGACGAGATCGGCCACACGCAGGGCGGCAACAACAACGCCTACTGCCAGGACAACGAGACCACATGGCTGGACTGGGACCATGCCGACACGGCGTTGCAGCGCTTCGTGGCCCAGGTGCTGGCGCTGCGGCGCGAGGCGGCGCCCCTGCGCCGCGCGTCCTGGTGGCCGGCGGAGCAGGCGCCCACGGGCCTACATTGGCTTACACCCGAGGGGCAACCCATGGCACCGGCCGACTGGGAACGCGGCGACCGGCCCGCGCTGATGGTGCTGTTCGATGCGCCCGTGCACGAGGTGGCATGGCTCGTGCTCATCCAGGCCGGGACCGAGGCCGTCGACTTCGTGATGCCACCCGGCGCCTGGTTGCGCCGGCTGGCCAGCGAGGACGACGACCGGCCCCGCCGGCTGCTGCAGCGCGCAGAAACCTTGGCGCCCGCCACCTTCTGGCTGGCGCAAAGGGTGCGCGAAGCGGCGCCCGGTGCTACGCTGAATTGACCCACACCACCGGGAGACAAGCCGCATGACCACCGATAACGCCAGGATCCAACCCTTGCAGGCCCATCAACTGGTACGCCGCACCATCGCCCTGGTGCTGGCCGGCGGCCGGGGCTCGCGACTCAAGCAGCTGACCGACCGGCGCGCCAAGCCGGCCGTCTACTTCGGCGGCAAGTTCCGCATCATCGACTTCGCGCTGTCGAACTGCCTGAACTCCGGCATCCGCCGGATGGCGGTGGTCACGCAGTACAAGTCGCATTCGCTGATGCGCCACCTGCAGCGCGGCTGGAGCTTCCTGCGCGCCGAACTCAACGAGATGGTCGACGTGCTGCCGGCCCAGCAGCGCGTGGGCGACGAGCACTGGTACCGCGGCACGGCCGATGCGGTGTTCCAGAACCTCGACATCATCCAGACCCGCTCCACCCGGCACGACTACGTGGTGGTGCTGGCGGGCGACCACATCTACAAGATGGACTACTCGATCATGGTCAAGGACCATGCCGAGCGCGGCCTGGGCTGCACCGTCGGCTGCATCGAGGTGCCGCGCCACGAGGCCTCGGCCTTCGGCGTGATGGCCATCGATGCCGACCGCAACGTCACCGAGTTCCTCGAGAAGCCGGCCGACCCGCCCGCCATGCCCGGCCATCCCGACCTGGCGCTCGCGAGCATGGGCATCTACGTGTTCGATTCCGAGTACCTCTACCAGCTGCTCGAGGAAGACGCCATCAACCCCGACTCGAGCCACGACTTCGGCAAGGACATCATCCCGCGCGCGGTGGCCCAGGGCCGCGCGCTGGCGCATCCGTTCAGCCTGTCGTGCGTGACGCGCGGCGCCCGCGGGCCGCACGCGCCGGTCTACTGGCGCGACGTCGGCACGATTGATGCATTCTGGGCGGCGAACCTCGATCTGGCCTCGATCACCCCGGAGCTCGACATCTATGACACCGACTGGCCCATCTGGACCTACCAGCGGCAGCTGCCGCCGGCCAAGTTCGTGCTCGACCAGAACGGCCAGCCAGGCATCACGGTCAACACCATCGTGTCGGGCGGCTGCATCGTGTCGGGGTCGAAGGTGAGCAGCTCGGTGCTGTTCTCGGGCGTGCGCATCCACTCCTTCTGCGAGGTGCGCGAGGCCGTGCTGCTGCCCGACGTCGAGGTCGGTCGCCATGCGCGGCTGTCGAAGGTGGTGATCGACCGCGCCTGCGTGATCCCCGAGGGCATGGTGGTGGGCGAGGACCCGGTCGCGGACGCGGCCCGCTTCGAGCGCACCGAGACCGGCGTGGTGCTGATCACGCGCGAGATGCTGCAGCGGCTGGCCGAGGCACCGCACTGATGCGCATCCTCCAGGTCAGCGCCGAGTTCTTTCCCCTTCTCAAGACCGGCGGGCTGGCGGATGTCGCCGGCGCGCTGCCGGCGGCGCTGGCCCAGGCCGGGCAGGACGTGCGCGTGCTGCTGCCGGGCTTCCCGGCGATCCTGGCGGGTGTGACCGGGCTGGCCGAGGTGGCCGCCTTCGACGCACCCTGGGGCGAGCGCGCGGTGCTGCGCGCCGGCCGCATCGGCAGCGTGCACGCCTATGTGATCGACGCGCCCGCGCGCTACGACCGCCCGGGCAACCCCTACGAGGACGCATCGCGCCAACCCTACGAAGACAACGCGCGCCGCTTCGCTCTGCTGGGCTGGGCCGCGGCCCGGCTGGCGCGCGGCCTCGATCCGGGCTGGCGACCCGAAGTGGTGCATGCGCACGACTGGCATGCGGCGCTCGCGCCCGCCTACCTGGCGTTCGACCCGACACCGGGCCCGCGCGTGGGCAGCGTCTTCACGGTCCACAACCTGGCCTACCAGGGCCTGTTCCCGCCCTGGGAGTTCGCCGGCCTGGGCCTGCCGCCGGCCGCCTTCCACATGAACGGGCTGGAATACCACGGCCAGCTGTCGTTCATGAAGGCCGGGCTCTACTTCTCCGACCGGCTCACGACCGTCAGCCCGACGTATGCACGCGAGATCCAGACCCCTGCCCAGGGCTGCGGCCTCGACGGCCTGCTGCGCGGGCGCAGCGGCGTGCTGAGCGGCATCCTCAACGCCGTGGACGACGCGGTCTGGAACCCGGCCCACGACGCGCTGCTGCCCACGCCCTTCGACGCGCGCCATCCGGGCGGCAAGGCGGTGTGCAAGGCCGCGCTGCAGCAGGCGCTGGGCCTGGCCGTCGCGCCCGACGCGCCGCTGTTCGTGATGGTCAGCCGGCTCACCGAGCAGAAGGGCCAGCACCTGGTGCTGGGCGCGATCGACACGCTGCTGGCGCACGGCGGCCAGCTCGCGTTGCTGGGCACCGGCGAGCGCTGGCTCGAGGAAGCCTTTCGCGCACGCGCGGCCGCCGCGCCGCAATCGGTGCATGCCACCTTGGGCTACGACGAGGGCTTCGCGCACCGGCTGTTCGGCGCCGGCGACGTGACGCTGGTGCCTTCGATGTTCGAGCCCTGTGGTCTCACGCAGATGTACGGCCTCAAGTACGGTAGTCTGCCCCTGGTGCACCGCGTGGGCGGCCTGGCCGACACGGTGGTCGACTGCACGCTCGAGAACATGGCCGACGGCAGCGCCAGCGGCTTCGTCTTCGACGACTTCGACGCCGCCGGCTTCGACCGCGCGCTGCGCCGCGCCTTCGCGCTGTACCACCGGCCGGCCGACTGGCGCCGTGTCCGCGCGCACGCGATGCGGCAGCCGGCCGACTGGCAGACCGCCGCCGCGCACTACATCGCCGTCTGCGAGCAAGCGCTCGCCTGACCTTCCGATCCACACACACGACGACCCACCCATGACGATCGAAGAATTTGCCTACGACCATCCCGACCGCGACGTGGCCGCCTTCAAGCGCGCCGTGGCCAACAAGCTGATCTACGCGGTCGGCAAGGACCCGGTGGCCGCCAGCCCCGACGACTGGCTCAACGCCACCGCGCTGGCCGTGCGCGACCAGCTGGTCGAGCGCTGGATGGCGACCACGCGCGCCAGCTATGCGCAGGACGTCAAGCGCGTCTACTACCTGTCGATGGAGTTCCTGATCGGGCGCACCTTCACCAACGCGCTGCTGGCGCTGGAGCTGCAGGACATCGTCAAGCAGGCACTGGCCGACTTCGGCGTCGACATCGCGGCGCTGGCCGAGCGCGAGCCCGATGCGGCGCTGGGCAACGGCGGCCTGGGCCGGCTCGCGGCCTGTTTTCTCGATTCGATGGCCACGCTGGGCGTGCCGGGCTTCGGCTACGGCATCCGCTACGAGTACGGCATGTTCCGCCAGAAGATCGTCGACGGCCAGCAGGTCGAGACGCCCGACTACTGGCTCACGCGCGGCAACCCCTGGGAGTTCCAGCGGCCCGAGGTGACCTACCGGGTGCGCTTCGGCGGCCATGTGCAGAAGCGCGACGGCGGCAGCGCGGCCGACTGGGTCGACACCCACGACGTGCTGGCCGTGGCCTACGACACCATCATCCCGGGCTACGGCACGCAGGCCACCAACACCCTGCGGCTGTGGTCGGCGCGCGCCACCGAGGAGATCGACCTGTCGGCCTTCAACCGCGGCAACTACATGCAGGCGGTGGAGAGCAAGAACCACTCGGAGAACGTCTCGCGCGTGCTCTACCCCGACGACTCCACCGCCTCGGGCCGCGAGCTGCGGCTGCACCAGGAGTATTTCTTCGTGAGCGCCAGCGTGCAGGACCTGCTGCGCCGCTACCTGCGCACCCACAAGACCTTCGACAACCTGCCCGACAAGGTCAGCATCCACCTGAACGACACCCACCCGGTGCTCGCGGTGCCCGAGTTGATGCGCCTGCTGCTCGACGAGCACGGCCTGGACTGGGACACGGCCTGGGGCCACACGCAGAAGGTGTTCAGCTACACCAACCACACGCTGATGCACGAGGCGCTCGAGACCTGGCCGGTCGAGATGATGGGCCGCATCCTGCCGCGCCACCTGCAGATCCTCTACGACCTGAACGCGCGCTTCCTGGCCACCGTGACGCAGAAGCTGGGCCACGACGTGGAACTGCTGCGCCGGCTGTCGCTGATCGACGAGACCGGCGAGCGGCGCGTGCGCATGGCCTACGTGGCGGTGCTCGCGAGCCACTCGATCAATGGCGTGTCGGGACTGCACTCCGAGCTCATGAAGCAGTCGATCTTCGCGGACTTCAACCGCATCTTCCCCGAGCGCTTCAACAACAAGACCAACGGCGTCACGCCGCGGCGCTGGCTGGCGCAGGCCAACCCCTCGCTCGCGGCGCTGCTCGACCAGCGCATCGGCCGCGGCTGGCGGCGCGACCTGACGCAGCTCGAGGCGCTGCGCCCGATGGCCCAGCAGCCGGCCTTCGTGCGCGCCTTCCGCCATGCCAAGCGCGAGAACAAGCTGCGGCTGGCCAACTGGATCGAGCAGCACCTGGCGATCACGGTCGACACCGACGCGATGTTCGACGTGCAGGTCAAGCGCATCCACGAGTACAAGCGCCAGCTGCTCAACGTGCTGCACGTGGTCTCGCGCTACCAGCGCATCGTGGCCGCGCACGAGGCCGGACAGGCCAGCGAGCTGGTGCCGCGCGTGGTGGTGTTCGCGGGCAAGGCGGCCTCGGCCTACCACGCGGCCAAGCTGGTGATCCGGCTGATCAACGACGTGGCGGCGGTGGTCAACAACGACCCGCGCGTGGGCAAGCTGCTCAAGGTGGTGTTCCTGCCCAACTACAGCGTGAGCCTGGCCGAGGTCATCATGCCGGCGGCCGATTTGTCGGAGCAGATCTCCACCGCCGGCACCGAGGCCTCGGGCACCGGCAACATGAAGTTCGCGCTCAACGGCGCGCTCACCATCGGCACGCTGGATGGCGCCAACGTCGAGATGAAGGACAACGTCGGCGACGACAACATCTTCATCTTCGGCAACACCACGCCCGAGGTGGCCGACATCCGCGCGCACGGCTACCAGCCGCGCAGCTTCTACGAAGCCAACCCCGAGCTGCAGGGCGTGCTCGACGCGATCCGCGACGGCAAGTTCTCGCCCGGCGAACCCGCGCGCTACCAGGGCATCTACGACACGCTGGTGAACTGGGGCGACCAGTACCTGCTGCTGGCCGACTACGCGAGCTACGTCGAGACCCAGGCCCGCGTCGATGCGCTCTACCGCGACCCCGAGGCGTGGACCCGCATGGCGATCCTCAACGTGGCGGGCATGGGTGCGTTCTCCTCGGACCGGACCATCGCGGAGTACGCGCATCAGATCTGGAAGACCAAGCCGGTGATCCTGGGTTGAGGTTCTTCTTCCTTCCTCGCCGGGGGAAGGGGGAGCCCCCATCCCTGCCTTCCCCCGGAGGGGGAAGGAGCCATACCGAGACTCAGCGCGGCTTGTCGGCCGGTGGCGCCTCGGTCACGAAGCCGATGCGGTTCAGCCCCGCCTTGTTCGCGATGCCCATGAGCACCACCACGCGGCCGTAGGGCACGGTCTGGTCGGCGCGCAACTGGACTTCGGTAGTGCGGTCGGCGGCGGCGGCCTGGGCCAGGCGGGTCGCGAGTTCCTCGTCGGTCACCGGCTGGTCGTTGAGGAAGGTCTGGCCCCTGGCATCGACCGACAAACCGACGAACCTGGGCGTCTCGTTGGCGGTGCCGGCGCCGGTGCGCGGCAGGTCGAGGCGGATCGAACTGGCCATCAGCGGCGCGGTGATGATGAAGATCACCAGCAGCACCAGCATCACGTCGACCAGCGGCGTCACGTTGATGTCCGACATCGGGCGCTGGCCGCCCGCGCCCATCGCGCGCCCGCCGCCGCCGGCGGCGGAACCCAGGGAGCTGCGACCGAAGGCCATGGTGCGACGCGCTAGACGGGCATGGGCCGCGCGGGCGGCGGCGGGGCCCATGCCCGGGCTCGCCGAACAAGCCCAGCAGGTCGTGCGCGAAGCCTTCGAGCTCGGCCTCGATGCGGCCGATCACGCGGCCGAACACGTTGTAGGCCAGCACGGCGGGAATCGCGACCGCCAGGCCGAAGGCCGTCATGATCAGCGCCTCGCCCACCGGGCCGGCCACCTTGTCGATGGTGAAGCCCCCCGTCTGCCCCGCGATGCCCGCGAGCGCGCCGTGGATGCCCCAGACCGTGCCCAGCAGCCCGACGAAGGGCGCGGTGGCGCCCACGGTGGCGAGCAGGATCTGGCCCGATTGCAGGCGGCGCAAGGCCGCATGCAGCGCGTCGCGCAGCGCGCGCGTGAGGCGCTGGTTGCGGTCGCCGCCATGGCCCAGCGTGGCGCCTTGGGCCTTGCCGGCCAGGGATTGGAGCGCAGAGACCGCCGGCAGCACCAGCCGCGGGCCGTCGAAGCCCGCCACGCTGCGTTCGGCCTCGGCCAGGGTGGGCGACTGCCAGAAGGCCGCGATGCTGCGCAGCACCGCGCGCGTGCCGCCGCGCAGCAGCCAGGCCTTGAGCAGGATCGCGATCCAGCTGGCCACCGACATCGCCACCAGCAGCGCCGCCACCGCGCGGCTGACGCCGTCGCCCTGGGTCAGCAACTGCAGCACGCTCATGGCGCCAGAGCCTACTTCAAGCCCAGCACGTCGAACATGTCGAACAACCCGGCCTTCTGGGTGGCCAGGAAGCGCGCGGCGCGCAGGCTGCCCTGCGCGTAGGTGGTGCGGCTGGACGACTTGTGCGTGATCTCGATGCGCTCGCCGGTGCCGGCAAACAGCACGGTGTGGTCGCCCACGATGTCGCCGCCGCGGATGGCCGAGAAGCCGATGGTCGAGGGGTCGCGTTCGCCCGTGATGCCTTCGCGGGCGTACACCGCGCATTCCTTGAGGTCGCGGCCCAGCGCGTCGGCGATGACCTCGCCCATCTTGAGCGCGGTGCCCGAGGGCGCGTCGACCTTGTGGCGATGGTGGGCCTCGATGATCTCGATGTCGTAGCCGGTCGACAGCGCCTTGGCCGCCATCTCCAGCAGCTTGAAGGTCACGTTGACGCCCACGCTCATGTTGGGCGCCATCATGATGGCGATGTCCTTGGCGATCTCGGCGATCTCGGCCTTCTGGGCCTCGCTGAAGCCGGTGGTGCCGATCACGGCCTGCACGCCCAGTTCGCGACAGACGGCCAGGTGCGCCAGCGTGCCTTCGGGACGGGTGAAGTCGATCAGCACCTGCGCGCCCTGGAGGCCGGCCCGCAGGTCGGACACGATCGGCACGCCGCTGGTGAAGCCCAGGAAGGCCGCGGCATCGGTGCCCAGCGCTTCGCTGTCGGCACGGTCGAGCGCGCCGGCCAGGGCCAGGTCGTCGGCGTTGCGCACGGCCTCGATCAGCATGTGGCCCATGCGGCCGGAGGCGCCGGCGATCGCGATGCGGCGCGTGGAGGAGGACGGGGCGGAGAGTTCGGTCACGCGGATTCAGCCTTCAGCAGATTCGGGAGGGTTCGGGTCAAACGCGGCGGTGCGTCCCCGGGGGCGCAGGCCAGCGCACGGCCGGCACCCAGGCCGGCCTGGCGCCTCGTCAGCGCGTGGATTCGAGCGGCGGGTAGCTCGGCGGCAGCGGGGCCAGGGGCGCGGGCGCCGCCGGCGCGGCGTCGGTCTTGGCCGGGGCCGCCTTGTTGAGCTGTTCCTCGGTCGCTTCGAGCGGCGGGATCTTGCCGCTGAACTTGCGCACGTCGAGGCCGGCCACGAATTCTTCCTCGCTGGGCATCGGGTCGCCCTGGTATCGCTCGAGCAATTCACCCTTGAAGAACAGGGTCAAGCGGCGCTGCTGCGGCTCCACGCCCTGGCGACGGATGGTGAACACGTAGTCCCAGCGGTCGGAATGGAAGACGTCGGTGAGCAGCGAGGTGCCGAGGATCTCGCGCACCTGCTGGCGCGACATGCCGGGCTTGAGCGCCTCGACCTGTTCCTTGGACACGAAGTTGCCCTGCACCACCTCGACCTTGTAGGGCGTCACGGCGTAGAGCATGCCGCGCGTGCGGTCGGTCACGCTGCTGCAGGCGCCGAGCGACACGCTCGCCACGACGGCGGCAGCCAGTAGGCACAGGCGGCTTTGGGAATTGGCAAGCATGGGAAAAAGGGGGAGCGATATGATCGACCCATTGTAGCGGCTGGCCTTTTTGCGGATGGCCGCATGCACGGCTGGCTGAGGAACGACCATGGGCAATATCGACGAACTCAAGAACACCGGCCTCAAGGCCACGCTGCCGCGTCTGAAGATCCTCGAGATCTTCCAGACCGGTGGCCAGCGCCACATGACGGCCGAAGACGTGTTCCGCGTGCTGCTCAACGAACGCTCGGACATCGGCCTGGCCACCGTCTACCGCGTGCTCACGCAGTTCGAGCAGGCCGGCATCCTGGAGCGCAGCCACTTCGAGAGCGGCAAGGCGGTCTACGAGCTCAACGAAGGCACGCACCACGACCACCTGATCTGCACCTCCTGCGGCAAGGTCGAGGAGTTCTACGACGCCGAGATCGAGCGCCGCCAACAGCTCATCGCCAAGGACAAGGGCTGGATCCTGCAGGACCACGCGATGTCCCTGTACGGCCTGTGCGGCGACTGCGCCAGCCGCAGGTAACAGAAGCTTCCGGTCTTTACACGCGCTTTGCGCGTGCCAAGGCCCTGCCGCTCAGTCCTGGGCCGATTCCATCGCCTTGTGGTGGCGCGCCACGAAGTCGGCATAGGTGTCGATGCCGCGCAGCTGCAGGATCGAATTACGCACCGCCGCCTCGACCAGCACCGCGATGTTGCGCCCGGCCACCACCTGGATGATCACCTTGCGCACCGCGATGCCCAGCACGTCCTGGGTCAGCGGCGCCGCGGGCATGCGCTCGTAGTCGCGCTCGAAGCTGTCGCGCCGCACCAGGTGCACGATCAGCTTGAGCCGCATCTTCCGGCGCACCGCGGTCTCGCCGAAGATCGCGCGAATGTCGAGCAGGCCGATGCCGCGCACCTCCAGCAGGTTCTGCAGCAGCTCGGGGCAGCGGCCCTCGATGGTGTTCTGGTTGATGCGGAACAGGTCGACCGCGTCGTCGGCCACCAGGCCGTTGCCGCGCGAGATCAGCTCCAGGCCGAGCTCGCTCTTGCCCAGGCCCGACTCGCCCGTGATCATCACGCCCAGCCCCAGGATGTCCATGAACACGCCGTGCATCGAGGTGCGCTCGGCGAAGTGCTTGGACAGGTAGGCGCGCAGCAGGTCGATCACGTAGGCCGAGCCGTCGCGCGTGGCGAACAGCGGCAGCTGCGCGCGCTCGCAGATGGCCAGCAGCTCGTCGGGCGCGGCCTGGCCGTCGGCCAGCACCAGCACCGGCGGCTCCAGGGTGACGATGCGCGCGATGCGGCGCTCGCAGTCCTCGGGCGTGCCGCGGGTCAGGTAGGCGATCTCGCGCGCGCCCAGGATCTGGACCCGGTAGGGGTGGATGTAGTTGAGGTAGCCGACCAGGTCGGCCGCCGATTGCGCCCGGCTGATGACTTCCGCGTCGAACTGGCGCTCGGACGCGCCCAGCCCGGCCAGCCACTCCCAGCGCAGCGGCCCGCGGAATTCCTCGAACATCGCGTCGGCGCTGATGACGGTGGGTTTCATGCCCTAGAGAATAAGCGCAGAAACGGGGTGTCACGCCGCGCGGCGGCAACGGCCGCCGCAGGCCGGGGCTGGCGCCCCGGGGTCAGGCGACCTGCGCCGACTGCCAGCCCGCGATCAGCGCATGCAGCGCGGCCGCGTCGGTGCTGGACTTGATCTGCTCGCGCAGGCCGGCGTCGCTCAGCAGCTCGGCGATCTCGGACAGGATCTCCAGGTGCTTCTGGGTCGCCGCCTCGGGCACCAGCAGGAAGATCAGCAGCACCACAGGCTGCTCGTCGGGCGCATCGAAGCCGATGGGGTCGGCCAGCTGGAACACGGCCGCCATGGGCGATTTGAGGCCCTTGATGCGCCCGTGCGGGATCGCCACGCCGTGGCCGAGCCCGGTCGAGCCGAGCCGTTCGCGGGCGAACAGGCTGTCGGTGATCAGGGCACGCCCCAGGCCATGGAGGTTTTCGAACAGCAAGCCGGCTTCCTCGAAAGCACGTTTCTTGCTGGTGGCGTCAACGCTCACGAGGACTTGAGCGGGCGGCAGGATGGACGCTAGGCGATTCATGGGTGGGGTCGGAGCGGGGGCGATTATGCACCCCTGCCGTAAAAAGCAAAGAGCCACCCGAAGGTGGCCCGCAAGAGTATTTGCCCGAACAGGTCGAAGCCGAACCTTACATCAGACGCTTGGGTGCTGCGTGATGATGGTCCTGGAGCTTGTCCTTGTGGCGCACGACTTGGCGGTCGAGCTTGTCGACCAGCTCGTCGACGGCGGCATAGAGATCAGCGTGGCTCGACTCCGCGAACATGTCGTTGCCCTTGACGTGGATGTTGCATTCCGCCTTCTGGCGGCTGTCCTTCTCCTTCTGCTTTTCCACCGTGAGGAGCACCTTGACATCGACCACCTGATCGAAGTGCCGGGTGATCCGGTCCAACTTGGTGGTGACGTAGCTGCGCAGTGCAGGGGTGACGTCGAGGTGATGACCGCTGATCGTCAGATTCATGAATGACCTCCTGGAATTGACGGTTGGGAAAAATAGCCTCTGCACCGGGATTGGCGCATCGACCGGGGGGAAGGAAAACGGGGGGAAGGGGAAGAGAAATGAGCAAAGAGAGGAAGGGGTCGATTCACTATGCCCAAGGCGCGAAGCGATTGCAATCCCTCCGCGGGCCGGCCCGCCGAGCGGCACCCGGACCGCTTCCGAATTCATAGCACCAGACGCCGTGCCGGCAACGCTTGCCAGCGCGAGGAGGACCAAAGGTAACGCTGCGATGCAGGGGCTTACGACCCTTCTGCGGGCAGGGTGGGCGCGGCGTTTCAGCGCCAGCTGGCACGCATGCGGGCCAGCAGGTCGATGGTCGCGGCCGGTGGCGGCGTGTGGGGCGCGCGCGGCGGCGGGGGCGGCCAGGTGAGTTGCTCGAAACGGGCCGCATCGGCCTCGGTGACGAAGCGGCTGCGCCCGGCATAGAGATGGCGGTCGCCGCGGGCCGACTGCTGCGTCACGTAGAAGCGCTGCGGCACCAGCAGGTGCAGGTGGTCCTTGGCGCGCGTCATCGCGACGTAGAGCAGGCGCCGCTCCTCCTCGAGTTCCTGCGCGCCCTGGGCCACGTCGGCCGGCAGGCAGCCGTCGACCACGTTGAGCACATGCACCGAAGTCCACTCCTGGCCCTTGGCCGAATGGATGGTCGAGAGGATCAGGTAGTCCTCGTCGAGCAGCGGCGGCCCGGGGCGGTCGCTGGTGGCCTCGGGCGGGTCAAGCGTGAGCTCGGTCAGGAAGCGCTCGCGCGAGCCGTAGCCGGCCGCGAGGCGGGCCAGCTGCTCGACGTCGCCGCGGCGCAGCCCGGCGTCATCGTGCAGGCGTTCGAGGTGCGGCAGGTACCAGCGCAGCGCGAGCTCCATGTCGGCCGGCCAGGCCAGCGTGGGCGCGCGCAGCGCGGCATAGATCTCGGCGAAGCGCGCCCATTCGACCAGCGCCGAGGCGGGCGGCACGAAGGCCTGCACTGCCGCCGCCGGATCGGCCGCCACGTCCATCGCGTCGAGCAGCCGCGCGGCCGTGACCGGGCCGATGCCCGGGATCAGCTGGGTGACGCGGAAGCCCGCGATCCGGCTGCGCGGGTTCTGCGCGAAACGCAGCACCGAGAGCAGGTCCTTGACGTGCGCGGCCTCGAGGAACTTGAGCCCGCCGTACTTGACGAAGGGGATGTTGCGCCGCGCCAGCTCGAGCTCGAGCGCGGCGCTGTGGTACGAGGTGCGGAACAGCACCGCCTGCGACTTGAGCGCCAGCCCGCCCTCGCGGTGCGCGAGCACGCGGTCGGCCACCCACTGGGCCTGCTGCGCCTCGTCGGGCACCAGCACCAGCTGCGGCCGGCCGGCCGAGGGCTTGTCGGTCCAGAGCGTCTTGGCGTGGCGCTCGGCGGCCGCGGCGATCACCGCGTTCGAGACGTCGAGGATGGGCTGCGTGGAGCGGTAGTTGCGCTCCAGCGTGACGATGCGCGCGGCCTGCGAGAACTGGCCCGGGAAGTCGAGGATGTTGCGCACCGTGGCGCCGCGGAAGGAATAGATCGACTGCGCGTCGTCGCCGACCACCGTGACGCCGCGTCCGTCGGGCTTGAGGCCGCACAGGATCGCGGCCTGCAGCCGGTTGGTGTCCTGGTACTCGTCGACCAGCACATGGTCGAAGCGCTCACCGATCAGCGCCGCCAGCGCGGGCTCGGCCACCATGCCGGCCCAGTAGAGCAGCAGGTCGTCGTAGTCGAGCGCGTGCTGCTGCTGCTTGGCCTCGACATAGGCCGCGAACAGGCGCTTGAGTTCGCTCTCCCATTCGGCGCACCAGGGGAAGGCATGCGCGAGCACCTCGGCCAGCGACCCGCAGGTGTTGACCGTGCGCGAATAGATCGACAGGCAGGTGCTCTTCTGCGGAAAGCGCTTCGCGGTGGTCGAGAAGCCCAGTTCGTGGCGCACCAGGCCCATCAGGTCCTCGGCGTCGCCGCGGTCGTGGATGCTGAAATTCTCGGCCAGCCCGATATGGGTCGCGTACTCGCGCAGCAGGCGCGCGCCGATGCCGTGGAAGGTGCCGGCCCAGGGCAGCGAAGGCGCCGCATCGGAACGCAGCCCCAGCACTTGCGCCGCGACCTGGCCGGCGCGGCGCGACATCTCCTGCGCGGCCCGACGCGAGAAGGTCAGCAGCAAGATGCGCTGCGGATCGACGCCCTGCGCCACCAGGTGCGCCACGCGGTGCGCCAGCGTGCTGGTCTTGCCCGAGCCCGCGCCGGCGATCACCAGCAGGGGCCGCGCATCGGCGAGGGCCGCGCCCACGCCGTGCTCGACCGCCGCGCGCTGCGCCTCGTTGAGCGTCGCGAGCGCGGCCGCCAGGCGCTCGGCCTGGGTGGCGGGGACGGCGGAAACAGGATGGGCGGCAGGCTGCATCGAGGCGCTACTGTACTGGATGTTCATCCAGCCATCGACTTCGGCGCCTCATGCTGCAGTGCCATAATCGCGCCTCGCTGCAACCCCGGAGACCCGCATGGAAAGCTATCCGTCTCGGCAGCTTTCAACTCCCTCCTGAGCGTCGTTGGCGAGGGTCTTGAAAGCGCCCTTCCCGCCGCCAACCGCAAGACCTTTTCACGGGAGTGAGCCATGCTCAACATCTTCACGCTTGCCAACGGGCGCCTCGTTCAGGAAGAAATCGAGGCCCTCGAAGAGCTGTCACAGTTCCAGCCCATCTGGGTCGACCTCGAATCGCCCACGGTCGAGGAGAAGCGCTGGATCAAGCAGTACTACGGCCTGTCCATCCCCGAAGACGCGATGGACGAGGACATCGAGGAATCGGCGCGCTTCTACGAGGAAGACAACGGCGAACTGCACATCCGCAGCGACTTCCTGATCGACGAGGAAGAGAACGCGCGTTCGGTGCGCGTGGCCTTCATCCTCAACCAGCACAACGCCGAACTGCGCAGCCGCGGCGTGCTGTTCTCGATCCACGATCAGGACATTCCGGTGTTCCGCCTCTTGCGCATGCGCGCGCGCCGTGCGCCGGGCCTGATCGAAGACGCCAAGGAAGTGCTGCTGAAGCTGTTCGACGCCGACGCCGAATACTCGGCCGACACGCTGGAAAACATCTACGACGAGCTCGAGGTGGCGGGCAAGAAGGTGCTCGAGGGCAACGTCAGCGACGAACTGGCCGGCGAGGTGCTGGGCGCCATCGCGCGCCAGGAAGACTTGAACGGGCGCATCCGCCGCAACGTGATGGACACGCGCCGCGCGGTGAGCTTCATGATGCGCAGCAAGATGCTCAACGCCGAGCAGTTCGAGGAGGCGCGGCAGATCCTGCGCGACATCGAATCGCTGGACAACCACACGGCCTTCCTGTTCGACAAGATCAACTTTTTGATGGATGCGACCGTCGGTTTCATCAACATCAACCAGAACAAGACCATCAAGATCTTCTCGGTGGCCAGCGTCGCGCTGCTGCCGCCCACGCTGATCGCCAGCGTCTACGGCATGAACTTCCGCGTCATGCCCGAGATCGACTGGGCCTACGGCTATGCCTATGCGATCGCGCTGATGGTGGCGAGTGCGCTGGTGCCGATGTGGTACTTCCGGCGCCGGGGCTGGTTGAAATAGACCACCCCCGAGGGCTTCGCCCTCCCCCTCAAGGGGGCGACACCGCTGGCCCGGCTAAGCCGGTTCCAGGGTGTCTCTGGTGAAGACACGTGAAGACGGGATCACCCCCGAGGGTTGACGCCCTCCCCCTCAAGGGGGCGACACCGCTGGCCCGGCGGAGCCGGTTCCAGGGTGTCTCTGGTGAAGACGCGGACCACGCCCGCTGGCCCGGCAAAGCCGGTTCCAGGGTGTCGCTGGCGAAGGCCGCTGCTAGCGTTGGGGTTTGGGCAACGCGCTCAGCAGCGCATCCACGATTGCAGCCGAATACGGGCTGGCGACGGTGCGGATGAATTCGAGGAAATCGCCGTGCGCTGCGTCGTCGGCGCGGTCGGAGATGGTGCGCACTGCCGCGAAGGGCAGGTCGAAGTCGTGGCAGACCTGGGCGAAGGCGGCGCCTTCCATTTCCACGGCGAGGGCATCGGGCAATTCGGCCTGCAGCGCGCGCGCTTCGGCCGTGGTGGACACGAAGCGGTCACCGCTGATCACCAGCCCGTGGTGCACGCGGGCCTGCGGCAGGGCCGTGCGGGCGGCTTCGCGCAGCGCGGCGGCGAGTTCGGCATCGGCCGGGAAACGGCTCCTCGCGTAGAGCGGCACCTCGTGGCGCGGGAAGATCGGCGAGGCGTCCATGTCGTGCTGCAGGAAGGCCTCGGCGACCACCACGTCGCCCACCCGCACGCCGGGCCCGAGGCCACCCGCGACGCCGGTGAAGACCACGCGGCCGACGCGGAAGCGCTCGGCCAGCACCGTGGCCGTGGTGGCGGCCGCCACCTTGCCGATGCGCGCGAGCACCGCGATCACCTCGTGGCCCTGCAGATGGCCCTGCCAGAAGTCGCGGCCCGCGACCGTGACCCGGCGCTCGTCAGGCATGCACTCGAGCAGCGCGGCCAGCTCTTCGTGCATCGCCGCGACGATGGCGATCGGCGCCGCAGCGTGCATCCTGCGGCCCTTCCTACTGCTTTGCGTCGCGCAGTTCGCGGCGCAGGATCTTGCCCACCGGCGTCTTGGGCATGTCGGTGCGGAACTCGATGACCTTGGGGCGCTTGTAGCCCGTGAGGTTCTCGCGGCAGAAGGCACGCACCTGCTCTTCGGTCAGCGACGGGTCCTTGCGCACGATCACCAGCTTGACCGCCTCGCCGGTCTTCTCGTCGGGCACGCCGACGGCCGCGCATTCGAGCACGCCCGGGATCAGCGCCGCCACGTCCTCGATCTCGTTCGGGTACACGTTGAAGCCCGACACCAGGATCATGTCCTTCTTGCGATCGACGATCTTGAAGAAGCCGCGCTCGTCGACCACGCCGATGTCGCCCGACTTGAACCAGCCGTCGTCCGTCATGACCTTGGCGGTCTCGTCGGGGCGCTGCCAGTAGCCGGCCATCACCTGCGGGCCCTTGATCGCGATCTCGCCGCGCTCGCCGGGCGCCACCTCGTGGCCGGCGTCGTCGAGCAAGGTCATGCGCGTGCTCGGCAGCGGCACGCCGATGGTGCCGGTGTAGGCAGTGCTGGTGATCGGGTTGCAGCTGACCGTGGGCGAGGTCTCGGACAGGCCGTAGCCCTCGCAGATCGGGCAGCCGGTCTTCTCGAGCCAGAGCTTGGCCACGGCGCCCTGCACCGCCATGCCGCCGCCGACCGAGACCTGCAGGTGCTTCCAGTTCACGGTGCCGAAGTCGGGGTGGTTGGCAAGGCCGTTGAACAGCGTGTTGACCGCGGGAAAGCTGTGGAAGTTGTGCTTCGACAGCTCCTTGAGCGTGGCCGCGAGGTCGCGCGGGTTCGGGATCAGCAGCACCTTGCCGCCGGTGCGCAGGCCCAGCATCATGTTCACCGTGAAGGCGAAGATGTGATAGAGCGGCAGCGCGCAGACGCTGGTCGGCTGCTCGCCGGCCGGCACCTTCTGCATCGCGGGCGAATTCCAGGCTTCGGACTGCAGCACGTTGGCGATCACGTTGCGATGCAGCAGCACCGCGCCCTTGGCCACACCGGTGGTGCCGCCGGTGTACTGCAGCACCGCGATGTCGTCGGGACCGACCACCGGGGCCTTGAGCGGATGCCGCCCGCCGTCGCCCAGCGCCTTGTTGAAGCGCACCGCGCCCGGCAGTTCGTAGGCCGGGACCAGCTTCTTGACCTTGCGCACCACGTAGTTGACGAGCGCGCCCTTGAGCAGGCCCAGCCGGTCGCCCATGGCGCCCAGCACGATGTGGCGGACCGGCGTGGATGCGAGGCAATGCTGCAGCGTCGCCGCGAAGTTCTCCATGATCACGATGGTCGTCGCGCCGCTGTCCTGCAGCTGGTGCTCGAGTTCGCGCGCGGTGTAGAGCGGGTTGACGTTGACCAGGATCAGGCCGGCGCGCAGGATGCCGGCCACCGCGATCGGGTACTGCAGGCAGTTGGGCATCATCACCGCCACGCGGTCGCCCTTGACCAGGCCCAGGCCTTGCAGGTAGGCCGCGAAGTCGCGGCTCTGCCGGTCGACCTCGGCATAGCGCATGTCCTTGCCCATGAAGCTGTAGGCCACGCGGTCGGCGTACTTCGAGAAGCTCTCCTCCATCAAGCCGACCAGCGAGGCATAGCTCGAGGGGTCGATGTCGGCGGGGACGCCGGGGGGATAGCTCGCGAGCCAGGGACGGTCCGTCATGTTCTTGTCTCCACTTGAGAAAAAAAGAAAGCGCCGCGACGCGGCGCCTGCGCTCTTCAGGCGAAGGCCTGGCCGGCCCATGCGGCCGGCCCGGGCCTACTCGATCGCCTTGCCCATGTCTTCCACGACCTTCTTGGCGTCGCCGAAGACCATCATGGTCTTGTCCATGTAGAAGAGTTCGTTGTCCAGGCCCGCGTAGCCCGCGGCCATGGAGCGCTTGTTCACGATCACCGTCTTGGCCTTGTAGGCCTCCAGGATCGGCATGCCGTAGATCGCGCTGCCCTTGGTGTGCGCCGCAGGGTTCACCACGTCGTTCGCACCCAGGATGATCGCCACGTCGGCCTGGCCGAACTCGCCGTTGATGTCCTCCATCTCGAACACCTGGTCGTAGGGCACCTCGGCCTCGGCCAAGAGCACGTTCATGTGCCCCGGCATGCGCCCGGCCACCGGGTGGATCGCGTACTTCACCGTGATGCCCTTGTCGGTGAGCTTCTGCGCGAGTTCCTTCACCGCATGCTGCGCTCGCGCCACCGCCAGGCCGTAGCCCGGCACGATCACCACCGTCTCGGCGTTGCTGAGCACGAAGGCCGCATCGTCCGCGCTGCCGCTCTTGACCGGGCGCTGCTCCTTGGCCCCGCCGCCGGCCGTGACCGCCTCGCCGCCGAAGCCGCCCAGGATCACGTTGAAGAAGCTGCGGTTCATGGCCTTGCACATGATGTAGCTCAGGATCGCGCCCGAGCTGCCCACCAGCGAGCCCGCGATGATCAGCATGGCGTTGTTCAGGCTGAAGCCGATGCCCGCCGCCGCCCAGCCCGAGTAGCTGTTGAGCATCGACACCACCACCGGCATGTCCGCGCCGCCGATCGGGATGATGATCAGCACACCCATCACGAAGGCCAGCGCCAGCATCGCGAAGAAGGCGGTCCAGCTCTCGGTGAAGACGAACACCAGGCCCAGCGCGATGGTCAAGAGGCCCAGCACCAGGTTGAGCATGTGCTGGCCCGAGAACTGCACCGGCGCGCCCTGGAACAGGCGGAACTTGTACTTGCCCGAGAGCTTGCCGAAGGCGATCACCGAGCCGCTGAAGGTGATGGCGCCGATGGCCGCGCCCAGGAACAGCTCCAGGCGGTTGCCTGTGGGGATGGCGTAGCGCAGGAAGCCGTCGATCAGCACTGCGCCGCCATCGACCGTGACGCTGCCGATGGCCGCGGCCACCGGTGCGGCCGTGATGCCGAAGGCCCAGGGCTCGGCCACTGCGGCCACGGCGATGAACACCGCCGCCAGACCGATCATGCTGTGCATGAAGGCCACCAGCTCGGGCATCTTGGTCATCTCGACCTTGTTGGCCATGTAGGCCCCCAGGCCGCCACCCACGACCAGTGCCACCAGCACGTAGGCGATGCCGGTGCCGAAGTCGATGTTCAAGGCTTTCGCCTGGCCATGGATCAGCGCGATGGTGGTCAGCACCGCGATCGCCATGCCGGTCATGCCGAAGACGTTGCCGCGGATGGAGGTGGTGGGATGGCTCAGGCCCTTCAGGGCCTGGATGAAGCAGACGCTGGCCACCAGGTACAGCAGCGTGACGAGGCTCATGCTCATGCTGCGTCTCCCTTGCCGGCAGCGGGTGCGGCCGTCTTCTTTTCCTTCTTGCGGAACATCTCCAGCATGCGCCGGGTGACCAGGAAGCCACCGAAGACGTTGACCGCGGCCAGCGCCACGGCCAGCACGCCCATGGTCTTGCCCAGCGGCGTGGTGGTGAGCGCGGCCGCGAGCATCGCGCCCACGATCACGATCGCCGAGATCGCGTTGGTCACCGCCATCAGCGGCGTGTGCAGCGCGGGCGTGACGGTCCACACCACGTGGTAGCCCACGTAGATGGCCAGCACGAAGATGATCAGGTTGATGACGGTCGGGTTGACGGAATCCATGTCGGCTCCTTGTTCTTTTACTTGCGCGTCACTTGGCCGTCGCGCGTGACCAGGCAGGCCGCCACGATGTCGTCCTCGAGGTCGATCTTCAGGCCGCCCTCCTTGGGGCAAATCAGCTTGAGGAAGTCCAGCACATTGCGCGCATACAGCGCCGATGCATCGGCCGCCACGCGCGCGGGCAGGTTCGTCTCGCCCACGATCGTCACGCCGTGCTTGACCACGGTCTTGTCGGCTTCCGAGAGCGGGCAGTTGCCGCCCACGCCATCGGCGCCCTTGCCCGCGGCGATGTCCACGATCACCGAGCCCGGCTTCATGGACTTGACCATCTCTTCGGTGATCAGCGTCGGGGCCGCGCGGCCCGGGATCAGCGCCGTGCTGATCACGATGTCCGCCAGCGCCACGCGCTTGGCCACCTCGACCTGCTGGCGCGCCAGCCAGCTCGCGGGCATGGGCTTGGCATAACCGCCCACGCCGACAGCGGCTTCCTTCTCTTCGGGCGTGTCGTAGGACACCTCGATGAACTTGCCGCCCAGCGATTCGATCTGTTCCTTCACGCTGGGGCGCACGTCGGACGCTTCGATCACCGCCCCCAGGCGCTTGGCCGTGGCGATCGCCTGCAGGCCCGCCACGCCCACCCCCAGGATCACCACACGCGCGGCCTTGACCGTGCCCGCCGCCGTCATGAGCATGGGGAAGAAGCGCTGGTACTGGTCGGCCGCGATCATCACGGCCTTGTAGCCGGCGATGTTGGCCTGGGAGGACAGCACGTCCATGCTCTGGGCGCGCGTGGTGCGCGGGGCCGCTTCCAGAGCGAAGCCCACCGCACCGGCAGCCGCCAGGCGCTGCAGGCCCGTGGCATCGAAGGGGTTGAGCATGCCGATGACCACCGCACCGGGCTTGAGCCGTGCGGCTTCGGCATCGGACGGCGCACGCACCTTGAGCACGATCTCGGCCCCAAAGGCCTCGGCCGCCTCGACGATGCGCGCACCGACGGCTTCATAGGCCGCATCGGTCACGCTGGCTGCCACGCCCGCGCCCGATTGAACGATCACCACGTGGCCCTGCGCCACCAGCTTCTTCGCGGTCTCCGGCGTCACCGCCACGCGTGTCTCTCCGGCCAGCGTCTCCGCTGGTACTCCTATCAGCATAAGGAATCTCCTCGGGGCAGCGGGGCTGCGTTGTTATTCGCGCCGGAGCTTACCCGATGCACCCGCCGACTTCCCGCAATGCGCCTATAGGGGTGCAGCCGTTTGTTTTCAGGGGGCGGCTTTTCCTTGCGCCTGCGCCGGCGTCTTGACGCTCAACCAGTCGCCGCAGGCCGAGGGCTGCCAATGGACGCTGCGCACGGTGCGTGCGCCGTCGAAGCCCAGCTTGACGCGACAGCTTGTGACGCCGCCGCCGCTGCGGAAATGGAAGAGGTACTCCCAGGTCGCGGCGTCGGCCTCGCCGCGCTCGCGGCCGAGGTCCGGCGCGCCGAACCAGCGCCGCAGGTCGGCCTCCCGCACGCCGGGTTCGAGTTGCGCGACCAGCGCGCGGTCCGGAAAGCTGCCGACGGCGCGCACGACCGGCGCCGTGCCAGCCAAGGTCCAAGCGGCCAGATCGGGTCCGGGCGATGCGCCACAGCCCATCAGCAAGCCCGTGCCAGCGGCCATCAACCCCATGGATTTTTTGAAAGAATTCTTCAGAAACATTGCGCTCCACCCACCACCGACGCGTTCAATTGCAAATGAATGTCAAATAAACGGAATGGGAAATTTTTTGCTTCGCGCAATGTAATGAGCGCGCACGGCGTGAGCCAAGGCAATAGGTCCGATTTTTGGCAATTAATGACAATTGTTGACTATTAAGACCACATCCGTGCACTAGTTGACAGTTGAAAGACTCGATACACTTGGTCGACAGACGCCCCGCACCTAGACTCCGGGCCTCAAAACAAAAGGGAGTTGCAATGCGCATTGCCGCACTTGACGACGAATCGGGCCAACTGGATCTGATTCGCCTGACGATGGAAGGAATCGGCCATGAATGCCATGGCTTTTCCGATGGAACCACGCTGCTGCGCGAATTGCGCCTGCAGACCTACGATTTGCTGATCCTGGATTGGACGCTGCCCGATGTGCAGGGACCGACCGTGGTGCGCTGGATCCGGGAAGACCTCAACAGCCGGCTGCCCATCCTCTTCGTGACCAACCGCCGCGAAGAGGCCGACATGGTGGAAGGGCTCACGGCCGGCGCCGACGACTTCATGGTCAAGCCGATCCGCATCGCCGAACTCGAGGCGCGGGTGCGGGCCTTGCTGCGGCGCTCCTATCCCGCGCAATTCGAGCCGGAACTGATCTTCGGCCCCTACCACTTCCACCCCCACTCGCGCACGCTGCGCTTCAAGGGCGAACCGACCGAGCTCAAGCACCGCGAGTACGAGCTCGCGCTGTTCCTGTTCCAGAACCTGGGCCGCCTGCTGTCGCGCGAACACCTGCGCGAAGCGGTCTGGGGCCTGGGCGCCGAGACGCCCTCGCGCTCGCTCGACACCCACATCTCCCGCCTGCGCACCAAGCTCGATCTGCGCCCCGCCAACGGCTTCCTGCTGTCGGCGATCTATGGCCTGGGCTATCGGCTGGAGTCGATCGACGGCAGCGATTTCACGACGACAACGCGGGAGTCGGCCAACGGCACCCCGGAATGACGCCCGCCCGACGCCCGCGCCGGCGGGCGCTGGCCGTGCTGTGGGCGGGTGCGCTCGCGATGGCGGGCAGCCTGCAGGCGGTCGCGGCGCCGCACGGCGATCTTCGGCTCCTGGTGCGGCCCGGCGACACGCTGCAGTCCCTGGGCGAACGCCATCTGCGCTCGCCCTCGCGCTGGCGGGAACTGCAGGCGATCAACCACCTGGGCGCGCATGACGCGCTCGAAGCAGGCAGCGTGCTGCGCATCCCGCGCGCCTGGCTGCGCCCGGCCTCCCTGGCGACGGCCCGGGTCGAGTTCGTGCAGGGGGACGCGCTCGGCATCGCGCCGCCCGAGGCACCCGCGGCGAAGGCCAGGCCGGCCGCGGAGCCCGCGAGCCCGCTGGCCACCGGCGACGCGGTGACGGAAGGCACACAGATCCAGGTGCCGACGGACGGCTTCCTGCGGCTGCGGCTGGCCGACGGCTCGGTGGTGCGGGTGCTGGCCGACTCCGATGTCGAGCTCAAGCGACTGCGCAGCAAGCGCCACACCGGGTCCTACGAATCGGTGATCGAAGTGCACCGCGGCAAGGTCGAGTCGGAGGTGGCGCCGCAGCCCAAGGGCCGCCTGTTCGAGATCCATGCGCCGGGCGCCGTGGCCAGCGTGCGCGGCACGCGCTTCGCCGTCGCGGTTTCGCCCGAGGGCCGGGTCTCGACCGCGGTGACCACGGGCGTGGTCAAGATGCGGCCACGCACGCACGGCGCACCCATGGCCGACCTGCTGGCCGGCGAAGGCGCCGTGCTCGAGGCCAGCGGCGCCTTCCACAAGCGCCCGGCCCTGCCGCCGCCGCCCGACCCCTCCACCCTGCCCGACCTGCTTCAGGACGCGGAGCGCCTGGTGTTCCAGCTGCCGACGCCCACGGGCACGGTGGCCGGCTACGAAGTGCGCATCGCGCGGCCGGAGCGGCTGAGCGAGGTGCTGCGCAACGGCGTCTTCGAGGGCGGGCGCGTGCAGTTCCCGGCGCTGGAGGACGGCGACTACCGGATGAGCGTGCGCGCCATCGACCGCGAGGGTCTGACCGGACCCAAGATCGGCCACCCCTTCCGCATCCAGGCCCGCCCGGTGCCGCCGGGCTACCGCGCGCCCGCGCCGGGCGCGCGCCTGACCGCCGAGGCCGGTCGGCTGGTCTGCGCCGCGACGGCCGAGGCGCAGGCGGTGCGCCTGCAGCTGGCGGCCACGGCCGACTTCGCGCGGCCGCTGCGCGACGAGCGGCTCACCGGCAGCTGCGATGCGGACCTGGCCGCACTGGCCCCCGGCGCCTACTGGTGGCGCGTGGCCACGCTCGCCCGCGATGGGGCCGGCGCCGAGCACCAGGGCCCCTTCGCCGCGCCGCAACCCTTCACCGTCGTGCCGACGCCCACCATCGCCGACCTGCGGCTCGACGACCGGCGCGAACAGCCGACGCTGCACTGGCGCGCCGAGCCCGGCCAGACCTTCCGCGCACAGCTCGCGCGCGACCCCGGCTTCGGCGCGCCGCTGCTCGACCTCGAACTGGCCACGTCCCACTGGACGATCAGCGGCCCGGCGCGCGGCAACTACCACGTGCGGCTGCAGGCGCGCGACGCCTCGGGCCTGGCCGGCCCCTTCACGGCGGCCCGTACGGTGCACATCGGCCCGGTGGTGGACACCGCCGGCGGCGAGGTCCTGCGCACGGGTGACGGCAGCCCGGTCGAGCGGCCCTGAGCGCGCGTCTTCACCATGCCTGCTCCTGCGGCGCCTCCTTCGCACGATCGCCGCCCGCGCCGTAAAGGCCGCTTGCGCCGGATGCTGGCGCGCCGGCTGGCCTGGCTGCTGCTCGCGGGCGGGCTGACCGCGCTGGTCACGCTGCTCACGCTGACGCAGCCCATGCCGCGCTTCGACCGCATGCTGCAGGACAACGCCAGCGCCGAGATGCGCCAGCCGCCCTCGCAGGAGATCGTGATCGTCGCCATCGACGAGCAGAGCATCGCCGCCATCGGCCGCTGGCCCTGGCGCCGCGCGCTGCATGCCGAGCTGCTGCGCCGCATCGCGGCGGACAACCCGCGCTGCATCGGGCTCGACCTGCTGCTCACCGAAGCCGATCTCGACCATCCCGGCGACGACGAGGTGCTGGCCACGGGCATCGCCGACAGCGGCTGCGTCGTGCTGCCGATGGCGCTGCAGTCGCGCGGCACGCAGCAGCCGTCGGAACTGCTGCCCCTGCCGGCGCTGGCCCAGGCCGCCGCGGCCATCGGCCATGCGCACCTGTCGCTGGACGAGGACGGCGTCGTGCGCAGCGTCTACCTGCGCGAAGGCTTCGCCGGCCGCGGCTGGCCGCACTTCGCGCTCGCGCTGCAGCAGGCCGCGCAGGCCTACGCCGGCGGCCCGCCACCGACCGGGCCCGCGCCGCGCGCGATGACGGGGAAGCCGTCGGGCCCCTGGGAGCGCAGCGGGCACGAAGCGATCGTCTTCACCGCCGGTTCCGCCGGCACACCACCCTTTAAGACCGTGTCGTACATCGACGTGCTGCGCGGCCAGGTGCCGCCCGGCACCTTCCGCGGCCGCTATGTGCTGGTCGGCGCCACCGCGGCCGGGCTGGGCGACCTCTACGCCACCGCGACCCCGCACCCGACCGGCCTGATGCCCGGCGTCGAGATCTTCGCCAGCGTGCTGCAGGCGCTGCTCCACGGACGCCAAGTGGTGGTGGCCAGCCCGACCCAGGACCTGGCCTACAACCTGGTGCCGATGGCCGTCGCGCTGCTGGGCCTGCTGTGGCTGCGTCCGCTGGCGGTGGTGGCGCTGATCTGCGCGCTGCTCGCGGTGCGCCTGGGCCTGCACAACGCCCGGCCCTGGATCGGCATCCAGTTCACGCCGGCCTCGGGCTTCCTGGGCCTGCTGCTGGTCTATCCGCTGTGGAGCCTGATGCGGCTGACGGCCGCGCTGCGCTACCTGCGCTGGGGCACCGAGCAGCTCAACGAGGCCCTCGACGGCCTGCCGGTGGCCGGCCCGCCGAAGCTCGAGGGCGACTTCCTGGACCGCCAGATGACCGCCACCTCGGCCGCCGGCCTGCGCATGCGCGACCTGCACCGCTTCGTGCGCGACGGCATCGACCAGATGGCCGACGCCACGCTGGTGCTGGACCTCGGCGGTCACGTCTTCATCGCCAACCTCGCCGCGGCCCGCCACTGGAACACGACGCCGCAGCGCCTGGTGGGCCGGGATGCGCACGAGCTGCTGGCCGACCTGCGCTGGCGCACCACGGGTGCGCCGATGCTGACGCGCGGCGCGCTGCGCTCGAGCGAACGGCAGCCCATCCTCGGCGAGGGCGAGGACGCGCTGGGCCGCATCCTGCTGCTGCGCTGCGTGCCCTTCTTCGATGCACGCAACCGCCATGCGGGCTGGATGAGCGCGCTGGTCGACATCACGGCCATGCGGCAGGCGCAGAGCCAGCGCGACGAGGCGCTGCGCTTCATCTCGCACGACATCCGCGAACCCAGCGCGTCGATCCTCACCGCCGTCGAGCTCGCACGCACCCGCCCCGAAGTGCTGGGCGGCGCGGCGCTGCTGCAGCGCATCGAGCGCCACGCGCAGACCGGGCTCGAACTGGCCGACGGCTTCGTCAACCTGGCGCGCGCCGAGGCCCAGCCCTTCCATGCCGAGGTGCTCGACGTGGCGAGCCTGCTGCAGCAGGCCATCGACAACGCCTGGGCCCATGCGCACAAGAAGCAGGTGCAGGTGCGCTTCTCGAGCACGCACGAGGAGGCGTACTGCATCGCCGACCGCTCCCTGCTGACCCGCGCGTTCACCAACGTGCTGAGCAATGCGCTCAAGTACTCGCCGACCGGGGCCGAGCTCGACTGCTCGGTGCGTGCGCGCGAGAACTTCTGGGCCATCGCCGTGCGCGACCACGGCCCGGGCATCCCCCCGGCGCTACAGTCGCAACTGTTCCAGCCTTTCCATCGCCTGCACCGCGAAACCCATCCGGAGGTGCACGGCGTGGGCCTGGGCCTGTTGCTGGTGCGCACGGCCGTGCAGCGTCACGGCGGCACGATCGAGATCGACAGTGCGGCCGATGCCGGCTGCACCGTCACCCTGGTTCTTCCGCGCCCCAGCGCCGCCGACATGGAGGCACTGGGCCATCCTCCTCACCACAAGGAATGAAAAGATGATCCGCTTCGCCCAACTCGCCGTTGCCGCCCTCTGCCTCGCCGGCGGCCTCGGTCTTGCCGCCGCCCAGGAGGTGGAGCCCAGCGACATGGTGCGCGGCGGACTGCAGGCGGTCCAGATGATCGACCAGGACCAGGTGGGCGAGCTCTGGGACGGGGCCGCGCCGGTGGCGCGCAAGCGGGTGCCGCGCGCCGACTTCATCGCCATGGTCGCCAAGGCGCGCGCGCCGCTCGGTGCCCCGCAGCAGCGCACCTGGGTGGCGGTGAACCGGCAGGTGGTGAACGACCCCGATCCCGAGCTCGGCGGCCAGTACGTGAGCGTGGAATACGAGAGCCGCTTCGCCGACCGGCCAACGCCGGTGCGCGAGCTGCTGAGCTTCCATCTCGACAGCGACCGCATCTGGCGCTTCAGCGGCTACGTGCTGCGCTGAGTCCGGCATGACGACGCGCTGGAAACCCAACGTCACGGTGGCCGCCGTGATCGAACGCGACGGCCGCTTCCTGCTGGTGGAAGAGCACACGGCCCACGGCCTCAAGCTCAACACGCCGGCCGGCCACCTCGATCCCGGCGAATCGCCCGCCGAGGGCTGCGCCCGCGAGGCCCTGGAGGAAACCGCCCACCACTTCACGCCCACCGCGCTGGTGGGCATCTACATGGCCCGCTTCCAGCGCGCGCCGAGCACCGCCACGGCACAGCGCGACAGCGAGGAGGACGTCACCTACCTGCGCTTCGCCTTCGCCGGCACGCTGGGCGCCTTCGAGCCCGGGCGCGCGCTCGACGAAGGCATCGTGCGCACGCTCTGGATGACGCCCGACGAACTCCGCGCCAGCGCCGACCGGCACCGCAGCCCGCTGCTGCTGGAATGCATCGAGGATTACCTGGCGGGCCAGCGCCATCCGCTGTCGCTGATCCACACCGACGCGTCGGTGCACGCCACGCCCTTGCGCTGAACGACCGGCCGCCCCTCCCCACCCTGCCCCGCCCTGTCCCTATTCCAGGGACACCGCGGAACCGGCTCAGCCGGGCCGCCGGTGTCGCCCCCCGGAGGGGGGAGGCGCCGAAGGCGCTTCGGGGGGAGAGGCAATGACTCCGCCACCCAGGCACACGTCACCGTCATACAGCACCGCCGACTGCCCCGGCGTCACCGCCCATTGCGGCTGCGCAAAGTCGAGGCGGAAGGCGCCGTTGGCCCCCTCGCCCAGCGCGCAGGCCGCATCGGCCTGCCGGTAGCGCGACTTGGCGCCGTAGCCGCCCGCCACCGGCGCGCTGCCCGCGACCCAGCTCGCGTCGTCGGCACTCAGCGTCTGCGACAGCAGCCAGGGGTGGTCGTGGCCCTGCACGACCCACAGCGTGTTGGCCGCCATGTCCTTGCGCGCCACGAACCAGGGCGAATGGTCGCCCGCGCCGCGCTGCGCGCCGCGTTCCTTCACGCCGCCGATGCCCAGGCCCTGGCGCTGGCCCAGCGTGTAGAAGCTCAGGCCCTGGTGCTCGCCCAGCGTGCGGCCGCGCTCGTCCTTGATCGGGCCCGGTTCCTTGGAGATGTAGCGGTTGAGGAACTCGCGAAAAGGCCGCTCGCCGATGAAGCAGATGCCGGTCGAGTCCTTCTTCTTCGCGTTGGGCAGGCCGATGGCGTCGGCGATGCGGCGCACCTCGGTCTTGTGCAGCTCGCCCACCGGGAACAGCGTCTTCGACAGCTGCGCCTGGTTCAGGCGGTGCAGGAAATAGCTCTGGTCCTTGGCCGGGTCCAGGCCCTTGAGCAGCTCGTGCCGGCCCGTGCCTTCGTTCAGGCGCACCCGCGCGTAATGCCCGGTGGCGATCTTCTCGGCGCCCAGCCGCATCGCGTGGTCGAGGAAGGCCTTGAACTTGATCTCGGCATTGCACAGCACGTCGGGGTTGGGCGTGCGGCCGACCTGGTACTCGCGCAGGAATTCGGCAAAGACGCGGTCCTTGTAGTCGGCCGCGAAATTGACGTGCTCGATCTCGATGCCCAGCACGTCGGCCACGCTGGCCGCGTCGATGAAGTCGACGTTCGACGAGCAGTACTCGCTGTCGTCGTCGTCCTCCCAGTTCTTCATGAAGATGCCGACCACCTCGTGGCCCTGCTGCTTGAGCAGGTGCGCGGTGACGGCGGAGTCGACGCCGCCACTCAGGCCGACCACGATGCGCTGCTTTGTCATAGGGCGCCATTGTCCCAGCCCCGGCCGACCGGTGCCCGCATGCGGGAAATCACCGAGCGGCCCCGGCCGCTGCGGGCGCGCCACAATCCCCGCCATGTCCCGCATCCCGCCCATCCAGAGCCTGCTCGCCTTCGAGGCGCTGGCGCGCCTGCGCAGCGTCACGCAGGCGGCCGAGGAACTGAGCGTCACGCCCAGCGCGGTGAGCCACCGCATCCGCCAGCTCGAGACCCAGCTCGACTGCAAGGTCTTCGCCCGCGGCGACTTCAGCCTGAGCCCCGAGGGCACGGCCTACCTGCCGCGCGTGCGCGAGGCCCTGGCCGCGCTGCAGCAGGTGCCCGGGCGCCAGCACGGTCCCGAAGCACCGACGCGGCTGCGGGTGGCCGTCACGCCCACCTTCTCGCGCCAGATCCTGCTGCCGCGGCTGGCGCGCTTTCGCCACGCCTATCCCGAGATCGAGCTGATGCTGCAGGTCACGATCCCGGGCCACCACCTGACGGCCGAGGAGGCCGACATCGAACTGCGCCTGGGCCAGGGCGTCTTTGCCGAGCGCGAGTCGACGCACCTGCTGTCGGAGGACATCTGCCCGGTCTGCAGCCCCGAGTACCTGCACGAGACCGGTCCGCTCGAGGGCTTCGACAGCGACGAGATCGTGGCGCGCGCGCACCTGATCCCTTCGCCGCTCGAGCCCTGGCACACCTGGTTCCGGGCCTGCGGCATCGGCCTGCCCGAGCCGCGCACCGGCACCCAGTTCAACGACCTGGGGCTGGTGCTCGACGCCGCGGTGGCCGGCTTCGGCGTGGCGCTGATGCGCCTCAAACTGGGCCAGGCCTGGCTCGACAGCGGACGGCTGGTCCGGCTGTCGCGCGAGAGCGTGCGCTCACCCAACGACTATTTCCTGTGCTGGAAACCGGGCACGCTGGAGCGCTGGGAATGTGCCGCCTTCGTCGACTGGCTGCGCCAGGCGCTGCGCGAGTGAAAAAGCTTCACGCGCACCCGGTCCAGAATTCACGCCGCCGCCCGCGCGCTGCCCCTACAGTGCGGCACGCTCCCCTTTCCTCCGAGATCGTTCCGACATGACCACCATCACCACCATCGAAGACCTGCGCGTCCTGGCCGAGAAGCGCGTGCCGCGCATGTTCTACGACTACGCCGACTCCGGTTCGTGGACCGAAGGCACCTACCGCGCCAACAGCGAGGACTTCCACAAGATCAAGCTGCGCCAGCGCGTGGCGGTCAACATGGAAGGCCGCACCACCGCCACCACCATGGTCGGCCAGGCCGCGAAGATGCCGGTCGCGATCGCGCCGGTGGGCCTGACGGGCATGCAGCATGCCGACGGCGAGATCCATGCGGCGCGCGCGGCCGAGAAGTTCGGCATCCCGTTCACGCTCTCGACCATGAGCATCTGCTCGATCGAGGACATCGCCGAGCACACGAAGGCGCCCTTCTGGTTCCAGCTCTACATGATGCGCGACCGCGAGTCGATGGCCCGCATGATCGAGCGTGCCCGCAACGCCAAGTGCAGCGCGCTGGTGCTCACGCTGGACTTGCAGGTGATCGGCCAGCGCCACAAGGACCTGAAGAACGGCCTGACCGCGCCGCCGCGGCCCACGCTGAAGAACATCGTCAACCTGGCGACCAAGCCGGCCTGGTGCCTGGGCATGCTGGGCACCAAGCGCCGCACCTTCCGCAACCTGGTCGGCCACGTCAAGGGCGTGAGCGACATGCGTTCGCTGTCGGCCTGGACCAACGAGCAGTTCGACCCCACGCTGTCGTGGGCCGACGTCGAATGGGTCAAGAAGCAATGGGGCGGCAAGCTGATCCTCAAGGGCATCATGGTGGCCGAGGACGCGCAGCTGGCGGTCGACGCCGGCGCCGACGCGATCGTGGTGAGCAACCACGGCGGCCGCCAGCTCGACGGCGCGCCCTCGAGCATCGAGGCGCTGCCGCCGATCATCGACGCGGTGGGCGCGAAGACCGAGGTTTGGATGGACGGCGGCATCCGCAGCGGCCAGGACGTGCTCAAGGCCTGGGCGCTGGGCGCGCGCGGCACCATGATCGGCCGCGCCATGGCCTACGGCCTGGGCGCGATGGGCGAAGCCGGCGTGAGCAAGGCGCTGCAGCTGATCCACAAGGAACTGGACGTGACCATGGCCTTCTGCGGCCACACCAACATCCAGAACGTGGACAAGAAGATTCTGCTGCCCGGCAGCTACCCCACCTGAGCCGGCGTCAGGCGCGGGCGGGGAACAGCTCCTTGTGCAGCCCGGCCACGATCTCGTAGGAGCGCAGCCGCGCCGCGTGGTCGTGGACCTGCGCGGTGATCATCAGCTCGTCGGCGCCGGTGCTCTCGATGAAGGCCGCCAGGCCGGCGCGCACGGTCTCGCGCGAGCCGACGGCCGAACACGACAGCACCGAGTCGAGCAGCGCACGCTCGGCCGGGCCCACGCTCGCGTAGTAGTCCTTGACCGGCGGCGGCAGCCGGCCCGGCCGTCCGCTGCGCAGGTTCACGAAGGCCTGCTGCCATGAACTCGCGCGGAAGCGCGCCTCTTCGTCGGTCTCGGCCGCGAAGGCGTTGAAGCCCAGCATCACATAGGGCTTGGCCAGCTGCGCCGAAGGCTTGAAGCTCTCGCGGTAGATCCGGATGGCCGCCATCATCTGCTGCGGCGCGAAGTGCGAGGCGAAGGCATAGGGCAGGCCCAGGTGCGCCGCCAGCTGCGCGCCGAAGGTGCTCGAGCCCAGGATCCACACCGGCACCTCGAGGCCGCGGCCCGGCACCGCCATCACCGGCTGGCGCGGTTCCTTGCTCATGAAGTCCATGAGCTCGATCACGTCCTGCGGGAACTGGTCGGAATCCGATTCGAGGTTGCGGCGCAGCGCGCGCGCGGTGCGCTGGTCGGAGCCCGGCGCGCGGCCCAGGCCCAGGTCGATGCGCCCGGGGTACAACGACTCGAGCGTGCCGAACTGCTCGGCGATCACCAGCGGCGAATGGTTGGGCAGCATCACGCCGCCCGCGCCGATGCGGATGGTCGAAGTGCCGGCGCCGATGTGGGCCAGCAGCACGGCCGTGGCCGCGCTCGCGATGCCGGGCATGCCGTGGTGCTCGGCCAGCCAGTAGCGGCGGTAGCCCTGCGCCTCGGCATGCTGCGCCAGCGACAGGGAATTCTTGAACGACTGCGCGGCATCGCTGCCCTCGCAGATGGGAGAGAGATCGAGGATGGAGAAATCGGCCATGGCGCGCATCATGGACCGATCGGCTTCTGCCTGCTGGAGCAGGCCATTGCGGGCTCTGCTAGGGCCGTTGCCTTAGAGTTCTGCCATGACCCGCCGCCATTCACCCACCCAGCCGCCCTGGGGCAATGCCGAGGCGGTCTTCGACCGGCTCGAAGGCGCCTGGCAGCTGATGCGCACCATCGAAGGCCAGGCCGAGATGCGCGGCGTGGCGCTGTTCACGCGCGAAGGGCCCGACAGCCTGCACTACCGCGAGGACGGCCGGGTGCGCCTGGCCAACGGCCAGTCCTTCGACGGGCACCGCGACTACCGCTTCGAACGGGCGCCGGACGGCCTGGCCGTGTTCTTCGCCGAGACCCCGCCACGGCTCTTCCATGCCATCGCGCTGACCGCGGACGGCGACGGCTGGACCGGCGCGGCCACGCACCTGTGCACACCCGACACCTACGAGAGCCGCTATCGCTTCCTGGCCGACGGCCGCTTCGTGATCCGCCACACGGTGCACGGCCCGCGCAAGGCCTATGTGTCGGAGACGGTGTTCGCCCGCGGCAGCGTTTAGTCGCGATCGAGGCGCCAGCCCGGCATGCCGCGCATCACGGTCTGGACCAGCAGCGCGCACAGCGCGCACTTGACCAGGTCGCCCGGGATGAAGATCAGCATGGCCATGGTGGCCTGCGTCAGCGACATGTGGGCCACCCACGACAGGCCGGCGATACCGAAGGCATAGACCACCAAGATACCGCCAACCAGCGCGGCCGCGAAGGCGCCGGCCCACAGGGCCGCGCCGGTCAGGCGCGCCATGCGGCGCATCAGCAGGCCGCAGGCGAAGGCGCCGAACATCCAGCCGAACAGGAAGCCCGCGGTCGGCCCCACGAACACGCCCAGGCCGCCGCGGCCGCCCGGCAGCAGCGGCAGGCCCAGCGCCACGGCCAGCAGGAACAGCGCCACCGCGCAGAAGCCGCGCCGCGGCCCGAGCAGGCAGCCGGCCAGCATCACGCCCAGCGACTGCAGCGTGATCGGCACGCCGAAGGGCAGGTCGATCTTGGGGATCAGGCCGAACACCGCCATCAGGGCCGCGAACAGCGCGACATAGGACAGCGAACGGGACGAAGTGAGGGAACCGGCGGAGGAAGTCATGGTGGTCGATCCAGTGAGGAAACGGAAATGTCGTGGCGGGCGCCGTCAACGGCCCAGCCGGGCCGCCAGCGCGTCGGCCACGCGCTCCGCGGTCTGCAGGGTGCGGATGGTCAGCGGCGCGAGCAGGCGGAAACCGCCGCCATGGCCCGCGCGCACCCGGTAGGCGTCGTCGAGGCGCTGCCACTGGGCATGGAAATTCTCGGCGAAACGCAGCATCAGCCCCAGGCCCAGCGCCAGCCGCTCGGTCGGCACGCCCAGGCGTTGCAGCGGATGCAGCACGGCCTCGAGCACGGCCAGCAGGTCGTCGAAGCGCGTGCTCAGCGTGAGCATCAGGGCCAGCAGCGCGGCGCTCGCGAGCCGCAGCGCGCTCACCACGCCCAGCAGGGTCGAGCCCAGCGCCACATGGAAGCCGACGATCAGGGCGCCGGCCACCGCCATGCCCAGCAGCATGCGCGCGCGGCGCCACGCGGGCGGGCCGAGCGAGGCGAAGCACAGCAGCACGACGCCGAACACCACGGCGAGCGGCAGCGGCCGGTTCATCAGCACCAGCAGCGTGCCGCCGACCGACAGGCTCGCGAGCTTGAGCCAGGCCGGCAGCGCGTGCAGCCAGGTGCTTTGCGACGAGTAGAGGCTACGCATGCAGCGCACCGTGGCGTTGGGAATCGGCCTCGGCGCGCGCCCGCACGTCGTCGGCATAGGCCGCGCACACCACCGGGCCCGGGCCGTCGGCGCGCACCTGCCCGTCGGCCAGCCACAGCACGCGTTCGAAGTCGCGCACGGTGTCGAGCTGGTGGGTGGACACCACCACCTGCTGTTCGGTCGCCGCGAGCTGCGCCGACAGGCGCGCCTGGCTCGGCAGGTCGAGGCTGGCGAAGGGCTCGTCCAGCAGCAGCGTGCGCGGGCTGCAGATCTGCAGCGCCAGCAGGCAGACCTGCTGGCGCTGACCCTGGCTGAGTTCGCCCACCGCGCGGGCCGCCCAGTCCGCCAGGCCGCGCTGCGCGAGGAACTCCTTCGCCTCCGCGCGTGCTTCGGCACGCGGCGCGCCCTGCGCCGTCAGGCTGAAAGCCAGCTCCTCGGCCACGGTCGGGAAGACGATCTGGTCGTCGGGGTTCTGGAACATCAGGCCGATGTGGCGCGGCAGCTGGCGGCGCTCGGAGACGGTGTCCAGGCCATGCACCCGCACCCGGCCCGCGTCGGGCCGGTCGAGCCCGCACAGCAGGCGGAACAGGCTGCTCTTGCCGGCGCCGTTGTCACCGACCAGGCCGATGCGGCGCTCGGTCAAATGCAGCGTGAGCCCTTCGAACACGCGCCGCGTGCCACGCACCAGCGTGACATCCTCGAGGCGCAGGCCATCGGCGGGCAAGGGGGGATTGGTTGTCTGGAGCAAGGGGCGCCACTTTACTTGAAGCCTTCGACGGGCCCGTTCACCCTAATCCGTGCTCTGGTAGACCGTGCTCACCGTCGCGAAATCGCCGCCCTGCTGCTCGATCCGCACCTCGAAAGGCACGCTCTCGCCCGGGCCGATGGCCGGCAGCTTGTCGACCGGCTTGAAGCCGGTGAGCCGCCCCGCCTTGTCGCGCAGGCTGACCCAGACCCGCGCCTTGCGCACGATGGCCGCGCCCGGGTTCTTCACCTCGCCCTTGACCAGCACGGCCTTGTAGCTGAAGCGCTGGCTGAAGTTGACCAGCACGCTGCCCATCTGGGCCTCGGTGCCGGTCACGCGCACTTCGAGCGGGATGCGCGGGCCCGGCAACGCCGCGGCACGCATCGGCTTCCACTCGACCCGGGTCTGCGTGATGCGGTCGGCCCGGAGCGGATCGACCTGCACCGGCATGCGCTCGCCCGGGTAGAGGTAGGCCATGCCATCGAGCCGCGTGGTGCCGTCGAGGGTGTTGCCGTCGAAGCGCGAGATCACGGCGGCCGGCGTGACGGCGATCAGGTCCTTGCTGCGATTCACCAGCTCGGTCATGTAGGTGCGCTGGCGGATCGTGTTGACGCCGGGGATCAGCGGCAGCAGCTCGAGTTGCGCCAGGTCGAAGCGTTCGGCGTCTTCGGCCAGCAGGTCCTCGGTGCTCATGCGCAGTTCGGGGTTGAAGGCTTCGGGCGCGCCCACGGTGCGCACCACGCGGTCGGCCGCGCGCACCGCGCTGCGGCTGCCGTCGGGATGGCTCACATGCTGGTCGATGCGGTAGTCCCAGGCGGCGACGGGCGTGCTGCCGCCGAAGCGGTCGATGCGCACCTCGACCGCGCTGCGTTCGCCGGGACGCAGTTCACTGCCCTGCACGTAGCCGCGGCCAAAGCCGATCGGCGCGCCGCTGTCGTCGTAGGCGGTGGCCAGCACCTGGAGGCCGGTCAGCGTGGCGTCGGTGCGCGGGTTCACGAGGCGGCCCACCAGCCGCAGCTCGTCCTTCTGCTGCACCAGCCGCACGCGCGCGAAGCGCAGGGCGGGCCCGTCGACCACGCGTTGGGGCGCGGACAGCCGCGACACCGTGAGTTCCTGCCGCGTGACGGCCTGGTCGCCGTTGGGCAGATCGATCAGCAGCGGCGCCGACTCGCCCGGCATCAGCAGCGCCACCGGCAGGCTCTCGGTGCGCGTGCCGAGCCGGGTCTCGCCGTCGTAGAACTGCGCCTCGACGCGCGGCGTCTCGAGGGCCTGCCCGGTCTCGTTGCGCGCCAGCACGAAGAGCCTTGGCCGCGCCGAGCTGCCACTGCCGACCAGCACCTGGCGCGGCTCACCGAGCTTGAGCCCGTCGACCGGGATCGTGCGGTCGACCTTCACCGCCGCCAGCGGCGCGATCGCCGCACCGGAGCGGCTCTTGGGCAGGAAGGCGCTGACGGCGAAGACCACGGCGCCCAGCACCACCATCGCGCCCAGGGCCAACCCCAGCATGCGGATCTGCTGCGCACCGCGCGCCGCCTGCTCCTTCGCCAGCCGATCGGCCGCCGCATCCTTGACCTGCTCCAGCACCCGGTCGAGCCGCGCCGAGACATCGTCCTCCACCACCGCCACCGACCCGCAATGCGCACACTCGTACTGGTTGAGGCCGGTGCGCCTGAGCACGCTGCTGCCGCATTCGGCGCACTTGAGGGTCTGCAGGTTGATGGTCATGGGGACGCATTGTCTGCGACCCATTCCCTCGAGAGCATGCCCTGCGCCAGCACGGCCAGGGCCTCTGCACGTTCAGTGGGCTCGCTGCGCCAGGTCGGCCGGTGTCGCCAGCGCGTGCACACCCCGGCTGGCCACGAGCTTGACGACCAGGGCCAGGGTCGCGATGAGCGCCGGCACGCTGGCCAGGGTGAAGATCATGTCGAAGCCCAGGTGCCGGCGCATCAGCTCCGCGCCCACCAGCGCGCCGGCGATGCCACCGCAGCGACCGATGCCCATCATCCACGACACGCCGGTCGCACGGCCCTGCGTCGGATAGAACTGGGCCGCCAGCGCCGGCATCGCCGTCTGCGCGCCGTTCATGAACACGCCGGCCAGGAAGATGAGCGTGGCGAGCACCCCCAGGCTCGCGGTGCCCTGGCCGATGCCGAACACGAAGGCCGCGGTCAATGCATAGGCCGCGGCGATCACCGCATGGGGGTTGGTGCGGTCCATCAACCAGCCGACGGCCACGGCACCGATGCCGCCGCCCAGCGGGAACAGCGCAGCCATCAGGGCCGCACGCTCGATGCTGAAGCCCACCTCCTTCATCAGCACCGGCATCCAGCTGGTCAGCAGGTAGAAGATCAGCAATCCCATGAAGTAGGTCAGCCAGAGCATCACCGAACCGAGCAGGTAGGCACGCGACAGCACCAGGCCGATGGCGCGCTTGCCGGAGGCCTGGGTCGGTTCGGGCACGACGAACACCGTGCCTTCGGCGATCGGCCGCTGCGTCATGCGGCGCAGGACCTTGCGGATGCGGTCGGCGGGCTTGCGGTTGACGACCAGGTAGCGCAGCGACTCGGGAAGCCGCCACGCCAGGACGCAGGCCAGCACCAGCGGAAGGGCACCGCCCAGCACCAGGACGCTTCGCCACCCGTGGTGGGGAATCATCCATGCGGCGACGAGCCCTCCGCCCGCCGCGCCCAGCGGGAAGCCGCAGAACATCGCGTTGGTCAGCAGGGAGCGGCGCGCGGCCGGCGCGTATTCCGCGGTCAGGGTCGCGGCGTTCGGCATGGCTGCGCCCAGCCCGATTCCGGTGACGAACCTCAGGACCGTCAGCATCTCGAGGCTGGTGGAGAAGGCGGTCGCCAGGCTGGCGATGCCGAAGAAGGCGACCGAGACCACCAGCACCGCCTTCCTGCCGACCCGGTCGGCCAGCGGCCCCGCGGTGACGGCACCGATCGCGAGACCGAAGAGCGCGGCACTCAGCACCGGTCCGAGCGCGGACTTCTCTACACCCCACTCCGCCAGCAGGGCGGGGGCGATGTAGCCGATCGCGGCCGTGTCGAAGCCGTCCACGACCAGGATCAGGAAGCAGAGGGCCAGCAGCACCCAGTGGAAGGCGCCGAAGCGCTGCCGGTCGATGAGCTGCTGGATGTCGAGTGGGGGCTTGTCGTTCATGGTGTCTCCGTGGTTCGGTGTGAAGCGCCACGGGCTCGCGGTTCTGCCGGCGACCCGCGGTACCGCAGCCGCCTTCGCTTCGCAGCGCGTGGCTTGATTCAGTTGGACAGCAGCTTGGCCGTGGCCTGCGCCACCGGGTCCGGCGGGCGCTCGGCATTCGGCGGCGCGAGGCCGACGGGCTGTCCGCCGCGCCCCCAGCGGTCCGCCGGGTATTCGTCCAGCAGCACGCGCACGCCATCGATCGGCATCTCCAGGCTGTCGGCCATGGCGCGCGACACGCTTTCGATCAGGCGTCGCTTCTTCTCGGCGCTGCGCCCCTCGATGATCTTGATCAATGCAATGGGCATGGGGCGGCACTCGAAGGAGGAAGGGGGCGGAAGGGGTGCGGCGGCACCGGCCATGCGATGGCGGTCCCGGCCGGTCCGGGCCATGGGCGCGACGGACTCTTCTTCATGGGCGGCGCGCCAGCACCTGAAGCTGCGGGCGTTCGCCGCCGGCCTTGCCGGTGATGGGTGGCGCGGGCAGGCGGGCCTCGCCCGGCTCGATCACGAAATGGTGTGCGAGCGAGTACCAGGGGCCGCTCACGTCCGCCGCGGGCGGCACATCGCCGCTGCCATGGAGCACGTACTGGCCGACCAGCGCATGGGTGACGCCGAACTGCACATCGGTCTCGAGGTTCGGGTCGTCGCTCGAGTACACCTGCGAGAACTGGGTCTTGAAGCCCGCCTTGTGGATCATGAAGTGGATGTGCGCGGGCCGCATGTTGTGCCGCCCCTGCGCGCGCAGCAACGCGCCCACCGGCCCGCTCAGCGGGATCGGATAGCCCGCCGGCTTCACGCTGCGGAAGGCGATGTGCCCCTTGGCGTCGGTGATGAACTTGCCGCGCAGGTTCATGTCGCCCTGGGCCGGGTCCTGGTTCTCGTAGAGGCCATCGGCGGAGGTGTGCCACACGTCGACCTCGGCGCCCGCCACCGGCTGGCCCTGGCGGTCGCGCACCCAGGCGTCCACGAAGATCGGCGCGCCAGGCGTCGGGGTGCGCACGATGGAGCCGCCGTTCTCGGTGCGCGGCGAATCCATGCGCCAGAACGGCCCCATCAGGTTGGCGGTGGTGTCGGTCTGGCCCTGGTCGCCGTTGTTCAGCAGGCAGACCAGCGAAGAGATGCCCAGCGAGCCCGCGATCAGTACCACCTCGTTGTGCGATGCGGTCGTGAGCTGCCCGAGCTGCGCGATCAGCGCGCACGACCGGTGGAACTCGGCCTCGGTCAGGCGGGCGTCGCGCACGAAGCCATGCAGGTGCCGGACCGCGGCCTGCATGATCTCCCTGAAGCGCGGGTCTTCGGCGCGCGCGAGTTCCGCGAGCACCGCGGCGGTCACGTCCTGCTGGGTCTTGATGATCATCGTCCGGGTCTCCTGTCTGCCGTCTTCTGCCACGCTGCGGGTCTTGCCGGCCCGAATGTTCGCGCTGCCGCGCGATACAGTCCAATACTGTCGTGGGCGCCTGCCATACTTTTTTGGTATCCCCTGCCCGAGGAGTCATCGAATGGATTTGCGACAGATGCGCTACTTCCTGGCGCTCGCGCAGGAACGCAGCTTTTCCCGCGCGGCCGAGCGCCTGCACATGGCGCAACCGCCGCTGTCGCGGCAGATCCGGCAGCTCGAGGAGGACCTGGGAACGCCGCTGTTCCTGCGCACCCCGCGCGGCGTGGAACTCACCGAAGCCGCCGAATCGCTGCTGCAGGACGTGCCCAACATCCTGGCCCTGTCCCAGCTCGCGCGCGAACGCGCCCTGCGCGCGGGCAAGGGCCTGACGGGGGACCTGCAGGTCGGCATCTTCGGTTCGGGCGTGCTCCATGTGATCCCGCTGCTGATCGGCCGCTTCCATGCGCTGCGCCCCGACGTGCGCATCCACCTGCACACGCTGACCAAGGGGGAGCAGATCCAGGCGCTGCGCGAGCACCGGATCACGGTCGGCTTCCATCGCCTGCCGCCCGCGGAGCCCGATCTGGCCGTGCGCCGGGTGCTGCGCGAGCCGATGTACGTGGGCATGCACGAGGACCATGCGCTGGCCGCGCGGACGCAGGTCTCGATCGCCGACCTGGCGGACGAACCCATGGTCCTCTACCCAAACACGCCCCTGGCCGGGCTCGCGCAGGAGGTCATGAACGCGTTCCGGCGGGAGAAGGTGGCGCTGCGCATCGCGCAGGAAGTGGAGGACGTCACGACCTGCGTGGCGCTGGTGTCGGCCCGGCTCGGGCTCTGCATCACGACCGAATCCGGCGCCATGCTCCGGCTGCCCGGCGTGGTGTTTCGGCCGTTGAAGTCGCGCCACCTCAAGGACATCGAGCTGAGCTGCGTCTACCGGCAGGCCGATCGCTCGCCGGTCCTCGCGGCATTCCTGGAGGTGGTCAAGGACTACCCGGGGGGCTCGAAGCGGTAGGCCAGGCCCCCTCAGCCCTGTGTGGCCATGGATTTCCGGCCACAAGAAAAAAGGGCCTGCGGCTCGAAGCGCAGGCCCTTGTTCATTGGGCGAGAGGGCCGAAAGGCTTCAGAACGGAATGTCGTCGTCCATGTCGTCGAAGCCCGACGACGAACGCGCCGGCGCCGAGGCCGGTGCCTGGCGGGGGGCCGGTGCCTGGCGCGGTGCCGCGGCCGCGGGACGCGAGTAACCGCCACCACCGCCGCCGCCGTTGCCGCCGCCCTGCGAATAGCCGCCGTCGTCACCGCCGCCGGCCGGGCCGCCCATGCCCTGGCGGCTGCCCAGCATCTGCATCTGGTCGACGCGGATGTCGGTGGCGTACTTCTCGACGCCGTCCTTGTCCTGGTACTTGCGGGTGCGGATCTGGCCTTCGACGTAGATCTGCGAGCCCTTGCGCAGGTATTGCGCGGCGATTTCGGCGAGGCGGCCGTTGAACACCAGGCGGTGCCACTCGGTCGCTTCCTTCATCTCGCCGCTCTGCTTGTCCTTCCACTTGTCGGTGGTGGCCAGGGTCACGTTGCAGACCTGGTCCCCGCTCGGGAAGGTACGGGTTTCGGGATCGCGGCCCAGATTGCCGACGAGGATGACTTTGTTGACCGATGCCATGTGCACTGCCCCTGATGAATGGATGAAGAGGAGGAAAAAAGAACCGGCGATTATCGCCGCTCGGGGCCGGCCTGCGGGAACCGGCCGTCGCCGGCACCGCGGCGGGTTCCGGGCCGGCCTAAACCGGAGCCCAGCCGAGGAAAGCCCGGGCGTCTATCATGTCCGGTTGCCCAAAAAATCGGACCGCCGCCTGTGAATTCGCCCCAAAACGACGCCTACCTCGGTGCCGTGCTCGCGCAGCAGCGCATCAGCATCCGCGGCGCACGCACGCACAACCTCAAGAACGTCGACCTCGACATCCCGCGCAACAAGCTGGTGGTGATCACCGGCCTGTCGGGCTCGGGCAAGTCCAGCCTGGCCTTCGACACGCTGTACGCCGAGGGCCAGCGCCGCTATGTGGAAAGCCTGTCGGCCTATGCGCGGCAGTTCCTGCAGCTCATGGACAAGCCCGATGTCGACGTGATCGAGGGCCTGTCGCCCGCGATCAGCATCGAGCAGAAGGCCACCAGCCACAACCCGCGCTCCACCGTGGGCACGGTGACCGAGATCCACGACTACCTGCGCCTGCTCTACGCCCGTGCCGGCACGCCCTACTGCCCCGACCACCACCTGCCGCTGCAGGCGCAGACGGTGTCGCAGATGGTCGATGCGACGCTGGCCATCCCCGACGAGCCGCGCCTCATGATCCTGGCGCCGGTCGCGCGCGAGAAGAAGGGCGAGTTCCTCGAGCTCTTCGCCGAGATGCAGGCCGCGGGCTATGTGCGCTTTCGCGTCGACGGCGCGACCTACGAATACAACGACCTGCCCAAGCTCAAGAAGACCGAGAAGCACGACATCGACGTGGTGATCGACCGGCTGCGCGCGCGCCCCGACATGCAGCAGCGCCTGGCCGAGAGCTTCGAGGCCGCGTTGCGCCTGGCCGACGGCCGCGCCATCACGCTGGAGATGGGCGACGAGAACACCGTGGCCGGCAAGGAGCACCTGTTCAACGCCAAGTTCGCCTGCCCCATCTGCCACTACTCGCTGGCCGAACTGGAACCGCGGCTGTTCTCCTTCAACTCGCCGGTCGGCGCCTGCCCCAGCTGTGACGGCCTGGGCCACCGCGAGTTCTTCGACCCGAGCCGGGTGGTCGCCTTCGCCTCGCTGTCGCTGGCCAGCGGCGCGATCAAGGGCTGGGACCGCCGCAACGGCTACTACTTCAGCATGATCGAGAGCGTCGCCAAGCACTACAAGTTCAACGTCGACGCGCCCTTCGAGTCGCTGCCGGCCGATGTGCAGGCGGTGCTGCTGCAGGGCTCGGGCGAGGAAGAGATCAAGTTCAGCTACACCATGGAGTCGGGCGCCTCGGCCGGCAAGAAGCTGGTGAAGAAGCATCCCTTCGAAGGGATCATCTCGAACATGGAGCGGCGCTACCGCGAGACCGACTCCACGCTGGTGCGCGAGGACCTGGCGCGCTACCGCAACCTGCAGCCCTGCCCAGACTGCGGCGGCTCGCGGCTGCGCATCGAGGCGCGCAACGTCTTCCTGGTCGACGACACGCCGCGCGACGACGGCAGCCTGCCGCCGAAGCTGGCGATCTACGAGGTCAGCCACCTGACGCTGCGCGACAGCCTGGCCTACTTCCAGACGCTGAAGCTGCGCGGGGCCAAGGCCGAGATCGCCGACAAGGTGGTGCGCGAGATCGGGCTGCGGCTCAAGTTCCTCAACGACGTGGGCCTCAACTACCTGAGCCTGGACCGCAGCGCCGAGACGCTGTCGGGCGGCGAGTCGCAGCGCATCCGGCTGGCCTCGCAGATCGGCTCGGGCCTGACCGGCGTGATGTACGTGCTCGACGAACCCAGCATCGGCCTGCACCAGCGCGACAACGACCGGCTGATCGGCACGCTCAAGCATCTGCGCGACATCGGCAACAGCGTGATCGTGGTCGAGCACGACGAGGACATGATCGCCGCCGCCGACCACGTGATCGACATGGGCCCGGGCGCGGGCGTGCATGGCGGGCGCGTGATGGCCGAGGGCACCTATGCCGAGGTCGCGGCCAATCCGGATTCGCTCACCGGCCAGTACCTGTCGGGCACCAAGAAGATCGCGGTGCCGGTGCATCGCACGGCCTGGCTGCCGGTGGTGGCCAAGCCGGCCTTCAACGAAGGCAAGAAGGCTTCGGCATCGCGCTTCCCGCAGAGCCCGGCCGCCGAGCGCCGCGCCGCGCGCGAGGCCGCGCACCTGGCTTCGCAAGGCGAGCTGCAGGAGATCCGCGTGGTCAACGCCAGCGGCAACAACCTCAAGAACGTGAGCGTGGCCTTCCCGGTCGGCCTGCTGACCTGCGTGACCGGCGTGTCGGGCTCGGGCAAGTCGACGCTGGTCAACGACACGCTCTACAGCGCGGTGGCGCGCACGCTCTACCGCGCCCACGACGAGCCGGCCGAGCACGAGGCCATCGAGGGCATCGAGTACTTCGACAAGGTCATCAACGTCGACCAGAGCCCGATCGGCCGCACCCCGCGCAGCAACCCGGCCACCTACACCGGCCTGTTCACGCCGATCCGCGAGCTGATGGCCGAGACCAACACCGCGCGCGAACGCGGCTACGGCCCGGGCCGCTTCAGCTTCAACGTGGCGGGCGGGCGCTGCGAGGCCTGCCAGGGCGACGGCGTGGTCAAGGTGGAGATGCACTTCCTGCCCGACGTCTACGTGCCCTGCGAGGTCTGTCACGGCCAGCGCTACAACCGCGAGACGCTCGAGGTCCAGTACAAGGGCAGGAACATCGCGCAGATCCTCGAGATGACGGTCGAGACCGCGCACGAATTCCTCAAGGCCGTGCCGACCATCGAGCGCAAGCTGCACACGCTGCTGGACGTGGGCCTCTCCTACATCAAGCTGGGCCAGGCCGCGACCACGCTGTCGGGCGGCGAGGCGCAGCGCGTGAAGCTCGCGCTCGAGCTCAGCAAGCGCGACACCGGCCGCACGCTCTACATCCTCGACGAACCGACCACCGGCCTGCACTTCGCCGACATCGAACTGCTGCTCAAGGTGCTGCACCAGCTGCGCGACGCGGGCAACACCATCGTGGTGATCGAGCACAACCTCGACGTCATCAAGACCGCCGACTGGCTGATCGACATGGGCCCCGAAGGCGGCGCCGGCGGCGGCACGGTGGTGGGCGAAGGCACGCCGGAGGACATCGCGGCGAACGAGGCGAGCCACACCGGGCGGTACCTGAAGCGGCTGCTCTGAGCGGGCCGCCTCGCCTTTCCAAGCCGCACACCGGGCCTCCCAGACCATGCCACTGATGCCGCCCGAGCGACCCGCCGCCGGCGCCCAGGCGCGCGACTACGCCATGGCGCTGGTCGCGGTGCTGGCTGCGCTGCTGCTGCGCTACCTGATGAACCCCCTGCTGGGGCAGCAGGGCCCCTACCTGATCCTGTCGCTCGCCGTCGTGGTGGCCGCGCTGTACGGCGGCTTCGGGCCGGCGCTGTTCGCCACCGTGCTGAGCACCTCCATCGGCACCTACTTCTTCATCGGCAACGGCACCGGGCTGCACGATTTCCTCCAGCCCCAGAACATCAGCCGGACCGTGCTGTTCCTGGTGATCGGCCTGAGCATCGGCCTCATCGGCGGGCGGCTGCGGACGTCGCGCCATGCACTGGCCGAGAGCGTGCGGCAACTGCGGGCCAGCAACCGCGCCAAGGACCACGCCATGGCCACGCTGGGGCACGAGATTCGCAACCCGCTGGCGGCGCTGCATTCGGCGCAGGAACTGCTGCGGCGCGCCCCCGACGACGCGAAGCGGGTGGCCTGGGCCAGCGAACTCATCGGGCGCCAGGTGCAGCAGATGACGCGCATGGCGAACGACCTGGTCGACCTCTCGGGCGTCATGCGCGGCGAGTTCCAGCTCGACCTGCGGCCGGTGGACCTGCGCGCGGTGCTGGCGCAGGCGCTGGAGCAGAGCGGGCCCCTGATCGCGAAGAAGGGGCATCGGCTGCGCACCGACCTGGGCGCCGTGCCGGTCGAGGTGCTCGGCGATGCGACGCGCCTGGTGCAGGTGTTCGCCAACCTGCTCAACAACGCGGCCAAGTACACCGACCCGGGCGGCGAGGTGGCGCTGGACCTTCGCCTCACCGCGGCGCGCAAGGTGGCCGTCACCGTGAGCGACAACGGCATCGGCATGCAGCCCGGCGCCATCGACGAGCTGTTCGAGCCTTTCGTGCAGGCGCCCGGTGCCGCGTCCAATGCCGAGGGCGGGCTGGGGCTGGGCCTGGCCATCGTGAAGAAGATCGTCGAGCGGCACGGCGGCGAGGTCTCGGCCGCCAGTGCCGGGCTGGGACAGGGCAGCACGGTGACCGTGCTGCTGCCGCTGGCGGCGTCCAGCGGCTGAAGGCTCGCGCTCCTCGGGATCGGTGACGAGCCCGAGGGCAGAATCAGGTGCAAGCCACACGGGACCGACCATGATCAGCACCCTTGCACAACTGCGCGCCCTCTATGCCGAACCTGGTGAGCGTGCACTGCGAAAGCAGCTCGACCGCCTCGACATTCACGGCCGACGATACGTCGCGCTGGCGCCCTTCTGCGTCGTCGCCAGCGCGGGAACGGGGGATGCATTGCTCGACGCCTCCCCGCGCGGCGGCGAGCCCGGCTTCATCAAGACCAGCGACGACGGCGCCACGCTGTGGCTGCCGGACTCGGGCGGCAACAACCGGCTGGACACGCTGGAAAACCTGTTGCGCGACCCGCGCATTTCGCTGATCTTCATGATCCCCGGCGTGGATGAGACGCTGCGCGTGAACGGCACGGCACGGCTGCGCGACGAGCCGTCTTTCAAGGACCGCTTCGCACACGAGCGCCAGCGGCCGAAACTGGTGATCGAGGTGGCCGTGCGCGAAGCCTATCTGCACTGCGCCAAAGCCTTCATGCGTTCGCGCCTGTGGCAGGCGCGCACCGCCGAATCGCGCGCGGCGCTGCCCAGCATGAACCAGATGATCCACGACCAGATCGGCGCCGGCCCCGTGACGGAGTCGCAGGCGCAGATGCTGGAGCGCTACCGCTTGCAACTCGAGGGCGAGCGAAGTCCCTCGATCTGAACGCGGCACCCGCAGCCACGACGGGCTGAAGCAGACCGGTTCATCGCCACGGCACCCGGCCCCGCTCGATCGGCGTCACTCGCTCAGCAGGCCCCGCTGCCCATTGTCGAACCAGGCGGAGTCGAAGCCATCGGCCAGCAGGATGGGCTTCACGCTGCTGGCGCCATCCTTGTTCAAGCGCTTCAGATACTTCACCAGGGTCTGGGCATCTTCGGTGAGGATGTGCGTCAGTGATTCACATATCGCCTGAGCGATCAGCTTGACGTCGTCCTTGACCGCACTGCGATCGTCACTGGCGTCTCGCTGGAGGTTCCGCATCAGCAAACCCGCCGTCATGGCATGGTCGATGTTGAAAGGCAGCCAGCACCTCGAAATTGCGCAAGGGCAGGTCGGTTACGGGCTGCTTGACCTGGAACTCGGAGGCCGCGACGGCCGAGAGGTACAGGGGCACACTGCGCTTCAGGGCCTCGCGCAGATAGCTGACGGCCGTCAGGTGGTGCGCACGTGCAGGATCGGCCAGCGAGATCAGGTAGCGGGTGTCCAGCAGGATCGCGCTCATTCCTTGCTGCCCCTGAGTTCGTCGATCCAGGTGCCCGCATCGGGTACGTCGCGCCAGGCTTTGGCGCCGCGTTGGGTGAGGCGATCGAGCGCCTTCTCATCGAACCGGCTCTCGTGCTCGACGAATTCGAGCAATCGGGCATTGCGGTATTCGCGCGTCGCCACGTTGTACTCGGCCACGATTCGGATCATCGCGGGCTTGTACAGCCGATTGATCTTCTCGTCGCGGAGCATCTCGCGTGCAGCATCGACGAGAAGTGCTTTGCCATCCGGCAGGCGTATGTGCGCATTCGGCTTGGTGTGCCCGCCCATGTCCTCGATCTCGCCGCGCACATAGCGTTCCACACGAACCCACTGGTCCGCATCGTCGGCGCGAAAGTCGGACTCGGCGCTGATGACGATGGCCGCCGGCAGGAAAGCGGATGCGATGCTCACGCGCCACTGCCGCCCGCCGCGGGCAGTTTTCTGCCATCGCTCGACCACCGCGCGGCGCTTCGGGCTGACGCCGTCCATCTGCTGGTCGCTCGCCAGCTTGCGCAAGTCATTCATCAAGACAGGGTTGGCCGTGGGGAATGTCCGAATCCCCAACGATCCGTTCACCACGGAGACATCCAGCGCGCTGGTGTCCACGTCATGGCCATCTCCGCGCAAGAACTCGTCTACATCCCTCGCGAAGTTGCGCAACACGGACAGCGGCACTCTGTCGGGCGTGATGTCATATCCCGCCGACTCGTCGTGCAAAGCAATCAACAACGCTTGCGCTTCCATCAAGGCATTCTAGGGTTCCGGGCTGTCTTTTGGCAGGGCACCAGACAGGCCCGATCCATCGAGCGTCAGCACGAACCCACACCCCACGCCACAATCGCGCCCCATGCCCTCCTTCACCGCGCGCCAGTTCGTCCTGCTCCTTCTCCTGACCCTCACCTGGGGTTTCAACTGGCCGGTGATGAAGCTCGGCGTGGCGGACTACCCGCCGCTGGGCTTCCGCGCGATCTCGATCTGGCTGGGCCTGCCGGTGCTGGGGCTCGCGCTGGTGTGGATGAAGGTGCCGTTCCGCGTGCCGCGCAGCGCCTGGCCCGAGCTGGTGTGGCTGGGCGCCACCAACATGTTCGTCTGGCACGCCTGCATCATCCTGGCGGTGAAGGCGCTGTCAGGCGGACGCGCCGCGATCCTGGGCTACACGATGCCGGTGTTCTCGGCCGTGATCGGCGCACTGCTGTTCTCGGCCGTGCTCACGCGGCGCGCCTGGCTGGGCGTGGGCGCCTGTGCGATCGGCGTCGGGCTGCTGCTGTGGCACGAACTCACGGGCCTCGCGGGACGGCCCGGCTACGTCGCACTGGCGCTGGTGGCCGCCGCCACCTGGGCGCTGGGCACGCAGCAGCTGCGCCACACGCGCATCGGGCTGCCGACGCTCACACTGTCGTTCTGGATGACGGCGATGACGGCGGTGGTGATGACCGTGCTGTCGCTGCTCTTCGAGCGCGAGCAGCTGGACTGGCCCGGTGCCGTGACCTGGGGCTCGATCGGCTACAACGCGGTGCTGATCTTCGGCTTCGCGCACGCCGCCTGGTTCTACCTGGCACGCGGGCTGCCGCCCGTGGCCTCGACGCTGAGCGTGATGTTCATTCCGGTGCTGGGCGTGTTCAGCGGCGCGGTGTGGCTGGGCGAGGTCGTGCACTGGCAGGACGGGGTCGCGGTGGCGCTGATGATGGTCGCGATCGCCTCGGTGCTGTGGCCGGCGAAGGTGGCCCGGGCCTGAAGAAGAAGCCGGACAGCCGGACGCAGAAGGAAGACAAAAGCGACGCAGAAGTCGCAGAAGAAATCGAGATCGATTCTTCGGTTTCTTCTGCGACCTCTGCGCAAGCTCTGCGACCTCTGCGTCCGGCTGCCCGCTCCCGATCCCCCTCAGGTCGTCGTCTGCACGTGCAGGCGGCTGGTCTTGCAGCGGTGCAGCGCGCGGTAGTGCTCCAGCGGCCGGCCGTTGGCGCCGTAGGCGATCGATTCGATGCGCAGCAGCGGCTCCGGCGTGGGCAGGTTCAACAGCTCGCAGGTCTGCGCATCGGGCAGCACCGCGTCGATCCAGCGCTCGGCGCGCACCAGGCGCAGGCCGTACTGGCGGCGCAGCACGTCGTAGAGGGAGCGGTCGTCCAGGCGCGTGCGGTGCAGGCCCGGCGCGAGGTCGGCCGGCACCACGGTCTCGACCAGCAGCCGCAGCTCGCCGTCGACACTGCGCAGGCGCTTGAGCGCCACCACCTGGGTGTCGTCGGTGAGGCCCAGCGACACGGCCTCCTGCGCGGTGGGGGCGCGCAGCTCCTGCGTCAGGATCTGGGTGCGCACCGAGCGGCCCTTGCGTTCCATCTCGTCGGAGAAGCCGAGCACGGTCGAGACGAAGTCCTCGTCGCGCTCGCGCGCCGACACGAAGGCGCCGCGGCCCTTGATCTTGTAGATGAGGTTGTTGCGCACCAGGTCGGCCAGCGCCTCGCGCACCACGATGCGCGAGATGCCGAACTGCTCGCCGAGCTCGGCCTCGGACGGCAGCTTGGCGCCGATCGGCAGCACGCCCTGCAGGATCTGCAGGCGGATGGCATCGCGGAACTGGGCCCAGAGGGGCGATTCGGAGCCGCGGTCGAGCACGGTCGTGGGGTCGGTGGAAGCGTTCACGTTAGGACTGGCCAAGGGCCGAGCGGTTCGTCAATGATGCATCGAAAGCAGAGGGCGCCCTGGGCTGCACCGGCGCGAGGCGCACGCCGTGCCGCTCGCGCAATGCGGTGGCGCAGGCCTGCAGTTCCCGATGCTGCCGGTCAGCGTCCCAACCCAACGCCTCGGCGGCGACGGCGGCCATCTCGGCCAGCGCGGCGTCGGTGACCAGACCACGGATCGCGAGCAGCGTTCGGCGGATCACCAGATCGTCGAGATGGACCACGCCCGTTTCGCGGCACAGGTGGCGGAGTTCGGCCATCGAATGGTCGGGCGCATGCAGCAGCGGCACGTCGCCCGCCGCGGCAAAGCCTTGTGCCAGCGGCAAGGCCTGCGTGCCGTAGCGGCGCAGCAGCGTGCGGGCGCGCGCAGGGCTCAGGCCGGAGGACGTCACGATGCCCGCCAGGAAGCGCTCGGTGGCCGCGGCGTCGGCCGGCAGGTCCGCGGCGCCGCCGATGGCCAGCGCTGCGGTCGATGCGCTGCGCGCGCGGCCCAGCAGCCGCAGCACGGCGTCGGTGGCCTCCTCGGCCAGCGCGCGGAAGGTGGTCCACTTGCCGCCGACCAGGCCGACCACCGGGATGTCGCGCGTGCCATCGGGCGCATCCACCACCACCGAGTGGTCGCGCGAGATCTGGCCCGGCTGGTCGGCGTCGGAGCGCGCGAGCGGGCGCACGCCGACATAGGTGTAGACCACGTCGCCGCGGCCGAAGGCCAGGTTCGGAAAGACTTCGGCCAGCACCTCGAGCAGGTAGTCGACCTCGGCCGGCTCGGTCGCGATCCGGTCGGGGTCGTCCACCGGGATGTCGGTCGAGCCCACCAGCACTCGGCCGAGGAAGGGATAGACGATGCACACCCGCCCGTCCGCGGCCTCGAAGTAGGCCATGCGGCCCTCGAGCGCATCGCGCAGCGCGGGATGGTCGAGCACCAGGTGCGAGCCCTTGGTGCCCATGACCCGCGCCGGGGCGCCGCCCAGCAGCGACGCACTGCGGTCGAGCCAGGCGCCGGTGGCGTTGACCACGGTGTCGGCCGTCACCTGCACCAGCGCGCCCGTGAGCTCGTCGCGCAGCGTGAGCACCTTGCCCGCGCAGCCCGTCACGCGGCAATGGTTGACCGCGGCCGAGCGCGGCTGGTCGCGGCAGGCGTCGCCGATCAGTTCGAGCACCAGCCATTCGGGATGACGGATCCAGGCGTCGAAGAAGGTCGCGGTCCAGCGCACGGCGGCACGGAACAGGCGCCGGTCGGCCGGTGGCACGCGGCGGATGCGATGGGTGGGCATCACGCGCTGGCGCCGGCCCAGCAGGTCGTAGAGCCGCAGGCCCGCGGCCACCGCCAGCAGCCCGCGCGTGCGCGGCGGCGGCGTGCGGCCGAAGAACTTCAGCGCACTGCTGACCAGGCCGCCGGACAGGCTCGACAGCGGCACCACGGTCTCCAGAGGCTGCACCAGGTGCGGCGCATTGCGCAGCAGCCGGTTGCGCTCGCGCGTGGCCTCGGCCACCAGCGAGAAGCTGCCGCTCTCGAGGTAGCGCAGGCCGCCGTGGATCATGCGCGAGGGCGCGCTGCTGGCGCCCGCGCTGAAGTCGCCCTTGTCGACGATCAGGCAGTCGACGCCCTGCAGGCACAGGTCGCGGAACACGCCGACGCCGTTGATGCCGGCGCCGATGACCACGGTCGAGAAGTGGCGCTCGGCGATCGCGGCCGGGCGCACGAAGGGCTGTGGCGCGGCGCTCATTGCACGCCTCCGGCCAGGTGCGAGAACACAGGGGACATGGTGTCGATCAGTTCGTTGAAGCCGGCCTGGAAGTCCGCATGGGCCTGGGCCTCGCGCGCGTCGGGCTCGACGCCGTCGCAAGGCGCGAGCAGCACGCTGCCGGGTGCGGCGTGGTCGATGTCCTGCGACATGGCGGCATAGAGCGCCGCCCCGCGCGCGCCGGTCTCGTCGTCGGCGCAGCGCTCGACCGGGCGGCCGAGGAAGGATGCGAGCAGGCGCACCAGCCGCACGTCGCTGGCGCCGCCGCCCAGCACGGTCGAGGCCGACACCGGCAGGCCGCAGGCCGCGAGGCGCGCCGTGTGGCGGGCATGCAGCGCCGCGGTGGCATCGACCACCGCACGCGCCATGTCGGCGCGCGTGTGATGGCTCTGCAGACCGACGAAGCCGGCCGTGATGCCGGCGCCGCCGTTGACGAAAGGCAGGAAGCGCAGGCCGCGCGCGCCCAGCGGCACCGACATCGCGAGGTCGAGCACGGCCCGCGCATCGGGCAGGCCCAGCACGCCGGCCAGCCAGGCGATGTTGGCCATCGACGAGGGGCTGTTCTCCAGGTAGAGCCGCTGCTGCGCGCGGCCGAAGTTGACCACCGCCACGACATCGGGCTGGGGCGCGATCACCGGTCCGATCACCGCGTTCACGCACCAGGTGCCGAGCACCGACACCGCGCGGCCGCGCGCCTCGGCGCCGACCGCGGTCATCGAGGCCAGCAGGTCGATGGCGCCCATCGCGACCGGAATGCCCGCAGGCAATCCGCACGAATCCGCCTCCGCGGGCCGCAGCAGGCCCATCACCTCGCCGCTGCGCAGCAGCGGCCCGAAGGCGCGCGGGCCGAGGCCGGCGATGCCCGAGGCGTCGAAGGCGGCCTGCGACCACTGGCCCGAGGCGATCGCCAGCAGCCCCGCGGTGCTGGCGTCGCTGGCATCGGTGGCGATCTCGCCGGTCAGCAGGAAGCCCAGGTAGTCCTTGGCAAACAGCAGGCGGTGCAGCAGGCCGCGCTGCACCGCGTCGGCGCCTAGCAGCTCGGCCGCGATCACCGTGGGCTGGCCCGGCCAGGGCTGGCAGCCGACGTCGGCGAACAGCGCCGGGCCGTGCCGCCGCGCCAGCGAACGCGCCCTTGCATCGGCGCGCTGGTCGGTCGAGGCCACCGCCCTGCCGCCCACCAGTTCATGGTTTGCATCGAGCGCATAGAGCCCGGCGCCGTGGCCGGTGCAGCCGATGGCGCGCACCTCGTTCACGCGCGCGCCGAGCTGGTGGGCGACGTCGCGCAGCACGTGGGTCAGGGCCGAGCGGATGGCGAGCGCGCTCGTTTCGCATCCGCCCGCAGGCAGCCGGTCGTGCGGCAGGGGCAGCCGGGACAGCGCCAGCGCCCGGCCGCTCCCGGCGTCGAGGGCCAGGGCCTTGAGGCTGCTCGAGCCCATGTCGATGCCGATCAGTATGTTGGACTTCATGTAATAACAGCTTCGATGCAATGAAAGCGTGTTTCCAGTAGCGTTTCCCCTAGTTATCTGGAGAAACGTGCTGCGCTTACATTCTACCTGTCATAACAACTGTCGTGACAACAAGGTCCTGCAAGGCTTGCTCGAACAGCAGGTCGCCAGCTCTGCCAGTCCACGTGAGGAGACAAAGAATGAGGCGTAATTTCCTGAAGTCCGCAGCCGCCGCCGGTATCGGCCTGGCCGGCGCCAGCGCGCTCGCGCAACAGCAAGCCGCTGCCCCTGCCGCGGCCGGCACCGGCCTGCGCGGCAATGCCGGCGACGTCTACGTGATGAACGTGATGGTGTCGGGCGTCGAGTACTGGTTTCCGGTCTACGAGATGATGAAGCAGCTCGGCCGCACGCTGGGCGTGAAGACGCGCTACACCGGCACGCCGGAGTACGACGTGAACAAGCAGCTGGCCTCCTTCGAGCAGGAGCTGGCGCGCAAGCCGGCGGGCATCCTGCTGCATCCGATGAACCCCGACCCCTTCATCGAGCCGATCAACCGCGCGGCGGCGATGGGCATCCCGGTCGTCACCTTCGCGGCCGACTCGCCCAACTCCAAGCGCACCTCCTTCATCACCTCGGACAACGACCGCGAAGGCACGCAGGCGGCCGACGCGATCGCGGCCTCGATGGGCGGCAAGGGCGAGTACGCGGTGCTCGAGAACCCGGGCCAGGACAACCATGACCGCCGCATCGCCGCCTTCATCAACCGCATGAAGGCCAAGCACCCGGGCATGAAGCTGGTCGGCCGCGCCGCCAGCAACCAGGACCCGAACAAGGCCTACCAGGCGGTGCTGAGCCTGGCGCAGGCCAACCCGAACCTGGGCGCGCTGTTCATGCCCGAGGCCAACTCGGCGCTGGGCGCGGCGCAGGCCAAGGTGGAAAGCAAGAAGAACATCAAGGTGATGTGCTGCGACGTCAACGCCAAGATCCTCGACATGATCAAGTCGGGCGACGTGTTCGGCTCCATCAACCCCAACCAGGGCATGCAGGGCTACATGGGGATGATGATGCTGTTCCTGGCCAAGAACCCGGGCCTGATCGACCCGATGAACGACGCCAAGCGCAACGGCACCAATCCCATGGCCGTGCCCTTCCTCGACAACGGCCTGGCCGTGGTGAGCAAGGCCAACGCCGACGACTTCTACTGGGACAAGTACCTCGCGCGCCGCGGCACCAAGGGCATCGGCGAGTGAACGCAGTGAGCGATCTGCTCGCACTGCGCGGCATCGGCAAGCGCTTCGGCGCTTCGCGCGCGCTCTCGGGCGTGGACTTCTCGCTGGCACGCGGCGAGATCCACGCGCTATGCGGCGAGAACGGCGCGGGCAAGTCCACGCTGATGAACATCATCGATGGCATCCACCAGCCGGACGAGGGGCAGATCACGCTCGACGGCCAGCCGGTGGTCATCGACGGCCCGGCGCATGCGATGCGCCTGGGCATCGGCCTGGTGCACCAGGAGATCGCGCTGTGCGCGGACGCCACCGTGGCCGAGAACATCTTCATGCCGGAGATCAACGCCGGCCGGCAGGCGTGGATGGACTACGCCAGCCTCAACGCGCGCGCCGCCACGGTGCTGCAGCGGCTGGGGCAGGCCATCGACCCCGCGGCGCGCGTGGGCGCGCTCAGCATCTCGAGCCAGCAGCTGGTCGAGATCGCCAAGGCGCTCACGCTCGACTGCAAGGTGCTGATCCTCGACGAGCCCACCGCCGCGCTGACCGACAACGAATCGGCCGCGCTGTTCAAGGTGCTGCACGACCTCAAGGCCCAGGGCATCGGCATCGTCTACATCAGCCACCGCATGGCCGAGATCTTCGCGCACTGCGACCGCGTGACCGTGCTGCGCGACGGCCGCAACGTGCACAGCGGCCCGCTGGCCGAACTCGACGCCGACGCGCTGGTGCGCCGCATGGTCGGGCGCGACCTGGGCAACTACTACCCGCCCAAGCAGCAGGCCTCGGCCGCGGGTGATGCCGTGCTGGAGGTGATCGACCTCGCCGACGGCGCGCGCGTGCACGGCGTGTCCTTCACGCTGCGGCGAGGCGAGATCCTCGGCATCGCGGGCCTGATGGGCGCGGGCCGCAGCGAGCTGGCCGAGACCGTGTGCGGCCTGCGCCCCGCGACGCGCGGCACGGTGCGGCTGCGCGGCAAGGCACTGTCGATCCGCAAGTACAGCGACGCACTGCGCGCCGGCATCGCCTACCTCAGCGAGGACCGCAAGGCGGCCGGGGTCTACCTCGACCTGCCGATCGCGCAGAACATCGCCTCGATGGCGCTGCAGCGCGTGAGCTCGCGCTTCGGGCTGCTGCAGCGCGCGGCCGAACACCGGCTGGCGGTGGCCTTGGGCGCCAAGCTCAAGCTGAAGTCGGACGGCGTGGCCATCGCCGTGGCCAGCCTGTCGGGCGGCAACCAGCAGAAGGTGGCGATCGCCAAGCTGCTGGCCACCGAGCCCTCGGTGCTGCTGATGGACGAGCCCACGCGCGGCGTCGACGTGGGCGCCAAGTCGGAGATCCACCACATCCTGCGCGAGCTCGCGAACCAGGGCACGGGCGTGGTCGTGATCTCCTCGGAACTGCCCGAGATCATCGGCCTGTGCGACCGCGCGCTGGTGATCCGCGACGGCCGCCTGGCCGGCGAACTGCAGGGCCACGACATGACGGAAGAGGCGCTGCTGCGGCTGGCCTCCGGACTATGCGAACAGGAAACAGCATGAACCCTCCAGCACAACTCGACGCCGGCCTGCCTCCGCGACCGACGAAGCCCGCCCTCCAGCTCATCCGCATGCGCGAGATGGGCCTGCTGCTGATCATCGCGGCGCTGTGCGTGGCGATGAGCTTCGCCTCGCCCTACTTCCTCACCTGGGACAACGTGCGCGCGATGCTGCTGTCCTTTTCCATCGAAGGCATCGTGGTGGTGGGCATGACCATCCTGCTGATCGTCGGCGGCATCGACCTGTCGGTGGGCTCGGTGGTGTGCTTCGCGATGGTGGTCACGGGCAAGCTGTTCCTGATGGGCCTCGATCCGTGGACGGCCGGGCTCATCGCCATCGCCGCGAGCGCGGGCATCGGCGCGCTGATCGGCGGCTGCGTCACGCGCATCGGGCTCAACCACTTCATCGCCTCGCTGGCCTTCATGGTGATCGTGCGCGGCCTGTGCCTGGCGCTCACGCAGGGCACGCCGCAGTCGCTTTTCTCGCTGCCGGCCGAGTTCAAGTTCATCGGCCAGGGCACGCTGTTCGGCGTACCGGCCGTGATCCTGATCTTCCTGGCGATCGTGGTGGTGAGCGACTTCGTGCTGCGCCGCTCGACCCTGCTGCGACGCGTGTTCTACACCGGCAGCAACGAGAAGGCCGCGCTCTACTCGGGCATCCGCGTGGGCCATGTGAAGTTCTGGGTCACGGTGCTGTGCTCGGCCTCGGCCGGCCTGGCGGGCGTGATCTACACCGCGCGCTTCGGCGCCGCCACGCCCACCTTCGGCATGGGCATGGAACTCAACGTGATCGCCGCGGCCGTGATCGGCGGCGCCAGCCTCAAGGGCGGCTCGGGCACGGTGCTGGGCGCGGTGCTGGGCCTGGCGCTGCTGTCGGTGGTGACCAGTTCGCTGATCCTGCTCGACGTCTCGCCTTACTGGCAGGACGTGATCAAGGGCTTGATTCTGCTCGCGGCCGTGACCATCGACCACCTCCTGAACACACGAAAGACCCAGCGATGAACGCAGCCGCCATGAAGAAGACCACGCTCGGCCCCTCGGGCATCGAGTGCTCGGCCATCGGCCTGGGCACCTGGGCCATGGGCGGATGGATGTGGGGCGGCGCCGACGAGGCCGCGGCCGTGCGCGCCATCCAAGCCTCGCTGGACGCCGGCGTGACGCTGGTCGACACCGCGCCGGCCTATGGGCTGGGGCGCTCGGAAAGCATCGTCGGCGCCGCGCTCAAGGGCCGCCGCCACGAAGCCGTGATCGCCACCAAGTGCGGGCTGGTGTGGCACACGCGGGAAGGCACGCACTTCTTCGAGGAAGACGGGCATCCGGTGTACCGCTACCTCGGGCGCGAATCGATCGTCCATGAATGCGAAGAGAGCCTCAGGCGCCTGCAGACCGACCACATCGATCTCTACATCACGCACTGGCAGGACGGCACCACGCCCGTGGCCGAGACCATGGACGCGCTGCTCGCACTGAAGAAGCAGGGAAAGATCCGCGCCATCGGCGTGAGCAACGTGAACCCCGAGACGCTGGCCGAGTACCTGCGGCACGGCCCGGTCGATGCGGCGCAGGAGCGCTACAGCCTGATCGACCGCGAGATCGAGCAGACGCTGCTGCCGCTGTGCGCCGAGCACGATGTCGCGGTGCTGGGCTATTCGTCGCTGGCGCTCGGCCTGCTCGCGGGCCCCATCGACCCCGCGCGCCAGTTCACCGGCGACGACCAGCGCGCGAGCAACCCGCGCTTCAGCGCCGGCAACCGCGCCAGGCTCGCGGCCTTCTTCGAGACGCTCGAGCCGCTGCGCCAACAGCTCGGCTGCTCCTTCGGCCAACTGATGATCGCCTGGACGCTGGCGCGCGGCAGCGTGTCGGTGGCGCTGTGCGGCGCGCGCGTGCCGCAGCAGGCGACCGAGAACGCAGCCGCCGGTGCGATCGCCCTGCACGACGAGGCGCTGCAACGCATCGACGCGGCCACGGCTACGCACCTGCACGCGCTGGCCTGACTTCCCTCCCCTCTCCTCTCCACTCAAGGACCTCTTCCCATGTCGAAGGACAAGACCGCACGCCTGAACCGGCTGCTGCACAACGGGCGCTGCCTGGACATCGCGCTCGACCACGGCGTGTGCAACGAGCCCACCTTCCTCGACGGGCTCGAGGACATGCCCGCGGTGATGGACAAGCTGGTGGCCGCCGCGCCCGACGCCATCCAGCTCAACCTCGGCCAGGCCGACCTGCTGCAGCACCGGCCGGGCCGCGGCCGCCCCGCGCTGGTGATGCGCCTGGACATGGGCAACCCCTACAACGCGACCCGGCACCGCGCGATGTGGGCCGTGCTGCAGAACCACGACGACCCGGTGCTGCCCGCGGTGCAGATGGACGCCGCCTGCGTGGTGCTCAACCTGTTCATGCTGCCCGACGAGCCCGACCTGTTCCGCCAGTGCGTGCAGAACATCGCGCGCGTGCGCGCCGACTGCGACCGCTACGGCATGCCGTTGATGATCGAGCCGCTGGTGATGCAGGCCCCGACCGCCGGCAGCCGTTACAGCGTCGACGGCGATGCCGACAAGATCGTCACGCTGACGCGCCTGGCACGCGAGATGGGGGCCGACATCGTCAAGGCCGACCCGACCAGCGACCCGGCCGACTTCCATCGCGTGGTGCAGGCCGCGCGCTGCCCCGTGCTCGTGCGCGGCGGCGGCCGCGAGGACCTGCAGCAGGTGTTCGCGCGCTCGCGCGTGCTGCTGGACCAGGGTGCCGTCGGCATGGTCTACGGGCGCAACGTCTACCAGCACGCCAACCCCTCGGGCGTGGTGGCTGCGCTGATGGCCATGATCCACCGCGGCCTCGGCGCCGAGGCGGCCTGGCGGCTCTACGAAACGGGCGGCACTGCGGACTGAGGCGGGCGCAAGGGGACGCGGACGCGGCGGCGCGTTCGCGCGACCAAGGGTTGGCACCATTCGTGCAAGCCCCGTTGACACCAGATGCTTCATGCATAAAGTATTGACTTGTGAATGAAGTGGCTCCGCACAATGCCGGGGCCGCACGCATCGATGTGGTGCCAACCCTTACTTACCGGAGTCTCCATGCGCACGAAGATCACCCCGCCGCCCGCCGCGACCCGCCTGACCCGTTCCCTGTGCGCCCTGGCGCTGGCCTCCGCCTTCGGCTTCGCCGGTGCCGCGATGGCCGCGCCGGTGAAGGTGGGCCTGGCCCTGGACATCTCGGGCCCCTTCGCCGCGCTGGGTGCCGAGGCGCGCGACGGTTTCGCGCTGGGTATCAAGCAGCTGGGCGGCAAGCTGGGCGGCCAGCCGGTCGAGTTCATCCAGGCCGACATGGCGGGCAGCCCCGACCAGGCCAAGCAGCTGGTCGACCGCATGATCCAGCGCGACAAGATCGACCTGTTCAGCGGCCCGATCGGCTCGAACATCGCGATCGCCGTCGGCCCCACGCTGTTCGCGGCCAAGGTGCCATATCTCTCGTCGAACGCCGGCCCCAGCCAGTTCGCGGGTGCGCAGTGCAATGCCTATTTCTTCGGCACCGCCTACCAGAACGACCAGTTCCATGAAGCGGCCGGCAAGTTCGCGCAGGATCGCGGCTTCAAGAAGATGGTGCTGATCGCCCCCAACTACCCGGCGGGCAAGGACGCGCTGGGCGGCGTCAAGCGCCAGTTCAAGGGCCAGGTCGCCGACGAGCTCTACACCAAGCTGGGCCAGATCGACTACGCGGCCGAACTCGCGCAGATCCGCGCGGCCAAGCCCGACTCGATCTACTTCTTCCTGCCCGGCGCAATGGGCATCAACTTCATCAAGCAGTTCGTGGGCGCGGGCCTGTCGAAGGACATCACGCTGGTCACCAGCGGCTTCTCGGCCGACGAGGACGTGATCGGCGCCGTGGGCGAACCCATGCTGGGCCTGTTCAACACCTCGCATTGGGCGCACGACCTCGACAACGCGCCGAACAAGGCCTTCGTCGAAGCCTTCAGGAAGGAATACAACGGCCGCTACCCCTCGCTGTATGCCGCCCAGGCCTACGACGTGATCCTGGCCATGGACGCCGCCGTGAAGCAGGCTGGCGGCAACGCGCAGAACCGCGAGGCCGTGATCGCCGCCCTGAAGAAGGCCAACTACGCCTCGACCCGCGGCAGCTTCAAGTACGCGAACAACCACTTCCCCATCGAGAACTTCTACCTGCGCGTGATCGGCAAGGACGCCCAGGGCAAGGTCACGAACAAGACGGTGAGCACGCTGCTCACGAACTACGGCGACACCTACGCCGACAAATGTCCGCTGAAGTAAGCGCCTCGCAGTAGCCCATCCGACAGACGGACTTCAGGACGCAGAAGGCGCAGAGGTTTCGCAGAAAGCGCGAAAGGACAGCCAGGGAATTCCTGGATCTGTCCCGATGCATCTTCTGCGTCCTCTGCAAAACCTTCGCGTCCTCTGCGTCCGGCTGCCCGCATCCTTCTTCTCCCAATGACCGGCATTCTCTTTCTCGAGCAATTGCTCAACGGACTCGGCTTCGGCCTGATGCTGTTCCTGCTGGCCGCGGGGCTCACGCTGGTGTTCGGCATCATGGACGTGCTGAACCTCGCGCACGGCTCGCTGTTCATGTCGGGCGCCTATGTCGCGGCGCAGGCCCACCAGCAGAGCGGCTCCTTCGTGGCGGCCATCGTGCTGGCCGTGGTGGTCACGGTGGTGGTGGCCGCGCTGCTCGAGGTGCTGCTGATGCGCCGGCTCTACAAGCGTGACCACCTCGCGCAGGTGCTCGCGACCTTCGGCGTGATCCTGGTGGCCGACGACATCGTCAAGATGATCTGGGGCCCGTCGCCGGTGATGGCGCCCACGCCCGCGGCCCTGAGCGGCCCGGTGCAGCTGATGGAGGGCCTGCCCTACCCGGCCTACCGGCTGGTGATCCTCGGCGCCGGCGTGGCCGTGGCGCTGGCGCTCTATGTGCTGGTGAACCACACGCGCGTCGGCATGCGGGTGCGCGCCGGCGCCTCCGACCGGCCCATGGCCGAGCTCATGGGCGTGCGCGTGGGCCGCATCTTCAACGGTGTGTTCCTGCTGGGTGCGGCACTGGCCGCGCTGGCCGGCGCGCTGATGGGGCCCATCGTCGCGGTGCAGGTCGGCATGGGCGAGCAGATCCTGATCCCCGCGCTGGTGGTGCTGGTGATCGGCGGCATCGGTTCGGTGCGTGGCGCCTTCGTCGCCGCACTGCTGGTGGGCCTGGTCGACACCATCGGACGCGCCTTCCTGCCGATGCTGCTGCGCGCCACGCTGCCGCCGGCCACCGCCGCCGACCTCGGCCCGCTGTTCGCCGAAGTGGCGATGTACGCGCTGATGGTCGTCGTCCTGATCTTCCGCCCCTCGGGCCTCTTCTCGGCACGCGCATGAAGCCCCGTACCCTTCTTCTCGTCGCGCTGCTGCTCGCGCTCGCGGCCTTCCCGCTGGTGGCACCGTTGTTCGGCATGGAGTTCTACGTCGGCTTCATGCGGCGCGTGCTCATCATCGCGCTGGCCGCGGCCAGCCTCAACTTCATCCTGGGCTTCGGCGGCATGGTGGCGCTGGGCCATGCGGGCTTCATCGGTGTCGGCGCGTACACGGTGGTGGCCCTGTCCGATGCGGGCGTGGTCTCGGCCTGGGTGCTCTGGCCCGCCGCGATGCTCTTCGCGGGCCTGGTCGCCGCGCTGATCGGCACGGTGGCGCTGCGCACGCGCGGCGTCTACTTCATCATGACGACGCTGGCCTTCGCGCAGATGCTGTACTTCATCGCGGTGTCGCTGCGGGCCTACGGCGGCGACGACGGCTACACGCTGCCGGCGCGCCCGGTGCTGGGCCTGGGGGTCGACCTCGGCAACGAATCGAACTTCTACTGGGTCGTGCTGGCGCTGGTCGCGCTGCTGCTGGCCTGGATGCACCGCGCCACGGGCGCGCGCTTCGGCCATGCGCTGCGCGGCATCCGCGACAACGAGACGCGCATGCGCGCGCTGGGCTACCCGGTGTTCCGCATCCAGCTGGCGGCCTTCGCCATCGCGGGCGCGATCGCCGGCCTGGCTGGGGCGCTGCTGGCGGGCGGCAACGGCTTCATCAGCCCGGGCGCGATGCACTGGACCCAGTCGGCCACGCTGCTGGTGATGGTGGTGATCGGCGGCCTGGGCCGCAGCTGGGGCGGCCCCGTCGGCGCGGCCGTGTGGCTGCTGCTGGAGGAGGTGCTCAAGCAGCACACCGAGCACTGGCACATGCCGCTGGGCCTGCTGCTGATCGCGGTGGCGCTGTGGGCGCCCAAGGGGCTGGCGGCGCTGTCGCGCAGGAAGAAGGCGGTGGCCGCATGAGCCTGTTCAGAATCGAAGGCCTGGTCAAGCGCTTCGGCGGCCTGCTCGCGACCGACCATGTGAACCTCACGGTGGATGCCGGCGAGGTGCATGCCTTGATCGGCCCCAACGGCGCCGGCAAGACCACGCTGATCAACCTGATCTCGGGCCTGCTGAAGGCCGATGCCGGCCGCATCTGGCTGGGCGAGCGCGACATCACCGGCCTGAAGGATCACCAGCGCGTGGGCGCGGGCCTGTCGCGCTGCTTCCAGGTCACGCGCGTGTTCGCCAACGAGACGGTGCACGACAACCTGATGCTGGCGGTGCAGGCGCACGCGGGCAGCAGCATGCGCTTCATGGCGCCGCGCGCCGATGAGGCGGCACTCGTCGCGCAGGCCGAGGCATTGGCCGAGCGCGTGGGCCTGGCCAGCGAACGCCAGCGCATCGCCGGCACCCTGCCGCACGGCGCGCAGCGCGCGCTCGACGTGGCGCTGGCGCTCGCGGCCCGGCCCAAGCTGCTGCTGCTCGACGAACCGATGGCCGGCATGGGCCCCGACGAATCGGCGCGCATGGTGACGCTGATCGAATCGCTGCGCAGCGAGATGGCCATCCTGCTGATCGAGCACGACATGGACGCGGTGTTCAAGCTCGCCCACCGCCTCACCGTGCTGGTGCAGGGCAAGGTGCTGATGACCGGCACTGCCGATCAAGTGCGCGGCCACCCCGACGTGCAGGCGGTCTACCTGGGCACCGAAGCGGAAGGGCACGCATGACCCCCATCACCACCACCCTCAAGCCCCTGCTCGACGCCAAAGCCATCGAAGCCGGCTACGGCGCGAGCCAGGTGCTGTTCGGCATCGACATCGACGTGCGCCCCGGCGAGGTGCTGGCGCTCCTGGGCCGCAACGGCATGGGCAAGAGCACGCTGCTCAAGGTGCTGACCGGCACGCTCAAGCCGTTGCGCGGCAGCGTGCGCTTTGACGGCACCGACATCGGCGGCGCCAAGCCCGACGTGATCGCGCGCCGCGGCGTGGCGATCGTGCCCGAGGGCCGGCACGTGTTCCCGAACCTGAGCGTCGACGAGCACCTGCGCGCCTTCGCGCGGCCGCGCGCCGACGCGAAGCACAGCGCACCACGCTGGACCGTCGAGGCGCTCTACGGCCTGTTCCCGCGCCTGGCCGAACGCAAGGCCAACGCCGGCAACCAGCTCTCGGGCGGCGAGCAGCAGATGCTGGCCATCGCGCGCGCGCTGACGACGCACCCGCGCCTGCTGATCCTTGACGAGGCCACCGAAGGCCTGGCCCCGGTGATCCGCGAGGAGATCTGGCGCTGCCTGGCCACGCTCAAAGCCGAGGGCGAAGCGATCCTGGTCGTCGACAAGTACGTGCAGCGCCTGCTGCCGCTGGCCGACCGCCACCTGATCCTCGAACGCGGCCGCGTGGTGTGGCGCGGGGACTCGGCCGCGCTGGATGCGGACCGGAGCCTCTGGGCGCGCTACCTGGGGGTCTAAGCCCGCTCGAGGCAGTCGCCGATCTTCGCGACCAGCCGCAGCTGGCTGCGATGGATCATCGGGTTCATCGATTCGTTGCTCGAGAAGCGCCAGCCCTCGGGCATCCACAGCGTGGACGCGAAGTCCTCGCCGTGCCGCACCAGTGGCGGAAAGATCGTGACGCAGCGCAGCCGCAGCGCTTCGAGATAACGGTCGATGGTGTCCTTCATCGTGTCGTTGCCCGCCACACGGTAGGTCGCCAGTGCCGCCAGCGCGGGCGGTCCGTAGATGCCGAAGACCATGCCGATGACCGAGTCCAGCCGCAGGAACAGGTCACTCCCGCTGGCCTCGACCGCCTTGACCTCGGCGCGCTCTGACAAGTCGGTCAGCAGGCCCGAGAACAGGTCCCAGCGGCCGGCATGCAGGTCGAGGTGCTCGAGCGTCTTCGCCAGCCTCGCTTCGAAGTCCTCGCCGAACTCGGCATCGTCCTCCGACACGATCAGCCGTGTGCGTCCCGCGGCCAGCGCACGGCGTGCCATGAAACGGTAGCTCAGGGCCGTGCCCTTCCATCCGTCGAGCTGGCGCAGACCGGGAAAGAGCGCGGCGCCGGGCCGCAGGTGGGCCCGTGCGCTCTCGAAACGGGCCAGCGACTCCGGCAGGCAGAGCACGAGATGGTCCGCGTCCAGGCGCGTGCCGCGCGTGGCGCGCTCGAAGGCCTCGTCGTCGATCGCGCCGCAGCCATGCAGCGCGCGCGGCAGCAGATGGGCCAAGCCCAGCGCGGAGTCATCGACGGCGCCCGCCGGGTCGAGCGGCACATAGAAGGTCTGGTACAGCGCGATGCCGCGCGCCTGCAGGGTCGCGATGTGCGCGAGCGATGCATCGAAGATGGCCAGCGACTCGGCCAGCGGCGCGAGCACGGCCTCCGCCAGGACCGTCGCCTGCTCGGCCGGCTCGACCAGCCACACGATGCGCCGTTCGGCCGGCGGCAGCCGGGTGAAGGCGCAGGGACTCACGACGAGGTAGAGCGCATCGGTGAACTGCGCGGGCATCGCGGACACGAGGGTGCATCTCAGGCCGGTCTGGGCCAGGCTGCGTTCGATCGAGGCACCAGCCTCGCGCAGCGCGGGCGGCACGACGAGGGTGAGCGTGCGCAGCCCCTGGAACAGGCCCGTGTCCAGCAAGGCCCGCATGCGCTCGCGGTAGTCGGAGGGCTGGACGCGCGCGGCCACCGGCGTGCTCATCCAGTCGGCAGCGGGCGCCGGCAATGCCACGGCCGCGGGCGGCGGCGGCGGGCGCAGCCGCTGGACGATGCGGCGCAGCACATGGCGCACGGCGCGCACCGGGTGCCGCAACGCCAGCCGAAGCCGCGAAGGCCGGGCCAGCGCCTGCGCGAGCCGGTCGATCTCCGCCTCGCGCTGCGCCAGCGTCTGCCGCAGGCCATCGATCTCGGCCTGCTGGCGCGCCAGTTCGCCACCGAGCTCACCCAGCGTGCGCCGTCGCGCGTCGATCAGGGCATGCTGGGACTGCAGCGTGCCGGAGAAGTAATGCAGGGCCGCGCGCAGCGAGCGCGCGGCGGTCGGGCGCTCGTCGCGCACCGAGCCCGGTTCGAGGGTGGGGTGTTCCATGGTCTCAGGCCGAAAGTCCCGCGGCATCGGCCAGCGCGCGGGGCAGTCCATCGGGAGGCGCGACCCGGCAGTGCCGGGCTTTCGCGCGCAGTTGCGCCAGCCGCGCATCGTCCAGGCACAGCGCGGCGATCTCTTGCTGCCAGGCCGGCAGGTCGCCCGGGTCGATTGCGGGCATCAGCCCCATCGAGGCCTCGACCAGCGCCGGATGGTCCGACACCACCACCGGCGTGCCCACGGCCAGCGCCTCCGCCACCGGCAGCCCGAAGCCTTCGTTGAAGGACGGGAAGACGGCGAAGCGCGCATGGCGGTAAAGCCACAGCAGCTGCTCGTCGCGCAGTTCGGGTGCGACGAGCACATGCGGCGCGAGGCGCCAGTTGCGCTCGACCGCCAGCCGCACCGGCTCCACGCCCCAGCCCCAGCGGCCCGCGAGGACCAGCACCGGCAGCCGCTCGGGCGGCAGGGTCTGGCGCAGGCGCTCCCACAGGTGCAGCAGCAGCAGGTGGTTCTTGCGCACCTCGATGGTCGAGCAGTAGACGACGAAGGGACGCGTGGCATCGAGGCCCGGGGGCGGTCCGCCGAAGGGGAACAGCGTGCCGGGCAAGCCGGCGGGGTGTGCGACGCGCAACGGCGGCAACGGCCGGGCGATCGCGGCGAAGGCCTGCGCGAGCACGTGAGCGGTGTGCTGCGAAACGGCCACCAGCCGGTCCGCTTCGGCCAGCACCGGCAGCATGTTGGCCGCGTGCTCGCGCGGATCACGCCCGGCCGTCCACTGCGGCGTCTCCCAGACCATGAGGTCGTGCACCGCGAGCACGGTGCGCACGCCGCGGGCCCGCAGTGCCTGGAACACCGGCAGGCCGACGTAGTCCCAGGGATTGGAGACGCTGAGGAAGGCATCGCCCGCCTCCGGCGCGTAGCGCGCCGCGTCGACGGGGGCGGCCCGCACGGCCGATTCGGCACGCGCATGCAGCCAGCGGCGCAGGCGCCGGCCTGCGGCGTTGCGGTTCACCTGCCCGCCGCCTGCTCCGTGCAGGCGGCCCAGCAGGCGCATCGAGCGGCCGATCGACAGCGGCAGCCGCGGCGGCGGCAGCGGGGTGGCCGCGAGTTCGCGCGCGGCCAGCCTGCCGATGCCGTCGCGGCCGTCGAGCCGGTTGGCGAGGAACTCCAGCTCGCGTGCGCTCAGGCGCCGGTAGCCGCCGTCGTCGGCGCCGTGCCGCACGAGTTGGACGGGCCCGCGCTGCCGAGCCAGCAGGTCGCCCATGTCCTTCTCCACGCGCAGCATGCCCACGGGCGAATGCCAGCCCAGCATCAGCGAGAGCGAGACGTCGAACAGCGTGTTCGGCCCCTCTTCGGCGGGCGCCGCCACGGGTGCCACGGGTGCTGCAGGCCCCCGGTGCCATTGCCCCTCGAGCACCGGCAGCAGTTGCTGCAGCACCACCTCGGTGGCGAATTCGCGCTCGGCCCGTGCGCGGCCGTTGCGGCCCAGCCGATCGGCCAGCGCCGGGTCCTGGTGCAGCCGGACGATGGCGGCGGCGAGCCCTTCGACGTCCCCCTCGTCCACCAGCAGGCCGTCGACCTCGTGGCGCACCAGCCGGGCCGGCGTGCCGCAGGCGAAGGCGATCACCGGACGGCCATGGGCCCAGGCCTCGACCAGCGTGCGGCCGAAGGTCTCGGGTCCGCCGTGCTCCGAGACCGAGGTCACGAGCACGGCACGCGCCCGGCCGATCAGGGCGGACGGGTCGGCCACGTGTTCGTGCAGCGCCAGCGTCGGCGTGGCACCGGCCGCCTCGATGTGCGCGCGCAGCTGTTCATACAACGCGGGAAGCGGCCGGTGGCCGTACGAGTCGATGCGCAGGCCGGGACAGCGGCGACGCAGCAGCGCGGCCGCGTCGGCCAGCGGTCGATGGCCCTTGAAGCCGTTCACCGTGGCCAGGTGAAGGAAGGAGGCGTCGGCGGGCAGCTCGGTCGCGATGGCCGGCGGAATGTCCACCGGCGTGGGCATCGCCAGCGCGCGCAGCGGGCCGTGCGGCCAGACATGGGGGTTCAGGTAGCCGGGCTTCTCGAGCACCGAGCGATCGGGCACCAGCAGCGTGGCGCGGGCCATGGCCTGCAGCAGCGGTGCGTGGTCGAACCACTGGAAATCGCGCACGTAGAAGCAGGACTGCACATCGATCCCGGGCAGCCAGTCGGCGGCCTGCGCGAGGATGCGCAGCGAGTCGAGCGTGTTGGCCAGGATGGCCGAGGGCCGCAGTGCGAAGTAGCGCTGCACGAACAGGCGCGCGCCGGCCTCCACGAAGCCCTCGCGCGAGGCATCGATGCGATGCACCTCCAGGCCCGGCCGTTCGATGCGTCGCAGCCGCTCGAGGTGGTAGGGGCTGCAGGCGAAGACCACGACCTGGCGCTGCGCGGCCAGGTGCGGCAGCAGGATCTCGATGTCGCGCTCGGCGCCGCCATAGCCGGTGGCGACCGAGAGGATGAACAGCGGCGACGACGGCGCCGTGGCGTGCGGTGACAGGTGCATGTCCTCTCCCCTCAGCGCGTCGGCGCGTCGAGGCAGTAACGCGCCTTCAGCAGCACCGCGGCGTCGCGCACCAGCGCGGCCGCCAGCACCGGATCGGCGAGCAGGGCCGCGCAGTGGCGCGCGAACTCCAGCGGCCGGTCGGCCACCAGCAGATGCCGCCCCGACTCGACCGCGAGCCCGCGCGCGGCATGCGAGGTCGCGACCAGCGGACGCTCGTGCTGCCAGGCCTCGAGCACCTTGAGCTTGGTGCCGCCGCCGCCACGCACCGGCGCGATCACGGCCGTGGCCTCGGCATAGAGCGGACGCAGGTCCGCGGGCGAATGGACGTAGACGATGCCGTGCCGCGCGAGCTGCTGCACCAGTGCCTCTTCGGCGCGGCCCGCGGCCACGATGCGCACATCCGGCACCAGTCGCCGCAGCGCGGGCAGCACGGCCCGGGCGAACCACAGCAGCGCATCCTCGTTGGGCGGGTAGAACAGCGCGCCAACGAACAGCAGCGTGCGGCCGCCGACAGGCATCGGTGCGGGCACGAGATCGGGTTCGGGCACGAGCTTGTTGGGGCTGGCCTGCACCGCCTTCATCCCTGGCAGCCGGCGCAGCCGTGCCGCATCCTCGAAGGCCGAGACATGGACCGTGGCATAGGCGGGCAACAGGCTGCGTTCGAGCTTTGCATAGCCCCTCGCCTGCGCCATGCAGGCGCGCGCCGCGGACCAGCGGCCGCGGCGCAAGGCCAGCGCGGCCAGGCTCCAGCGCGTGGCGGACTCGAGGTCGTCGCAGTCCATCTCGGCGATCGCGCGCCAGTCGGCGGGCAGTTGCGCCGCCATGTCGTGCAGGTAGAAGCGGAACACCACGATGCGCGCGGGCTGCGGGCCCTCGAGCGCGGCGAGCGCCCGGGCCGCGCCAGCGTCGGGATCGAACCAGTCGGCCAGCGCTCGTGAGGCGATGGGCGCGCCCGTGCAGTGCACGACGCGCAGCCTGCCGGGCAGGGGCGATGGCGGCACAGGCTGGCCTTCGTTGCGCGTGATGAGCACGATCTCCAGGTCGTGCTGGGCCGCGAGCTCGCAGGCCCAGCGCCAGCCGCGCCGCGCCAGGCCCACGCCCTGCGGGTCAGGAAAGACGTGGGTCAGCAGCAGCGCCCGGCTGCGCGGAGGGGTCGGCACGCTCATGACGCCGCACGCCCGCCACGCAGACGCCCGAGCCAGCCCTGGGGCGCGGCCTGCTGCCGCAGCCAGTGCCCCAGCGCCGACGGCGCCATGCCCGGTGGCAGGAAGGGTCGCGCGATCCGGGCATAGGTGCTGCGCGCATGCGCGACGTAGGCCGGGGTCAGCAGCGTGTGGTTGAAGTCGGACATGTCGCGCCGCTCCACGTCCCACCAGAGGTGGGCCCACAGGTGCAGGCTGGTCGCGTCAGGCGGCAGTTGGCGGTCCTGCTCGAACAGCGCGGCGATGCCGTCGCGCGACCAGTCCAGCGAGAAGAAGCGGCTCTCGGGCTCGACGCGGATCTGCTGCGGAAACTCGCGGCTCAGCCGGTAGGGCAGGAAGGTCGAGTGGTTGCTCCAGCTGCCATCGAAGGCGCCCGGCATGCGCTCGATCCAGGTGGCGATGAAGGGCGAACCGGGCTCGGCCATGATGAGCGCATTGCACAGCGAGCCTTCGGGCGAGGACGGCACGCCCGCATCCACGCGCTCGTGCCCCATCACGCAGGAGGCTTCGAAGAGGTGCGCGGGTGGCGGCGCGACGAACAGCGAGTCCATGTCGGCATAGATGCCGCCCTGCTCGTGCAGGATGCGCAGCCGGATGAAGTCCGCCACATGCGCATAGGCGAAACGCCGGATGTAGTCGTCGTCGTAGGAAAGGTCGATGCGCAGTTCGCGCTCGGGGATCGGCACCACCTCGATCCGGGGGCGGATCAGGTCCCACAGTTCGCCGAAGGGTTCGTTGTGCAGGTGCACGACCACGCGGTCGGGCTGGTTCACCCCCAGGCACGAGGCCAGGCACAGGTAGTGCATCAGGTGAAAGGGCTCGGTCTGCGGACGCAGCCCGAAGACGAAGTGGTACGTGTTCGGGATGCGGGAAGCGGGAGTTGCTGTCACGAAAATACGGCCAAGGATCAGAAGTGCCGACAGCAGGCACCGCGAAATGAGGCCACGGAGCGGCCTCGGCGGCTCCTCTTGCCCCTGGGGCAGGCCGGGTCCGGCCCTCGCCCTGCCCAACGACAGGGCACTGTCGATCAAATGTACACTATTTGTTACTAATGTCTCTCAATCATCTCCCAGAGCCCCTGGTGCTGCGCTATGTCGGCCTGGGCGACACCAGCGGCTATGCGGTGGCCGCTGCCGCGCTGGTGCGCGCCCTGCGCGACGCCGGCACCACGGTCGCCTGGGAGCCGATGCTGCCGGGCGGCGCGCTGGGCCTGGGCTACGCGCCGGCGCCTTCGCCCGAGGCGGGCCCCGAGGACCTGTGGCCGTTGCGCGACGACGCGCGCGCCTGCGAGAACGTCATCGTCCATTTCGTGCCCGAGTACTACCCGCACTTCATCGCGCGCGAACGTGCGCGGGGCGCGCGCCGCATCGTGGGCCACACCGTGTGGGAGACCGACTGCCTGCCCGCCCACTGGCCGGCGCTGATCAACGGCCTCGACGCGGTGATCGTGCCCACGCAATGGAACCGCGAGGTCTTCCGCGCCAGCGGCGTGCACATCCCGATCTGGGTGGTGCCGCACCTGCCGCGGCCGCAACGACCGGTGAGCGACGCGGACCGTGCCGGGCTGCGGCGGCTGCTGGCGGGCCTGGAAGGCCGGCAGGTCTTCTACACGGTCTCGACCTGGCTGGAGCGCAAGTCCATCGACCCGCTGGTCGCGGCCTTTGCCGAAGCCTTCGGGCCCGACGAGCCGGTGGCGCTGGTCATCAAGACCACGGCGCACGACCTGGAGCGTGTGCGCCGCGACCCCGGCCACGAAGGCGAGCGCGTGCCGGTGCAGCCCCAGTTCGAGGCCATGATCGGCCGTGCGGTGCTGCGCCACGGCCGGGTGCCGCCGCCGATCCGGCTCGTGACCGACGAGCTCTCCGACGGCGCGCTGCAGGCGCTGCACGAGGCCGGCGACTGCTTCGTCTCGCTGTGCCGGGCCGAAGGCTGGGGGCTGGGCGCCTTCGAGGCCGCCCTCGCGGCCAAGCCGTTGGTGATCACGGGCTGGGGCGGCCCGACGGCCTTCCTCGATCCGGAAGCCGCCTGCTTCGTCGACTGGACGCTTGCGCCGGTGCGCCCCGGCGAGGCCAATGGCAGCTACACGCCCGACCAGCACTGGGCCGAGCCCGAGCTCGCATCGGCCGTGGCCGCGTTGCGGTTCGTCGCAGCCGACCGGACCGAAGCCGCAAGGCGCGGGACGCTGCTGGCGAACCACATCCGGCGCAGCATCGTGCCGGAGGAAGTGGCCGGGGCGTTGCTCGGCACGCTGGCCGCCTTGCCGCCGCATGTGCCGCCCCCCGCAGCGCAGGCCATCGTCGCGCCAGCGCCTGAAGCGGTCGCCTCCGCGGCACCGCCCCCCTCGCGCATCAGCCTGCCGCGCCGCGTGCTGCGACGCGCCCGCTCGGACCTGCGCCGCCTTCTGGCGCGCTGAGCGGCACCCGCTTCAGCGCACCACCAGCCCCTTCAACGCCGGGTCCGGCGGCGGCACGCTGAGCTTCATGTCCTTGAGCGTCTTGACCAGCAGCTGCGCGATCATCAGGTTGCGGTGCGTCTTGCTGTTGGCCGGCACCACGTACCAGGGCGCCACGTCGGTCGAGGTGGCGTCCAGCGCCTTCGCATAGGCGCGCTGGTAGTCGCTCCACTTCTTGCGCGCCTCGAGGTCGCCCAGGCTGAACTTCCAGTTCTTGGACGGGTCGTCGATGCGGGCCTGCAGGCGTTGGCGCTGCTCGTCCTTGTCGATGTGCAGCATGCACTTGAGCACCACCGTGCCGGTCTCGGTCAGCAGGCGCTCGAAGTCGTTGATCTGCGCATAGCGGCGCTGCGTCGTGGCCTTGTCGATCCAGCCTTCGACCACCGGCACCAGCACGTCTTCGTAGTGGCTGCGGTTCCACACCGCGAGTTCGCCGGTGCGCGGCACCACCGCATGGCAGCGCCAGAGGAAGTCGTGCGCCTGCTCTTCCAGGCTGGGCGCCTTGAAGGCCGCCACGCGCACGCCCAGCGGCGAGGTGCGCGAGAACACCCAGCGGACCGTGCCGTCCTTGCCGCTGGTGTCGGTGCCCTGCAGCACCAGCAGCAACTTGCGCCGGCCCTCGGCATGCATGAGGTTCTGCAGTTCGTCGAGCTGGATGGCCAGCGCATCGAGCTGTGCGCCATGCGCGGCCTCGTCGCCCTTGAGAAAGCCCTTGTTCCCCGGATCGATGTCGGCCAGGCGGACCTTGGAACCGATGCGGTACTTGTCGAAACGGGACATGGGCGATACCTCCAGACGAAAGGAAAAAAAGTCAGCGCGCGCCGATGCGCGCCTCGCCGAACAGCGCCTTCTGGTCGCGCGGCTGCGAGCGCCAGTACTGCGGCGGCGCCTCGACCTGCGCGCCCAGCTCGGCCGCGGCACGCCAGGGCCAGTGCGGTTCGAACAGCGCGGCGCGCGCGATCGCCACCGCGTCGGCCTGGCCGGCCGCGATCACGGCCTCGGCCTGCTTCGCTTCGGTGATCAGGCCGACCGCGAAGACCGGCACGTCGAGCGCGGCCTTCAGGCGTTCGGCCAGCGGCACCTGGTAGCCCGGCGACAGCGGGATCTTCTGCTGCGGCGACACACCGCCCGAGGAGGCATGCACGAAGCTGCAGCCGCGCGCGGCCAGGGCCTTGGCGAAGGCGATGCTCGAGTCGATGTCCCAGCCGCCCTCGACCCAGTCGGTGGCCGAGATGCGCACGCCCACCGGCATGCCGGCCGGCACCGCGGTGCGCACCGCCTCGAAGACTTCGAGCGGGAAGCGCATGCGGTTCTCGAGCGAGCCGCCGTAGCGGTCGCTGCGCTGGTTGGCGATGGGCGACAGGAACTGGTGCAGCAGGTAGCCGTGCGCGCCATGCAGTTCGATGGCGTCGATGCCCAGCGCGTGCGCGCGTTGCGCGGCCTGCACGAAGGCGGCCTTCACGCGCGCCAGGCCGACATCGTCGAGCGCCGCGGGCGCGGGTTCGCCGGCCGCATGCGGCAGCGCGGAGGACGACACCGTTTGCCACGCGCCCTCGCCGGGCGCCAGGCACTGGCCGCCGTCCCACGGCACATGGCTCGAGGCCTTGCGGCCCGCGTGCGCGAGCTGGATCGCGATCGGCATGCGCGAGTGCTGGCGCACCGCCTTCAGCACGCGCGCGATCGCGGCCTGGTTGTCGTCGTCGTAGAGCCCGACGTCGGCCGGCGTGATGCGGCCGATGGCCTCGACCGCCGTGGCCTCGATGATCAGCAGGCCCGCACCGGAGAGCGCGAGCTGGCCCAGATGTATCAGGTGCCAGTCGGTCATGTTGCCGTGGCCGTCGGCCGAGTACTGGCACATGGGCGCGATCACGATGCGGTTGGGCAGCGTGAGGGCGTCGAGCTGCAGGGGCGAGAAAAGCTGGCTCATGGTTTTCCTTGGGATTCCGTTTTGCGCACGCGCATCATTCCTTCCTGCGCGGCCGAGGCCACCAACACGCCGTCGCGCGTGAACACGCTGCCACGCGAAAGGCCGCGCGCGCCACTGGCGCTGGGCGAATCGAGCACGTACAGCAGCCAGTCGTCGAAGCGGAAATCGCGGTGGAACCACATCGCGTGGTCCAGGCTGGCCATGCGCACATTGCCCTGCAGGTAGGTCAGGCCGTGCGGGATCAGCGCGGCGCCGAGCAGGCCGTGGTCGGAGGCATAGGCCAGCAGCGCGCGGTGCATCAGCGGATCGTCGGGCAGCGGCGCCACGGCGCGCATCCAGATCGCGCGCGTGCCTTCGCGCGGCACCGGCGCGATCAGGTCGTCGGGCTCGACGGTGCGGAACTCGATGCCGTGCGGCATCAGGCCCTTGATGCGCGCGCGCTCGGGCAGCCGGTCGCCCAGCGCGATGCGGCGCTGCAGGTCGTCGACGACATTGTCGGGCGCGGCGGTCGGCGGCATGGCGAACTGGTGCTCCACGCCCGCGTCGACAGTCTGGAACGAAGCCGACATCTCGAAGATGATGCGCTCCTGCTGGCGCGCCACCACATGGCGGGTGGTGAAGCTGCGGCCGTCGCGCACCCGGTCGACCGTGTATTCGATGGGCGCATGCTCGCCGGGCAGCAGGAAGTAGGCGTGCATCGAATGCACCGGCCGATCGGCCTCGACGGTGCGGCTGGCCGCCATCAGCGCCTGGCCCAGCACCTGGCCGCCGAAGACCGCCGGCGTGCCGATGTCCTCGCTCTGCGCCCGGAAGCGGTCGTCGCCCAGCGGCTCGAGTTGCATGAGGGCGACGAGTTCGTCGACGAGGCGGGTGGGGGTGGCGGGAGCGGTCATCGTGAAGGCAGCGGAGGCGAAAAGGGAGTCACGCACCATAGCAAAGCGCGAGCCAAAGCGCTGTCACAGGGAAATCAGGGGTGCTTGCCAGGCGCTATCCCCGCAAATGAGGCCGCGTCCCCCACCCAAACAACGCCCCGCCCAGCACGCTGCCCGCCACCATCGCCGACAGCCCGCCGAGACCGCGCGTGGCGTCGATCAGCACCGGCATGGGCGCGGCGGCGTCGATCGCGCGGATGGCGAGCGGCAGCGCCACGCCGGCGGCCAGTGCGAACAGCGCGGCGCGCCAGGCCGGGTGCCGGCGCGCGAGCCAGGCGGCCAGCGCGAACGCGGGCAGCCAGGCGGCGAGCACGATGGCCGCATAGACGGGCCCGAAGCCCCGCAGGTCCTGCACCGAGGTCCGCAGCCGCAGGGCCAGCGGCATCTCGACGCCGAGCGCGGCCAGCGCGTTCAGGTTGAACTGCGTCTGCACCAGCGAGCCCCAGGCGATGGCGAACAGGGCCGCGCCGGCAAAGGCCAGCAGGCGGGTGCGCCATGGGCGCGGGAACGAAGGGTCTTCAGGGTTCATCGGCAGGCATGCTGTTCGATACTGGGCACATGAAACGAGGCCCCCATCATGGCGCACGACGCATGCAAGTCCGATCCTCGGGGGCACGGATCGCTTGGCTGCTGTGGGCCGGCCTGCTGGCCGCGCCCGCGCCATCGCAGGCCGCGGCGCCCGGCGTGCCCTACCGCATCGAGACCGTCGCCGAAGGCCTGGTGCATCCCTGGGCCCTGGCGGCGCTGCCCGATGGCCGGCTGCTGGTGACCGAGCGGCCCGGCCGCCTGCGCATCCTCGACCGCACGCCCGAGGGGCGCCATGTGCTGCGCGCCGAAGCGGTCGCGGGCCTGCCACCGGTCTATGCGAGCGGCCAGGCCGGACTGTTCGATGTGCTGGTCGACCCGGGCTTCGCGCAGAACGGATGGCTCTACCTCTCGTTCGCGCACGGCACGGCCTCGGCCAACCACCTGCGCGTGGTGCGTGCCCGGCTCGACGGCGCGCGGCTGCGCGAGGTCACGCCGATCTTCACCACGCGCCCGGCCAAGGCACACGGCCAGCACTTCGGCGGCCGGATGGCGCTGCTGGACGACGGCACGCTGGTGATCGGCATGGGCGACGGCAACCTCGAACGCACCGACGCGCAGCGCCTGCACACGCACCTGGGCAAGATCCTGCGCATCGGCCGCGACGGCAGCGTGCCGGCCGACAACCCCTTCGTCGGACACGCCGGTGCGCTGCCCGAGATCTACAGCCTCGGCCACCGCAATCCGCAGGGCATGGTGAGCCTGCCGGGCCGCAACCGGCTGTACGCGCACGAACATGGCTCGAAGGGCGGCGACGAACTCAACCGCATCGCGCGCGGCGCCAACTACGGCTGGCCGATCACCACCGGCGGCATCGACTACACCGGCGCGCGCATCACGCCCTACCGCAGCTATCCTGGCATCACGCCGCCGCTGGCGGAATGGACGCCCTCCATCGCGCCCGCGGGCATGGCCCACTACGACGGCACGCTGTTCCCCGCCTGGCGCGGCAGCATCTTTGTGGCCGCGCTGAAGGAGAAGAGCGTGCGCCGCGTGCCGATGGAAGACGGCCGGCCCGGCACGCAGGAGATCCTCTTCACCGAACTCGGCGAGCGGCTGCGCGACGTGCGCGCGGGCCCCGACGGCGCGCTGTACCTGCTGACCGACAGCCAGAGCGGGCGCGTGCTGCGGGTGCTGCCGCGCTAGAGCAGGTCCGGCCGCGCGCGCATGTTGGTGGCGGTCTGCCGGATCGCTTCCAGCTCGGCGGCATCGATGCGCCGGAGGTTGCGCGCCATCATCACCGTGCGCGGGTTGCTCTCGAGCAGGCGCTCGTGGCGCGCCACGAAGTCCCAGTACATCACCGTCATCGGGCAGGCGCCCTCGCCGCTGCGCGTGCCGGGCGCGTAGCGGCAGCCATCGCAGTAGTTGCTCATGCGCCGGATGTAGGCGCCGCCCGCGGCATAGGGCTTGGTCACGAAGCGCGCGCCATCGGCGAACAGCGACATGCCCACGGTGTTCGGCAGCTCGACCCACTCCACCGCGTCGACGTACACCGACAGGTACCACGCATGCACCTGCGCCGGTGCCACGCCGAAGGTGAGCGCGAAGTTGCCGGTGACCATCAGACGCTGGATGTGGTGCGCATAGCCGGTGCGCAGGGTCTGGCCGATGGCCTGCCGCATGCAGTTCATCTGCACCTGGCCCGACCAGTACCAGGCGGGCAGGTCTTCGTGGTGGCGCAGCGCGTTGGCCTCGGCCAGCGCGGGCATGCGCCACCAGTACACGCCGCGCATGAACTCGCGCCAGCCCAGGATCTGGCGCACGAAGCCCTCGACCGCCTCGATCGCCACCGCGCCGGCCCGCCACTGCGCCACGGCCGCTGCGATGACTTCGCGCGGGTCCAGCAGCTTCAGGTTCAGCGACGAGGACAGGAGGCTGTGATAGAGGAAAGGCTCGTCCGTCCACATCGCGTCCTGCACCCGGCCGAAGTCCTGCAGCCGCCAGGTCATGAAGTCGGCCAGCGCGACCAGGGCCTGGGCGCGCGTCACCGGCCAGTCGAAGGCCTCGGCACTGCCGTAGTGCTCGCCGAAGTGCGTCTCCACGTCGGCCAGCACCTCGCGCGTGATCGCGTCGGGCGCGAAGGACGGCGGCAGTGGCAGCAGGCCCGGCCCGGCGCGGCCGAAGGCGCCGCGGTTGTCGGCGTCGAAGTTCCACTGCCCGCCTTCGGGCCCGCCTTGCGCGTCCAGCAGCACCCGGTACCGGGTCCGCATCTGCCGGTAGAAGGCCTCCATCACCAGCCGCGGCTTGCCCCGCGCATGGTCGGCGAAGTCGGCGCGCGAGGCCATGAAGTGCAGGTCGTCGCGCCGCAGGAGCCGCACGCCCGCCGCCTGGCACACGCGCGCGATCGCCTGCTCCAGCCGCCATTCCCCAGCCTCGACCATCACGAGCGCCTCGGGGCGTTCGCGCGCCAGCGTGTCGGCCAGGGCGGCCTCGATCGAGGCGAACGCATGCGCGCCCAGCCGCAGGTAGTCGAGGGGCAGGCCGCGGGCCGCGAGCGCCTCGGCGAAATGGCGCATCGCCGACAGGAACAGCGCCGTGCGCATCTTGGTGCTCGGCACATGTTCGGACTCTTCCCGCACCTCGGCCATCCAGACGCGGTCGCGCGCGGCGTCGAAGCCTTCGAAGGCCACGCTCGAAAGACTCAGCTGGTCGCCCAGGACCACCACCAGGTTGCGCATCGGTGGATTGTCCGCGCGGGGCGACCCGCGCGTGTGCCTATCGGTCCAGGTCCGCGCCGTCGGCGATCAGCGTCTTCTGCAGTGCCGCCACGTCGACCTGTGCGAAGCCGCCCGCGCCCAGCGACGCCGCCGCCGTGCCCGCGGCCTGGCCCATCACGAAGCAGCCGCCGCTGGCACGCGCGGCCGACTGGCCTTCGTGCGTCATGGCGGCGCAGCGGCCGGCCACCAGCAGGTTGTCGATCGCCTTGGGCACCAGCATGCGCCAGGGCAGGTGGTTGAAGGTGTTGGCCTCGTCGCGCGGGAAGGCCCATTCGATGCGGCCGTCGGCATGCATCTCCATCGGCCAGCCGTTGAGGCCGATCACGTCGTCGAACTTCGCCGACGACAGGATGTCCTCGCCGCTCAACGCGTACTCGCCCTCGATGCGGCGCGTCTCGCGCAGGCCCACCTGGGGCGCGATCTCGACGATGGCCGACTGCTCGAAGCCCGGCACCTCGGCGCGCAGAAATCGGAAGTACTCGGCGATCTGGCGCCGGCCCTCGAGCTCGCCGTCGCTGAGTTCGCGCGCGTCGACGCCGTTCATCGCCTTGCCCTGGGCATTGCGGATCTGCGTGACGTTGGCGCGCCATTCGCGCGGGTCGATGTTGGGCCGCAGGATCGCGCCGTCGCGCGGGAAGCGGTAGGCCTCGGGGCTGCGTTCGCGCACCGCGTTCATCAGGTCGTTGATGGCCTTGAACTCGCCCACCGCGGCCAGCGCGCGCGGCGCATCGACCTGGCCGACGCGGAACATGGTGGTCGGGAACAGGCCGCTGCCGTGGCCGTCGCCGACCTCGAAGGGCACGCCCGCGAAGGCCGCCACGTCGGCGTCGCCGCTGCCGTCGATGAAGGCGTTGGCGCGGATCGCCTGCCGGCCCGACTTGGTCTCGACCACCAGCGCGGCGATGCGCCGGCCGTCCATGAGCACCGCGGCGGCATAGGCATGGAACAGCAGTTCGACGCCCGCCTCGACCACCATCTGGTCGGCCGCGCACTTGTAGGCCGAGGTGTCGTAGGAGCGCACGCGGATGCGGCCCTGCATGCCGTCCTGCGGCTTGTTGAGGCCGCCCAGCGCATCGATGCGCGCCAGCAGGTCGTCGGCCACGCCGTGCACCAGCTGCGTCATCTCGCCGCGGCGCTTGCCGTAGAGACCGGCGAAATTGGTCACGCCGCCGGCCGTGCCCATGCCGCCCAGGAAGCCGTAGCGCTCGACCAGCAAGGTGCGCGCGCCATGGCGCGCCGCGCTCACCGCCGCCGCCAGGCCGGCCGGCCCGCCGCCGACAACGACCACGTCGTATTCGCCGTAGACCGGCAGGCTGCGCGCCGGTTCGTTCAGGGTTTGGGTCATTGCAGCTTGATGCCTCGCGTTTGGATGATGCGCGACATGATCTTGGCCTCTTCGTCCACGCGCACGCGCATGCCTTCGGGCGAGGTGCCCACGGCCTGCCAGCCTTGCTCGAACAGCTTCTGGCGAACGTCCGGCGACTTCATGACGATGGCCAGTTCCTTCGAGATGCGCTCCTGCGCCGCCTTCGACAGGTTGGCCGGGCCCAGCAGCGCGGTCCAGACCTCGAGGTTGAAGTCCTTCACGCCGGCATCGGCCAGCGGCGCGAGTTCGGGCACCAGCGTGCTGCGGCCGCTGGTGATGCCGATGGCCTGCAATTTGCCCGCGCGGATCTGCGGCATGGCCACGCCCGGCGGGATCAGCGCCATCTGCACCTGGCCGCCCAGCATGGCCGTCACGACCTGAGGGTTGCCCTGGTAGGGCACGTGCACCGGGTTGAAGCCCGGCACGCGGCTCTTGAGCAGCTCCATGCCCAGGTGCGCCACCGAGCCGGTGCCGACCGAGCCGTAGTTCCAGCTGTCGCCGGCCTTGCGCGCGGCCTCGAAGAAGGCGGCGCCCGCGGGCAGGTTGTTGGGCGCGACCACCACCAGCGGCGCGGTGGCGATCAGCGACAGGTAGGTGAAGTCCTTGCCCGGGTCGTAGGGCAGCTTGGGGTACAGCATCTTCGACGAGGTGAGGTTGCCGTTGATGACGATGCCCAGCGTGTGGTCGTCGGTGGCCTTGGCCACCTGGTCGGCCGCGATGTTGCCCGAGGCGCCGGGCTTGTTGTCGACCACCACCGGCTGGCCCAGCGCGCGCGACAGCGGCTCGGCGATGGTGCGCGCCGCGATGTCCGGCGTCGAGCCGCCGGGGAAGCCGACGATCAGCCGGATCGGCCGGTTGGGCCAGGCCCCCTCCGCGGCGGCGGCGAAAGGCAGGGCGGCGGCCGAGGCGGCGGCCAGCGCGAGGACGAGGAGGGAACGACGCATGTTTTCTCTTTCGGAAGCAGGGAGGAAGACGTTACTCGAGGCTGATGTTGCCGAGGCGGACCAGCTCGCCGTAGACCTTGGACTTGGCTTCGGCATTGCGCTGGATTTCCTCCGGCGACCAGGCCAGGGGCTCGAAGGCGAAGGTGTCGAAGCGGGCGCGGATCTCGGGGTCGGCGATGACCTTGGCGACATCGGCGTTGATTTTCGCCTTGACCGCGGCCGGCACGCCCTTGGGTGCGAGCAGCGAGACGAAGGAATTGACCTCCAGCGAGGGCGGGCCGCCCGCCTCGGCCATGGTCGGCACGTCGGGCATCTGCGGAATGCGCTTGGGCGCGGCGATCGCCAGGTAGCGCAGCTTGCCGGCCTTGTAGATGCCCTGGCTCGACGGGATGCTCGCGAAGCTCCACGGCACGTCGCCCGCCCCCACGTTGGCGAACAGCTGCGAGACCTCGCGGTAGGGCACGTGCTGCATGCGCGTGCCGGCCAGGGCGTCGAGCTGCTGGCCGCCCAGGTGGCCCGGGCTGCCCACGCCCCAGGAGCCGTAGCTGACCTGGCCCGGATGCGCCTTGGCGTCGGCGATCAGGTCGCTCATGTTCTTCCACTTGGAATCGGTGCCCACGGCCACGAAGAAGGGGGTGCGGAACAGCGAGGCGACCGGGTCGAAATGCTGCAGCGTGACGAAGTTGCGCGACTTGTAGAGGTGCGGCAGCGCGGCGATGTGCTCGCTGTCGAGCTGCAGCAGCGTGTAGCCGTCGGGTGCGGCGCGCTTCGCCTGGTCGATCGCGATGAAGCCGCCGCCGCCGGGCTTGTTGTCCACCACCACGCGCTGGCCCCAGAGCCGCGAGAGCTTCTCGGACACCAGGCGCAGCACCGCGTCGGGGCCGCTGCCCGCCGCGAAGGGCGTGACCAGCGTGACGGGCTTGTTCGGGAAGTCGGCGGCGGCGGTCTGCGCATGGGCGCCGGTGTTCAGCGTCAGCAGCAGTGCGACAGCGGCCGAGGCGAACAGAGGGGGCATCGAAGGCATGGGAAAGTCTCCTGGTGGATGGATCTGCGGTGGAAGGTTTTCTTCTCTTGGCGCGACACCGATCATCGCGCCTTCAGGCGTCGGCCGGATGTCGCTGGCGTTCGGGCCGCAGTGCCGCATCGGCCTCGTCCAGGCACCGCTCGGGCCGCCAGTCGTAGAGCCACTCGACGGCATCGTAGAAGCGTTCGGGCGTGCGGCCCACCCAGAGGCCGTTGCGCACCAGGCGTTCGACCCCCTTGGCATGGTAGAGCCGGCCCATCTCGCGCACCGACAGCACCACGCGCGCAGTGCGCGCCACCCGGGCCGAGGCATAGAGGCGGAAGGCCGCGGGCAGGTCGTCCACGCCGTCGGCCGCACGGCAGGCCTGCACCGCGGCGCCCAGCGTCACCGCGTCCTCCAGTGCCATGCAGGCGCCCTGTGCCAGGTACTGCATCATGGGATGCGCCGCGTCGCCCAGCAGCGTGGCATGGCCCGCGCTCCAGTTCGCGACCGGCTCGCGGTCGGCCGTGCTCCAGCGGCGCCAGGAGGTGGGACGGTCGAGCAGTTGCCGCGGCCGCGCATGCACGCCGTCGAAGTACGACAGCACCTCGGCCTTGCTGCCGTCGCTCACACCCCAGACTTCCGGCTCGCGGCTGTGGAAGGTCACGACCAGGTTGTACTGCTCGCCATGGCGCAGCGGGTAATGCACCAGGTGGCAGTCGGGACCGGCCCAGACCACCGGCGCGTTCCAGCGCAGGTCGGCCGGCATGTCCTCGGCCGGCACCACCGCGCGGTACACCACATGGCCCGACACGCGCGGCGCATCGCCGACCAGTTGTTCGCGCACCACCGACTTCACGCCGTCGCAGCCGACCACCGCATCGGCCGTGAAGACCCGGCCGTTGCGCGTGACGGCCCGCACCGGCGCGCCGCCGAGTTCCAGCACCTCGACCTGCGCGCCCGTGTGCACGCGCACCAGCGGCTGCCGCTGCACCGCCGCATGCAGCGCGCCGTGCAGGTCGGCGCGGTGGCTCACCGCATAGGGATTGCCGAAGCGTGCGCGGAAGGCCTCGCCCACCGGCACCGATGCGACCTCGCGGCAATCGACCGCGTCCATCATCACCAGCCGGTCGGTGAAAACCGAGCCCGCGCGCACCGCCTCGCCCACCCCCAGCGCGTCGAGCGCGGCAAAGGCATTGGGCCCCAGCTGCAGGCCGGCGCCGATCTCGCCGATGGTGTGGCTCTGCTCCAGCAGCTCGACCGCGAGGCCCTGCCGCGCCAACGCCAGGGCGGCCGCCATGCCGCCGATGCCGCCGCCGATCAGCAGCACGCGGGGTGCGGCTTGGGTTGTGGGGTTCATCGCAAGGCTCCGGCTCAGTCGATGCGCACCGACAGGGAAGGCAAACCGTCGATGCGCACGGCCATGGTCTGGCCACGCTGCACCGCACCCACACCCTCGGGCGTGCCGGTGAAGATCAGGTCGCCGGGCTGCAGGGTGAACAGCGAGGACAGGTTGGCGATGACCTCGTCGATCGACCAGATCAGGTGCGCGATGGTGGCCTGCTGGCGCACCGTGCCATCGACCTCGAGCACGATGCCCGCGCACTGCACGTCGGGGGCCTGGTCGCGGCGCACGATCGGCGCGATGGGCGCGGAGAAGTCGAAGGCCTTGCCCACTTCCCAGGGCCGGCCCTTTTCGCGCGCGGCGATCTGCAGGTCGCGCCGCGTCATGTCCAGGCCCACCGCATAGCCGAACACATGCGAGGCCGCATCGGCCGGCGCGATGTCGCGCCCGCCCTTGCCGATGGCCACCACCAGCTCGGCCTCGTAGTGGTAGTTGCTGGTCAGCGGCGGGTACGGCAGCGTGGCGGTCGAACCCTCGGCCACCGGCACCACCGAGGCGTCGTCGTTGGGCTTGCAGAAGAAGAAGGGCAGCTCGCGCTCGGGGTCGAAGCCCATCTCGCGCGCATGGGCGGCGTAGTTGCGGCCCACGCAGTAGACGCGGCGCACCGGGAAACGGTCGTCGCTGCCGGCGATGGGCAGGCCGACGATCGAGGGGGGGGTGAAGGCAAAGGACATGGGGGCTCCTGCCGCACGCGGCGGCGCATGAAAATGAAAAGGATCGAGACCTGAAGCGCTCAGTCTTCGAGGAAGGCTTCCCGCAGCACGCCCATGGCCTGCTGGACCGGTCGGTCGGAAAAACTGAACAGCACCACCTCGTCGATGGCCGCGAGCTTCAGCGGCGCCCACGAGGGCACGACGAAGGTGTCGCGCGGGCCGAAGTCGAAACGCTGGCCCGCGATCTCTGCCGTGCCGCGGCCTTCGACCACGCTGTAGACCGCCCCATCGGTGGCGCGGTGCGCCTTGCCCGCGAAGCCGCGCGGCAGCAGCTGCAGGTTCGTCGCGATGGTCGGCATCGGCGCGCCGCCGGTCAGCGGGTTGATGTAGCGCAGCTTGTGGCCCAGCCAGGCATCGGGCGCCTCCTGCTTCTGCAGCTGTGCCAGGGCTTCGCGGCTGCGGGCGTAGGGGTAGTTGAAGATCGGCGAGGTGGCCGAGCTGTGGTCGTGCCGCACCGGCACCATGTTGTGGCCGAAGCGCGCCAGGCTGTGGCCCTCGGGCCGCGCCACATGCTGCACCTTGGCGTCGTCGTTCTCGGCGAAGCCGGCGTCGAAGAAACGCACCATCGGGATGTCGAGGCCGTCGAGCCACACCACCGGTTCGCTCACACCCTCGATGCCCTCGTTGCCATGGTCGTGCCAGGCCCACGAGGGCGTGATGATGAAGTCGCCCGGGTGCATGGTGGTGCGTTCGCCGCCCACCGTGGTGTAGGCCCCCTTGCCGTCGACGATGAAGCGCAGCGCCGACTGCACATGGCGGTGCGAGGGCGCCACCTCGCCCGGCATGATCAGCTGCAGGCCCGCGTAGAGCGACTGGGTGATCGACGAGCGCCCGGGAATGGCCGGGTTCTCCAGCACCAGCACGCGGCGCACGGCTTCTTCGGCGGTGATGAGTTCGGCCGATGCCATCAGCAGCGGCCGGATCGCGTCGTAGCGCCACAGCGCGGGCACGCAAGGCGTCTGCGGCTCGCGCGGCACCAGCGCATGCAGCGACTCCCACAGCGGCGTGAGGTGCAGGGGCTGGATGCGCTCGTAGTAGGCGCGGCGTTCGTCGGTTCGCGGGGCAGTGGTCATGGGACAGGTCTCCGTCATCGGCACGTCGTCCGTGCCTGGAGCGCCATTGTTCGCCGCCCCCACTATGGCTTCAAGCCCTGCAGCAGATACCCGGTATTTCGTTTTTCGATAATGCAGGCTTCGCCTTCAGGAGCCGCCCGCATGTCCAAACTCGATCTCGACTGGCTCGCCGTGTTCGACGCGGTCTACAAGACCGGCAGCGTGTCGAAGGCAGCCGAGCAGCTGGGGCTGGCACAGGCGGCGGCCAGCACCATGCTCAACAAGCTGCGCGAGCACTTCGACGACCGGCTGTTCACCCGCACCGCGCGCGGCATGCAGCCGACGCCGCACGCCCAGCGCATCCATCCGCACCTGCGCGAGGCGCTGGCGCAGCTGGAGACCGCACGCGGCAGCCGCAGCGCCTTCGATCCGGCCCAGGCCCGGCGCAACTTCCGCATCTGCATGACCGACATCAGCGAGGTGGTGCTGCTGCCCGGCCTGCTCGACCACCTGCGGCGCGTGGCGCCCGGCGTGCACCTGGAGACCGAGATCATCTCCACCGCCAGCGGCCGCCGGCTCGAGGACGGCGAGGTCGACCTGGCGGTGGGCTTCATGCCGCAGCTCGATGCGGGCTTCTACCAGCAGACGCTGTTCATGCAGAACTTCGTGGCGCTGGTGGCGCGGAACCACCCGCGCGTCGGCGCGCGGCTCACGAAGAAGCGCTTCGAGGCCGAGGCCCATGCGGTGATCTCGTCCTCCGGCACCGGCCATGCGATCGTCGACACCACGCTGGCGCGCCTGGGCGTGCAGCGCAACGTGGTGGCGCGGCTGTCGAGCTTCCTGAGCGTGGCGCGCATCGTGGCCCACACCGAACTGGTGGTGATCGTGCCGCGCGTGCTGGGCGAGGTGCTGGCCACGCAGGAGCCGGTGCGATTGATGGAGCTGCCCTTCGCCCTGCCCGCCTACGCCGTCAAGCAGCACTGGCACGAGCGCTTCCATGCGGACGCGGGCAATGGCTGGCTGCGGCGCACGGTGGCGCAGCTGTTCGGGGGTGGTTAGCAGTCTTCAGCGCTGCGCGGGCAGCAGCGCTTCGAGCGTCTCCAGCGTGTCGGCCTCCTCCACCGGCTTGTCCTCGCGCCAGCGCAGCATGCGCGGAAAGCGCACCGCGATGCCGCTCTTGTGGCGCGGGCTGCGCGCGATGCCCTCGAAGCCCAGTTCGAACACCAGCGTGGGTTTGACGCTGCGCACCGGGCCGAAGCTTTCGATGGTGGTCTTGCGGATCACCGCATCGACGCGGCCCATCTCGACGTCCGTGAGGCCCGAGTAGGCCTTGGCGAAGGGCACCAGCTTGCGCTCGGGCGCATCGGGCGGACCGTCCCAGACCGCGAAGGTGTAGTCGCTGTAGAGGCTGGCGCGGCGGCCGTGGCCGCGCTGCGCGTAGATCAGCACCGCATCGACGCTCAGCGGATCGATCTTCCACTTCCACCAGGTGCCCACGTCCTTGGTGCGGCCCACGCCGTAGTGCGCATGACGCTGCTTGAGCATCATCCCTTCGACGCCCATCGCACGCGCGGCCTCGCGCTGGCGCGCCAGGTCGGCCCAATCCGCACCTTCGAGCAACGGGCTCGCGATGAGTTGCGGATGGCGCACCTGCGCGATCAGTGCATCGAGCAGTGCGCGGCGTGCCTGCTGCGGCTGCGCACGCAGGTCCTGGCCTTCCCATTCGAGCAGGTCGTAGCCCAGCAGCACCACCGGGATCTCGCGCAGCAGCTTGGGGCCCAGCGTCTTGCGGCCGATGCGGCGCTGCAACTCGGCGAAGGGCTGCACGCGGCCTTCGCCCTCCGGCGAAGTCTCGTCCTTGCGCCACACCACGATCTCGCCATCGAGCACCGTGCCGTCGGGCAGCGCCTCGCCCATCAGCGCCAGCTCGGGAAAGCGGTCGGTCACCAGTTCCTCGCCACGCGACCACAGCGACACCACGCCCGCGCGCCTGACCAGCTGCGCGCGGATGCCGTCCCACTTCCACTCGACGATCCAGTCCGAGGGTGGGCCCAGCACCGCATCGAACTGTTCCAGCGGCAGGTTGAAGGGGTGCGCGAGGAAGAAGGGATAGGGCTGGCCGCTGGTCTTCTGGTTGAGCTCGCTGCCGTTCTCGGGCGCGATCAGGCCCGCATAGTCGGCCGCGCTCGGCTGACCGCCGATGTGGGTGTAGCCCATGAGGCGCTGCGCGACGCGCTTGGGGTCGAGCGCGCCGACCGCGGCCAGCGCCTGCGTGACCTGCAGCCGCGACACGCCCACGCGGAAGCTGCCGGTGATGAGCTTGAAGTACACCAGCCGCTCCTCGGCCGCGAGCTGCGGCCACTGCGCGCGCAGCGCGGCCACGAGCTCCTCGGGCGGCAGCTTGCGCAGCGGCAGCAGGCGCTGCGTGATCCAGGCCGCGAGGCCGAGTTCGTGCGTCTCGGTGGGCGGCGGCAGCAGCAGCGCGATGGTCTCGGCCAGGTCGCCCACCGCTTCGTAGCTTTCGTCAAACAGCCACTCGGGCAGGCCCGCGGCTTCCTGCGCGAGCAGCCGCAGCAGCTTGGTCGGCACCAGCTGGCGCGGCTTGCCGCCGGCCAGGAAATAGACGGCCCAGGCGCTGTCCTCGGGCGCGGCCGCCTGCAGGTAGCGCTGCAGCGCAGCCTGCTTGGCCAGGCTCGAGGTGGTGGCGTCGAGTTCGCGGTACAGCGCGGCAAAGGCCTTCACGGCATGTCTCCTTCCCCCTCCGGGGGAAGGGCGGGATGGGGGCTCACGGCCTCCCCGTCGCGCACTGGCGCCGCGGCAGCCGGCCCTTCCTCGCCATCCTCGTCCCCATACGCCGTCTGGAAGCCCTGCGCCTCCAGCCCGTTCTCCGTGAGCCAGCGCACCAGCACCGCCACGCTGCCATGGGTGACGAACACCCGCTCGGCGCCGGTGCCGGCGATCGCACGCTGCAGCCCCGGCCAATCGGCGTGGTCGCTCATCACGAAGCCGCGGTCCACCCCGCGCCGGCGGCGCGTGCCACGCAGCTGCATCCAGCCGCTGGCGAAGGCATCGACGTAGTTGCCGAAGCGCCGCATCCAGGGCGTGCCCTGGGCGGAGGGCGGGGCCAGCACCAGCGCGCGCTTGAGCAGCTGCGCGTCGACACCGGGGTCGCTCACGCGCAGCGTGGGCGGCAAGGCCACGCCGGCCGCGCGGTACACCGCATTCAGCGGTTCGACCGCGCCATGCACCACGATCGGCCCGATGCCCGCATCCACACCGTGCAGGATGCGCTGCGCCTTCCCGAAGGCATAGCAGAACAGCACCGAGGCGCGGCCCTCGTCGGCATTGCGGCGCCACCATTCGTTGATTTCCGCAAACAGCACCGCCTGCGTGGGCCAGCGGTAGATCGGCAGGCCGAAGGTGGACTCGGTGATGAAGGTGTCGCAGGGCACGGGCTCGAAGGGCGTGCAGGTGCCGTCGGGCTCGGTCTTGTAGTCGCCCGAGGCCACCCACACGCGGCCGCCGTGTTCGAGCCGCACCTGGGCCGAGCCCAGCACATGGCCGGCCGGATGCAGCGAGATGCGCACGCCGTGGTGTTCGATGGCCTGGCCGTAGTCCAGGGTCTGCAGCGCGATGTCGGCGCCCAGCCGGGTGCGCAGCGTGCCCTCACTGTCGGTGTGCGCGAGGTAGTGGCCATGGCCGACGCGCGCGTGGTCCGAATGCGCATGCGTGATCACGGCGCGGTCCACCGGCCGCCAGGGATCGATGTAGAAATCGCCGGGCGGGCAATAGAGGCCTTCGGGTCGCGCGACCACCAGGTCGTCTGTGCGCGGTGCGGCGGCGGCGGAAGACGGCGAGCTCATGGGCTGCGATCCTAGGCGGCCCCCGCTCCGGCGCGGCGCACGCTGTGCCGCGAAGTGCTGTGGGCAGGTGCCTACGCGCCGCCCGCCCCGCATGGGGATCACCCAATCGCCCGATGAGCGGCCACAATGGCCGACGTCGCCTGCCGAAGCCGGGCGCGCCTCCCTCCAACAACCCTCGTCCTTGCCATGCAACACACTGCGACGAACACCCGACTGAGAGGCCTGCGCCGGGCGATGGGTTCGCTCAAGGCGCGCATCACCGTCGGCGGCATCGCGGCCCTGGTGCTGGGCATCGGGTTGACCGCGGTGCTGCTGATCAGCCGTGCCGAGCAGGACACGCTGCGGGCCGAGCACCAGCGCGAAGTCAGCGAGGCCGCGCGCACCGCCGCCCTGCTGTCGCGCCGCGTGGTCGGATTGCAGCGCGCGCTGCAGGCGGTGGCCTTCCGGCTCGATGCCGCCACGCTGGCCGACGATGCGGGAATCGCCCGCTTCTTCGAAGGCCAGCCGGTGCTGCGCAACCTCTACAGCAACCTCTTCGTCGCCACGGCCGCGGGCGAGGTCCGGATCTTCGTGGACGAGACCGGCAGCAGCCGCCCGCGCATCGACCTGAACGACCGCGACTACTTCCGCCGCACGCTGCACGAGGGCCGCTCCCTGGTGTCGGAGCCGCTGCCCAGCAAGGTCAGCGGCGAGCCGGTGGTCGTGCTGACGCAACCGGCGCGCAACGCCGACGGGATCTACGCGGTGCTCGGCGGCTCCCTGCGCCTGAGCGGGCGCGACCTGCTCGACGGCCTGGTCGATGCGCAGGGCAACGAGGCCTCGGCGATCGTGGTGGTGACCGACGGACAGGGCCGTGTGCTGGCCCACCCCGACCGCCGCCGGATTATGACGCTGCTGTCGGAGGACGCACGGCTGAACCAGGCCTTCGCCGCCTGGGTGGCCCACGGCTCCCCCGTCGAACCCCAGGGGCTGGTGCTGCCGCAGCCGGGCGAGGTGGTCAGCGCCGCCGGCGTGCCCGGGCCCGACTGGATGATCTGGCGCACCCGCGCCGAAGCCGAGCTGCTGGCGCCCTTGCGCGACGCGCGCAAGGACGCGCTGATCGGCGCCGCCGCCCTGATCGCGCTGCTGTCGGCCGCCATGCTGCTGTTCCTCTGGCACCTGCTGCGGCCATTGACGCTGCTGGAGCACCGCGCCCAGCACCTGTTCGACGGCCTGCTGCAGCCGCAGGCCGGCTGGCCCGTGGCCTCGGGCGAGATCGGCAGCCTGAGCCGGGTGCTGCGCCGCGTGGGCATGGAGCGCGCCACGCTGGAAGCGCAGAACGCCGAAGTGCTGGGCCGGCTGGCGTCGGTGATGGGCGCCGCGCCGATGGGCATCGCCTTCGTGCAAGGCGCGAAATTCGAACTCGTGAATGCCGAGTTCTGCCGACTGATGGCCGGCACCCAGGAGGCGCACCTGACGCGCACGGTGCGGGCGCTGTTCGGCTCCGACGAAGACTTCGCGGCCTTCACCGCGCACGAGCAGGCCGCCTTCCGCGCCGGACTCTCGTACGCCGGCGAATGGCAGCTGCTGCGCTGCGACGGCACGCGCTTCTGGGCCGCGCTGCGCAGCAAGCCCGTCGACGACGTGGACCGCGCGCAGGGCACCATCTGGACGCTCAACGACATCGAGGCCCAGAAGGCCGCGCGCGAGCAGCTCGAGTGGTCGGCCACGCACGACCCGCTGACCGGCCTGGCCAATCGCAAGGCCTTTGCGCTGCAGGCGCAGCGCCTGGTCGACGCCCTGCCGCGCTCGCTGCCGGCCGCGCTGGTGTTCGTCGACCTCGACCGCTTCAAGCCCGTCAACGACACCGCGGGCCATCTGGCGGGCGACCTGATGCTGCTGACGGTGGCCACCGCCATCGCCTCCTGCGTGCGCGCGGGCGACCTCGCGGTGCGCATGGGCGGCGACGAGTTCGCGCTGCTGCTGGAGCGCTGCCCGCATGCGACGGCGATGCGCATCGCCGACGACGTGCGCCGCGCCATCAACGCGGTCGCCCTGCCTTGGGAGCAGGGCATGCTGCGCGTCGGTGCGAGTGCCGGCGTGGCCAGCCTGCAGGAGGACACGGCCTCGGTCGATGCGTGGATCGAGGCCGCCGATGCGGCCTGCTACGCGGCCAAGGCCGCGGGCCGCGACACCGTGCGCTCGGCGCCCGGCGAGATCGCCTGATTCACCAGGCCGTCCACTTCGCCGCGCTGGCCGCCGAGGCCACCGTGCGCTCGATGAAACGCACGCCGCGCGCGCCGTCTTCCACGCGCGGATAGTCGGCCGCGAGCGGATCGGCCGCCACGCCCTCGAGGCGCGCGCGGATGTCCGCCACCACGCCCGCATAGACATTCGCGAAGGCCTCGATGAAGCCTTCGGGATGGCCGCTGGGCAGCCGGCTCGCGCGCTGCGCCGCCGCATGCAGCCAGGGCGAGCCGCGCGTGAGGATGCGCTTGGGGCCGTCGACCGGGTGGTGCACCAGTTCACTGGGCTGCTCCTGCCGCCAATCGAGCGTGCCCAGCGTGCCCGACACGCGCAGTCGCAGGTCGTTCTCCAGCCCGGTGTTGATCTGCGAGGCCACCAGCACGCCGCGCGCGCCGTTCGAGAAGCGCAGCAGCAGGTTGGCATCGTCGTCGAGCGCGCGGCCCGGCACCAGCGCGCCCAGGTCGGCGCACAGCTGGTCGATCTCCAGGCCGGTGACGGTGGCGACCAGGTTCTCGGCATGCGAGCCGATGTCGCCGATGGCGCCGGCCGCCCCGCTCTTCGCGGGGTCGGTGCGCCAGCCGGCCTGCTTGTTGCCGCCGGCCTCGAGCGCCGTCGCGAGCCAGCCCTGGCTGTACTCGACGATCACCTTGCGGATCTCGCCGATCTCGCCGGCGCGCACCATGGCGCGCGCCTGGCGCACCATCGGATAGCCGCTGTAGTTGTAGGTCACGCCGAACACCGTGCCCTGCCGCGCCACCGCGCGCACCAATGCATCGGCCTCGGCCTGGGTGTGCACCAAAGGCTTGTCGCACACGACATGGAAGCCGGCTTCCACGAAGGCCTGCGCCACCGGGAAGTGCACATGGTTGGGCGTCACGATGACCACGAAATCGATGCGCTCGTGCGCCGGCCGCTGCAGCTCGTCGGCCAGCAGCGCCTGCCAGTCGCCATGGTTGCGCGCCTCGGCAAGGAACAGGTCGCGGCCCGAGGCGCGCGCCTTCTCGGCGTTGGACGACAGCGCGCCCGCCACCAGCTCGCACTGGCCGTCGAGCGCGATGGCGTGGCGGTGCACCGCGCCGATGAAGGCATCGCGGCCGCCGCCGACCATGGCGTAGCGCAGCTTGCGAAGAGGCATATCGGTCATCAATCTAGAAGTTGGAGGTCTGTCCCCTCTCCCTCCGGGAGAGGGCTAGGGTGAGGGCATCGGCCTTTGCGCACACAGCATCTTTGCCATCGCCGCTGCCCTCACCCCAACCCTCTCCCCAAGGGGAGAGGGAGAAAGCCGCCGTCAGAACGGCGAGTCGGGGTGGTAGAAGTCTTTGGCGTTGTCCTTGGTGATCAGCACCGAAGGAATGATCGTCGTGGCCGGCAGCTTCTCGCCCTTCAGGCGTGCTTCGGCCGTGAGCTTGATCGCGTCGTAGATGAACTTGGGCGAGTAGCTCACGTCGGCGCCGATGCGCTTGTCCTTGCCGTCGAGGATGGTCTTGACCATGGCCTTGGCGCCCGCGCCGCCGAACACAATCTTGATGTCCTCGCGCTTGGCCTGCTCGATGGCTTTCAGCACGCCCACGGCCATGTCGTCGTCGGCGGCCCAGATGGCGTCGATGTTCTTGAAGCGCGTCAGGTAGTCCTGCGTGACCTTGAAGGCATCGTCGCGGTTCCAGTTGGCGTACTTGGCGTCGAGCAGCTTGACGTCGGGGTTGGCCTTGAGCACCGCGTTGAAGGCGTCCATGCGTTCGTTGTCCAGCGTGGTCGCGATGCCGCGCAGCGCCACCACATTGCCCTTGCCGCCCAGCTGCTTGACGATGTACTCGGCCGGGATGCGGCCGAAGGCGGTGTTGTCGCCGGCCACGTAGGCGTCCTGCGCGCTGGTGTCGGTCAGGCCGCGGTCGACCACGGTCACGTAGGCGCCCTTGGCCTTCACCTGAGCCACCGGCTTGGTCAGCGCGGCCGATTCGAAGGGGAAGATCACCAGCGCGTTGATCTTGGTCACGGTCGTGAAGTCCTGCAGCTGGTTGGCCTGTTCGGGCGCGCCGCTGGCGGTCTTGATCGTGATCTTCAGGTCCTTGTGTTGCTTCTCCAGGTCCTTCTTCGCCTGGTTGGCCCAGTAGTTGATGCCGCCCATGAAGCTGTGCGTGGCGGCCGGGATCGACACGCCGAGGTTGACCTTCTCCGCGGCCATGGCGGGCATCAGCGCCAATGCGGCGGCGGCCGCGACGGCGCCGAGGGCGATGCGTTTCGTGTGTTGGAAGCTCATGCTTTTGTCTCCTGTGATGAAAACGGATGGAACGGACGGGAAATGGAGTCGGTCAACGCCGGCCGCGCTGCAGGAAGGCGACGATGATGATCACGAAGCCCTGCACCGCGGCGTTGAGGTACACGCTGATGATGCTGGTGAGGTTCAGGATGTTGCTGATGACCGAGAGCAGGATCGCGCCGATCACGGTGCCGGTGATGCTGCCCGCGCCGCCCTTGAGCGCGGTGCCGCCGACGATCACCGCGGCGATGGCTTCCAGCTCCCACAGCAGGCCGGTGGTCGGCGAGGCCGAGCCCAGGCGCGGCACGTAGAGCAGCGTGGCGATGCCCACGCACACGCCCAGCAGCACGTAGGTCAGGATCTTCACGCGGTCGACGTCGACGGCCGCATAGCGCGCCACCTGCTCGTTCGAGCCGATGGCCTGCACGTAGCGGCCGTAGGCGGTGCGGTTGAGGATCACGCCGCCGATCACCGCGACGATGAAGAAGACCCAGACCGGCACCGGGATGCCCGCCAGGCTCGCGTAGTAGACCGGCGCATAGAGGTCCGACAGCTCGTTGTCGAGCGTGAGCGCGCCGCCGTCGGCGAAGTAGGTCAGGTAGGCGCGGAAGATGCCCAGCGTGCCCAGCGTGACGATGAAGGGCTCGATGCGGCCCTTGGTGATCAGCAGGCCGTGCGCCAGCCCGAACATCGCGCCCAGCAGCACCGCCAGCGTGGCGCCCAGCATCACCGCCATCAACGGCGAGCCCGTGGCCGGGCCGGCCCAGTTGATGAACATGATCACGCTGCCCGCGATCAATGCGGCCATCGAGCCCACCGACAGGTCGATGCCGCCCGAGATGATCACGAAGCACATGCCGACCGCGATGATGCCGATGAAGGCGGTGCGCGTGAGCACGTTCATCGCGTTGTCGACGGTGGCGAAGTCGCCGTTGAGCAAGGTGCCCGCGATGCACAGCAGCACCAGGCCGATGATCGGGCCCATCCCGTGCAGGCGCGCGGCCCAGCCGGGTTTGGATTCGGCGCGGTGGGCGGCGGCCTCAGGCGTGGGCGTGTTGTTCATTGGCGGCTGTTCCGGTGGCATGGGCGATGAGCTCTTCTTCGGTGAGATGTTCGGCATCGAGCGTGGTCACGAGCCGGCCCGCGCGCATCACCGCGACGCGGTGGCACAAGCCGATCAGCTCCATGAGCTCGGACGAGACGACGATCACGGCCAGCCCCTCGCGGGCCAGTCGCTGGATCAGGAAATAGATGTCGCGCTTGGCGCCCACGTCGACGCCGCGCGTGGGCTCGTCGAGCACCACCACCTTGGGCCGCGGCTGCAGCACCTTGGCCAGCGCCAGCTTCTGCTGGTTGCCGCCCGACAGCGAGGAGGCGCGCGCATCGAGGTCGCCGGTGCGGATGCCGTAGTCCTTCACCGCCTCGGCCAGCGCGGCGCGCTCGGCATCGGGCTTGAGCCAGGGCTGCGCATAGCGTTCCAGCGCCATCAGCGTGAGGTTCTGGCGCAGGCCGAAGTGCACGTGCAGGCCCTTGCCCTTGCGGTCTTCGCTCAGGTAGGTGAAACCGTGCCGCGCCGCGTCGCGCGGGTTGCGCAACACCACCGGCCGGCCCAGCATCTCGACCGTGCCGCTGCCCGGGCGCAGGCCCATCAGGCCTTCGAACAGTTCGGTGCGGCCCGCGCCGACCAGGCCGGCGAAGCCGAGGATCTCGCCGGGGCGCACCTCGAAGCTCGCGTCCTGCGCCCAGCCCGGTACGTTGAAGTGGCGCACCTGCATGGCGGGCGCGACGTCGCGCACCACCGGATCGCGCGGCGGGTAGAGGTCGGCCAGCTCGCGGCCCACCATCAGGTTGGCCATCTGGTGGCGCGTGACCTCGGCCGTGAGCGAGCGCGTGACGAAGCGGCCGTCACGCATCACGATCACGTCGTCGGTCACCTGCTCCACCTCGTCGAGCTTGTGTGAGATGTAGACGATGGTCACGCCATCGGCGCGCAGCTGCGCGATCAGCTTGAACAGGCGCTCGGTCTCGCCGGGCGTGAGCGTGGCGGTGGGCTCGTCCATGATCAGCAGCCGCGCGCGGCGCGCGATGGCCTTGGCGATCTCGACCAGCTGCTTCTCGGCCACGATCAGGCGGCGCACCTTGGTGCGCGGATCGACCTGCAGGCCGACAGCGGCGAGCGCGGCGGCGGCGTCGCGCTCCATCGACGCGTCGTCGAGCAGCCAGCCTTTCAAGGAAGCGCCGGGCCGCCCCAAGCTTCCTTGCTCCCCTCGGGGGACGGCCGCCTTGAAAAGGCGGCCAAGGGGCGACATTTTTTTTTCATGGCCCAGGAAGATGTTTTGCGCGACGCTCAGGTCTTCGGCGAGATTGAACTCCTGGTGGATCAGCACGATGCCCAGCGCCTCGGCATCGCGCGAACTCGCGAACTGCTGCGGCTGGCCGTTGATGTGCAGCACACCGCCCGTGGGCTGCTCGTAGCCCGCGAGGATCTTCATCAGCGTCGACTTGCCCGCCCCGTTCTCGCCCAGCAGGCCGTAGACGCGGCCGGGCTCGAGCGCGAAGCTCACGCCGTGCAGCACCTGCACCGGGCCGAAGGCCTTGACGATCTGGTCGAAGGCGACGGCCACGCCGGCCTTGCCCGTGCTTTCAACGCTCATGGTGCGATCCCCCTGACCTTCAGTGTTTCCTGCATCGCGAGCGCGCCCGCGCCGATCAACCCGGCCTGCGGGCCCAGCGGCGTGTACTGGATCTCCAGATGCCGCGTCGACAGCGCCAGCGAGCGCTGGTAGACGCTCTGGCGCACGGCCGCGAGGAACAGCGGGCCGATGTGCGTGATGCCGCCGCCGATGAACACGTGCGACGGGTTGAAGAAATTGACCACCGACGCGAGCATCTGGCCCAGCAGGTTGCCCGCGCGCTGGATGATGCCGTTGGCCGCGGCGTCGCCGGCCCGGCCGGCCAGGCCCACGTCGACGGCGTCGAGCCGGCCCTGGGCGCGCAGGCGCTCGGCCAGCAGCTCGCTCTCGCCGGCCTCGGCGGCCTGAACCGCCATGCGCGTGATCGCCGGGCCCGCGGCCATCACCTCGACGCAGCCCACGTTGCCGCAATGGCAGCGCGGGCCTTCCTGGTCGACGCAGATGTGGCCCACGTCGCCGGCCGAGCCGGCCGCGCCGCGGTAGACCTCGCCGTGCACCACGATGCCGCAGCCGATGCCAGTGCCGACCTTGATCACCAGGAAGTTCTGCAGCGAGCGCTTGAGGCGCCAGAGCTCGCCCAGCGCCATCAGGTTGACGTCGTTGTCGACGAAGACCGGCGCCGCGTAGTCCTCGCGCAGCGCATCGCGGATCGAGAAGCCGTCCCAGGCCGGCATCAGCGGCGGGTTCACCAGCTGACCGATCTGGAAGTTGACCGGCCCGGGCACGCCGATGCCGATGCCCAACACCTGCTTCGCGGTGTGGCCGCTGCGCGCCAGCAGCTCGCGCATCAGCACGCGCACACGCGCCAGCACCACGCCCGGGCCCTGGCGCACGTCGGTCGCCTCGGTGTGCTGCGCCAGCGGCTGCAGGTCGGGGCCCAGCACCGCGATGTCGAGGCTCGTCGCGCCGATGTCGATGCCGATCAGCACGCCGAGCGCGCCGTTGAGCTGGAGGTTTTCGGCGCGGCGGCCGCCCGAGGAGCGCTGCAGGCCGGCCTCGGCCAGGAGGCCCTGCTCGACCAGCCCGGCGATCAGGCCGTTGGCCTTGCTCTTGGAAAAACCCAGCCGTTCGGCCACGCCATGGCGCGAGCCGCCGGACGACCAGAAGGTCGTCTCCAGCACCTGCATCTCATCGGCCGTGAGCCCGCTCCAGCGTTCCAAGTCTTTTGTCTCCATCTTGTCGCTTCCGGCATCGGTGGCCAGAAGATGGCGAATACTAGTGGGGTGGCTTCAGCCGGACAAGGTCCAACTTAGGACATATTCAGGTCGAAGATGAGCAGGCAAAGAAAAAGCCGCCCGAAGGCGGCTTTGGCGTCGTGCGACCCGGAGGGCGCCTTACTTCTTCTGGCGGTACTTGCGCAGCGCAGCGATCTGCGCGGCCATCACGGCCAGTTCCGACTGCGCCATCGCGATGTCGATGTCGCTCTTGGCATTCTTCAGCGCTTCCTCGGCGGCGGCCTTGGCGGCGTTGGCCTTCTCGTCGTCGAGGTCCTTGCCGCGGATCGCGGTGTCGGACAGCACGGTGACGCTGTTCGGTTGCACTTCCAGGATGCCGCCGGCCACGAAGACGAATTCCTCGTTGCCATCGGCCGTCTCGATGCGCACGGCGCCCGGGCGGATGCGCGTGATCAGGGGCGTGTGGCGCGGGTAGATGCCGAGTTCGCCGGCTTCACCGGGCAGCGCGACGAAGCGTGCTTCGCCCGAGAAGATCGACTCTTCCGCGCTGACCACGTCGACGTGAATGGTGTTGGCCATCTGATTTCCTTAGGTTGAAGAAGTGGAGCAAAGCAGGCAGTCGGCCGTCGGGAGTGGCGCCGCGCGAAACCGTACCGGAGTACGGTGAGCGCGGCCACGAAGCCCGGCGGTCGGCTGCGAAGCCTCAGGCCATCTTCTTCGCCTTTTCGAAGGCTTCGTCGATCGTGCCGACCATGTAGAAAGCCTGTTCCGGCAGGTGATCGGCCTCGCCGTTCACGATCATCTTGAAACCACGGATGGTTTCCGACAGCGGAACGTACTTGCCCGGCGAGCCGGTGAACACTTCGGCCACGTGGAAGGGCTGCGACAGGAAACGCTGGATCTTCCGGGCGCGGGCCACGGCCAGCTTGTCGTCCGGAGCCAGTTCGTCCATGCCCAGGATCGCGATGATGTCGCGCAGTTCCTTGTAGCGCTGCAGCGTGCCTTGCACGGCGCGGGCCACGTTGTAGTGCTCTTCACCGACCACGTTCGGGTCGAGCTGGCGCGAGGTCGAGTCCAGCGGGTCCACGGCGGGGTAGATGCCCAGCGAAGCGATGTCACGCGACAGCACCACGGTCGAGTCCAAGTGGGCGAAGGTGGTGGCGGGCGACGGGTCGGTCAAGTCATCCGCAGGGACATACACGGCCTGGATCGAGGTGATCGAGCCGACCTTGGTCGAGGTGATCCGCTCTTGCAGGCGGCCCATTTCCTCGGCCAGCGTGGGCTGGTAGCCCACGGCGGAAGGCATGCGGCCCAGCAGAGCCGACACTTCGGTACCGGCCAGCGTGTAGCGGTAGATGTTGTCCACGAAGAACAGCACGTCACGGCCTTCGTCGCGGAAGGACTCGGCGATGGTCAGGCCGGTCAGCGCCACGCGCAGACGGTTGCCCGGGGGTTCGTTCATCTGGCCGTAGACCATGGCCACCTTCGAGTCCTCGAGCTTCTCGAGGTTCACGACGCCGGAGTCGGCCATCTCGTGATAGAAGTCGTTGCCTTCGCGGGTCCGTTCGCCCACACCGGCGAACACCGACAGACCCGAGTGAGCCTTGGCGATGTTGTTGATGAGTTCCATCATGTTCACGGTCTTGCCCACGCCGGCGCCACCGAACAGACCCACCTTGCCGCCCTTGGCGAACGGGCACACCAGGTCGATCACCTTGATGCCGGTTTCCAGCAGGTCCTGCGAGGGCGACAGTTCGTCGTACGCGGGGGCCTTGCGGTGGATGGAAGCCGTGACTTCCTGGCCGACCGGGCCGCGTTCGTCGATGGGCGCGCCCAGCACGTCCATGATCCGGCCCAGCGTGGCCTTGCCCACGGGCACGGTGATCGGGGCTTGCGTGTTCGTGACGATCAGGCCGCGACGCAGGCCGTCGGACGAACCGAGGGCAATGGTACGCACCACGCCGTCGCCGAGCTGTTGCTGGACTTCCAGCGTCAGCGCCGAACCTTCCATCTTCAGGGCGTCATAGATCTTCGGCATCTGGTTGCGCGGGAATTCCACGTCGACCACGGCACCGATACATTGAACGATCTTGCCTTGCACTGCATTGGCTTGAGCCATCATCTGCTCCAATTAATTTTTGAATCTGGGTGACGTCGAGGAAGCCTCAGACGCCGGCGGCCGCCGCAGCGCCCGACACGATTTCCGACAGCTCTTTGGTGATGCCGGCCTGGCGGGTCTTGTTGTAGACCAGCTTGAGTTCGGCGATCACGTTGCCTGCGTTGTCGGTCGCGGCCTTCATGGCCACCATGCGCGCCGAGTGCTCGGACGCCATGTTCTCGGCCACGGCCTGGTAGGCCAGCGACTCCACATAGCGCACCAGAAGTTCGTCGATCACGCTTTCCGCGTTCGGCTCGTAGATGTAGTCCCACGAATGCTGACCCGGCTCGACCTTCAGCGATTCAGCGGCCAGCGGGAGCAGCTGCTCCACCACCGGTTCCTGCTTGATCGTGTTGATGAACTTCGTGTAGCAGAGATACACCGCCGAGAGCTTGCCTTCCGCGTAGGCGTCGAGCAGGGTCTTGACCGGGCCGATCAGCTTGTCGAGGTGCGGCGTGTCGCCCAGGTGGGTGACATGCGCGACCACGCGGGCGCCGATGCGGTTGAGAAAACCCAGACCGCGTCCGCCGATCGCCACCGTCTCGATGGCCTGGCCGGCGGACTGCGCTTCGCGCAGGCGCGCCGTGACCGCGCGCAGCAGGTTGGTGTTCAACCCGCCGCACAGGCCCTTGTCGCTGGTCACCACGATGAAGCCGATCGCCTTCGCGTCGTTCGTCTTCATGAACGGGTGCACGTACTCGGGGTTCGCCTGACCCAGGTTCGCCGCGATGGTGCGGATCTTCTCGCTGTACGGGCGCGCGGCGCGCATGCGCTCCTGCGCCTTGCGCATCTTGGACACCGAGACCATTTCCATGGCCTTGGTGATCTTCTTGGTGTTCTCCACCGATTTGATCTTGCCGCGGATTTCCTTACCGGCTGCCATAGATGCTCCTTAAGCCTTGGTGTCGAGCGCCATCAGGCGAACGACTTCTTGAACGTCGTGATGGCAGCGGTCAGTTCAGCCTCGGCGTCCTTGTCGAGCGCCTTGGCCTTCTCGACCTTGTCGAGCAGCGCAGCGTGGCTGGTCTTCAGGAACTGATGCAGGCCATGCTCGAAGGGCAGAACCTTCTTGATGTCCAGATCGTCCATGAAGCCCTTGTTCACCGCGAACAGCGTGGCACCCATCAGCGAGATGGGCAGCGGGCTGTACTGGGCCTGCTTGAGCAGTTCGGTCACGCGGGCACCGCGGTCGAGCTGCTTGCGGGTGGCTTCGTCCAGGTCGGAAGCGAACTGCGCGAACGCAGCCAGTTCACGGTACTGGGCCAGGTCGGTACGGATACCGCCGGACAGGCTCTTGATGATCTTCGTCTGGGCCGACGAACCCACGCGCGACACCGAGATACCGGCGTTGATGGCGGGGCGGATGCCGGCGTTGAACAGCGAGGTTTCCAGGAAGATCTGGCCGTCGGTGATCGAGATCACGTTGGTCGGAACGAAGGCGGACACGTCGCCGGCTTGCGTTTCGATGATCGGCAGTGCGGTCAGCGAACCGGTCTTGCCCTTGACTTCACCCTTGGTGAAGGCTTCGACGTAGTCGGCGTTCACGCGAGCGGCGCGCTCGAGCAGACGCGAGTGGAGATAGAACACGTCGCCGGGGTAGGCTTCGCGGCCTGGCGGGCGGCGCAGCAGCAGCGAGACCTGGCGGTAGGCCACGGCCTGCTTGGACAGGTCGTCGTACACGATCAGGGCGTCTTCGCCGCGGTCGCGGAAGTACTCGCCCATGGTGCAGCCCGAGTAGGCCGACACGTACTGCATGGCCGCCGATTCGGAGGCCGAAGCCGCCACCACGATGGTGTATTCCATCGCGCCGGCTTGTTCCAGTGCGCGCACCACGTTCTTGATCGACGAAGCCTTCTGGCCGATCGCGACGTAGACGCAGGTCACGCCCTGGCCCTTCTGGTTGATGATCGCGTCGATCGCCACGGCGGTCTTGCCGGTCTGGCGGTCGCCGATGATCAGCTCGCGCTGGCCGCGGCCGATCGGCACCATGGAGTCGATCGACTTCAGGCCGGTCTGCAGGGGCTGGTCGACGGACTTCCGTGCGATCACGCCCGGTGCGACCTTTTCGATCACGTCGGTGAGCTTGGCGTTGATGGGACCCTTGCCGTCGATCGGCTGGCCCAGTGCGTTCACCACGCGGCCGATGAGCTCGGGGCCGACCGGCACTTCCAGGATGCGGCCCGTGCACTTCACGGTGTCGCCTTCGGAGATGTGCTCGTACTCGCCCAGAATCACGGCGCCGACCGAGTCGCGCTCGAGGTTCAGTGCCAGGCCGTACGACGGCGTGCCGTCGGCGGTGGCGGTGAACTCCAGCATTTCGCCTTGCATCGCGTCCGACAGGCCGTGCACGCGCACGATGCCGTCGGTCACCGACACCACGGTGCCCTGGTTGCGAATGTCAGCGCTGACACCAAGACCCTCGATACGGCTCTTGATCAGTTCGGAAATTTCTGCGGGATTGAGTTGCATGACTCTTTCCTTCTTTCAATAAATGGGGCCAACCGCCTCGCCGCATCAAGCGGTGAGCGCTGCTTTCATTTGCTCGAGACGCGCCTTGACGGACGTGTCGAGGACTTCATCGCCCACCACGGCGCGGATGCCGCCGATCAGCGACGGATCCAGTTCGACGCGCGTGTTCAGCTTGCGGCCGAAGCGGCGCTCCAGCGACTCCGCCACGGTGCGCAGACCGGCTTCGTCGATGGGGAAGGCGCTGTAGATCACGGCGTCCGAAGCGCCGCTCTGGGCGTTCTTCAGCAGACGGAACTGGACAGCGACCTCGGGCAATGCGGCGAGTCGACCGTTGTCGATCACCGTGCGCAGGAAGTTCTTGCCGTTCTCCGGCAAGCCTTGCGACACGAAGCCGGACACCAGGTCGAACACCTGTTCGGGCGCGACCTTCGGGTCGGCGGCGAACTGCAGCAGTTGCGGATTGCCGGCGACGGCGGCGAGCTGGTCGATCCAGCCGGCCGTGCCTGCGAGGTCACCTGCCGAGGCCTTGAACAGCGCTTCGGCATACGGACGGGCGATGGTGGCGAGTTCGGCCATGGCGTCCTCAGAGCTCGGTCTTCAGGCGGTCGAGCAGGTCGGCGTGGACGCCGGCATTGACTTCCTTGCGGAGAATCTGCTCGGCACCCTTGACGGCCAGCGCGGCGACTTGCTCGCGCAAGGCCTCACGGGCACGCACCGATTGCTGTTCGGCTTCGGCCTGCGCGGCGGCCACGATCTTGTTGGCCTCCACGGTGGCACGGCCCTTGGCCTCTTCGACGATTTGCTGGGCGCGGCGCTCAGCGTCGGCCAGCAGGTTGGTCGTCTCGTGACGAGACTTCACCAGTTCCTGCTCGACGCGCTGGTTGGCCGAAGCGAGTTCCGCCTTGGCCTTCTCGGCGGCCGCCAGGCCCGCGGCGATCTTTTGTGCACGGTCATCCAGCGCCTTCGCGATGGGCGGCCACACGAACTTCATCGTGAACAGCACCAGCAGCAGGAAGACGATGGCCTGAACGAACAGGGTCGCGTTGATACTCACGGCAACACCTTTCTAGAGTGGCGTTGAACGGGACTTACTTGGGCAGGTTGGCCAGGAAGGTCGCGGCAAACGGGTTGGCGAAGGCGAACAGCAGGGCGATGGCCACACCGATCAGGAAGGCAGCGTCGATCAGACCGGCCAAGATGAACATCTTGGTTTGCAGGTCGTTCATGAGCTCGGGTTGACGTGCCGACGATTCGAGGAACTTGCCGCCCATCAGTGCGATACCGATGGAAGCACCGATCGCGCCGAGACCGACGATCAAACCACATGCCAGAGCGACGAGACCGAGAATGTTTGCCATGATGACTCCTTAGATTACAGATTGAAAGCGAAAAGAAAAACGGAAAGCGAAGCGGTAACCAGGCCTAGTGGCCCTCATGCGCCTGACCCAAGTAGATGAGTGTGAGCATCATGAAAATGAATGCCTGCAGCGTGATCACCAGGATGTGGAAGATCGCCCAGACGGTTCCGGCAATGATGTGCCCGATAGGCAACAGCACTCCCGAGAACGAAGCTGCCATCGCACCACCCATGAGTGCGATCAGCATGAAGACGAGTTCGCCGGCATACATGTTGCCGAACAGCCGCATGCCGTGGGAGACGGTCTTGGCGAGGTATTCGATGACCTGCATCAGCAGGTTGATGGGCCACAGCACGGGGTGCGCGCCGAAGGGTGCCGTGATCAGCTCGTGGCCCCAGCCGCCCAGGCCCTTGACCTTGATGCTGTAGAACAGGCACAGCAGCAGCACGGAGGTCGACAGACCCAGCGTGGTCGAGAGGTCGGCGGTCGGCACAACGCGCATGAACGCATGGTGCGGATCGCCGCCCGAGGCTTCGTGGAACTTGGCCCACAGCGCCGGCAGCAGGTCGACCGGCAGCATGTCCATGGCGTTCAGCAGGAAGATCCAGACGAACACGGTCAGCGCCAGCGGCGCGATGAACTTGCGGCTCTGCGCGTTGCGCACGTTGGCCTTGGCCTGGCTGTCGACCATCTCGACCAGGATCTCGACGGCCGCCTGGAAGCGGCCGGGCACGCCGGCGGTCGCCTTGCGCGCGGCGAGCCACAGCACGAAGCAGCCGATGGCGCCGATCACCAGTGCGTAGAGCACCGAGTCGAGGTTGATGACGTTGAAGTCAACGATCGCCTTTTGCGTGACCGGTTCGAGATTCCAGTTCACCTGCCAATGCTGCAAATGGTGAACGATGTATTCACTCGCGGTCGGTGCGTGTCCTTCTGCGGCCATCTTTCAGCGTCTCTTTAAAGAATCAATCCGGTTCAACAATCTGGGCCGCACCACAAGGGCCACCCAGTACATCTTCAATGCCGCCACGACGCCCAGGAGCATCGCCAGCCAGCTCAGGTTGCCGATCACCCAGGGCGCCGCCGCCAGAAAGGCAATGGTCAGCGCCAGCTTGATCAGCTCCCAGACAAAAAATCTCAGCATCGCGGCCGATGCCGGCGCATCCTGTGATGCACCCCTCCTCGTACCCGCGAAGACACCCCGGACAAACAACGCCGCCGGGATGGCCACTGCCAATGCCCCGTAAAGTGCGGACATGCCGACCTCCGGCCGACCCGTCCAACCCCAGCCGATGCCCGCCACGACCAATCCTGCGACCACCTGGGCCACGATCACCCACCAGGGCGAAGGTTCGGGATTGGCTTCTCGCAGCTGCTGCGCCTGTTCGGCGGTGAGCGGCTTGAAATCGGAGTCTTCGGCATCCATCTCGGATTCAGGAGTGCTTGTCGTCATTGGAATGTGCACCGCCAGTCACCGAAGGCTGCTGAATTTTACAAAGCCATTGATTATAAGTAAAAACCCCTCCCGTTCCGCCATGACCAAGCAGGTCAGCGGGGAACTTCACGTGCTTGACATACTCGCCTTCCCTCCATGACGACCCCGCCGCCCTCTGCCGCCGCCCCGACGACCACCCCTTCCGCCGCCCCGACGGAGTCGCTGATCGAGTACCCCTCGATCTTCCCCATCAAGGTGATGGGCCCCAAGGTGGACGGCTTCGTGCACGCGCTCACGCAGGTGGCCGAGCGCTTCGATCCCAGCTTCGACGCCAGCACCATCGAGCTGCGCACCAGCAAGGCCGGCAACTACCTGGGCGTGACGCTCAACGTGACGGCGACCAGCCGCGAGCAGCTCGACGAGATCTACCGCACCCTGTCCACGCACCCGATGGTCAAGGTGGTGCTGTGAGCCTCGAGGCGCTCGCGCGCCCGCCGCTGGCGGTCACGCTGCTGGGCCCCGTCGACTACCTCCGGAGCTACGAGGCGATGCGCGCCTTCGCCGCCGAGCGCGACGCCGACACGCCCGACGCGCTGTGGGTCTGCGAGCACCCGGGCGTCTACACCCAGGGCCTGGCCGGCAAGGCCGACCATCTGCTGAACCCCGGCGACATCCCGGTGGTGCAGACCGACCGCGGCGGCCAGGTCACCTACCACGGCCCGGGCCAGGTGGTGGCCTATCCGCTGATCGACCTGCGGCGCGCCGGCTACTTCGTCAAGGAGTACGTCTACCGCATCGAGGAATCGGTGCTGCGCACGCTGGCCCACTTCGGCGTGACCGGCCACCGCGTGCCCGGCTCGCCCGGGATCTACGTGCGGCTCGACGACCCGTTCTCGCATGCCGCATTGACCGGCCCCTTCCCCGCCAGCGACCCCTTCCGCGGCCTGGGCAAGATCGCCGCGCTCGGCATCAAGGTCGCGCGCCACGGCACCTACCACGGCGTGTCCTTCAACGTGGCGATGGACCTGGAACCCTTCTCGCGCATCAACCCTTGCGGCTATGCCGGACTGCGCACCGTCGATCTTTCTACAATCGGTGTCCACACCACCTGGGAAGAAGCCGCGCACGTGCTGAGCCAGAAGCTCGCCACCGGCCTGGCTCCCTGATCTCGCCATGAGCACCACCGAAGTCGTTCGCGACGCCCAGAGCGCCGAAACCTACAACCCCCTGGCCAAGCAGAAGGCCGCGGCCAAGCTGTCGCGCATCCCGGTCAAGGTGATCCAGGGCGAGGTGCTCAAGAAGCCCGAATGGATCCGCGTCAAGGCCGGCTCGCCGACCACGCGCTTCTACGAGATCAAGCAGATCCTGCGCGAGAACAACCTGCACACGGTGTGCGAGGAAGCCTCCTGCCCGAACATCGGCGAATGCTTCGGCAAGGGCACGGCGACCTTCATGATCATGGGCGACAAGTGCACGCGGCGCTGCCCCTTCTGCGACGTGGGCCACGGCCGCCCCGACCCGCTCGACAAGGACGAGCCGCTGAACCTGGCACGTACCATCGCCAAGCTGCGCCTCAAGTACGTGGTGATCACCAGCGTGGACCGCGACGACCTGCGCGACGGCGGCAGCGGCCACTTCGTCGAGTGCATCCGGAACATCCGCGAGCTCTCGCCGATGACGCAGATCGAAATTCTCGTGCCCGACTTCCGCGGCCGCGACGACCGCGCGCTCGAGATCCTCAAGGCCGCGCCGCCGGACGTGATGAACCACAACCTCGAAACCGCGCCGCGCCTCTACAAGGAAGCGCGCCCCGGCAGCGACTACCAGTTCAGCCTGAACCTGCTGAAGAAGTTCAAGGCGCTGCACCCCAACGTGCCGACCAAGAGCGGCATCATGGTCGGCCTGGGCGAGACCGACGAAGAGATTCTGCAGGTCATGCGCGACATGCGCGCGCACGACATCGACATGCTGACCATCGGCCAGTACCTGTCGCCCTCGAACTCGCACCTGCCGGTGCGCCGCTACGTGCACCCCGACACCTTCAAGATGTTCGAGGAAGAGGCCTACAAGATGGGCTTCAGCCACGCCGCCGTGGGCGCGATGGTGCGCTCGAGCTACCACGCGGACGAGCAGGCGCACGCGGCCGGCGTCTGAGCCGTGGGCACAGGCCGCTGAACGCGGCCCCTACTCGGGCTCGACCCGGGCAAAGCGCAGCGCCTCGACGAGGCGAGACGCCTCGCGCTCCAGGTACGCTGCGAACCGCTCGGCCGTCCCGCCCATCCGGCGAAGCCCGATGGCGTCCATGCCCGCCTTCACCGCCGGCGCGTCCAAGGCAGCGGCCAGCGCCGCGTGGAGCGGGTCAAGACGTCCTTTCGGCGTCCCCTTGCGCACGACGAATCCGAACCACGACTCCGAGACGAAGCCGGCCACGCCCGACTCGGACACGGTCCGTACCTCCGGCAACGATGCGTCGCGTTGCGCGGAGCCCACCGCGATGGCCTTGAGCTTGCCGCTGCGGACGAAGGGCAAGGCTTGCGGCAGATCGGTGAGCATGGCGGACACGTCACCGCTCAGCAGCGCCTGCAGCGCCGGCGCGCCCCCTTTGTAGGGCACGTGGAGCATGTCGAAGCCGGCCTGCTTCTTCAGCAGCTCGAAACCCAGATGCCCCGAGGAGCCACGGCCGAAGGACGCATAGGCGGCCTTGTCGGCATGGGCCTTGGCCCAGGCGATGAATTCGCGCAGGTTGGCGGCCGGCACACTGGGATGCACCGCCAGCAGATGCGGATTGGACGCGCAGAGCAGCACCGGCTCGAAATCCCTGCGTGCATCGTAGGGCGGCTTGATCAGCAGGTGCGGCTGGACCAGGAAGCTGGCGCCCACCAGCAACAGGGTCCTTCCATCCGCCGGCGCCGTGACCGCGGCCTGGCTGGCGATGACGGTACCGCCGCCGGGACGGTTGTCCACCAGGACCGGCACGCCGCCGTCGGCGGCACCGAGCCGCTCGGCCAGGGCGCGCGCCAATGTGTCGGCCGCGCCGCCGGGCGCGTAGGGCACCAGCATCCGAAGCTGTTCGGGCCTGGCCTGTGCCCGCAGGGTGGCGGCCAGCGGAAGGAGGGCGCCCAGCGCCAGCAGTTGCCGCCTGGCGGTGCTCATCGATTCACCACCTTGTTCCACTGGTCGACGATCGCCGAACGACGCTCGGCGAAAAAGCCCCAGTCCACGTTGCGCAGCTTGTCCGCGGTCGGCACGGAGGCGGCGACCTCGGCCGGGACCTTGGCATTCTTGTTGACCGGCCTGGCGTTGCCGATCCGAGCCCAGGCCTCCTGCGCCTCGACGCCCAGCATGTGGTCGATGAACCGCTCCGGCTGCTCCCCCGCGCTCGGATTGACGACCCGCACCACGCTCATGGGCAACGCATAGCCGCCTTCGCTGGGCACGCAGAAGCGCAGGTCCGCCAGGTCCGGGTCGCGCATCATGGCTAGCACGTTGCCGCTGAAGTAGGGCGTGGCCCAGATCTCGCCGCTTTTGAGCCATCCCACCGCGATGCTTTCCTGGTCCCAGAGGCCGGGGCCGCGCGTGCGGACCTGGTACATGCCCTCCAGGCCGGCCTCCGGCGAGCGGATGCTGCCGCCTTTGAGCGCCGCGAGCGCATCGAGCGTGTAGACGGACGAGTTGTAGGTGATGTTGGGGGCCGAGACCCGGCCCTTGAGATCGTCGCGCAGCAGGTCGGCCCACCCCATGATGGGCTTGCCGAGCTTCTTCGCGTTGTAGGCGATGCCCCAGGTGCCATAGGTCACCGGCATGGCGAAGTGACCCACGGGCAGGCGGACCCGCTCGTCCATCTGTGCCATGTTGGGGATCCGGCGCGGGTCCATCTCCGACACCAGGCCGGACTTGGCGATCAGCGGCAGCAGCACGTCGGTGAACACGCCCACGTGCAAGCTCGGCTGTGCGCGGTTGGCCTGCATCTGCGTGAAGCGGGCATTGTCGAAGGACTCGATGACCCGTGCCTCCTTCCCGCCGGCAAAGGTGTCGAGGAAGCTGCGGCGGAAGTTGCCGCCCAGCAGGCCCGGGTACCAGCCGATGCTCAACGCCGCCGTCTGTGCGAGGGCCAGGTCGGGCAGCGTCGAGAGGAGGCCCGCGGCGGGCAGGGACATGGCAGCGCCGAGGAATCGGCGTCGGTCGAGCGATTGAGGCATGGTGGCTCCGGGGTTGGCAAGGGGGTGGTCGAGGGATGTCAGGCGCCGCTACCGGCCAGGTGTCGCAACCAGCCCAGGCGGTCGATGACGACCGCCGCCAGCAGGCCGAAGACCACCAGCACGGTGGACACGGCGGCCGCCACGGGATCGTTGACGTCGAACAGATACTTGTAGAGCGCCACCGGCAGCACGACCTGCTCGGACTGGGTCACGAACAGGCTGACCGTGAACTGGTCGAGCGAGACGATCACCGAGAAGATGCCGCCGGCCACCAGCCCGGGCACGAGCGCGGGCAGCACGACCCGGCGCAGCGTGGTGGCGGGGCTGGCACCGAGGACCTCGGAGGCCTCCAGCAGCGACGGCCGCAATGCGACGGCGCTGGTGAGCAGGGCCCGGAACATGAAGGGGAAGACCAGCAGCAGGTGCGAGGCCAGCAGGCCGGTGAAGGTGTCGATCAGGCGCAGGCGCGTGAGCGAATACAGCAACGCGATGCCGATGATCAGCGCGGGCACGATCAGGGGCGACAGGCAGGCGAATTCGATCACGCCGCGCAGCACGCCCGGACGCATGCGCCGCACGCCCAGCGCGGCGGGCAGGGCGAACGCGGCGGCGAGCGCCGTGGCCAGCACGGCCAGCGCCAGGCTGCGCGCCGCCGGTGCGAGGAACAGGCCCGACTGCCAGGCCGCGCCGTACCACTTGAGCGAGAAGCCCGTGGGCGGAAAGCTGAAGTAAGAGCGCTCGCTGAAGCTGAACAGCACCACGACGAGGAGCGGCAGCATCAGGAACAGGGCCACCACGCCGGCACAGAGCCGGGCGGCCAGGCGCCACAGGGCTTCGGTCGAGACCTTCGTCATCAGGAAAGGGCCTCCTCGACCCGGCGGATGGCGCGCTTGTGCACGGCGTAGGCCGCCAGCACGACGACGGTGAGGATCAGCGAGAGCGCCGTGGCGCGCGGCAGGTTGAACAGCACCAGCGCATCGGTGTAGACCTGTACCGACACGTACTTGACGGCGCTGCCGCCGAGCATGAGGGGCGTCACGAAGGCGCCCAGCATCATGCTGAACACCAGCACCGATCCGGCGATGAGACCGGGCGTCGACAGCGGCAGGGTCACGGTGGCGAAGGAGCGGGCGGGGCCGGCCCCGAGGATGTCTGCGGATTCGCGCAACCGCCGGTCGATGGCCTGCAGCGACGTGGTCAGCGACAGGACCATGAAGGGCAGGAACACCTGCGTGCCGCCGATGACCACGCCCCACATGTTTCCGCTGAGCGAGAGCGGCTCCCGGATCAGGCCGGTCCACATGAGCAGCGAGTTGGCCAGGCCCTGCCGTCCCAGGATCAGCAGCCAGCCATAGCTGCGCACGACGGTGTTGACCAGCAGCGGCGCGGCCACCACGAAGTACAGCAACCCACGCCAGCGTTCGGGGGCCGAGGCGACCGCGGCCGCGAGCGGAAAGGCCAGGATCGCGCATAGCAGCGTCACCCCTGCGGCGATGCCGAGGGTCTTGGCCAGCAGCGCCAGATTGTCCGGATCGCCCAGCAAGGACCGATAGTTCTGCGCGGTGAAGCCCGGCAGGAGCTGGCCGAAACTCTCGAGGCGGAAACTGATGGCGGTCATGTCCACCAGCGGCAGGACGAGCAGCAGCACCAGCATGAGCAGCGCGGGCGCCAGGGCCGCCACCACGCGCCATTGGCGAGGGATTGCGGCTCGCTTCATGGCGCGTCGAAGGCCAGGCTGCAATCGTCGAGCGTCACGCGCACCTGCTGCCCGAGAAGCGACCGCCCCTGCGGCAGGCCGAGCACCCGCGCCAGCAACGGCTGCCGGTCGCCGAGTTCCAGATGCAGCAGCGTGCTGCCGGTTTCGGGGACCACTTCGCGGACCGTCGCCCGCAGCGCACCGGCGCGTTCGCTCAGTCGCACCTGCTCCGGGCGCACCGCGAGACGCGCCGGCCCCGCGGGCCGCGCGAGGTGCACCGGCACGCTCAGCGAATCGCCGAGATGGAAGGTCCGCGTCGATGGCTCGTGGCGCCCCGCCAGAAAGCTGATGTCACCGATGAAATCGGCCACGAATTCGCTGACCGGATGCGTGTAGAGGGTGGCGGGATCCGCCAGCTGCTCGATCTGCCCACCGCGCATGACGGCGATGCGGTCCGAGAGATGAAGCGCTTCCTCCTGGTCGTGCGTGACGAACAGGAAGGTGGTGCGGGTTTCGCGGTGGATGCGCTTGAGCTCCGTCTGCAGCTGCCGGCGCAGCTTGAGGTCCAGCGCCCCCAGCGGCTCGTCGAGCATCAGCACCGACGGACGCGTGGCCAGCGCCCGCGCAAGTGCCACGCGTTGCTGCTGGCCGCCGGAGAGCTGCCCGGGTCGGCGCTCGCTCACCTGGGGCAGCTGCACCAGTTCGAGCATCTCCTGGACCCGCTGCGCCATCCGATGCGCATCGATGCGCTGCGCCTTCAGGCCGTACGCGATGTTCTCGGCGACCGTCATATGCGGAAAGAGCGAGTACTGCTGGAACACCATGCCCAGGTGCCTTGCGCGCGGCGGCAGGTCGGTCACGTCGCGCCCGTCGATATGGATGCGGCCGCCGTCGGGCCGCTCGAAGCCGGCGATCATGCGCATGAGCGTCGTCTTGCCGCAGCCGCTGGCGCCCAGCAGTGTCAGGAACTCGCCATCGCGGATGTCGAGATGGATATGGTCGGCGGCGAGCGTGGCGCCGAAGCGCTTGGTCACACCACGCACGGACACCTTGACGGCGGCATCGGTGTGCGCTGCCGTCGATGCCGAAGCAACGAAATCTTGTGGCATGGGCTCAACCCTTGCTCAGGAAGCCGCCGATGGTCTCGTCGGTGTGGAACACGGGCTTCTCGTGGTAGTGCGGACCGTCATAGATCTCGAGGAGCAGGCTGCGCTCGTGCGCGAGGGTGGGGCCGTGCGGGTGGCCCTTCGGGTTCATGTAGAACGAGCCGGCGGTCAGGCGCAGGCCCGTGTCCGTGTATTCGTAGTCGCCCTCCAGGCAGTACATGAACTGGTTGGACGCGTGGGTGTGTTTCGTCGGAATGCACCCGCCCTTGCGGTATTCGAGCAAGGCAATGCTGGCGCCGGTCAGCGTGTTCTTCCACAGGAAGTACTGGCGAAAGCCATAGGCGGGGAAGTCGATCCAGTCCGCGGCATCGAGTGCCGTGGTGCGGACCAGGACTTCCAGCGTTTTCAGGTCGGGTGGGTTGTTGTCGGTCATATGGAGTTCACTGGGGGAGAAAGACGCCAGACGCTTCAATTCGGAAGGCGCTCCTTTCGCACGGTGTTGCGCAACACGCCGACGCCCTCGACCTCCACTTCCACGCTGTCGCCGTCGCGCAGCCATACCGGCGGCGAACGGCGCATGCCGACACCACCGGGCGTGCCGGTCACGATCACGTCGCCCGGCTCCAGGGTGCAAAAGGTGGAGATGTGCGCGATGAGTTGCCCGATCGGAAAAATCATCAGGTCGGTGCTGCTGCGTTGCATCTCCCGCCCGTTGACGCGGCACACCAGGGACAGCGGCCGCTCCAGCGGCAACTCGTCCGTGGTCACCAGCCATGGCCCGAAGGCGCCGGTGGACGGGAAGTTCTTGCCGGGCGCCCATTGACCGGCAGCGCTCTGCCAATCGCGCACCGATCCGTCGTTGTAGGCCGAGAGACCGGCCACGTGCGCAGCGGCATCCTCCACGGCGATGCGACGTCCGCGCCGGCCGATGACCACGGCCACCTCGGCTTCGAAATCGAAGGCGTCGGATTCCAGTGGGCAGACCATGTTGCCGTCATGCCCCACCTGCGACTCGGGCAGCCGCAGGAAGATGGCCGGAGCCTTCGCTTCCGGCGAATGCGGTCCCTCGAGGCGATGCGCGAGATAGTTCAGACCGACGCAGACGATCTTGCCGGGCCGCCCGATGACGGGCATCGGCGTGAGTTGCGACAGCGCGTAGTCGGGCATCGCCGTGTCGGCCCATTGCGCGATCTCCGGAAGACGCGCTTGCGCGAGGGCATCCTTGAGCGTGGAACACGCCGGCCCCAGACGACGCGAGACATCGACCACGGAGCGATCGGCGCGCACGACGCCGAAGCCGGCGCCCTGGGGAGAAAGGTAGGACACGAGTTTCATGGCTGCCGCTTCCGTCTCGACCGCAGCGGCCCTAGTCCGCCTGCGGCGGGGCGATGGCCTGGCAGGCGATCTCCACCAGGATCTCGGGCGTGCCGAGCGCGACCACCTGCACCAGCGTCGAAGCGGGGAAGTCCCCTTCGAAGAACTCCTGACGGGCCTTCCAGACCTGCTTGTTGTCGGCCATGTCGGTCACGTAGATGGTCATGTTCACGACATCGGCCATGCCGGCGCCGGCGGCTTCGACGCAGTTCCTGACCTTCTCGAAGATCACGCGGCTTTGTTCATAGGCGTCGCCGACGCCCAGGATCGTCGTCCTGTCGTCTGCCCGCGCGGTGAACCCGGACAGCCAGAGGGTGTTGCCCGCACGAATGCAATTCGACCAATACCCGGGCGGATATTCGGCCACGTGCGGAGAAATGATGCGTTGCTTGCTGGTGCTCATGGCGAGGAGAAGGTGAGGAAGAAGAGGCGGTGTTTTCGAAGGACTGGCCGCAGTTTGGGCGAACGAAGACATGAGGTAAATTGAGTTGTTTGGCCTCTGCCATTACCATGAGGTAATGACTCCCAAACGCGTCAAGCCATGCCTCACCTCGACTGGTACATCCGCGCGCAACTGAAACTGCGGCACCTGCAATTGCTCGTCGCGCTGGACGACTACCGGAGTGCCGCACGGGTGGCCGCGCACCTGCACGTCACCCAGCCGGCGATCTCCAAGATGCTGGCGGCCATCGAGAAAGGCGTGGAAGCGCCGCTCTTCGAACGAACGGCCCGCGGGTTGGAACCCACGGAGTACGGCACGGTGCTGGTACGCCATGCACGCGAGATCATGGAAAGCCTGGGCAATGCGCATGCCGAGTTCGAGGACATCGGTGGCGGACGTCTCACACGCGTGGCCTTGGGCGCCCTGCCCTCCACCGCCGTCTTTCTCGTCCCTCGCCTGGTCGCGACCCTCGAGGAGGAAACGGATGTGACCGGCGTCACGATCGCGGTTCGGGAAGGCACGATGGAATCCCTGCTGCCCCTGCTGCGCAGCGCTCAGATCGATCTCGTGATCGGCTTCCTGCCGGCCAAGCGCATCGGCTCCGAGTACCGCACGGAGAAGCTCTACGAAGATCCCACCGTCGTGGTGGTACGGCCCGGGCATCCATTGACCAAGGTGCGCAAGCCGGCCTGGAAGCACCTTTCGGACCATCCGATGATCCTGCCCAGCAAGGGCTCATTGGTTCGCTCGGCCATCGACAACTTCATGGCCGAGCACCAGGTCCATGTCGCCCGTCGGCACCTGGAGTCGGTGTCCACGCTGGCGAACCTGGGTGTGCTGCAGCTGACGGATTCGGTCGGCTTCATGCAGGCGCATCTGGCGCGGTACTTCGTGCGCCGCGGAGAGCTTTCGATCCTCTCCCTGGAGCTCCCCTCCGTGTCGATGAATGTCGGTCTGGTCTGGATGGCCGACAGGCAGCTTCCGGCGGCAACGCGCAAGGTCATGGACTTGCTGGTGCAGCAAGCGAAGGATCTCGAAGGCTGAGCAGCACCGCCCCGCCACGCCCGGCGTGCTCCGTGCAAACCGGGTCCGCGCCGGAGCCTTGCCCGAGCTATCCGCGGGTGGCGTTCTGCTTCATCTTCGCCAGCGCGATGGCCAGCGCCGCGCCACCCAACGTCTTGATCAGCCCCGCGTGCTGCGCGTAGAACTGACTCACCTCGTCGATCACGCCCGCATGCTGCTGCTGCGCATGCTCGGCGATCTGCGTCACCTGGTCGGGTGACAGCTGCGAGGCCTGGTCGGGCGTGAGCTGCGTCTGGCCCGGCTGCAGCACCCGCCCCAGCGCACCGCCCGCCAGCGCCGATGCGGCCGCCGGCCCCAGCGTGGCCAGGATCTGGTTGAGCAGGCCCGCCTGCTGCTGCGGTGACGAGTTGCCGAACAGCTGGCCCACCATGTCGCCGAAGGGCGGCGTCTGGTCGGAGCGCATGGCCGCGGCCAGCCCGGCGCCGATCTCGTCGGTCGAGGCGTGCTGCGTGACCTGGTCGATGTGGGCATCGGCGTTGTTGCCGCCGATGGCCTGCTGGAGGATGTCGAGTAGACCCATGAGAAGCTCCTTGCGTGAGGGACGAAGTGGCCTGTGGCCCGGCCCGGTCCAGGTGATGTCGCGCGCAGGTGCCAGACCCCGAGCCGCACGATCGCACTCGGCACGGAGGCGATGAAGCCCGCGCCGCTGCCTCCATGCCGTACAGATGATGTGCACGAGAACCCCTGGGGTCAAGGATCCGCGCCGACGGGATGTTCGGCACCGCGCGATCGTGGACCCGACACCCTGAGCGCCAACTGACGACGCGCGCCGGGCGCCTCCAGGGTCGCCAACGTGATGGCGTCCGGCGGGCGCTTCGCTATCCTGCTGCATCGCCCTCGAGCAAGGATTGATTTTGCAACTGCACCCCACCCTTCAGGCGGCCATGGCGCGCCCCTTCGTCGCCATCGCCGACTTGGTCCGCCTCCACGCGCAGCACACGCCCGAGCGCCCCGCGCTCGCCGACGCCACGCACGCGCTCGACTACCGCGCGCTCGACGCGCTGATGGACCGCGTGGCGGCCAGCCTGCAGCGCGACGGCCTGCGGGCCGGCGACGCGATCGCGATCTGCGCCGCCTCGTCGGTGCACTACGCGGCGGTGTTCCTGGGCGCGCTGCGCGCCGGCGTCGCCGTGGCACCGCTGGCCCCTGGCTCCACGCCCGCGAGTCTGGCCCGCATGATCGCGGACGCCGATGCACGCATCCTGTTCAGCGACGCTTCGGCGGCCGAAGTGATCGGTCCTGCGCAGGCCGGCGGCATCGTGTGTGTGGCACTCGACGGCTCTGCCGTGGGCCTCGGCCTGGACGCCTGGCTCGCGCCGGCCGGCGCGCAGCCCGCGCCCGTCGAGGTGCAGCCCGCGTGGCCCTTCAACATCATCTATTCCTCCGGCACCACGGGCGAGCCCAAGGGCATCGTGCAGGGCCACGGCATGCGCTGGGCGCACGTGCAGCGCGGCGCGAAATACGAGTACAGCCCCGACACCGTCACCTTGCTGTCGACGCCGCTGTACTCCAACACCACGCTGGTGGTGTTCTTCCCCACGCTCGCGCTGGGCGGCTGCGTGCTGCTGATGCCCAAGTTCGATGCGCTGGGCTACCTGCAACTGGCCGAGCGGCAGCGCGTGACCCACACCATGCTCGTGCCGGTGCAGTACCAGCGCCTGATGGCGCACCCGGCCTTCGACGCGCACGACCTCTCGTCGTACCGCTTCAAGTTCAGCACCAGCGCGCCCTTCCATGCCGCGCTCAAGGCCGATGTGCTGAAGCGCTGGCCCGGCGGCCTGATCGAGTTCTACGGCATGACCGAGGGCGGCGGCACCTGCGTGCTCGAAGCGCACCTGCATCCCACCAAGCTGCACACCGTGGGCCAGCCCGCCGAAGGCAGCGACATCCGGCTGATCGACGAGGAAGGCAATGAACTCCCGCGCCACGACACCGAAGCCGCCGGCGAGGTGGTGGGCCACTCGGGCGGCATGATGACCGGCTACCACCGCCAGCCCGAGAAGACGCGCGAGGCCGAGTGGTTCGACGCCACCGGCAAGCGCTTCATCCGCACCGGCGACGTGGGCCGCTTCGACGCCGACGGTTTCCTCACGCTGTTCGACCGCAAGAAGGACATGATCATCAGCGGCGGCTTCAACATCTACCCGAGCGACCTCGAGGCCGTGCTGCGCGGCCATGCGGCCGTGGCCGACGTCGCGGTGATCGGCGTGCCCTCCGAACAGTGGGGAGAGACGCCGGTGGCCTTCGTGGTGCGCCGCGCAGGCGACGCCACCGCCGAAGACGCGCTGCTGTCGTGGGCCAACGCCCAGCTCGGCAAGACCCAGCGGCTGGCGCAGCTGCACTTCATCGACGAGCTGCCGCGCAGCGCGATCGGCAAGGTGCTCAAGCGCGAGCTGCGCGAGCGCGTGGGCCGCTGAGGCAGGCTCAGCGGTAGTCGAGCGTGAACGTCGCCGTGCCGTTGGCCTGGCCCGGCGTCACCGTGTCGCCGGTCTGGTAGTAGCGCGCGGTGTAGGGCAGCACATAGCTGCCGTCCTTCGACGGACCCACGTCCACGGTGTCGCCGAACTTGACGGCCACTTTCGTGCTGGCATCGACGATCTGGATGCCGACGCCGACCGCCGTGTTCGTGCCGGCGGCGGCCTGGGTGAGGCGCAACACCCCGTCCACGTTCGCGGGGTCGGCCGTCGCATCCATCTTGATCTGCACCGTGTTCTGCGCGTTCTGGCCGGCGCTGCAGTTGAGCCGAATGTTGAAGTCGCGGGCACCCGCCGTGCTGCTGCGGCCGCTGAAGCGGGTGGTCGCCACCTGGCCGAAGTTCACCGGGATGTTGCGCGAGCCGGCGTCGACGGTGCACGAAGGCGTGATGACGGTCGTGCCGGTGCCGGTGAGCACCGCCGTCAGCATCGACACGCTGTCACCGTCACCGTAGATCTGGGTATAGGTTCCCGTCGCCAGCGGGCCATTGCCGGTGACAGCAGCGGTCTTGATCAATTCCACCGTGTACTTGTCCCCGGCCCTGAGATAGACGCCCGAACTCTGGCGAAACACAGATCGAAAAGGGTAGGTGGTCGTGCCCGTCAATACCGTCGACAGGCGAATGCCCACGCCTGCCACACCCGTCGTGTAGATCCTGGAGCCACTTTCGATGGGCGCTCCCTGCAGCATCACGCCGCTGAGCGTGCCACCACCGGGACAACCGAACAGCTGCTCCCTTGCGCCTCGAACCGTGATGGGAAAGTCCCTTGTCACGATGACCGCATTGACAGCGAGATCGTTGGGAATCAACACCTTGCCCATGTTCAGGGTCACGGTCTTCGCGGTCACCCCTGCTTGGCGGTAGCACGCAGCCCAGGCGCCCTGCGTGCCCAGCAGCGCCAAGGTCGACACGGCCACGCACACTGCGCCACGCATGCGCGAGGTCTTTCTCGAGAACAGAAAAACACTCCGGTCAATTTCACTCCCCTGGTTTGGCTGTTGTTCGGCGCCCGGCCCGCACGCCACTTTCCCCCACCCTTTGAAACCTGCGGTGACGGACATCGGCTATCTGTAGTCGAGCGTGAAGGTCGCCGTGCCGTTGGCCTGGCCCGGCGCCACCCTGTCGCCGGTCTGGTAGTAACGCGCGGTGTAGGGCAGCACGTAGCTGCCGTCCTTCGATGGGCCCACGTCCACGGTGTCGCCGAACTTGACCGCGGCCTGGGTGTTGGCGTTGACGACTTGGATGCCGATGCCACCCGCGGTGTTCGTGCCGGCAGCTGCTTGCGTGAGGCGCAACACCCCGTCCACGTTCGCGGGGTCGGCCGTCGCATCCATCTTGATCTGCACCGTGTTCTGTGCGTTCTGGCCGGCGCTGCAGTTGAGCTGGATGTTGAAGTTGCGGTCGCCCGCCGTGCTGCTTCGGCCGCTGAAACTGGAGGTCGCCACCTTGCCGAAGTTCACAGGGATGTTGCGCGAGCCGGCGTCGACGGTGCAGGAGGGCGTGATGATGGTGATGCCGTTGCCGGACAGCGTGGTGGTCAGCATCGACACGCTGTCACCGTCGCCGTAGTACTGGGTGTAGGTGCCTGCAGCCAGCGGGCCATTGCCGGTCACGGCGGCCGTCTTGATCAATTCCACCTTGAACTTGGTGCCTTCCGGAAAATAGATGTTGGTGGCGGGGCGCGCGAGCCGGTGCGGATAGGTCACGATCAAATCCGCAGTGATCACTCGCGACAAGCGGATGCCGACCCCCGTCACCGCGGTCGAGTAGATCGCGGAGCCACTCTCGACCGGGCTTCCTTGCAACATCACACCGATGAGCGTCCCGCCGCCGCGGGTGCAGTCGAACACGAACTCCGAGATGCCTCGAGTCGGAATCGCGAACTCTCTGCTGGCGATGCTGCCGCCCACCGCAAGGTCGTTGGGAATGAACACCCGGCCCATGTCCATGGTGACGGACTTCGCCAGGGTCCTTGGATAGCGCACGCAGGTCGCCCAGGCCCCGGGCGCGCCGCACAGCAATGCCAGCGTCGCCAGCGCAAGGCCCATGCGACGACAGCGCTTCGTCCTGGCGATGAAGATCAAGTGGCGGATGAGGTTCATTGGATTCCCTTGGCCGGCGCCTCGCCCGGCACGGGTGCCGCACACTGCCCCGTCAATTCCCGGATCGGCGGCGGACTCTTCTCCTCGGGCAGGCTGTAGGGCACCACACACTGGTCGCCCGCACCCTGCCCCCAGCGCACCGTCAGCCGCCCGCGCTGGCCCGCGCCCGTGACGAAGGCTTGGCCATCGGGCCCGACGATGCCGACTTCCTGGCCCGCCTCGCTCTCGATCTTCGAACCCAGCGGCAGCGCGCGGCCCTTCGCGTCGCTCAGCGTCATCAGCAGCCGGTAGCCCACCGAGGTCTCGAAGCTCGCCACCACCACCGCGCCGCGCGTGGGCACCACTTCGGTCACCGCGTTCTTCACCTCCACCGTGTCGCCCAGGTCGGCCGTGCGCAGCGCCAGGCGGTTCAATCGGTACGGCGTCAGGTTGGGGATCACCGCCTGGCCCGCACCGTCGGTCGCCACGCCGGGCTGGGACTCGACGCCCACGCCCTGCGCCTTGGGTGCCCGCACCAGGCCGATGGTCTCGCCCAGTGGCTGCGACAGCGTGAGCCCGCCGCCGTGGATCAGCATGCCGCCGGCCATGCCGAAGGTGCTCTGGCCGTAGCCCCGGCCCTGCGAATGGCCGAGGTCGAAACGGCCCACCGGCGACAGGTAGCTCGCGCTGCCGCTGCCGGTGCTGCCACCGCCCTGGTTGGTGCTGCCGGCCGTCACGTTGTACGTCAGGCGGCTGTCGTCGAAGGCGCTGCCATAGAGGCTGGCCTGCTGGTTCACGCGGCCGCTGTTGTCACGTGTGGCCGTGTACTGCGCGCTGGCCCGCGTGTCGCCCAGCGGGATGCTCAAGGTGAACATCAGCTGGCGCAGCGGCGCGCGGTTCAGGCTGGTGCTCTGGTTGTAGAACACGCTGTAGCCGAACTGCTTGTAGTTGCCCGAGTAGCCGACCTGCACCAGGCGGTCCTTGGCGTCGGTGCCCCAGTAGCTCTGCTGGCGCGCGGAGGCGAACACCGAGCCCTTGTCGCCGATCTGCTGCGAGAGCTCGAAGCGCAGTTCGTTGCGCCGGCTGTTGAAGGCCTCGAAGGGCTGCAGGTCCTGCATCTGCACCGCTTCCTGGAAGGTGCGGAAGCCGCTGGTCGAGTAGCGGTAGCCCGCCACGCGGAAGTTGGTGCCCGAGTCGAGGAAGGACTTCGAATAGAGGAAGCGCAGCGACTGCCCGTCGAAACGCTTCTGGCCATTGAAGGGCGTGCGGTCGGTGGTGCGCGCGCTCGAGAGGTCCACCGACACGGCGCCGAAGTCGCGCAGGTTCTTGCCCACGCCCAGGAGCAGCGATCGGTACATGTTCGCCGCCAGCACGCCGCCGTAGAGCGAGAACTCGCGGCCCAGGCCGCGCGCCAGCGTGGCCTGCAGGAAGGTCGGCTGCGTCAGCGAGGGCCGCCCGCCGATCACGCTGCCGTCGTAGTTGTTGCGGTAGCGCCCCGCCGTGGCCGAATAGCGCCAGGTGCCTTCGCGCAGCAAGGTGGGCACGGCCGAGAAGGCCTGGATGTATTTCGTCTGGCGGCCGTCGGCCTCGGTGATGGTCACCTCGAGGTCGCCGCTGGAGGCCGTGGGATAGAGGTCGTCGATCACGAAGGCGCCCGGCGCCACGAAGGTGCTGTAGACCACGTAGCCGTTCTGGCGCACCGTCACGCGCGCGTTGGTCTGCGCCACGCCGCGGATGGTGGGCGCGTAGCCCTGCTGGCTGTCGGGCAGCATCGCATCGTCGGAGGAGACCTGCACGCCGCGGAAGGGCAGGCTGTCGAAGAAGTTGCCCGGCGTGCTGCCGTCGCCGATCAGCAGCTGGCCCTGGATCGAGGCCAGGTCGCGCTGCGCATAGCTGTTGACGGCCTGCCAGCGACCCTGGCCGTCGATGCCGCGGTTGTAGGTGGAGAAGTGCCGGAAGCGCCAGCCGCTGTGATTGAAGCCCGCGCGCAGGCCCGCGAACAGCGTGTTGCGCTGCAGCGCCTTGGTGCGGTCGTCGAAGGGGTTGCCGTCGAACACGCTCTGCGGGGTGCTCGAAGGCTTGGGGTCGTTGCGGTAGTTGTCGCCGCTGTAGCGCGCGAAGTTGAACTGGTAGTCGAGCATGCCGGCGGTGATGCCCGGGTTCCACTTCTCCGGGCCGACCGCGCCGCGCGCCGAGCGCTTGAGCGCCGCCTGCGGGATGCTCACGAACAGGCGCTGCTTGCCACCGTCGTAGCTGAAGCTGGCATCGGGGATCGCCGTGCCCAGGTCGACGCAAGCATCGTCGGCCAAGGCCACCAGCGTCGGGAACACCGCCACGTTGACACCCCAGTCGTCGAGCATGCGGCGCGTGAGGCAGGGCACGGCATCGGCCTTGCCTTCCTGTTCCACGAAGCGGATGTCGGCCTGCCCGGCGCCGCGCTCGTTGAGCGAGACGTCGACCCGGTACTGGCCCGCGAGCACGCGGTTGCCGAAGGAGAACAGCGACAGGTCGGCATGCGGCTGGTCACCGCCGATGCTCAAGAATTCTTCGTTGAAATTCGAGGCGACCGCTTGCGCTCGGGCATGGCTCGGCACGCCCAGCGTGCCGAGCAGCGTGGCACACAGCGCCAAGCGGAACGGGGCATGGAGAGCACGCATGGCGAGCGATCCCGGCGCCTCAGCGCTTCGCCGCGTCCGCGGCCACAGGCACCAGCTCGGCCTTCACCGCCACCGGCGTGTCGCCCACCGGCACCTGCACACGCTCCTCGGGCGTCTCGGCGCCGTAGTCGTTGAGCGTGGTGAAGCGCACCTGGACCGGCTGCGGCGCCTTGACGGCGGTGAGTGGGTACGCCATCTCGCCGAAGGGCGGCACCATGTCGGCGTTGATCTGCTGCTGGCCGTCGTTGACGTTCAAGGCGGTGAAGGTCACGTGATAGGGCGTGGGATTGCCGACCTTGAGCACGGCATCCTGGCCTGACGCGCCGGGACCGACGGCCCAGGTGAGCCGGGTGCGCGCCTCCTCCTGCTTGCCCGTGAGCTTCGCCGGTCGGTAGAACAGCTTGATGCGGCTGCGCACCGCGATCTGCAGCACGTTCTCCTCGGCCGACTTCTCGGGGATCTCCTTGACGTTGAGCCAGAACACCGACTCCCGGTCGGCCGGCAGCTCGCCCCCCACGCGCAGGATGCGCAGGATGTTCTCCATGCCGGGGTCCAGCCGCGACAGCGGCGGTGTGACCAGCAGGGGGGTCTTGTTCTTGCCTTCGCCGGCGTCGATCCAGGCCTGCACCACATAGGGCGAGGTGCCGGTGTTCTTCACCGGGATGGAGGCTTCGCGGTCCTTCTCGCCGAGGATCACGCGCGTGCCGCCCAGCGTCACGCCCGCAACGGCGGGCCAATGCAGGCCCAGCATCAGCAGGAAAGCGAGGGTCCAGCGAAAGCGATGAGTGCGGCACATGGAAAAGAGTCCTGGGTCCGGGCCAGGCGCATGCGCCAGCCCGCTCGGCAGCACGCGCGGCGGCGGCCGAACAAACAGATGAAGAGCGAGAAGAGAAAGGCCGGCACCGGCCGGACCTGGGGTCCGGCATCGATGCCCGGCATGCATGGCGCGCCCGGCCAGCGCCGAAGCAGTGGTCGCTTCAGCCTCAGGCCGGAGCGGCCGCCACCCTGGACGCCGTTACTTGTAGGCGACCGTGAACTGCGCGGTCGAGTTGGCCGGTCCGGTGGTCACGGCCGTCTTGGTCGCGACATAGGAGGCCTTGAACTTGAGTGAGTTGTCGCCCTGGCCCAGCGCGTACTGACCCGAGGCCGAGCCCAGCGCGATCTTGGTGCCGGCCGAGTCGCCGATCTCGATCCCCACGCCCGAAGCGGCCGTCACACCGACCTGACCGGCATTGGCAATGCGCAGCACGGTGGCGTCGTCGGCATCGGCCGTGCCCGAGAAGGTCACGGTCGCGCCCTTGGCCGTCGCGCCGCAGCCCAGCAGGTCGATGGTGAAATCGGCGGCGGGCGCATGCTTGCCCACCGTCGCGGTGCCGGCGGTTGCGCCGTCGAAGGCCGTGCGCGCCACCTTGCCCAGCGGCACGGACTTGTTCTGGCTGCCGGCGGCGATCGAGCACGGCGCGTCGACGATGTCGCCCGTGAAGTTGATGGTGCCGCTGCTTTGGGCAAGCGCGCCCTGCGAGAGGGCGGCGACCGCGACCAGCGCGGCGATTTGGATCAAACGATTCTTTTGCATTTTCATTCCCTGAATTTGATGTGCTAATTCCGATAACTGACTGCCCGCTGACGCGAGGCGATCGGAGTTTAGCGACTCAAGTACGAGAGAAGAAGTACATTAATCGAGAGTTAACAGTAGTTAGCAATGTTTCGCTTCATCTGTGTGATTTCCCCGTTTAAGTCGATCACAGGAAACTTTAGTTTTCAATCAGTGGCTTTGATGCAACGGAATTCGCCCCGGTGCGACGCTTTCGGCGCCACCGATGCCCTCCTCCCGAGGTTGTGCCATTGCCTCCTGCCGCCGGCCTAGGCCGGGCAAGGCGGTGGCACTCATCCAACGAGCGCGCGGCAATTCGCCCATTCACGGCGTTGCTTCGAGGGGGGACATGGCCGTAACGCAGGAAGAACGCGGCCAGCCGAGCAACGCCGGCGCGACAGATGCCACGCGATCGGCAGCTTGGCTACTTGTAGGCGACCGTGAACTGCGCCACCGCGTTGGCCGGCCCGGGGGTCACGGTCGTCCGGGTCGCGACATAGGCAGCCTGGAAGCTGAGCGAGTTGTCGCCCAGGCCCAGCGTGTAAGGCCCCGAGGACGCGCCCAGTGCGATCTTGGTGCCGTCCGCAGCGCCCAGTTCGACCGCCACGCCCGAAGCCGCCGCCACCCCCTGCTGGCCGGGCTCGGACAGACGAAGGCTGGTGGTGTCGTCGGCATCGGCCCGGCCGACGAAGCGCACGGTCGCGCCCTTGGCGGAGGCGCCGCAGCCCAGCAGTTCGATGCGGAACCTGGCGATGGAAGTCGCCTTCTTACCCGCCGCCGCGAAACCGGGGGTCGCCTCGTCGAAGGCCCTGCGCGTCACCGGGCCCAGCGGCACATTCAGGTGCTGGCTGCCGGGCGCGATCGCGCAGGGCGCATCGACGATCTCGCCGGTGAAGTGGAGGGTGCCGCCGTCCGCGGCCCCTGCGCCCTGGGAGAGGATGCCGGCCATGGCGAACGGTACGAGGATCTTCTTCCGCATTTCTTGGATTCCCTGAATTCAGTCGCCGAACCAACGGCTGGCCCCGAAAGGCCAGCGGAGTTTAGCGACCGTCAATCGGCGAAAGAAGCCTGTTGACTACCAGTTAACCATAGTTAGCAATCTGATCGATCAAATTGCCAATGCGACGTGCGTTCGAGCGCTAGTTTGCGATCTGCAGCACCAGCTTGCCGAAGTTCTCGCCGCTGAACAGCCGGTTGAGCGCTTCCGGGAAGGTGTCGAGCCCCACCACTGTGTCTTCCTTGCTTTTCATGCGGCCGTCCTTCAGGTAGCCCGCGAGTTCGGCGATGGCCACGGGATAGCGGTCGGCGTAGTCGAAGACCACGATGCCTTCCATGCGCGCCCGGTTGACCAGCAGGCTCAGGTAGTTGCGCGGCCCGGCGGCCGGCACGCTGTTGGCGTTGTTGTACTGGCTGATGGCGCCGCAGATGATGATCCGCGCCTTGCGCGCCAGCTTGGCGAGCACGTGGTCGAGGATCTCGCCGCCGACGTTGTCGAAATAGATGTCCACGCCCTTGGGGCAGTGCTCCTTGAGGCCCGCGCGCACCGCGCCTTCACCGGCCTTGTAGTCGATGCAGGCGTCGAAGCCCAGCTCCTTCACCACCCATTCGCACTTGGCCGCGCCGCCCGCGATGCCGACCACGCGGCAGCCCTTGAGCTTGGCGAGCTGGCCCACGGTCTGGCCGACCGCGCCGGCCGCGCCCGACACCACCACCGTTTCGCCGGGCTGGGGCTGGCCCACGTCCATCAGGCCGAAATAGCCGGTCATGCCTGGCATGCCGAGCACGTTGAGCCACTGGCCGATGGTGCCGACGCCGAGGTCGATCTTGACCAGCCCGTTGCGCTTGACCTGGTCCTGCGCGATGAGGATGTATTCCTGCACGCCCAGCGTGCCGTAGACCGTGTCGCCGACCGCGAAAGCGGGGTTCTTCGACGCGATCACGCGGCCGACGCCGCCGGCGCGCATCACCTCGTCGATGGCCACGGGCGGGATGTAGCTCCTGGCATCGTTGAGCCAGCCGCGCATGGCCGGGTCGAGCGACAGCGACAGCACCTGGACCAGCACGCCGCCCTCCTCGGGCTCGGCGACGGCCTCAGTGGTGAAGTGCCAATGCTCGCGCGTGGCCTTGCCCTCGGGGCGTTTGGCGAGGCGGACCTGGTGGTTGATGCGTGGGCTGGTCATGGTGCGTTCTCCCTGTCTGGTGTGGATGAGGAGGCGCATCGTAGCCCTGGGTTTCGGCCGCGCTGGTAGCGCAGGCGACAGGCCGTGGGCGGCCTGCGCGACCTCGGACTAAGGCAGCCGGATCGTGATCTGCAGCCCCGGATGCGCATTGCGCACCACCACCTCGCCGCCATGCGCCTCGGCGATCAGCCGGCACAGGTGCATGCCCAGCCCGACGCCGCCGGTGGCCCGTGCACGCGCGCCGTCGGTGCGGTAGAAGGGCTCGGTCAGCCGGTCGAGCTGCGCCTCGTCGACGCCGGGCCCATGGTCGCGCACCTCGATCTCCACGCCCTGCTTCGGGCCGTCCAGCACCGCGCGCAAGGATACGCAGGGCGGCCGGGGCGCACCCGTGCTGTAGCGCAGGGCGTTGTCCAGCAGGTTGCGCACCAGCAGCCGGATGCGCATGCGGTCGACGGCATGCGGCGGCAGGCCCTGCACCAGGTCCAGGTGCACGTTCTGCGCGCCCGGCATCTCGGCCACGGTCTCGCGGATCAGCGCCGCCAGGTCGACGGGCTCGCGCTGCAGGCCGGTGTGCGGACTGGCCAGGCGCTCGCTCTCGAGCAGGTCGCTGATCAGGTCGCGCATCTCGTTGAGGTCGCGCAGCAGCGCCTCGCGCTCGACCTCGCCCTCGGGCGTGGCCGGCAGCAGTTCGGCATTGAGCCGCGCGCGTGTGAGCGGCGAGCGCAGCTCGTGGCTCAGCGCCAGCAGCAGCGAGCGCTTGGCGTCGAGCATGCCGCGGATGTCCTGCGCCATGGTGTTGATGCGCTGGGCCAGCTCGCCCAGTTCGTCGTGGCGCCGCAGCGGGATCGACTGGTCGAAGGCGCCGCGGCCGAAGCGCTCGGCCCCGACGCGGATGTCGTCGAGCGGGCGCAGCAGCTTCCGCACGTAGGCGTAGGCGGCCATGATCAGGCCCAGCAGCAGCGCGAGGATGACCCAGCCGATGCCGTGCGGCCGGTCGCGCACCGGCGAATCGCCCAGGCCGAAGGTCAGCACATGGCCGTCGGCGGTGCTGCGCCGGAACCACTCGTCGCGCGCGTCGCCCCCCTCGCGGTGATCGTCCCACCAGCCGCGCCGGTCCTTGGCGGGATGCGAGTCCCACTGCACCTGCGGCCCGTCGATGCGGATCGAGATCGGCAGGCGCGCCACCAGCGCCCGGGCACGCTCCACGTCCGGCGGGCTGCCGATCTCCTGCACCAGCCGGTCGATGTAGTCGATCAGCAGCGGCTGGGCCGCCTCGCGCCAGCCGGTCTTGAAGGCGTGCTGCATGCCGCCCAGGAAGACGGTGGTCATGGCCAGCGCCAGCAGCACGAACACCGTGATGAGCCGCAGCCGCAGCGAATGCTTCCAGCGGTGCCGCCAGCGCCGCTCGTCGTTCGCGCGCGGCCGCCTCATTTGCCCACGGCCAGTGCGTAGCCCGCGTTGCGCAGCGTCTTGATGCAGTCGAGCGGCTCGAGCTTCTTGCGCAGCCGGCTCACCACGATGTCGACCGCGCGTGTGTAGAAGTCGGCCTCCTGGCCGCGCAGCTGGTTGAGGATGTCGTCGCGGCTCCAGACCTTGCCCGGCTGCCGCGCCAGCAGCGCCAGCAGTTCGAACTCGGTGCCCGTGAGCTCGACGCGCTCGCCATGGCGCAGCACCTCGCGCCGGTCGAGGTCGATCGACAGGCCGTCGAAATCCTGGCGCTGCGTCGTGACCACCTGCGGCACCGACTGGCGCTGGCGCCGCAGGATGGTCTGCACGCGCGCCACCAGCTCGCGCGGCTCGAAGGGCTTGGGCACGTAGTCGTCGGCGCCCAGTTCGAGCCCGACCACGCGGTCCATCACCTCGCCACGCGCGGTGAGCATCACGATCGGGATGTCGCTTTCGGTGCGGATCGCGCGGCACAGCGCGAAGCCGTCCATCTCGGGCAGCATCACGTCGAGGATGGCCGCGTCGTAGTGTTCCGCACGCAGCTTGGCCAGGCCCTCGCTGGGCCGCGTGGCACTGTCGAGCACGCAGTCGAAGCGCGCGAAGTAGGTGGCCAGCGGCGCCGCGAGGTGCTCGTCGTCATCGATCAGCAGGATGCGTGACATGGTCGGATTGTGCCTACTGGCGGCGCCCCACAGAAGACTCACGATCAGGCTCGAAGGCATCGGGAAGATGCGGCGCATCGCAGGCACTCCGTTGGCGGTCGCGTCGCAGCCGCCGGTGCGGTGAAGGTGGCGGCGCGGTGGCGGGGCTCAACCATGCCGGCCCCAGCGGCGGCCGCGGTCCATGAACTCGCGCACCTTCTGCTGCTGGGCGGGGCGCAGGTGATCGAAGAAGTCGGCCGTGGCCGCGATGATCTCCGGGCTGCCGGCGCGCAGGGCCGCGGTCTTCTCTTCGACCAGCCGGGCCGCGCCCGCCTGGTCCAGCTTGTCGCCGGCGAACAGGGCCTTGAACTGGGCGCGCGGGTCGCCGCCGCCGCGCAGGGCTTCGCGCTGCGCCTGCAGGGCATTGGCCAGCGCGGTCAGCTTCTGCTGCTGCGCGGCATCGAGGTCGAGCTTGCTGCCGACGCGCTCGACCATGCGGGCGCGGAATTCGGCCGAGTCGCTGTCGCCGCCGTGGCGGTGGCCGGCGCAGCCCACGAGGCTGCCGAGCACGAGCGCGCCGCCGAAGAGGCCGACCAGGCTGCGTTGGAACCAGGGTTTCATGACGATGCTTTCCGATGAGATTAAGGGGCTGCGAGCGCTCAAAGGCGGCTGGCGGCCGGCTTGGGCGCGCTGGCGCGGGCCGCATCGAGCGGCTGCGGCTGCGTCGAGACCAGGCGGCTGTTGACACGCGAGCCCGCGCTCACGTTCTGGTCGGGCGCGGCGGCCGCGCGCACGGCCTCCGCGCGCGCGATCGCGCGGTCCTGCGACACGATGACCTGTTCGGCGCCGCGCGAACCGCGCGCCACGTTCTGGTCGGGTGCGTTGGCGGCACGGACGGCGTCGGCCATCACGTCGGCACGCTTCACGGCGGCGCCGGGCGAGGTCTGGACGCCGAGATAGTCCTCGGCCTGGGCCGCGGCGACGGTGCCCAGCAGGGCGATGGCGGAAACGGCGAGGAAGGTGCGGCGGATGTTCATGGCGAGGTCCTTTCGGTGAAGGAATGAAGGAGCCTCGATGGTGCGATCCGCGCGCGCCGAAGTCTTCTCGCCGCCGTATCGGCGTGTTTCGTTTTATTGCGGCGGCACCGGCCTGCCTCGGCCGCAGCGGCGGCGGCCTGGCCTCAGCGCGGCGCGGCGAGCAGGGCCGCGGGCTCTTCGGCCGCGAGCACGTCCTGCGCCCAGGCTTCCAGCTTGCTCGTGTCGGCGCGCAGCACTTCCTGCTTGACCGCCAGGATCTGCGACGGGTGCATCGAGAAGCTGCGCAGCCCCAGGCCCAGCAGCAGGCGCGTGAAGTTCACGTCGCCGGCCATCTCGCCGCACACGCTCACGCCCTTGCCCTGGCGCCGGCACTCGGCGATGGTCTCGGCCACCAGGCGCAGCACGGCCGGATGGGCGGGGTCGTAGAGGTGGGCCACGGCCTCGTCGGCACGGTCGATGGCCAGCGTGTACTGGATCAGGTCGTTGGTGCCGATCGAGAGGAAGTCGAAGTGCTTGAGGAAGGTCTTGAGCGTGAGCGCCGCGGCCGGGATCTCGATCATCGCGCCCAGCTTGACCCGGCCGTGCACCGCGCCGCGCCGGTCGAGCTGCGCGCGCGCCTCCTCGATCAGCGCCAGCGTCTGGCGGATCTCGCTGGCGTGCGCGAGCATGGGGATCAGCAGGTGGATCTCGCCGTGCGAGGCGGCGCGCAGGATGGCGCGCAGCTGCGTGAGGAACATCGCCGGGTCGGCCAGGCTCCAGCGGATCGCGCGCAGGCCCAGCGCCGGGTTCAGGTAGTCGTCGCGCACCGCCTTGCCGTCGAGCGGCTTGTCGGCGCCGACGTCGATGGTGCGGATGGTGACCGGCATGCCCTGCATGCCCTCGACCGCGCGGCGGTAGGCGAGGTACTGCTCTTCTTCGTCGGGCAGGCGCGTGAGGCGCTGCGCCTCGCGGCCCATGAACAGGAACTCGCTGCGGAACAGGCCCACGCCCACCGCGCCGGCCTTGACCGCGCCCAGCGTGTCCTCGGGCATCTCGATGTTGGCCAGCAGTTCGACGCGCTCGCCGTCGAGCGTCACGGCCGGCTTGTGGCGCAGCCGCGTGAGGCGACCGCGCTCGAGCTCGCCCTGGCGCTGCTTGAAGCCGTACTCGGCCAGGATGATCGGGGAAGGGTCGACGATCACCACACCGGCATCGCCGTCGATGATGACCCAGTCGTCCTGGCGCACCAACTGGCTCATGGTGCGCGCGCCGACCACCGCCGGGATGTCCATGCTGCGCGCGACGATGGCGGTGTGCGAGGTGCGGCCGCCCACGTCGGTGACGAAGCCGGCGAACACGCTCTTCTTGAACTGCAGCATGTCGGCCGGCGACAGGTCGTGCGCGATCAGCACCAGCGGCGCATCGGCGCCCTCGCCCGAGGTCGGGTCGTGCCCGTCGTCGTCGTCGCTGTGGGCCGCGCGCTTGCGCCGCGGCGGCGTGGGCGCGAGCACCGCGGCCGTGCCCTTCATGCGGTGCAGCATGCGTTCGACCACCTGCTCGAGGTCGGCCTTGCGCTCGCGCAGGTAGGCGTCCTCCATCTCGTCGAACTGGCGCGCGATCACTTCGAGCTGCGTGGTCAACGCCCATTCGGCGTTGTAGAGGCGCTCGGTGATCCAGTGCTTGACGCCGCCGCTCAGTGCCTCGTCCTGCAGCAGCATCTGGTGCACCTCGAGCAGTGCCGCGAGTTCGTGCGGCGCCTCGCTGGGCCCCATCAGCGCGACGCTGGCCTGCAGCTTGGTCAGCTCGTCGGCGACCGCGTTGCGCGCGCTGCGCACGCGGTCGATCTCGCTCTCGATCTGCTCGGGCTTGACGAAGTAGTGCGCGACGTCGATGCGGCTCGACACCACCAGCACCGCACGCCCGATGGCGATGCCGCGGGCGACGGGGAGGCCGTGGACGGCGAAGGTCATGGCGCCATCCGAGGCGTGCAGCGCGAGCGCGGCGGGAAGGCCTGGAAGCGCGCCACGGTCACTCCCCTTCGCCGAACTTGTCGTTCATGAGCGCGATGAGCGCGTCGCTGGCCTGCTGCTCCTGCTCGCCGATGGTTTCCAGCACCACCGTCGAGCCGAGCCCGGCGGCCAGCATCATCACGCCCATGATGCTCTTGGCGTTGACGCGGCGCTCGCCGCGCGAGAGCCAGACTTCGCACGGAAAGCTGCCGGCCAGCTTGGTGAGCTTGGCCGAGGCGCGGGCGTGCAGGCCCAGCTTATTGCTGATGGTCACGGATGTCTTGATCACTGTGTTTTCTTCTCGCCTGGTTCTGGGGAGCGGCCACCGCCACCTGCATCACGCCCGCCGTGCCGCCCGCGATCGCACGCTGCACCAGCGCATCGAGCGGTTCGTTGCGGTAGCTCACGGCGCGCAGCAGCATCGGCAGGTTGACGCCGGCCACGAGCCGCGAGCGCGCGCCGTCGACCAGCTTCTGCGCCACGTTGCAGGGCGTGGCGCCGAACACGTCGGCCAGCACCAGCACCTGGGAGCGCGGCGCGCGCAGCTGCAGCTCGAGCGTGATGCGCGCGGCGGCCAGGGTTTCCTCGGGCGACACGTTGGGCAGCACGTCGAGCGCCGCGATGTTCTGCTCGCAGTCGGGAAACACGTGCAGCGCGCACTGCCGCAGCGCCTGTGCGAGCGGAGCGTGGGCGATGAGGAGGATGCTGTTCATGCGACGCGAGGGGACGGATGTCGATTATGCGGGGGCGCCCAGAGGAAGTAGAGGTACGACAGCACGCAGCAGCCCAGAAACACCGCGAAGGCCGCGCGGAAGGCGTCCACCGTGTCCAGGCCCAGGCCGAGGAACAGGTCGATCAGCAGGCCGAGGCCCCACTGCACGGTGAAGATGCCGAGGAACACCACCAGGTTGTACGCCGACAGCGCGCGGCCGGCCAGCGCCGCGGGCAGCGCCATCGCCACCGCCGGCTGTGCCAGCGTGACGACGGTGGAGACGCACAGCAGCAGCATCCAGGCGGCGCTGCCGGCCGCCGGCCCGGCCACGATCATCAGCGCCAGCAGGCCCATGTTGAGCGGCAGGCCCCAGGTGAGCAGGCGCGCAGCGCCGAGGCTTCGCCGCACCAGCCAGGGATTGATCGCGCCCCAGAGCCAATAGGCGGCCAGCAGCGCGAGGCTGATGCGGAACAGCGCGCTCGCGGCCTCGAAGGGCGAGTGGCCCGCCACGCGCGTGAGCCAGGGCACGACCCACAGCGTCTGCAGCGCGACGAAGCCGCCGTAGTTGAAGAAGCCGATCGGCGTGAGCTTGCGGAAGAAGGGGTCGCGGAACACGGCGCCGTAGCCCGGCGCCACGTCGCTGCCGCCCGGCGCCGGCGCCAGCGGTCGCCATGCGGGCGCGACGCAGGCGATCAGCACCATCGAGAGCAGCACGCCCGCGGCCAGCAGCCAGAACAGCGGGCGCCAGCCGAACAGCGGCACCAGCCAGTGCACCGGCAGGGTCGCGGCCACCAGCCCCAGCGAGCCGACCATCAGCATCCAGGCGTTGCCGCGCAGCTGCAGCGAGGGATCGAACCAGCGCCGGTAGCCGGTCAGCGGCGCCATCAGGCAGGCGCTCACGCCCACGCCGGTGAGCACGCGCGCGGCCAGCAGCATCGGAAACTCGGTGACCTGCGAGAACAGCAGGCAGCCGGCGACGGCCGCCGTCAGGAAGCACAGCACCACGCGCTTGGGTCCATGGCGGTCGAGCCAGGCGCCCATGGGCAGCTGCGTGAGCGCAAAGCCGAAGAAATAGCCGCCGGCCAGCAGGCCCAGGTCGCGCGACTGCAGGTCGAACTCCTCGGTCAGCACCGGCGACAGCGTGGCGGTGATGGCGCGCACCAGCGTCGACAGGAAATAGGCGAAGGCGAAGGCGACAAAGACCGCGATCGCGCGGGCCGTGCTGCGCAGCAGGTCGCTGCGGGCGGGCGCCAGGGGAAGGGCGCTCATGGTGCGGGCCGCCGCCGGCTCATGGCAGCCTCAGGCCTTCGAAGAAGGTGGTCACGGCTTCGGCATCGGCCGGTGTGCCCAACACCGTGGCCTGGTAGATCGAGACGCCGCCCGCGCGCCATTGCGCGAACCACAGCACCCGCGCGGCCGGGCCGGGCCCGTTGCGATCGCCCGCATCGAGCCGGACCGGCGCCGGCTGCAGCGCGGCGCGCGGCACCACGCCCGCGGACTCCTTTGCCGTGACGCCCGCCAGCTGGGTGCGCGTGGCCGCACGCCAGGCGCCCAGCCAGGCCTCGGCCTGGGCCGCATCGGCGGCGCGCGCATGGGCCACCGCGAAGGTGGCGCCGCCGGCCTCGCAGCCCGCCATCTCGACGTTCACGGACTCGGCGCCCAGGGGCAGCGCGCGGCTCGCGCGGTCGGGCTTGCAGGGCAGCAGCGCGATCAGGCCGCCGTCGCCGATCGGCACCTCGCGCCAGTTGAAGGTGAGGCTGCAGGCGGCCAACGCGGCCGCGGCAAGGAGAAGGAAGGCGGCCGGACCGGCGCGGGACGAAGAAGGCATCGGGTCGCGATTATGGGCGTGCGACCCGCTCCGAAGCGGCTCAGCGGATGGCGCCGAACACCTTCTGCAGGATCGCGCTGCCGCTGCCCACGGGATCCTGGCGGATCTTGCGCTCTTCCTCGCCGATCATCAGGTAGAGGCCGTCGAGCGACTTGCCGGTGACGTAGCCCTGGAGGTTGGCGTCCTCCTTCTTCACCAGCCCGAAGCCGGCGGCCTTGCCCGCGAGCTGGTTGTACTTGTCGGCCAGCTTCACCTTGACCGTGGCCGCGCTCACGATCGGCAGGAAACGCTCGGTCAGCGGCGCGCGCGTGCGGCCGGCGAAGAACTGCGTGACCGAGTTGTCGCCGCCCGTGAGGATGCCCTTGGCGTCGGTCACGCTCATGGTGCGCACCGCGTTGACCAGCAGGTCCTTGGCCGCCGGCACCGCCTGCTCGGCCGCGCGGTTCATGGCCGTGACCAGTTCGTCGATGCGGCCGCCCTGCCCCATCATGCGCAGCACCTTCGAGCCGTCCTCGAGATAGCCGGGCAGCGGAATGCGCACCTTGGGATTGCCCAGGAAGCCGTCGGGCCGGCCCAGCAGGCTCACGGCCACGGTGGCGCCTTTCTCGAGCGCAGCCTTGACGCCGCTGGAGGCGTCGGCGCTGCTGAGATCGCTCAAGGACAGTGCATGCGCCTGTTGCATGGCCAGCAATGCCAATGAGGCAGGCAAGGCCAGACAGGCGGAACTAAAATTGCGGCGGTCCATTCCATCGGTCTCCATGAAAAAACTACTCCCTGTCGCTGCGCTCGTGATCGCCCTCGCCGCCGGCGCCGGCGTCTACCTGAAGACCGGCGTCTCGACCGCCCCGGCATCGACCTTCGTGCTGCTCGACGGCAGCCAGAAGACCACGGAAGACTTGAAGGGCAAGGTGACGCTGGTCAACTTCTGGGCCACCAGCTGCGTGACTTGCGTGGCCGAGATGCCCAAGGTGATCGCCACCTACGACAAGTACAAGGCGCAAGGCTACGACACCTTGGCCGTCGCCATGAGCTACGACCCGCCCAGCTACGTGGTGAACTTCACGGAAACCCGCAAGCTTCCCTTCAAGGTCGCGATCGACAACACCGGCGCCGTGGCCAAGGCCTGGGGCGACGTGGCGCTCACCCCCACCACCTACATCGTCAACAAGCGCGGCGAGATCGTGAAGCGCTACGTGGGCGAGCCCGACTTCGCCGAACTGCACAAGCTGATCGAGAAGCTGCTGGCCGAGGCCTGAGCGGCCCGACACCGCACAAAGAAAAAGGCACCGCAAGGTGCCTTTTTCTTTTCTGTTCCTGGGATACCGCGGAACCGGCTCTGCCGGGCCGCTGGTATCGCCCCCTTGAGGGGGAAGGCGAAGCGACACGCAGTGCGCGAGCATTCGGGGGTGGGCCAGAGACACCACGGAACCGGCTTTGCCGGGCCGTCGGTGTCGCCCCCTTGAGGGGGAGGGCAAGCGGACACGAAGTGCCGCGAAGCCTTCGGGGGTGGGTCAGCGTGCTCTGAAGCTGTCGTGGCACGCCTTGCAGGTCGCGCCCGCCGCGCCGATCGAGGCCTTGATGGCATCGAGGTTGCCGGTCTTGGCCGCGGCCGCCAGCTTGACCATCTCGCCCTCGGCCTTGCCGGCCAGGTCCTTGAACTTCGCCTGCTCGGTCCAGACCTCCGGCTTGGCCTTGCCGCCTTCGGTCCCGGGACCGAAGGCCACCCAGGGCTGCTTGATCAGCTCGGCCACGCGCTGCGCGCTCTCGTCGGCCACCTTGGCATTGAAGTCGTCGCGGCCCGAGGCCATGTCGGCGACCCGCTTGAAGTTCTGCTGCATCTCCTTGAGCGTGGCCTGGCGGAACTTGATGGCGTCCTCGGGCTTGTCGAACTTCTGGGGCTGGGCATGGACGGGCAGCACGGCTGCGACAACAACTGCCGCAGCCAGCGCAAGGCTGGCAAGACGAATCATGGGCTTCCTTATTTCGTGGGGGATCGGCGCCGCGCCTGCGGCACCGGCGAACAGTTTAGAGGGCCGCGAAGGCGCAGGCGCGACATGGGGCTTCCGGCCGCGGCCGCCGAGATTTGCTAATCTGCGCCTCCCGCCCCTTTTCGGCCCTCTTTGTCCGCCCGATGACTCCTTCTCCGTCCCAGACCATCGACGAGGTACGCCCGACGCGCACACGCATCTGGGACCTGCCGACGCGGGCCTTCCACTGGCTGCTGGCGCTGGGCGTCGGCGGCCTGCTCGCTACCGGCTTCCTCGGCGCCATGGAATGGCACTTCAGGCTCGGCTACCTGGTGCTGGCGCTGCTGCTGTTCCGGCTGCTCTGGGGCTTCGTCGGCGGGCGCTGGTCGCGCTTCGCGGCCTTCCTCTACCGGCCGCGCTCGGTCGTCGCCTACCTGCGCGGCGACGCCCATCCGGACCACCTGATCGGCCACAACCCGCTGGGCGCGCTGTCGGTCTTCGCGATGCTGGGGCTGCTGGCGCTGCAGGTCGGCACCGGCCTGCTGGCCGACGACGAGATTTCCAACGTGGGCCCGCTGTCGCACCTGGTGTCGGGCGCCACCGCCAGCCTGGCCACCGGCTGGCACGCGGAGCGCGGCAAATGGCTGGTGATCGCGCTGCTGGTGCTGCACCTGCTGGCGGTGCTCTATTACGCGCTGGTGCGGCGGCACCGCCTGGTCGGCCCGATGATCTCGGGCGACAAGACCCTCGTGGCGCCCGCGTCCACCGCCGCGCAACCCAGCCGGGACGATGCCGCATCGCGTCTGTTGGCCCTGGTGCTGTTCGCGGCCTGCGTCGGCTTCGCGCTCTGGATCGGAACCTTGCGCTCATGAGCACCTTCCCCGCCTCGCGCACGCTGCCGCTGATCGGCACGCCCGACATCGTGCTGATCACGCCGCACGCAGCGGACGAACTCGACGCCCTGCGCGCCGTGTTCACCGAGTACGCCGGCGGCCTGGGCATCGACCTGAGCTTCCAGAATTTCGCCGAGGAACTCGCGGCTCTGCCCGGCGACTACGCCGAGCCGCGCGGCGCGCTGCTGCTGGCGCTGGTAGCGGCCACCGACATTCCCGCGGCCCCCGAGCACCGTCCAACGATGCTGCGCCTGGCCGATGGCCGGCAGGCGGTGGTGGCCGGCTGCTGCGCGCTGCGGCCGCTCGACAGCGCCGACGACCCCAACGCGGCCGAGATGAAGCGGCTCTACGTGCGCCCCGGCTTTCGCGGCCTGGGACTGGGCCGGCGGCTGGCCGAAGCCATCCTCGATGCGGCACGCACCGCGGGCTACGCCTGCGTGCTGCTGGACACGCTCGACGACATGGAGTCGGCGCGCACGCTCTACGAGGACCTGGGCTTCGTCGAGGTGCCACCCTACTATCACAACCCGATCCCGGGCTCGCACTACCTGAAAGTCGAGCTCTGACCCACCCCCGAAGGCTCGCGCACTGCGTGTCGCTTCGCCCTCCCCCTCAAGGGGGGCAGTCCCTGGCCCACCCCCGAATGCTCGCGCACTGCGTGTCGCTTCGCCTTCCCCCTCGAGGGGGCGACACCAGCGGCCCGGCAAAGCCGGTTCCGCGGTGTCTCTGGCATGAAAAAAGGCGCCTCGTGGCGCCTTCGTGGGGTCAGCACAGGGGCGCTCAGCCCTTGGCTTGCGCCAGCAGCGTCTCGGCGTTGCTGACCTCGAACTTGCCCGGGGCCTCGACGTTGAGCGTCGCGACCTTGCCGTCCTTCACCAGCATCGAGTAGCGGTTGCTGCGCAGGCCCATGCCGCGGCCGGTCAGGTCGAGCGTGAGGCCGGTGGCCTTGGCGAAGTCGGCGCTGCCGTCGGCCAGCATGCGCACCTTGGTGCCGGTCTTCTGGTCGCGCGCCCAGGCGCCCATCACGAAGGCGTCGTTGACGCTCAGGCACCAGATCTCGTCGACACCCGCGGCCTTGAACTCGTCGAAGTGCTGCACATAGCCCGGCACGTGCTTGGCCGAGCAGGTGGGCGTGAAGGCACCGGGCAGCGCGAAGACCGCGATCGTCTTGCCGGCCGAAGCCTTGGCGACGTCCACGGCGTTCGGGCCGATGCTGCAGCCTTCGCCCTCGACTTCCGAGTATTCCTGCAGGGTGACGGGGGGAAGGGTGTCGCCGACTTTGATCATGATGTGAATGCTCCAGACAAAAAAGAAACGGCCCACATTGTGGGCCGTTTCGGGAGGGGCTGTGTGCCCAGGGTCAGACCAGGACGGCCTTCTCGACCAGACGGGTCACGACCCAGTTCTTGGTCTTCGAGATCGGACGGCTTTCCGTGATCTCGATGGTGTCGCCCAGGTGGTACTCGCCCTTTTCGTCATGGGCGTGGTACTTGCTCGTCTTGGCCACGATCTTGCCGTAGAGCTCGTGCTTCACACGACGCTCGACCAGCACGGTCACGGTCTTCTCACGCTTGTCGCTCACGACCTTGCCGATCAAGGTGCGCTTGAGGGATTTTTTAGCTTCCGTCATGTTTGCTCCTTACTTGGCGGCGGGTGCTTCTTGCTTCTGAGCAAGAATGGTCTTGGCGCGAGCGATGTCGCGACGTGTCACGCGCAGCGTCGAGGTGTTCGACAGCTGTTGCGTGGCCTTCTGCATGCGCAGACCGAAATGGGCCTTCTGCAGATCCTTGATTTCGGTTTGCAGGCCGGCGACGTCCTTGTCGCGCAGTGCTGCAGCCTTCGACACCTTGGCCGGCTTGGCCGCGGCGTCCTTCTTCTTACGTGTTGCCATGAGTGTTCTCTCCTCGATCAGGTGCCGAGCTGGCGCGCGACGAAGGTGGTACGCAGCGGCAGCTTGGCAGCAGCCAGGCGGAACGCTTCGCGGGCGAGTTCTTCGGGCACGCCGACGATCTCGAACACGATCTTGCCGGGTTGGATTTCCGCGACGTAGTACTCGGGGTTGCCCTTACCGTTACCCATCCGCACTTCAGCGGGCTTGGTAGAGATTGGCTTGTCCGGGAACACGCGGATCCAGATGCGGCCACCGCGCTTCACGTGACGCGAGATCGCGCGACGTGCGGCTTCGAGTTGGCGCGCGGTCAGACGGCCGCGGTCGGTGCATTTCAGACCGAAATCACCGAATGCCACCGAGTTGCCCCGGGTAGCGATGCCAGTGTTGCGGCCCTTTTGTTCCTTGCGGAACTTTCTGCGTGCAGGTTGCAGCATGTTTTATTACTCCGTGAGACTGACCCGAGCGCTTTCGCGCCCGGGAAAGACCGATTACTCGGTCTTGGCACCGTCAGCTGCTGCAGCTGGCGCGGCTTTGCGGACGCGCTTAACGGCGGGTTTCGGGTCTGCACCCGGTGCTGCGGGCGCACCACCGGTCGCTTCTGCGGGCTTGTCGCTGCCATCGGCCGGTGCGGTGTTGCCACCGATCGGGCCACGGCCACCGGCACGGGGGCCGGGACCACGACGGTCGCCACCCGGACGGTCGCCACCAGGGCGGCCATCGCGGCGGGGACCACGCGGGCGACGCTCGTCGTCCGGACGCGGCGTTTCGACGGCCGGCAGGTCGTTACGACCCAGCGTGTCGCCCTTGTAGACCCAGACCTTGACGCCGATGACGCCGTAGGTGGTCTTGGCTTCCGAGGTGCCGTAGTCGATGTCGGCGCGCAGGGTGTGAAGCGGCACGCGGCCTTCGCGGTACCACTCGCAACGGGCGATTTCGATACCGTTGAGACGGCCCGACGACATGATCTTGATGCCCAGGGCACCCAGACGCATGGCGTTCTGCATCGCACGCTTCATGGCGCGGCGGAACATGATCCGCTTTTCGAGCTGCTGCGTGATGCTGTCGGCGATCAGTTGGGCATCGATTTCAGGCTTGCGCACTTCTTCGATGTTCACTGCGACCGGCACACCCAGCTGCTTGCCGAGTTCGCGCTTGAGGTTCTCGATGTCTTCGCCCTTCTTGCCGATCACGACGCCCGGACGTGCCGAGTAGATCGTGATGCGTGCGTTCTTGGCGGGACGCTCGATCAGCACGCGCGAAACCGACGCGTTCTTGAGCTTCTTCTTCAGGTACTCGCGCACCTTGATGTCTTCGGCCAGCATGCCGGCGAAGTCTTTGTTGCTGGCGTACCAGCGGCTCGACCAGTTGCGGCTGACCGCAAGGCGGAAGCCGGTAGGGTGGATTTTTTGTCCCATAGTCTTCCGGCCTCTTAGTTGCCAACCGTCACGTACACATGGCACGTGGGCTTGCTGATGCGGTTGCCGCGGCCCTTGGCGCGCGCGGTGAAGCGCTTGAGCGTGGCGCCTTGTTCGACGTAGATGGTCTTGACCTTCAGTTCGTCGATGTCGGCACCGTCGTTGTGCTCGGCGTTGGCGATGGCCGACTCGAGCACCTTCTTGATGATCACAGCGGCCTTCTTCTGCGTGAATTGCAGAACGTTGAGCGCTTGATCGACCTTCTTGCCGCGGATGAGGTCCGCGACCAGACGGCCCTTGTCGACCGACAGGCGGACACCGCGGAGGACTGCACGTGTTTCAGACATGGTCGTTCCTTACTTCTTCTGGACTTTTTTGTCCGCGGGGTGCCCCTTGAACGTGCGGGTGAGCGCAAATTCGCCGAGCTTGTGGCCGACCATCTGATCGGTGATGTACACAGGCACGTGCTGCTTGCCGTTGTGCACGGCAATGGTCAGGCCGATGAACTCGGGCAGGACCATCGAGCGACGCGACCAGGTCTTGATCGGCTTCTTGTCCTTGGTCGTCACAGCCTTGTCGGCCTTGGCCACCAGATGGTGGTCGACGAAAGGACCCTTCTTGAGAGAGCGTGTCATTTGCTATCCCCTTATTTCTTGCGACGCGACACGATGAAGACCTGCGTGCGCTTGTTGTTACGGGTGCGATAGCCCTTGGTGAGGTTGCCCCATGGATCGACTGGATGGCGACCTTCACCGGTCTTGCCTTCACCACCACCGTGCGGGTGGTCCACCGGGTTCATCACCACGCCGCGAACGGTCGGGCGGATACCCATGTGACGCTTCACACCGGCCTTGCCCAGACGGCGCAGGCTGTGCTCTTCGTTGGCGACTTCGCCGATGGTGGCGCGGCACTCGACGTGCACGCGGCGGACTTCACCCGAGCGCATGCGCACTTGAGCGTAGACACCTTCGCGCGCCAGCAGCGTGGCCGACGTACCGGCCGAACGCGCGATCTGCGCGCCCTTGCCGGGTTGCAGCTCGATGCAGTGGATCGTCGAACCGACCGGGATGTTGCGGATCGGCAGCGTGTTGCCGGCGCGGATCGGAGCTTCCGAACCGCTCAGCAGCGTTGCACCGGCTTCCAGACCGCGCGGGGCGATGATGTAGCGGCGCTCGCCGTCGGCGTAGCACACCAGGGCGATGTGGGCGGTGCGGTTCGGGTCGTACTCGATGCGTTCGACCTTGGCCGGGATGCCGTCCTTGTTGCGCACGAAGTCCACCACGCGGTAGTGGTGCTTGTGGCCACCACCCTTGTGACGGGTCGTGATGTGACCGTTGTTGTTACGGCCGGCCTTCTGGAACTGGGGTTCCAGCAGCGGCGCGTGAGGAGCACCCTTGAACAGGTGGTCCCGCGAGATCTTCACCGCGCCGCGTTGGCCCGGCGAAGTGGGTTTCATCTTGATGACGGCCATGATTAAGCGCCTTCCCCGACGAGGTTGAGCTCTTGACCTGCCTTCAGCGTCACATAGGCCTTGCGAACGTTGTCGCGGCGGCCGATGGACTTGCCAAAGCGCTTGGTCTTGCCCTTGGTGTTGAGCACCGACACGCCCTGGACTTCGACCTTGAACATCAGTTCAACAGCGGCCTTGATCTCGGGCTTGGTGGCGTCCTGCAGCACCTTGAAAGTGACGGTATTCGACTTTTCGCCGACCATCGTGGCCTTTTCAGACACGATCGGGGCGACCAGCACGGCCATCAGACGGCCTTCCTGGAACGAATTCCGGAAAGCGGGCGTAGGATTCATGCGGCTCATGCGAACATCTCCTTGAGCTTGTCGACGGCACCCTTGGTGACCAGCACCTTCTTGTAGTGCACCAGCGACACCGGATCGGCGTAACGCGGCTCGACGACGAGCACGTTCACCAGGTTGCGCGAGGCGAGGTAGAGGTTCTCGTCGACTTCTTCGGCGATCACGAGCACGGACTCGAGATTCATGGCCTTGAACTTGGCGGCGAGCGGCTTGGTCTTGGGCGAATCCACCGTCAGCGAATCCACCACGGCCAGACGGCCTTCACGCGCGAGCTGCGAGAAGATCGACGCCATGCCGGCGCGGTACATCTTCTTGTTGATCTTCTGCGTGAAGTTTTCGTCAGGCATGTTCGGGAAGATGCGGCCGCCGCCACGCCACAGGGGCGAGGACGTCATACCGGCACGGGCGCGGCCCGTTCCCTTTTGCTTGAAAGGCTTCTTGGTCGAGTGATGGACCTGTTCGCGGTCCTTCTGGGCGCGCGTGCCTTGACGGGCGTTGGCCTGGAATGCGACGACGATCTGGTGAACCAGATCTTCGTTGTAGTCACGGCCGAACACGGTCTCGGGGGCGTCGTACTTCGACGCGGCCTGGCCTTGCTCGTTCAGGAGTTCGAGTTGCATTACTTCGCTCCTTCAGCAGCTTGGGGCTTGGCCTTGATGGCCGGACGCACGGTGACGAAGCCACCCTTCGAACCGGGGATCGCGCCCTTGATCAACAGCAGCTGACGCGCTTCGTCGATACGGAACACGTCGAGGTTCTGCGTCGTGACGGTGACGTCACCGAGGTGACCCGTCATGCGCTTGCCCGGGAACACGCGGCCCGGATCCTGCGCCATACCGATGGAACCCGGCACGTTGTGCGAACGGCTGTTACCGTGCGACGCGCGCTGCGAGCTCATGTTGTGACGCTTGATGGTGCCAGCGTAGCCCTTGCCGATGGAAGTGCCCTGCACGTCCACCTTCTGGCCGACCGCGAACACGCTGCCTGCGGCAATGACGCCACCAGCCTTGTGCTGACCGGCCGTATCGGCGGTCACGCGGAATTCCTGGATGATTTCGCCAGCTTCGACACCCGCCTTGGCGAGATGTCCGGCTTGCGGCTTGGTCACGCGCGATGCCTTGCGCGAACCGAAAGTCACTTGAAGCGCGACGTAGCCGTCGGTCTCTTGGGACTTGATCTGGGTCACACGGTTGTTGGACACATCCACCACCGTGACAGGAACTGCGTCCCCGTCATCGGTGAAGAGACGCATCATCCCCACCTTGCGGCCCAGCAACCCGAGGGAGTTGCTCAGACTCATTTGTTTTCTCCAAAAAATGGAAGTCTTTCTCCGCCGCTGCCACTTCAATTGGCGACAGCGTTTGGTCCCGTTGAAGACCTGCGAAAAAAGGTTGATAAATCTCGGCCTGCAAGCACCGGCGAAGGCGCAAAACGGGCAGAGCCGGCGATTATAGCCCGCGCTACCCTTTTCATGCAACCCGCCTGCCCGGCGAGGGGCATGCCGCAGTCCGAATCAACGGACAAGGTCCGCCGGCATCGCTGCCGGCGGACCTTGGTGAAGTGCAGAACCGGAGTTACTGCAGCTTGATCTCGACGTCGACGCCAGCCGGCAGGTCGAGCTTCATCAGCGCGTCCACGGTCTTGTCGGTCGGGTCGACGATGTCCATCAGGCGCTGGTGCGTGCGGATCTCGAACTGGTCGCGCGACGTCTTGTTGACGTGCGGCGAACGCAGGATGTCGAAACGCTTCATGCGCGTCGGCAGGGGCACCGGGCCCTTGACGATGGCGCCGGTGCGCTTGGCGGTGTCCACGATCTCAGCGGCCGACTGGTCGATGAGCTTGTAGTCGAACGCCTTCAGGCGGATGCGGATCTTTTGCTTGGTTGCCATGGTGTGTGTCCTTGTGCCTGTGGATTAAGCGATGACCTTGGCCACGACGCCCGAACCCACGGTACGGCCGCCTTCGCGGATGGCGAAGCGCAGGCCTTCTTCCATCGCGATCGGGTTGATCAGCTTCACGGTGATGCTGACGTTGTCGCCAGGCATGACCATTTCCTTGCCTTCGGGCAGCTCGATCGCGCCGGTCACGTCCGTCGTGCGGAAGTAGAACTGCGGGCGGTAGTTGTTGAAGAAGGGCGTGTGACGGCCGCCTTCGTCCTTGCTCAGCACATAGACTTCAGCCGTGAAGTGCGTGTGCGGCTTGATCGAACCCGGCTTGCACAGCACTTGGCCGCGCTCGACTTCTTCGCGCTTCGTGCCGCGCAGCAGCACGCCCACGTTGTCGCCCGCTTGACCTTGGTCCAGCAGCTTGCGGAACATTTCCACGCCGGTGCAGGTGGTCTTGACGGTCGGGCGGATGCCGACGATCTCGATTTCTTCACCGACCTTGATCACGCCACGTTCGACGGCGCCGGTCACCACGGTGCCGCGACCCGAGATCGAGAACACGTCTTCCACGGGCATCAGGAACGTGCCGTCCACGGCGCGCTCGGGCGTCGGGATGTACGTGTCCAGCGCTTCGGCCAGCTTCATGATGGCTTCTTCGCCCAGCTTGCCCTTGTCGCCTTCGAGGGCGAGCTTGGCCGAGCCGTGGATGATGGGGGTGGCGTCGCCCGGGAAGTCGTACTTGTCCAGCAGCTCGCGCACTTCCATCTCGACCAACTCGAGCAGCTCGGCGTCGTCGACCATGTCGCACTTGTTCAGGAACACGATGATGTAGCCCACGCCCACCTGGCGAGCCAGCAGGATGTGTTCACGGGTCTGGGGCATCGGGCCGTCGGCAGCCGAGCACACCAGGATCGCGCCGTCCATCTGGGCGGCGCCGGTGATCATGTTCTTCACGTAGTCGGCGTGACCGGGGCAGTCGACGTGTGCGTAGTGGCGGTTGGCCGTTTCGTACTCGACGTGTGCGGTGTTGATCGTGATGCCGCGTGCCTTTTCTTCGGGCGCCGCGTCGATCTGGTCGTAGGCCTTGGCTTCGCCGCCGAACTTGGCCGACAGCACCGTTGCGATCGCAGCGGTCAGCGTGGTCTTGCCATGGTCGACGTGACCGATCGTGCCCACGTTGACGTGGGGCTTGGTGCGGGTGAACTTACCTTTTGCCATTTTTC
>NZ_LZZW01000010.1 GCF_014170375.1 Variovorax sp. UMC13 | reverse complement strand
CACCCCAACCCTCCCCCGGAAGGGGAGGGCGCAAGGCAATGCTCAACGCGGCGCGATGCCGTGCAGCACATGCTTCGACGCTCCCTCCACTGCGCCATCGCCGCCATGCTCTTCATGGCATCGGCCGCCCACGCGCTGACCGCCGACGAAGCCCGGGCCATCGCCTTCGGCGACACCGAGGCCCGGATCGCCGCGCTCGACAAGGCCGTGCTCACGGCCGACGAGAAAACGGCCGCCTTCATCCAGGCCATGGCCGACGACGCGGTCAAGTTCACTGAGGACAAGGTCTTCGTGATGAAAGACGACAAGGGCTACGACCCCGTGACCGGCGTCGAGCTCAAGGTGCCCGAGACCGCCGAGGACGTGGTCAACAACAACATGATGCGCGGCGCCTTCGACGCCGCGCAGGCCGTGCTGCAACTCGGCAGCAAGGACGACAAGGTGCGCGCCGAAGCCGCCCAGGGCCTGCTCAAGGAGCCCAGCGAGTCGCGACTGCCGGCCGTCGAGAAGGCGCTGGCCGCGGAGACGAATCCCGCCATCAAGGCGCAACTCGAACTGGTGCGCGCGGCCTCCACGCTCAACAGCGCCGACCCGGCCCGGCGCATCGCTGCGGCCCAGGCGCTGGCCGAACGCAAGAGCCCCGACACCAAGCTGCTGCTCAACCAGCGCCTGGCCGACGAGACCGACGCGGGCGTGAAGAGCGCCATCGCCGCCTCCATCGCCAGCATCGACGGTGCGCTGGTCTGGGGCGACCGCATCAACGCGGTGTTCAGCGGCATCAGCCTGGGCTCGGTGCTGCTGCTGGCCGCGCTGGGCCTGGCCATCACCTACGGGCTGATGGGCGTGATCAACATGGCGCACGGCGAGCTGATGATGATCGGTGCCTACGCCACCTACGTGATGCAGGGCCTGTTCCAGAAGTACCTGCCCGAATCGGCCTTCGGCTTCTACCTGGTGGCGGCCATCCCGGTGTCTTTCCTGGTGTCGGCGCTGGTCGGCGCGGTGCTCGAGCGCGGCGTGATCCGCTTCCTCTACGGCCGGCCGCTCGAGACCCTGCTCGCCACCTGGGGCATCAGCCTGATGCTGCAGCAGCTGGTGCGCACGCTGTTCGGCGCGCAGAACGTGGGCGTCGAGAACCCGGGCTGGATGAGCGGCGGCTTCAGCATGCTGAGCAACGTGACCCTGCCCTGGAATCGCATCTGCATCGTGATCTTCGCAGTGCTGGTGCTGCTGGCCATGGGATGGCTGATCGGCCGCACGCGGCTGGGCCTGTTCGTGCGCGGCGTCACGCAGAACCGGCCGATCGCCTCGTGCATGGGCGTGAACACCGCGCGCATCGACACCTACGCCTTCGCGCTGGGCTCGGGCATTGCGGGCCTGGCGGGCTGCGCGCTGAGCCAGATCGGCAACGTCGGCCCCGACCTGGGCCAGAGCTACATCGTCGACTCCTTCATGGTGGTGGTGATGGGCGGCGTGGGCCAGCTCGCCGGCACGGTGTACGCGGCCATGGGCCTGGGCATCCTCAACAAGTTCATCGAAGGCTGGGCCGGCGCGGTGCTCGCGAAGATCGCGGTGCTGGTCTTCATCATCATCTTCATCCAGAAGCGGCCCCAAGGAATTTTTGCCATGAAGGGCCGGAGTGCAGAAGCATGAGCAAGATCACCCTCCCCACCAAAGGCCCGCTGCTGAGCGGCAAGGGCTGGACGGCCTTCTTCGTCGCGCTGATCGTGGTGTGCGCGCTGGCGCCGCTGCTCAACCTCGTGCTGCCGCGCGAGAGCGCGTTCTACATGAGCGACTACGCGGTCGCGCTGCTCGGCAAGATCATGTGCTACGCGATCTGCGCGCTGGCCATGGACCTGATCTGGGGCTACACCGGCATCCTGTCGCTGGGCCACGGCATGTTCTTCGCGCTGGGCGGCTACATGATGGGCATGTACCTGATGCGCCAGATTGGCACCGACGGCAACTACAAGAGCGATCTGCCCGACTTCATGGTGTTCCTCGACTGGAAGACGCTGCCCTGGCACTGGACCTTCTCGGGCAGCTTCGTGATGACGTTGATCCTGATCGTCGCGGTGCCCGGCCTGATCGCCTTCGTGTTCGGCTTCTTCGCCTTCCGCTCGCGCATCAAGGGCGTGTACTTCTCGATCATCACGCAGGCCATGACCTTCGCCGCGATGCTGCTGTTCTTCCGCAACGAGACCGGCTTCGGCGGCAACAACGGTTTCACCGACTTCAAGCGCATCCTCGACATCCCGATCGCCACCCAGGGCATGCGCATGACGCTGTTCGTGCTCACCGGCCTGACCCTGCTGGGCTTCTTCCTGTTCAGCCAATGGCTGGTCCGCAGCAAGTTCGGCCGCGTGCTGCAAGCGATTCGCGATGCCGAGACGCGCGTGATGTTCTCGGGCTACAACCCACTGCCCTACAAGCTCACGATCTGGGTCATCTCGGCCATCATGTGCGGCGTGGCGGGCGCGCTCTACGTGCCGCAGGTGGGCATCATCAACCCCGGCGAGATGAGCGCGGCCAACTCGATCGAGATCGCGGTCTGGGCCGCGGTCGGCGGCCGCGCCACCTTGATCGGCCCGATCCTCGGCGCCTTCATCGTCAACGGCGCGAAGAGCTGGCTCACGGTGGCCTACCCTGAGTACTGGCTGTACTTCCTCGGTGCGCTGTTCATCGCCGTCACGCTGTTCCTGCCCAACGGCATCGTGGGCCTGGTGCGCAAGTGGCGCGCGAAGGAAAAATCCCCCAGCGACGGCCGGCTCGAGGCGCAGCGCGCGCTGGCCGCGTCGGAAGGCGTCGAGCCCGCGGCCCTTCCTTCACCCACTGTCGCCACGCCCGAAGGAGCCCGCGCATGACGCCCGACCTGATGGAAGAGGGCGCGCAGCGCATCGCGAAGGTCCATGGCCCGGTGCCGGGGCAGACCGAATCGGGCGGCCGCGCGGCAGACTTCGGCCGCCATGCGACGCCGGGCGAGGTCGACGTCACGCACGGCCGCATCCTGTACCTCGAGGACGTGTGCGTGAGCTTCGACGGCTTCAATGCGATCAACAAACTGTCGCTCGACATCGCGCCGGGCGAGCTGCGCTGCATCATCGGCCCCAACGGCGCGGGCAAGACCACGATGATGGACATCATCACCGGCAAGACGCGGCCCGATTCGGGCACCGTGTTCTTCGGCAGCACCATCGACCTGCTGCGCCACAAGGAAGCCGACATCGCGCAGCTGGGCATCGGCCGCAAGTTCCAGAAGCCGACGGTGTTCGAGCAGCTCACGGTGTTCGAGAACCTCGAACTCGCGTTGAAGACGAACAAGGGCGTGCGGCAGTCGATGCTGTTCCGGCTCGATTCGGCCCAGAGCGACCGGCTGGCCGAGGTGCTGGAGACCATCCACCTGGCGGACAGCGTGTCGCGCATGGCGGGGAACCTGAGCCATGGGCAGAAGCAGTGGCTGGAGATCGGCATGCTGCTGATGCAGGACCCGAAGCTGCTGCTGCTCGACGAGCCGGTGGCGGGGATGACCGACGAGGAGACGGCGCGGACGGCCGAGCTTTTCCTCACCTTGAAGGGCAAGCACTCGCTGATGGTGGTGGAGCACGACATGAGCTTCATCCGGACCATTTCGGAGATCGTCACGGTGTTGTGCGATGGGTCTGTGTTGGCGCAGGGGACGCTGGATGAGGTGCAGGGGGATGAGCGGGTGATCGAGGTCTATCTTGGTCGTTGATCCGTTGTTGGCGTTGGTGGGGCCTGGGGCCGGGATTTCGCCCCGGCGGGCGACTCACTTTTCTTTGCTTCGCCAAAGAAAAGTAAGCAAAAGAAAGGCGACCCCACCGTCTGCGACCCTTCCGCTTCGCTCCAGGGCACCCTGCGGTGCTCACGTTTCGCGGGGTCTCGCAGAACTCGCTTCGCTCAAACAACTGCGAGCCCTGATCCGCGAAACGCTCCGCTCCTCAGCGCATCCAGAGGGGCTTGAAGAGCGCTCGGGCCTTTGCTTCGCTCGGCCCACAACGCACCGCAGGCGCCTTGCGCCTGCGGTGCTGATGTCTGTTTTGATGGCCGAGCGAAGCGATGGCCCGTTCGGTTCCCGCTCCCAAATCCCTTCTGGCTGCGCCGAGGAGCGCAGCGGTTCGCGGATCAGGGCTCGCGATTGTCTGAGCGAAGCGAGTTCGAGCGAGACCCCGCGAACCGCGAGCACCGCAGGTTGCCCGCAGCGAAGCGGAGGGTCGCAGACAGCAGGGTCGCCTTTTCTTTGCTTACTTTCTTTTGGCGAAGCAAAAGAAAGTGAGTCGCCCGCCGGGGCGAGTCCCCGCGAACCGCGAGCACCGCAGGTTGCCCGCAGCGAAGCGGAGGGTCGCAGACAGCAGGGTCGCCTTTTCTTTGCTTACTTTCTTTTGGCGAAGCAAAAGAAAGTGAGTCGCCCGCCGGGGCGAGTCCCGGCCCCGCCCTCAACCAAAGCGCAGAGGCACAAGAATGCTCACGGTAAAAAACATCCACCAGTACTACGGCGGCTCCCACATCCTCCGCGACCTCAGCTTCGAAGCCAAACTGGGCAAGGTCACCGTCCTCCTGGGCCGCAACGGCGTCGGCAAGACCACGCTGCTGAAATCGCTGATGGGCCTGGTCCCCATCAAGAGCGGCAGCATCGAATTCGACGGCCAGCCGATCCAGAAAAAGACGCCCTATGACCGGGCCCGCGCCGGCATGGGCTTCGTCCCCCAGGGACGGGAAATCTTCGCCCGCCTCACGGTCGAGGAGAACCTGCGCATGGGCCTGGCCTACAAGAGCGGCAGCACCCCGATCCCCTCGGAGCTGTTCGAGCTCTTCCCCGTGCTCAAGCAGATGATCCACCGCCGAGGCGGCGACCTCTCCGGCGGCCAGCAGCAGCAGCTCGCCATCGCGCGTGCGTTGGCACCGAAGCCCAAGCTGCTGATCCTCGACGAGCCCACCGAGGGCATCCAGCCCTCGATCATCAAGGACATCGGCCGCGTGATCCGCATGCTGGCCGACCGCGGCGACATGGCGATTGTGCTGTGCGAGCAGTACTACGACTTCGCGCAGGAACTGGCCGACGACTACCTGGTGATGGAGCGCGGCGAGGTGATCGCGCGCGGGCTGGGCAAGGACATGGAAGCCGACGGCGTGCGCCAGCTGGTCGCGATCTGAGGCGCCCAAACTGACAGAACCGTCATGAATCCGACAGCGTGCGGTCTGTGGCGGGTGCCTAGAGTGCATCCACCATGGACGCATCCGATGCAGCACGCGCGCGACGACCGGCGCGCCTTCTCCGTTCCCCGCCAGCGACGCTGAGCCTGCTCGCGCTGGCCGCGCTGCTGCTGGCCGGCTGCGCGGTCGGCCCCGACTACGTCCGCCCGGCGATGGACCTGCCGCTGGCCTACAAGGAAAGCGGCGGCCCCTGGAAGACCGCCGCCCCGCAGGCCGTCGACGCCAGCCATCCCTGGTGGGAGGCCTACGGCGACCCCGTACTGGGCGCGCTGATCGTGCGGGCCAACGCGGCCAACCAGAACCTCCGCATCGCCGAGGCCCAGTACCGCCAGGCGCAGGCCATCACCGCGGCAGCGCGCGCAAACTTCTTCCCCAGCGTCGGCCTCAACGCCGGCGCCAGCCGCGCGCAGACCAACAGCACCGGCGCCGTCCGGCTCGGTACCACCGACACCCTGGGCCTGGGCGCCAGCTGGGAGCCCGACCTCTGGGGCGCGGTGCGGCGTTCGGTCGAGGCCGGCAGCGCCAGCGAGCAGGCCAGTGCCGACGACCTGGCGGGTGCGCGCTTGAGCATCCAGACCACGCTGGCGCAGGACTACCTGCAGGTGCGCGTGATCGACCTGCAGCGCGACCTCTACGCCAGCACCACCGCGGCCTACGCCCGGGCGCTGGAGCTCACGCAGCACCAGTACGCCGCCGGCACCGTGCTGCGCTCCGACGTGGCGCTGGCCGAAAGCCAGCTCAGGACCGCGCAGGCCCAGGCCGTGGACCTCGAGGCCCAGCGCGCGCAGCTCGAGCATGCGATCGCGGTGCTCACGGGGCAGGCGCCCGCCGCCTTCTCGCTGGCGCCGCTGGCCGCGACCTCGCAGCCGCCGACCGCCGAGACGCTGTCCTCTTCGGCCGCGCTCAAGCTCCAGCTGCCGGTCGCGCCCACCGGCCTGCCCTCGGAACTGCTCGAGCGCCGCCCCGACATCGCCGGCGCCGAGCGCCGCGTGCAGGCCGCCAACGCCAACATCGGTGTTGCCAAGGCCGCGTACTTCCCGCAGATCGTGCTCAGCGCCAGCGGCGGCTTCAGCGCCGCCGGCCTGGCCTCGCTGTTCGACACGCCCAGCCGCGTGTGGTCGCTGGGCGCGGCGCTGGCGCAGACGGTGTTCGACGGCGGCCTGCGCAAGGCGCACACCGACCAGGCCGTGGCCGCCTACGACGCCTCGGTCGCGCAATACAAGCAGACCGTGCTCGGGGGCTTCCAGCAGGTGGAGGACAACCTGGCCACGCTGCGCGTGCTCGAGCGCGAATCGGCGCTGCAGGCCGATGCCGTGCGCGCCGCGCAGCTCGCCGAGCGGCTGGCGCTGAGCCAGTACCGCGCGGGCACCGCGACCTACCTGAGCGTGGTGACGGCGCAGACCCTCTCGCTCACCAACCAGCGCACCGCCGCGCAGGTGCTCGGCCGCCAGCTGGCCGCCAGCGTGTCGCTGATCGCGGCCACGGGCGGCGGCTGGAACGCCGCCGACGCCACCGCCGTGGCCGCCGCACCGAAGACTTCCGGGAACTGATGCCATGACGACCGCCGACACCGCCACCCCCCCTCGCCGAACCACCTGGCTCGCGGCTGCCGCGCTCGTGCTGCTGCTGGGCGGCGGGGCCTGGGCGCTCACGCACCAGGCCGCCCATGCCGCCAAGCCCGAGGCCCCCAAGGCACCGCCGCCGGTGCAGGTCAGCACCGCGCGCGTGACGCCGCAGAACGTGCAGGTCTATCGCTCCGGCATCGGCACCGTCGCCTCGATGGCCACCGTGACCGTGCGGGCGCGCATCGACGGCCAGCTCGACAAGGTCGGCTTCGTCGAGGGGCAGGACGTGAAGGCCGGCCAGCTGCTTGCGCAGCTCGATCCGCGCACCTTGCAGGCCCAGCTCGCCCAGGCGCAGGCCACCCGGGCCCGGGACGCGGCCCAGCTCGCCAACGCGCGCGCCGACCTGCAGCGCTACACCACGCTGCTCGGGCAGGACGCGGCCACGCAGCAGCAGGTGGACACGCAGAAGGCCCTGGTCCACCAGCTCGAGGCCACGGTGCAGAGCGATGCCGCGCAGGTGCAGTACGCGCAGGTGCAGCTGAGCTTCACGCGCATCGCCTCGCCCATGAACGGGCGCGCGGGCGCCCGGCTGGTGGACCCGGGCAACATCGTGCATGCGGCCGACACCAACGGGCTGGTGGTGATCAACCAGATCGACCCCATCGCGGTGCAGTTCACGCTGCCCGAGGATGCGGTGCAGGACATCCACCGCGCGCAGCAGCAGCAGAGCGCACAGCCGCTGTCGGTGGTGGCCTATGACCGCTCCGGCACGCAACTGCTGGGCACCGGCAAACTCATCCTGCTGAACAACCAGATCGACACCGCCACCGGCACCGTGCAGCTCAAGGGCAGCTTCGCCAACCCGCAGCACACGCTGTGGCCCGGCCAGTACGTGAACGTGCGGCTGCAGCTCGACCGCCGGCCCGATGCGCTCACCGTGCCCGCCGCCGCCGTCCAGCGCGGCCAGGACAACACCTACGTCTGGGCGGTCGACGCCGACGACAAGGCGCAGAACGTGCCGGTGCACGTGGTGCAGATCGCCGACGGCACGGCCGTGATCGACAAGGGCCTGGCGGCCGGCCAGCGGGTGGTGACCGACGGGCAGTACAAGCTCAAGCCCGGCGTCACTGTCGTCGAGCCCCCAAAGCCCGCCAGCGGGAGCCGCAATTGAGCATCTCCGCCGCCTTCATCAAGCGCCCGATCGGCACCACGCTGCTGGCGCTGGCGATCCTGCTGGTCGGCGCGGCGGTGTTCCCGCTGCTGCCGGTGGCGCCGCTGCCGCAGGTCGACTTCCCGACCATCCAGGTCTCGGCCTCGCTGCCCGGCGCCAGTCCGGAGACCATGGCCTCGAACGTGGCGCAGCCGCTGGAGCGGCAGTTCTCGCTGATCGCGGGGCTGTCGCAGATGACCTCGACCAGCGGCCTGGGCTCCACGCAGATCACGCTGCAGTTCGACCTCGACCGCAGCATCGACGCGGCCGCGCTCGACGTGCAGGCGGCCATCAACGCCTCGACCGGCCAGCTGCCGGCCAACCTGCCGAGCCCGCCGACCTTCCGCAAGGTCAACCCGGCCGACTCGCCGATCCTGATCCTGGCCGTGCAGTCGAAGACGCTGCCGCTGACCGAGGTCAACGACTACGCCGACAACATCCTCGCGCAGCAGATCTCGCAGATCTCCGGCGTCGGGCTGGTCAACATCGGCGGCGTGCAGAAGCCCGCGGTGCGGGTGCAGCTCGATCCGGCCAAGCTGTCCGCGCTCGGGCTGAGCCTGGAGGACGTGCGCACGGTGCTGGCCTCGGCCACGGTCAACCAGCCCAAGGGCACGATCGACGGCGTCGACCAGAGCTTCACGGTCTACACCAACGACCAGCTGCTCAAGGCCGGGCCGTGGAACGACGTGATCCTGGCCTACCGCAACGGCGCGCCGATCCGGGTGCGCGACCTGGGCGTGGCGGTCGACGGCCCCGAGAACGCCAAGATCGCCGGCTGGGCCTATGCCGGGGCCGCCGCCCCCCATGGCAGCACGGTGCAGAACGGCCGCTCGATCGTGCTCGCGATCACCAAGCAGCCGGGCGCCAACGTGATCGAGACGGTCGACCGCATCAACGCGGCGCTGCCCAAGCTCAAGGCCTCGATCCCGCCGACGGTGGAGGTCAACGCCATCATCGACCGCACCGAGACCATCCGCGCCTCGGTCAAGGACGTGGAGTTCACGCTGCTGCTGACCATCGCGCTGGTGGTGGGCGTGATCTTCGTGTTCCTGCGCAACGTGCCGGCCACGCTGATCCCCAGCGTGACCGTACCGCTGGCGCTGCTGGGCACGGTGGCGGTGATGTACCTGCTGGGCTACAGCCTGGACAACCTGTCGCTGATGGCGCTGACCATCGCGGTGGGCTTCGTGGTCGACGACGCGATCGTGATGCTGGAGAACATCTACCGCTACGTGGAAGAGGGCCTGTCGCCGCTGGAGGCCGCGTACAAGGGAGCGAGCGAGATCGGCTTCACCATCATCTCGATCTCGGTGTCGCTGATCGCGGTGTTCATCCCGCTGCTGCTGATGGGCGGCATCGTCGGGCGGTTGTTCCGCGAGTTCGCGGTCACGGTGACGCTGACCATCGTGGTGTCGGTGGTGATCTCGCTCACGCTCACGCCCATGCTGTGCTCGCGCTTCCTCAAGAACGAGCATGCGCGCCGGCACGGCCGGCTCTACCAGCTGTTTGAGCGCGGCTTCGACGCCCTGCTGGGCGGCTACAAGCGCGGCCTGCACCTGGTGCTGCGCCACCAGTTCCTCACGCTGATGCTGTTCATCGCCACGGTGGCGGCCACGGGCTTCCTGTTCGTGGTCATTCCCAAGGGCTTCTTCCCGCAGCAGGACACCGGCTTCATCTCCGGCTTCGCCGAGTCGGCGCAGGACAGCTCCTTTGTCTCGATGAACCGGCGCATGGTGGCGCTGGCCGACGTGGTGCGCCAGGACCCCGACGTGACCGGCTTCGGCATGAACGGCAGCTCGTCGACCTTCAACAGCGGCAATTTCTTCATCAGCCTCAAGTCCAAGGAAGCCGGCCGCACCGCCACCGCCGACGAGATCATCGCGCGGCTGCGGCCGCAGCTGGCCAAGGTGCAGGGCGTGAACCTGTTCCTGCAGGCGGGCCAGGACATCCGCGTGGGCGCGCGCGCCTCGCGCACCCAGTACCAGTACACGGTGACCGACTCCAACCTCGACGAGCTCAACACCTGGGCGCCGAAGCTGCTGCAGCGTTTTCGCGAGCTGCCCGAGCTCACCGACCTGGCTTCGGACCAGCAGAACGCGGCGGCCTCGGCCGTGCTGACCATCGACCGCGACCGCGCGGCGAGCTTCGGCATCACGCCGGCCACCATCGACGCCACGCTCTACGACGCGATCGGCCAGCGCCAGGTGGCGCAGTACTTCACGCAGCTCAACAGCTACCACGTGGTGCTGGAAGTCACGCCCGCGCTGCAGCAGGACCCGTCGCTGTTCGGCAAGCTCTACCTGAACTCGCCGCTGACCGGCCAGCAGGTGCCGCTGTCGACCTTCGTCAAGGTCGACACCAGCCGCAACGCCCACCTGGCGATCAACCACCAGGGCCAGTTCCCGGCCGTGACGATCTCCTTCAACCTCGCGCCGGGCCATGCGCTGGGCGATGCGGTCAACGCGATCAACAAGGCCCAGGCCGAGATGGGTCTGCCGCAGTCGCTCAGCGGCGCCTTCCAGGGCACGGCCCAGGCCTTCCAGGACTCGCTGTCTTCGCAGCCCTACCTGATCGCGGCGGCGCTGGTGGCGGTGTACATCGTGCTGGGCCTGCTCTACGAGAGCTATATCCACCCGCTGACGATTCTCTCGACCCTGCCCTCGGCCGGCGTGGGCGCGCTGTTGATCCTGATGGCGGGCGGCTACGACCTGAGCGTGATCGCGCTGATCGGCATCATCCTGCTGATCGGCATCGTGAAGAAGAACGGCATCATGATGATCGACTTCGCGCTCAAGGCCGAGCGCGAGCAGGGCATGGCGCCGCAGGAGGCGATCTACCAGGCCTGCCTGCTGCGCTTCCGCCCGATCATGATGACCACCATGTGCGCGCTGCTCTCGGGCCTGCCGCTGATGCTGGGCCACGGCTCGGGCTCCGAGCTGCGCCGGCCGCTGGGCTACGCGATGGTCGGCGGTCTGATACTGTCGCAGGCACTCACCCTGTTCACGACACCCGTGGTCTACCTCTACCTCGACCGAGCCCACTTCTGGTTCCAGCGCCGCAAGGAGGCGCGCGCCGCGCGCAAGGCCGCCCGCACGGAACCAGGGGAGGCCGCGGCCACGCCATGAAGATCCTGATCGTCGAGGACGAGCTCAAGACCGCCGACTACCTGCACAAGGGCTTGACCGAGCAGGGCTGTGCGGTCGACATGGCGCACAACGGCCTGGACGGCCAGCACCTGGCGCTGCAGCACGACTACGACGTGATCGTGCTCGACGCGATGCTGCCCGGCCTCGACGGCTTCTCGGTGCTGCGCGCGCTGCGCACGGTCAAGCAGACGCCGGTGATCATGCTGACCGCGCGCGACAGCGTGGAGGACCGCATCAAGGGCCTGCACGACGGCGCCGACGACTACCTGATCAAGCCCTTCTCCTTTCTGGAGCTGCTGGCGCGGCTGCAGGCGCTCAACCGGCGCGGCCGCACGCAGGAGCCGATGCAGCTGCGCATCGCCAACCTGCAGATCGACCTCTTGGGCCGCAAGGCCTTCCGCGGCGGCACGCGCATCGACCTCACGGCCAAGGAGTTCGCGCTGCTGGCGGTGCTGGCGCGGCGCCAGGGCGAGATCCTGTCCAAGACCGCGATCGCCGAACTGGTCTGGGACATGAACTTCGACAGCAACACCAACGTGGTCGAGGTGGCGATCAAGCGGCTGCGCGACAAGATCGACGTCCCCTTCGCGGCCTCCTCGCCCAAGCTGCTGCACACCATCCGCGGCATGGGCTATGTGCTGGAACTGCGCGCGGAGGAGGGCGCGGCGCCATGAAGCGCTCCATCACCGCGCGGCTGGTGTGCATGTTCGTGGCGGCCTCGCTCGCGACCTTCGCGCTGGTCGGCGCGGCGCTGCAGGGCGTGCTCACGCGCGAGCTGGAGCGCCACCAGTACGAGGAGCTCGACACCACGCTCAAGAGCCTGCAGTTCTGGATCCAGTCGATCGGCACGCCCGAGCGCTGGGCGCGGGTGCAGGCCCGCATGGACGCGCTCACGCCCGAGGACGGCAGCGTGCGCTTCTGGGTGTTGAGCGACGACCCGCGCTTCCAGTACGGCAAGGGCCTGGCCGAGATCGACGGCCTGGTGCGCGAGGCCAACGGCCGCAGCAGCGACGTGATGCTGCCGGGCCAGGAGCGGCCCTTCCGCACGCTGTCGGTCCACATCCCGCCCTTCGAGAGCCGGCCGGCGGTGCGGCTGGTGGTCGGGCGCAATTCCGAGCCCTATGCGCGCACCCGCGAGACCTTCCTGAGCGCGCTGGTCGCGCTGGGCCTGGGCTCGGTGCTGGTGGTGGCGCTGGCCGGCTACTGGATCGCGCGGCTCGGGCTGCGCCCGCTGCAGCGCCTGTCGCAGGAGGCGCAGGCGCTGCGGCCCAAGACGCTGTCGCAGCGGCTGCAGGCCGAGGCGCTGCCGGTCGAGCTCTCGGCCCTGGCCGAGGCCTTCAACGGTGCGCTGGCCCGGCTCGAGCAGGCCTATGCGCAGCTCGAGGCCTTCAACGCCGACGTCGCGCACGAGCTGCGCACCCCGCTGGCCAACCTGATCGGCGGCACCCAGGTCGCGCTCTCGCGCCAGCGGGCCGCGCCCGAGCTGCAGGAGGTGCTGGCCTCGAACCTCGAGGACCTCGAGCGGCTGCGCTCGATCGTCAACGACATGCTGTTCCTGGCCCGCGCCGACCGCGGCGAGCTCGCCACCGGCCTGGTGCGGGTGCCGATCGCCGAGGAGGTGCGCAAGACCATCGAGTTCTTCGAGTTCGTGCTCGACGACAAGGGCGTGCGGGTGCGCATCGAGGGCGACCTGGGCGCCGCCGCGCGCATCGAGAGCGCGCTGTTCCGGCGCGCGATGTCGAACCTGCTGCAGAACGCGATCGAGCATTCGGCGCCGGGCGCCGACGTGTCGGTCGCGCTGGACGAACAGGCCGAAGCCACCTGGATCCGGGTGTCGAACCCGGGCGAGCCGATCGCGCCGGCCCACATCGGCCAGCTGTTCGACCGCTTCTACCGGGTCGACGAATCGCGCCGCGGCCAGGGCGAGCACCATGGCCACGGCCTGGGCCTGGCGATCGTGAAGGCGGTGGCGGCGATGCACGGCGGGCAGGTCGGCGTGGGCAGCCAGGGCGGGGTCAACACCTTCGGCTTCAGCGTGTCGCGCCGGCCGGGGCCGGACGGCGAGGAGGCAGCGGCGCAGGCGGGCGCTCGGGAAATACCGGGCCCGCTGCAGGATCGGCCGGCTCGTGATACGGTTGGGAACCTAGGGTAACTACCCATCCCGCCGCAAAGGCCGGCCGCACGCCGCGTGCCCGTCGCCTTCGCCGACGCCACGTTCGCGGGCCGAGGCACTGCCGGCGGGGACCACCGACACAACGATTGAAGATGAGCTCCGTGACCGCCCCCACGCCCGCTGACGGCGCCGCCCCGAACGACCTGCCCGCGGCCTCCGACGCCGCGCGCGACCGCACCCTGCTGCGCGCCGTGCTGGCGCTGGGCATCGGCGGCTTCTCCATCGGCACCGGCGAGTTCGTGATCATGGGCCTGCTGCCCGAGGTCGCGAAGGACATCGGCACCACCATCCCGCAGGCCGGCCACGTGATCAGCGCCTATGCGCTTGGCGTGGTGTTCGGCGCGCCGGTGCTGGCGGTGCTGGCCGCGGGCTGGAACCGCCGCGCGCTGCTGATCGCGCTGATGGGCGTCTATGCGCTGGGCAACTTCGCCTCGGCGCTGGCGCCGGGCTACGGCTCGCTCAACCTGCTGCGCTTCTTCACCGGGCTGCCGCACGGCACCTACTTCGGCGTGGCCGCGCTGGTGGCCGCCACGCTCGCGCCGCCGGGGCAGCGCGCCCGCGCGGTCGGGCTGGTGATGCTGGGGCTCACCGGCGCCACGCTGGTGGGCGTGCCCATCGCGGCCTGGCTGGGCCAGGTCTTCGGCTGGCGCGCGGCCTTCGTCTTCGTCGGCCTGATCGCGCTGCTGGCCATGGCCATGCTGCGCCGCGGCGTGCCCGACATGCCGGCCGCCTCGGGCGCCAGCCCGATGCGCGAACTCGACGCGCTGCGCCGGCCGCAGGTCTGGCTCACGCTGGGCATCGGCGCCATCGGCTTCGGCGGCATGTTCGCGGTGTTCAGCTACATCAAGCCCACGCTGACCGAGGTCGCGGGCCTGCCGCTGGGCGGCGTGCCCTTCGTGCTGGCGCTGTTCGGCCTGGGCATGGTCACGGGCAACATCGTCGGCTCGCGGCTGGCCGACAAGTCGTTGATGCGCACCATCGGTGGCTTGCTCGTGTGGTCGGTGCTGGTGCTGACCGGCTTCGTGTTCGCGGCCCACCATGTGGCCACGGCGGCGCTCGCCACCTTCCTGCTGGGCACCATCGTGGCCATCGGCGCGCCGCTGCAGATCCGGCTGATGGACGTGGCGGGCGAGGCGCAGACGCTGGCCGCGGCGCTCAACCACTCGGCCTTCAACACCGCCAACGCACTGGGCGCCTGGCTGGGCGGCGTGGCCATCACGGCCGGCCTGGGCTGGACCTCCACCGGCTGGGTCGGCGCGCTGCTGGGCCTGGCCGGGCTGGGCATCTTCGCCTGGTCGCTCAAGGCCGAGCGGCGGAGCGCCGCCCCCGCGGTCGGCACGGTCGCCGCGGAACGCGCATGAACCTGAAGAAGGCCGCTTCGCCCGCGGCCCTGCCGTGGCTGGTGGCGGCGGCCTTCTTCATGGAGAACCTCGACGGCACGGTGATCGTCACCGCGCTGCCGCAGATGGCGAAATCCTTCGGCGTGGCGCCGGTGGCCATGAGCATCGGCGTCTCGGCCTATGTGCTCACGCTGGCGGTGCTGATCCCGGCCAGCGGCTGGGTGGCCGACCGCTTCGGCGCGCGGCGCGTGTTCGCCGCCGCCATCGTGCTGTTCACGCTGGCTTCCATCCTCTGCGGCCTGAGCACCGACCTCGCCAGCTTCACCGCGGCGCGCGTGCTGCAGGGCGCGGCCGGCGCGATGATGGTGCCGGTGGGCCGGCTCGTCGTATTGCGCAACACGCCCAAGCCGCAGCTCATGCGGGCCATCGCCACCATCACCTGGCCCGGGCTCGCGGCGCCGGTGCTCGGGCCGCCCGTGGGCGGCTTCATCACCACCCACTGGTCGTGGCACTGGATCTTCTTCCTCAACGTGCCGCTGGGCCTGCTGGGCCTGGTGGCGGCGCTGCTGCTGATCCCCAGGGGCCAGGCCGAGACGCGCCGGCCCTTCGATTTCGGCGGCTTCGTGTTCACCAGCGGCGCCTGCCTGGCGCTGATGGCCGCGGTCGAGCTGCTGAGCCATGGCGGCGAGGGCCTGGCGGCCGCGGCCAGCGCGGTGGCCGCGCTGGTGCTGGGCGTGCTGGCGGTGCGGCATGCGCGCGGCCATCCGCATCCGATGGTCGACCTGTGGGCGCTGCGCGTGCCCAGCTTCGCGGTCACGGTGTATGGTGGCTCGATGTTCCGCATCGCGATCGGCGCCGTGCCCTTCCTGCTGCCGCTGATGTTCCAGCTCGGTTTCGGGCTGAACGCCTTCGAGGCCGGCCTGCTGGTGCTCGCGGTGTTCGCGGGCAACATCGCGATGAAGCCCATGACCGGGCCGGTGCTGCGCCGCTTCAGTTTCCGCCAGGTGCTGCTGGTCAACGGGCTGATCAATGCGGCCGCGATCTTCGCCTGTGCGCTGATGTCGCCCGCCACGCCGGTGCCGGTGATCGCGGCCGTGCTCTTCGTGAGCGGCCTGGCGCGCTCGATGCAGTTCACCGCGCTCGCGTCGCTGGCCTTCGCCGACGTGCCGCAGCCGCGCATGAGCGGCGCCAACACCCTGTTCAACACCTTGCAGCAGATGGCGCTGGGGATGGGCATCGCGATCGGCGCGCTGGCCCTGCAACTGGCCGCGCTGCTGCTGGGCGGCCACGGCAGCCCCGGCTCGGCGCTGGCGCTCGACGAATTCCGCATCGCCTTCGCCGTGATCGGTGTGCTGGCGCTGCTGCCGCTGTTCGACGTGCGCCGGCTGGCGCGCGATGCGGGCGACGAAGTGCGCCGACCTCTCGCACGGCCGAGCTGATTTCGTGGGCGCGACATCGCGCCCTTTCTTTTTTCGCGAGGCCACAGAGGAGAAGCCCATGACCCCCGAGAACACCCCGCCTTCGGGCCCCGCGCGGTTCACGCGCCGCGAGGCCGTGCTGGCCGCGGCCGCCGTCGCATCGACCTCGCTGCTGGGCTGGCCCGCGAGCGGCGTGACGCCGCCCGCCGCGGCGGCTGCGGCAACCACAGGCACCGCGGTCGATGCCGCCGCCGTCGCGCGCTTCTTCGCCTTCTCCCGGGCCATCACCGGCCACGAGGACATCGATGCCGTGACCGCCGGCCGCATCCGCGAGGCGATGGTGCAGGGCGATGGCGCCTTCGCCGCGCAGGCCGAGACGCTGGCCGGCCTGGTCCAGCCCGGCATGGCGCCCGACGCACTGCTGGCCGCGGCCTCGGGCGCGGGCCTGCGTGACGCGGCACTGGCCGTGGTCGCGGCCTGGTACACGGGCACCGTGACCGCGGGCCCCGCCACCACCGTCGTGGCCTACGAGCAGGCGCTGATGTACCGGCCCGTGGCCGACGGCCTCTCGGTGCCGACCTACTGCAACGAAGGGCCGCTGTGGTGGACCGCGGCGCCGCCCGAGGTCGGCGTGCCGACGCCGCAGCAGGCCGCGCAGGCCAAGCCCAAGCCGCCGCCGCCGCCGGTGATGCGCAGCCAGTAGCCGCCGCGCGCCTCACCCGCTTCGCCCATCCCCCAGAACAACACAAAGAAAAAACACGATGAAAAAAGCAGTCTTCACGGCCGATGGCGATGCCACCGCCGACGTGGTCGTGGTCGGTTCCGGCGTGGTCGGCGCGATGATCGCCGACCAGCTCGCGGGCCAGGGCCACGCGGTGCTGATGCTCGAGGCCGGCCCGCGCATCCAGCGCGCCCAGGCGGTCGAGAACTGGCGCAACATGCCTTTCGCCAACCGCGTGGGCTCGGACTTCCAGGGCCTGTTCCCGCAGTCGCCGCTGGCGCCCGCGCCGCTGTACTTCCCGCCCAACGACTACGTCGGCCTGTCGGGCCCCGACGGCAAGGGCTTCCAGCAGGGCTACCTGCGCGTGGTGGGCGGCACCACCTGGCACTGGGCCGCCTCGAGCTGGCGCCACCTGCCGGTCGACCTGCGCATGAAGTCGACCTACGGCGTGGGCCGCGACTGGCCCATCGGCTACGACGAGCTGGAGCCCTATTACTGTCGCGCCGAGGAAGAGATGGGCGTGGCCGGCCCCAACGACCCGGCGCAGCAGTCGCCCTCGGAGCGCAGCAGGCCCTATCCGATGGACATGGTGCCCTGGAGCTACGGCGACAAGCGCTTCGCCGAGGTGGTGAATGCGCACGGCTACCGCTCGGTGCCGATCCCGCAGGGCCGCAGCACGCGGCCCTGGAACGGCCGGCCGACCTGCTGCGGCAACAACAACTGCCAGCCGATCTGCCCCATCGGCGCGATGTACAACGGCATCCACCATGTGCAGACGGCCGAGGCCAAGGGCACCACGCTGCTGCCCGAAGCCGTGGCCTACAGGATCGACACCGATGCCAACAACCGCATCACCGCGGTCCACTGGTACGACAAGGACAGGAAGTCGCACAAGGCCACCGGGCGCCAGTTCGTGATCGCCTGCAACAGCCTGGAGACGCCGCGCCTGCTGCTGCTCGCGGCGAACGAGCGCAACCCCAGGGGCATCGCGAACAGCTCCGACCAGGTGGGCCGCAACATGATGGACCACTCGGGCTTCCACTGCACCTTCCTGGCTAACGAGCCGCTGTGGATCGGCCGCGGCCCGGCCCAGAGCAGCTGCCTGGTGGGCCCGCGCGACGGGGCCTTCCGCAGCGAGTATTCCTCCAACAAGATGATCCTCAACAACATCACGCGCGTCGGCCCGGCCACGCAGCAGGCGCTCAAGCTCGGGCTGGTGGGCCCGGCGCTCGACGAGGAGATCCGCCGCCGCGCGGCCTTCGGCGTCGACCTGTCGATCAGCCTGGAGCCGCTGCCCGATCCGAACAACCGGCTCACGCTGAGCGCGACCCGCAAGGACCCGCTGGGCCTGGCCTGCCCCGAGATCCATTACGACGTGGGCGACTACGTGCGCAAGGGCGCGGCCGCCGCGCACAAGCAGCTGGAGCACATCGGCCAGCTCTTCGGCGCGACCGAGTTCAACATCACGAGCGCGCTCAACGCCAACAACCACATCATGGGCGGCACCATCATGGGCGCCGACAGCAAGGACTCGGTGGTCGACGGCGACTGCCGCACGCACGACCACGACAACCTCTGGCTGCCCGGCGGCGGCCCGATCCCCTCGGCCAGCGTGGTCAACAGCACGCTGACCATGGCGGCGCTGGGCCTGAAGGCCGCCGATGCGATCGGCCGCGCACTGGCGAAGGGCTGAGCCATGACGCTGCATTCACTGATCCGCCGCACCGCGTCGTCGCTGGGTTTGGCGATGCTGCTGGTGCACGCCGCGATGGCGCAGCAGGCCCCGCCCGCCGAGCTGATCGACAAGGGCCGCCAGCTCGCGATCGCGGCCGACTGCATGGCCTGCCACACCCTGCCCGCGGGCAAGGGCAAGCCTTTCGCGGGCGGCTATTCGATCGAGTCGCCGCTGGGCACCATCTACGCGACCAACATCACGCCCTCGAAGACGGCCGGCATCGGCGACTACAGCGAGGCCGAGTTCGCGCGCGCGCTGCGCCAGGGCGTGCGCCGCGACGGCGCGCGGCTGTACCCGGCCATGCCCTACACCTCGTACACGCAGCTCAGCGACGCCGACACCTCGGCGCTCTATGCCTACTTCATGCACGGCGTGGCACCGGTCGACACCGAGGCCGCGCAGACCGCGCTGCCCTTTCCCTTCAACCTGCGCTTCTCGATGGCCGTGTGGAACCTGCTGTTCCTCGACGACCGCCGCTTCGAGCCCGATGCCTCCAAGAGCGCCGAATGGAACCGCGGCGCCTACCTGGCCGGCGCGCTGGGCCACTGCAGCGCCTGCCACACGCCACGCAATGCGCTGATGGCCGAGCAGGGCGGCCAGGCGCTGGCCGGCGGCATGGTCGGCCCTTGGCTCGCGCCCAACATCACGTCGGATGCGGTGAGCGGCATCGGCGGCTGGAGCGAGGCCGAGCTGGTGCAGTACCTGCGCACCGGCCGGGTCGAAGGCAAGGCCCAGGCCGCGGGCGGCATGGCCGAGGCGGTGGAGAACAGCCTGCAGCACCTGCCCGAGGCCGACCTCCAGGCCATCGCCGTGTACCTCAAGGGCACCGTGCCGATCCGCGACAAGGCCGATGCCGAGGGCGCGAAGCCTGCGCATGCCTGGGGCGCGGCCTGGAGCAGCGAAGCGACGAAACGCGGCACCGCGCCCTTCAACAACCCGCAACGGCTCACCACCGGCGAGCAGCTCTACAACGGCTACTGCGCCAGCTGCCACCAGGCCAGCGGCGCGGGCAGCCGCAACCAGGCCTATCCCTCGCTGTTCCACAACACCGCGACCGGGCTCGCGAATCCGGCCAACCTGGTGGCGGCGATCCTCTACGGCGTGGACCGCAAGGTGGGCGACACGCATGTGCTGATGCCGCGCTTCGATGCGCTGTCGTACGTCGATCCGCTGACCGATGGGCAGATCGCCGCCATCGCCAACCATGTGCTCGTGCGCTACGGCAACAGCGCGGCCGCGGTGAGCGAGGGCGACGTGGCCGTGGCGCGCGCGGGTGGCGCCAAGCCGCTGCTGGCGCAGGCGCAGCCCTTCATGCTGCCGGCGATGATCGCGGGATTGGTGCTGGTGATCGTGCTGCTCAGCGTCTGGCTGCGACGCCGACGTCGCCTGCCGGGCTGACATCGGAGCCCATGGGCGGCGCGATGTCCTCGAGCGAACGGCGCTCGGCGTCCACGCCCCAGCGCAGCGCGATCAGGCCCGCGCCGATCACCAGCGCGGCGCCGATCGCATAGCCCACCGCCACCGCGCCGCGACTGCCGGTGTCGATCAGCAGGCCGAACAGGAACGGCGCCGCGAAGCCGCCGGCCCCGGTGCCCACCGCGTAGAACAGCGAGATGGCGAGCGCGCGCATCTCGAGCGGGAACACCTCGCTCACCGTGAGGTAGGCCGAGCTGGCCGCGGCCGAGGCCAGGAAGAACACCGCCGACCAGCACAGCGCCTGCGTCAGCGCATTCAACCAACCGGCCATGAAGGCCGCGCCGGTCAGCGCCAGGCCGACGCCCGACAGCACATAGGTCAAGGCGATCATCCTGCGGCGCCCCACGCGGTCGAACAGCGGGCCCAGCAGCAGCGGCCCCAGCACGTTGCCGAGCGCGAAAGGGAAGATGTAGAGCGCCACGCGGCCGTCGGGTACGCCATGGAAGCGCGTGAGCACCAGCGCGTAGGTGAAGAAGATCGCGTTGTAGAAGAAGGCCTGCGAGACCATCAGCGAGAGCGCGACCACACTGCGCTGGCGGTAGCGGTGCAGCAGCACCTCCGCCACCTGGCGCAGCGAGGGCGCGGCCTGGCGGGTGAACACCAGCTGCTGCGTCACCGGCGCCAGCGGCCCGTGCTGTGCGGAGACCTCGGCCTCGATGCGCGCGACCACGGCCTCGGCCTCGTCGGCGCGGCCGTGCGCGATCAGCCAGCGCGGGCTTTCGGGCACGTGGCGGCGCACCAGCAGGATGGCCAGCGCGAGGAGCGCACCGAGGCCGAAGCCCGCGCGCCAGCCCCACACGGGGCCCAGCACGCGCGGGTCCAGCAGCACCAGGCTCAGGCCCGCGCCCAGTGCGGCCCCGACCCAGAAGCTGCCGTTGATCGCCAGGTTGACCCGTCCGCGCACGCGCGCCGGGATCAGTTCGTCGATGGCCGAGTTGATGGCCGCGTACTCGCCGCCGATGCCCACGCCGGTGAAGAAGCGGCACAGCGCGAAGAAGCCGAAGCCGGGCGAGAACGCGGTGGCGAAGCTGGCCACGGTGTAAACGGCCAGCGTGATCAGGAACAGCTTCTTGCGGCCCCAGCGGTCGGCCAGCCGGCCGAAGACCAGCGCCCCGACCACCGCGCCGCCGATGTAGAGCGAGCCGGCGCCGCCGATCTGCGCGGCCGTGAGCGCCAGCGTGTCGTCGCGCTCCAGCACGCCGCCCAGCGAGCCGACCAAGGTGACCTCGAGCCCGTCGAGCACCCAGGCCACGCCCAGCGCGATCACCACGCGCCAGTGCCAGCGCGACCAGGGCAGGCGGTCGAGGCGGGCGGGGATGTCGGTGGTGGTGGGCTTCGTCATGCGGCTGCTTCGCACTGTAGGCAGCAGGCCCCGGCCGGCGCTGTCGGCCAAGGCCCCGAATGCGGCGGCGGGTCGTCGGTTACGCTTGGCAACCTCGCCAAGCCACAGCCGCCATGCCGACCCTGTCCTCCGCCCTGGACCCTCGCTCCGTCATCGTCCTCGCCGGCGTGATGGGCTTGCTGATGTCGCTGGTGATGTTTTCCATGCGCCGCAGCTACCCCTCGAGCATCCGCGGGCTGCGCGAATGGACGCTGGCGCCGCTGATGTGCTTCGGCAGCACCGTGCTGTTCGCCATGCGTGGCGTGCTGCCCGACGTGCTCACGATTCCGCTGGCCAACATGGTGCTGTTCCAGGGCTGCATCACCTACTACGCGGGCAGCCAGCTGTTCCTGGGCCATGAACGCAACACGCGCGGCTGGAGCATCGTGACGCTGGTGCTGGGCGCGGTGCTGTTCTGGTATTCGCAGTTCCAGCCCGACTACACGATGCGGCTGGCGGTCTTCACGGTCACCATCTCGGTGCTGTTCGCCTTCCATGCGCAGCTCTACCTGCGGCATCGCCTGTCGCACCTCGGCATGCGCGTGATGACCGGCCTGCTGCTGCTGCAGGCCACGGTGGCGGGGCTGCGCTTCGTCACCGTGCTGTTCGGTGCGGCCGGCTCCGACCTGCTCCAGCCCTCGTGGCTGCAGGTGGTCTACATCGTGATGTACTCCTTCACCGCGCTGCTGATGAGCATCGCGGGCGTGCTGATGGCCACCGACCGCGTGCGCATCGAGTTCGAGTTCCTGGCCTCGCACGATCCGTTGACCGGCGTGCTCAACCGGCGCGCGCTGTTCGCGCAGGGCGAGAAAGCCTTCGCCCGCAGCCGGCGCGGCGAGGCGCCGATGGCCCTGCTGATGCTGGACGCCGACCACTTCAAGCGCATCAACGATGCCTTCGGCCACCAGACCGGCGACGAGGTGCTGCGTGAACTCGCGCAGCGCCTGCAGGAACCGCTGCCGGCCGCGGCGCGCCTGGGCCGCTACGGCGGCGAGGAGTTCCTCGCGGTGCTGCCGGGCCTGGCGCCCGACGCGGCCCATGCGCTGGCCGAGCGCCTGCGCGAAGGGCTGGCGCGGCCCTTCGAGGCCGGCTCGCCGCTTGCGGCCGCGGGCATCGACCGGCTCACGGTGAGCATCGGCATGGCCGCCTTCCAGGGCCCGGGCGACACGCTGGATGCGATGCTGGCGCGGGCCGATGCGGCGCTCTACCGCGCCAAGGCCGCGGGCCGCAACCGCGTCGAAGTGGCCTGAGCCCTACATCGCCCAGATGCGCGGCGCGCTGGCCGGCATCTGCCACAGCGCCGCGCGCCAGGCCTGCCAGACCTGGCGCAGCAGCTGCATCGCGGGCTCGACCACCGGCGCGAGCACGCGCAGCACCACCACCTCGGCATGCGGGCCGGTCGCGCCGGCGCTGGCGGCCAGCGGGTGCGCGTCGGCCAGCGTGCGCGCGATCTCGAGCAGGGCCTCGCGCCGGGCGCGCGGGATCGGCGTGCCGGCGACGAAGAACAGCGAGGCGATGCAGCGGTGGCCGGCCAGGCCGATCGGGCTCTGCAGCAGGCGCTGGTCGCTGGCCTCGATGCGCCCGCGTTCGAGCCACACGCCCGGCACCTCGATGTGCTGCAGCAGGCTGCCGCGCTCGAAGGGCAGGTCGGCGCCGGGCAGGCCCAGCGCACTCACGTCCCAGCCCAGCAGTTCGGCGCCGGGCGCGAGCGCCATGCGCAGCCGGTTCTCGGCGCGGCAGCCGCTGTAGCACAACGCCTCGAGCGGCAGCCATTCGAGCCGGGCGTCGGCCTCGAGCTTGATCTGCGTGCGCTGGACGGCGGCCTCGCCCTCCGAGCGGTAGAAGCGCGTGGCGCCGGGCGTGGTCACCAGGCCATGGCTGCCGGGGGCGCCGGTGATGACGATGTCCAGCGTGTCGCCGCCCACCAGCCCGCCGGGCGGATGCACCAGCACGTTGTGGCAGACCGCGTCACCTTCGGGGTAGAGGCTCTGGAGGATGCGCAGCGGGCCGTCGTGGCGAAAGCGTGCGACGCTGCGTTGGTTTTCGGCGCTGTAGTCGAGCGCGAGTCGGGCGTGCCATGGCATGGAGGGAGTCTAGGGCCTGTTCACACTGTTTCCGGGGTCGCGAAGGCCTGCCATGGCGGGCCAATCAAGGCGCGTGACGCTGCGCGTGCTGCCGCACGCGCAAGGAACGCAACGCCGAGTGGCCCGCCATGGCAGGCCTTCCCGAAGGGTTGGCTGAGCCAGGGGCCGTCTGCGGCGTTGCCCGCGCTTGCAAGGCGCAGGCCTTGCTGCGCGCATGCGCCTTGCATCCAGCCCCTGGCTCAACCAACGCGATCCCCGAAAACAGTGCGAACAGGCCCTGGAGCCTCAGGTCTTCCAGGCGCCTTCATGCGCCGCGCTCGCCTCGTCGAGCAGCGCCGGCCCGATGCACTCGATCGGGTGCGGCGAGGCCGCGAACACGTCGCGGCAGGAGAGCTCGGCGTCGCGCTGGTCCTGGCGCTCGCCGCGGAAGGCGCGCAGCCGCTCGGCGTCGATGCCGAACACCACTCGGCCGATGTTGGCCCAGAAGATCGCGCCGGCGCACATCACGCAGGGCTCGGCCGAGGAATACAGCGTGGCGCCGGCCAGCAGCGCGCGCTCGGGGCGCCTGGCCGCGAGCGCGCGGATCGCGCTGACCTCGGCATGGCCGGTGCAGTCGCCGGTCTCGAAGGTGTTGTTGTAGCCCTCGGCCAGCACCTCGCCCTCGGCCGACACGATGAGCGCGCCGAAGGGCCGGTTGCCGCGCCGGCCCGCGGCATGCGACCAGAGGATCGCCTTGCGCAGGTAGCGGCCGTCGCGCTCGTCGAGGGTGGTTTCGCAGGGGAGGGTGAGGGATTGGAAATGCATGTCGGGACCTGCATCGATTCAAGCACGAGGCATGCCAATGTGCCGTGTCGCCCTCTGACGCGGGGAAGGAGCGGAGGCATGGTGCGCAACTTGCTTGTGCATCGGCCCAGAGTAGAAGCGTTCAGCCGGCACGGTCGGCGGGAAATTGCTCTTTCACGCTTGTTCCCACGCAACCGAAGGAGTCCGCTCATGCTCGTCACCCGACAACCCGTCTTCCGCAAGTTCTGGCATGCGGTCATGCCGCTCACCGACTTGGCCAAGGGCCCCAAGCCTTTCCGGCTGCTGGGCGAGGACATCGTGCTGTTCATCGATGCCGACGGCCAGCCGGCCGCGCTGCGCGACCGTTGCTGCCACCGCACCGCGAAGCTTTCGAAGGGCTGGTGCGTCGATGCCCGGGGCCAGGCCTGCGCCTCGGGCGCGATCCAGTGCGGCTACCACGGCTGGACCTACGACCGCAGTGGCCAGGTGATCCGCATCCCGCAGTACGAGGCCGACCGAAAGATCTCGCCCGAGTACCGGACCACCGCCTACCACTGCAGCGCGCGCTACGGCTACGCCTGGGTCGCGCTGGAAGACCCGATCGCCGACATTCCCGCCGTGCCAGAGTTCGACGACCCGGCCTATCGCACCATCTTCCAGTTCCATGAAGAGTGGCAGACCAGCCCGATGCGCGCGCTTGAGAATTCCTTCGACAACTCGCACTTCAGCTTCGTGCACCGCGCCACCTTCGGCGTGCCCGACAAGCCCAAGCCCAGCAAGTACGAGTTCGTCGAGCGCGAGAACGGCTTCTATGCCGAGACCGTGATCGCCGCGGCCAACCCGGCGCGTTTCCATGCGATCAGCGGCGTGAGCGAGCCGGTGACGCAGCGCCACATGCGCAACGCCTACTTCCTGCCCTTCTCGCGCCGGCTCGACATCGAGTACCCCTCGGGCATCCGCCACATCATCATCAACTGCTTCACGCCCATCGACGACGGGCGCATGCAGCTGTGCCAATGGCTCTACCGCAACGACACCGAGGCCGACTGTCCGGCGCAGCTGCTGATCGACTTCGACCAGGAGATCACGCGCGAGGACAAGGACATCCTCGAGTCGACCGACCCCGATGCGATGGTCGACACGCGCCGCCGCGGCGTCGAGTACTCGATGGAGTCCGACAAGCCGGGCATCCTGATCCGGCGCCACCTGATGCAGCTGCTGGCGAAGCACGGCGAGAGCGAAGTGCACCGCGGCACGCGCACCATTCCGCTCGCGCAGGCGGCCTGAGCGCGCCAGGGCGCGGCGCTACCATGGCCGCTCACTTCCCAGGAGCCTCCCCATGAGCATTTCAGTCCGCCGCGACGGCACCACCGGCACGCGCCATACCGTGCACGTGCGCAACCACGCCTTCGCGGTCGATGCCTCGCCCGCGGGCGGCGGTGCCGATGCGGGCCCTTCGCCGCACGACCTCTACGACGCCGCGCTGGCCTCGTGCAAGGCGCTCACGGTGCTGCTCTATGCGCAGCGCAAGAACATGCCGGTGGAGGACATCGAGGTGAAGATCGAGCGCGACGACAGCCAGGAACGCCAGGGCGTCTACCGGCTCAAGGCCTCGCTGCACGTCACCGGCGCGCTCGACGAGGCGCAGCGCGCCGAGCTGCTGCGCGTGGCCGCCAAGTGCCCGGTGCACCGGCTCATGGTCGACGTGAAGACCGAGATCGAGACCGGCTGGGCAGCCTAGCGGCCCGCGTCCAGCACCTGCAGCACCCGCCCGTCGCCGATGAAGGATTCGCCCACCAGCATCCGGAACACCGTGCCGGGCTGGAACTTGGGCAGCGCGAGCGCCGGCGTGAGGAACTCGACCGGCAGCACCTGCGCCGTGCCGCGCCGGAACGAACCGCCCTCGGGCACCTGCCATTTGCCCGAGAAGCCCTCGTTGCCGAGCACGAAGGCGCAGTGATGCTCGCCCTCGGCGATGGCGATGTCCTCGGCCGGCACCGAGGGCGGGCGCAGCGTGAGCTCGACCTGCAGCTGCGGCCGGAAGGGCGCGGCCTCGGTGAAGGTGGCGACCGGCGCTGCCACCGCGGGCTTGCGCTTGACGCGGCCGATCAGCCAGGCGATCACGTTGCCGATCACCGGAATCCACAGCAGCATCAGCAGCGTGCCGATGTCGCGCGCGGTGGTGCCGGGGGCGCTCAGGTGCCGCAGCGCGGCGCCGCCCAGGGCGACGCACAGGAGGAGGATGACGATGAGTTGGCGGCGGGCTTGGATCTTGGTCATGGAGGCGAAGGGCGAAAGGCCGGCGCCACTGTAACCACTTGGGGATCGGGCCCGCTCAGCTGGCGCCGTCGCGCGCCCAGAAACCGCGGTGCGTGGCCGTCATCTCGTCGGCCACCTCGGGCACCGGACCGATCACCTCGATGCGCTTCTGGCCGCGCGCGAAGACCTCGCGGCAGGGCAGCGACAGCGTCGGGTTCTCGGGGTGGTCGCCGGTCAGCGCGAGCAGCGCCGATTCCTCGGCGCCATAGACCACGCGCCCGATGTTGGCCCAGTAGGCCGTCCCCGCGCACATGGCGCAGGGCTCGAAGGTCGTGACCAATGTGCATTGCCACAGGTAGTCGGCCGGCCAGTTCTGCGCCGCGGTGCGCGCCAGCGTGGCCTCGGCATGCTGCACCGTGTCGATGTTGCCCTGCTCGGCCAGCACCGTCTCGCCGTCGGGCGCGACCAGCACCGCGCCGAAGGGATGGCGGCCCATGGCCATCGCGCGCCGGGCCACGGTGTCGGCGCGGCGCAGCGCCTTCGTGATCTGTTCAGGTGTCATGCGCCCATTATTGGTCTTGCGAACCGCGGTGCGCCCAGCCGGTCGTGTGCTTCTCGACCACGCTGAACAGCTCGTACATGGCCATCGCCATCGCGCCCACCACCATCAGGCCTGCGAAGGCCAGGCCCATCTGCATGGCCGAGCCGGCGGAGATCAGCAGGTAGCCGATGCCCTCGTTGGCGGCGGTCATCTCGCTGACCGTGGTGCCGACGAAGGCCAGCGTGATCGCGACCTTGAGCGAGGCGAAGAAGTAGGGCATGGAGCGCGGCAGGCCGATCTTCATCAGCACGTCCCAGCGCTTGGCGCCCAGCACCCGCAGCACGTCTTCCAGCTCGGGCTCGAGCGTGGCCAGGCCGGTCGCGATGTTCACCATGATCGGGAAGAAGCTGATCAGGAAGGCCGTGAGGATGGCCGGCCCGACGCCGATGCCGAACCACACCACCAGGATCGGCACGAAGGCCGCCTTGGGCAGCGCGTTGAAGGCCGTCATCAGCGGGTACATCGCCGCATACGCGAGGCGCGAGCTGCCGACCACGAAGCCCAGCAGCACGCCCACCACGATCGCCAGGCCGAAACCGGCCATCGTGACCCAGAAGGTGCGCCAGGCATGGCCCGCGATGATGGTCTTGAACTCCCAGAACTGGTTCCAGATGCGGATCGGGCTGGGGAAGATGAAGTCCGAGACCTCGAAGGCCGAGCAGACGATCTGCCACAGCACGATCACCGCGACCAGCAGGATCCAGGGCGACCAGCGTTCGATCTGCTTGCTGTTGTTCCTGCTCATGCGGCGGCTCCTGCGGCGGCGGTCTGGGCGGCTGAGATGCCGGTGTTGCGGATGGCCCCGATGTGGCTGCGCAGCTCGAGCACGATGTCGGTGAACTCCTTGGTGTAGGTGAGCTCGAGCTCGCGCGGACGCGGCAGTTCGATCTCGCGCCGGACCACGAAGCGGCCCGGGCTCTTGCTCATCACATAGACCGTGTCGGCCAGGAACACGCTCTCGCGCAGGTCGTGCGTGACCAGGATCACGTTGAACTGCTGCTCGGTCCAGAGGTCGCGCAGGATGCACCACAGCTCCTCGCGCGTGAAGGCATCGAGCGCGCCGAAGGGCTCGTCGAGCAGCAGCATCTTGGGCTCATGGATCAGCGCGCGGCAGATGCTCGCGCGCTGCTGCATGCCGCCCGAGAGCTGCCACGGGAACTTGTCCTCGTAGCCGCCGAGCCCGACCTTCTGCAGCAGCCGGCGCGCGCGCTCGACGTACTCCTTGCGCCTGGCCTTGAAGCTCGAGCGGTAGGGCTCGACGATCTCCAGTGGCAGCAGCACGTTGTCGACCGTGGTGCGCCAGGGCAGCAGCGAGGGCGCCTGGAAGGCCATGCCCGAGATCTTGAGCGGGCCGGTCACGGGCTGGCCGTCGATGCGGATCTTGCCCATCGAAGGCATCTTGAGCCCGGTCGTGAGCTTCATGAAGGTCGACTTGCCGCAGCCCGAGGGGCCGACGATGGCGATGAACTCGCCGCGCTTGACCTTCAGGTCGATGGCCTCGACCGCGAAGTGGTTGGCGCGCAGCAGTTCCTCGTTGTAGGCGAGCCAGACGTCCTGGAAGTCGACGAAGGGTGCGCCGGTGCCGGGTGCGTCGGCCATCACTTCTTGAGGATGTTGAGTTCGGCCGCGGGCGGCAGCAGCGCGGCGGTCCACACCGCATCGGGGCTCACGCGCGTCTTGGTGTTGAAGGCGTCCGACACCTGCGAGGCCATCAGCGCCATGCGGCCCGCGTTGACCGCGCCGAAGCCTTCGGCCCTGGCGTCGGGGCTGTTGATCACGGTGTCGATGGCCAGCTGCAGGCGGCGGGTCTCGAGCTTGCTGTCGATGATGCCGTCGCGCGCCTTGACCGATTCGATCGCCACGGCCGGGTTGGCGATGACTTCCTTGGCGCCCTTGGCGAAGGCCGAGAGGAAGGCCTTCACCGCCGCCGGGTTCTCCTTGATCAGCTTGGGCGAGGCGATGATCACGTTGCCGTAGAGCTTCACGCCGTAGTCGGGGTAGGGCAGGATCACCACGTCGGCCGCCTTGGCGCCGCGCGCCTCGAGGTTGAGCAGCGAGGTGAAGGTGAAGCCGGTGATGGCGTCGATGTCGCCGCGCACCAGCATGGTCTCGCGCAGGCTCGGGTCCATCGCGGTCCAGTTGACCGCGCCCACGTTGTTGGCCTTGGCGAAGATCGGGAAGGCACGGCGGCCCGCGTCGAACACCGGCGCGCCCAGCTTCTTGCCGGCCAGGTCCGCGGGCTTGGTGATGCCGCTCTTCTTGAGCGCCATGACCGAGGCCGGCGTGTTGTTGTAGACCATCATCACCGCCACCGGCTTGTTGGGGCTGTCGGGGTTGTTGGCGTGGAATTCCATCAGCGCCGCGAGGTCGGCGAAGCCCATCTCGTAGGCGCCCGAGGCCACGCGCGTGACCGTGCCGCCCGAGCCGTTGCCCGCGTCGATGGTCACGTCGAGCCCGGCGTTCTTGAAGTAGCCCTTGGCGGCGGGATGCAGGAACAGCGCGGCCGGTCCTTCGAAGCGCCAGTCGAGCTGGAACTTGATCGGCGTCGGGGTCTGGGCGAAGGCCGACGAGAGACCGAAGCTGAGCGCCGAGGCGGCAAGGAAGGACTGGAGCAGTTGGCGCTTGTTCATGCGGGCGATCCTTGAAAGAGATGAATGCGGAGAAGTTCTTCGACATCCAAAGCAAAAACGGTGCCCGCACGCGATTGGTGCAGGCCTTTCAAGAGATCACAGGATGGTGCGTCGCGCACCCCTTCAAGGCACGGACGCGGAGATCAGGCTTCGGTTGCACCAAAGCCGAGCCAATACGGGTCGCCGACCCGCTTGCCCACGCTGGCCGCCGCGTCGCGCACGATGCCGCCGAAGCGTTCGACCAGCGCGTCCGTCAGCGTGTCGGCCGGCAGCGCGATGCCGAAGGCGTAGCTCTGGCGCGTGGCCGAGTCGAACACCGAGGAGGAGATGCCCGCCACGTTGGGCACGGCCTCGCCGCGCGACAGCGCCCAGCCGCTGGCGCGGATCACCGCCAGCCGCGCCAGCAGCTCCTTGCGCGTCTTGGGCGCATCGCCCTGGGCCCGGTCGAGCCGGGGCTCGAACAGCGCCGTCACCTCCGCGTCGCTGGCGCGGGCCAGCAACGCGCGGCCCATGGCGCTGGAATAGGCCGGCGCGCGGCTGCCCGGCGGCGTGTAGATCTGCAGCGCGCCGGCGCCGATGCGCATCTGGATCACCAGCGTGTCGACGCCTTCGAGCACGTTGACGTAGCCGGTGAAGCCGGTCTCGCGCACCAGCGCGTCGAGCGCCTCCTCGACCAGCGAGGCGGCGTTGTGCGAGGCGCGGAAGTGGTAGGAGGCTTCCATGATCACGCCGCCCGGGCGGTAGGCGCGCGTGGCCGCGTCGCGGTCGAGGAAACCGTAGCCGGCCATCATGCTCAGCGTGCGCGAGGCCGAGCTCTTGGGCAGGCCCAGCTCGTTCACCACGTCGGTCACCGTGATGTCGCGACGCAGCCGCGCGATCAGCTTCAGGACGTCCATGGCGTTGGCGAGAGTGCTCATAGTTCAAGGGAGTTGGCGAAGGGGGAATCATAGGTTCCACCCCCGCACCGTCCGGCCGATCAGGGTGAACCGGCCTTGACAGCGCAAGGTGGGCTTCTATCATTGGTTCAATTTTATTGGATATGGTTCCATAAAATGGAACTACAAGGAAGAACCATGACCCATGAAGCGAGGGCGGCCGGCCCGCTCCAGGCCGACGACGCGGGCCCTGCGCCTGTCGAACTGCATCCGAAGGCGCTGGCGCCGGCCAACCTGATCCTCACGGTGGTGCTGAGCGTGTTCGGCGCCATCGTCGGCATCCAGATGCTGGCCAGCCTGGGCATCACGCCCAGCACCTCGCTGATCGGCGCGCTCGCGGCCATGACGCTGGCGCGCGTGCCGCTGGCCATGTTCCGCGGCTTCCGTTCGGTGCATGCGCAGAACCTGGCGCAGACCAGCATCTCCTCGGCCACTTTCGGCGCGGCCAACAGCCTGTTCCTACCGATCGGCATCCCCTTCCTGTTCGGCCTGCCCGACATGGTGGTGCCCATGCTCGTCGGCGTGAGCCTGGCGATGCTGCTCGACGCCTGGCTGCTCTACCGCATGTTCGACACGCCGGCCTTCCCCGCGAAGAACCCCTGGCCGCTGGGCATCGCCGCGGCCGAGGCGATCAAGGCCGGCGACAGCGGCGGCAAGCAGGCCTGGCTGCTGCTGGGCGGGCTGGCCACCGGTGTGGCGGGCGCGGTGTTCAAGCTGCCGATGTCGGCCTTCGGCGTGGCGCTGATCGGCGGGCTGGGCGCGATGACGGCCTTCGGCATCGGCCTGCTGGTGCGCGGCTATTCGGCGCCGCTGTTCGGGCTGGACATCGGCGCGCTCTACCTGCCGCACGGGATGATGATCGGCGCGGGGATCGTGGCGCTGGTGCAGGTGGCGCGGGTGGTGCTGCACAAGCGCGAGCGCACGGCGGGCGCTTCGGCCGCGGTCGCCGCACAGGAAGCCCGCGGCGCCACGGCACTCGGCCGTTCGCTGCGCCTGGGCAGCGTCGGCTACCTCGCGATCATGGTGCTGCTGGCCGTGGGCACGGGCGTCTACACCGGCATGTCGCCCACCATGCTGGTGTGCTTCGTGATCTACGGCACCTTCGCGGCCTTCGTGCACGAACTGATCGTGGGCATCGCGGCCATGCACTCGGGCTGGTTCCCGGCCTTCGCGGTGGCGCTGATCTCGCTGCTGATCGGCATCCTGATCGGCTTCCCGCCCGAGGCGCTGGTGGTGCTGGCCGGCTTCTCGGCCGCCACCGGCCCGGCCTTCGCCGACATGGGCTACGACCTCAAGGCCGGCCACATCCTGCGCGGCGAGACCTCCGACACCGCCTTCGAGCGCGAGGGCCGGCGCGAACAGATGATCGCCGGCATGGTGGGCTTCGGCGTGGCCATCGTGGTGGTGGCCTGCACCTACCGCATGTTCTTCGCTAACCACCAGACCGCGCCCATCAACGCGGCCTACGTGGCGGCCATCAAGGCCGGCATCTCGCTGGACACCGCGCGCAATCTCGCGCTGTGGGCCGTGCCCGGCGCCATCCTGCAGATCCTGGGCGGCGCGCGCCAGCAGCTGGGCGTGCTGTTCGCCACCGGCCTGCTGATCGCGAGCCCCATGGCCGGCTGGATGGTCGCGGCCGGCATCGGCTGCCGGCTGGTGGTGCACCGCGTGATCGGCGCCTCGGCGCGCGAAAGGCTCGAGGTCTTCGCGGGCGGCGTGATCGCCGGCGATGCGCTCTACAGCTTCTTCTCGGGCGCGGTGAAGAGCCTGCGCAAGTAGCCCCCACCGTTCTCTTTTCTTCTTCAATCACAGGACCTCTACATCCATGAAACGCAACCTCACACCCGACGACGTCCGCGCAGCCATCTGGGGCGGCGCCATCCTGGGCGGCGGCGGCGGCGGGCTGATCGCCTCGGGCGAGCGCGCCGCGGGGCTGGCGCTGCAGGTCGGCACGCCGCAGCTCTGGAGCATCGACGAATTCGACCCGGCCGCGCTGACCGCCACCATGGCGCTGGTCGGCGCGCCGGCCGCGCCCGATCCGCACGTGCAGCCCGCGCACCTGTTGCGCACGCTCGAGCTGCTGCAGCGTGAGCTGCCCGCGGGCCAGCGGCTGGTCGGCCTGCATGCCAACGAGAACGGCGCCGAGACCACGGTCAACGGCTGGTTCCATGCGGCCATGACCGGCCTGCCGGTGATAGACCTGGCCTGCAACGGCCGCGCCCACCCGTCGAGCGTGATGGGCGCGCTGGGCCTGCACACCGAGCCCGGCTACCGTTCGGTGCAGGCCTATGCGGGCGGCGAGCCGGGACGCTATGTCGAAGGCGTGGTGGCGGGCCGGCTCGAGCAGACCTCGGCCGTGGTGCGCCGCGCCTCGGTGGAGGCGGGCGGCCTGGTGGCGGTGGCGCGCAACCCGGTCACGGTGGGCTACGCGACGCAGCACGGCGCGCCGGGCGCCATCAGCCATGCGATCGCGCTGGGCCAGACCTACCTGGACGGCGGCGTCGACGCCGTGGCGCGCGCGCTCGACGGCCGCCTCGTGGCCGAAGGCACGGTGCGCAGCTACCGCTGCGAGCAGCAGGAAGGCCTGGACGTGGGCATCGTCGAACTCGACGACGCGGCGCGCACCACGCTGCGCTTCATCAACGAGTACATGCTGCTCGAGCAGCAGGGCCGGCGCATCGCCCGCTTCCCCGACCTGGTGATGACCTTCTCCGGCGACGGCCAGCCGGTGGTCTCGGCCCATGTGCGCGAGGGCGCGACGCTGCGCGTGCTGGTGGCGCCGCGCGCGCGGCTGCTGCTCTCGCGCACGATGTTCATGCCCGAGCTCTACCGGCCGCTGGAGCAGTCGCTGGGCGAGGCCTTCGCGCCGACGGAAGACGCGCTGCCGGCCTGAGCGCCCTGGCCTCTACCAGTAGTACTTGACGCTGACTGTGGCTTCCCGGTCCGCGGCGCGGAAGGGGCCGGCGAAATACTTCTTGTCGAACAGGTTGTTGATGTTCAGCGCGACCCGGTACCTGGCCGTCTCGTAGGCGATGGCGAGGTCGGCCACCGTGACCTCGTCGTTGATTCACGAGGCCGGTGGACGAGAGGTTGTAGGGCGATCGGCCCTTGTAGCGCAGGCCGCCCGCGACCATCAGGCCCGGCACGCTGCGCGGCCGGTAGTCGAGCCAGACGCTCGCGGTGTGGCGCCAGGTCTGGAAGGTCTGGCGGCCGATCTCCGCGGGGCGCGTGCTCCGGGTGGTGCGCGGGTCCAGGTAGGTGTAGCTGGTGAGCGTGCTCAGTTCGCGCGTCAGCGGGAAGCGGCCTTCGAGTTCGAGGCCGGTGGAGCGCACCTCGCCGGTCTGGACGTTGAAGCGCGGATGGTCCGGGTCCTGGGTCGAGACGTTGGTCTGGGTCAGGTCGAAGACCGAGGCCGTGAGCAGCGTCGTGCTGCCCGCCGGCTGGTACTTCAGGCCGAGCTCGTACTGCTTGCCGCGCCGGGGCTTGAAGGTGCTGCCGTCGTACTGCAGCCCGGTGACCGGATCGAAGGAGGTCGCGTAGCTGAGGTAGGGCGCCCAGCCGCTGTCGAACAGGTAGAGCAGCCCGGCGCTGCCGGTGGTGGCCTGGTCGCGCATCTGCGGCTGCGTGGTGCTGGTCTGCTCGGTGCGGACCCGGTCGTGCCGCAGGCTCAGGTTGCCGATCCAGCGGTTCCACTTGAGCTGGTTGAGCGTGTAGAGGCCGGTCTGCCGCAGGTCGGCATTGCTCTCGGACAGCTCGGGCGGCGCGATGAACTGGCCGTAGACCGGTGCGTACATGTCGAGGTCGGGCACGTCCCAGCCGAAGCCCAGGCCACCGCGTTCCTTGTAGCGCACATGGTCCACGCCCAGCGAGAAGGTGTGCTGCAGTTCGCCCCAGCGCAGCTCCTTCTGGATGCGGCTGTCGACGGCCAGCGTCTTGCCTTCGGTGCGCTGCGCCAGGCTGGCCCGCGAGATGTTGCGCCCGTCGGCCAGCACGTCCATGGCGTAGATGTGGCGGTAGTCGATGTCGATGGTGGAATAGCGCAGGTTCTGCGTGAGCTTCCAGCCGTTGTCGGTCTCGTGCGAAAACGCGTAGCCGATGGCGCGCGTGTCGCGGTTGAAGCGATCGAAGGCCGGGTCGCCCGCGGTCAGGCGCGCCGGCAGGTCCTTGATCTGCGGATAGGTGAACAGGCTCGGCCACCACGACTTGGGTGTGCCGCGCTCGTTGGAGTACTGGGCCGCGAGCGTCAGCTGGGTGCGCGCGGAGAGGTTCCAGCGCAGCGAAGGCGCGATGGACACGCGGTCGTCGCGCGAGCCGATGGTGCGGTCGTCGCCGTCGCGGCCCTTGAGGTTCAGGCGGTACAGCAGGTCGCCGTCGTTGCCGATCGCACCGCCGAGGTCGGCGCTGAGCTCGCGGCGGTGGTAGCTGCCGTAGGAGGCGCCCACGCTGTTGACGTGGCCGGCCTCCGGGCGCTTGGACACCACGTTGATCACGCCGCCCGGGCGTCCCTGCCCGAACAGGATCGACGCCGGCCCCTTGATCACCTCGATGCTCTCGAGCTCGTCGATGTCGTCGTTCCACGAGCCGTAGGAGCCGGCGGCGAACTGCCGCAGCCCGTCCTTGTAGTAGGAGCTGCCGTCGCTGAAGCCGCGGATGGTGGCGCCGGCCATGCGCACGTCGGCGCCGGTCACCTCGGTCGAGACGCCGGCGGTGTACGACAGGGCTTGCGACAAGGACTTGGGCGCCTGGGTCTGCAGCTGCTCCTGGCTCACGATGGAGATCGAGCGCGGGGTCTCGATCAGCGGCGTGCCCAGCTTGGTGCCGGCGCTGCGGTCGGTGCCCGCGTAGCTGCCGTTCAAGCGCTCGCCGAGGGAGGTCACGGTGACGGTCGACAGCGTGGCGGCGCTGCCCTCGCGCAGTTCCGGTGCCACCACCTTGCGCAGCGTGAAGCTGCCTTGCTCGGCGCTGTGCGCGCCGAGGCCCGAGCCCGCGATCAGCCGCTCGATGGCCTCGCGCGGCGTGAAGCGGCCGCTGAGCGCGGGCGCCTGGCGCCCGGCGATCAGCGCGCCGTCGTAGAGCACCTGGTACCGGGTCTGGCGCCCGAAGGCGCGCAAGGCGTCCAGCAGGGGCTGCGCGGGCAGGTCGAAGGCGATGCGCTCGGCCGGCGCCACGGCCGGCTGCGCCTGCACCGCCACCGGCGCCGCCATGCCGGCCAGCGCGCCGGCGACCATCCAGGCGAGCAGCCGCGGCCGCATCGCGTGGCCTCTCGTCCTCACCGCGGGCCGCCGCTGTCCTGCCGCCTTGTGTTCCATCCCGCCCTCATTGCGTCGTGCGCTTTCCGCTTGCATTGCCACTCCAGTGCTGTGCCGTTGTTCGATGGGCGCGCGCATGCAGGGCCGGGCGAAGTCCCCCGACCCGCACGCGAAGACGCGCCCGGGGTGGTGGCCGTGGCTGGGTGGCGAAGGCGGGTGCCTTCAAGGGTCCGTGGCTGGCAGCCGTGCGGGCGCGAAGCATTTCGCGCCCCTGCCTCTAGAGAAGCCGGATCGGGCGCAAACCTGGAACCTGCGTCGTCGGCGAAGTTTGAAACAAGATGTGTCTTTCGTGCGTGCGCACCTCAGCCCTTGCGCACCAGCCAGCCGCCGCCCTCGCGCGGCTGCACGTGCACCGGGATCAGGCTCGGCAGGGCCCGCAGGAAACGCTCGGGCGCGTGCGTGGCGAGCAGGCCCGACACGCGCAGCTGGCCGAGCGCAGGGTCTTCCAGCAGCACTGGCTCGCCGATGTAGCGCGCCAGCTCCTGCGCCACCTCCGCCAGCGGGGCGCCGCTGAAGCGGACCTGGCCGGTGCGCCAGTCGCCCACGGTGTCGGCCTCGGCCGGCACGCCGTGGCGCTGGCCGGTGGCCGTGTCGATGGCCATGCCGGCGCCGGCGGCGAGCCGCAGGACCTCGGCGTCGGGCCGGTCGCGGTCGGCCCGCAGCTGCACCACCCCTTCCAGCACCTTCACGACCAGCCGGGGCGGGCCCGCGCGCACGTTGAAGGCCGTGCCCACCACCCGGACCTGGCTGGGGCCGGCGTCCACGGTGAAGGGGCGGTCGCTGTCGGCCGCGACCTTGAAGAAGGCCTCGCCCTGTTCCAGCACGAGCGCGCGCCGGCGCGGGTAGTAGCGCACCGAAAGGCGGCTGTCGATGTTGAGGGCCACCCGCGAGCCGTCGGGCAACTGCAGCTCGCGGGTCTCGCCGGGCGCGGTGCGGGCCTGCAGCGTGTAGCTGGCGGTGTGCTCCCATCGGTACCAGCCGCCCAGCGCGGCGACGAGGACCAGGGCCAGGAACCCCGAGGCCAGCGCCGGGAGAAAGCGCCGCCGCGGCGCTGTCGGCAGGGGGCGCTTGACGGGCGCGGCAGCGGCGGGTGCGGTCGTGCCGAAGGTTTCCGGAAACAGCGCCTTGAGTTGTGGTGCCTGCTGCCAGCGGCGCGCCATGCCGTCGAGGATCTCGCGGTGCAGCGGGCTCTGGTCCAGCCAGTCGTTCAGCGCGCGCTCGTCGGCGCCGGTCCAGCCCGTCTGCTGGCGGCGCACGAACCAGTCGGCCGCCAGCGCGTGCAGCCGGGCCAGGGCCTGGGGCGAGGGGTCGGGTGGAAGTGCTTGCATCATCGTGGGGGCTCGGCCGCGTCCGCTCCGGCTTCCTGCGCGGCCGCGAAGGCCTGCATCTGGGCGCGATCGGCGTAGCGTACGCGGAGTTCGCAATAGGCCAAGGCCCGGCTCAGGTGCCGCGACACCATGCGCACGGTGATGCCCATGCGCTGCGCGGTCTGCTCCAGCGTCAGCTCCTGCACCCGGTGCAGCACGAAGGCCTGGCGTTGCCGCTCGGGCAGTTCGTGCAGTGCATCGCGCAGCCGCGTGAGCTGCTGGCGCTGCTCGGCCTCCAGCGCGGTGTCGCCACGGCCTTCGACCGGCAGCGCATCGACCTCCTCGCGGCAGTCCTCGATCGACACGACGCGCACGCCGGCCTACTGCGGTGCCTTGCGCTGCGCGAAGGCCGCCACGCTACGCACCACCTGGTGCAGGTAGGGGCGCTCCTCGTCGGCGGGCAGGCGCTTGTCCGCCACCAGCATCCGCACGAAGACTTCCTGCGTCGCGTCCTCGATGTCGGCCGGGGTCTTGAAGTAGCGCGCCAGCATGCGCCCCAGCGGTGCCCGCCAGCGCCTGTAGAAGGGGCCGAACGGGCCGGGCTCCTCTTCGTGCTTCATCGCCGTTCCCATGAGACAGGCGCGCGCCATGGCCCGGGCCGGCACGGGGCCGCGCGGGAGTAGGCAACAGCAAAGGGGAGGGCAAGCACAGGACGCACCGGGATGCCACGGATCCGAAATGGCGGAACCCCGTGCGCTGCGGATGAAGCAACGAGGGGCTGGCGGGCCTGGCGGCCTGGCTATGCGCGGATGCCGGGTGGCGGAATGAAACCGGCGGCCATTCTATCGAGCGCGCGATGCGTGGCGTGGCGGGGATGGCGGGCGGCGCGCCCGCCATCCCCACGGTGCCTTACTTCTGGATCGAGGCCTGCGCCACCGCCAGTGCCGTCATGTTGAGCACGCGGCGCACCGTGGCCGAGGGCGTGAGGATGTGCACCGTGGCCGCGGCGCCCAGCAGGATCGGGCCGACCGTGATGCCGTTGCCGCCGGTCATCTTGAGCACGTTGAACAGGATGTTCGCGGCGTCGAGGTTGGGGCAGATCAGCAGGTTGGCCTCGCCGGTCAGCGTGCTGGTGGGCAGCGAGGTGCGGCGGATGTCTTCCGACAGCGCCGCGTCGCCGTGCATCTCGCCGTCGCATTCGACATCGGGCGCCATCTTGGCGAACAGGTCGCGCGCGATGCGCATCTTGCGCGCCGAGGCACGCTCCGAGGTGCCGAAGTTCGAGTGCGACAGGAAGGCCACCTTGGGCGGCAGGCCGAAGCGGCGCACTTCTTCCGCGGCCATCAGCGCGATGTGGGCCAGCTGCTCGGCGGTCGGGTCTTCGTGCACGCTGGTGTCGGCGATGAACAGCGTGTATTTCTCCAGCGTCAGCGCGTTGAGCGTGGCGAAGCCCGGCGCGCCGCGCTTGGTGCCCAGCAGCTGCTGCAGGATCTTGAGGTGGCTGTCGAAGCGGCCCACCAGGCCGCACAGCATGGCATCGGCATCGCCCAGGTGCACCATCAGCGCGGCGATGCTGGTGTTGGAGCGGCGCACCATGCTCTTCGAGGCTTCGGGCGTGATGCCCTGGCGGCCCATGAGCTGGTGGTAGGCCTCCCAGTAGGTGCGGAAGCGCGGATCGTTCTCGGGGTCGACCACCTCGGCATCGACGCCCAGGCGCAGGTGCAGGCCGGCCTTCTTGATGCGGGCCTCGATCACCGACGGGCGACCGATCAGGATCGGCTTGGCCAGGCCTTCGTCCACCGCCAGCTGGGCGGCGCGCAGCACGCGGTCGTCCTCGCCCTCGGCATAGGCCACGCGCTTCTTGGTCGCGAGCTTGGCGGCGCCGAACACCGGGCGCATGAACATGCCGGTCTGGTAGACGAAGCGCGTCAGGTGCTGGCGGTAGGCCTCCATGTCCTCGATCGGGCGGGTCGCCACGCCCGAGGCGGCGGCGGCCTTGGCCACGGCCGGCGCGATGCGCAGGATCAGGCGCGAGTCGAAGGGCTTGGGGATCAGGTAGTCGGGGCCGAAGACCAGTTCCTGGCCCGCGTAGGCGGTGGCCACTTCCTCGCTGATGTCGGCCTTGGTCAGTTCGGCGATCTCGCGCACGCAGGCCAGCTTCATCTCTTCGGTGATCTTGGTCGCGCCGCAATCGAGCGCGCCGCGGAAGATGTAGGGGAAGCACAGCACGTTGTTGACCTGGTTCGGGTAGTCCGAACGGCCGGTGGCGATGATGCAGTCGGGCCGCACTTCCTTGGCCAGCTCCGGCCGGATCTCGGGCTCGGGGTTGGCCAGTGCCAGGATGATGGGCTGCGTGCCCATGCCCTTGACCATGTCCTGCGTGACCACGCCGGGCGCCGAGCAGCCGAGGAACACGTCGGCGTCCTTCATGACGTCGGCCAACGTGCGTGCGCCGCTGTCGGTCTGGGCGAAGCGCGCTTTCGATTCGTCGAAACCGCCCGCGCGGCCGACGTAGATCAGGCCCTTGGAGTCGACCACGTGGATGTTGGCCTTGCGCGCGCCCAGGCCGACGATCACGTCCAGGCAGGCCAGCGCCGCGGCGCCCGCGCCCGACACGGCGATCTTCACGTCCTCGATCTTCTTGCCGACCAGCTCCAGACCGTTGATCAGCGCGGCGGCCGAGATGATGGCCGTGCCGTGCTGGTCGTCGTGGAACACCGGGATGTTCATGCGCTCGCGCAGCTTCTGCTCGATGTAGAAGCACTCGGGCGCCTTGATGTCCTCGAGGTTGATGCCGCCCAGCGTGGGCTCGAGCGCCGCGATGATCTCGACCAGCTTGTCGGGGTCGGTCTCGGCCAGCTCGATGTCGAACACGTCGATGCCGGCGAATTTCTTGAACAGGCAGCCCTTGCCTTCCATCACCGGCTTGGCGGCCAGCGGGCCGATGTTGCCCAGGCCCAGCACCGCGGTGCCGTTGGTGACGACACCCACCAGGTTGCCGCGCGAGGTGTACTCGGCCGCGAGGCTGGGGTCGGCCTCGATGTCGAGGCAGGGATAGGCCACGCCCGGCGAGTAGGCCAGCGACAGGTCGCGCTGGTTGAGCAGGGGCTTGGTGGGCGTGACGGAGATCTTGCCGCGCACGGGGCTGCGGTGGTATTCGCGCGCTGCTTCGCGCAATGTCTCTTCGGCGGGTGACAGTTTGGTGGCCATGGGGGATCTCCGGGATCTTCGTTGTCAAAAACAAAGGAGAGGCTACCGCAAAGCGGCACCTCTCCTGTACGGTGGAAATACGGCAGCGGGCCGTACCGGGTTATTGCGCGGGATCGGGTGCCACCGGATGCTGCGCCATGGCCTCCAGCGCCTTGACCAGCGCCGAATGATCGGATTGCCCGTGCCCCAGCGCGGCGCAGGTGTTCATCAGCTGGGCGGCGGCCGCGGTCTGCGGCAGCGCCAGGCCCAGGCTGCGCGCGCCCTGCAGCGCGAGCTGCAGGTCCTTCTGGTGCAGCGCGATGCGGAAGCCCGGCGAAAAGGTGCGCTTGATCATGCGCTCGCCGTGCACCTCGAGCACGCGCGAGGACGCGAAGCCGCCCGTCAGCGCCTGCCGCACCTTGGCCGGATCGGCGCCGGCCTTGGACGCGAACACCAGCGCCTCGGCCACGGCCGCGATGTTGAGCGCCACGATGATCTGGTTCGCCACCTTGGTGACCTGGCCCGCACCCACCTCGCCCACGTGCGTGATGTTCTTGCCCATCGCTTCGAGCAGCGGCCTGGCGCGCCCGAAGTCGGCCTCGGCGCCGCCGCACATGATGGTCAGGCTGGCCGCGCGCGCGCCGACCTCGCCGCCCGAGACCGGCGCATCGACGTAGCCGCAGCCCAGCGCCGCGATCCGCTGGGCGAACGCGCGCGTGGCGATGGGGTCGATCGAGCTGCAGTCGACCACCAGCTTGCCGGCCGAGAGCCCGCCCGCCACGCCGTCCTCGGCGAACAGCACCTTCTCCACGTCGGGCGTGTCGGGCACCATGAGGAACACGATGTCGGCCTGCCGCGCGACCTCGGTGGCCGAGGCGCAGACCCGGGCCTGCGAGGCGAAGGGCTCGGGCGCGCCGCTGCGCGTGTGGACGAACAGCGCGTGGCCCGCGTCGAGCAGGTGGGCGGCCATGGGCGCGCCCATGATGCCGAGGCCGATGAAGCCGATCTTCTGGGGGGTGCTCATGTCTTTGTTGCTCCTATTGTTGTGCGGTCAGCGCCTCGCGCCACCCGAGGCCGTCGACCGTGGTGCCGCGCGGCTTGTATTCGCAGCCGATCCAACCCTCGTAGCCCAGCGCATCGATGTGCCGGAACAGCCAGGGGTAGTTGATCTCTCCCGTGCCCGGCTCGCCGCGGCCCGGGTTGTCGGCCAGCTGGATGTGGCCGATGCGCGCCAGGTGCTTGGTCAGCGTCTGGCCCAGTTCGCCCTCCATGCGCTGCGCGTGGTAGATGTCGTACTGCAGCCGCAGGTTGGCCGAGCCGACCTCGTCGATCAGCGCCAGCGCCTGCTCGGTGCGCGTGAGGAAGAAGCCGGGGATGTCGAAGCTGTTGACCGGCTCGATCAGCAGCCGCAGGCCGGCCGCCTCGAGCTGGCGCGCCGCGAGGTGCAGGTTGTAGACCACTGTCTGCCGGGCGAGCTGCGCATCGACGCCCGCCGGCAGCTTGCCGACCAGGCAGTTGACCTGCGGGCAGCCCAGCGCGTTGGCGTAGTCGATCGCCATGGCGATGCCTTCGGCGAACTCGCCCGTGCGGTCCGGGTGGCAGGCGATGCCGCGCTCGCCCCCGTCCCAGTCGCCGGCCGGCAGGTTGTGCAGCACCTGCTGCAGGCCGTTGGCGCGCAGGGCCGCGGCCAGTTCCTTCTTGTCGAAGGCGTAGGGGAAGAGGTACTCCACGCCTTCGAAGCCCGCCTTGGCGGCGGCCTCGAAGCGTTGCATGAAGGGCAGCTCGGTGAAGAGCATCGTGAGGTTGGCGGCGAATTGGGGCATGGTCGAAATTCCGAAAAGTGGGAGCGCGCTTCTTTCCAGGAACACCGCGGAACCGGCTTTGCCGGGCCGCTGGTGTTGCCCCCGGTCGGGGGTTGGAGAAGCGACACGAAGTGCGCGTAGCCTGGGGGCGAGCTTTGGCTAATCCAGCATCGCCACCGCCAGCGCCGTGGGTGCATCGGCCAGGCTCTCGGCCAGTGGCTCGAATTCGTTGATGGCGTCGATCTCGGTGCCCATCGCGATGTTGGTCATGCGCTCCAGCATCACCTCGATCACCACCGGCACGCTGAACTCGGCCATCAGCGCCTCGGCGCGGGCGATGGCGGGCGCCATCTCTTCCTGGGTGCGCACGCGGATCGCCTTGCAGCCCAGGCCCTCGACCACCTTGAGATGGTCCACGCCGTAGCCGCGTTCGATGCCGGCATCGGGCGCCGCGTTGATGTTGTCGAAGGCGAGCTGCACGCAGTAGTCCATCTCGAAGCCGCGCTGCGACTGGCGGATCAGCCCGAGGTAGGAGTTGTTGACCACGATGTGCAGGTAGGGCAGCTTGAACTGCGCGCCCACGGCCAGCTCCTCGATCATGAACTGGAAGTCGTAGTCGCCCGAGAGCGCGACGATCTTGCGCGTGGGGTCGGCCGCGCGCACGCCCAGCGCGGCGGGGATGGTCCAGCCGAGCGGGCCGGCCTGGCCGCAGTTGATCCAGTGGCGCGGGTTGTAGACGTGCAGGAACTGCGCGGCCGCGATCTGCGACAGCCCGATGGTGCTCACGTAGCAGGTGTCGCGTTCCAGGTGGTTGTTCATGCACTGGTACACGCGCTGCGGCTTCATCGGCACATCGGCGAAATGGGTCTTGCGCAGCATGGTGCGCTTGCGGTCGCGGCAGGCGCCGGCCCAGCTGCCACGGTCCGGCAGCCTGCCCGCGGCCTTCATGGCCTCGGCCACTTCCACGAACAGTTCCAGCGCGGCCCTGGCATCGGACACGATGCCGAAGTCGGGCGTGAACACGCGGCCGATCTGCGTGGGCTCGATGTCCACGTGCACGAAGGTGCGGCCCTTGGTGTAGACCTCGACCGAGCCGGTGTGGCGGTTGGCCCAGCGGTTGCCGATGCCCAGCACGAAGTCGCTGGCCAGCATCGTGGCGTTGCCGTAGCGGTGGCTGGTCTGCAGGCCGCACATGCCGGCCATCAGCGGATGGTCGTCGGCGATCGCGCCCCAGCCCATCAGGGTGGGGATCACCGGCACGCCGGTGGCCTCGGCGAAGCGCACCAGCAACTCGCTCGCATCGGCGTTGATCACGCCGCCGCCAGCCACGATCAACGGACGCTCGGCGGCGTTCAGCATGCCGATGGCCTTCTCGATCTGCGCGCGGGTGGCGGCCGGCTTGTAGGGCACCAGCGGCGCGTAGCTGTCGATGTCGAACTCGATCTGCGCCATCTGCACGTCGAAGGGCAGGTCGATCAGCACCGGGCCGGGCCGGCCCGAGCGCATCAGGTGGAAGGCCTGCTGGAACACCTGCGGCACCTGGCCGGGCTCGCGCACCGTGACCGACCACTTGGTCACGGGCTTGGAGATCGACTCGATGTCCACCGCCTGGAAGTCCTCCTTGTAGAGCCGCGCGCGCGGCGCCTGGCCGGTGATGCAGAGGATCGGGGTCGAATCGGCCCAGGCCGAGTAGAGGCCCGTGATCATGTCGGTGCCGGCCGGGCCCGAGGTGCCGATGCACACGCCGATGTTGCCGGCGATGGCGCGCGTGTAGCCCTCGGCCATGTGCGAGGCGCCCTCGACGTGGCGCGCCAGGATGTGGGCGATGCTGCCGCGCCCGCGCAGCGCCGCATACAGCGGGTTGATGGCCGCACCCGGCACACCGAAGGCCTGTGTCACGCCTTCCTTTTCCATCACCAGCACGGCGGCCTGGGCCGCGGTCATCTTTGCCATGGGAACTCTCCTTGTGGTGGGCCCACTGTAGGAAGCGGGGCGCGTTCGAAGAAGAGGGCGGGGGGCCATAAAAGCTATTCCGTGGCGGAATAAGTGGCTAGGATGCGGGCCATGGACCGCCTGTTAGCCATGGAGATGTTCGTTCGCGTGGTGGAGACCGGAAGCTTCTCCAAGGCCGCGCGCGAGTTCAACACCACCCAGCCCACCGTGACCAAGCAGGTCGCGGCCACCGAGGCGCGGCTCAAGGTGCGGCTGCTCAACCGCAACACGCGCGGCGTGAGCCTGACCGAGCCCGGCGCGCTGTACTACGAGAAGTGCAAGAGCATCGTGCGCGACGCGCAGGAGGCAGACAGCATCGTGCAGCTGCGCCAGAACCAGGCGCAGGGGCTGCTGCGCATCGGCACCTCGGTGGCCTTCGGCCGCCGCGTGGTGGTGCCGCTGGCGCTGGCCTACATGCGCCGCCATCCGCAGCTGCAGCTCGACCTGAGCTTCGAGGACCGCTATGTCGACCTGATCGCGCAGGGCATCGACGTTGCGATCCGCATGGGCAAGCTGGCCGATTCCTCGCTGGGCGCGCGCTACCTGGGCGTCAACCCGTGGGTCATGGTGGCGTCACCCGCCTACCTGAAGAAGCACGGCACGCCCCGGCGGGCGCAGGACCTGGGCGCGCACGTGGCGCTGGTCTACAGCAGCGTGGTGGGCGACGAGTTCTGGCGCATGCACACGCCCAAGGGCGATCCGGTCACGGTGCCGGTGTCGGGCCGCTTCCGCTCGAACAACCTGTCGGCCGTGCTCGCGGCCGCGCGCGACGGGCTCGGCATCGCGCTGATGCCGCGCTATGTGGCGAGCGAGTCGCTGGCGGCCGGCAAGGTGCTGGCGGTGCTGGTCGACCACAGCCTGCCCGAGCAGGAGATCCATGCGGTCTTCCCCTCGCCCAAGCTGCTGCCCGGCAAGGTGTCGGGCTTCGTGGCCTTCCTGCAGGGGCATTTCGAGGAAGGCTGGTGGAACGGCGGCTGAGGCCGCCTGCCGCGCTCAGTGTTTCTTGCGCTGCGCCTCGACCACCACGGGATCGGGTGCGCCCAGCGGCTCGGCCGGGTCGTCCGACGCGTGCCCCGAGCCCACATGCCCCGAGTCCGCGAACAGGCTCCAGGCCGCCATGAACAGCGCCGCGATCACCGGGCCGACCACAAAGCCGTTGATGCCGAACAGCGCCATGCCGCCGATGGTGGACATCAGCACGATGTAGTCGGGCATCTGCGTGTCCTTGCCCACCAGCAGCGGGCGCAGGATGTTGTCGACCAGGCCGATCACGAACACGCCCACGAAGATCAGCACGCCGCCCTGCCACCATTGGCCGGTCGCGAGGTAGTAGATCGCCACCGGGCCCCAGATCAGCGCCGCGCCCACCGCGGGCAGCAGCGACAGGAAGGCCATCAGCACGGCCCACAGCAGTGCGCCCTGCACGCCCAGGAACCAGAAGGTCAGGCCGCCCAGCGTGCCCTGTGCCACCGCCACCGCCACGTTGCCCTTGATGGTGGCGCGGATCACGGTGGTGAACTTGTTGAGCAGGTAGTGGGTGTGCGGCTTGGCGAGCGGCAGCGCGTCGCGCATCTTCTTGGAGAGCTCCGCGCCGTCGCGCACCAGGAAGAACAGCAGGTAGAGCATCACGAAGAAGCTCACCAGGAAATCGAAGGTGTTCTGCCCGATGGTCAGCGCCTGGCTGGCGACCAGTTGGCTGCCCTGCGCGGCACCGGCCGAGATGCGGGCCTGCCAGGCTTCCATATTGCCGAGGTTGAAGCGCTGCACCAGGTTGAGCATCCACTGCGGCAGCGCATCGAGGATCTGCTGGAAGTAGGTGGCGAAGTTGATCTCGCCCGAGCGGATGTTCTGCGTGACCAGCGCGATCTCCTGCACCAGCGACACGCCCACCATGGCGAGCGGCAGGATCACGATGAACAGGCACAGCGCCAGGGTCGACAGCGCCGCGGCGTTGCGCTTGCCGGGCATCTTCTTCAGCAGCCACTTGAACAGCGGCGTGAACAGGATGGCCAGTGCCACGCCCCAGAGCACCGCGCCGAAGAAGGGATGCAGCACCCAGACGAAGGCGGCGGTGACGGCGGCGAGCAGGGCGAGGAAGACGCCGCGCTGGAGTTGGGGTGAATTCATAGGTGAGGGGACTTTATCCGAGCCCGCTGCCGCCGTCGTGTCGGCGGGCATGCCCTCATGAGCCCCCACAAGGCCGGTCCGGAACCGGCGCCGGGCCGTGGCCAGCGCTGGCCCTCTAGCTACGCATTCGATAGCGGTCGGCGGTAATAAGTCACGGCTTCAGCGTTTGCCGCGCGGCAGCTCGACCGGCGACAGCGCGGCCCGCAGCCGGCCCGGCGCATCGAGCCCGGGCGCCGGCGCGACCTCGAGCGCGCGCTCGACGTTGCCGATGTGCGTGATCATCAGCGTGCGCGCCGCGGCGTTGTCCCCGGCCTCGAGCGCCGCGACGATCGCGCCGTGCTCGGCGCACGACTGCCCCGCATGGTGCTTCGACTGGTAGAGCGTGGCGGCCAGCGTGGTGCGGGCCGTGAGGTCGCGCAGCACGTCGACCAGCAGCCGGTGGCCCATCTGCTCGGCCAGGCACACATGGAAGTCGGCCAGCAGGAAGGCGCGGGTGGCGGCATCGGCGCCGTCGATGGCGCGCTGCTCCTGGCCGATGTGCTCGCGCAGCTTGCGGATCACCTTCTGCAGCGGCCGGCCCTTGCTCTCGGCCAGGATGCCGGCCTCGACGATGCGGCGGGCGGCGAAGGCGTCCTGCGCCTCCTCGGCCGAGGGCTCCACCACGTACCAGCCGCGGCGCGGCTGCACCTCGACGAAGCCGCGCGCCTGCAGCTGCATCAGCGCCTCGCGCACCATGGTGCGGCTCACGTCGAAGGTCTCGGCCAGCGTCTGCTCGCCCAGCCGCTCGCCCGGCGCCAGCTTCTGCGCCAGGATGGCCTCGACCACGCGCGCGGCGATGGCAGTGGGGCTGACGTCGGTCGCCATGGCGCTCAGTGGCCCGTCGACAGCGGGGCGGCTTCGGCCAGCGGCTCGTCGTCGGGCGAGTAAGTGCCGTCGAGCACCGCATGCGCGCGTTCGCGGTCGATGTCGCCTTCCCACGCGGCGATGGCGACCGTTGCCACGCAGTTGCCGATCAGGTTGCCCAGCGCGCGGGCGATGCCCATGAACCAGTCGACCGACAGCACCAGCACCAGCCCGATCGCGGGGATCGCCGGAATCGCATGCAGCGTGGCGGCCAGCACCACGATGGCCGAGCCCGGCACGCCGTGCGCGCCCTTGGAGGTGACCAGCGCGATCGCCAGGATGGTCATCAGGTCGGCCATCGAGATCGGCGTGTTGGTGGCCTGGGCGATGAACACCGCGGCCAGCGTGATGTAGATCGAGAAGGCGTCGAGGTTGAACGAGTAGCCGGTGGGGATCACCAGCCCGACCGTCGAATCGCGGATGCCCATGCGGCGCAGCTTGGCCATGATCTGCGGCAGCACGCTGTCGGAGGAGGTAGTGGCGAACACCACCGCCAGTTCCTCGCGCAGGTAGCGCAGCAGCTTCCACAGGCTGAAGCCCGACATGCGCATCACCAACCCCAGCACCACGAACACGAAGACCAGCACCGCGCCATAGAACAGCGCCACCAGCATGCCCAGCTGCTTGAGCGAACCGATGCCGTACTGGCCGACGGTGAAGGCGATCGCGCCCAGCACGCCCAGCGGCGCCAGCTTGATCAGGATGCCCATGATCTTGAACAACACCAGCGAGAGCGCGTCCACCACCACCGCCACCGGCTTGCCGCGCTCGCCCAGCAGCGTGAGCGCGCAGCCGAACAGCACCGCGAACAGCAGCACCTGCAGCACGTCGCCGGTGGCGAAGGCATTGACCACCGTGGTGGGGATCAGCTTCATCAGGAAGTCGACCGTGCCGCCGCTGGTGAGCTTGTCGGCGTTCGACGCATAGGCGCTCATCGCGGCCGGGTCGAGCTTGGACGGATCGACGTTCATGCCCACCCCAGGCTCGAACACGAAGGCCAGCACCAGGCCCATGGCCAGCGCGATGGTGGTCAGCACCTCGAAGTAGATCAGCGACTTGATACCCACCCGGCCCACGCGCCGCAGGTCGCCCGCGCCGGCGATGCCGTGCACCACCACGCAGAACACCAGCACCGGGATGATCATCTTGATCAGCTTGATGAAGCCGTCACCCAGCGGCTTGAGCTTGACGGCGTACTCGGGGGCCAGCAGCCCCGCGAGCACGCCCAGCACCAGCGCGATGACCACCTGACCGAAAAGCGATTTGGCGAAGCGAGGCATGGAGTCTCCTGTTGTCTTTGGGTTTGCATGCAAGGACCGCTCTATCTTGCATACAAGAAATGTAGGCAAGATGCCCAGGGCACCACAGAGGGTTATCCCGGGGCGGATTCCGGGGCGCTCGTACCATCGGCGCCATGCGAAAACTTCCCCTTCCCACCGGTGGCGAGATGCCGGTTCTCGGTCTCGGCACCTGGCAAATGGGCGAGGCCGAAGCGCGCCGCGTGGCCGAGGTCGCGGCGCTGCGCGAGGCCATCGTGCTGGGCTACCGGCTCATCGACACGGCCGAGATGTACGGCGAGGGCGGCGCCGAGACCGTGGTGGGCCAGGCAGTGGCCGAGGCCCTGCGTGCCGGCGACGTGCGGCGCGAAGAGCTGTTCATCGTGAGCAAGGTCTATCCGCACAACGCCGGCCGCGAGGACACGCGCGACGCCTGCGAACGCAGCCTGCAGCGGCTCGGGCTCGACGCGATCGACCTCTACCTGCTGCACTGGCGCGGCAACCATCCCCTGCGTGAAACGGTGGAGGCGATGCAGGCGCTGGTGGCGAAGGGCCGCATCGGCCACTGGGGCGTGAGCAACTTCGACACCGACGACATGGAGGCGCTGACGCAGGCCATCGGCGATGGCCCCGGCTGCGCGGTCAACCAGGTCTATCTGTCGCTGGGAGAGCGCGGGCCCGAGTTCGCGCTGCTGCCCTGGCTGCGCGAGCGCGGCATGCCGCTGATGGCCTACAGCCCGATCGACCAGGGCGCGCTGGCCGGGGACGCGGCGCTGGGCCGGCTCGCGACCCGCCTGGGCGTGACGGCCGCGCAGCTCGCGCTGGCCGCGGTGATCGCACGGCCCGGCGTGGTCGCGATCCCGAAGGCGGCGCGCAGTGCGCACCTGAAGGAGAACCTGGCCGCCGCGGACCTGGTGCTGGATGCGGCGACCCTGGCCGAACTGGACCGATTGCGGCCACCGCCGCGGCGAAAGACGCCTCTGGCAATGATCTGACGGTGAGCCGGTTCAGTGCGCCTCGGCCTGCTTGGCCGCGGCGATCACAGCCTGCTCGTCGTGCTTGGCGCCATTGAGGAACAGGTTCAGCAGCACCGCCGTGATCGAGGCCAGCAAAATGCCCGACTCGATCAGCGAGTGCAGGCCGTGCGGCATCCACTGCTTGAAGTTGGGCGCGATCAGCGGAATCATGCCGACGCCGATCGACACCGCGACGATCATCGGGTTGTGGCGGTTGGTCTTGAAGTCCACGCCCGAGAGGATGCGGATGCCGGTGGCGGCCACCATGCCGAACATCACCAGGCCCGCGCCGCCCAGCACCACGGTGGGCAGCGACTCGATCAGCGCCGCCATCTTGGGCAGCAGGCCCAGCACCACCAGGATCACGCCGCCGGCCGCGCAGACATAGCGGCTCTTGATGCCGGTGACCGCCACCAGGCCCACGTTCTGCGAGAAGCTGGTGTAGGGGAAGGTGTTGAAGATGCCGCCGATCAGCGTGCCCAGGCCGTCGGTGCGCAGGCCCTTGGCCAGCGCCTTCTGGTCGACCTTGCGGTCGGTCATCTCGCCCAGCGCCAGGAACATGCCGGTGGACTCGATCATCACCACGATCATGATCAGCGTCATGGTGAGGATCAGGATCGGATCGAAGGCCGGCATGCCGAAGTGGAAGGGCAGCACCACGTCGAACCAGGGCGCCTTGCCGACCTTCTCGTAGGTCATGATGCCCATCACCGAGGCCACCACCGCGCCGATCACGATGCCCAGCAGCACCGAGATGTTGGCGACGAAGCCCTTGGCGTACTTCACGATCAGCAGGATCGACACCAGCACCAGCGCGGCCACGCCCAGGCCCGTGAGGTCGGCGTACTTGGGGTTGGGCATGGTGGGCATGATCGCGAAGCCCTTGGGCACCGGCGGGATCGAGCTGCCCGGCGAGGTGACCTCGGCCAGCCACTTGGCATAGACCGGGTCGACCACCGCGGGCGCGGTCGGGCCGAAGGGGTTGCCGAAGATCCAGTTGATGCCCACGCGCATCAGGCTGATGCCGATCACCGCGATGATCGTGCCGGTGACCACCGGCGGGAAGAAGCGCAGCATGCGGCTGACCATGGGCGCGATCAGGATCGAGATGACGCCGGCCCCGATGATCGAGCCGAACAGCAGCTGTGCCCCCGCGGTGCCGGGGTTGGCATTGGCGATCGCCACCATCGGCGCGACCGAGGCAAAGGTCACGCCCATCATCACCGGCAGCTTGATGCCGAACCATTGCGTGGCGCCCAGCGACTGGATCAGCGTGGCGATGCCGCAGCAGAACAAATCGGCCGAGATCAGCAGCGCGACCTCGTCGGGCGTGAGCTTGAGCGCGCGGCCCACGATCAGCGGCACCGCGACGGCCCCGGCATACATCACCAGCACATGCTGCAGCCCGAGGGCCGAAACCTTGCCGAGAGGGAGCCGCTGGTCCACGGGATGGACCGTGGCGGGCGGTGCGGACGAGTGAGTGCTCATGGCGAAAACTCCTGCTGAAAACGACGAAGGTCGACGATCAGTCCACATTAACTGTATACAAAGATGTGCGCAATAGTGTTTTCTATCGGTCTGGAAGCACGGCTGCGGCGGCCGTGAAGGCGCAAATTTCAGAGAAATCTAAAACAAAAGGTTTCACAAAAAATGGGATGCGATGGCGGGTTGCGAAGCAAGATGGCGTCCGGCCTCGTGTCCACCCAACGACCAGAAGGAGTTGCCCATGACTTCCAACCGTCCATGCCTCGGTGCTGCCGCCGTTCCTCGAAGCTGCCGGAATGCGGGTGTCTGGATCGCCGCGATCTGGATGGGTGTCGCGAGCGCGCAGCCCAAGGAATTTCCGACCGACGCGACGCCCTTGACGGCCGAAACGCTCAAGGGTCTCGAAGGCAAGAAGTTCGTCGGCAAGCGAGCGGACGGCAAGTCCCTGACCTTGGATTTCGGGGCCGATTCCGGCTACCGGATCGCCATGCAAGGAGAAGCGGGCATGCTGGACGGCAAGGTGAGACTCGAAGGTGACAAGCTCTGCCAGGACATGCGCAAGACCATCGAGAGCAGCTGCAACGACGTGCGGGTCAAGGACAACATGCTCTTCTACAAACGCAACGTGAATGGCGAGGTGATTGCCTTCGTGGCGCAGTAGCTGCCCGGTTGGCGGCACCAGGCGGTAAAGGCGTCTCGCGTCAGTCGGCGCGCGACTGGCTTTCCCGGCGCAGCCGCTCTTCCTGTTCTCGCAGTTCGGGGGTCAGCGCGTCGCCGAAATCTTCCGGTGCGAAGATCTGCCGGATCTCGATCTCGGAGTCCGTGCGCATCGGGTTGGGGCATTTCCTGACCCATTCGATCGCCTCCTGCAGCGAGGCGCACTTCCAGATCCAGAAGCCCGCGACCAGTTCCTGCGTCGCGGGGAAAGGCCCGTCGATCACACGCCGATCCTTGCCGGAAAACGCGACCCTGGCACCCCGGGAACTCGGGTGGAGGCCCTCGCCGGCCTCCATCACGCCGGCCTTGACGAGTTGCTCGTTGAAGGCACCCATCGCGGCGAATTCTTCCTGGGTGGGCATCACGCCCGCTTCGCTGTCCTTCGTCGCTTTCACCATCACCATGAAACGCATGTCGATCTCCTTGGTAGACAGAGGAAAGGCCCTCGGTCCACTTTAGCGCGACGAGGGACGCGGCGCCAATCGACGGTGCGTCGCCCGCCGGCCACCAGGCAGCGGCATCGACGCCGCATGGCACGGCAGCGGGCGCTGCGCTCAGCCCAGCAGGTCGGCCAGCGTGCGTGCGATGACCTTGGTCGCGCGCCGCAGGTCTTCGAGCACCACGCGCTCGTCGCTGCGCTTGGCATGCGATTCGAGCACGGTGCGTGGGCCGGCGCCGTAGATCACGCCGGGGATGCCGGCTTCGCCGTAGAGGCGCACGTCGGTGTAGAGCGGCGTGCCCATGGCCTTGATGGGTTCGCCGAACACGTCCTGGCCGTGCTTCTGGATCGCGTCGACCAGCGGCTTGTTGCCGGCCAGCGGCTTCATCGAATTGGCCAGCAGCAGGCGCTTGATCTCGACCGTGATGCCCGCGCTCTCGGCGGCCGCATCGGCGATCACCTGGCGGATGGCGGCCTCGACCTCGACCGGGTTCTCCTCGGGGATCATGCGGCGGTCGAGCTTGAACACCACCTTGCCGGGCACCACGTTGGTGTTGGTGCCGCCTTCGATGCGCCCGACGTTGAGGTAGGGATGGGTGATGCCCTCGACCTTCGACGTGACCTGCTGGTAGCGCGTGTTCTGCGCATAGAGCGCGTTGAGGATCTTGACCGCGCCCTGCAGCGCGTCGACGCCGGTGGTGGGGATGGCCGCGTGTGCCATCTTGCCGTGCACCGTGACTTCCATCTGCAGGCAGCCGTTGTGGGCCGTGACCACTTCGTAGCTGAAGCCGGCCGCGATCATCAGGTCGGGCTTCGTCAGGCCGTTCTTGAGCAGCCAGCCCGGGCCGAGGATGCCGCCGAATTCCTCGTCGTAGGTGAAGTGCAGCTCGACCGCGCCCTGGGTGGGCTTGGCCACGGCCTCGAGTGCACGCAGCGCGAAGGTGAAGCTGGCGAAGTCGCTCTTGCTGACCGCCGCGGCGCGGCCGTAGAGGCTGCCCTCGGCAATCTCGCCGCCATACGGGTCGTGCGTCCAGCCGTCGCCCGGGGGCACCACGTCGCCGTGCGCGTTGAGCGCCACCGTGCGGCCGCCGCTGCCGTAGGGCCGGCGCACGATCAGGTTGGTGATCGACTCGAGACCGTAGTCCTGCACTTCCTGCGCGGGCACGGCATGCTTCTCGGCCTCGAAGCCGAAGTCCTTCAGCAGCTCGGCCGTGCGCTCGGCGTGCGGCGCGTTGTTGCCGGGCGGCGTGTCGGTGGGCACCTGCACCAGTTGCTGCAGGAACTTCACTTCCTCGTCGAAGTGGGCGTCGATCCAGGCGTCGAGCTTGGCGTAGTCGGTCATGTCGTGTCTTCTCCGAATCAGGGGGCGGGGTCGGTGGTCAGGCCTTCGAGCAGGTGCTGGAAGGCCTGGACCGCCAACTGGATGTCGTCGTTGGTGCTCGATTCGAGCGGGTTGTGGCTGATGCCCGAGTTGATGCCGCGCACGAAGAGCATGGCCTGCGGCATCACCTCGTGCAGCTTCATCGCGTCGTGGCCGGCGCCGCTGGGCATGCGGAACAGCGGGATGCCCAGGGCATCGACCGCCGTCTCCCAGCGCTGCTGCCAGGCGGGCGCGCTGGGCGCGGCGGCGGCGCGCATGGTTTCTTCCAGCTCGAAGCGCACGCCGCGGCGCTCGCAGATGGCCTGGAGCTCGGCCACCACGTCGGTGGCCAGCGCGTCGCGCTGCGTGTTGTTGGGCGCGCGCAGGTCCAGGCTGAACTTGCAGCGGCCCGGCACCACGTTGATCGAGCCGCTGGGCACTTCGAGCATGCCCACGGTGCCGACCGAGTCGCCATCCTGCGCGGCGCGCCGCTCGGTGTAGAGGATCAGCTCGGCCACCGCGGCGGCGGCGTCGCGGCGCCGGTCCATGGGCGTGGTGCCGGCATGGCTGGCCATGCCGATGACTTCGCCCACGTAGCGCACGCTGCCGTTGATCGAGGTCACGATGCCCAGCGGCAGGTCGAGCTCGGTCAGCACCGGGCCCTGCTCGATGTGCACCTCGACGAAGCCCAGGTAGCGCGCCGGATCGCGCTGGATCTTCGGGATGTCCTCTTCCTGGAGGCCCGCGTGCTGCATGGCCTCGCGCATGGTGATGCCGTCGGCGTCCTTCTGGTCGAGCCAGCGGGAATCGAAGTGTCCGATGAGCGCGCCGGAGCCCAGGAAGGTCGCCTTGTAGCGCTGGCCTTCCTCTTCCGCGAAGCCCACCACCTCGAAGGCGAAGGGCAGGCGCCTGTTCTGCTTCTTGAGCTCGCGCACGCAGGCGATGGGCACGAAGATGCCCAGCCGGCCGTCGTACTTGCCGCCGTTGCGCACGGTGTCGTAGTGCGAGCCGGTGAGCAGGGTCTTGGCGTCGGGCGTGGCGCCTTCATATCGGCCCACGACATTGCCGACCGCGTCGATGTGCACCGAGTCGAAACCGGTGGCCAGCATCAGCGCCGAGATCTGCGCGGCGCAGGCGCGGTGCGCGTCGGTCAGGTAGGTGACGGTGAGCTGGCCCTTCTCGGCATAGCCGGGATCGGTGTGGACCGACAGCTGTTCCTGCCAGTCCCAGACGTCGTTGCCCAGCGCAAGGTCGACGGCGAACTTGTCGTCGAGCCGGATCTCGGCGATGCGGTGGATGTTGCGCAGCGCCTCGCCGCGCTCGAAGGCCGGGTGGTGGTGCAGCCGGCGCGCGAAGGTCTCGATGATCTCGCGCCGGGGCAGGCCGGTGCCGCGCGGGCCGCGCACCGCGAGGATGAAGGGGAAGCCGAACTTCGCGTTGTAGTCGGCGTTGAGCTGCTGGATCTGCGCGAACTCCTCGGGCGTGCAGTCGGTCAGGCCGGCCTTGCGCTGCTCGTTGGTCGACTCGGCCGTGAGCGTCTGGCTGACCATGGCCTTGCCGGCGAGCTCGGGGTGGGCCGCGATCAGGCCGATCTGCTCGTCGGCCGCGGCGGTGTTCACCACCTGCGCCAGCGCATGCTTGAGGTGCGCGAGCGAGCGGAAGGGCCGTGCGGCCAGCGCGCGCTCGGCGATCCAGGGCGAGTGCTCGTAGACGCCGTCGAGCAGCGCGATGGCCTCGGCCGGCGCGGCGGCGTTGAGTTGGGCAACGGTCAGATTCGTCTGGCTCATATCGTTCCTTGTCTGGCTCCCTCCCCCGCTGGGGGAGGGCAGGGGTGGGGGCACGCGGCGCTTGAAGATGCGGAAGCTTCGGCTCGGGCGCAGGCCCCCATCCCGGCCTTCCCCCGGAGGGGGAAGGAGGAAGGCAGCGTGCGACGAACCGTGGCCGACGTCATACCGGGTGAACCTGCTTCCAGTGGCGCGCGATGTCCACGCGGCGGCAGACCCAGACCTTGTCGTGCTGCGCGATGTGGTCCAGGAAGCGCTGCAGCGCGGTGATGCGGCCCGGGCGTCCGAGCAGGCGGCAGTGCATGCCGATGCTCATCATCTTGGGGCTGTCGTCGCCGTCCGGGTCGCCTTCGGCATAGAGCGCGTCGAAGCTGTCCTTCATGTACTGGAAGAAGGGATCGGCGTGCGAGTAGCCCTGCGGCAGCGCGAAGCGCATGTCGTTGACGTCCAGCGTGTAGGGCACGATGAGCTGCGGCACCACCGTGCCGTCGGTCTTCTGCACCTTCATCCAGAAGGGCAGGTCGTCGCCGTAGTAGTCGCTGTCGTATTCGAAGCCGCCGTAGTCGGCCACCAGTCGGCGGGTGCGCGGGCTGTCGCGGCCGGTGTACCAGCCCAGCGCGCGTTCGCCGGTGAGCTGCTCGATGGCTTCCATGCCCAGGCGCATGTGTTCGCGCTCGGTGGCCTCGTCGAGGTTCTGGTAGTGGATCCAGCGCCAGCCGTGGCAGGCGATCTCGTGGCCCAGTTCCTGGAAGGCGGCCGTGAGTTCGGGATGGCGCTGCAGCGCCATGCCCACGCCGAACACGGTCAGCGGCAGCCCGCGCTTCTCGAACTCGCGCAGGATGCGCCAGACGCCGGCGCGCGAGCCGTACTCGTAGATGCCTTCCATGCTGATGTGGCGGTCCGGGTAGCTGGCCGGATTGAACATCTCGGACAGGAACTGCTCGGAGCCCGCGTCGCCGTGCAGCGTGGCGTTCTCGCCGCCTTCCTCGTAGTTGAGGACGAACTGCACCGCGATGCGGGCGCCGCCGGGCCAGCGCGCATGCGGCGGGTTGCGGCCGTAGCCGACCAGGTCGCGCGGGTAGGGCAGGGTGGAGTCGTAAACGGTCATGACAAGGCTTGCGAGATGTCGTTGGTGGGGACTTTGCGGTCGAAGGTGAGTTCGGCCTCGACGTGTTCCAGGTGTTCGGTCATCAGGCGCACCGCGCGCTCCTCGTCGCGGGCGGCCAGCGCCTTCACGATGTCGGCGTGCTCGTCGTGCGAGTGCTCGGCCGCGCTCGTGCTCTGGTACATCAGCGTGATGAGTGCGCAGCGCGAGACCAGTTCGCCCAGCATCTGCGCCAGCACCTCGTTGCCCATGAGCTCGGCCATGCGCACGTGGAAGTCGCCCAGCAGTTCGTTGCGCTGGCGGGCGCTGCCGCCGGACACCGCGTCCTTCTCGTGCGCCACGTGTTCGCGCAGCGCCTTGATCCGGGCCGGCGTGCTCTGGCGGACGAAGGCGCGCGTCATCTCGGCTTCGAGCATGCGGCGCACCGCGAAGACCTGCCGTGCCTCGTCGACCGTGGGCGCGGCCACGAAGGCGCCGCGCGCGGGCTCGAGCCGGATCAGCCGGTTCTGCGACAGCTGGAACAGCGCCTGGCGCACCAGCGTGCGCGAGACGCCGAAATGGTCGGCCAGTTTCTGTTCGGCGAGCTTGCTGCCGGGTTGCAGGCGGTGCTCGACAATCGCCTTGGTGAGGGCGTCGACGATCGCGCCGGTGGTGGAGGACTCCATGCATTCATGATAGACCTGAATCCCACAACTGTATACACTTTTGTCCACCAAACTACCGGCACCGCCGGACCGAAGGAGCGAGCCATGGGCCTGAGCACCCACGTACTGGACACGATGCACGGCGGGCCCGCCGCCGGCATGGCGGTGGCGCTGTACACCACGCAGGGCGAACAGGCCACGCTGGTCAAGCGCTTCACCCTGAACGCCGACGGCCGCAGCGACGGGCCGCTCTACGACAACGCCAGCCTGCGCGTGGGCACCTACCGCCTGACCTTCGACGTGGCGGCCTATTTCAAGGCCCGCGGGGTGCAGCTGCCCGAGCCCAATTTCCTGGACAAGGTCTCGCTGGACTTCGGCGTGGCCCACACCGACCAGCACTACCACGTGCCCTTGCTGGTCAGCCCGTGGAGCTACTCCACCTACCGCGGGTCCTGAGCGGCGCTACTTCTCCTCGTAGGCCTCGGCCGGCCGGTCGTTGGGCGCGAGGAACGCGGCCTTGAGCGAATCGCTCAGCGGGATGTTGATGACCGCGTTCTTGGGCGGGATCGGCGCCATGAACCACTTGGCATAGAGCTTCTCCAGCGCGCCCGAGGCCATGGCCGCGGCCAGGTAGCCGTCGATCGCACTCTTGAAGGCCGGATCGTCCTTGCGCAGCATGATCGCGATCGGCTCGATGCCCAGCGGCTTGCCCACGATCCTGAAGTCGCCGGGGTTGCGCGCGTTGGCGATGTTGCCGGCCAGCGTGTTGTCGTCCATCGCGAAGGCGTCGGCGCGCCCGCTCTCCAGCAGCAGGAAGCTCTCCGCATGGTCCTTGGCCAGCACCACCGTGATGTGCCGCTCCTGCTCGAGCCGGCGCAGCCGCTGGACCAGCGTGGTGCCGGTGGTCGTCACCACCGTCTTGCCCTTGAGCTGCTCGACCGAGCCGATGCCGCTCGCGGCCCGCACCGCGAAGCGCGCTTCGGTGATGTAGGTCGTGTGGGCGAACGCGGCCTGCTGCTGGCGGGCCGCGTTGTTGGTGGTCGAGCCGCACTCGATGTCGATGGTGCCGTTCTGCAGCAGCGGCAGCCGGTTCTGCGAGGTCACGGCCATCTGCCGGATCGCGACGCCGGGCAGCAGCTTCGACAACATCTGCTCGCACAGTTCGACGTGGTAGCCCGCATAGCCGGTGCCCAGCGAGTACGAAAGCGGCGGCGAGGCGTCGCGCACGCCCATCGTGACGCTGCCCGCGGCCCGGGCCTTGGCGAGCGTGCCACTGTCCTGCGCGCCGGCGCCCAGGCAGGCGAGGGCCAGCGCGACGCCGAGGAGAAGAGGTCGGGTCATGGTGACGCCGCCCTTCAGTTGTTCGCCGCCGCGACGGCCTTGCCGGCCACCTTCGCGTCCGCGCGCGCCACGGGCGCGGGCCGCGCGATCTCGTCCAGGCTCTCGCGCAGCGCGCGGTCGAGGATGGCGACGGCGCGGTCGACCTCCTCGAGGTGCACGTTGAGCGGCGGCGCGATGCGCCAGACCGAGCCGCGCTCGGGCCGGCGCCGGATGTTCATGCTCAGGCCCAGCTCGAAGCACTTCTTCGTGGTGCGCGCGCCCAGCTCGTGGTAGGGCAGGCGCGAGTCGCGGTCCTGCACCAGTTCCACGCCCAGCAGCAGGCCTTCGCCGCGCACGTCGCCGATGGCCTCGTAGCGCTTCTGCATGTCGAGCAGCTGGCCGCGCAGGTAGGCGCCGGTGCTGCGGGCGCGTTCAATCAGGCCCTCGCTGCGGATGGTCTCGAGCACGGCCAGGCCCACGGTGGCGGGCAGCGGATCGGAGACGTGGCTGGTGTAGAAGGTGAAGCCCTTCTCGAACACGTCCTGCTCGATCTTCGGGCTGGTCACCGTCGCGGCCAGCGGCAGGCCGCCGCCCATGGTCTTGCTGACCGACATGATGTCCGGCACCACGCCGTAGAAATCCGAGGCGGTGCGGTGGCCGATGCGGCCGAAGGCGGTCTGGGCCTCGTCGAAGATCAGCAGCATGCCGCGATCGTCCGCCGCCTTGCGCAGGGCCTGCATGTACGACTTGGGCGGCACCAGCACGCCGCCGGCGCTGATGATGGGCTCGATGATGATGGCCGCGCGGCGGCCGGTCGAGGCCATGTCGTACATCTTGAGGCCGAGCTCGAGGCAGGTCAGCGCGGACTCCTCGGCCGACATGCCCTGGATGTAGGGCCGGTAGGCGTTGGGCTCGGGCATCACGAACACGCCGGGCACGTGCACGCCGTAGCCCTTGCGGTCGCTGGCGAAGGACACGGCGCTGGTGCCGCCCGTGACGCCGTGCCAGGAGCCGCCCACGGCCAGGATCTCGAAGCCGCCGGTGTACATCTTCGCCATGCGCAGCGCCACCTCGTTGCTCTCGGAGCCGGTGTTGACGAAGATCGACTTGGTCAGCGGCGCGGGCATCCAGTCGGTCGCCATCTTCTGCGCCAGCTCGGCCACCACCTCGGGGATCATGCCGCTGAACATGTGGAAGGCCTTCTCGCCGGCCTCGTGCACCGCGCGCACGATGGCCGGGTGGTTGTGGCCGATGGTGGCGCACATCTGGCCCGAGGTGAAGTCGAGGATCTCGCGGCCGGTGTCGTCGATCACGATGGCGCCGCGGGCGCTGCGGAACAGGTTGGGGAAGGTGTCGCCGCCGTAGCGGACCATGTATTCCTTGGCCGCCGCGCGAAGTTGCTCGCTCATGATGAATCCTTTGGGTTGTGAAGAGGGGATTCGTGATGGTCGCGAGCGGGCGGCCTGCGGTCCAATGTTGAGTTTGCATCCGGCCGCAATGCGCGTCACGCATGGCCGATGCGCAAATCGAATCGGCATGCGACTTGCAAAAGGTCGTGGCAAAGGAGCAAATCAGGCAATGGACACCCGTTGGTTTCAGGACTTCGTGACACTGGCCGAAGTGCAGAACTTCACCCGCGCGGCCGAGATGCGCAACGTGTCGCAGGCCGCGTTCAGCCGCCGCATCCAGGCGCTGGAGCAATGGCTGGGCGCCAAGCTCATCGACCGCGCCGCGTTCCCGACCCGGCTCACGCCGGCGGGCGAGCGTTTCCGCAAGGTCGCGACCGGGCTGCTCGACCAGATCGCCGACGCCAAGGCCGCGATCGGCGACGCGCCCTCGCGCAACCACGTGCGCATCGCCTCGACCTATGCGCTGGCCAGCACGCGGCTGCCGGGATGGTGGCGGCAATGGTCGGGCGAAGGCGCGATCACCTGCAGCCTGGAGGTGGGCAACGTGCACGACACGGTGTCGGCCTTTAATGCGGGCTCGGCCGACATCCTGATCGGCTTCCACCAGGCGGCGCATCCGATCCAGCTCGACATGGCGCGCTTCGAGCGGCACGAACTGGGGGTGGAGCAGGTGCGGCCCTATGCGTCGCGCGCGCTGGCCGCCTCGGGCGGGCTCGGGCTGCCGGGCACGCCGGAGCGGCCGGTGCCGCTGCTCATGTACTCGGCCAGCGGCTACTTCGCGCGCGTGGTCGATTCGGCCATCGAGCAATCGTCGCAGCCGCTGTTCGGCTACCGGGCCTTCGAGGCCGAGATGACCGACGTGCTGGGCGACCTGGCGTCGCAGGGCCTGGGCATCGCCTGGCTGCCCGACAGCTCCTTCGTCGCCGGGCGGCTGGCCGACCTGGTGCCGGTGGGCGAGGGCGCCTGGGATGTGGGGGTGAGCATCGTGGCCTACCGCGCCCGGACGCAGGCGCGGGCGGTGGTCGGCCAGTTGTGGGAACGGATCTGCAGCGGGGCGCCGTCCCCGTGCGTGGCTACAGCTGTCCCTCGGTGAGGGTGTCCAGCTGGAAGCGGCCGCCCTTGTCCCACAGCCAGGTGTCGGTCCAGGTCACCGGGCCCAGGCGCTGCGCCGGCGGGAAGGGCGCGGCGGCGAGCACGGTGCGTTCGATCTCCGCGATCACTTCCGGCGCATGCTGGGGGGCACGCATCCAGTGCATCGACAGCACCTTGCCGCCCGCGTCGAGGTTCACCTGCAGCGTGCCCACGGCATAGAGCACGGCCGGCAGCTTGCCGCCGTAGATGCGGTCCTTGTTGGCGTCGTAGACGTGGCGGGCGGCGTCGCGCCGGTACTCGCGCGGGTTGGCCGCGACCGATGCGCGGGGCGCCGGCTGCTGGACCGGGCCCGGCGGCGCGGAGGTGGCGCCGCTGAGCTGGCCGGGCACCTGGCCGGGCGTGGTGGCGGTGGGGGCGGTGCCGCAACCGGCGAGCCAGAGCGTGGCGGACAGGGCGGCGGCGAGCGCGACATGGCGCGGGGTGAGGCGGAAAATCATCGCCGACGTTATACCGTGCATACGCCAGGCCCATGCATCGGCGTGTGATCCGGGAGGACAATCCCGCGATGATCCCGGCCCTCGACGAACTGCTGCAGCGCCTCGGCCGCGAAGCCGCGGTGCTGGTGCGCGTCGCGTCCACGCAGGGCTCGGTGCCGCGCGAGGCCGGCACCTGGATGGCGGTCTGGCAGGACGACCTGACCGGCACCATCGGCGGCGGCCAGCTCGAATTCCAGGCGGTGCAGGAGGCGCGCGCCTGGCTGGCCGGCGGCGAGCCGATCGAGGCCGTGCGCCGCTACCCGCTGGGCCCCAGCCTGGGGCAGTGCTGTGGCGGCGTGGTGTTCCTGGCCTTCCAGCGGGTCATCGCGCGCGACGTGCCGGCGCTGACCCGCGAGCTCAGCGCGCACTTCAAGCCGGTCGCGCTGTTCGGCGGCGGGCATGTGGGGGCCGCCTTGGCCCGCCTGCTGGCCACGCTGCCTTTCTCGGTGCGCTGGATCGACAGCCGCGAGGGCGTGTTCGCGCCCGCGCTGCCGGTGCAGATCGAGACCGAGCATTCCGAACCGGTCCAGGGCGCGGTGGCCGGGCTGGCGCCGGGCTCGTGCGTGCTGATCATGAGCTTCAGCCATGCCGAGGACTTCGACGTGGTGATCGCCTGCCTGCAGCGCCTGCGCGCGCGCGACGACCTACCCTTCGTGGGCCTGATCGGCAGCAAGACCAAGTGGGCGACCTTTCGCCACCGGCTCGAGGCGCGCGGCTTCACGCCCGAGGAGCTGGCGCGCATCACCTGCCCGATCGGCGTGCCGGGCATCGAGGGCAAGGAGCCCGAGGTGATCGCGGTCGCGGTGGCGGCGCAGCTGCTGATGCAATGAGCGCCGCCGGGCCGGCTCAGGGCGCCGACCAGACCGCGAGCTCGTAGCCGTCCGGGTCCGTGAAGTGGAAGCGGCGGCCGCCCGGAAAGGCGAACACCGGCCGGGAGATCGCCGCACCCGCGGCTTCGATGCGCCGCTGCGTTTCGGCCAGGTCGTCGGCATACAGGATCACCAGCGGGCCGCCCGGCCGCACCGGCTCGCCCGTGGTGAAGCCGCCGGTCAGCCGGCCGTCGCTGAACTCGGTGTAGGTGGGACCGTAGTCGGTGAAGGCCCAGCCAAACACCGCGCCGTAGAAGGCCTTGCTGCGCGCGATGTCCGCGACGTTGAACTCGAGGTTGTCGATCTGCCGATCCCGGCCCGTGGCTGCCATGGCGTTCCAATGCGTGAAGGTGGCCCGGATTGTGCTGGTCGATACGGTAAATCCCTGCCCATAAAAACCACCAGACACGGAGGAAATGTGTATACACTTTGGTCCACAACAAGCCGCAGCGGAGCGAGGTCGCCAGACCTGCGTTCGCGGCCATTCATCTGCTTACAGCGCCCGCAGTGGTGAGCAGATCCAAACCCTCACAAGGCGCACCCACGCGCCGACAAGGTTGAGCATGGAAAGCTACTACCTCGACTGGGCCAACCTGCTGCTGCGCTGGGTCCACGTCATCACCGCCATCGCCTGGATCGGTGCCTCCTTCTATTTCGTGATGCTGGACAACAGCCTCGAGAAACCGCACGACCAGGAGTCGCTCGACAAGGGCGTGGGCGGCGAGCAGTGGGCGGTGCACGGCGGCGGCTTCTACAACATGCAGAAGTACACGCTGGCGCCCAAGAAGGTACCGGACCACCTGCACTGGTCGTACTGGGAGAGCTATTCGACCTGGCTCACCGGCTTCGCGCTGTTCACGATGTCCTATCTGTGGAACGCCAGCACCTACCTGATCGACAAGAGCAAGATGGACTGGCAGCCGGGCGCCGCGATTTCGGTGGCGCTGGCCTTCTTCGTCGTGTTCTGGATCGTCTACGACGGCATCTGCCAGATCTTCGGGCGGCGCAAGAACGGCGACACCATCGTCGGCGTGCTGATCGCGATCTTCATCGCCTTCGCGACCTGGCTGGCCTGCCAGTGGTTCGCCGGCCGCGCGGCCTTCCTGCTGGTCGGCGCGATGATGGCCACGACCATGAGCGGCAACGTGTTCTTCTGGATCATCCCCGGCCAGCGCAAGAACGTGCAGGCGCTGCGCGAGGGCCGGCCGGTCGACCCGGTGCACGGCCAGCGCGGCAAGCAGCGCAGCGTGCACAACACCTACTTCACGCTGCCGGTGCTGTTCGCGATGCTGAGCAACCATTACAGCTTCACCTACACCCACAAGTACAACTGGGTGGTGCTGCTGCTGATCATGCTGGGCGGCGCGGCCATTCGCCAGTTCTTCGTGGTGCGCCACCGCTTCAAGCTGGGCAATGCGCGCCATCCGCTGCCCTATGCGCTGTTTGGCATCGCGGTGCTGGGCCTGACCATCGTCTGGATGAAGCCCGAACCGGTGGCCGCGCCGGTGGCCGGCGCCGTGGTGCCCAAGGTGGCCTTCGGCGACGTGCAGAAGGTGCTGGAGCAGCGCTGCTACATGTGCCACGGCGCGGCCGTGCAGATGAAGAACGTGCGGCTGGACACGCCCGACCAGGTCGCGGCCCATGCGCAGGCGGTCTACCAGCAGGTGGTGGTCACGAAGATCATGCCGATGAACAACGCGACCCAGATCACCGACGCGGAGCGGGCGCTGATCGGCCGCTGGTTCCAGGCCGGCGCAAAGACCGAGTAGGTGAGGGCGGGGCGGCCGGTGCGGCAGAATTCCGGCATTGGAGACAAGCCACACATGACAGCCTCGACCCCGGTCACCGCCCCCGATCCCCGCACGGCGCCGCGCGCCTTCCTCGAACACCTCTACCGCGCGGCCGTCGAGCGCGCGCTGCCGCTGCACACGCTGGGCGCGCACCTGCCGCCGCCGCCCAAGGGCCGCACGCTGGTGCTGGGCGCGGGCAAGGCGGCCGGCTCGATGGTGCAGGCGCTGGAGGCGCTGTGGCCGGCCGAGGCGCCGCTGTCGGGGCTGGTGGTCACGCGCTACGAGCACATCCCGCCGCGCCCCGAAGGCGTGCCGCAACGCATCGAGATCGTCGAGGCGGCCCACCCCGTGCCCGATGCGGCCGGCATGCAGGCCGCCGAACGCATCCTCGCGCTGACCCAGGGCCTGACGGCCGACGACCTGGTGCTGTGCCTGATCTCGGGCGGCGGCTCCTCGCTGCTGGTGCTGCCGGCCGAAGGCCTGACGCTGGAAGACAAGCAGCGGATCAACAAGCAGCTGCTGGAGAGCGGCGCCGGCATCGGCGAGATGAACTGCGTGCGCAAGCACCTGTCGCGCATCAAGGGCGGCCGGCTGGCCGCGGCCTGCGCGCCGGCCCGCGTGCTGACGCTGACCATCAGCGACGTGCCCGGCGACGACGTGGCCGTGATCGCCAGCGGCCCGACCGTGCCCGACGCCACCACCTGCGCCGACGCGCTGGCGGTTCTCGACCGCTACGGCATCGAGGTGCCCGCGCCGGTACGGGCCCGGCTGGAGAGCGGTGAACTCGAGACGCCCAAGCCGGCCGACGCCGTCTTCCAGGGCCATGAAACCTTTTTGATCGCCACGCCCCAGCAGTCGCTCGAAGCGGCCGCCCAGGCCGCGCGCGATGCGGGCATCGCGGCGCACATCCTCAGCGACGAGATCGAGGGCGAGTCGCGCGAGGTCGGCAAGGTGCATGCAGCGCTGGCGCGTGCCGTGGCGCTGCGCGGCGAGCCCTTCGCGCGGCCCTGCGTGATCCTGTCGGGCGGCGAGACCACGGTCACGATCCGGCCGCGCCAGCCCGGCCAGGCCAAGGGCCGGGGCGGCCGGGCCGGCGAGTTCTGCATGGGGCTGGCCGGCGCGCTGATGGGCCAGGAACAGGTCTGGGCACTGGCCGCCGACACCGACGGCATCGACGGCGTCGAGGACAACGCCGGTGCCTTCGTCACGCCCGACACGCTGGCGCGCGCCACGGCCGCGGGCCGCAAGCTGTCCGACCACCTGGACCGCAACGACGCCTACGGTTATTTCGACGCGATCGGCGACCTGCTGGTCACCGGGCCGACCCACACCAACGTCAACGACTTCCGGGCGCTGCTGATTCTCTGAGCCGTGTCAGGCGGCCTTGGTCTCGGGCAGCACGGTCGTCAGTGCGAAGTCGACCAGGTGCAGCCAGGTCGCCTCGAGGCCCATGATGTTGTGATGGTCCGAATCCGCCACCGTCTGGACCTGGACGGGCGTGGGCCAGGCGTCGATGAGCTTCTGCGAGCGCTCGGGCAGCACCACCACGTCGTGCTCGGCCAGCAGCACCTGGGTCTTGGCCGCGACCTCCTGGCTGTGCTTGAGCGAGTCGAAGCGGTGCCGCAGCAAGAGCGCCAGCGGCACCAGCGGGAAGCGCTTCTTCGCCACCTCCAGCATCGAGTCGTAGGGCGTCACCAGCTGCAGGCTCGCGAAGTCGCGCTGCGCCGCCAGCTGGATGGCCACGCCCGTGCCCAGGCTGCGGCCCACCACATGCAGCCGCGCGCGCGGGAAGGCGCGGCGCAGGTGGCTGGCGAACTGGATCGCGTCCGCGACCGAGGCGATCTCCGACGGGTCGCCCTGCGAATCGGCCACGCCGCGGTAGTTGAAGGCCGCCAGGCCGAAGCCCTCGGGCAGCCAGTGCAGCGCCTGGGCCGTGGCCCGCACGTCCTCGCCGCGGCCGGCGAAATAGATGAACAGGTCCTGCAGCGCCTCTTCGCCCAGCGGGTGGTAGACATAGCCGCGCACCATGCCGCCCGGCACCGTGTGCGAGTAGGTGGAGAAGTGCTCGGACAGGTGCACCACGGGCAGCTTGCGGGCGTTGAACAGGATATGCCCCTGCCGCGTGGCCAGGAGCGTCCAGTAGGCCGCGAGGCTGCCGAGGGCGGCGGCCGAGGCCGAGAGTGCGATGCGGGAGGCTTTGGATGACAAGGAGGCTCCTGGAAGACAGACAGGCCCTAGTTTCGCCGCATCGGGTGAGTCCGTGATTTCGTCAGTTTCGCCCCATCCTCCCATGCTAGCTTCGCACCCATGAAAAACCGGATCCCGTCCTTCCTCAGCCACGTGGGCCCCGGCGTCGTCACCGGTGCGGCGGACGACGATCCCTCGGGCATCGCCACCTACACCCAGGCCGGCGCGCAGTTCGGCACCGGCCTGCTCTGGACGGTGTTCCTCTCGCTGCCCTTCATGATCGCGATCCAGATGGTGTCGGCGCGCATCGGCCGGGTCACCGGCAAGGGCGTGGCGGCCAACCTGCGCGACCACATGCCGCGCTGGCTGCTGCTGGGCCTGATCGGGCTGCTGGTGCTGGCCAACACCATCAACATTGCGGCCGACATCGGCGCCATGGGCGAGGCGCTGCAGCTGGTGGTCGGCGGCGGCCAGCACTTCCATTCGCTCGCGTTCGGCGTGGTCACGGTGCTGCTGCAGATCTTCGTGCCCTACCGCCGGCTCGCGCACATCCTCAAGTGGCTCACGCTGACGCTGTTCGCCTATGTGGCGACGGTGTTCGCGGTCAAGGTGCCCTGGGCCAGGGTGCTGCACGATCTGGTGGTGCCGCAGCTGCAGTGGAGCAGCGACTACTGGATGATGATCGTCGCGCTGCTGGGCACGACGATCTCGCCCTACCTGTTCTTCTGGCAGGCCTCGCAGGAAGTCGAGGAGCTGCGGCAGAAGGGCGGCGGCGTGAGCCACGTCGGCACCGAGGCCGAGATCTGGCGCGGGCTGCGGCGGGTCAAGCTCGACACCTGGATCGGCATGATCTTCTCCAACACCATCGCCTTCTTCGTGATGGTGGTGGGGGCCTCGGTGCTCTACACCGCGGGCATCCACGACGTGACCTCGGCCGCGCAAGCCGCCGAGGCGCTGCGCCCGCTGGCCGGCGACTTCGCCTTCTGGCTGTTCGCCGGCGGCATCATCGCCACCGGCCTGCTGGCGGTGCCGGTGCTGGCCTCTTCGGCGGCCTATGCGGTGGCGGAGGCCTTCGGCTGGGACGAGGGGCTGGAACTGCACTGGCGCGAGGCCAAGCCCTTCTACGGGATCATCGGCATCGCGACGCTGGTCGGCACCGCGCTGGACTTCACGCCCATCGACCCGATGAAGGCGCTGTACTGGAGCGCGGTGGTCAACGGCGTGGTGGCGGTGCCGATCATGGCGGCCATGATGATGCTGGTCGCCAAGGAGCGCGTGATGGGCGTTTTCGTCTCGAGCCGGCGCACCCGCTGGCTGGGCTGGGGCGGCACCGCGCTCATGGGTTTCGCGGTGCTGATGATGGCGCGCGATCTGTTCTTCTGAGTCTTTCGCCGGGCTGCCGGCGGGACGACAATGGCTGCATCGGCGGCCCGCCAGCGGCTTGCCCATATAGCCACTATGGTGACGTCCGTATGAAACAGAGGCCTGCGGGCCTTAAGTTCCAGCATGGGCGGAATGCACCGCCCGAAATGGGCGAAACGCAGCGCCCCGACCGACCCGAGCCGCACCAGAACATGACGCCCACGACGACTTCACCGATCCGCTTTTTCCACCAGGGCCGCACCATCGAGGTGGGCGGCGTGCATCCCACGCGCTCGGTGCTCGACTGGCTGCGCGAGGACGCCCATTGCACCGGCACCAAGGAAGGCTGCAACGAAGGCGACTGCGGCGCCTGCACCGTGGTCATCGGCGAGCTGGCGCCCGAGGGCACGCCCGGCGCCGTCGGCGGCCTGAAGCTGGAAACGGTCAACGCCTGCATCCAGTTCCTGCCCACCTTGCACGGCAAGGCGCTGTTCACGGTCGAGGACCTGAAGTCGCGCTGCGCCGCCGAGCGCACGCACGACGCCGCGCGCCACGACAAGCACCCGGTGCAGCGCCTGCATCCGGTGCAGCAGGCGATGGTCGACTGCCACGGCTCGCAGTGCGGCTTCTGCACCCCCGGTTTCGTGATGTCGCTGTGGTCCAGCTACGAACACCACAAGGCCACGGGCACCCGCCCGAGCCGCCAGCAGCTGGCCGACGAGCTGTCGGGCAACCTGTGCCGCTGCACCGGCTACCGGCCGATCCTCGATGCCGGCCAGCGCATGTTCGATCTGCCCGCGATGCCTTTCGACACCCGGCCGGTGGTGCAGGCGCTCGAGGGCCTGCGGCGCGACGGCACCTTCGACTATGCCGCCGCGAGGGACGGCCGCCAGGACCACTTCCACGCGCCGACCACGCTGGCCGCCCTGGCCGCGCTGCGCGAGAGCAAGCCCGAGGCACGGCTGCTCGCGGGCTCGACCGACGTCGGCCTGTGGGTCAACAAGCAGTTCCGCGACCTGGGCGACATCCTCTACGTGGGCGACGTGGCCGAGCTCAAGGTGGTCGAGGAGCGCGGCGACGCGCTCTACATCGGCGCCGGCGCCTCGCTCGAAGCCGCCTGGAGCGCGCTGGCGCAGCGCGCGCCTTCGCTGGTCGATGTCTGGCTGCGCTTCGCCTCGCCGCCGATCCGCCACGCGGGCACCATGGGCGGCAACGTGGCCAACGGCTCGCCCATCGGCGACTCGCCGCCGGTGCTGATGGCGCTGGACGCGCAGATCGAGCTGCGCCGCGGCGAGCGCACGCGCCGCCTGCCGCTGACCGACTTCTACCTCGACTACATGAAGAACCGGCTCGAGCCCGGCGAGTTCGTCCAGGGCCTGTCGGTGCCGCTGGCCGCGCTGCAGCGCCAGGTGCGGGCCTACAAGATCAGCAAGCGCTTCGACTGCGACATCTCGGCGCTGTGCGCGGGCTTCGCACTCGCGCTCGACGGCGACACGGTGAAGGAGGTGCGGCTGGCCTTCGGCGGCATGGCCGGCATCGTCAAGCGCGCGGCCGGGGCCGAGGCCGCGCTGCTGGGCCAGCCCTGGACGCAGGCCAGCGTGAAGGCCGCGCAGCAGGCGCTGGCCGACGACTTCCAGCCGCTGTCGGACATGCGCGCCTCGGCCGCCTACCGGCTGCAGGTGGCGCAGAACCTGGTCCAGCGCCTGTGGCTGGAAACCCGCGCCACCGACGCGCTGCCGCCTGCATCCACCAGCGTCTGGAGCGTGATGCCCCACGACGTGCTGCCGGCCGCGGCCACCGCCACGGTCCAAGGAGCCTGAGATGAACAAGTCCATCGACGCCTTGCTGCTCCAGCCCGCCGAGGCTTTTGCCGACTACGAGGCCAACATCCTGGCGCGCATCGACCGCGGTGCCGAGGCCAAGGCGCACGACGGCGGCGCGCGCGTGGGCATCAGCCGCCCGCACGAATCGGCGCAGCTGCACGTGGCCGGCGAGGCCACCTACATCGACGACATCCCCGAACTGCGCGGCACGCTGCATTGCGCGCTGGGCCTGTCGCCGGTGGCCAATGGCCGCCTGACCGGCATGGACCTCGACCAGCTGCGCGCGCTGCCCGGCGTGGTGGCGGTGCTGTCGGCGGCCGACATCCCGGGCAGCAACGATTGCGGCTCGATCGTGCACGACGACCCGATCCTGTGCAGCGGCGACATCCGCTACCTGGGCCAGCCGGTGTTCGCGGTGATCGCGCAGACGCGCGACATCGCCCGCCGCGTGGCCGCGCGCGCCAAGGAGGTGCTCACGGTCGAGGCCGCGCCGCCGGTGCTCACGCCGCAGGACGCGCACGCGCGCGGCCAGTACGTGGTGCCGCCGATGCACCTGCGGCGCAGCGCCTCCGCCCCGGGCGGCGACGAGCAGGCGGCGGTGCGGGCCGCCATCGCGGCCGCGCCGCACCGGCTGAAGGCCACGCTCGACGTGGGCGGGCAGGAGCAGTTCTACCTCGAGGGCCAGATCAGCTACGCGATTCCGAAGGAGGGCGGCGGCATGCATGTGCACTGCTCGACCCAGCACCCGAGCGAGATGCAGCACCTGGTGGCGCACGCGCTGCACCTGCATGCCAACGAGGTGCATGTCGAATGCCGGCGCATGGGCGGCGGCTTCGGCGGCAAGGAATCGCAGTCGGGCCTGTTCGCCTGCGTGGCGGCGGTGGCGGCGAACAAGCTGCAGCGCCCGGTCAAGCTGCGGCTGGACCGCGACGACGACTTCATGGTCACCGGCCGGCGCCATTGCTTCTGGTACGACTACGAGGTCGGCTACGACGACGAGGGCCGGCTGCTGGGCGCGGAGATCTCGATGGTCTCGCGCGCCGGCCACTCGGCCGACCTGTCGGGGCCGGTGATGACCCGCGCGCTGTGCCACTTCGACAACGCCTACTGGCTGCCCGAGGTGTCGATGCACGGCTATTCGGGCAAGACCAACACCCAGAGCAATACCGCCTTCCGCGGTTTCGGCGGGCCGCAGGGCGCGATCGCGGTCGAGAACATCCTCGACACCGTGGCGCGCGCGCTGGGCCGCGATCCGCTGGACGTGCGGCGCATCAACTTCTACGGCAAGGACGAGCGCAACGTCACGCCCTACGAGCAGGTGGTGACCGACAACGTGATCCACGAACTGGTGGCCGAGCTCGAGCAGAGCAGCGACTACCGCGCGCGACGCGAGGCGATCGCCGCCTTCAACCGCACGAGCCCGGTGCTCAAGCGCGGCCTGGCGCTGGCGCCGCTCAAGTTCGGCATCTCCTTCAACGTCAAGCACTTCAACCAGGCGGGCGCGCTGGTCCATGTCTACAGCGACGGCTCGGTGCTGGTGAACCACGGCGGCACCGAGATGGGGCAGGGGCTCAACACCAAGGTGGCCCAGGTGGTGGCGCACGAGCTGGGCGTGGGCTTCGAGAGCGTGCGCGTGAGCGCCACCGACACCACCAAGGTCGCCAACACCTCGGCCACCGCGGCCTCGACCGGCGCCGACCTCAACGGCAAGGCCGCGCAGGACGCGGCGCGCCAGATCCGCGAGCGGCTGGCCGTGTGCGCCGCCGCGCGCCATGGCGGCGAGCCGGCCGACGTGCGCTTCGCCAACGACCAGGTCGAGGTCGCCGGCCGCACGCTGAGCTTCGCCACGCTGGTGGGCGAGGCCTACATCGACCGGGTGCAGCTCTGGTCCGACGGCTTCTACGCCACGCCGGGCCTGAGCTGGGACCGCGACCGGCTCAAGGGCCGGCCCTTCTACTACTTCGCCTACGGCGCGGCCGTGAGCGAGGTGGTGGTGGACACGCTGACCGGCGAGTGGAAGCTGCTGCGCGCCGACATCCTGCAGGACGCGGGCCGCTCGCTGAACCCGGCGATCGACATCGGCCAGGTCGAGGGCGCCTTCATCCAGGGCATGGGCTGGCTCACGACCGAGGAACTGGTCTGGCATCCGCAGAGCGGCAAGCTCACGACCCACGCCCCCAGCACCTACAAGATCCCGACCGCCAACGACTGCCCGCCCGTGTTCAACGTGCGGCTGTTCGACGGCCCCAACGCCGAGGATTCGATCCACCGCAGCAAGGCCGTGGGCGAGCCGCCGCTGCTGCTGCCCTTCTCGGTCTTCTTCGCGATCCGCGACGCCGTCTCGGCCGCCGGCGGGCACCGGATCGACCCGCCGCTGCGCGCGCCCGCGACCAGCGAGGCGATTTTGGCCGCGATCACGGCCGTGCAGGGATAGGCAGCACTTAGACTTCGCAGCGTGACCGACAGACTCGCCATGCTCGACTTCTTTTCCTCTTTCGTGAGACACCGCGGAACCGGCTTTGCCGGGCCGCTGGTGTCGCCCCCGGTAGGGGGTTGGCGGAGCGACACGCAGTGCGCGAAGACTGGGGGGGAGCCGAATGCGTGACCAAGCGCTGTTCGACAAGATCGATCTGCACCTGATCCGTGTGCTGCACACGGTGCTGACCGACCGCAGCGTGTCGCGCGCCGCCATCCGGCTGGGCATGTACCAGCCCGCCGTCTCGGCCGCGCTCAAGCGGCTGCGCGAACTGTCGGGCGACCCGCTGCTGGTGCGCTCCGGCTCGGGCATGGTGCCGACCGACGCCGCGCTGCGCATGATCGAGCCCGCCGCCAGCATCCTGCGCTCGGCCGAGGTGCTGTTCAGCGACGCCCGCGGCTTCGACCCGCAGACCGCCACCAACACCTTCCGCGTGGCCGCCAGCGACTACCTCGACCCGATGTTCCTGCCGCTGTTCGTCACGCAGGTGAAGGCGCAGGCACCGCTGTGCAAGATCGAGATCCACCCGCTGTCGCCCGACTCCAACTACCACGGCCACCTGTCGCTGGGCGACGTCGACCTGGTGATCGGCAACTGGCTCAAGCCGCCCGAGGACCTGCACATGGCCCGGCTGTTCGGCGACGAGATCGTCTCGCTGGTGAGCGCCGACCACCCGGTGCTGCGCCGCGGCTGGGACGCCGAGACCTGGCTGGCGGCCGAGCACGTCGCGCCCACGCCGATGCACCCGGGCGCGCGCGGCATCATCGACCAGATGCTCGACGCGCAGGACCTGCAGCGCAACATCACGGCGCGCTGCGCGCATTTCGGCCTGATTCCCGACATGGTGGCCTCGAGCCTGCTGGTGCTGACCACCGGACGCCAGTACTGCGAGCGTTTCGCGGCCCGGCTGCCGGTGCGCATCGTCGAGTGCCCGGTGAGCTTTCCGCGCCTGATGTACTACCAGCTGTGGCATGAGCGCACGCATGCGTCGAGCTCGGCGCGCTGGCTGCGCGAGCGCATCAAGTCGGTGGCGGCCTCGCTGCGTTCGCCCGCCGCCGCCGCCGTTCTGGAACCCTAGCGCCCCGGGCACCGCGCGTGGCCTGCTTCCTGCTTCCACGTCGATGCCGAAACCGAAGAACAACGATGGATCCACGGACCGATTCGGCCCCCATGACAACCACGATGCCAGCGAGACACGCATGACCACGCCACGACTCCAGCTCTCCCACATCACCAAGCGCTACCCGGCGGTGGTGGCCAACAGCGACGTCTCGCTGGTGGTCCAGCCGGGCGAGACGCACGCCGTGCTCGGCGAAAACGGCGCCGGCAAGTCGACGCTGATGAAGATCATCTACGGCTCCGTCAAGCCCGACGAGGGCACGGTGATGTTCAACGGCCAGGCCGTGAACGTGCGCAATCCGCAGGAGGCGCGCGCGCTGGGCATCAGCATGGTGTTCCAGCACTTCAGCCTGTTCGACACGCTGACCGTGGCCGAGAACGTCTGGCTCGGGCTCGACAAGAGCCTGGCGCTGGCCGAGGTCACGCGCCGCATCACGGCCAAGGCCGGCGAGTACGGGCTCGACATCGACCCCTCGCGCCCGGTCCACACGCTGTCGGTGGGCGAGATGCAGCGGGTGGAGATCATCCGCGCGCTGCTGACCGACCCGCAACTGCTGATCCTCGACGAGCCCACCTCGGTGCTCACGCCGCAGGCGGTGGTCAAGCTCTTCGTGGTGCTGAAGAAGCTGGCATCGGAAGGCTGCAGCATCCTCTACATCAGCCACAAGCTGCACGAGATCCGCGAGCTCTGCACCGCCTGCACCGTGCTGCGCGGCGGCAAGGTCACGGGCGTGTGCAATCCGCAGAACGAGACCAACGAGTCGCTCTCGCGGCTGATGATCGGCGCCGAGCCGCCGCCGCTGCAGCACCGCGAACTCAAGGCGGGCGCGGTGGCGCTGCGCGTCAAGGCGCTGACGCTGGCGCGCGAGGACCAGTTCGGCGTCGACCTCGACCGCGTGTCGCTCGACGTGCGCGCGGGCGAGGTGGTGGGCATCGCCGGCGTCTCGGGCAACGGCCAGAAGGAACTGCTCTATGCGCTGTCGGGCGAGGACACGCGGGCCGAGCCCGCGATGATCGAGGTCTTCGGCCAGGCCGCAGCCAGGTTGCGGCCGCGCCAGCGCCGCGCGCTGGGCGTGCATTTCGTGCCCGAGGAGCGGCTGGGCCGCGGCGCGGTGCCCACCCTGGGCCTGGCGCACAACATGCTGCTCACGCGCAGCGACTCGGTGGGCAAGGGCGGCTGGATCCGCACCGGCCAGCTCGCGCAGCATGCCAGCGAGATCATCCGGCGCTTCAACGTCAAGGCCGGCGGCCCGCATGCGGCGGCGCGCTCGCTGTCGGGCGGCAACCTGCAGAAATTCATCGTCGGGCGCGAGATCGACGCCAAGCCCAAGCTGTTCATCGTCTCGCAGCCGACCTGGGGCGTGGACGTGGGCGCGGCGGCGCTGATCCGCAACGAGATCCTGGCGCTGCGCGATGCCGGCTGCGCGGTGCTGGTGGTGAGCGAGGAGCTCGACGAGCTGTTCGAGATCAGCGATCGCCTCTATGTGATCGCCAAGGGGCGGCTGTCGCCCTCGGTCGACCGCGCCGCCGCGACCGTGCCGAAGATCGGCGAATGGATGAGCGGCCTCTGGGACGCCCACGGCGCACCCGCTGCCGCCAAGGAGATGGCCCATGTTTAAGCTCGAACCCCGCCCGCAACTCTCGCGCTTCTGGACCTACGGCTCGCCGATCCTCGCGCTGCTGATCACGGTGGTGATCGGCGTGGCGCTGTTCGCGCTGCTCGGCAAGGACCCGGTCAAGGGCCTGGGCGTGTTCTTCTGGGAGCCGATCAAGAGCGGCTACGCGCTGGGCGAGCTGATGGTCAAGGCCACGCCGCTCTTGATCATCGCGCTCGGCCTGGCCGTGTGCTTCCGCTCCAACGTCTGGAACATCGGCGCCGAGGGCCAGTTCGTGATGGGCGCGATCTTCGCCGGCGGCGTGGCGCTGCTGGCCGACAAGGGCACCGGCCCGTGGATCGTGGTGCCGATCCTCATGGCCGGCATCCTGGGCGGCATGGTGTGGGCCGGCATCGTGGCCTTCCTGCGCGACAAGTGCAACGCCAACGAGATCCTGGTGAGCCTGATGCTGGTCTACGTCGCGACGCTGCTGCTGGGCTACATGGTCTACGGGCCCTGGAAGGACCCGGCGGGCTACAACTTCCCGCAGACCAAGACCTTCGACGCGGTCACGCAGATCCCGCGGCTGATCAAGGGCTCGCGCGTGAGCATCGGCCTCTTGATCGCGCTGGTGGGCGCGGGCGCGCTGTGGGTGTTCCTGTTCCGCACCCGCGCCGGCTTCGCGCAGCAGGTCGGCGGCCTGGCGCCGGCGGCCGCGCGCTATGCGGGCTTCTCGGCCCGGCGCGCGGTCTGGATCGCGCTGCTGACCTCGGGCGGCGCAGCCGGCCTGGCGGGCGCGCTCGAGGTGGCGGGCCCGATCGGCCAGCTCACGCCCTACGTGCCCGCGGGCTACGGCTTCGCCGCCATCATCGTGGCCTTCGTCGGCCGGCTGCATCCGGTGGGCATGATCTTCTCGGCCATCCTGATGAGCATGTTCTACATCGGCGGCGAACTCGCGCAGTCGCGCCTGGGCCTGCCCAAGTCGCTGACCGGCGTGTTCCAGGGCCTGCTGCTGTTCTCGCTGCTGGCCTGCGACACGCTGATCGTCTACCGCGTGCGCCGCAAGGCCGCGGCCAAGGCGGCATCGGTCGCCGCCACCACCTCTTCGCTGCAAGCCAGTACACCACTCACCGCGCCCGTCGCGCGCACCACCGGGGGACAAGTCTGATGGACTCCTACGCACTGCTCATCGGCTCGTCGCTGAGCGCCGGCACCGTGCTGGCCATCGCGGCGCTCGGCCTCCTGATCAACGAGAAGGCCGGCATCGTCAACCTCGGCGCCGAGGGCATGATGCTGTGCGCCGCCATCGCGGGCTTCGCGACGGTGGTGACCACGCACAACCCCTGGCTGGGCTTCCTGGCCGGCATGGCGGCCGGCGCGGCGATGGCCGCGGTCTTCGGCGTGCTGGTGATCTGGCTCAACACCAACCAGTACGCGACCGGGCTCGCGCTGAGCCTGTTCGGCGTCGGCTTCTCGGCCTTCGTCGGCATCAACTTCGTGCAAGCCAAGCTGCCCGAGAGCGTGTCGTACGCGCTGCCGGTGCTGGGCGACATCCCGCTGGTCGGCCCGGCCCTGTTCCGGCATCACCCGATGGTGTATTTCGCGGTGGTGCTCACCATCGGCCTGATCTGGTTCCTCTACCGCACGCGCGCCGGCCTGGTGCTGCGCTCGGTGGGCGAATCGCCCGAGTCGTCGCATGCGCTGGGCTATCCGGTGCGGCGCATCCGCTTCATGGCGGTGGTCGCGGGCGGCGCGCTGTGCGGGCTGTCGGGGGCCTACCTGTCGACCGTCTACACGCCGCTGTGGGTCGAGGGCATGGTGGCCGGCCGCGGCTGGATCGCGCTGGCGCTGACCACCTTCGCCACCTGGCGGCCGGTGCGCGTGCTGCTGGGCGCCTACCTGTTCGGCGGCGTGTCGATGCTGGGCTTTCATTTGCAGAGCACCGGCGTCGACGTGCCCAGCCAGTTCCTGAGCATGCTGCAGTACATCGCGCCGATCGTGGTGCTGGCGCTGATCTCGCGCAATCCCGCGTTCATCCGCGCCAACATGCCCGCTTCCATCGGGAAACCCTTCTACCCCGGCTCATAATAAGCCCACCCCGAATCGGCTCACTTCGTGTAGCCGAGCCCCCCTCCAGGGGCAACACCAGCGGCCCGGCAAAGCCGGTTCCGCGGTGTTCGCGCTTCGGCTGCGCCGGTGTCGACCATTGCTATCGCTCTTGATTTTTCCGCCAACCTATCGAGGATCTCGACAAATGAATGATTTGAACAAGCGCTCCCTGCTCAAGCTGGCCGCCGTCACGGCTGTCGCTTCCGCCGCCCTGATCGGCTGCGGCAAGAAGGAAGAGCCGGCGGCCGCCGCACCGGCCCCCGCGCCCGCACCGGCCGCCGCTGCCGCGCCGGCTGCCGCCGCGCCGCTCAACATCGCATTCGCCTATGTCGGCCCGGTGGGCGACGGCGGCTGGTCCTTCGCGCACGACAACGGCCGCAAGGCGCTCGAGAAGGAATTCGGCGACAAGATCAAGACCACTTTTGTCGAAAGCGTGCCCGAGTCGGCCGACGCCGAACGCGTGTTCCGCGACCTGGTGGGCCAGGGCAACAAGCTGATCTTCGGCACCACCTTCGGCTACATGGAGCCGCTGCTCAAGGTCGCTGCCGACAACAAGGAAGTCAAGTTCGAGCACGCGACCGGCTACAAGACGGCCGAGAACATGCGCACCTACGACAGCCGCACCTACGAAGGCGCGTACATGGCCGGCATCATCGCGGGCGCGATGACCAAGTCGAACACGCTGGGCGTGGTCGGTTCGGTGCCGATCCCCGAAGTGCTGCGCAACATCAACAGCTTCACGCTGGGCGCGCAATCGGTGAACCCGAAGATCACGACCAAGGTGGTGTGGGTCAACGAATGGTTCAGCCCGCCGAAGGAAACCGAAGCCGCCACCGCGCTGATCAACGGCGGCGCCGACGTGCTGTTCCAGAACACCGACTCGCCGGCCGTGCTCAAGACCGCGCAGGAAAAGGGCAAGCGCGCCTTCGGCTGGGATTCCGACATGACCGCCTACGGCCCCAAGGCCCACCTGGCGTCGGCCGTGATCAACTGGGGTCCGTACTACATCAAGGCCACCCAGGACGCGCTCGATGGCAAGTGGGCCACCGGCCAGAGCTGGTGGGGCGTGAAGGAAGGCGCGATCGACCTGGTGTCGGTGGCTGAAGACGTGCCGGCCGACATCAAGACCAAGGTCGAGACCGTGAAGGCCGGCCTGAAGGACGGCAGCTTCTCGATCTGGAAGGGCCCGATCCTGGGCCAGGACGGCAAGGACGTGGTCGCGGCCGGTGCCGTGGCCGACGACAAGTTCCTCTCGGGCGTGAACTTCTACGTCAAGGGCGTCGAAGGCAAGGTGCCGGGCGGCGACAAGAAGTAAAAGCGCAGTTCATAACCAACTGCTTCACGGGCCACACCTGCAAGGGTGTGGCCCGTTTGTCGTTAAGGGACTGGTGCATGGTCCCAAAATGGGACTAAAATCCCGGGATGCGAGTGATTGCGCTGTCGACATTGCGGAGTTTCTGGGCATTGCCCGCACACCGCCATGCAGAACAAGCGCTGAAGGCCTGGTACGCCGAAGCGACGGCGGCAGCATGGACCCAGCCTGCAGACGTGAAGGCGCGCTACGCCAACGCAAGCATCCTGAAGGGCGGGCGTGTGGTCTTCAATATCAAGGGGAACGACTATCGCTTGATCGTGTCGATCTCCTACAAGCAACAGGTGGTGTACGTGAAGTTCGTCGGGACGCATGTTGCGTACGACGCGATCGATGCCGAAACCGTCGACCAGACTCAGTAGACGGTGTGTTTATTCAAGGGACGCGGGAGTCGCGTCTGGAGTGAACGACATGAATATCCATCCGATCCGGACCCCAGCGGACTACAAGGCGACGCTGCGCGATGTGTCGCTCCTCATGGAACGCGATCCGGACCTGGGCACAGCGGATGGCGACCGCCTCGATGTGCTGGTGACGCTTGTCCAGGCCTACGAGGCCAAGCATCACTCCATCGATCCGCCCGACCCCGTCGAGGCCATCAAGTTCAGGATGGAGCAGGCAGGCCTGACGGTGAAAGACCTCGTGCCCTACATCGGCCCGCTCAACCGGGTGTACGAAGTGTTGGCGTACAAGCGCCCGCTGTCGCTCGGCATGATCCGAAGGCTCGCGGACGGCCTTCGCATCCCGGCCGAAGTGCTGATTCGCCAATCGGACGCCGTCGCAGCTTGAGGCGCGAGGCGTAGAGCGTCACGAGCGATCGCTACGCGCCCCTGCCCAGCCGATCGATCAGCACCCGGCTCGCCGCATTCAACCCCACCACCTCGACCACGCTGCCGTGCTTGCGCAGGCGCTGCACCACGGTGTCGAGCGCCTCGACCGCGGTCAGGTCCCAGAAATGCGCCTGCGTCAGGTCGATGCGCACCGGGTGGTTCTCGGTGGCGCGGGTGTCGAAGGCATCGACGAACAGTTCGGCCGAGGCGAAGAAGACCTGGCCGGTCACCCGGTAGACACGCGGGCCGCCGGACGTGTCGTCCTCGATGGCCACGCCCATCAGCCGCGCCACCTTGAAGCTGAAGAACACGCCGCTGAGCATCACGCCCACGGCCACGCCGGCGGCGAGGTTCTCGGTCGCGACGGTCACCGCGACGGTGACCAGCATCACCGCACTCGACACCCGCGGGTGGCGCACCATGCCGCGCAGCGAGCACCAGTCGAAGGTCGAGGCCGAGACCATCACCATGATCGCCACCAGCGCGATCACCGGCACCTGCGACACCCAGGGTTTGAGCAGCACCATCAGGATCAGCAGGAAGGCGCCGGCGAACAGCGTCGACAGCCGGCCGCGGCCGCCGTAGCGCACGTTGCTCACCGTCTGGCCGATCATCCCGCAGCCCGCGATGCCGCCGAACAGGCTGGCCGCCACGTTGGCAATGCCCAGGCCGGTGCATTCACGGTTCTTCGAACTGGGCGTGTCGGTGAGTTCGTCCACCACCTTGGCCGTCATCATCGACTCGAGCAGGCCGACCATCGCGATGGCCAGCGCCGGCAGCGCGATCAGGCGCAGCGTGGCCAGGTCCAGCGGAACGTCGGGCCAGCCGAACATCGGCAGCGCGTCGGGCAGCTGGCCGAGGTCGGCCACGGTCTTCACCGGCAGGCCGGCCACGGCCGCCAGCACCGACAGCACCACGATGCAGACCAGCGGCGAGGGCACGGCCGAAGTGAGCCGGGGCAGCAGGTAGATGATCGCCAGGCCCAGCGCCAGCAGGCCCCAGGTCGCGCCGTTGGCGCCCACCAGGTGCGGCATCTGGGCCGCGAAGATCAGGATCGCGAGCGCGTTGACGAAGCCGGTGCGCACCGAGGACGAGACGAAGCGCATCAGCGCGCCGAGCCGCAGCAGGCCGAACGCGACCTGCACCAGGCCGGCCAGCACGCCGGCCGCGAGCAGGTAGGCCAGGCCGTGCGACTGCACCAGCGGCGCGGCCACCAGCGCGACCGAGCCGGCGGCGGCCGAGATCATGGCGGGGCGGCCGCCGGTGAAGGCGATCACGATGCTGATCACGAAGGAGGCGAACAGGCCGACCGAGGGGTCGACGCCGGCGACGAAGGAGAAGGCGATGACTTCGGGGATCAGCGCGAAGGTGGCCACGGCACCCGCCATGAGTTCGCGCGGAATGCTTGGCGCCCATTCGGCGCGCAGTCGGGAAAGAGGCATTGAAAGCTGACAGTACGAAAAAATTCTGCTAAAGACTCACCCGAGCTGAAGGTGTCCACTGCCCACCTTTTGGGCAGCCTAGGCTTTCTCATTTAAAAACAACAACTTGCGTGTTCTTTACAAGGCATTGCCTGAGTTATTCACAGAGTTACCCAAGGTTTATGGGGAGAACGCAGGAACTCGGGGGACCGGGATTCCTGTCTTCGTCGGTGCCCAGCCACTGCGGGACGGGTCAGGCCGATGAAGCCGATGAAGCGGAGAAGGGCGCGGGTGGCCCGTCGTCCAGCCGGCGCTCCAGCATCGCCTTCACCTCGGGCCATTCGTCGTCGATGATGCTGAAACGCACGGAATTGCGCTTGCGGCCGTCGGGCATGATCCGTTCGTGGCGCACCACGCCCTCCTGCCGGGCGCCGATGCGCAGGATCGCGGCGCGCGAGCGCTCGTTGAGTTCGTCGGTGGTGAACTGGACGCGCACGCAACCCATGGCCTCGAAAGCATGGCGCAAGAGCAGGTACTTGGCCTGGGTGTTGATGCCCGAACGCTGGACCGACAGCCCCAGCCAGGTGTGGCCGATCTCGAGCTTGCGGTTGGCCCGGTCGATCTTCCAGAAGCGGGTGCTGCCCACGATGCGGCCGGTGTCGCGCCGGACGATCGCGAAAGGCATCACGGTGCCGGCTTCCCGGCCGGCGAGTGCGGTCGCGACATAGCGCTCGACGCTTTCCGGCCCGGGAATGACGGTCAGCTTCATCGTCCACAGTTCGCCGTCGGCCGCGGCCTCGAGCAGGGCGGGCGCATCGGTCGCCTGCAGCGGCCGCAACTCGGCCTCGGCGGCGGTCAATGTCGGTTGAAGGTCCATTTCATTTCCTTGGGCAGTCTGGGCGGTGACAGGACCGATAGCGTAGCGCGCGCCATCGCGCGGCTGCGACCTCAGGCCGTGGCCGCCAGCCGGGGCGCGCCGTCGCCGCGGCGCAGCCAGGTGGGATGGCGGCCCAGCCGCAGCTGCACCAGCGCCAGCAGGGCCAGCAGCGGCAGCGCCAGCTCGAGGATCTCCTCGAGGCTCAGCAACAGATAGTGCATCGCGCTCGGCACCTCGCTCAGCATCCCGGCATCCAGCAGGAGGCCCGGCAGTCCGTCCAGAACCCTGATCGTCACGACGGCCACCCCGAAGGAGGCCACCGTGCGGGCCGCGGCACGCCAGCGGCGGCGCGCGAGCGCGCTGCGCCAGACGCCGTGCGAGCGGCGCAGCAGCCAGCCGGCGGCGATGGCGATCGGCGCCAGCAGGGCCAGCGCCACGGCGATCTGCCACAGCGTGCCGCCGCTGTAGAAACGGGCCTTGAGGATGCTGATGCCGAACAGCGCGACGTGCAGGCCGGCCTCGTTCGCGGCCAGGGCCAGCAGCACGACGAGCAATGCGCCGGCATCGCGTTTCGACCATGCCGGCGGACGCATCCTGAGCACGAACAGCGCCGCGAGCAGGTAGCCGATCAGCGTGCTGTTGCCGATGGCGCCGCCCTGCTGCAGCAGGCTCGGCCGGAAGGACAAGGGCATGTTGAGCCCGATCCAGGTCGCGCCCAGCGCGATGCCGACCAGCAACCAAGGCCCGGACCGTGGATGGGACAGGGTCCGGGCGACTGCCGTCAGTTGCGGTCTGGCGCTTTCGCGCAGGCGGCCGGTGGCCATCAGCACGGCCTGCGCCCCCGCGGCGACGCAGCCGCCGAGCAGGGCGCCGGCCATCACGTCCAGCGGGAAATGGACACCGACGTAGATCCGCGCGCCGCCCGTCAGCACGGCCATGGCCAGCACCGCCCAGCCGACGGCCCGCAGGCGCCGGTCGGTCAGCAGCATGAAGGCCACGGTGAACATCACCGAGGCATGGGTGCTGGGCAGGCCGGGCCGGGCATCGTGCGGGATGTGCAGGGGGCTGAGCCCGAGCATGAAGGGCCGGGGCATGGCGAGCACGGCGGCGATCTCGCGCGAGAGCATCGACACCAGTCCCGCCACCACCAGGATCAGCGCGACGCGCGGGCGCACCGGCGGCTGCATCCAGGCCGCGCCGACGATCAGCGCGGCGCACAGCCAGGTGGAGCCCTCGGCCAGCAGCGAGGCGATGCGCAGCAGCGCGGCGTGGGGCGCGAAGCCCGCACCCAGCCAGTCGAAAAGCACCAGGTTCAAGGCGTTCAACGTCCGTCTCCCCGGACGCTGGGGACAGCAGGCATTCGCTTCGACATGAGGAGCACTCTATTCTTCGGAAAACGTCGGACCCGGCGACCGACGGCGCTGTCGGCCAGGGCGCCCATTGTCGCTGCGCCGCAAATGGATTTAGAGTCCCTGCATGAACCCCCACGATTTCAAGATCCCCGCCGACCGGCTGCCCGAACTGCTCTGCGCCATGCCCAAGGCCGAGCTGCACATGCACATCGAGGGCTCGCTCGAGCCCGAACTGATCTTCGCGCTGGCGCAGCGCAACGGCGTGGTCATTCCCTACGCGAGCGTCGAGGAACTGCGCCAGGCCTACGCCTTCACCAACCTCCAGTCCTTCCTCGACATCTACTACGCGGGCGCCAGCGTGCTCCTCCACGAGCAGGACTTCTACGACATGGCCTGGGCCTACCTCGAGCGCGCCGCGGCCGACAACGTGCTGCGCACCGAGATGTTCTTCGACCCCCAGACCCATACCGCGCGTGGCGTCGACGTCAAGGTGGTGATCGACGGCCTGCACCGCGCCTGCGTGGATGCCGAGGCCAAGCTGGGCGTGAGCGCCGCGCTGATCCTGTGCTTCCTGCGCCACCTGAGCGAAGAAGAGGCTTTTGAGACGCTCGAACAGGCGCTGCCCTACCGCGACAAGTTCATCGGCGTCGGCCTCGATTCGAGCGAGGTCGGCCATCCGCCCGAGAAGTTCGCCAAGGTGTTCGCGCGCTGCCGCGAACTGGGCCTGCACCTTGTGGCCCATGCGGGCGAGGAGGGCCCGCCGGCCTATGTCTGGAGCGCGCTCGACGTGCTGCAGGTGGAGCGCATCGACCACGGCGTGCAGAGCGCCAAGGACCCGGCGCTGATGGCGCGCCTCGCGAAGGAGCGCATCCCGCTCACGGTGTGCCCGCTGTCGAACCTCAAGCTCTGCGTGTTCCCCGACCTGAAGGAACACAACCTCGGCACGCTGCTCGACGCCGGCCTGGCCGCCACCGTCAACTCCGACGACCCGGCCTACTTCGGCGGCTACATGAACGAGAACTTCCTGCAGACCTTCGCGGCCACCGGCCTCACGGCGCAGCACGCCTGGCAGCTGGCGGCCAACAGCTTCGAGGGCAGCTTCATCGACGATGCGGCCAAGGCGCGCTACATCGAGCGCCTCAACGAGACTTTCGCGCGCTTCGCCGCCGCCTGAAGCGTCGTCACTCGACCTGCACGTTCGCCTTCTTCACCAGCCGGGCGTAGCGCTCCTGCTCGGTCCTGAAGAACTGCGCCGCGGCCTCGGGCGTGGTGGGAGCGATGAAGTTGTCCTGCCGCGCCATCGCGGCCTTGACCTCGGGGTCGTTGAAGGCGGCGACGATGGCGTCGTGCAGCCGCTTGACCTGCGCGGCCGGCAGCTTCGCCGGCCCCACCAGCGCGAACCAGCCCTCGACGTCCACGCCCGGGAAGCCCTGCTCGGCGATGGTCGGCACATCGGGCAGCGAGGCTACGCGCTGCTTGCCCATCACGCCGATGGCGCGCAAGGTGCCGGCCTTCAGGTGGCCCTGCACCGCGGGCACCGCGCCCACGCCCATCTCGACCTGGCCGCCCACGATGTCGGCCAGCATCGGGCCCATGCCCTTGTACGGGATGTGGCGCACCTCGACGCCCGCGGCCTCCATGTACATCTCGCCCGCGAGGTGGATGATGGTGCCGTTGCCCGAGGAACCGTAGTTGTAGGCGCCCGGTTTGGCCTTGAGGAAGGCCTGCAGCTCCTTCGCATTTTTTGCCGGTACCTTGGCCGGGTTCACCACCAGCACGAAGGGCGAGCCGCCGATCATGGTGATGGGCGTGAGGTCGGCGATGCCGTCGTAGGGCATCTTCTTGAACACGCTGGGGTTCACCGCGTGGTTGTTCGACACCACGCCCACGGTGTTGCCGTCGGGCGCGGCCTTGACCACCGCCTGGGTGCCGCTGATGCCGCCCGCGCCGGGCAGGTTCTCGATCACCACCGGCTGGCCGCCCAGCGCCTTCGACAGCGCGACCTGTGCCGATCGCATGATGGTGTCGACGCCCGAGCCCGCGCCCACGGGCAGGATCACGCGCAGCGGCGTGGTGTTGCCCTGTGCGCTTGCCAGGCCGGCGGCGGTGCAGAGTGCGGCGGCGCCCAGGGCGAGCAGGGTGCGGCGTGCAATGGCTGTGTTCATTTCTTTGTCTCCGTCTTGTGTCAATCGAATGGGCTTCAGCGCGCGTTCAGTCCGGCCAGCACTTCGTCGGTGTGCTCGCCGATCTTCGCCAGCGCCTGCCGCACGCCCGGCCGGCGGCCGCCCATGAGCAGCGGCAGGAGCACGACCTGCGTCTGGCTGCCGTCCTCGGCCTCCATCGGCGCCAGGCCGCCGCTGGCGAGCAGGTGCGGGTCGTCGACCAGCTGGTCGGGCCGGGTGATGGGCGCATAGGGCAGGCCGGCGGCCTCGAGCTGCGCCGAGAGTTCGTCGATGCGCCGGTGCGCCATCGTCTCGCCCAGCTGGCGCAGCAGTGCGGGCCGCACCGCCACGCGCTGCGCGTTGGTGGCCAGCGCGGGGTCGGTGGCCAGGTCGGGCCGGTCGATCACGCGGCACAGGGTCTGGAACTGCTTGTCGCTGACCGCGCCAATGAAGAGCTGCGTGCCCTCGGCCAGCGTGAACACGTCGTAGACGCTCCAGGCCGACACGCGCGAGGGCATCGGCGGCGCGGGCTCGCCGGTCATGAGGAACTGCTGCACATGCTGGGCCGAGAGGAAGGCGCAGTTCTCGAACAGCGCGCTCTGGATCTCCTGGCCGCGGCCGGTGCGCTCGCGCTCGCGCAGCGCGGCCAGCACGCCGATGGCGCCGAACATGCCGCCCATGATGTCGTTCACGCTGGTGCCCGCGCGCAGCGGCCGGCCCTCGGGGCCGGTCATGTACGACAGGCCGCCCATCATCTGCACCACCTCGTCGAGCGCGGTGCGGTGTTCGTAGGGGCCGGGCAGGAAGCCCTTGTGGCTCACGTAGATCAGGCGGGGATAGTGCGCCGACAGCGTGGCGTGGTCCAGGCCCAGCTGCGCCATCAGGCCGGGGCGGAAGTTCTCGAGCATCACGTCGCACTGGCCGATGAGCTCGACCGCGGTGGCGAGGCCCTCGGGCGTCTGGATGTCGAGCACCACGCTCTTCTTGTTGCGGTTGAAGCTGCGGAAGAAGCCGATGCCCAGGCCCGGCAGCTGGCGCGTCTTGTCGCCGCCGGGCGGCTCGACCTTGATGACCTCGGCGCCCAGGTCGGCCAGGATCATGCCGCAGGTCGGGCCCATGACCATGTGGGTGAATTCGATGACGCGCACGCCTTCGAGCGGCAGGCCGGTGGCGGTCGGGGGAGTGTTCATGGACTTTTCTTTTTCAGTGCGCCGCGGCGCGTGGGAAGGTCTTCGGCAGGCCGGCCCGCCACAGCGCGCCGTTCGTCTGCTCGCCCGCGAGCCAGCCCGCGACCTTGGCGCGCAGCGCGAGCAGCGCGTCCATGTCGAGGCCGGTGTCGATGCCCATCGCGGCCAGCATGAAGCCCAGGTCCTCGGTGGCGGCGTTGCCGCTCGCGCCGGGCGCGTGCGGGCAGCCGCCGATGCCGGCCAGCGAGGCGTCGAAGCGGCTCACGCCCAACTGCGCCGCGGCCAGCACGTTGGCCAGCGCCAGGCCGCGCGTGTCGTGGAAATGCCCGCAGCAGAAGCGGTCGCCGGCGATCTTCAGCGCCTGCTCGAACAGCCGGCTGACCGACAGCGGGTCGGCGTAGCCCACGGTGTCGGCCAGGCTCACGCGGTCGGCACCGGCGTCGAGCAGGGCCTGCAGCAGGCGCAGCACCTCGGCCGGCGCGACCGCGCCCTGCAACGTGCAGCCGAAGGCCGTGCCCACGCCGCCCTCGATCAGCGTCCTGCGGCCCGAAGCGTCGCGGGCCGCGCGGATCCGGCCCAGCTCGGCCACCACCTCGTCGGGCGTCTTGCGCAGGTTGGCCAGGCTGTGGGCGTGGCTGGCCGACAGCGGCAGGATCATCAGGTCGGCATCGCCCTCGAGCGCGCTCTCGGCGCCGCGCAGGTTCGGCACCAGCACCGAGGCCGAAAGGCCGGGCAGGGTCTTGGCATAGGCCAGCAGCTCGGCGGTGTCGGCCAGCTGGGGCAGCAGGCGCGCCGGCACGAAGGAGCCGACCTCGATCTCGCGCTGGCCCGCGGCCACCGCGTCGCGCAGCCATTCGCGCTTGCGCTCGGTCGGCAGCACCGTGGCGATGCTCTGCAGGCCGTCGCGCAGACCGACTTCGCGCACCGTGGCGCGTGCGGGCAATCCATTCATCGTGTGTCTCCGGGTCGGGCTGCGGGTTGCAGCGCGCTGTGGGCCCACTATAGGAATTCCCGATGGCATGATCCAGTGGTAAATCGGAACATGCAAAGTTCCAGATCGGAATCTCTCAGAAAGACGCGATGCAAGACCTCGACCTCAAGACCCTGCGCCTGCTGGTGGCGGTGTGCGACCACCGCAACATCAAGCAGGCGGCGGCGCAGGAGCACATCGAGCCCTCGGCCATCAGCAAGCGCATCGCCCAGCTCGAGCACCAGCTGGGCGCGCCGCTGCTGGTGCGCGGGCGGCGCGGCGTCGAGCTCACGCCGGCCGGGCTGGCGCTGCTCGAGCATGCGCGCACGCTGCTGTTCACCCTGGCGCGCATCGAGTCCGACGTGGCGGCCTTCGCGGGCGGCATCCGCGGCCAGGTGCGGCTGGTGGCCAGCGCCTCGGCCATCGCCGAATCGCTGCTCGACGACGTGGCGGCCTTCATGCGCGAGCCCGCGCACCGCGACATCAAGGTCGACATCGAGGAGCGCTTCTCGCGCGACCTGGTGCGCATGGTGCGCGAGGGCAGCGCGTCGCTGGGCGTGTGCTGGGACAGCATCGGCTTCGAGGGGCTGCAGCACCGGCCCTACCGGCGCGACGAACTCGCGGTGGCGGTGCACCCCGAGCATCCGCTGGCGCGCAGGCGCACGCTGCGCTTCGAGCAGACGCTGGACTTCGAGCACGTGGGCCTGCCGCCGGCCACGGCGGTGCACACCATGCTGCACCGCGCCGCGGCGCGCGCCGGCCGCACGCTGAGCTACCGGGTGGTGGTGTCGAACTTCGACGCCGCGCTGCGCGTGGTGGCGGCCAACCTGGGCATCAGCGTGATCCCGCGCCAGGTCGGCCTGGCCTCCGCGCGCACGGGCATGGTCCAGGTGATCCCGCTGCAAGAGAGCTGGGCGCGCCGGCGCTTCGCGGTCTGCTACCGCGAGGCCGAGAGCCTGCAGCCCGCGGCCGCGAAGATGGTGGAGTTCCTGGTGAGGAAGGGCGAAGCCGAGGAGGCCGGCGCATGAGCTTCACCGTCCGCGGTGCCGAGCCCGCCGATGCCCCAGCGCTGCGCGAACTCTTCCTGCGCTCGCGCCGCCAGACCTTCGTCTGGCAGCCCGCCGAGGCCTTCGCGCTGGCCGACTTCGATGCCCAGACACAGGACGAGCAACTCTGGGTGGCACTCGATGACGCGGCGCGGCCGATCGGCTTCATCGCGCTCTGGGCACCCGAGCGCTTCATCCACCACCTGTACGTGGACCACGCCTGGGCCGGGCGCGGCGTGGGCCGGGCCCTGCTGCGGGCGCTGCCGGGCTGGCCGCAGACGCGCTTCGTGCTCAAGTGCCTGAGCCTCAACGAAGGCGCGCAGGCCTTCTATCGCGCCTGCGGCTTCACGCAGGCCGGCAGCGGGGGCACGGGCGACAGCGCCTACCTGCTGCTGGCCTCGCGCGCCGACGACGCGCACTGAGGGCTACGGGCGGCAGTCGCCACCCATCGAGACCGTGCCGTCGCGGCACTCGGTGACGATGGCCGGACCGCGGGCCGGCCGCGGCGCGGCCGTGCCCTGCGCGGGCGCCTTGGCGTCCCTGACCTCGTAGACGATCTTCTTCGAGCCCAGCTCGCAGCTGCCCACGACCTTGCCGTTGGCGGGCGCGTTGGCGTCGACCGTGGTCACGCTGAACTGGGCCACGCCCGCCGCGGCGATGCGCGATTCGATCTGCGCGCGCAGGGTTTCGCAGCTCGCGCCGGTGTTGTTCTGTGCCTGGGCGGCGCCTCCCAGCATGAGGGCCGCGAGCCCCAGGCATCGAAGGGCGGACGCGTGTCGTTGAAAGGGATTTCTTTTTTCCATGAAGCCCCGAGGTTGCCAGCATCCGGCGGGGCGGCTGCAACCGAATGCTTCAGCCGCCGCCCGGTTCGGCGCGGGACTATCAATCCCTGCTTGCGAATGGCTCCGAAACCATTGCTTGTGAGCGCGCCGGGCGCGGCCGACACTCGTGGCCCGCACTTTGAACCAAGACGGAGACACCTCATGCTCGATGCGTCGATCCACGCCGCGCTGGCGCGCGAACTGCAGCAGTCGCAGCGCAGCCGCGTGCAGCTCGAACAGTTCTCGCGCCGCCATCCCACGATGACCATCGAGGACAGCTACGCGATCCAGGCCGAGTGGATGAAGCTGTGCCGGGCCGAGGGCCGGCACGTGATCGGCCACAAGATCGGCCTCACCTCGCGCGCGATGCAGCTGGCCTCCCAGATCACCGAACCCGACTACGGCACCCTGCTCGACGACATGCTGCTGCGCGACGGCGCCGAGGTGGAGGCGAGCCGCTTCATCGTGCCGCGCTTCGAGACCGAGTTCGCCTTCATCCTCGCGAAGCCGCTCAAGGGCCCGGGCGTGACGCTGTTCGACGTGCTCAACGCCACCGACTACGTGGTGCCCGCGCTGGAACTCATCGACGCGCGCATCGAGCAGTTCGACCGCGAGACCAAGGCGCCGCGCAAGGTGCTCGACACCATCGCCGACAACGCGGCCAACGCCGCGATCGTGTTGGGCGGCCGGCCGATGCGGCCCGACGCGGTCGACTGGCGCTGGGCCGGCGCGCTGTTGTTCAAGAACGGCGTGATCGAGGAGTCGGGCCTGGGCGCCGCGGTGCTTAACCACCCGGCCAACGGCGTGGCCTGGCTGGCCAACAAGCTCGCGGCCTTCGACCAGGGCCTGGATGCCGGCGAGATCGTGCTGGGCGGCTCGTTCACCCGGCCCGTGCCCTGCGCGGCGGGCGATGTGTTCCATGCGGACTATGGCCCGCTGGGTTCGATCTCCGTCCGCTTCATCTGAAATGAATCCCACTCCTGAAGCGCCTTCGGCGCCTCCCCCTCAAGGGGGCGATACCAGCGGCCCGGCAAAGCCGGTTCCGCGGTATCTCTCGCCTTGGCTGCACCCGTTTCGTCGGCCGCGGGCGGCGTGTAGCGCAATGGACAACCGACTTGTGAAGGTGTACCCATGACAACCCTCGACGTGGCCGGCATCGCCGTGTCCCCCGACCATTACATCGACGGCCGCCGCGTGCCGTCAGACCAGCATTTCGACTTGCACAGCCCGATCGACCAGCGCCTGCTGGGCCGCATCGCCGAAGGCACGGCCGCGCATGTCGAGGCCGCGATCGCCGCCGCGCAGAAGGCCTTTGCGGCCTGGAGCGCGCTGACCGCGGCCGAGCGCCAGCCGCTGCTGGACCGCTTCGCCGAGGAGATCGGGAAGCGCGCCGAGGCCTTCTGCCTGCTCGAGAGCAACGACGCCGGCGTGCTGCTCTCGCGCATGCGCCACGGCGTGGTGCCGCGCGCCATGCTCAACATCCGCTGGTTCGCGCAGCACGCGCTCACGCTGCAGGACCGCCCCATCGACACCGAGCAGGCGCAGCACATCGTGCGCCACGACCCGGCCGGCGTGGTGGTGATCATCACGCCCTGGAACGCGCCGCTGATGCTCTCGACCTGGAAGCTCGGGCCCGCGCTGGCGGCCGGCAACACCTGCATCCTCAAGCCGCCGGAATGGGCGCCGCTGACCTGCTCGCTGCTGGCCGATGCCGCGCACGCGGCCGGCCTGCCGCCGGGCGTGTTCAACGTGGTGCAGGGCACGGGCGCGCGCACCGGCGCCGCGCTGGTGGCCGACGCGCGCATCGCCCGCGTGTCCTTCACCGGCTCGGTGCCCACCGCCAGGACCATCGCGCAGGCGGCCGGCGCCAACCTCGTGCCCTGCAGCCTGGAACTGGGCGGCAAGAGCCCCTTCATCGTGCTGGAGGACGCCGACCTCGAGGCCGCCGCCGCGACCGGCGCACTGATGTACCGCAACGCGGGCCAGGTCTGCCTCGCGGGCACGCGCTTCCTGGTGCACGAGAAGGTGGCCCAGGCCTTCGTCGCCGCGATGCGCGCGCAGGTCGCGCAGCTCACGGTCGGCGATCCGCGCGAGGAGGCGACCGAGGTCGGGCCGATCATCCATCCGCGCCAGGTCGAGCGCGTGGCCGGCTTCGTGGATCGCGCGGTGGCCGGCGGCGCGCAGGTGCTGTGGGGCGGCGCCAGGCACGGCTTCGGCGCCCAGTACTTCCAGCCCACCATGCTCACCGGCCTGCGGCAGGACGACGAGATCGTGCAGAACGAGGTCTTCGGACCGGTGCTCACGCTGCAGACCTTCGCCGACGACGAAGAGGCCATCGCATTGGCCAACGGCACCGACTACGGCCTGGGCGGCGTCTGCTACGGCGAGGCCGCGCATGCGACCGCGGTGGCGCAGCGGGTGCGCACCGGCTTCATCTGGGTCAACAGCTTCGGCATCCGCGACCTGGCCGCGCCATTCGGCGGCATCAAGCGCAGCGGCGTGGGCCGCGAGGGCGGCGACTGGAGCTTCGAGTTCTTCTGTGACGTCAAGGACGTCGTGGTCCCGAAGAAGCCGTTCAAGGCCAGTTTCAGCCACCGTTGAAAAGGAAACAACACATGGGAACGATCGTTGGCGCCGCGCTGGTCTCGCACCACCCGGGCCTGATGCAGTGCGAGGAATTCCGCCGGCTCCAGGGCGCGGGCGAGGACTCGGACCTGATCGCCGGCTACGCCCGGCTGCGCGCGAAGATCGCGCAAGCGAAGCCCGACGTGGCGGTGATCTTCGACACCCACTGGTTCACCACCGGCTACCACCTGGTCGACGGCGGCCGGCAGTACAGCGGCATGTACACCTCCGACGAGATGCCCTGGTACCTGCACGGCGTGCCCTACGACTACCGCGGCCATCCGGCGCTGGCGCAGGCCATCGAGACGGTGTCGCGCGAGCGCGGCGGCTACAACCGCGTGATCGCCCACCCGGACCTGGGCCGGCAGTACCCGACCATCAACCTCGTGAAGCACCTGCGCTTCGAGGAACCGGCGCTGCCGGTGGTCACGGTGAGCTCGTGCCAGAACTGCGAGTGGCCGCACTTCCTGAAGTCGGGCGAGGCCATCGGCGAAGCGATCGAACGCAGCGACCTGCGCGTGCTGCTGATCGCCTCGGGCGCGCTGAGCCACAAGTTCAACGGCATCGACTGGAAGCCCAACCATCCGCGCATCTTCCACGAGAGCAACGTGTCGCGGCCCGAGAACATCGCGAGCGACAAGGGCGCGATCGAGCTGCTGCGCCAGGGCCGGCACGACCAGATCCTCGAGCGCTGGGACACCGAGTACCGCCGCCTGCCCTGGGAGGCCTTCGGCGCGCACTACCTGCAGATGCTGGGCGCGCTGGGCGGGGCGCAATGCCGCACGCCGGGCGAGACGCTCTCGGCGTATGAAAACGCGAGAGGCACCGGCAACATCCACATGTGGTTTCAGGGAACGCCATGAACTTCGAATTTCCTTTCCATGAACTGCCCGCCGTGATGCGCGGCCCGCGCGTCGAGCGCCGCCGCGTGCTGGTGGGCGGCAGCGCCTTCTGGGGCACGGTGGTGGAAGAGGGCGCCGACGCCGGCCGGCTGCGGCTCGACGACGGCCGGCTGCTCGAGGCCGAAGGCCCGCACTACCTGCCGCCGGTCTCGCCCAGCAAGATCATCGCGGTCCATATCTCCTACAGCTCGCGCAGCCACGAGACCCGCAACAAGCCCAAGCCCAGCGAGACGCCGACCTACTTCACCAAGCCGCCGACGGCGCTCAACGGCCACGGCGGCCAGATCCTCAAGCCGGCCGACGTGAAGTACCTCAACTACGAGGGCGAGTACGCGGTGGTGATCGGCAAGACCTGCCGCAACGTCACGCCCGACGAGGCCTGGGACTTCATCGAGGGCTTCTGCCCCGCGCTGGACATGGGACTGCAGGACTTCCGCGACACCGACCAGGGCGCGATGCTGCGCGTCAAAGGCGCCGACACGCTGCTGCCCATCGGGCCCGGCATCGTGCGTGGCGTCGACCTGTTCGCCCAGACCCTGCGCACCACGGTCAACGGCCGTGTGGTGCAGGAGGCCCACATCGGCGACGAGACGATCTGGGGCCCGCATTACGTGATCGCCGACATCGCGCGCCACATCACGCTGCTGCCGGGCGACGTGATCCTGATGGGCACGCCCTGCCATTCGCGTTCGGTCGATGCGGGCGACGTGGTGGCCTGCGAGATCAGCGGCATCGGCCGGGTCGAGGGCACGGTGGTGGCCATCGACGCGCCGCGCGCCAGCGCGCTGGGCGTGGGCCATGCGCCCACCGACACGCCCGAGGTGCGCCGCGTGGCGCTGGGCTTCGACGAGCGCGTGCCGGAGCATCTGAAGGACAACCTGCGCCGGGCCAAGGCGGGGCGCTGACGGTGGCTTAAAATACCGCCCCGCGTTGCAGGCGTCCCGGCTGCAGCGCGTTTTTCATTCACCGGGGCCATGTAGAGGAACACCATGTACAAAAACCTCGTGGCCGCGCTCGCGGCTGCCTGTTGCTTTTCGTCTCCCGCCTTTTCACAACAAAGCGCTGCGCCCGCCGCGCCGCCGCTCAAGATCGGCTTCGTCTACGTCGCACCGCTGGCCGACGCGGGCTGGGTCTACCAGCACGACCAGGGCCGCAAGGCCGTCGAGGCCGCGCTGGGCCCCAGGGTGCAGACCACCTTCGTCGAGAACGTGCCCGAGGGCGCCGACGCCGAGCGCGTGATCCGCGACCTGGCCCAGCAGGGCCACAAGCTGATCTTCACGCCCAGCTTCGGCTACATGGAGCCGACGCTGAAGGTCGCGAAGGACTTCCCCGACGTGAAGTTCGAGTCCATCACCGGCTACAAGACCACGCCCAACGTCGCCACCGCCAACGCGCGCTACTACGAGGGCCGCTACCTGGCCGGCGTGGCGGCCGGGCGCATGACCAAGACGCACGTGGCGGGCTACGTGGCGGGCTTCCCGATGCCCGAGGTGCTGCAGGGCATCAACGCCTTCACGCTGGGCATGCGCTCGGTCGACCCGAAGGCGCAGGTCAAGGTGGTGTGGCTCGACGTCTGGTTCGATCCGCCCAAGGAGCGCGACGCCGCCATGACGCTGTTCAACCAGGACGCCGACGTGATCGCCTTCCACACCGGCTCGACCGCCGTGATGGCGGCCGCGCAGGAGCGCGGCAAGATGGCGGTGGCCTACCACTCCGACATGCGCAAGGTCGCGCCCGACGCCCAGATCGTCGCGGTCACGCACCAGTGGGGCGGCTACTACACACAGCGCGCGCGCGCCGTGCTCGACGGCAGCTGGAAGAGCGGCAAGCTCTGGGGCGGCGTCAAGGAAGGAATGATCCGCGTGGGCGACTTCGGCCCCAAGGTACCCAAGGCGGTGCAGGACGAGGTGCTGGCGCGGCAGAAGGACATCGCCGCGGGCCAGCTGCGGCCCTTCGCGGCCGTGGCCGCCGACGTGCGCGACAACGACGGGCATGTGGTGATCGCCAAGGGCAGCGCGCTGGCCGACGAGCAGGTCCTCAAGATGAACTGGCTGGTCGAGGGCGTGCAGGGGCGTGTCGCCCGATAGCCGCTATACGCGGCGGTGGATCGGCGCCGGCGCGTCTTGCGCTAGGCTTCGGCCACGATGAAAAGAGCCTACCGCGCCGCCCTCCTGCGCTTCGACGACCACGGTCGCCCCCTCTACGAGGACGACGGCCTGCTGGTCGTCGCGCCCGATGCCCAGGGCCGCCAGCGCGTGCTCGAAGCCGGCAGCCATGCGACGGTGGCGCCGCGCCACCCCGATGCGGCGGTCACGCACTGGCCCGGCCGCATGCTGGCGCCCGGCTTCATCGACATGCACATCCATTTCCCGCAGACCGACATCATCGGCGCGCCCGCCGACGGCCTGCTGCCCTGGCTGGAGAACTACACCTTCCCGGCCGAGAGCCGCTTCGCCGACCCGGCCCATTCGGCCGCGGTGGCCGAGGTCTTCTTCGACGAGCTGCTGCGCAACGGCGTGACCACGGCGCTGGCCTTCGCCACCTCGCACGTGCCCTCGGTGCAGGCCTTCTTCGCCTCGGCCCAACGCCGTCAGCTGCGCATGATCACCGGCAAGGTGCTGCAGGACCGCCACTCGCCCGACGGCGTGCGCGACGACACGGTGCAGAGCCTGGTCGACACCGAAGACCTGATCCGGCAATGGCACGGCGTCGACCGGCTGGGCTATGCGATCACGCCGCGCTTCGCGCCCACCAGCACCGATGCGCAGTTGCGCGGCGCGGGCGAACTGGCGGCGCGCTACCCCGACACCTGGGTCCATTCGCACGTGGCGGAGAACAAGGACGAGGTGAAGTGGGCGCGCGAGCTGTTCCCGCAGGCGCGCTCCTACCTCGAGGTCTACAACGGCTTCGGCCTGATGCGCGAGCGCGCGGTCTATGCCCACTGCATCCATTTCGACGATGCCGACCGGCAGCTGATGCGCGCCACCCGCACCGCCACCGCGGTGAGCCCGACCAGCAACCTGTTCCTGGGCAGCGGCTTCTTCGATTTCGAAGGCGCCGACCGCATCGGCTACCGCTACGGCCTGGCCAGCGACGTGGGCGGCGGCACCAGCTTCAGCCCCTTCACCACCATGCTGGCCGCCTACTACGTGGGCCGCGAGGGGCAGACCAAGCCCGGCATCAGCATCGCCCCTTCCGAACTCTGGTGGCGCCACACCGGCGGCGCGGCCGAGGCGCTGGGCCTGGCCGGCACCATCGGCAACCTGCAGCCGGGTTGCGAGGCGGACTTCGTGGTGATCAACCCCCAGGCCACGCCGCTGCTGGCGCGCAAGACCGGGCTGGCGCAGAACCTCGAGGAGCTGCTGTTCGCGATGATCGTGCTGGGCGACGACCGCCTGATCGAGCGGACGGTGATTTCGCAGGCACTGCCGGGCTGAGCGCGCCGGTCCGGGCGACGGGGTGCCTAGAATAGCGCCCCCTAAGGACACCCGACATGACCATCAAAAGCGACAAGTGGATCCGGCGCATGGCCGAGCAGAACGGCATGATCGAGCCCTTCGAGCCGGGCCAGGTGCGCGAGGCCGCGGGTCAGAAGATCATCAGCTACGGCACCTCGAGCTACGGCTACGACATCCGCTGCGCGCCCGAATTCAAGGTCTTCACCAACATCCACAGCACCGTGGTCGATCCGAAGAACTTCGACGAGAAGAGCTTCGTCGACATGCACGGCGACTACTGCATCATCCCGCCCAACAGCTTCGCGCTGGCGCGCACCGTCGAGTACTTCCGCATCCCGCGCAACGTGCTGACCATCTGCCTGGGCAAGAGCACCTATGCCCGCTGCGGCATCATCGTCAACGTCACGCCCTTCGAGCCCGAGTGGGAAGGCTATGTGACGCTGGAGTTCAGCAACACCACGCCGCTGCCGGCCAAGATCTATGCGGGCGAGGGCTGCGCGCAGGTGCTGTTCTTCGAGAGCGACGAGGTCTGCGAGACCAGCTACAAGGACCGCGGCGGCAAGTACCAGGGCCAGCGCGGCGTCACGCTGCCCAAAACCTGAGGCGCGGGGCCGCTTCGGTCCTACAGCCGGTCGCGCCCCGGCGCCTGTGGCTTGCAGGCACCGGCGCTGCAATATCGCTCCCGACCGCGCTGTGCCCGCGGTACCGGAGCCTCCCATGCCCAAGTCGAATGCCCTGCGCCAACCGCGTCCCTACCGCTGGCTGCTGCTCGCCGTCCTGTTCGCCGTCGTGCTGGTCCAGATCGTCTGGATGGTGTCGCTGACCCGTTCGCAGGTCGAGAAGGCCCAGCGCTTCTACGCGGCCGAACGCCAGGGCACGAGCGCAGCGAACACGCAGAGCTCGGCGACCGCCTCGCAGCGCGCCGTCGAACCGGGCGGCCTGCTCAGCGTCAGTTACGTTTCGGCCCGTTGAGCGCGTACGATCCGGGCGTCGCCGTCATCCACCGGCGAAGGAGAGCGCGATGAGATGGGAAGGCAATGAACAGTCGGACAACGTCGAAGACCGCCGCGATGGCGGCGGCGGTGGCGGTGGCTTCCCGATCGGCGGGCGCAGCGTCGGCATCGGCACGGTCGCGGTCGCGCTGATCGCGGGCTGGATCTTCGGCATCAACCCGCTCACCGTGCTGGGCCTGCTCAGCGGCAGCGGTCCGGCCCCGCAGGTGCAGCAGCAGGGCCCGGCCCACAAGCCGCCGCCCGACGACCGCGAGGCGGCCTTCGTCTCGACCGTGCTCAAGAACACCGAGGTGGTCTGGACCGCGGCCTTCCAGCAGAACGGCGGCAGCTACACCGCGCCGCGGCTGGTGCTGTTCCGCGGCGCCACGCCCACGGCCTGCGGCACCGGCCAGTCGGCCATGGGCCCCTTCTATTGCCCCGGCGACAAGAAGGTCTACATCGACCTGGGCTTCTTCGACACGCTCAAGCGCGACCTCGGGGCGCCGGGCGAGTTCGCCCAGGCCTACGTGATCGCGCACGAGGTCGGCCACCACGTGCAGGACGAACTCGGCATCACGGCCAAGGTCGACGGCATGCGCGGGCGGCTCAGCCAGGCCCAGAACAACGCGGTCAGCGTGCGGGTGGAACTGCAGGCCGACTGCTTCGCGGGCGTCTGGGCCAACCGCTCGCAGCAGTCGAAGCAGTGGCTGGACCCGGGCGACATCGAGTCGGCCATGAACGCGGCGCAGAAGATCGGCGACGACGCGCTGCAGCGCTCGGCCGGCCGCGCGGTGGTGCCCGACAGCTTCACGCACGGCACCAGCGCCCAGCGCCAGCGCTGGTTCGGCAACGGCTACAAGACCGGCAGCATGCAGGCTTGCGACACCTTCGCTGCCAAGCAGTTGTAAAGACTGTAAGCGTCGCGGTGCGTGGTTTTCGCGCCACCGGAGCGGCTTGAAAAGCCGCTTTTCCGCGTTGTCATCGCCGTTTTTTGCCGCGGTGCGACAATAGCGGGCTTCATGACAAGCTCCTTCTCCAATCTTTCGCTGGCTGAACCGCTGGCGCGCGCCGTAGCCGAAATGGGCTACGAGACCATGACGCCGATCCAGGAACAGGCCATTCCGGTGGTGCTGTCGGGTCAGGACGTGATGGGCGCCGCCCAGACCGGCACTGGCAAGACGGCCGCCTTTTCGCTGCCCCTGCTGCAGCGCATGCTCAAGCACGAGAACAGCTCCACCTCGCCCGCGCGCCATCCGGTGCGGGCGCTGGTGCTGCTGCCCACGCGCGAGCTGGCCGACCAGGTCGCCCAGCAGGTCAAGCTCTATGCCAAGTACACCAACCTGCGCTGCGCGGTGGTGTTCGGCGGCATGGACATGAAACCCCAGACGCTGGAACTGAAAAAGGGCGTCGAGGTGCTGGTCGCCACGCCAGGCCGGCTGCTGGACCACATCGAGGCCAAGAACGCGGTGCTCAACCAGGTCGAGTACGTGGTGCTCGACGAGGCCGACCGCATGCTGGACATCGGCTTCCTGCCCGACCTGCAGCGCATCCTGAGCTACCTGCCCAAGCAGCGCACCACCTTGCTGTTCTCGGCCACCTTCTCGCCCGAGATCAAGCGCCTGGCCGGCAGCTACCTGCAGGAGCCGGTCACCATCGAGGTGGCGCGCCCCAACGAAACCGCATCGACCGTCGAGCAGCGCTTCTACAGCGTGGGCGACGACGACAAGCGCCGCGCGCTCAAGCAGATCGTGCGCCAGCGCGGCATCACGCAGGCCTTCGTCTTCGTGAACAGCAAGCTGGGCTGCGCCCGGCTGGCCCGCTCGCTGGAGCGTGAAGGCCTCAAGACCACCGCGCTGCACGGCGACAAGAGCCAGGACGAACGCCTGAAGGCGCTCGAGGCCTTCAAGAAGGGCGAAGTCGACCTGCTGGTGTGCACCGACGTCGCGGCCCGTGGCCTGGACATCAAGGACGTGCCGGCGGTGTTCAACTTCGACATCCCGTTCAACGCCGAAGACTACGTGCACCGCATCGGCCGCACCGGCCGCGCCGGCGCCTCTGGCCTGGCCGTGAGCTTCGCCAGCGGCGGCAACGACGCGCGCCTGGTGGCCGACATCGAGAAGCTGATCAAGAAGCCGATCGAGCTCGAGGCCATGGAGTACGAGGAAGACCGCCCGCGCGGCCGCATCAACGACGGCCGCCGCCACTGGCGCGAGGAGGGCGAGGCCGGCGATGCACGCGACGTGCTCGACAAGCTCGACGCCCCGCGCGAGCCCCGCGGCGAAGTGCGCAGCAGCAGCCCCGCGCGCGGCCCCGCCGGCCGTCCGCACCGCTCGGCCTCGCGCGACCCCTTCTTCGACAAGCCCTACGAACCGGGCGAGCCCGACGCCACCCCCGCCTGGGAGGCCGCCGCCAAGGCCGCGCCCGCGCGCGGCATCTCGAGCAACATCAAGCCCAAGCGCAAGGTCGCGGCGCTGTTCAAGAGCGCCGAGCCGAGCTGAGGCTCAAACGAAGCGCGCAGCGCGCGCTTCGGTCACCGCCATCCACGGTGCCATCCGTATTGGGGGTGGTGCCAGCCCCAGCCATAGCGCGGGTGGTAGGCCCAGACGAATCCCACACCCGGCGACACATAGGTCGGCGCCACATAGGCCACGCCCGGCGGCGCTGCGTAGGCGGGCGCCACCGGTGCGACCACGCAGCCGGTGAGGGCCGCCGCCAGCGTGGCGGCGGACAGGGCAAGGACGGGAAGTCTGATCATGGCAAAGCTCCTGACAGGTGTTGTTGTGGGTGTCCCCCACCAACGTCCAGGCGCTTTGGCCGATGACGGATGTCGCTGCGCCGCGCGATCCTTTACCCGGCCTACATACTGTGACGGCCGCGTTGCGATGCTTTCAGGCCGCTTTCGGCGGTTGCCCGATCACGCTGAAGTGGTGCGTGCCGTCGCGCCCCAGCTGCGCCACCAGGCCGAACTCCCAGTCGAGGTAGGCCTGCATGGCTTCGGCCGGTGCGTCGGTGCCCTCGTAGGGCCGGCGGTAGCGGTCGGTGCGCGGGTTGGCCAGCCGCGCCTCGCCGCTCTCGCCCTCGAAGCCGGCGGCGAACCAGGCGGCGTTGCCGCCCGCGAGCACCACCACCTCGACCTCCTGCTGCCCGCGCGCGTCGAGCAGCGCGCGCAGGTCGGCCGCGGCATAGCGCGCGAGCAGGCTGCTGCCGCAGGTCAACACATAGCGCTGCACGGCCGGGACCACGGCCAGCGCATCCGCGAGCTGCGCGCGAATCGCCCACCAGGCGCCCGGGATGTGGCGCTTGACGTGGTTGGCGCTGGTGGTCACGTCGATCACGGCCGTGCCTGAAGGCAGCTTCAGCAGCGCCGCCAGTTCACTGGGCGTGATGTCCGCCACCACGGCGGCCACCGACGGGTAGGCGGGCGCAGGCACGGTCTTCTCGCCGAGCGCCGCGGCGTCCGGCACGCTGCTCGGCACATAGACCTCCCAACCCATCTGCGCGAGCCACGAGGCGCTCATCGCGGCGCGCACGCCGTCGTCGTCGGCCAGCACGATGCGCGCGCCGCGCACCGGCACCTGGTGGTCGGTCTCCTGCACCAGCTGGCCGCCGGGCGCGCTGGCGAAGCCCGGCAGGTGGCCGGCGGCGTATTCCTCGGGCGTGCGCACGTCGAAGCGGTAGACGGTGCGCCCGGGGGCTTCCAGCGTGTGCAGCGCGGCCAGCGCGATGCGGCGCACGCCGGCCTGGTCGGCCACGCGGCGCGCATCGGCCTGCGCCTGGGCACGCTGCGCGTCGGACAGCGGGGCGGTCGCCTGGCGGTCGGCGCCATGGTCGAGCACCTGGCCGGCCAGCTTCCAGCCGATGGTGCCGTTGCGCAGCGCCGCCACGGGGTTGGGGATGCCGGCGTTGACCAGCGACTGCGTGCCGATGATGCTGCGCGTACGGCCCGCGCAGTTGACGATCACCTGCGTCGCCGGGTCGGGCGCCAGCGCGCGCACCCGCAGCACCAGCTCGGCGCCGGGCACGCTGGTGGCCGAAGGGATGCTCATGGTCTGGTACTCGTCGAATCGGCGCGCATCGAGCACCACCACGTCGGCCTTGGCATCGACCAGCGCCTTGACCTCGGGCGCGGACAGCGAGGGCGTGTGCCGCTCGTGCTCCACCAGTTCGCCGAAGGATTTGCTCGGCACGTTGACGTCGCGGAACAGCTCGCCGCCCGCCGCGCGCCAGCCTTCGAGGCCGCCTTCGAGCCGGTGGACATTCGTGTAGCCCAGCGCGGCAAAGACCTTCGCGGCCTGGGGCGCGAGGTCGATGCCGCCGTGTTCGCCGTACAGCACGATCAGCGTATCGCGCCGCGGGATCCGGCGCCAGGCCTCGATCTCGATGCGCGACAGCGGCAGGTTGGCGGCCCACAGCGGGTGTTCCTGGGCGAAGGGGTCCTCCTCGCGCAGGTCGAGCAGCGCGATCTCGGTGTCGCGCGCGAGCAGGTGGTGGCGGACGTCGGCGGGGGTGAGCGTGGCAGTGGTCATGGAAAGGGATTGTCGATCGTTCGGCGGCGCCTCAGGCCGCGGGGCGCAGCGCGGCCTTGCCCGCGGCCAGCAGGATGGCGTCGTTCTGCGGCGTGTGGATGCGGCTGCACAGCACGTCGCGGTAGTGGCGCTCCAGCGGGTTGCGGCGGTTCAGGCCGTGGTTGCCGCACAGCTGCAGCGCGATCTCCACCGCGCGCACCGCGTCGCGCGTCACGGTGTACTTGAGCAGGCCGCTGTCGACCACGGAAGGCGCACGCCCGGCATCGACCTCGGCCGCCGCCTGGTCGAGCAGCACCCGGTTGCTGCGCAGCAGCGCGCGGATCTCGCCCACCTGTTCCTGCACCCGCGGCAGGCTGGCCAGCGGCGCGCCCAGGCTGCCGGGGGCGCGTTCGTGGAGGAAGGCCGCCAGCCAGTCGGCCGCGGCCTGCGCAATGGCGTCGTAGAGCGAGCCCAGCAGCACCACCATCCAGGCGTTCTGCGTGGCGTGGCCGTCGATGTCGGTCTGGCTGCCGGCGTCGGGTGCCCAGTCGGCCGGGGCCCGCAGGTCCACCGCATGGTCGAGCGGGATGCGCACCTTCTCGAACACCACCTCGTGGCTGCCCGAGGCACGCAGGCCCAGGTGGTCCCAGCTCTCGATCACGCGCACACCCGGCGCATCGCGCGGCACGAGGAAGGTGCCGACGCGCGGTTCGGCCTCGTCGGTGCGGCCCCAGACCGACAGCCAGCCCAGGCCCTCGATGCCGGTGGTGTAGAGCTTGTGGCCGTCGATCGTCCAGCCCTCCCCGTCGCGGCGGGCGAGGGTGCCGGGCAGGCCGCCGCGCGCGGGCGAGCCCAGCGCCGGTTCCACGCGCAGCGCGTTCACCAGCGCGCCGTGCCGCACCGCGTCCTGCAGCACGCGTTCGCGCAGGTGGCGCGGCCAGCGGCTGTCGGCGCGCGTGATCGTGCTGTGCTGCAGGTAGGTCATGGTGAGGATCAGCGCGGTCGCGGGCTCGCCGCGCGCCACCGCCGCGATCACGCGCCGTGCCGTGCCCAGCGAGGCGCCGCCGCCGCCGAGGGCCGTGGGCGCGACCAGCGCGATCAGCCCGTGCTGCTGCAGCGCGGCGAAGTTGTCGTGCGGGAAGCTGCCGTAGCGGTCGTGGTCGGCCGCGGTCGCGGCGAAGCGGGCCGTCAGTTGCGCCAGCACCACGTCGTCGGTGGCGGGCGCGGGGGGGAGGGCGGTGCGTTGCAGGGCGTGGGTGCTCATGCCTGCGACGGTAAGCGCGAGCCCCGGCCGGGCGAACAAAGTTTCGCGCATATCCAAACGCGCTTTTCCTCCTTGGGTTTGGGTCGGGCGGCGCTTACGGTCTCGGTCCTGCAACCCGCTTTGCACGTCCACGTCGAAGGAAAACCCATGAGCAGTCCCATGGAATTCATCGGCATGATCCAGGGCCAGAAGGTCTCGGAAGTCCATGCGCCCAGCGGTCCCGCGATCGACCGCGACTACGTCAAGGCCTTCGCGCAGGCGCACGAGAACGCGGGCTTCGACCGCATCCTGGTGCCGCACCATTCGACCGGTCCCGACGCGACGCTGACCGTCGCCTACGCCGCCTCGGTCACCGAGCGCATCCACTTCATGCTGGCGCACCGGCCCGGCTTCGTGTCGCCCACGCTGGCGGCGCGCCAGTTCGCCTCGCTCGACCAGTTCAGCGGCGGCCGGCTCGCGGTGCACTACATCTCGGGCGGCTCCGACGACGAGCAGAAGCGCGACGGCGACTGGCTCGACCACGACCAGCGCTATGCGCGCACCGACGAGTACCTCGAGGTGCTGCACAAGGTGTGGCAGTCCGACAAGCCCTTCGACCACGAAGGCGCGCACTACCGCTTCCAGAACGCCTTCTCGGAGGTCAAGCCGGTGCAGACGCGCCAGGGCAAGCCGCACGTGCCGGTGTACTTCGGCGGCGCATCGGCGGCGGCGATCCCGGTCGCGGGCCGGTATGCCGACGTGTACGCACTGTGGGGCGAGTCGCTGGACCAGGCGCGCGAGCTGACCACCCGCGTACGCGCCGAGGCCGCGAAGCACGGGCGCAGCGTGCGCTTCTCGGTGTCCTTCCGGCCGATCCTCGCGCAGACCGAAGCGGCGGCCTGGGCGCGCGCCGAGACCATCCTCGCCGAGACCAAACGCCTGCGCGTGGTGCAGGGCTACAACCGTGGCGGACCGCAGCAGAGCGAAGGCGCGAAGCGCCTGCTGGCCGCGGCGGCGCAGGGTTCGCGCGTCGACAAGCGGCTCTGGACCGCGGTGGCCGAGGAGATCGGCGGTCGCTCCAACAGCACCGCGCTGGTCGGCACGCCCGAGCAGGTCGCCGATGCGCTGCTCGACTACTACGACCTGGGCGTGACCACCTTCCTGATCCGCGGCTTCGACCCGCTGGAGGACGCGAGCGACTACGGGCGCGCGCTGATCCCGCGCACGCACGAGCTGGTGGCGCAGCGCATCGCTTCGGCGCGCAAGGCGGCCTGACTTTTTTCTTTCTCCCTCCCCTCCCGGGGGAGGGTTGGGGTGGGGGCCCGCGGCCTTGGATGCCGTGACGGCGCTTGATGCCGTCAAGTTCCCATCCCCGCCTTCTCCCGGAGGGGGAAGGAGCAATACCCCCCACACACGAGGAAACCCCATGAGCGCCGTTCTTTCCATCGACCGCCACGCGGCCCAGCCGCTGAAGCTCAACCCCAACCCGCAGCAGAAGTTCTGGTTCGACCCGCCGACGCCGCGCACCAGTGTCGAGGCCGAGCGCCGCCATCGGCAGGAGCGGCTGGCGGGCGCCTTCCGGCTGTTCGCGCGCTTCGGCTTCGCGCAAGGCCTGGCCGGCCACATCACCGCGCGAGACCCCGAGCTGACCGATCACTTCTGGGTCAACCCGCTGGGCATCCATTTCTCGCGCATCAAGGTGTCGGACCTGCTGCTGGTCAATGCCAAGGGCGAGACCGTGATCGGCGACCGGCCGCTCAACAAGGCGGCCTTCGCGATCCATGCGGCCATCCACGAATACAACCCCGGGATCGTCGCCGCGGCCCACACCCACTCGACCTACGGCAAGGCCTGGTCGACGCTGGGCCGCAAGCTGGACACGCTGACGCAGGACAGCTGCGTGTTCCACGGCGACGTGGCGCTGTTCGACGACTTCACCGGCATGGTGGTCGACGACAGCGAAGGCCTGCGCATCGCCAAGGCGCTGGGCAACGGCAAGGGTGCGATCCTGAAGAACCACGGCATCCTGACCGCAGGCCCGAGCGTCGAGGCCGCGGCCTGGTGGTACATCGCGTTGGACAACGCCTGCCACACGCAGCTGCTGGCCGAGGCCGCCGGCACGCCGCAGCCCATCGACGAGGCGGTGGCACGCCACACGCACGGCCAGATCGGCGGGCCCGACGGCGCGCGCCATGCCTTCGAGAGCCTCTACGAAGGGCTGGTCGAGGCCGAGCCCGAACTGCTCCTGTAAATCCAAAAGTAAACGAGGTCCCTCCAGCATGAACACATCCCTTTCACGCCGCGGCGTCCTGCGTGCCGGCGGAGCCGCCGCGGTCGTCGCATCGAGCGGCCTGCTCGCCTCGCGCGCCTGGTCGCAGCCGCGCAAGCTCACCTTCGCCTGGAACGCATCGGCCTTCTGCCTGTCGCCGGTGGTGGTGGCGCAGGAGCGCGGCTTCTTCGAGAAGAACGGCCTGCAGGTGGACCTGATCAACTACACCGGCTCGACCGACCAGCTGCTCGAGTCGCTGGCCACGGCCAAGGCCGATGCCGCGGTCGGCATGATCCACCGCTGGCTCAAGCCGCTGGAGTCGGGCTTCGACGTGAAGATCGTGGGCAGCTCGCACGGCGGCTGCGTGCGGCTGGTGGGCGTGAAGGAGGCCGGCATCACCGACCTGCAGAAGCTCAAGGGCAAGACCATCGGCGTGTCGGACATCGCGAGCCCGGGCAAGAACTTCTTCTCCATCCTGCTCAAGAAGAACGGCATCGATGCCGACAAGGACGTGGCCTGGCGCCAGTACCCGGCCGACCTGCTCGACATCGCGGTCAACAAGGGCGAGATCCAGGCGATCGCCGACGGCGACCCGACGCTCTACCTGATCGAGAAGCGCAACAAGGGCCGCTACGTCGAGCTGGCGTCGAACCTCTCGGGCGAATACAAGGACAAGGTCTGCTGCATCGTCGGCGCGCGCGGCGAGCTGGTGCGCAAGGACAAGCCCACGGTGGCGGCGCTGGTGCGCTCCATCGTGCAGGCTTCGGACTTCGTGGCCGAGAACCCCAACGAGTCGGCCAAGCTGTTCGCCAAGTACTCGCCCAAGGTGCCGGTGGAAGACCTGCAGGCGCTGCTGGGCACGCTCACGCACGGCCACCATCCGGTGGGCAAGAACCTGCGCGACGAGGTCGAGTTCTATGCGCGCGACTTCCGCTCGGTCGGCGTGCTCAAGGCCTCGACCGATCCGGTGCGACTCGCCAATCACGTGGCGGTGGATGTGCTGGCATGACGACCGCTGAGCAGGTTTTGGGGGGGCACCTCGAACGGCCCGCGCCTGTGCGAGCGCAGACCCCGCGCGCGACGGCCGTACCCGCATCCCTGCAGGACGCCGTCGTCACCGGTCTCTGGCGCACCGGCATCGTCGCGGCCATCGCCTGGCTGGCTTTCGGCGCGCTCACGCTCTACTGGCCCAACAAGGAAGTGGGCTTCAACGACTGGACCTTCACCACCGAGCTCGGCGTGGCCGCGCTGGTCGCGGGCGTGCTGCTGCTGCTGGTGGCGCTGCTCGGCGCGCACGCCGGTGCGGCCGGGCGCCGGCTGCGACCCGCGGGCCAGTGGCTGATCGCCGCGCCGCTGCTGCTGGCGCTGTGGGAGCTGCTGACGGCCAAGCTGGGCCTGCTGCCGCCGCCCTTCTTCGCGCCGCCGCAGAGCCTGATCGACGTGGCCTACGAGGACTGGGCCCGGCTCGGCCTCTCGACCGTGCATTCGCTGCGCCTGCTCGCGCACGGCTTCGTGCTGGGCGCGCTGGTCGGCTTCGGCACCGGCGTGTGGATCGGCTGGTCGCGCATCGCGGGCTACTGGGTGCACCCGGTGCTGCGCTTCCTCGGGCCGGTGCCCGCGTCGGCGCTGCTGCCGCTGGCCTTCTTCTTCGCGCCCTCGAGCTATGCCGCGGCCGTGTTCCTGGTCGGGCTCGCCACCTTCTTCCCGGTGGCGGTGCTGACCTGGTCGGGCGTGGCCTCGGTGAACAAGAGCTACTACGACGTGGCGCGCACCCTCGGTGCCTCCGAGTGGTTCCTGGTGCGGCGGGTGGCGATCCCGGCGGCGCTGCCGCAGGTGTTCGTGGGCCTGTTCATGGGCCTGGGCGCATCGTTCTCGGTGCTGGTCACGGCCGAGATGATGGGCGTCAAGGCCGGCCTGGGCTGGTACCTGCAGTGGGCCCAGGGCTGGGCCGCCTACGCCAACATGTACGCGGCGCTGGGGGTGATGGCGGTGCTGTGCTCGGGCCTGATCACGCTGCTGTTCACGGTGCGCGACCGCGCGCTGTCGTGGCAGAAGGGGACCGTCCAATGGTAGCCACCGCCACGGCCGGCGCCCACATCGACATCGAGGGCGTGAGCCACTGGTTCAAGCAGCAGGACGGCGTGCTGCAGGTGCTCGACCACATCGACCTGCGCGTGCAGCCCGGCGAGTTCGTCGCCTTGCTGGGCCCCAGCGGCTGCGGCAAGTCGACGCTGCTGCGCCTGGTGGCCGGGCTCGAACCCGCGACCGTGGGCCGCATCGCGCAGGACGGCGAGGCCATCACCCGGCCCGACCCCTCGCGCATCGTCGTGTTCCAAGACCCGACGCTCTACCCCTGGCGCAACGTCTGGGACAACGTGGCGCTGGGCCTGCAGGCGCGCGGCCTGCTCAAGACGCAGCGTGCGCGTGTCGACGATGCGCTGGCGCTGGTGGGCCTCGCCGATTTTGCGAAGAGCTTCCCGCACCAGCTCTCGGGCGGCATGGCGCAGCGCGTGGCGCTGGCGCGCGCGCTGGTCAACGACCCGCAGCTGCTGGTGCTCGACGAGCCGCTGGGCAAGCTCGATTCGCTCACCCGCATCGCGATGCAGAGCGAGCTGGTCAAGCTCTGGCAGCGCGCCGGCTTCTCGGCGCTGCTGGTGACGCACGACGTGGAGGAGGCGCTGTTCCTCGCCAAGCGCGTGATCGTGCTCAGCGACCGCCCGGCGCGCATCGTGGCCGAGCTGGTGGTCGACCTGCCGTACCCGCGGCACCGCAACCATCCGCGGCTGGTCGAGCTGCGGCACGAGGCGCTGCGGCATCTCGGACTGGACGCGACATGGTGAGCCGAGCGACGGCGTGAGCGCCTGGACCGAGGGCGGCTGGCTCAACGGCCTGATCGCGCTGCTGCAGTCGGTGCAACTCGCGCTGCTGCGCCTGCTCGGCTGGCTGGGCCTGGCGGGCACCAGCCATGGCCAGCCGGCTTGGCCCTGGGCCTGGCGGCTGTCGGGCGAGAACCTGCTGATCGACCTGGGCCAGGCGCGGCGCCTGGGCCTCACGGTGGCTGTGCTCGCGTTGTGCGCCCTCGTGCTGCTGCTGGCGGTCTTCTGGCGCCGCCGCCGCTGGCCCCTGCTGGCCAGCGTGCCCTTGTTGTTGCTGCTCGCGCCCTGGCCCGACGCGCGAGTGGCCTGGGTGCCGGCCACGCCGACCAGCTTCCATCGCTCGCCCAGCGGCTTCACGGTGCAATCGATCGCGCAGGGCCGCGCGCTCTATGCGCAGCATTGCATCGCCTGCCACGGCAGCGACGGGCGAGGGCAGGGGCCGCTTGCGGCCGCGCAGCCCGTATGGCCGCCCAACCTGAGCGGTCCGCTGCTGTGGCGGCGCGCCGACGGCGACCTGCTGTGGCATGTGCTCAACGGCACGCGCGACCGCCACGGCGCGCCGTCGATGCCGGCCTTCGGCGCCGTGCTGCGCGACGACGAGGCCTGGGCGCTGATCGATTTCATGAAGGCGCAGGCCGCGGGCGAGACCTTGCGCGCGACCGGCGCCTGGGCGCTGCCCGTGGCGCTGCCCGATGCCGGCGTGCGCTGCGACGGCGGCCCGGCGCGCCCGCTCGCGAGCTGGCGCGGCCAGCGCGTGCGCATCGTGGCCGCGGGCGCGCCGCCCCTGGAGGACCCACGCCTGGTGACGGTCTGGCTGCGACCCGCCGCCTCGGCCGCGCCGAGCGCGGGCTGCGTGCTCGAGGGCGACGCCGCCTGGGCCGCGTTCTCGCAGGTCGCGGGCAGCGCGGCGCTGGCCGGCGCTGAACTGCTGGCCGACCGCGACGGCTGGCTGCGCGCGCTCGGACGGCCGGGCCAGGCCGGCTGGTCGGACGACGACCTGCTGTGCCGCACCGAGATCGCGCCGCGCGCCGTGGACGCTGCACCGCCCACCGACGGCCTGGAGGCGCTGATCCGCCGCATGGACGCGCAGCCGGTGCGCTTCGTCAAGGGCGGCTTCGTCCACTGAATTCTCCCCTCTCTCAAAGAAAGAAATCGAGCCATGACCTTCTCCTCCCGCCGCCAGTTCGTGACCCAGGCCCTCGGCACCGCCGCGGCCCTGGCCTTGCCCGCCGTCGCATCGCATGCCCAGTCCCGCCCGGTGCTCAAGGCCGGCGACCAGAAGGGCGGCCTGCGCGCGCTGCTCGAGGCCGCGGGCGGGCTCGAGGGTCTGGGCTACGACATCCAGTGGTCGGAGTTCCCGGCCGCCGCGCCGCTGGCCGAGGCGCTCAATGCGGGCGCGGTCGATTCGGGACCGATCGGCGATGCGCCGCTGATCTTCGCGCTGGCCGCGGGCACGCGCGTCAAGGCCATCGGTGCCAACCGCTCCGATGCCTATGGCACGGCCGTGCTGGTGCGCCCCGACTCGCCACTGAAGTCCGCGGCCGAGCTCAAGGGCAGGAGCATCGCCACCAACCGCGGCTCGATCGGGCACTACGTGGCGCTCAAGGCCATCGGCTCGGCCGGCCTCCAGCCCGAGGACGTGAACATCCGCTTTCTCGCGCCCGCCGATGCCAAGCTGGCGCTCACGCAGGGCTCGGTCGACGCCTGGGCCACCTGGGAGCCCTACACCGCGCTGGCCGAGGTCAGCAAGCACGCGCGGGTGCTGGTCAGCGGGCGCGGCCTGCTGCCGGGCCTGAGCTACCTCGCCGCCACCGACGGCGCCATCGCCGCCAAGCGGCCGGTGCTGCAGGATTTCCTGCAGCGCGTGGTGAAGGCGCAGCGCTGGTCCTACGACAACGTCGACGCCTACTCGGCCGCGCTGGCCCGGATCATCGGCATCCCGCCCGAGGCGGCGAAGCTGCAGTTCGAACGCCGCCAGCAGAAGTGGGTGGCCATCGACGCGCAGGTGGTCGCCGACCAGCAGGCCACGGCCGACTTCTACCGCCAGGTCGGGCTGATCAAGCAGCCGCTCGATGTGAAGGGGACCTTCGACACCGGCTTCAGCGTGGCCGGCTGAGCGAACGCTGAAACGTAGCGGAGTCCAAGACCTGCGTAGACGCGTGCCCGGCGCGCGGGCCGTCGCTGGCTAGAGTCGATCCATGACTTCCACCGACACCCGCTACGCCATCGCCCCCGCGCCCGTCCACTCGCTGCCCATCGCGGGCGAGCGCGCGCGCTTCCCGGTCAACCGCATCTTCTGCGTGGGCCGCAACTACGCCGAACACACACGCGAGATGGGCCACAACCCCGAGCGCGAGCCGCCCTTCTTCTTCATGAAGCCGGCCAACGCCATCGTCGCGGACGGCGCGGCCTTCGCCTACCCGACGCTGTCGAGCGACGTGCACCACGAGATCGAACTGGTGGTGGCGCTCAAGACGGGCGGCGCGAACATCGCCGCGGCGGACGCGCTCGCGCATGTCTACGGCTATGCCGTGGGCCTGGACATGACGCGCCGCGACCTGCAGGCCGAGGCCAAGAAGGCGGGCCGGCCCTGGGACACCGGCAAGGCCTTCGACGGCTCCGCGCCCTGCGGCGAACTGGTGCCGGTGGCACAAGCCGGGCATCCGGCCGCGGGCGAGATCCGGCTCGAGATCAATGGCGCGCAGCGCCAGGTCGGCGACCTGTCCGACATGATCTGGAACGTGCCCGACACCATCGCCTACCTGTCGACGCTGTTCACGCTGCAGCCCGGCGACCTGATCTTCACCGGCACACCGGCCGGCGTGGGCGCGGTGCAGCGCGGCGACCGGCTGCGCGGCACGGTGGCGGGCGTGGGGGTGCTGGCAGTCGAGGTCGCCTGAAGCGGCGGTGCGCGGCTTGGCGTAGGCTCGCGGGCGCGATGCGCTCTTCCTCTTCCCTTCCCACCTCCGTCCGCACCTACGGCATGCACGAGCGTGCCGATCACCTGGATTTCGACATCCGCTTCCAGGGTGCGCGCAACGAGCTCACCTTGCCGCACCGGCATGCCTACTTCCAGATCCAGGTCGGCATCGAAGGGCAGTCGCAGCAGGCCATCGGCGGCGCGGTGCGGCCCTTCGGCCCGCGCCACCTGAGCTTCGTGCTGCCCTACCGGGTGCACGTGATCCCGCACCCGCCCGAGGCGCTGTACTGCATCGTCAACTTCGACCAGCGCTTTCTCTGGCCGACGCTCGAGGTCGATGCGCTGGACCTCGACGACGTCTCGCTCGCACGCCATCCCGACCTCGCGCCCTTCCTGTTCCAGGAGTACGTCGACTTCGCCTTCGACGCGGCGGACTTCGCGCGCATCCGCGGCTGGCTCGACGAGCTGCAGGCGCTCAACGCGGGCCGCGGCTTCGGCGCCAAGATCGCGATGCGGGGCATCGTGCAGCAGATCATCGGGCTGGCCTGCATGCGGCAGGAAGAAGCGCTGATGCGGCGCTCGCTGCAGCACAACGGCCGGACCTCGCAGCGCGACGCCCTGCAGCGCGTGCTGCGCTATGTGCGCGACAACCTCGACCAGCCGCTGTCGCTCACCGATGCGGCCGCCGCCGCCTTCCTCTCGCCCAACTACCTGGCCAACCTGCTGCGCAAGAAGACCGACCGCACTTTCACCGAGCTGGTGACCGAGCGGCGCATGGAGCGCGCGAAGGAACTGCTGTCGTCGACCTCGCTGCTGGTGCGCGAGATCGCCCACCAGTGCGGCTTCACCGACGAGGCCTACTTCAACCGGCGCTTCCGCCAGTGGGTCGGGACCACGCCGCGCAACTTCCGGCGCTCACACGAGGCGGGCACGCCGGGCTAGGGACGTGCGCTCGCCCGCGCGATCTGCGAGAGCCGCCGGACCAGCGGCTCGAACAGCTCGGCCGAGGTGTTGCCGTAGCCCAGCACCAGGCCGTTGTCACCGGCCAGCGGCTGCAGCGCGAAGCCCGACAGCGGCCCGGGCGCGATGCGGTGGCGCAGCGCCTCGGCCGCGATCCGGCGGTCGTCGAATTCCGCGGGCAGGCGCACCGTGAGGTGCAGGCCGCAGTGGCCGCCCTCGATGCTGTGCGGCACCTTCAGGTGCTGCTGCAGCGCGAGCCGCAGCGCCTGCTGCCGGCCCCGGTAGAGCCGCCGCATGCGGCCCAGGTGGCGGCTGAACTGGCCGCTCTCGATGAAGTCGGCCATCGCGAGCTGCTCAGGGCGGTGGCCGCCGCGCAGCATCTCCTCGAGCGGCGCCTGCACGCCCGGTAGCAGCGCCTCGGGCAGCACCAGGAAGCCCAGCCGCAGGGAGGGGAACATCGTCTTGCTGAAGGTGCCGACGTAGAGCACGGGCGCGTCCTCCACCAGCCCCTGCATCGCGCCGATGGGCTCGCCGGCGTGGCGGAACTCGCTGTCGTAGTCGTCCTCGACGATCCACGCGCCGTGCGCACGCGCGCGGGCGATCAGTTCGAGCCGGCGCGCGATGCTCAGCACCGCGCCGCCCGGGTACTGGTGCGAGGGCGAGGTGTAGACCAGCCGCGGCGGGTGCTGCTGCCAGTCGCGCTCGCGTGCCTGCAGGCCCTCGGCGTCGACCCGCAGCGGCACGATGCGCAGGTCGCCCGCGCGCATCGCGGCCTTGGCGCCGCGGTAGCCCGGGTCCTCGACCCAGCCGACGTCGCCTGGATTGGTGAGCAGGCGCACGCACAGGGTCAGCGCCTCCTGCGCGCCCTCGGTGACGACGATCTGCCGCGGCGCGCAGCGCACGCCGCGTGCCACCGACAGGTGCCGCGCGATGGCCGCGCGCAGCGGCGCTTCGCCCAGCGGGTCGCCGTAGCCCAGCGCGGCCGGGCCCGCCGCGCGCAGCGCCCGGTCGAGCGCGCGGCGCCAGGCGGTCAGCGGGAAGTGCGACAGCGCGGGCACGCCGGGGCGCAGCGCGGCGTCCGAGTCGGGGCGCGATGCGTTCGGCGGGAAGGCCGCGAGGCGGCGCGCGGTGACCGGGGTGCCGGTGGGGGCCGCCGCGCGCCCGCGCAGCGCCGGCGCCGACAGCGCGGCCACACGCGTGCCCTGGCGGTCGGGCTGCACATAGCCTTCGGCCGCCAGGTGCTCGTAGGTCGCGCTCACGGTGTTGCGCGAGATCGCCAGCGTCTCGGCCAGCATGCGCGAGCCCGGCAGCCGGCTGCCGGGCGCGAGGCTGCCGTCGAGGATGGCGTGCCTGAGCCGCTCGTACAGCTGGCGTTGCATCGGGCCCGCGTCGCGTTCCCGGCGCAGCGGGGCCTCGAGCAGGGCAGCGGGGGAGGGGGCGGACCGTGGCACCATGAAACGCATTCTGCCTGGCACTTCCAATGGGGCCATGGCGCGGCTACCTTCGGGGCTTCTGCTGGCCGTGCCAGCCCCTTTTTTCGAAAGACCTTGCCATGCCCACCCGCCTCAACGACTTCGGCCAGCCCGTCGGCCCCGCGCTGCCCGACTGGACCCCGCATGCCCTGCCGCCGCGCCAGCCCATCGAGGGCCGCTTCTGCCGGCTCGAGCCGCTCGACGCGGCCCGGCACGCCGGCGACCTGCATGCCGCCTACGCGCAGGCGCCCGATGGGCGCGACTGGACGTATCTGTCGATCGAGCGCTCCGACGATCCCGCGGCCACGCGCGCCTACATCGAGCGCATCGCGCAGAGCGCCGATCCCATGCATTTCGCGGTGATCGACCGCGCCAGTGGCCGCGCGGTGGGCACGCTGGCGCTGATGCGCATCGAGCCCGCGCACGGCGTGATGGAGGTGGGCCACGTCACCTTCTCGCCGCTGTTGAAGAAGACGCCGCTGTCGACCGAGGCGCAGTACCTGCTGATGCGCCTGGCCTTCGACACGCTGGGCTACCGCCGCTACGAATGGAAGTGCGACAGCTGCAACGAGCCCTCGCGGCGCGCCGCCCAGCGGCTGGGCTTCCGCTTCGAAGGCGTCTTCCGCCAGGTGCTGGTCTACAAGGGCCGCAGCCGCGACACCGCGTGGTTCTCGGTCATCGACAGCGAATGGCCGGCGCTGCGCAGCGCCTTCGAGCGCTGGCTGGCGCCGGACAACTTCGACGCGCAGGGGCAACAGCGCACGGCGCTGGAGCGGTTCCGGCCGGCCGCCTGAGCGGCCGCACCGGGATCAGGCGCCGGGTTTCTGCGCCTGATCGCACTTCACTTCGAAGTGCTCGATGTCGTCCAGCGTGGCGCCGATGCGCGCCGCGCTGAGGCAGCCGCCCCAGACGCAGCCGGTGTCGGTCGAGAGCAGGCCGGGCCGGTCGATCCAGCCCAGCGTCGACCAATGGCCGAAGGCGACGGTGGCGTTCGCGCTGCGGCGCTGCGGCACCTCGAACCAGGGCATGAAGCCGGCCGGCGGGGCGTCGGCGCTGTCCTTGGTGTCGAAGTCCATCACGCCCTCGGCGGTGCAGAAACGCAAGCGCGTGAGGCCGTTGACGATGGCGCGCAGCCGCGCGGTGCCCGTCAATGCATCGTCCCACTGCGCGGGCTCGTTGCCGTACATGGTGCGCACGAACTCGCCCAGCGTCGGCCCGCGCAGCACCGCTTCGACCTCCGCCGCCAGCACCAGGGTCTGCGCCACCGACCATTGCGGCAGCACGCCCGCATGCACCATCAGCAGGTCGCGCCCGCCGACGGTCTGGTGCAGCGCCATCGCCTGGTGGCGCAGCCAGTCGATCAGCGCGTCGCGGTCGGGCGCGTCGAGCACGCCGTCGAGCGTATCCTTGCGGCCCGACTTGCGTGCGCCGTGGGCCACGCCCAACAGGTGCAGGTCGTGGTTGCCCAGCAGGCTGCGCGCGGCGCCGCCCAGCGCCTGCACCCGGCGCAGCACGTCGGCCGAGGCCGGGCCGCGGTTCACCAGGTCGCCCAGCAGCACCAGCGTGTCGCGGCTGGGGGAGAAGTCGATGCGTTGCAGCAGGCGGCCCAGGGCCTCGTCGCAGCCCTGCACGTCGCCGATCAAGTAAAGTGCCATGTCCCCATTCTCTCCTTCGTTCATGGATGTTTTCCTGCTGGCCTTGCTGACCACGCTCAATGCGTTGTTCGCGATGTCCGAAATGGCCCTTTCCACCAGCCGTCGCGCGCGGCTCGCCGCATTGGCCGAAACAGGGGATGCCGGCGCCGCCGCGGCGCTCAAGCTGATGCAGGACCCGACCCAGTTCCTGTCGAGTGTGCAGATCGGCATCACGTCCATCGGCATGCTCAGCGGCATCGTGGGCGAGGCCGCCTTCGCGGCGCCGCTGGCGGTCTGGATGGAAGGCGCGGGCATGGGCGCCGGCACGGCCAGCGTGGCCTCGACCGCGGTGGTCGTGACCTGCATCACCTTCTTCACCATCATCTTCGGCGAGCTGGTGCCCAAACGCATCGGCCAGCTCTACCCCGAACCGGTGGCGCGCTTCGTCTCGCGGCCCATGCGCGCGCTGGCCACCGGCGCCAAGCCCTTCGTGCTGCTGCTGTCGGGCGCCACCGCGATGATCCTGAAGCTGCTGCGCATCGACTCCAACGCCGCGCGCACCGTGACCGAGGAAGAGATCTCCGCCAGCCTGGAGGAGGGCGTGGACGCCGGCGTGATCGAGATGCACGAGCACCAGATGGTGCGCAACGTGTTCCACCTCGACGACCGCCGCCTGAGCTCGCTGATGGTGCCGCGGGCCGACATCGAGTGGCTGGACGCCACCGACACCGTGGCCTCCAGCCTGCAGAAGGTGGCGGCCGCCGGCGCGCTCAACCTGGTGCATTCCTGGTACCCGGTGTGCCGCAACTCGCTCGACGATGTGGTGGGCGTGATCAGCGTGGCGCACCTGCTGCGGCTCGGCCCCCAGCACGAGGGCAGCATCGAGGGCGTGGCGCAGCCCGCCTCCTTCGTGCCGGAGACGCTCACCGGCATGGAGCTGCTCGAGCAGTTCCGCATGCGCGCCGGCCGGCTGGTGTTCGTGGTCGACGAGTACGGCGTGGTGCAGGGCCTGATGACGCCGCGCGACCTGCTCGAGGCCATCACCGGCGAGCTGCAGTCCAACACCACCACCGACGCCTGGGCCCACAAGCGCGAGGACGGCGCCTGGGAGCTCGACGGCCTGATGCCGGTGTCGGAGCTGCGCGCGCGGCTCGCGATCCGCGAGCTGCCCGAGGAGGAGCGCGGCCGCTACAACACCGTGGCCGGCCTGCTGATGGCCGTGTCGGGCCAGCTGCCGATCGTGGGCGAGCGCATCGAATGCGCGGGCTGGACCTTCGAGGTCACGGCCCTCGAAGGCCGCCGCATCGACCGCGTGGTGGCCCATGCAAGCACCGAGAGCGACGATGGACGATCCTGAATACGAATACCTGAAGGGCCAGGCCCGGCCGGGCTTTCCCGCGCTGTTCGCCGAATTCGAACAGCGCAGCGCCGAGGCGGTGCGCGAAGGCCCGTGCACGCTCGACCTGCACTACGGCGTCGGCGAACGCTGCACCTTCGATTTCTTCGACGCCGGCCCGCGCGCGCGCGGCGTGCTGGTCTACCTGCACCCCGGCTACTGGCAGTGGCGCGACAAGGCGGGCTTCCGCTTCGTGGCGCCTTCGCTGGTGCAGCGCGGGCTGCATGTGGCGATGGTCAACTACCCGCTGTGCCCCAGCGTCTCGCTGGCCGCGCTGACCGAGACCGTGCGCAGCGCCATGCCGGCCGTGCTGGCCCATGCCGACGCCGCGCTGCCGCTGATCGCCGCGGGCCACTCCGCCGGCGGCCACCTGGCGATGGAGATGGGGCTGACCGACTGGGCGGCGCGCGGCCTGCCCACGGTCGAGGTGGCGGGGGTGCTGGCGCTCAGCGGGCTCTACGACCTCGTGCCGCTGGCCCGGACCTCGCTCAACGAGAACCTGCGCCTCGATGCCGACAGCGCCATGGCCGCTTCGCCGCTCTACCGCGCGGTGTCGAACGGCCCGCCGCTGCTGCTGGCCGCCGGGGCCGACGAGACGCCCGCCATGCGCGAACAGAGCCGGCGCATGCACGAGGTCTGGCTGGCCATGGGCAACCATTCCACGCTGCACTTCGAACCCGGGACCGACCACTTCAGCCTGCTGCAGCGGCTGGTCGCGCCGGGCAGTGCGCTGGGGCGGCAGGTCGATCTGCTGCTGGAACATGCATTGAGCTGAGAACGTGCGAATGAGCCTGCTGCGCACGCCGATCCCGCATCTGCGGTGCTCACCGCACGCAAGTGCGGCTCCGCTCCTCGATACAGGCTCGGCGCGCTCGCGACGGCTCCTTCACACGTTCTAAGTCGTTGAGGCGCCCATGCAACGCTTCGGCGTGCGCAGCGCCGCAAGGGCCGACCGCTGGATAGAATGCGAATCTTTCTCATTTAACCATCGGTGACGATTCGCATGATGCCACACTTCGCCCGTCGCTCGACGCTCTCCCTCGCCCTCGGCCTTCTCTCGCTGCAGGCCGCTGCACAAGGCGCCGGCGCCACGCTGCCCGAGGTGCGCGTCGACGCCAACACCGAGCGCGAGACCGCCACCTCGGCCGTGATCGGTTACCGGGCGAAGAACGCCGTCACCGCGACCAAGACCGACACGCCGCTGGCCGAGACGCCGCAGGCCGTCACCGTCGTGACCCGCGACCAGATCGTCGACCAGGGCGCGACCAGCCTGCAGGACGCGCTGGGCTACGCCGCCGGCGTGCGCTCCGACGCCTACGGCCTCGACGCGCGGACCGACTCGGTGCGCATCCGCGGCAGCGAGCCGACCGTGTTCCTCGACGGCCTGCGCCAGGCCTACGGCTACTACACCAGCACCACGCGCACCGAGCCCTACACGCTGGAGCGGCTCGAGGTGCTGCGCGGCCCCGCGGGCATGCTGTTCGGCTCGGGCACCGCGGCCGGCATCGTCAACATGGTCAGCAAGCGGCCGCAGGTCGAGACGCAGCGCGAGGTCGGCGTGCAGTTCGGCAACTGGGGCCGCAAGCAGGTCCAGGCCGACCTGACCGGCGCGCTAAGCGCGGACGGCGACTGGTCGTACCGGCTGGTCGCGCTGCACCGAAATGCCGACACGCAGGTCGACCACGTGCCCGACGACCGCAGCCTGATCGCGCCCTCGCTGACCTGGCGCCCGAGCGCGGCCACCTCGCTCACGCTGCAGGCGCTGTGGCAAAAGGACAAGAGCGGCTCGAGCTCGCAGTTCCTGCCCTGGGAAGGCACCATCCAGCCCAACCCCAACGGCCGCATCCCCGCGAGCCGCTTCATCGGCGAGCCCGGCGATTACTACAACAGCGAGCGCAAGAGCTTCGGCTGGCTGTTCGAGCACCGCTTCAACGACACCTGGACGGTGCGGCAGAACTTCCGCCTCGCCAGCAACGACAACGACAGCCGTTACCACTACGGCGATTTCTTCACCCTCACCGGCGGCTGGGGGGCGGACCCGATCAACAAGCGCCTGCTGGGCCGCGTGGGCGACAGTTCGTCGACCCGCAACCGGCTCGCCGCGATCGACAACCATGCCGAGGCCCACTTCGCCACCGGCGAGGTGCAGCACACGCTGCTGCTGGGCGCCGACTTCTCGCGCCAGCGGGAGAACGTCGCGAGCGGCAGCAACTACAGTTTCATCGACGCCTACGCGCCGGTCTACGGCAACTTCGTCGAGCCCGTGCGCTCCGACCTGCCGCGCACCACGCAGCGCAACAGCGGCGTCTACGCGCAGGACCAGCTCAAGTGGAAGCAGTGGATCTTCCTGGCCGGCCTGCGCCACGACCGGGCCGTGTCCGGCGTGGCCGGCAGCGAGGACCAGACGACCAGCGCCACCACCAAGCGCTTTGCCGCGATGTATGTGCTGCCGTCGGGCTGGTCGCCGTACCTGAGCTACACCGAGTCGTTCACGCCGCAATCGCCGCGCATGGGCCAGGTCTTCAAGCCGCTGCGGGGCGAGCAGTGGGAGGCCGGCCTCAAGTACGAGCCCCAGGGCCGTGCCATGGCCTACAGCGCCGCGGTCTACGACCTGCGCGAGAAGAACCAGATCGTCCAGCCGATGCCGAACACCTTCAACCAGCTGGGCGAAACCAAGAGCCGTGGTGTGGAGCTCGAGGCCAAGGGCTCGATCGGCCGCGACCTCGACCTGATCGCGAACTACACCTACAGCGATCTCGACAAGGAGATCGAAGGCGTGCCCAGGCACCAGGCCAGCGTCTGGGCCAAGTACCGTTTCGCGATCGCCGGCACCACCGGCTTCTCGGCCGGCGCGGGCGTGCGCTACCTGAGCAGCTTCCGCGACACGTCCTACGGCGGCTACGGCCCGAACATCCCCAGCGTCGCGCTGCTCGATCTGGTGCTGGCCTACGACACTGCGAAGTGGCGCTATGCGCTCAACGTCAACAACGCCACCGACAAGACCTACTTCAGCACCTGCCTGGCGCGGGGCGACTGCTGGTACGGCAAGGGCCGGGAGGTGGTGGCCAGCGCCACCTACCGTTTCTGATCCGCGACTGAAAAAACTCCCAAAGAAGACCACGATGAACAGCCGAAGAATCAAGACCTGGGCCTGGGTCCACAAGTGGAGCAGCCTGGTCTGCACCGTGTTCATGCTGCTGCTGTGCCTCACCGGGCTGCCGCTGATCTTCCACCATGAGATCGGCCACCTGCTGGGCACCGAGATCGAGGCGCCGAAGATGCCGGCCGGCACGCCGCGCGTGAGCCTGGACCGCGTGCTCGAGGTCGCCAAGTCGAAGCACCCCGATCGCGTGGTGCAGTTCGTCTCGCAGCCGGAAGACGACGACGGCCTGTGGTTCGTCACGCTCACGCCCACGCCCGCGCCCACCGACGATTTCAAGTCGGTGGCGGTCGACGCGCGCACGGCCGAGGTGCTGGCGCAGCCCAAGTTCGACGAGGGCTTCATGTACGTGATGTTCAAGCTGCACGTCGATCTGTTCGCGGGCCTGCCGGGCAAGCTGTTCCTGGGCTTCATGGGCCTGCTGCTGCTGGTGGCCATCGTCTCGGGCGTGGTGCTCTACGCGCCCTTCATGCGCAAGCTCGAGTTCGGCACGGTGCGGCACGACAAGCGCCCGCGCCTGAAGTGGCTGGACCTGCACAACCTGCTGGGCATCGTCACCCTGGTCTGGGCCTTCGTGGTCGGCGGCACCGGCATGATCAACACCTGGGCCGACCTGGTGATCAAGTACTGGCAGTACGACCAGTTGAGCGCGCTGCTCGCGCCCTACAAGGACCAGCCGGTGGTGGCGGTGGGCGAGCGCGCGTCGGTGCAGAAGTCGCTGGACGCGGCCTACGCGGTCGCGCCGCACTCCAAGCTGTCCTTCATCGCCTTCCCGGGCACGGCCTTCTCGAGCCCGCACCACACGACGGTGTTCCTCAAGGGCAACGAGCCCTTCACCTCCAAGCTGCTGCAGCCGGTGCTGGTCGACGCCAAGACCGCCGAGGTCACGGCCGCGCCCAAGCTGCCCTGGTACCTGACGGCGCTGCTCGTGTCGCAGCCGCTGCACTTCGGCGACTACGGCGGCATGCCGATGCAGATCCTCTGGGCGCTGCTCGACATCGCGACCATCATCGTGCTGGGCAGCGGCCTCTACCTGTGGCTCAAGCGCGGCAACAGCGTGCCCCTGCCCAAGAGCAGGGAGGCCCTGGCCGCCCCGCCGCAGGCCGCGCCCGCCCTCAAGGAGATCCGCTCGTGAAGCCCAAGCATGCGTTCTGGAAACTCTGGGGCTGGCCTATCGCGCTGGGCCTGCTGACCACGGTGGGCCTGATCTCCGCGCTGTTCAGCGACGGCGGCGCGGGCGACATGCTGGCCTGGCTCACGCTGGGCATCCCGGTCGGCGTGTGCGTCTGGTTCGGCTGGGTGCGCAAGCCGCGCTAGCGGCGATGCCGGCGGGGTACCGGTGCGCGGGCGCTACCATCCCACGCACGGCACCGCGTGGCGCCGCGGCTTGGAAAGGACCTTCCCTTTGGCCCGCCTGGACCCTCGCAACACCTCCCGCTACCGGCATGCGCCTGGCCTGCCGGGCATGGACCTGCTGCAGGCGGACTTCACCACGCACGACTACGCGCCCCATGTGCACGACTCCCTCGTCGTCGCGGTGACGGAAGCGGGCGGTTCGGAGTTCAGGAGCCGGGGACGCACGGACATCGCCCACCCCGGCGCGCTGCTGGTCTTCAACCCGTCCGAGCCGCATTCGGGCCGGATGGGCGGCAGCGCGCGCTGGCGCTACCGCGCCTTCTACCTGGCCGAACCGGCCATGCGAGAGCTGCTTGGCGCCCTCGGCCTCGACCGGCCCGGCTATTTCACCGCCAACACCGTGCCCGACACGGACCTCGTCGCGCGGCTGACGGCGCTGCATCGCCTGCTGGACGCAGACGCACAGGACACGCTGCTGCAACGCGAGCTGCTCGTGCGCACCTTCGGCGACCTGCTGCAGCGGCACGGGCAGGCGGCGCGCCGCATGCCCCAGGCGCCCAGGGACAAGGCCGCGCTCGCGCCGGTGCTGGAACTGCTGCGCGATGGCCATGCGCAGAGCCTGAGCCTCGAGCAGATGGGCGCGGCCGCGGGCCTGACGCCGTTCCAGCTGATCGTGGCGTTCAAGCGCACGCTGGGCCTGACGCCGCACGCCTACCTGACGCAGCTGCGCCTCAGGGCCGCGCTGCGCGGGCTGCAGGCGGGCCAGTCCTTCGTCGAAGCGGCGCTGGCCGCCGGCTTCTGCGACCAGAGCGCGATGAACAAGCACTTCAAGCGCACCTTCGGCATGACGCCGCGCCAGTATGTGGACGCGCGGGCGCGCTGAGATTCGTCGCGCCACCCTCAATTCCGACCAATAGCGTTTCGCGCGGTCCTGCCATGCTGAGGTCCATCAGCAAGGTGACCCATGACGCGACGCTTCTGCCAGGACCATCCCGACATTCTCACGCTCGATGCCACGGTCATCGGGGCGCGGCCCGGTGCGGTGCGGCTCTCCCGGCATCCTTTCTACCCCGGTGGCGGCGGAAACGACGTGCTGGCCCAGGACCTGGCGGTGGCGGCGAGCGACCTGCTCCTGAACGCCGCCCACGCCGAGAAGGGGCTGCTGCGCTCCCGCTCGGTGACGCCGCCGCCGTCGCCCGAAGGCCTGGTCCGCATCGTCGAGATCGCCGGGCTCGACCGCCAGGCCTGCGGCGGTACGCACCTGGACTCCACCGGCGCCTCGCGCCCGATCCGCATCCTCAAGATCGAGAACAAGGGGCGTTCCAACCGCAGGGTCCGCATCGGGCTGCAGGAGCGGTGATGCGCAACGCACTGCTCGCCCTGTGGGCGCGTCCGCTCTGGCTGTTGTGGCTGCCGCCCGCCTTCTGGGCCGGCAACCTGGTGCTGGGCCGGGCGCTCGGGCCGGTCTTTCCGCCGGTGTCGCTGGCGGTCGGCCGGTGGGTCGTGGCGCTGGCCGTGCTGGCGCCTTTCGTCTGGCGGCAGGCCTGGCGCGAGCGCGCGCTGCTGGCCAGGCACTGGCGGCTGATCGCGGCCTGCGGCGCCTTCGGCATCGCCGGCTACAACGCGCTCGGCTACCTGGCCTTGCAGACCGTGCCCGCCGCCAGCGTCGCCTTCCTCAACTCGACGCTGCCGCTCATGGTCCCGCTGGCCGCGGTGCTGCTCGGCGTCGAGCGCATCACCTGGAAGACGCTGGCCGGCATCGCCATCTCCTTCGTGGGCGTGACCTGGATCGTGGCGCGCGGCGACATGGCCAGCCTGGCGGCGCTGCGCTTCGACGGCGGCGAGCTGCTGGTGATCCTGGCGGTCGCCAACTACGCGGTCTACTCGGTGCTGCTGCGCCGCAAGCCGGCCGCGATCAGCCCGCTGGTGTTCCTGCTGGCGACCATGGCCACGGGGCTGCTGGTGCTGATGCCCTTCTGGGCCCTCGAGCTCGCGCGCGGGGCGCGCATCCCGAGCGATCCGGCCTCGCTCGGGGCGGTCCTCTACATCGGCATCTTCGCCTCGCTGTTCGCCTTCATCCTCTGGAACCGCTGCGTCGCGACGCTCGGCGCCACGGTGACCGGCGTGTCCTTCCACCTCGTCGCGCTGTTCACCGCGCTGCTGGCCTTCGTGGCGCTGGGCGAGCCGGTGCGCGCCTTCCATGTCGCGGGCATCGTGCTGATCCTGCTCGGCTTCTTCGTCACCACGCTGCGGCCCGCGGCGCGCGTGGCCGCGCCGTCCGCGCCTTGACCGGGCCCAGGACCGACCTGGACGCCGCCGACGCCCAGCGGCCAGGCCTCGCGGGCTGAGCGCAGCGGGCCGCGATCAGTTCTGGTCGCTGGTCTCGGTGCGGTCCGGCGACAGGCACAGTGGGCCGGTGCAGGCCGAGGCCCGGAAGAACAGCGGCGAGTCTGGCAGGCCGAAATAGCGCAGGCCGTTGGCCGTCTGTGCATTGGCCTGGATCGCGTTGGCTTCCTGCAGGCCGAACACCGGGTCGGGGTTCTCGAGGAACTCGTAGGCGAAGGAACTCGCCTGTGTCGTGTCCTTCACGTAGAAGAGGAAGTCCTTGCTGTCTTCCATGAAGCGGTTCTTCAGCAGCCGGAAGCCTTGCGTGCCCTGGTTGCGGATCTGCGCCTTGAGGTCGTCGACCGTGCCGCCGACCACGCTCTGCGGGCTGACCACCGCCTTCACTTCATAGCGCGCCGCGCTGCTGAGGTCCTTGAGGAAGAACTGGTAGTCGCCCTGGCCGTACAGGGCCGGCTTGGCCCACGGCCGGTAGCCGTTCGCGCCTTGCGCGTTGGCGCGGCTCACGTAGTCGGCGGAGGTGGCGGCATAGGGTTCGGCCGTCAGGTCGAAGGTGGCCGAGCTGCCGAGGTCCTGGCGGTAGAGCACGGCGAACTCGGGATCGTTGTTGCCGTTGATGGCAATGGGCGCGAGGATCTTCAGCAACACCATGCCCTGCGCGCCCTGCTCCTTGGCCTGCGCCAGCAGCGCCTGCAGCGCGGTGGACTGCAGGATGTCGTAGGTCAGCCGCTTGTACGCGTAGCGGTAGGTGGTGTCGCTGTCCTTGACCATCATGAAGTTGTCGCGCAGCGTCAGGATGTCGCCGCTGGCCTCGCCCTCGAGGTAGCGATAGCCGGCCGCGCCTTCGCGGTTGAGCAGGGCGATGTAGTCGTCGAAGCGCTTCTCGGCCGAATCGGTGTCGAAGTTGCGCTCCTGCCGGAAGCTCAGGAACTTGTAGTCGGCGCTGATCGGCGTGGGGTCCGTGCCGGGTTGCGGGTTCGTCACGGGGTCGGTGCCCGGGCCCGGGCCTGCGCCACCGCCGGGCGTGGGTGTGGGTGTGGGTCCCACGCCGATCGGCGTGCCATCGCCGCCACCGCCGCCGCCGCCACACGCCACCAATGCCGCGGTCGCCAGCACGGCCAGGAACAACTTCGTCTTCATGATCTTCTACCTCCGGTGTTTGTCATGCACGCCGTCACGGAACGGTCCGTGGGGCGGTGCCGGTGAAGATAGGTGGGGCTGCGCCGTGGCACCAGTGTCCAAAGTCACTGATCGGTGCCCTCGCCTGGGGCGCACGGCGCATGCTTCCCGCGCGAGGCCGCGATCCGGACGCGCGTGGAACTGCGGGTGGCAGAGAAGTCCTACGTGGCGCTCCGCGCAAGACCTATGAGGCCTCGGCGCGGCTTGAGGGACACCACGCCCCTGGGCTTTGGAGCAGCGTCGGCGTCTCCCAGATGCGTCGACAGGAGAACAGTCATGGCCATGTCGGCAAACGTGATCTCTTCAGACCGGGTCGAAGGCAGCGCCGTCTACAACACGGCGGGCGACAAGTTGGGCACCATCGACGACCTCATGATCGACAAGCTGTCCGGGCAGGTGCGCTATGCCGTGCTCGAGTTCGGCGGCTTTCTGGGCATGGGGACCGATCGCTATCCCATTCCGTGGGGCATGTTGAACTACGACACCTCGCAGGGCGGCTACGTGGTGCCGCTGGACAAGGCCAAGCTCGAGGGCGCTCCGAGGTACGCCGACAGCAGCGTGCCGGAATACGATGACCCCTACACCATGCGCATCAACAACTACTACGGTCTTTGATGCCATCGCCCCGGGCGTGCCGAGGGACCGGGCGGCGTGCCGCCCGCGTCCGCTGCATCCCCGGCGGCGCAGGCGTTCAGCGCTGCGCTGTCAGCCATGCTGCAAAGAGCATGTCGACCGCTTTCTTCCATTCCTGCAGGGACTGCTCGTGCTCCGCGTCCAGGCGCTGCACCCGCTTCACGTTGAACTCGCGTCGTTGTCCGAACCACCGCCGCCGCGATGCGCGCCGCACAGGCAAGGTGGGCACCACGGCACCCTCCTTGCACAGGATCGACACCTTTTGCTCGGTCGACAGGATGTCCTCCACGATGCCCTTGGCGGGCTCCTCGTCCCCGGAACCGGCCTCGTCCTGCTCACGATGGTGATCGCGCATGGTGTCCCTTCCGTTCAGCCGCCGCGATCGCCGATGGCGTGGCTCTTGACGGTCTGGATGGTGGCTTCCACCCGACGGCGGATGTGCGTCTCGTAAAGGCTTTCGATGTCTTCCTTCCACCGCGCCACGGCCTGCTTCAGTTCGTCGTCCGCCATGCGCTCGGCCTCGGCGTAGCGGGTGCCGTCATCGTCGAAACGCTGGGGAGGCGGCGGGCGCCGCGTGGGGAAGCGTGGGATGGCCACGCCGGCCTTGCGAAGGATCGACTCTTTTTGACTGATCGACAGCATCTTTCACCTCCAGTCCTGTCTTCCAGGTATCAGCCGCAGAGAGCTCGTCTGCGCGGATGCATCAGGCTCGTGCGCGTGCATGTCTCGTGTCTCGTCGCGCCTGGACGGCGCGCTTGCCCTCGTTCCAGTCAATCTAGGACGCTGAGGCGATCGGCCTGTAGGAGAAAGAGAACTTTAGTAGTCCGAAATTCGACGGTGAGGCCGTCCAGGACGCGGTCCGGGTACCCAGGGGCGTTGCGATGTGGACTCACTCGGTTCCGGGTGGTCAGAAGGCGGCCACCAGGAAGCGACGACTCGCGCTTCGGCTGGCGCCTGATTCCGCGTCGGATGCCGGGCCCCCCGGCGGCCCGGCTTCAGCAGGCTGCGTCCTGCGCCACGCACACCGTATCGCGCCCCGCCTGCTTGGCCCTGAGCATGGCCAGGTCCGCCCGGTGCAGTGTCTGCAGCACGGATTCACCGTCGCGCATGCCGGCGATGCCGGCCGAGACTGTCAGCGGCCCGTCGGGCCGCGGCACCGACGCCAGCCTCGCGCGCAGGCGGTCGGCCAGCGCGCGGGCCTCGACCTCGCCCTGGTCCGGGAGCAGCACGCAGAACTCCTCGCCGCCCAGCCGGCCGAAGACGTCGCCATTGCGCAAGGCCTTGTGCAGCACCTCGGACATGCCGCGCAGCACGGCATCGCCAGCCGCGTGGCCATGGCCGTCGTTGAGGCGCTTGAAATGATCGATGTCCAGGTACAGCAGCGTGAGCGGCGTGCCCGCCGCGCGGGCCCGGCCGGCGGCCCGGTCGGCCTGCAGCAGGAACTCGGCCCGGCTGAGCGCGCCCGTGAGCGTGTCGGTGACGGAGAGCCGGGCCAGCCGGCATTCCTGGTCGAAGGCCCGGCGCTGGTAGTCCTGCATGCGCAGGTGGCTGACGAAGCTGGTCACCAGGGCCATGGCCGCGAAGAGCACGCAGAACACGGTGTCGGTGCGGCTGGCCGTGGGGTCGAGCACGAAGGGCAGGAAGAAGGCATAGCAGGCCAGCGCACCGCCGAGCCACTGGGCCAGCGTGATCCAGAAGAAGCTGGTGGCCAGCATCACGATGGCCGCCGCGGGCAGGAAGTAGATCAGCGGCTGGTCGGTGCCCAGCGCGCCCAGGTAGCTGTTGAAACTGACCGTGGCGATGGTGGCCATGCAGGCGACGCCGTAGGTGCGCACCGAAGGGGCCCGCACGATCAGGTAGGCGAAGAGCGCCGTCAGCGGCAGCAGCAGCACCCGCAGCACGAGGTACTCGGGCGTGGGGATCAGCAGCCGCGCCAGCAGCGCGACCGCCGAGCCCAGCACCGCCGTCACGCCCATCTCGACGGCCGTGGCCTGCAGGCGCCTGAGCGTCTGTTCGCGATAGGCTTCTTCGCTGTCGGCCGCTGGCGCTTCGTCGGGTCTCAAGGGCACGGTGGGTTCCGTACGAGCGCGCATCCCGGGATCCGGGCGCGCGAGCGGCAAGACGACGGCGACAGGCCGAGGCGGTGGGGTCGTGTCTCGCAGTGGGAGCGCATCTGGGAAATCGTGCGGGGAAGGCCCGCAGGTGCGGCGGCCGTTCCCGGGAGCAGGGCTGTCTTGGCGGATGCGCTGGATCGCGTGTGAATTTCTCGGTCCTGGACGGGCTGGGCCTGCCCCGCCGCGGCCTCGACCGTCGCCGTGGGCCGCCAGGCGGATGCGCCGGCATCCGTCGATGGTACCCGGCACGCGGAGGCCCCGTGGCCCGCCATGCCGTTGACGGCCGCAGGCGCCCGCGCCCGTCAGGCGAGGCGCGTCACTCGACCTTCACGCCCGCGGCCTTGATCACCTGCGCCCACTTCTCGACCTCGGCCTTCTGGAAGGCCGCGATCTGGGCGGTCGTCATGTCGGCCGGCTCCATGCCGAAGCCCTTCATCTTTTCCTGCATCTCGGGCTGCGCGAGGATGGTGCGGATCTCCTTGTGCAGCCGGTCGACGATCGGCGCCGGCGTGCCGGCCGGCACGAAGATGGCCTGCCACGACACGACCTCGAAATCGGTCAGGCCCTGAAGGCCCGACTCGGCGATGGTCGGCACCTCGGGCAGCGACGCGAGCCGCTTGGCCGAGGTCACGGCGATGGCGCGCAGCTTGCCGCTCTGGATGTGCGGCGCGGCCACCACCGTGGTGTCGAACATCATGTCGACCTGGCCGCCGATCACGTCCTGGATCGCGGGGCCGCTGCCCTTGTAGGGCACATGGGTGAACTTCACGCCCGACTTGAAGGCCAGCAGTTCCAGCGACAGGTGCTGCGAGGTGCCGGTGCCGGCCGAGGCCGAGGACAGGCCGCCGGCCTTGGCCTTGCTCGCCTCGAGCACGTCCTTGAGCGTCTTGTAGGGGCTGGCGGCATTGACCACCAGCACCACTGGGTTGGTGCCGATCAGCGTGACCGGCGCGAAGGACTTGACCGGGTCGTAGCCGATCTTCGGGTACAGGCTCACGTTGATGGCGTGCGAGCTGATGGTGCCGCCCAGCAGCGTGTAGCCGTCGGGGGCCGCGCGCGAGGCGATCTCCGAGCCCACGCTGCCGCCCGCGCCGCCGCGGTTGTCGATCACCACGCTGGTGCCCAGCACCATGCCCAGCTTCTGGCTGATCAGCCGGCCCAGCACGTCGGTCGTGCCGCCGGCCGGGAAGGGCACCAGGTAGGTGATGGCCTTGCCGGTGGGCCAGGCGCCCTGGGCGAAAGCAGCGGGCAGGGCGCTGGCGGCGAGGCCGGCGATGGCGGTCTGGATGAGGGTGCGGCGTTGCATGGTCTTGTCTCCGTTCGATGGTCGAGAAAGGCCCGCAGACGCGACGCGCCTGAGGGGTGGTGCCGTGTTGTTCTAGGTCTTCGGCACGCGGTGCGTGGAGCCGGTCAGGGTTTCAGGTTGAGCTTGGTGATCAGGCCCTTGAAGTAGGTGTTGTCCTTGGCCAGCGTCTCCTTGAACACCGCGCCGTCGGTGTAGACGTAGCCCAGGTTCTGCTTGTCCATCACCTCGTGCATCAGCGGCTCGGCGGCGGTCTTGGCGGCGATCTCGCGCAGCCGCGCCATCACTTCGGGCGGCGTGTTCTTGGGCGCGCCGAGGCCGCGCCAGGTGCCGATCGACAGGTCGATGCCGCGTTCCTTGGCGGTCGGCACCTTCTCGAAGCCCTTGACGCGCTGGTCGGCCATCACCATCAGCACTTTGAGCTTGCCGCCCTGCACATGCGTCGTGACCTCGGCCGGGCTCACGGCCACGGCCTCGATGTGGCCGCCCAGCAGCGCCAGCACCGCGGGCGCCGCGCCCTGGAACGGGATGTGGTTGAACTTGGTGCCGGTCTTGTCCTCCAGCGCGGCCGCGGCCAGGTGCCAGATCGAGCCGTTGCCGGAGTTGCCCACGCGGATGCTCTCGGGCGCCTTCTTGGCGTCGGCCAGGAATTCCTCCACCGTGTTCCAGGGCGCATCGGACTTCACCGTGATCGCGGCCGGGTCGGCGTTGAGCTGCGCGATGGGCTGGAAGTCGTCGTAATTGAACTTGGCCAGGCCCAGGTGCGGCAGCGTGAGCAGCTCGACCGTGAGCACCGCCAGCTTGTAGCCGTCGGGCCGGGCGTTGATGACTTCGGTCCAGCCGATCGCGCCGCCGGCGCCGGGCCGGTTGACGATCACGATGCTCTGGTCGATGTGCTTGCGGCTCGCGTCGGCGAAGGCGCGTGCCAAGCCGTCGGTGCCGCCGCCGGGCTGGTAGGGCACCAGCAACTCGATGGTGCGGGTCGGGAACTTGGGGGCCTGAGCCACGGCCGGCGCGGCGGCGCCCAAGGCCAGGGCGGCGAGGGCGGACAGCGCGGCGATGCGGCGCAGGAAGGGAAGGGCTGTCATGGGTCTGTCTCTGCTGTTGGAATGAGGAAAAAAAACGGTGTGCCTCAGGGCATGTACTGCCCGCCGTTGACCTCGAGGACCTGGCCCGTCACGTAGCCCGAGAGCTGCGCCGAGGCGAGGTAGAGGAAGGCACCGGTGCAGTCGTCGGGTTCGCCGATGCGGCCCATCGGGATGCCGGCCTTGAAGGACTCGAGGATCGCGGGCGTGGAGAAGCGGTCCTGGAAGGGCGTCTGGATCACGCCCGGGGCGACCGCGTTGACGCGGATGTGGTCCGGGGCGAGTTCCTTGGCCAGGCCGTGCGTGGCGGTGCTCACGAAGCCCTTGGCGCCCGCATAGAGGTAGGCGCCCGGCCCGCCGCCGGTGCGCGCCGCGACCGAGGATACGTTGACGATGCTGCCGCCCTGGCCGCGCGTGCGCATCAGCGGCACCACCTCGCGGCAGAAGGCCAGCACCGAGCGCGCGTTGATGTGCAGCACCTCGTCGAACAGCGCGTCGTCGAACTCGGCGATGGGCGCGCGTTTCACCAGGCTCCCGGCGTTGTTCACCAGCACGTCGATGCCGCCCAGCCGCGCGTGCGTGTCGCGCACCACGCGGGCGATGGCGGCCGAGTCGCGCACGTCGCCCTGGATCGCGAAGGCCTCGCCGCCGGCCCGGACGATGGTGTCGACCACCGCCTGTGCCGGCCCGGCCGACTGGTTGTAATGCACGGCCACGCGCATGCCGCGCGCGCCGTAGGCGATGGCCACGGCGGCACCGATGCCGGTGCTGGCGCCGGTGACGAGGGCGGTCTTGCCTTGAAGGTCTTCCATCTTTTCTTCCTTGTGAATTCAGGTCACGGGTGCGGGGTTGAAGAGCACCAATGCGTTGTGCAATTTCCAGTGCTCGGCCCAGGTCTTCTTCCGGCCGCTGGCCACGTCGAGCATCAGCCGGAACATCTCCCAGCCCACGTCCTCGATGCTGGCCTCGCCGTCGGCGATGCGGCCGGCGTTGATGTCCATCAGGTCGTGCCAGCGGCGCGCCAGGTCGCTGCGCGTCGCGACCTTGATCACCGGCACCTCGGCCAGGCCGTAGGGCGTGCCGCGGCCGGTGGTGAACACATGCAGGTTCATGCCCGCGGCCAGCTGCAGCGTGCCGCAGATGAAGTCGCTGGCGGGCGTGGCCGCATAGAGCAGCCCCTTCTGCCGGGCCTTCTCGCCCGGCGGCACCACGCCCGAGATCGGCGCGCTGCCGCTCTTGACGATCGAGCCCATGGCCTTCTCGACGATGTTCGACAGCCCGCCCTTCTTGTTGCCCGGCGTGGTGTTGGCGCTGCGGTCGACCCGGCCCTTGTCGAGGTAGGCGTCGTACCAGGCCATCTCGCGGATCATCGCCTCGGCCACCGCGGGCGTGCTGGCGCGCGAGGTCAGCTGGTCGATGCCGTCGCGCACCTCGGTCACTTCCGAGAACATCACGGTCGCGCCCGCGCGCACCAGCAGGTCGGTGCAGAAACCGACGGCCGGGTTGGCGGTCACGCCTGAAAAAGCGTCGCTGCCGCCGCACTGCACGCCCACCACCAGCTCGCTCGCGGGCACGGTCTCGCGCCGGCGGGCGTCGAGGCGTTCGAGGTGTTCCTCGGCCTGGCGCAGGATCGCATCGACCATCGACATGAAGCCCACGTGCGCCTCGTCCTGCAGGCACAGCACGTCGAGCTTGGCGTCGGCGCTGTTGCCCACGTCGGCCACGTTGCGCTCGTCGATCAGCGGGATGGTGCCGGGCGGCATCAGGCGCTCGGGCTGCAGCTTCTCGCAGCCCAGGCTGATCACCATCACCTCGCCGCCGAAGTTGGGGTTGAGGCTGATGTTGCGCAGCGTGCGGATCGGAATGATCGCGTCGGGCGCGTCGATCGCCACGCCGCAGCCGTAGCCGTGCGCCAGGCCCACCACGCCGTCGACGTTGGGGTACTTCGGCAGCAGCTCGGCGCGGATGCGCTGCACCGCGAAGTCGACCACGCCGGCCACGCACTGCACGGTCTGCGTGATGGCCAGCAGGTTGCGCGTGCCGACCGAGCCGTCGGGGTTGCGGTAGCCCTCGAAGCTGTAGCCCTCCAGTGGCGGCATCGCCGGCGCCGCCACGGTGGCGATGGGCAGGCCCTCGAGCGAGCGCGCCTCGGGCATCCGCAGCAGCCGCTCGTGCACCCAGCTGCCCGCGGGGATGGGCTTCAAGGCATAGCCGATGGGCACGTCGTAGCGCCGCACCACGCCGCCTTCGGGGATGTCCTCGAGCGCGACCTTGTGCGCCTGCGGCACCTTGTCGACCAGCACCAGGCCCGACGCGAACACCGTGCCCGCCGGCAGGCCGCCGTCGTTGGCCACGATCGCGACGTTGTCGCGTTCGTGCATCTGGATGGACAGGGGCGGCTTCACTTGACCACCATGAACAGGCTCGGGAGCCAGGTGGAGAAGGCCGGCACGAAGGTCACCACGCCGAGCGCGAAGATCAGCGCGCCGTAGAAGGGCCAGATGGTGCGCATCACCGTGCCCACCGACACGCCGCCGATCGCGCAGCCCACGAACTGGGTGGTGCCCACGGGCGGTGTGTTCAGGCCCAGCGCGCAGTTGATCAGCATCACGATGCCGAACTGCACCGAGGTCATGCCGTACTGCTGCGCGATCGGCAGGAAGATCGGCGTGCACAGCAGGATGGTCGCGGCCATGTCGAGGAAGGTGCCCAGCACGAACAGGATCACGTTGATCATCAGGAAGATGACCCAGGGCGTGCTGGTGATCTGCGACAGCATCTGGCCGGTGAGTTCGGCCACGCCGTAGAGGCTGATCAGGTAGCCGAAGGTGCTCGAGATGCCGATCAGCAGCAGGATCACGCCGGTGGTGCGCACCGCCTTCGAGGCGGCCTTGATGAAGTGCTCCCACTTGAGCGTGCGGTACAGCAGGATGGTCAGCGCCAGCGCGTAGAGCACGGCCACCGCGGCCGATTCGGTGGCGGTGAAGATGCCCGAGAGGATGCCGCCCAGGATCAGCACCACGATGAACAGCCCCGGCAGCGCCGCCGCGAAGGAACGCGCCACGATGGCCCAGCCCGGGAAGGTGCCCTTGGGGTAGCCGCGCTTGACCGCCACCAGGTAGGCGGCCGCCAGGTTGCTCAGCGTGAGGATCACCGCGGGCAGCAGCGCCGCGAGGATCAGCGCCGCGATCGACACCTTGCCGCCGGCCGCCAGCGAATAGATGATCAGGTTGTGGCTGGTGGGCATCAGCGCGCCGACCAGGGCCGCGTGCGTGGTCACGTTGACCGCGTAGTCGGCGTGGTAGCCCTCCTTCTTCATCATCGGGATCATCACCGCGCCCATGGCCGAGACGTCGGCCACCGGCGAGCCCGAGACGCCGCCGAACAGCGTGCAGGCCACCACGTTCGACATGCCCAGCCCGCCGCGCACATGGCCCACCAGGTTGCGCGCGAAGTCGACGATGCGGTCGGCGATGCCGCCGTACAGCATCAGCTCGCCGGCGAAGATGAAGAAGGGGATCGCCAGGAAGGAGAAGATGCCCATGCCCGAGGTCATCTGCTGGAAGCCCACCGCGAGCGGCAGGCCTTCGTAGGCCAGCGTGGCCAGGGCCGAGAGCCCGATCGAGAACGCGACCGGCACGCCCAGCAGCAGGAACAGCGTGAAGGAGATGCAGAGAATCAGCAGAGGGATGGTCATGCGGTCAGCCCCATGCAGGTTCGACTTCGCGGCCCTGGGCGAGCGCGATGATGTGTTCGATCGAGAACATCACGATCAGCACGCCGGAGATCGCGGCCGGCACGTACTTCCAGCCTTCGGAGATCCACAGCGTGGGCAGTCGGTAATCCCACACCGATTCGGCCAGCGAGGCGCAGTTCCAGGCCATGGCGGCGCCGAAGACCAGCACCAGCGCGTGGATCAGGTATTCCATCTTCAGGCGCAGCCAGTCGGGCGCGAGCACGAGGAAGGACTCGAGCCCGATGTGGCCCGCGTCGCGCACGCCGACGGCCACGCCGAACATCGTGACGTAGAGCACCAGCAGCAGTGCCAGGCTCTCGGCCCAGGTGGGCGTGTTGTTCATGACGTAGCGGCCGAACACCTGCCAGCTCACGGCGCAGATCACCGCGACGAGACCGACGATGCCCAGCCACATGCAGGCACGCGCGAGCGTGCGGCAAATCTTGGTGTACATGGTTTTGTTCTTTGTCTTGCGCCCGCCCCCGCTGGGGGAGGGCAGGGGTGGGGGCCCGCGGCACGCTGCGAGGCCCCCGTCCCGACCTTCCCCCGGAGGGGAAGGAGCGAGGTGCTACTTCGTGTCCTGCACCCGCTTCACGAGGTCCTTCAACTTCGCGTCGGTGATGAACTTGTCGTACACCGGCTTCATCGCGGCCTGGAACGGCGCCTTGTCCACGTCGATGATCTCCGCGCCGCCGGCCTTCACCGTGGCCAGCGACTTGATCTCGCGCTCTTCCCACTGCTTGCGCATGTAGGGCACCGACTCCTTGGCGGCCTGGCGGATCCAGCCCTGCTCCTGCGGCGTGAGCTTGTCCCACACGCGCTTGGAGAACAGCAGCATCTCGGGCGCCATCGAGTGCTCGGTCTTGCTGTAGTACTTGGCGACCTCGAAGGCGCGCGCGCTCTCGTAGGTGGGATAGTTGTTCTCGGCGGCGTCGATCAGGCCGGTCTTGAGGCCGGTGTAGACCTCGCCCATGGGCATCGGGGTGGCGTTGGCGCCCATGGCCTCGAGCATCGAGACCCACAGGTCCGACTGCTGCACGCGCACCTTCAGGCCCTTCATGTCGGCGAAGCTGCGCACCGGCTTCTTGGCGGTGAACATCGAGCGCGCGCCGCTGTCGTAGTAGGCCAGGCCAATGAAGCCCTGCTTCTCGCAGCTCTTCAAGATCTCCTCGCCGATCGGGCCGTCGAGCACTTTGTGCAGGTGGTCGACCGAGCGGAACAGGAAGGGCATGGTCGGCACCTGCGTCTCGGCGCAGATGTTGTTCATCGGGGCGATGTTCACGCGCACCATCTGCAGCGCGCCGATCTTGGTCTGCTCGATGGTGTCTTTCTCGTTGCCGAGCGAACTGTTGTTGTAGACCTTGATGCTGTGCTTGCCGCCCGACAGCGCCTTGAGGCGCTCGCTCATGAACTTGACCGCGGTCACGGTCGGATAGTCGTCGGGGTGGATATCGGCCGAGCGGAACTCGGTGGCGTGTGCACCGCTGCCGATGAGCGCTGCGCCGGCACAGGCGGCGAGCGCGATCAATGTGCGTCGGATGGTCATTTGTCTTCCTCTTGCTCTCGTTGGTGGGATCGAAAAACGGGTGGGCTGCTAGAAGGCGCAGGCCGGCTCGGGCAGGCCGCGCACGCCGGGGCGCAGCGCGAACACGCCGCCGGCCAGTGGCTGGTCGGCCACGTCGCCGCCGGGGCGGATCGAGGTGACGTAGAGCGTGTCGAGCCCGGCGCCGCCGAAGGCGCACATCGCGGGCTTCTTCACCGGCACGGCGAGCGAACGGTCGAGCCTGCCGGCGGGCGTGAAGCGGTGCACCAGCCCGGCGTCGTTGCCGCAGATCCAGTAGCAGCCGTCGGCGTCGACGGCCGCGCCGTCGGGCCGGCCGGGCAGGGGCTTCATGTCGACGAACAGGCGGCGGTGGTGCGGCGTGCCGGTGTCGGGGTCGTAGTCGAAGGCCCAGATCGCCTGCACCGAGGGGTGCGAGTCGGACAGGTACATCGTGCGGCCGTCGGGGCTGAAGCCCAGGCCGTTGGGCACGATCAGCTCGTCGATCTGCAGCCGCAGCGCGGCTTCGGCGTTGACGTCGCTCTGGTAGCGGTAGACGCGGCCGACGCTGCGGCCGGCCGCCATGTCCATCAGCATCGTGCCGGCCCAGAAGCGGCCCTGGCGGTCGCAACGGCCGTCGTTGAAGCGCATGCCGTGCGCGGCGTGCACCGCGTGGGCCAGCGGCGTGGTGGCCAGCGTGCCGTCGTCCCGCGTGGCGATGGCGAACAGGCCGCTCTCCATGCCCGCGATCCACTGGCCCGGATGGCCGGCGCGCGGCGCGATGCAGGCCAGCATCTCGTCGCCGGTCCAGCTGCTGTGGGCGCCGCTGCCGGGGTCGAGGCGATGCAGTTGCCTGGCCGGGATGTCGACCCAGTAGAGCGCTTGTTCCGCGGTATGCCAGACGGGGCTTTCGCCCGTGGCATTGCGTGCGTCGAGGACGAGTTCGGCGGCGTTGGCCATGAGATCAGTGCGGGCAGTGGCCCGCTGGGTTGCCGAGGGAAATGCCCCTTCCAGACACACCGCGGAACCGGCTTTGCCGGGCCGCTGGTGTGGCCCCCTCGAAGGGGGAGGGAGGAGCGACACGCAGTGCGCGGAGCCTGGGGGTGGTCATTTCAGAAAGGGCCCTGGGCGGTGAACGCACCGCCCTGGTAGATCGCGTTCGGGTCGTTGGGCGCCACAGGCGGCTGCGCCTCGACCTGCGCCCGAAAGACCTCCGAGCCGTCCTGCGGGACGAAGCCCAGGTGCGCGGCCGCAGCGTTGTCCCACCACAGGTCGCGGTTGGCCGACATGCCGTAGACCACGGTGTGCTTCACGTCGGGCGTGAACAGTGACTTCTCGATCAGCGTCGTCAGGTCGCGGTAGCTGAGCCAGGTGCTCATCATGCGGCGGTTGAGCGGCGCGGGAAAGGAGGAGCCGATGCGGATGCTCACGGTCTCGATGCCCCAGCGGTCGAAGTAGAACTGCGCCAGGTCCTCGCCGAAGGATTTCGACAGGCCGTAGTAGCCGTCGGGCCGGCGCGCGACGTGCGCATCGAGCGGCTCGTCCTGGCGGTAGAAGCCGATCACGTGGTTCGAGCTCGCGAACACCACGCGCTTCACGCCGTGGCGGCGCGCGGCTTCGTAGAGGTGGAAGGTGCCCTTGATGTTGGCCTCGAGCACTTCCTCGAAGGGCCGCTCGACCGACACGCCGCCGAAGTGGGCGATGGCGTCGCAGCCCCGCACCAGCGCATCGACCGCCGCCTTGTCCGCCAGGTCGCAGGGCACGACCTCTTCGTTCTCGCCGCTTGCCGGCGCCATGCCCGCGATGTCGGACAGCCGCAGCACCGCGGCCGAGGGCTTGAGCGATTCGCGCAGCACTTTGCCCAGCCCGCCGGCGGCGCCGGTCAACAGCAGCCGACCCAGTTCCTTTGCCATGGTCGCTGGGTCCTCAGGCGGGCTTGAACACCGTGGCCGGCAGGTCGCGACCGTGGTACTTCTTGTAGATGGTGTTGAGCTTGCCGTTCTTGATGTTGGCCGCGACCCAGCCGTCGACCCATTCCTTGAGCTTGGGGTTGCCCTTGTTCATCGTGATGCCCAGGCCCGAATCGAGCTGCGAGAACTTCATCTCGTAGTTCTTGCCCGGCGCGCGCTTGTTGACCTCGCCCATGTTCGAGGGCGTGCTCGAGAAGATGTCGACCTGGCCGGTCACCACCGAGGTGATCAGCGTCGCGTCTTCCTCGTAGCGCATGATCTCCGCGCCCTTGGCTTCGCGGGTGGTGATGGTGTCGTTGGTGGTGGCGCGCGTGAGGCCGATGCGCTTGCCGCTCAGGTCGGCGTAGCTGGCGATCTTCATGTCCTTGGGTGCGGCCACCATGATGGTGATGGCCGAGTAGGGGATCGAGAAGTCCACCACCTTGGCGCGCTCCTCGGTGATCGAGAGGCTGGAGATGACCACGTCGGCGCGTTGCGCCTGCAGCGTCGGGATGCGTGCCGCGGTGTTGATCGGCACGATCTGCAGCTTGACGCCCAGGTCCTTGGCGAGCTCGGTGGCGGTGTCGACGTCGGAGCCGGTCGGCTGCATGTTGGCGTCGGTGTAGCTGAACAGCGGCGTGCCGATGGCGATGGCCACGCGGATCGTACCGGCCTTCTTGATGTCGTCGAGCTGGTCGGCCATGGCGGCCTGCGCGAGGCCGCCGGCGAGGGCCAGTGCGATGCAGCTGCGGGTGAAGAGGGTGCCGAGTGTCATGAAAGTCTCCTGGAATGGATGGGGAGGAAATGAAATGAACCGGGCTGCCTGTTCACAGCCCGTTGTTCAGGAAGGCATGCAGCTCCGGCGTTCTGGGCGCGTCGAGCATCTCGCCGGTGCCGGTCTCCCACACCGTGCCCTTGTGCATGTAGATGATCCGGTCGGCCACGCGCTTGGCGAAGGCCATCTCGTGCGTGACCAGCAGCATGGTCATGCCGCCGGCCGCAAGGTCTTCCATCACGCGCAGCACCTCGCCGGTGAGCTGCGGATCGAGCGCCGAGGTGACCTCGTCGAACAGCATGACCTTGGGCGACATCGCGAGCGAACGCGCGATGGCCACGCGCTGCTGCTGGCCGCCGGAGAGCTGTTCGGGGTAGGCGTCGGCCTTTTCCACCAGGCCCACCTGCTCGAGCACGCGCAGGGCGACTTCGCGCGCTTCGCTGCGCGACTGCTGCTTCACGTGGCGCAGCGCCAGCATGATGTTCTCCTGCACCGAGAGGTGGGGGAAGAGGTTGTAGCTCTGGAACACGATGCCCACTTCGAGCCGCAGCTTCTTCAGGTCGACGCTCGGGCTGTCGACGCGAATGCCGCAGACCTCGATGCTGCCCTGGTCGATGACCTCGAGCCGGTCGATGCAGCGCAGCGCCGTGCTCTTGCCCGAGCCGCTGGCGCCGATGATGGCGATCATCTCGCCCTTGGCGACCTCGAAGGACACGCCCTTGAGCACCTGGTTGGCGCCGAAGCTCTTGTAGACCTGGTCCAGCTTGACGATGGGCGCGCCGCGGGCCGCGTCGTGGGCATGGCTGCCGCCCGCGGGGGCGGCGAGGTCGACCTGGGCGCGGGCCGGCGACGGTTTATCGATTGGCGACATTGAGTTTCTTCTCCATCGCTTCGCTCCAGCGCGACAGCGGATAGCACAGGGCAAAATAGAAGGCACCGACCAGGAAGGGCTGGAAGATGGTGTTGTTGATGATCTGGCCGGCGCGCGTGAGCTCGACGAAGCCGATCACCGAGGCCAGCGAGGTCATCTTGATGATCTGCACCAGGAAGCCGACGGTGGGCGGCAGCGACAGGCGCACGGCCTGCGGGATGATCACCAGGCGCAGCGTCTGCCAGCGCGAGAAGGCCAGGCATTCGGAGGCTTCCCACTGCGGCTTGGGCATGGCCTCGATGCAGCCGCGCCAGATGTCGCCCAGGTAGGCGCTCACGTAGATCATCATCGCCAGCCCGGCCGCCACCAGCGAAGGCAGCGAGAGCCCGTAGACCGACAGGCCGAAGTACACGATGAACAGCAGGATCAGCAGCGGGATGCCCTGGATGCATTCGATGTAGATCAGTGCGGACCAGCGCAGCCAGGCCCGCGGCGAGATGCGCGCGAGCATCAGGCCGAAGCCGCCGATCGCGCCGAGCGCGAAGGCCAGCGCCGAGAGCACCAGCGTCCAGCCGATGGCCTGCACCAGGTAGAGCAGGTGCGTGAAGGTGAAGCTGCCGAAGTTCACGGGCGCACCTCCGCGCTTCGCGCTGCGGTGCAAGCGCCTTCGGGCGGCCGTGCGGCGCTCATGCAGCCCCCCCATGCACGGCGACGGTGGCCGTCGAGCCCGCTGGCTGGAACTTGCCCGCCTGCGCGGCCGCGCGGCGCACCACGCGGCGGCGGCGGAACAGGTACTCGCCCAGCGCCCAGGTCACGAGCTTGATGAACAGCGACAGCACCAGGTACAGCGCCGCGACCACGATGTAGGTCTCGAGCGAGCGGAAGGTGTCCGACTGCACGGTGTTGGCGATGGCCGTGAGCTCCTCGGCCGAGATCTGCGAGGCCATGGCCGAGGCCTGCATCATCAGCAGGAACTGGCTCGTGAGGGCGGGGTAGACCTTCTCGATCGAGGGCTGCAGCATCACGTGCCAGCCGATGCGCCATTTGGACAGGCCCAGGCATTCGGCAGCCTCGATCTGTCCGCGCGGCACCGACTCCAGGCCGGCCCGAATGATCTCGGCCGCATAGGCCGCGATGTTGATCACCATCGCGAGCACGGCGGCCGCGAAGGTGGGCATGCGCACGCCGAAGCTGGCCAGGCCGAAGTACAGCAGGAAGATCTGCACCAGGAAGGGCGTGTTGCGCACGATCTCGATGTAGAGGCTGCAGACGCGGGCCAGCGGCTTGATCCGGCTGCGCTTGGCGAAGGCCACCAGCGTGCCGATGGCGACGCCGATGAGCACCGCCAGCGCGGTCATCTTGAGCGTGAGCCAGGCGCCGTTGACGAAGACCGGCCAATAGGGGGCCAGGGGAGCGAAGTCGAGCGAATACTTCATGTGAGTGCCGGAGCGGAACTGCCGAGCCTCCTCAGAGGCTTGGACGCCCCGTGACGCGGTTTCCGAGGAGGTCTGGGTGGTATGTCATCTGTTGTCGTACAACCTGCTTGTCGATTATCATCGTGACCATGGTTCAGTCGATTGCGGGTAATCCCTTGGCGTCAGACGCGCCGCCGGACGTCGGTGCCGGCGGGGCTGCGGCGGGGGCTGCTTTCGCGGGCCGTCCGCGCCAGCGCGGCCGCAGCCTGGCGCACGGGCTGGTGGAAGACCTGAGCGAGAAGATCCGCAGCCAGCTGCTGCGCCCGGGCGACAAGCTGCCGACCGAGTCGGCCATCATGCAAAGCTTCGGCGTGAGCCGCACCGTGGTGCGCGAGGCCCTGTCGAAGCTGCAGGCCGCGGGCCTGGTCGAGACCCACCACGGCATCGGCACCTTCGTGCTGCAGCCGCGCGCGGGCAGCGTGTTCCGGCTCGACGCGGGCGACATCGCGACCTCGGTCGACGTGCTGGCGGTGCTCGAATTGCGCATCAGCCTCGAGACCGAATCCGCCGGCCTGGCCGCCAGCCGCCGCACCGAGGAACAGTTGCAGGTGATGCGCCAGGCGCTCGACGACTTCGAGCGCAACGTGGCGGTGGCCGGCGACACCGTGGCGCCGGACTTCCGCTTCCACCTGCAGATCGCACAGTCGACCGGCAACCCCTATTTCGCGGACATCATGAGCCACCTGGGCACCACGATCATCCCGCGCACCCGCATCAACGCCATCCGCACGCTGGACCGCAACGGGGCCTACCTGAGCCGCGTCAACCGCGAGCATGAAGAGATCTACGCGGCCATCGCTCGGCGCGACCCCGAGTCGGCGCGGGCGGCGATGCGCATCCACCTGACCAACAGCCGCGAGCGGTTGCGCATCGCGCAGGAAGAAGCGGCGCAGCGCGCCGCGCAGGACGCGGCGGCGGCCACCCCACCAGCGCGCGGCTGAGGCCGCGCGATCCCGTGCATCGTGCGGGACAAGGCTGGACAAGTCATTTCTTAAGTTGTACGATGACTGACCACTTCGCCGGTTCACGGTGCAGGGAAGATTTCACCGACAGGAGACAGACCACCATGCTTTCCCATCGCCGCCGCCTGCTGGGCGCCGCCTCCCTTGCCGCACTTTCCCTGGGCCTGCCCCTGGCCGCCAGCGCGCAGGCCGGCTGGCCTTCCAGGCCGATCAAGATCATCGTGCCGTACCCGCCGGGCGGGTCGTCGGACATCATTGCGCGCGCCATCAGCCAGCCGCTGTCGGAGGCCCTGAAGCAGAGCGTGATCGTCGAGAACAAGCCCGGCGCCAACGGCAACCTCGGCGCGGACTTCGTCGCCAAGTCGGCGCCCGACGGCTACACGCTGCTGCTGTGCGACGTGGGCGCGCTCGCGATCAGCCCCTCGGTCTACACCCGGCTGTCCTTCGACCCCTCGACCGACCTGCGCGGCGTGACCATGCTGGCCTATTCGCCGCACCTGCTGGTGGTGCATCCCTCGGTCAAGGCCAACAACCTCAAGGAACTGGTCGCGCTGTCGAAGACCAGCGACCTCAACTTCGCGGTCACGGCCACCGGCAGCGCGCCGCACCTGGCCGGCGTGGCGCTCGAGCGCGCCAGCGGCGCCAAGTGGACCTACGTGCCCTACAAGGGCGGCGTGCAGGCGGTGCAGGACACGGTGTCGGGCCAGACCAACGTGCTGATGAACGGCATGCTGGCCACCTTGCCGCAGGTGCAGGCCGGCCGGCTCAAGGTGCTGGCGGTGTCCAAGGCCACGCGCATGCCGCTGATCGGCGACGTGCCCACCATCGCCGAGCAGGGCGTGCCGGGCTACGAGTCGGGCACCTGGCAGGGCGTGCGGGTCGCGAAGGGCACGCCCGACGCGATCATCCAGCGCCTCAACAAGGAGCTGATCACCGTGATCCGCTCGGCCGACATCCGCTCGCGGCTGGCCGGGCAGGGCGCCGAGGTCGTGACCATGGCGCCGGCCGAGGAGGAGCAGTTCTTCAACAAGGAACGGGCGCGCTGGGCGGCGGTGGTCAAGGCGGCCGACATCAAGCTGGACTAGCCCCCCAGGGCTTCGCGCACTTCGTGTCACGGGCGCCTTCCCCCCTCCGGGGGCACAACCAGCGGCCCGGCGGAGCCGGTTCCGCGGTTGTTCACGAACAGAGGCGTTGGCTTCTTCTTTTTTTCTCTCATCAACTTTTCTTCATGGTGCTTCGATGAACCCCCAAGAACTCAAATCCATCATGGGCTCCGGCCTGCTCTCCTTCCCGCTGACCGACTTCGACGCCAACGGCGACTTCCACAAGAAGGGTTACGAGAAGCGCCTCGAATGGCTGGCGCCCTACGGCGCGAGCGCGCTGTTCGCGGCCGGCGGCACGGGTGAATTCTTCTCGCTGACCGGCGACGAGTACCCGGGCATCGTGCAGACCGCGGTCGACACCTGCCGCGGCGTGGTGCCGATCATCGCGGGCGCGGGCGGCCCGACGCGCTTCGCGATCCAGTGCGCGCAGGCGGCCGAGAAGGCCGGCGCGCACGGCATCCTGCTGCTGCCGCACTACCTGACCGAAGCCGGCCAGGAAGGCCTGGCGGCGCATGTCGAAGCGGTGTGCAAGAGCGTGAAGTTCGGCGTGATCGTCTACAACCGCGCCACCAGCCGCCTCAAGCCCGAGACCCTGGCCGGCCTGGCCGAGCGCAACCCGAACCTGGTGGGCTTCAAGGACGGCGTGGGCGACATCGAGGCCATGGTCGCGATCTACCAGCGCATGGGCGACCGCTTCGCCTACCTGGGCGGCCTGCCCACGGCCGAGGTCTATGCCGCGGCCTACAAGGCGCTGGGCACGCCGGTGTATTCGTCGGCCGTCTTCAACTTCATCCCGAAGACCGCGATGGACTTCTACAAGGCCGTCGCCGCCGACGACCTGCCGACCCAGCACCACCTGCTCAAGACCTTCTTCATGCCCTATCTCGAGCTGCGCAACCGCGTGCCGGGCTATGCGGTGAGCATCGTCAAGGCCGGCGCGAAGATCGTGGGCCACGATGCGGGCCCGGTGCGCGCACCGCTGACGGACCTGAAACCCGACGAGATGCAAATCTTGAAGAGCCTGATCGACAAGCTCGGCAAGCAGTAAGCAGCCGGTGCACGATCCGACAGAACAAGAACGGAGACAAGCATGCTGTTGAAGAAAGCCTTCCTCATGGCCGCGGCCTCGGTGGCATTGGCCGGCTGTGCCGGCCTGACCTCCGGCGGCGGCACGACCGATGCCCCGGCCGTGGCCGCCGCCGCGGAGAAGCTGCGCGTGGCCATGATCGACCCCACACCCGCCGCGCTCGACGCGCTGGTGGCCGAGGACCTGAGCTACGGCCATTCGGGCGGCAAGGTCGATACCAAGGCCAGCTTCATCGCCGACCTGATGAGCGGCGCCTCGGACTTCGTCACCATCGCGATCACCGAGCAGAGCGTCAAGGTGGCCGGCGATGCGGCGATCGTGCGGCACACGCTCACGGCCGACACCCTCGACGGGGGCAAGCCGGGCAAGGTCGCGATCAAGATCCTCCAGGTCTGGCAGAAGCAGGGCGGCGGCTGGAAGCTGCTCGCGCGCCAGGCGGTCAGGCCGCCGCAATGACGACCCCCGTCGTCACCGAGTTGCGCGTGGTGCCGGTGGCCGGCCACGACGGCATGCTCATGAACCTGAGCGGCGCGCACGGCCCCTTCTTCACGCGCAACCTGCTGATCCTGAAGGACAGCGCGGGCCGCACCGGCGTGGGCGAGGTGCCCGGCGGCGAGAAGATCCGCCAGACGCTGGAAGACGCGCGCGGCCTGATCGTGGGCCAGCCCATCGGCCGCCACAACGCGGTGCTCAATGCGATGCGCGCACGCTTCGCCGACCGCGACAGCGGCGGGCGCGGCACGCAGACCTTCGACCTGCGCGTCGCGATCCACGCGGTCACGGCGGCCGAAGCCGCGCTGCTCGACCTGCTGGGCCAGCACCTCGAGGTGCCGGTGGCGGCGCTGCTCGGCGAAGGCCAGCAGCGCGACGCGGTGCAGATGCTGGGCTACCTGTTCTACGTCGGCGACCGCACCAAGACCGACCTGGCCTACCGCAGCGAACCGGAGGCCGACAACGACTGGTTCCGCCTGCGCCACGAAGAGGCCATGACACCCGAGGCCATCGTGCGCCTGGCCGAGGCCAGCCATGCGCGCTACGGCTTCACCGACTTCAAGCTCAAGGGCGGCGTGCTGCGCGGCGAGGAGGAGGTCGAGGCGATCCGTGCGCTGCACGCGCGCTTCCCGCAGGCGCGCGTCACGCTCGACCCCAACGGCGGCTGGCTGTTGAAGGATGCGATCCGCCTCACGCGCGACCTGCACGGTGTGATGGCCTACGCCGAAGACCCCTGCGGCGCCGAAGGCGTGTTCTCGGGCCGCGAGGTGATGGCCGAGTTCCGCCGCGCCACCGGCCTGCCCACCGCCACCAACATGGTGGCCACCGACTGGCGCGAGATGGTGCACAGCCTGTCGCTGCAGTCGGTCGACATCCCGCTGGCCGACCCGCACTTCTGGACGATGCAGGGCTCGGTGCGCGTGGCGCAGCTGTGCCAGGCCTGGGGCCTGACCTGGGGCTCGCACTCGAACAACCACTTCGACGTCTCGCTCGCGATGTTCACCCACGTGGCCGCGGCGGCGCCGGGCCAGGTCACGGCCATCGACACCCACTGGATCTGGCAGGACGGCCAGCGCCTCACCAAGGCGCCGCTGCAGATCCAAGGCGGCTACGTGCAGGTGCCGCAGCAGGGCGGCCTGGGCGTGGAGCTCGACATGGACGAAGTCGAGAAGGCGCACCGGCTGTACCTGCAGCACGGCCTGGGCGCGCGCGACGATGCGCTGGCCATGCAGTACCTGGTCCCGGGCTGGCGCTTCGACAACAAGCGGCCCTGCATGGTGCGCTGAGGCCCGCGCCGCCCTTGGGGCCCAGGAGCCCACGGTTTCGCAAGAGGCCGTGGGCTTTTTGGCGTTCAAAAGGGGCCGATTGTTGTAGTGCCGCGCCAAATCCGGGGCCTGGATGGCCCGGATGCGTAACAACAGAAGCGCCCAGATTGTGCTTTTGTTAGAAAAAGGTTACATCTAGGGGATCTTTTTACCTTTGTTTCCGCAAAGGTAACGCTTGCTTTCGGCGCGGTCCGTCGGTCGTGCCTCCTGGAGACATCCCCCATGCACAGCCACTCGTCGATGAACCGCGTCTACCGTATTGTCTGGAACGAGGCGCTCAGCATGTGGGTGGCGGTGGCGGAAAACGCCAAGGGCCGCAGCAAGGGCGGCATCGGCCGCAAGCGCCTGGCCGCGCTGCTGGCCGCCACGCTGGGCAGCGCGGCCGGCGTGATGCCGCCGGCCATGGCGGGGCCGCTGGACGGCATCGTGATCGACGGGCGCACCAACACCCAGTTGAGCCAGCCCTCGGTCAACGCCGTCAACATCACGACCACCACGGTCAACGGCGGCAACGCCTTCAACTCCTTCAGCCGCTTCAGCGTGGACGCGGGGAACATCGCCAACCTGCACGTGCCCACGGGCGCGACCAACCTGATCAACATCGTGCGCGACGCGCGCACCGACATCAACGGCGTGCTCAACGGCATCAAGGACGGCCGCATCGGCGGCAACGTCTGGTTCGCCAACCCCTACGGCCTGGTGGTGGGCGCGGGCGGCGTGGTCAACGTGGGCTCGCTCAACGTGAGCACGCCCACCGCGGCCTTCGTGCAGGGCTTCTTCGGCGCTAACGGGCCGAATGCCAACTACGTGCAGCAGCTGCTCAACGGCACCGCGCCGCTCAACGCCGACGGCACGGTCTCGATCCTGGGGCGCGTCAACGCAATCAACGGCGTGGTGCTGAGCGCCGGCGCGATCAACGTGCGCGGCGCGATCTACAGCGGCGCGCGCTTCCTGGGCACCGCGCCCGACTTCAGCGACGTGGTCAATGCCAACGGGCTCTCGGTGGCCACCGGCATCGTCGAGCAGGAAGGCCGGATCCGGATCATCGCCAGCCAGACCCAGGGCGGCAAGGCGGCGATCAACCTCGACGGCGCGCAGATGCTCGCGACCAGCATCGAGCTGTCGGCCACGTCGACGCTGACCGACGCCTCGCTGGCCGTGACCAGCGGCCTGGCCAAGGCCGAAGCCGCGGCCAGCATCGACATCCAGGGCAGCCAGCTGCGCACGTTGGAGAACCTCACGGCGCAGGCGACGACCACGGTCGCCACCTCCACCTTCACCACGCCGATCGCGGCCAGCGTGCAGCGCGTGGATGCGCGCGCCACGGTGAACGTGGGCGGCAGCAGCCAGCTCACGGTCGGCGGCGATGCGCTGCTGGGCGCCACCACCAGCGTGAGCACCAACGCCACGCCCACCTCGGCGCTGGCCAACAAGGCCGGCGATGCGGCCGTGGCCGTGTCCGACGTGACCAGCCTGGCCCAGGTGCGCGTGACCGACACCAGCACCGCGGCCGTGACCGGCAAGCTCGGCCTCGCGGCCGTCAACACGGTCAGCACCACCTCGGTGGCCGATGCGGCCGCCGCCGGCAACAACGCCGCGGGCGCCGCGGTGGCCGTGAGCGTGATCGACAGCACGACCTCGGCCGTGATCGACGGCCAAGCCGCGATCACCGCGGGCGCGCTCGACCTGTCGGCCGCCTCGCGCAACACCGCGACGGTCACGGCCAAGGCCGCGAGCCAGGGTGCCGAGAAGGACGACAGCGGCAGCAGCCAGGGCAGCCAGACGCTGGCCAAGTACAAGGACAACGCCAGCACCGCCGACAGCGCGCCGGGCGAGGGCATCAAGGTCGCGGGCGCGGTCGCGGTGAGCGACCTCAGCAGCCACACGCAGGCCCTGCTCGCCTCGGGCCAGGCCGCCAAGGTCGCGGGCGCGGTGGGCCTGCGCAGCGAAGAGGGCAACACGGTGGTGGTCGCTGCCGACAGCAGCGCCACGAACAGCGCCACCGGCGTGGCCGCCGCCGTGGCCATCAACCTCGCACAACTCAGCAACGAGGCAGCGATCGCCCAGACGCTGCAGGCCGGCAGCGTGTCCGCCAGCGCCTCGATGGCGGCCGCGGCGCCGGTCAACAGCTTCACCACGACGGCCGTGTCCGGCGCGGGTGCGAGCAACGTCGGCGTGGCCGGCGCGCTGGCCGTGAACGCCATCGACAGCGCCACCGCCGCCGCGCTGCGCGGCGGCGCCAACGTGACGCTCGCCGGGGCGGGCGGCGACGTGGCGCTGACGGCGCGCAACGCCAGCGCGAGCACGGCCAAGGCCACGCCCGCAGCCAGCGGGGCGAGCGGCGACAAGGTCGGCATCGGCGCCTCGGTGGCGGTCAATGTGGTGGGCACGCGCACGCTGGCCCAGCTGGCCGACGGTGCGCAGCTGCAGGGCGCGCGCGACGTGGCGCTCGACGCGGGCGGCACCCATGCGGTGACGACCGAAGCCGAAGCCGGCTCCGAAGGCGGCATCTCGATCACGCCCTCGGTCGCGGTCTCGATCGCCAACAACACGACGCAGGCCAGCCTGGGCGCGAGCAGCAAGCTGCCGCTGACGCTCGGCGGCGACCTGCTGCTGAACGCCGCGCAATCGGCCACCACCCGGACCACGGCCAAGGGCAGCGCGGTCGGCGGCAAGGCCGCGATCGGCGCGGCCGTGGCGGTGGCGCTGGTCGACGACCTGGTCGAAGCCACGACGGCGCGCGCGATCGTCGCGAACGGCGCCTCGGGCGCGGGCAAGGGCCAGGTCACGTTCAAGGCCCAGGGCGCGTCCGCGAGCGAGGTCTCGGCCACGGCCAGCGCGAGCGGCGGCCACCAGGCCGACGACGCCGGTGCGGCCGGCGGCGGCGAGGACGCGAGCGTCGACGACAAGATCGGCAAGCAGCTTGCGCTGGGCAAGAACAAGCAGTCGGCCAACAAGGTGGGCGACAGCAAGCAGCAGGCTTCGACCGGCAACGCCGTGCAGGCGCAGAAGGACGGCCAGGGCTCAGCCAGCACCAGCGAAGGCAAGATCTCGGTGGCCGCGGCCGTCGGCGTCAACCTGCAGAACGCGACCGCGCGCGCCGAGCTGCCGGTCGACGTGACATCGGCGGGCGCCCTGACGCTTTCCGCCTCGAACAACACCGACGCCAAGGTCGTGAGCGACGGCAGCGCGCTGCCCCAGGCCGATGCCGATGGCAAGACCGCAGGCAGCACGACGCAGGTCGGCATCGGTGCCGCGGTGTCGGTCAACAAGGTGGCCTCGGTGGCCGACGCGATCGTCGGCGGCGGCGCCGTGGTCCGCTCCAACGGTCTCTCGCTGTCCGCCGGCATGACCGACGTGGCGGGCGACAGCACCCACACCGTGCAGACCGAGGCCGCTTCGGGCGCGGGCGGCAGCAAGGTCGGCATCGCCGGCTCGCTGGCGCTGAACCTGGTCGACACGCGCAGCGATGCCGCGGTGCGCAGCGGCGCCAACGTCGATGCGGGCACGGGCGCGGTGGCGCTGGCGGCCGAGAACAACACCGACATCACGGCCAAGGCCGTGCCGGTGGACAAGGGCGCGAGCGGCGGCAAGGTGGGCATCGGCGCTTCGGTGGCGGTGAACATCACGGGCAACCAGAGCACGGCCGAGATCGCCGACGGCGCCACGCTCGCGGGCAGCGGGGCGGTGTCGCTGGACGCCAAGGCCGCGCACAAGGCCGCGACCGAAGCCGAAGCCGGCTCGGCCGGCGGCGTGGCGATCACGCCCGCGCTCGCACTGGCGATGCTCAACAACACCACCAGCGCGCGCCTGGGCACGGGCGCGGCGCTGCAGAACACGGGCGCGGTCAGCGTCTCGGCCACGCAGCGCAACGTCACGACCACCGCCGCCAAGGGCAGCGCCGTGGGCGAGAGCGCGGCCATCGGCGCGGCGGTCGGCATCGCGCTGGTCAATGATGTGACCAGCGCGACCACCGAGCGCGACATCCTCGACGCGACCGGCGACGTGCGCTTCAAGGCCACGGCCTCGTCCCGGCACACGACCACGGCCACCGCCAGTTCCAAGGGCGGCAAGTCCGACGACGAAGCCGGCAAGACCGGTGCCGACGGCAAGAAGGTCGAGGACGCCACGGTCGACGACAAGGTCGACAACCAGCTCGCCTACGGCAAGACCCAGCAGACCCAGGCCAAGGTCGGCAGCGCGAAGCAGCAGACGGCCACCGGCAACGCGGCCGGCGGCAAGGCCTCGGCGGCGTCGAGCGAAGGCAAGGTGTCGGTGGCGGCCGCGGTGGCGGTCAACGTGATCGACGCCAACACCACGGCCTCGGTGGCCGCGAACCGCACGGTGTCGACCACCGGCGCCTTCGAACTGGCCGCCAGCGGCCAGACCGATGCCAGCGCCAAGTCCGACGGCACGGCGGTCGGCAAGACCGCGCAGGTGGGCATCGGCGCCGCGGCCTCGGTCAACCAGGTGAAGTCGGCCACGCTGGCCGGCATCGGCAACGACGCGACGGTGCGCGCCAAGGGCATCGCGGTCGGCGCCACCATGACCGACGTGGCCGGCGACCGCCAGCACGACATCGAGGCCAAGGCCGAATCGGGCGCGGGCGGCAGCAAGGTCGGCATCGCGGCCTCGCTGGCGCTCAACCTCGCGAACACCGCGAGCCAGGCGCTGGTGGGCGAGCGCGCCACCCTGCAGGCCGGCGGCGGCGACGTGTCGCTCACGGCCGAAGACCGGGTGAAGGCCGTGGCCCAGGCGCTGCCGACCACCACCGGCGGCGCCTCGGGCGGCAGCGTGGGCGTGGGCGTCTCGGTGGCGCTCAACCTGATCGATGCGGCCGCGGTGGCACGCCTGGGCACCAACGCGGGCCTGACGGGCGCGCGCGACCTCGCCGTCGCGGCCACCACGGCCGTCGACAGCGACACCCAGGCCACCTCGGGCGCGGCCGGCGGCAAGCTGGCCTTCGATGCGGCCGTGGCCGTGACCACGCTCAACCAGAGCACGCAGGCGCTGATCCAGTCCGGCGCGGGCGTCGCGGCCAGCGGCGACGTGGCGCTGCAGGCCACCAGCAGCGGCACCCACACCGCCACCGCGAAGGGCGAGGCCAAGTCCGGCACCGCCGCGATCGGCGCGGCCGCGGGCGTGATCACCAGCAACAGCCAGACCCAGGCCGTGCTCGACCGCGACCTGTCGGCCGGCGGCAAGCTCGCACTCACGGCCAGCGCCACGCGCGCCTACACGGCCGACGCCACGGCCAGCGCCGGCGGCTCGCAGGCTTCGAAGACCTACGACGACAACAAGGCGCAGGCCGACAGCGCGACCAGCAGCAAGACGCTCGCCAACAACCAGAACAGCCAGACCAACCAGGGCACGCAGGGCGGCGGCAAGGTCGCGATCGCGGCGGCCGTGGGCGTGAACGTGCTCGACGACGACGTGCAGGCCGCCGTGACCGGCGGCCGCACACTGGCCGCGGGCGGCGCCATGAGCGTGGCCGCGAACAACGACAGCAACTTCAGTGCGCGCGGCGCGGGCGATGCGGTCGATGCCAAGACGCAGGTCGGCGTGGCCGTGGGCGTGGGCATCAGCATCGCCAACAACAGCACCGTGGCCTCGCTGGCCGACAACACGCACGTCACCAAGGTGGGCGACCTGTCGGTCACCGCCGCCTCGACGCAGAACACCTCGCCGGCCTTCGCCCGCAAGCTCGCGGCCGAGGGCGTGGCCGGCGCCGGCGCCAGCAAGGTCGGCGTGGCCGGGGCCTTCGCGGTCGCGGTGTCGAACGCGCAGACGCTGGCCTCGATCGGCGCCAACGCGCGCATCGACCAGGCCGGCAACATCCGGCTCGACGCGACCAACACCAGCCTGCTGGGCGCCAAGGCCTGGGCCGCGGCCAAGGCCGGCACCGTGGGCGTGGGCGCCTCGGTGGCCACCGTGGTCTCGAACAACCAGTACAAGGCCACGCTGGGCGACAACGCGCAGGTCGATGCGGCCAGCCTGTCGCTCAACGCGCAGAACCTGAAGGTCAGCACGCCCGGCGTGTCGCTGCAGGTCTCGGGCGTGGACGACATCAAGAACCTGCCCGACCGCCTCACCAGCGGCCCGCTGATCGGCGGCACCAACTACTACACCGAGGCCGTGTCCGGCGCGGCCGGCGACAACGTCTCGGTGGCCGGCGCCTTCGCGGTCAACGTGTTCACCGACACCACCGAGGCCGCGATCGGCAACGGCGCCAAGGTCGTCACCACCGGCGAGGTCGCGCTGACCAGCCTCAACGACACCGGCGCCACCTCGCTGGCCGCGGCGGCGGCGCTGGGCGGCAAGGTCGGCGTGGGCGTGTCGAGCGCGGTGGTCTCAAGCCACAACGACACCAGCGCCCACATCGGCACCGGGGCCGACGTGAACGGCGCGGGCGGCATCCGCCTGGGCGCGACGAACTTGCAGGACGTGAACCTGATCGGCTTCAGCGGCGCGGCCGGCGGCAACGTGGCCGTGGCCGGGGTGGCCAACGTGCTGACCACCAAGAACACGGCACAGGCCTACATCGCCGACTCGGCGGCCACCAAAGTGCAGACCGGCGGCAATCTCTCGCTCGATGCGAAGAACGCGCTGTCGGTGTTCGACATCGTGAGCGGCGTGGCGGTGGGCGGCTCGGTCGGCGTGGGCGTGGCCGCGGCCGTGCACACGATCGAGAACGAGACCCGTGCCTTCGTCGGCAAGGGTGTGCAGGCCCGCGTCGACGGCGCGGCCCGCGTCGCGGCCGCGGCATCGGAAGACCTCAAGACCTTCGCCGTCGGCGCCGCGGGCGCGGGCTCGGTCGCGGTGGGCGGCTCGGCCATCGTCAACGTGCTCAACGCGCAGACCCAGGCCTACCTGGGCGACGGCGTGCAGCTCAACAAGGGCGCGACGCCCGGCCAGCAGAGCGTGGCCGTGTCCGCGAGCGACGACACCACGGTGTTCGACGTGGTGGCGGGCGCGGGCGGCGGCGGCTCCGTCGGCGGCGGTGCCGCGGGCGACGTGGGCGTGCTGTCGAAGACCACGCAGGCCTGGATCGGCGGCAACGCTTGGGTCGAGGCCGGCCAGAACCTCACGGTCAAGGCCAATTCGCAGGAAGACCTGCGCCTGAGCAGCATCGGCTTCGGCGCCGGCGGTTCGGCCGGCCTGGCCGGCTCGGCCGCGGTCTTCACGCTCAAGACCGACACCGAGGCGCGCATCGGCGACGGCGCCACGCTGCGCGCGCGCGGCAACGCGCTGGTGGCGGCCGACGGCCGCACCGCCGTCGACCTGATCGCGGGCAGCGCGGCGGCCGGCGGCTCGGCCGCGGTGGGCGCGGCGGCCGGCGTGGTGGTGCTCGACAAGACCACGCTGGCGCGCATCGGCGAGAACGCCAACGTGCAGGCGCTGGGCTACGGCACGGCGCTGCAGGCCGCCACCGGCCACTACGACATCGCCTACGGCGGCGCGATCACCGGCGACGGCCGCGTGACCAAGGGCGGCCTGGCGCCGACCGACGCCCAGGGCAACGGCATCGGCGGGCGCGACGCCTTCAAGGCGCTCACGCAGCAGCGCAGCGCCACCGCGCGCACCGAGGCCCTGCAGGGCCTGGGCGTGACGGCCACCAACAGCGACAGCGTCAAGGCCTATGCGGTCACGGGCGCGGGCGCGGGCGCCGCGGCGATCACGCTGGGCGCCAACGTGTCCACCGTCGACACCGACACGCGCGCGCAGATCGGCGCCGGCGCGAAGATCAACCAGACGGCCGACGTGGCCGACGCCGCGCAATCGGTGCGCGTCGCGGCCGGCAACGAGCAGTTCCACCTGGGCCTGGCCGGTGCGGCCTCGGGCGCGGGCGCGGTGGCCGTGGGGGCGGGCGCCGACGTGTTCGTGAGCAAGAACACCACGCAGGCGGCCATCGCCTCGGGCGCGCAGGTCAAGGCCGCGCGCGACGTGCAGGTGCTGGCCGAGGGCCAGACCCAGGTGCTCGACATGGGCGTGGGCCTGTCGGCGGCCGGCACGGTCGCGGTGGCGGGCTCGGTGGCGGTGGTGTCCATCGCCAACACCACGCAGGCGCTGGTGGGCGCGGGCACGACCCGCATCGACGCGAGCGGCAACGTGCGCGTGGCGGCACGCGACGACACCCAGACCGACATGGTCGCGGGCGCGGCGGCAGCGGGCATTGGCGCGGCCGGCGTGGGTGCGGCCGTGGGCGTGAGCAGCCTCACCAAGACCACCCAGGCCGGCATCGGCGACGGCGTGACGGTGAACGCGCTGGGCAAGGGCACGGGCAACGACATGACGGCCTTCAGCGGCCGCGACGAGGATGCGACCATCGCCGATGCGCGTGGCGTGCAGGTGCAGGCCACCTCCTCGGAAGACCTGTTCACCGTGGTCGCCAGCGGCGCGGCCGGTCTCTATGCGGGCATCTCGGGCGCGATCTCGGTCGAGTCGGTGCGCTCCGACACCCAGGCCTCGATCGGCAACGACGCAAAGATCAACCAGGCCAACGCCGGCGCCAACGCCGCGCAGGACGTGAACGTCAGCGCGCGCAACCAGCTGCGCTCGCAGGTGGTCACCGGCTCGCTGGCGCTGGGCGCGGGCGCGCTGGCCGGCGCGGTGGACGTGGGCACGGTGAACAACCGCACCACGGCCTCGATCGGCAGCAATGCGAAGGTGACGGCCGCGCGCGACATCGGCGTCAACGCGCTGAGCCGCCAGGACTACACGACCACGGTGGTCAGCGGCGCGGGCGGCCTGGTGGGCCTGGCCGGCGGCATCGCGGTCTACGGCATCGGCGAGGCGCTGAGCCAGGACGCGACCGACCAGCTCTCGCACGCGGGCAACCCGCGCAACGTGAACCAGGAAGCCGATGCGCAGGCCAGCGACGACACGGTGGGCCGCATGCTGGCCGCATCGGACGACGCGCGCACCCGCGACATCGCGGCCACCGCGCAGAGCAAGCGCTCGGCCGTGAGCATCTCTTCTTCGCTGAGCGCGCCGCAGCCTTCGGGCAACGCGGCGCAGGTGGGCGACGGCGCGGTGCTCGTGGCCGGCCGCGACGTGGGCGTGAACGCGCACGGCACGCTGGACTTCGGCATGAAGACCGGCGCGGTGTCGGTCGGCGCGCTGGGCCTCGGGGCCGGCGTGGGCATCGCCAACTTCCAACTCGCCAACCAGGCACTGGTGGGCAACAACGTGACGGTCAGCGCGGGCGGCGACCTGCGGGTGACGGCCTCGCTGGCCGAGAAGGCGCAGGCCCTGGGCTTCGCCGGCACCGGCGGCGTGGTCGCGCTCAACGCGGCCTACGCCAGCCTGGCCGACGACAGCGTGACCCGCGCGGCCATCGGCAACAACCTGACCATCCACAAGGCCGACGAGGTGCTGGTGAACGCCACCGACACGCGTTCGCTCGATGCCGAAGCCTACGGCGCCAGCGTCGGCGCCTACGTGGCCGGCGCATCGATCGCCCGCAGCGTCATCGACGGCTCGACCAGCGCCTCGATCGGCAGCGGCGCGCAGATCGGCGCAGCCACCGGCGACGCGGTGCGCGCGCTGACGGTCGAGGCGGCATCCGACGTGCAGGCCCAGAGCCATGCGGTGGCGGCCGCGGCCGGCCTGGGCCTGGCGCTGAGCGGCTCGGTGGCGACGGCCAAGGCCACGCCCGAAGTCAGCGCCTTCGTCAGCGGCGGCGACATCCGGCTGGCCGAGGACGCACGCATCGCAGCCACGGGCAAGACCCGCGCGCAGGCCGAATCGCTGGGCGTGAACCTGAGCTTCACGGCCGCCGCGGGCGCCGCGGTGGCCACGGCCGAGGCGGTCTCGCGCGTCGACGCCTACCTGGGCAGCGGCACGCAACTGAGCGGGCGCAACCTCACGGTCTCGGCCGCGCAGCAGCTCGCGGGCAGCGGGCCGAACGTGTCGGCCAACGCCACCGGCGCCTCGGGCGCGCTGTTCGCCGGCCTCACCGCGACCTCGGCCCATGCCGACACCGACAGCCGCGTCAACAGCCGCGTGGGCGACGGCAGTACGCTCACGCTGACCGGCACGGCGGCGGTGAACGCGCTCAACAACACGCGCCAGCAGGCCGATGCCTCGGGCTTCGCGGGCGGCATCGTGGCGGCGGGCTTCAACGACGCGCGCGCCACCTCGAACACGGTGACGCAGGCCACGCTGGGCGACAACGTCCAGGTCGCGGCCCCGGTCGCCAACACCACGTTGATGGCGCAGCTCGCGCTCAGCGCCGACGGCACCGACACCAACCGCGCCAACGCCATCTCGGGCAGCGGCGGCCTGATCGCGGGCTCGGCCGCGACCGCCACCACCGCCGGCACCAGTCTCACGCAGGCCACCACCGGCAGCGGCGACGGCTCGCACCGCATCGCGGCGAAGAAGGTTTCGCTCGATGCGCGCCACACCACCGACTACAACGCCACCGTCAACAGCGTCAACGCCTCGGTGGTGGGCGCGAGCGGCGCCAAGGCGGTGAACACGGTGAACAGCACGGTCACGGCCGCGATCGGCGACAACGGCGTGGTCTCGGCCAACGAGATCAAGCTCAGCGCCAGCAACAGCAGCCGCAAGGACTGGATCGGTTCCAGCAACGGCGACACGGCAGGCTTCAACGTCGACTCGGGCTCGGGCGGCGTGATCGACCTGCCCGCGGCCTCGAGCCAGACCGACATCTCGCACATCACCACCGCCGCGATCGGCGCCGGTGCCAAGGTGCATGCGCTGCTGCCTTCGGCCGGCACCGCGCGGCTGGACATGGACGCCTTCAATGACATCGTGGCGCGCGACAAGGTGCGGCTCGATTCGGGCGGCCTGATCTCGGTGGCGCGTTCGGTCTCGAACGTGAACGTGAACCGAGCCGACGCCACCGTCTCCTTCGGCGACGGTGCGAGCGTGACCAGCGACAACGGCGACATCAATGCCGGCGCGCACGCCACCGTGGCGCTCGACGCGCGGGCCCAGGCCAACGTCTACGGCCTGGCGGGCGCGCCCTCGGGCCGCGCCTATGCGGTCTACAACGGCAACAACCAGGCCATCGTCGACACCAACGCGCTGCTGCGCGCCGACGACGGCTCGGTGATGCTCTCGGGCGGCCAGGGCTACGACGGCACGCGCACGCGCATCGACGCCAACGCGGCGGTCAACCTCTGGAACAAGACCGCGATCCCGATCACCACCGACCCCGATGCGCAGGCCAACGTGAACAGCAATGCACGCGTGAGCCTGGCCACCGGCAGCAAGGTCGAGTCGGCCGAGGACATCGCGCTGTATGCCGACAAGGGCATCGTCAGCGTCAATGCCAAGGGCATCGGCAAGGACCTCTACCGTGAGGCGCTGGCCGCCATCGCGAGCGGCATCAGCAACCTGTTCGGCGGCGGCGACGTGTCCTTCGACGTGATCGGCGGCTCGACCCGCTCGACGGGAAGCGCCGTGGTGCACGTCGACGGCATCGCCATGACCGGCATCAACCGCCGCGCCTCGCTGACCTTCGAGATCGAACTCATCGACGCGGCCGGCAACCCGGTCTCGGCACCGGTGTATGCCAAGGTCTTCCAGACCAACGAGCTGGGCCAGTTCGTGGACACGGCCGGCAACCCGACCACCGATCCGGCCAAGTACGTGGAGGTCGGCAAGCAGGTGCTGTGGCGCATGAAGTCGACCGCCAGCAAGGGCGTGACCTACTCGGTCGAGCTGGGCAAGGGCATCGGCGCCGACATCCAGGAGCGCATCATGAAGCTGCGCAGCCTGATGTCGCAGTACGCGTCGGACGAGGTGGCGCGCGGCGCCTACCAGGCCGAGATCAACTTCCTGATGTTCAAGCTGGTCGAGCTCGGCCTGGCCAGCGGCGCGACCAACCCCGACGGCACGATCAAGCTGGACCCGGCCACGGGCCAGCCGCTGATCAACCCGGGCCAGTGGAACAACCCGAGCCCGCGCCAGATCGCCGAGACGCAGATCAAGCAGTACCAGATGCAGCTGATGAGCGAGACCGGCAAGGCGACCGGCAGCGGCCAGCTGATCCAGGCGACGACCACCGCGGCCATCGGCTCGGCCACGCAGATCGGCACCAGCGCCGGCAGCATCGTCACCCACACCGGCACGCTGGCCACGACCAACGCCGGCATCGACACCCAGCTCAAGTCGCTGGCGAACTTCAGCGTCGGCAACGCCACCTACGTGGCGACGCAGGCGCTGATCGGCGACAACGCGACGCAGCTGGCGGCGATCCAGCAGAACCGCACGCTGAACACGAACGCGCTGACGACCATCGCGCAGAAGAACACGGTCATCGACGGGCTGCTGGGCGAGATCGGCGGGCTGCGCACCGACATGCAGGCCCTGGCCTACGGCTCGGCCGCCTACATGGCCAAGCAGGCCGAGATCGACACCCGCCAGGCCAGCATCCTGGCCCGGGCCGGCGAGATCAAGACGCTGCTGACCAGCGTCTCGACGCAGAGCGCGGCCATCGATGCCGCCTCGACCAAGATCGCGAGCAACAACGCCACCATCAGCGCCAACCAGGCGGCGCTGGCCACCGCGTTCAAGAAGAGCGACGGCAGCCAGGACGGCGTGGTCACGGCGATCAACACCGCGCGCAGCAATGCGGATGCGGCGCGCAACGGCATCGCCAGCGCCGCGGTCACCATCGACACCGAGGCCGGCAAGTTCGCCAACGCCACCACCGGTTATGTGCAGGTGGTGAACCAGACCGCCACCGCGCTCGACACCTCGATCGGCCAGAAGACCAGCGCCGCCACCAACCTGGTGCAGCTCAACAGCACGCTGGGCCAGCAGTCGACCACCCCGGCCAACGGGCCGATCGCGGACTTCATCACGGTCAACGACATCACGGTCAAGCTGGGCAACATCCGGACCTCGGGCGACGTGCTCGAAGGCACGGGCCAGCTCAACGCGCCGGGCGATGCGCAGATCGACATCGTCAACAACACGCCCAACTTCCTCAAGCTCAAGAACCTGACGGTGAACAGCGACGACGGCGGCACGGTGCGCTTCAACGGCGTGCTGGTGAACTCGGGCGCGGACATCAACGCCATCAACAGCACCGGCACGGGCGCGAGCGCGCTGCAGGTGCTGACGCGCGACACCAGCGCCGCGCCCAAGCCGGCCATCAACATCACCAGCACCTACGACGCGAACGCGGCCGGCGCCACCGTGCTGGCACCGGCGCCGAACATCGAGCTGGCGGGCGACATCAGCAACCTGCGCGGCTCGGTCACGGTGAAGAGCGCTGCGGGCAGCATCCTGTCGAACGGCAGCATCCGCGCCGGCACGGTGGACATCAAGGCCGACAACGGCGACTTCGTGCAGAGCTACGTGGACAACTTCTTCCACGTGGGCGGCGACCCGGCCTCGATCAAGGACAACGGCACGCCGCTGGGCGGCGGCATCGTGGCCAACGGCAGCGTGTTCCTGAGCGCGCGCTACCTCAACATCAACAGCCTGGTGCAGAGCGGCATCCAGGACTGGAAGATCGACCTGCCGGCGGCGCCCAAGCTCACCGGCACGGCCAGCTTCTTCGGCCTGTCGCAGACCTCGCTGGACAACGCCGTCACGGCCTACAACAACGCCACCGGCGCGGCCAAGGATGCACTGCGCTACACCACCTACACGGTGGCGGCGGGCGTCGTGACCTACGACGCGCTGCTCAAGCGGCTCGAGGTCGGCATGGACTTTGCCAAGGCCGACCGCAACACCGCCGACTGGGCCACGCGCACGGCCGTGTCCGGCGGCCTGTACCAGCTGGTGTCGGACTACGGCAACATCGGCGCCAGCTACGACGTGGTGAACAACCGTTTCGAGCTCGACGGCACGCAGGTCAGCGGCGGCTACATCCAGGTGTACGGCCAGATCATGAACACCTCGACCAACGGCGCGGGCACGCTGCGCGCGCTCGACGGCTACGGCCAGATCCTGGTCAACAACCCGACCGGCCTGTCGGTGGTGATCAACAGGCTCGACACCGGCAAGGACAGCACCGGCACCGGCCGCGGCATCGCCGGGATCATCGACATCACCGACATCCAGGGCATCGGCAACGGCAGCCAGCTGACCAAGACGCACACGGTCTACAAGCGCGAGAACGGCGTGGTCACGCGCAACGACGTGGTCGACACGCTGGCCACCAGTGGCCGCGCGACCACCTACGCGCCGCAGACCGGCCTGCGCTACGCCTGGACCACGGGCACCGACAACTCGACCATCAGCTACTGGCACTACAAGGGCGCGCAGTTCTTCGGCTCGTCCAGCCTGCGCACCGGCCCGACCGGCGAGGTGGTCAGCCAGTCCGGCCCCTTCATCCTGGACAGCTACCGGCTGGACAACGGCACCTACCTGTACACCGACACGGGCAAGACCGGGACCCCGTACACCCAGAACTCACAGACCCACAAGACCGGCGATTCGCTGTGGGTCAAGACCGACGAGTGGTCGACCTGCAACTGGTGGACGCTGTGCATCGCGGGCAACTACCACCAGAAGTTCACCGAGACCACGCCGACCACGACCATCACGACCAAGACGCTCACCGCCGACAACAAGATCAACATCGAGTTCAGCGGCTACGACCAGGGCAAGGTCACGGTCAACTCGGCGGCCGACGTGCTGCTCAAGGGCGAGATCCGCAACAGCAGCGGCACCACCACCGTCAACGCCGGCAGCGGCGTGACGCCGGTGGCGGGCGTGTCGACGGCCGACCGTTCGATCGTGCAGCTCAACGACACGGCGCTGGTGACCGGCAAGGACATCGTGCTCAACGCCACCGGCACCGTGGGCGGCACGCTCAACGCCGACCCGGCGCGCGCGATCGCGGTGGCGGTCAACGGCGGCAAGCTGGATGCGGCGGCCGCACAGGGCAACGTCAACGTCGAGCAGACCGTGGGCACGCTGAACGTGGGCCGCGTCACGGCCGGCGGCAGCGCGCTCGACGGCAAGGGCCGCGTCACGCTGCGCTCCGACGGCAGCATCGTGGCGGCCAACGCCGCCACCTCGCTGATCCAGGGCGACCGGGTCGACCTGACATCGCAGAACGGTGCCATCGGCGGCATCGCGGCGCCGCTCAAGGTCAACGTCGGCTACAGCGACGACATTTCCAAGCGCGGCCTGTTCGGCCTCAGGGCCTCGGCCCAGGGCGACATCGGCATCGAGACGCAGGCCTGGTCGGGCAACACCGCCGGCCACCTGCTGGTCGACACGGTGGTGTCCACCGGCGGCGACGTGCTGCTCAAGGCGCCGGGCCGGATCATCGACAACAACCCGATCGAGTCGGTCGACACCCGCACCTGGAACGAGCTGCTGGCCTTCTGGGACGCCTCGGGCCTGCGCGCCGGCACGGACGAGAACAAGGCCAACCAGGCGCAGGCCATGAAGTCCTACGAGCAGGGCCTGACGCAGGAATACAAGCTGTACTGGCAGATCCGCAGCACGCAGCCCGATGCCAGCGCCTACGACCCGGCCTTCAAGTACCAGGCCTCGGCCGCCGAGCGGCAGGGCCTGACCGTGGCCGGCCAGACGCCGCAACAGAGTGCGGCGGCCATTGCCGCCTTCGAGACCGAGCGCACCGCCAGCTACCACGCGCTCAACGAGAAGGTGGGCGGCTTCAGCGCCAGCTACGACAGCGGCTTCCGCTACCAGGCCAGCACCGCCGAGCGCGACGCGATCCTGGCCAAGTCCTCATGGACCGACCGCGAGCTGGGCATCTCGATCAGCGCGGGCCTGCTCAAGGACGTGACCAACACCAACCCGGTGGTCAAGAGCGCCAACGTGTCGGGCCGCAACGTGACGCTGCAGGCGGGCATCGCCATCGGCGAGACCAAGGGCGCGGTGGTGGTGCCGACCAACATCGATCCGCGCAACCTGACCGACGAGATGAAGGTGGCGCTGGCCTCGGCCGAGCGCTCCGACATCGTGGTGACCGACAGCGCCATCACGGTGCTGCGCCGCGCGCCGGTGAACTTTAGCGCGCTCGATGCCTTCAACGCCTCGGTCACGGCCGCACCCGTGGCCGGCACCGACATCGGCTCGGCCTTCCTGGCCTCGATGGGCAGCGCGCGCCTGGGCAGCATCGACGTGACGGGCGAGACGCGCATCAAGGTGCGCGGCTCGATCACCAACGCGCTCCCGACCTCGGGCCCGCTGCAGACCGGCAACCTGGTGCTCGAGGCGGCCTACGGCGGCATCGGCTACGTGCCGGGTGACGGCGTGAACGCCGGCCAGTCGCAGCCCTTGCGCCTCAAGCTGCGCGACGGCGCCACGCTGACCGCGCGCGCCTCGGAGAACATCGAGATCGAGGAGGAGGGCGACCTCAACGTCGATACCGTGTTCTCGCGCCAGACCGCCAAGCTCACGGCCGAGGGCTCGATCCTCGACGCGATCGGCGACACCGGCCTCAACGTGCTGGCCAACAACATCGACCTGACAGCGCGCAACGGCAACATCGGTGCGGCCGGCGCGGGCGCGCTGGACGTGGGCGTGACCGGCACCACGGGCCGCATCACGGCCCAGGCCGCGCAGGACATCCACCTGAACGGCCCGCGCGGTCGCTACCTGAACTTCGGCGACGTCACGGCCGGCGGCAGCGCCAGCCTTTCGGGCGATGCGGACCTGCGCCTCTACGGCGCGGTGCAGGCGGCCGGCGCGGTCGACCTGAGCGCAGGGCTGACGCTGGCCATGGCCGCCACGTCGTCGGTGCGCTCGACGGCGTCGAACCTGAAGCTCTCGGCCGGTGAACTGACGATGGCCGACGGCGCCACGCTGCGCGGCGACGTGGGCACGGTGCGCATCGACACGCTGACCGACGCCACCATCACCGGCATCTCGACCGGCAACGGTACGGCCGACGCGGTGCGCATCAAGGCCGGCGGCGACGTGCGCGACGGCGGCGACACGCGCCTGGACATCGTGGCCGACGCCGCACCCGCGGCCGGCGTGACCATCGAGGCCGGTGGCGACATCGGCAAGGGCAACGCGCTGGAGATGCGCCTGCGCCACCTCGACGCCAAGGCCGGCGGCAGCGCCGACTTCGCGGTGAGCGGCGACGTGGTGGTGGGCCAGCTCACCAGCGTCGACAACGCGACGCTGACGGCCACGGGCCAGATCACCACCACCGCGGTCGAGAGCACGCTGGGCGGCGTGACGCTGGTGTCCACCGGCGGCAACATTGATGCGGGCCGCACCGTCGCCTTCGGTGATGTGCGGCTGCAGTCCGACGTGGGCCAGATCACGGCCGGTCGCACGCAGGCCGGCGGCCAGGTGGCGCTGGTCGCCACCGCGGGCTCGGTGCAGGCCACCGACACCACGGCCGGCGGGCGCATCGACGTCACGGCCGCGCAGGACATCGCGCTGGGCACGGCCAGCGCGGGCGGCGACATCGTGCTGGCCGCGGGCCGCGCGCTGACGGCGGGCACATTGGCCAGCACAGCGGGCGACATCCGCGCACGCGCCGCCACCGGCGACCTGCGCACGGGCCGCACCACCAGCACGGCCGGCAACGTGACGCTGGTGGCCGATGCCGGCGACGTGGCCGCGGGCCGCACCCAAGCCGGCGGCAACGTCGCGCTGATCGCCGGCGCGGGCTCGGTGCAGGCCGACGCCACCACCGCGGGCGGGCGCATCGAGGCCACGGCCGCGCGCGACATCGCGCTGACCACGGCCGCGGCCGGCGGCGACATCGCCTTGGCCGCAGGCCGCAACCTGGCGGCCACCACGCTGTCCAGCCTGGCCGGCGACATCCGCGCGAGCGCCGCCACCGGCGACCTGCGCACCGGCAGCACCACCGCCTCGGTCGGCGACGTGACGCTCACGGCCAACGCCGGCGATGTGGTCGCGGGCACCACGCAAGCCGGTGGCGACGTGGACATGAGCGCCACGGCAGGCTCGGTGCAGGCCGACGCCACCACGGCCGGCGGCCGCATCGGCATCGCGGCGGCGCAGGACATCGGCGTGAACCGCGCAACGGCCGGTGGCGACATCGTGCTGGCCGCGGGACGCGACCTGCAGGCCACGACCCTGGCCAGCACCGGCGGCGGCATCCAGGCCACGACGGGACGCGACCTGACGATCGGCACCGCGAGCGCGCAGCGCGACATCGTGCTGGATGCGGGCCGCCACCTGACGGCCGGCACGCTCGCCAGCACCCAGGGCAGCGTGATCGCGAAGGCGCGCACCGGCAACCTGCGCATCGGCACGCTGGACGCGGCGCTCGACGGCGTGCTCAGCGCGCCGCAGGGCGAGGTGGCGGTGGAGCGCGTCAAGGCGGGCCGAGACTTCACGCTCGAGGCACGCCACGACGTGGACGTGCGCGAGGGCTCGGCCGGCGGCACCTTCACGTTGTCGTCGACCGGCGGCAACGCCACGGCCGGCACGCTCACGGCCGATGCGGTCGTGATGCGCGCATCGGGCCGCGTGGCGGCCGACCGCCTCCATGTGGTCTCGCTGTTCGACCTGGCCGGCGACCGCGTGAACGCCAACATCTACGGCGGCGCCAAGCCCGTCAAGGGCACGGTCACCGGCTTCAACGGCGGCACCGCGAGCGATGTGGTGCTGGCGCTGTCGGGCCAGGGCGGCTTCGCGATCGACCGCTTCAAGGCGCGCACCGCGGCCATCACCAACCCGGTCGGCCCGCTCGCGATCGACAGCATGCTGGTGGTGGACCGCGCGACCGTGACCAACCCGCAGACCCATGTAGTGATCGACCAGCACGACCGCAGCATCCAGCCGGGTGCCGACGTGCAGATCTTCTCCTTCGGCGCGCCCTTCAGCTTCTCGCTGTACGACAACCACGCGTTCACCGACGCGTTCGTGATCTACCGCAGCCCCGAGCACGACCAGATCGCCGACATGGGCCTGAACCGCAGCGCGGTCGAGTTCAGCGAGCTGGCGCTGTCGGTGGCGCGCAAGCGCGAAGACCCCACGCTCGAGGCCCGCCAGGGCACCGAGGGGCAGGACCTCCGGCCGGTGCGCTATTCGGGCGTGCCGGTGAAACTGGACGGCGACTGCAGCAAGAACATTGTTCCGGAGTGCACACGATGATTCGTTTTTCCGTCACGGCCCTGGCGGCCCTGGCCGTTGTCCAGGCCGCCGCCCAGTCCGTGCCTGTCCCGCCCCTGGTGCTGCCGCCGGCGGCCGATGCGGGCGCGCTGCAGCAGCGCCAGATCGAGTCGGAGCAGCGCCGGCGCGAGGCCGAGCGCGAACTGCAGCAGCCCGCGCAGCCGCTGATCCGGCCGGCCGCGCCGAGCACGCCCGCGCCGCTCACCGGCAGCGGCGTGCGCGTGGCGGTCAAGGAGATCCGCTTCTCGCCGTCGGAGATCCTGGCCGCGCCCGCGCTGGAGGCCATCGCCGCCGACTACCGCGGCCGGCAGGTCACCTTGGCCGAGCTGCAGCAGCTGGCCGACCGCGTGAACGCGCTCTACAAGGAGAAGGGCGTGGTCACCGCGCTGGCCACGATCCCGCAGCAGGACGTGACTGCGGGCGTGATCGAGGTGCGCCTGGTCGAGGGCCGCGTGGGCAAGGTGCTGATCGAGGGCAATGCCTCGACCAGCGCCGAGTTCATCACGCCGCGCCTGGGCCTGCAGGCCGGCCAGCTGGTCGACCTCGACAAGCTCGAGCAGGGCCTGGTCTGGTTCAACCGCACCAACGACGTTCGGCTGCAGGCCGACCTGCTGCCCGGCGAAAACTTCGGCACCACCGACCTGCGCGTGGCCGTGATCGAGCCGCCCAAGCATGAGCTGCTGGCCACGGTCGACAACATGGGCAGCAAGCTCACCGGCGAATGGCGCGCCGGCCTGTCGTACCGCAACCGCAGCCTGCTGGGCTGGCGCGACGAGGTCTCGCTGTCGTACACGCGCGCCCGCGGCCAGGACAGCCGCGCCGCCAGCTACGCGATACCGATCAACCGCTACGGCGGCCGGCTCAGCCTGGGCTTCTACGAGGACCGCACGGCCATCAAGTACGGCGCGCTGTCGAGCTTGAACATCACCGGCAACTCGCGCGCGCACGTGCTGTCGCTGCGCCAGCCGGTGTGGATCGATGCCAGCTCGCAATGGGACGTGGTGGCGGGCACCAAGCGGCGCATCAGCAGCAACTACATCGACGACGTGTTCCTGCAGCGCACCGACAGCAAGGACCGCAGCCTGGGCATGGAATGGCAGTGGGCCGCGGACACCAGCTCGGTGACCGCCAGCTACATCAAGTACTGGACCGATGCCACGGTGCTGTTCGAGCGCATCAAATACCAGGTCGACCGCGCCTCGGTGCGCTACAACCAGGGCCTCACGCCCGGCTTCTCGCTGCGCACCAGCCTGGGCGGCCAGTGGGCGCGCGACAAGAACCTGCCCTCGGGCGAGCAGTTCTTCCTGGGCGGCGAGGGCAGCGTGCGCGGCTATCCGGTGGGCGCGTTCTCGGGCGATGAGGGCTATGCGCTCAACGTCGAGCTGCACCATCCGCTGGTCAACACCACGCTGGGCTCGCAGACTGTCGCCGCCACCGGCTTCTTCTTCGTCGACCACGGCCGCACCTCGCCCTACCGCCCGCCGGCCTCGCTGCTGGCGCCGAGCGAAAAGCTCACCGGCATCGGCTGGGGCCTGAACGCCGCGATCGGCAAGCGCACCAGCCTGCGCATGACCCTGGGCTACGGCCTGGACGACGTGCCGCAGACCCATCGCAACTACCAGGTGACGGTGCAGCTGATCTCCAGCCTGCTGTAGCCGCCGTCGGGAAGAGGCGTCGCAGGGCACCGTGCTGCGGCAGCCCGTGGCTGCCGGCCGAGCGTCGATTCCACCTCCCGGGCGTGGGGGATGGGGGCGGGCGAAGCCTGTTCGCCGCAGGCCCGCGTTAAGCTTGCCGACCCCCCTGACCGCCCCCGCGCACGGCATGCCGGCGCGCTTCCCCATCCACCCGAGGACGAGACCATGCAACAACACGACAACCTGATCGGCGGCGAATGGAAGAAGGGCCACAGCTACAGCCCGAACCTGAACCCGTCGAACCTGGGCGACACCATCGCCGAATACACGCAGGGCGACGCATCGCACGTCGATGCGGCCGTGGCCGCGGCCACCGCGGCCTTTCCGGCCTGGGCCACGGGCAGCATCCAGGCGCGCTCCGACGCGCTCGACAAGATCGGCACCGAGATCCTGGCGCGCAAGGAAGAGCTGGGCATGCTGCTGGCGCGTGAAGAGGGCAAGACCCGCGCCGAAGGCATCGGCGAGGCCACCCGCGCGGGCCAGATCTTCAAGTTCTTCGCCGGCGAATGCCTGCGCCTGTCGGGAGAGACGCTGCCTTCGGTGCGCCCGAACATCGGCGTCGAGATCACGCGCGAACCGGTGGGCGTGGTGGGCCTGATCACGCCCTGGAACTTCCCGATCGCGATCCCCGCCTGGAAGATCGCACCGGCGCTGGCCTTCGGCAACTGCGTGGTGCTGAAGCCGGCCGACCTGGTGCCCGGCAGCGCCTGGGCGCTGGCCGAGATCATCAGCCGCTCGGGCATCCCGGCGGGCGTGTTCAACCTGGTGATGGGCCGCGGCAGCGTGATCGGCAATGCGCTGGTGGCGCACCCGGGCGTGCACGCGATCAGCTTCACCGGCTCGGTGGGCGTGGGTCGCGGCATCGCGGTCCAGTGCGCCACCAACCACAAGAAGGTGCAGCTGGAGATGGGCGGCAAGAACCCGCAGGTGATCCTGGACGACGCCGACCTCGTGCAGGCAGTGGAGCTCAGCGTGCAGAGCGCCTTCTATTCCACCGGCCAGCGCTGTACCGCCTCGAGCCGGCTGATCGTCACCGACGGCATCTACCCGCAGTTCATCGCGGCCATGAAGGCCCGCATGGAGAAGATCAAGGTCGGCGACGCGCTGGCGCAGGGCACGGACATTGGCCCGGTGTCGAGCCTGAGCCAGCTCGAGCAGGACCTGAGCTACATCGAGATCGGCAAGAGCGAAGGCGCGGTGCTGGCCGTCGGCGGCGAGCGCCTGAAGCGCGACACCGAGGGCTTCTACATGGCGCCCGCGCTGTTCAGCGAGTCGGGCGCAGGCATGCGCATCAACCGCGAGGAGGTGTTCGGCCCGGTGGCCAGCGTGATCCGCGTCAAGGGCTATGAAGAGGCGCTGGCCACGGCCAACGACACCGAGTTTGGCCTGTCGGCGGGCATCGCGACCACCAGCCTGAAGTACGCGACGCACTTCAAGCGCCACAGCCAGGCCGGCATGGTGATGGTCAACCTGCCGACCGCGGGCGTGGACTACCACGTGCCCTTCGGCGGCCGCAAGGGCTCGAGCTACGGCCCGCGCGAGCAGGGCCGTTACGCGCAGGAGTTCTTCACCACGGTGAAGACGGCCTACACCCTTGCCTGAGACCGACGTGGGCAGCGCGGCGCTGCCGGTGCTCTATTCCTTCCGGCGCTGCCCCTATGCGATGCGGGCGCGCTTCGCGCTGCTTGCGAGCGGCACGCGCTGCGAGCTGCGCGAGGTGGTGCTGCGAAACAAGCCCGCGGCGCTGATCGAGGCCTCGCCCAAGGCCACGGTGCCGGTGCTGGTGCTGCCCGGCGGGCAGGTGATCGACCAGAGCCTGGACATCATGCAGTGGGCACTGGCGCGCCATGATCCGCAGGCCTGGCTGCAGCCGCCGAAGGAAACACCCGAGACCATGCTGGCGCTGGTCGCGCAATGCGACGGCGCCTTCAAGCAGCAGCTCGACCGCTACAAGTACCCGAACCGCTTCGAAGGCGTCGATGCGCTGCAGCAGCGGGCCGAGGGCGCGCTGTTCCTGCAGGCCCTGGACCAGCGCCTGGTGCAGGGCTCGCACCTGTTCGGCGACCGGCCCACGCTGGCCGACATGGCGATCGCGCCCTTCGTGCGCCAGTTCGCGCAGGTCGATGCCGACTGGTTCGCGGCGCAGCCCTGGCCCGCGCTGGTGAACTGGCTCGCGACCTTGACCGCGAGCGAGACCTGGCGCGAAGCGACGCAGAAGTACCCGCCGTGGGCGCCGGGTGCCGCGCGCCAGATATTTCCTTAGCGCTCAGCGCGCTAGCTGCCGGCACACCGCCGCGGTGATCTCGGTGCAGCTGGCGTTGCCGCCCAGGTCGCGCGGCACAGTCTGGCCCGCGGCCAGCACCGCTTCCACCGCCTGCTCCACGCGGTCGGCATCGCGCCTCAGCGCCTCGTCCCCGTGCTGCTCGCCCAGCCAGCGCAGCATCAGCGCGCCCGAGAGGATGGTCGCGAGCGGGCTGGCGGCGTTCTGGCCCGCGATGTCGGGGGCCGAGCCGTGCGCGCCCTGGAACAGGCCGTGGGTCTCGCCGAGTTCGGCCGAGGCCGCGATGCCCAGGCCGCCCACGGTGCCCGCGCCCAGGTCCGAGATGATGTCGCCGAACATGTTCTCGGCCACGATCACGTCGTAGAAGTCGGGCTTCTTGAGCATGTGCACGGTGATGGCGTCGGCATAGGCGTAGTCGATCTGCACGTCGTCGTACTCGCGCGCCACCTCGTCGCAGACCGCGCGGAAGAAGGCGTAGGTGCGCAGGATGTTGGCCTTGTCGCAGACCGTCACGCGGCGCTGGCCGTCGCGCGGCGCGCCCTGGCGGCGGCGCGACAGCTCGAAGCAGAAGCGCGCCACCCGCTCCACGCCCTTGCGCGTGACCACCAGCGTGTCGGTCGCGACCTCGCCGCGCAGGTTGATGCCGCCGCCGCGGCTCGCATAGAGGCCCTCGGTGTTCTCGCGCACGATCACGTAGTCGATCTGGCCCGGCTGCCAGTCGCGCAGCGGCGACTGCACGCCGCTGTAGAGCCGGATCGGCCGCACGTTGGCGAACAGGTCGAGCCGGAAGCGCAGCTGCAGGTGCAGGTCGTTGCCGACCTCGGTGCCGTCGGCGTAGGTGACGCCGGGCAGGCCCGCGGCGCCGTGCAGGATCGCGTGCGAAGCCTTGCAGGCGGCGTAGGTGTCGTCGGGCAGCACCGCGCCGGTCTTGACGTAGTGCGCCGCGCCGCCGCCGAGCTGGGTGAAGCGCAGGCGCTGGGTGCCGCAGGCTTCGGTGAGCACCGACACGGCCGACTGGCAGACCTCGGGTCCGATGCCGTCGCCTTCGATGGTCGCGATGTCGTAAGTTTGCATGGTGGCTTGAAAGAGAGAGTGGAAATCCGGTGAGTTGTATGATGAATATATCAGACGACTTTGGATGATTGCTGAGGGTAATTCCCGGTGCCATCGCCCGAAGTCGAAGCTTCTCGCCTGGACTTGTATGATAAATTGATGTGATGTGTTGGCGGCAACGCCCGCACATTGCCACAAGACATCAGAACCGAAGGAGACAGCAAGTGTTCAGAAGATCCGTCCTCACCACCCTCATCGCGCTCGGCCTCGGCGTCGCCGCCACGTCGCAGGCGCAAGCGCAGGCCGCGGCCGACCGCCCGATCACGATGATCGTCACCGTGCCCCCGGGCGGCAGCTCGGATGCGCTGGCGCGCCTCACGGCGACGGCGCTCGGGGCGCGGCTCGAGCGCTCGGTGGTGGTGGAGAACGTCACCGGCGCGGGCGGCCTGGTCGGCATGCAGAAGTTCCTGCGCTCGCCGGCCGACGGCAGCGTGCTGCTGTTCATCAACCAGTCGCTGCTGATCCTGCCGCATCTCTACCCCAAGTCGGCCTACAGCCCGGCGAACGACCTGGAGCCGATCGGCATCATCGCCAAGGTGCCGATGGTGCTGTCGGTGAGCAATGCGACCGGCGTGACGCAGCTGCCCGCGCTGGTCGACAAGATGAAGAAGGCGCCGGGCAAGATCAACTTCGGCTCGGGCGGCCCGGGCACCACCGCGCACCTGGCCGAGGCGCTGTTCCTGCAGCAGGCCGGGGTGAAGGCCGAGATGATCCAGTACCGCGGCTCGGGCCCGGCGCTGAGCGACCTGATGGCCGGCACCATCGACGCGGTGATCGACCAGACCGTGACCATGCTGCCGCTGCACAAGGACGGCCGGGTCAAGGCCATCGCGGTCACGGGCGGCGCGCGGCTCGCCCAGCATCCGGAGATCCCCACCTTCGCCGAAGCCGGCCTGCCGGCCTTCGACCTGAGCATCTGGAACGGCCTGCTCGCGCCCAAGGGCACGCCGGGCGAAGCCATGGCCAGGCTCACGAGCGCGCTCACGGCCGTGGTGTCGAGCGCCGACTTCAAGAGCCGGCTCGCGCTGTTGGCGGCGCAGGGGCCGGGCGAGGCCGAGAGCGGCCCGGCGCCGTTCCGCCGCGTGATCGCGCAGGAAGGCGAGCGCGTGGCGGCCCTGGCCCAATCGGGCGCCTTCGTCGGTTCTTCGCCCGCGGCCGCCAAGTAGCCGCTAGGCGGCCGCGGGCGGGGTCGGTGCGCGCCGCACCAGCAGCCGCTCGATGGCCTCGAACACCAGCTCGCTCGCGAGCGCCAGCGCGGCCGCGGGCAGGGCCCCGGCCAGCAGCAGCTGCCGGTCGTTGAGCGCCAGCCCGGTCACGATGCGCTCGCCGAAGCCGCCCGCGCCGATGAAGGCCGCGATGGTGGCGGTGCCGATGGCGATCGCGGTGGCGGTGCGCACGCCCGCGATCAGCGTGGGCATGGCCAGCGGCAGCACCACCAGACGCAGGTTCTGCGCGGGCGTCATGCCCAGCGCGGTGCCCGCGTCGCGCAGGCCGCTGCGCACCTCGCCCAGGCCGGTGACGGTGTTGCGCATGATCGGCAGCAGCGAATAGAGCGTGAGCGCGATCAGCGCCGGCCCGGTGCCGATGATCCCGAGCAGCGAGATCAGCACCGCCAGCAGCGCGAGCGAAGGCACGGTCTGCAGCAGGCCCGCGGCGCCCAGCACCATGGCGCGGGTGCGGGCATGCGGCGCCACGAGGATCGCGATCGGCACGGCGATCAGGATCGCCAGGCCCACCGACACCGCGACCAGCAGCAGGTGCTGGCGCGCGAGCCGGCCCAGGTCGTCGCCGAACAGCTTGGCCACGAAGCCGCGCTGGGCCGAGGGGGCACTGCCGCCGGCCAGGAAGTCTCGCGCGATGGTGTCGAAGGCCGCGCCCTGCAGCTCGGCGCGCGCGTTCATCGCGATCATGGCGCGCTCGTCGACGCGGCCCTCGAGCTTCTGCACCGCGGCCCAGGCCTGCGGCAGCCGCGCCGGCAGGTCGAGCCGGTGCAGCACGATCGCGTCGTAGTGCGGGAAGTAGCTGCGGTCGTCGCTCAGCACGCGCAGGCCCAGGTGCTCGATCTTGGCGTCGGTGGTGTAGATGTCGATCACGTCGACCTGCTTGGCGGCGATGGCGTCGTAGGCCAGGCCGTGGTCGAGGCCCGTGGGCTTCTGCGCAAAGCCGTAGCGCGCGGCCAGCCCCCGCCAGCCGTCGGCGCGGCCGATGAACTCGTTCGACAGGCCCAGCTTGAGTTCGGGGTGGCGCGCGAGGTCGCTCAGGGTGCGCAGCTGCAGCCGGTCGGCATCGGCCGCGCGCATGGCCAGCGCGTAGCCGTCGTTGAAGCCCAGCGGAATGGCCACCCCCAGGCCCAGCGGCGCGAGCCGGGCGTTCATCTCCTCGCGCGTCATCGAGGCCGCGCCCTGCAGGATCTCGAGCGCGATGGTGCCGGTGTACTCGGCGTACAGGTCGATCGCGCCCGAGCGCAGCGCTTCGTAGACGATCGAGGTGTTGCCCAGCCCCTGGCGCACCACGGGCGGCGCGGCCGTGTGCGGCGCCGCGCTCTGGGCCAGCAGCTCGGCCAGGATGTAGGACTCGGTGAAGCGCTTGGAGCCGATGCGCAGGCTGTCGCGCTCGGTCTGGGCCAAGGCAGGCAGGCTCAGGGCGATCCCCAGGCAGACCATGAAGAGGCACCAGACATGGCGGAGCGTGGGCAGGCGCATCGGCCCAGTGTATCGGTCAGGCCGCGCTCCTACAGCCGTTCGTGCGCCGCGCCGATGCGTGTGCGGGGCCATCGCGGCCACATTCGATGCATCCCATTTCCTTCGAAAGCACCCATGGCCCCATCGACCGTGCCGTCCCACCTTGCCGCCGAACATGGCGCGCGCGAGCTCCCCTCGGTGCTGGTCGACGGCTACAGCCTGCAGGTGCGAGACAGCCAGGACGGCTTTGCCGGCGACCAGGCCAGCCAGACCGCCTTCCGCGCCCTGCTCGAGCAGTGGCGCAAGCGCCGGCGCAAGAACGGCGGCGAGGACCCGATGGGGCCGCAGCCGTCGCGCGACCTGAGCAAGAAGGCGCTCGACCGCATGCTCACGCGCAACGGTTCCGAAGCCTCCGACGTGCTGCACGGCGCGATCGAGGAGTTCGCCGAGGAACTGGCGCACGTCACGCGCCGCTTCCTGCGTGAGCCGTCATGGCAGAAGGTCGAGCGCATTGTGATCGGCGGCGGCTTTCCCGAGAGCGACGTGGGCGAGCGCGCGATCCTGCAGGCTGCGGCGATCCTGCAGGAGATGAAGGTGCGCGTGCCGCTTGCGCGGCTGTCGCACGAGGTCGACGACGGCGGCCTGATCGGCTGGGTGCACCTGGTGCCGCCCGACATGCTGGCGGCCTACGACGCGATCCTCGCGGTCGACATCGGCGGCACCAACCTTCGCTGCGGCATCGTGAAGACGCGGCTGCGCAAGGCGCCCGACCTGTCGCTGGCCAAGGTGGTGCGGCGCATGAAGTGGCGCCATGCCGACGACAAGCCCAGCCGCAGCGGGCTGGTCGAGCGGCTGGCGCAGATGCTGCAGGAACTGATCGACCACTGCGCGGCCAAGGGCGTGCGGCTCGCGCCCTTCGTCGGCATCGCCTGCCCGGGCCGCATCCGCACCGACGGCTCGATCGCGGCCGGCACCCAGAACCTGCCGGGCGACTGGGAGAGCGACACCTTCCATCTGCCCAGCGAACTGTGCAAGCGCCTGCCCACCATCGGCGGCGCACCCACCACCGCACGGCTGCACAACGATGCGGTGGTGCAGGGCCTGAGCGAGCTGCCCTTCATGCGCGACGTCAGGCACTGGGCCATCCTCACCATCGGCACCGGGCTGGGCAACGCGAGCTACACCAACAAGCCCGAGGTGCAGGTGCCGCCGGCGGAAGCGCCCGGCAAGAACGGCAAGGCGCCGAAGCCGCTCAAGCCGATCGAGGACGCGCAGAAGAAGGCCAAGGCCGCCAAGGCCCGCAAGCGCTGAAGCTCAGAGCTGGAAGGCGATGGTGAGCAGCAGGCCTTCGGCCAAGTCGCGCATCAGCCCGGGCCGCCGCGCGCGGTAGGGCGCGCCGGCCGAGGCCGTGGTCTCGATCCAGTGGGCCAGCCAGTCGATGGGCGCGCGGCCGTAGAACACCACCGCCGCCTCGTGGTTGAGCAGCAGGCTGCGCAGGTCGAGGTTGATCGAACCGCACAGCGCCAGCTGCTCGTCGACCACCACCGCCTTGGCATGCGCCATGAAGGGCAGCATGCGGAAGGTCACGCCGGCGCCGGCCAGGTCGCGCATCGCCCGCGCGCGCACGAAGTCGGCCAGCCGGTGGTTCGAGCATTCGGGCACCGCGATGGTCACCTGCACGCCGCGCCGCGCGGCCAGGCGCAGCGCGTTGCGCAGGCCGTCGTCGGGCACGAAGTAGGGCGTGATGGCCAGGATGCGGTGCTCGGCGCGGAAGCAGGCGTCGATCAGCAGCGCGTGCGCCGTGTCTTCGGTCTGGTCCGGGCCGCTGGGCAGGAACTGCGCCAGCGTGCCGTCCTCGCGCTGGGTGTCGGTGGCGCTGGGCGGGATGTCGCGCGGCGTGGTGTCGCGCACCGAGGACCAGTCGTGCTCGAACTGCACCGCCGCGGCCTCGGCCACGCTGCCGTGCAGGTCGAAGGACAGGTCGCGCCAGGGCACCGGATGCTCGTCGTTGCCGGTGAAGTATTCGCCCGCGAGGTTGCGTCCACCCGACCAGAGCCAGCGGTCGTCGGCGATCACCAGCTTGCGGTGGTTGCGCAGGTTGCGCGGGCCGTTGCGCCGCAGGCTGAACAGCGGCCGGAACACCGCCACCGTGCCGCCGGCCGAGCGCAGCGCATCGAAGTGGTGGGTCGGCAGCGTGAGCGCGCCGAAGCCGTCGAGCAGCACGCGCACCTGCACGCCGTCGCGGGCTCGCCGCGTGAGCCGGGTCACGGCCTCGTGGCCCAGCGCGTCGTCGCCGATGATGAAGGTGCAGACGTCGAGCCGCGTGCGCGCGCCGTCGATCACCTGCCACAGCGCATCGCGCGCCGCGGCGCCGTCGGCATGGAAGCGCGGCGCGCAGCGCCCGGGGGCCGGCAGGCCGAAGCTCTCGATGAGCTCGGCCGCCCAGTGGCCCGCTGGCAGCGTGCGCGGCGGCCGCGGCGCGCCCACCGGCCGCAGCTTGCGCTGGCCGAACAGCAGGTAGATCGGCAGCGTGACGTACGGGATCAGCAGCAGCCCCATGACCCAGGCGATGGCCGTGGTCGGCGCCCGCTGCTCGCGCCGCGCCCGCGTCGTCAGCACATAGACGAGCAGCGCGAAGGTCACGACCAGGAAATGCTGGGAGGGCGAGGGCAGCCAGGGCTGGAGCAGGTGCGGCATGTCCGCAGAGATTAACCGGCCCGCGCGAAACGCCCCGCGCTATCCAGCGAAGTACCAGGGACACCGCGGAACCGGCTTTGCCGGGCCGCTGGTGTCGCCCCCTTGAGGGGGAGGGCGAAGCGACACGCAGTGCGCGAGACTTCGGGGGAGAGCCAAGTGCTACCGCGGAACCGGCTTCGCCGGACCGCTGGTGTCGCCCCCTTGAGGGGGAGGGCGAAGCGACACGCAGTGCGCGAGCCTTCGGGGGAGGACCTTTATTCGGGTTCGATGCCCGCGGCCTTGATGATCCGGCCCCAGCGCTCCAGCTCCGCCAGCTGGAACTTCGCCAGCTCCTCGGGCGGCGCGAACGCGACTTCCTGCCCGGTCTTCTCGATCGCCTGGCGCACCGAGGGCGTGGCCAGCGCGTCGCGCATGAGTTCGCTGAGCCGCTGCACCACCGGCGCGGGCGTCTTGGCGGGCGCATAGAGCGCGTTCCAATAGCCGAACTCGTAGCCGGGCAGCGAGGTGGCGATGGTCGGCACCTCGGGCACCAGCGGCGAGGGCTTCGCACTGCTGATGCCCAGCGCGCGCAGCTTGCCGGCCTTGACCTGGGGCAGGCTGGTCGTGAGGTCGACGATCATCAGGTCGATCTGCCCGCCCACCAGGTCGAGCACGGCCGGCGGGTTGGCCTTGTACGGCACGTAGGTGAACTTGGTGCCGGTCGATTGCTGGAACAGTTCGGTCGCCACCTGTGCCGACGAACTGCCCGAGCCGTAGTTGAGCTTGCCCGGCGCGCTCTTGGCCAGCGCCACCAGCTCGGCCACGTTGTTCGCCTTGACCTTGGGGTTGACCACCAGCGCCAGGTAGCCGCGCGCCAGCAATGCCACCGGCGCGAAGTCCTTGATCGGGTCGTAGCTGAGCTTCTTCAGCAGGTGCGGGTTGGCCGACTGCGTGGTGTTGGTGGTCATGAACAGCGTGTAGCCGTCGGGCTGCGCGTTGGCCGTGTACTGCGCCGCGATGCCGCCGAAGGCGCCGGCCCGGTTGTCGACGATCACCGGCTGGCCGCTGGACTTGGTGACCTCGGCCGCGATGGCGCGCGCCAGGCCGTCGGTGGCGCTGCCGGCGGTGGAGCCGAGCACGATGGTGATCGGCCGGGCGGGATAGGCCTGGGCCAGGGCCGCGCTGCCCAGGGGCAGCAGGGCGGCGAAGAGCAGCAGGGAGCGACGCAGTTTCATGGTTTGTCCTTGATCGTTATGGGGTGCGCGAGAGAAAGAGAGGGAGGCGGGCTCAGCGGGTGAGCTGCCAGCCCTGCAGCAGCGCATGCAGCGCCTGTTGCTGTGCATCGGTGAGCGGCCAGGCCGAGGGCGCGCGGGTGGCGCCGCAGTCGTTGCCCATCATCTGCAGCGCGGTCTTGACCACGGTCACGTTGGTGCCGTTGTTCTCCTGCGCGCGCAGTTCCTCGAAGGGCAGCATCTCGTCGATCAGCTGCATGGCACGCGCGTGGTTGGCGTCTTCCAGTGCGTTGTAGATCGCCACCGAGCGCTCGGGCATCACGTTGATCAGCCCCGAGGTGAAACCGCGCGCGCCGACCGCATAGAAGGGCGGCGCCCAGACCTCGGCCAGGCCGCCGACCCAGGCCAGTTCACGGTCGGCGGTGCGGCGCATCGCCTGCGCCAGCACCAGCGGCGTGGGCGATGCCCACTTGACGCCAACCACCTCGGGCACGCGGCACAGGGCCTCGATCGCGTCGAGCCCGATGTTCTCGTTGCGCAGGTAGAGCACCAGCGGCAGTCCCTCGCCGGCCTCGGCGATGCGCTGCACATAGGCCAGCACGCCGCGCGGCGAGACGAAGGGGTCCGGTGGCTGGTGCACCATCAGCGCATCGGCGCCGGCCGCGCGCGAGACCCGGGCCAGCGCGCAGGCTTCGTGCACGCTGCGGCCGATGCCGGCCAGGAGCGGCACGCGGCCGCGCACGCAGTCGGCCGAGATGCGCACCGCCTGTTCGGCCTCGTGTGCCTGCAGGCCGTAGAACTCGCTGGTGTTGCCGTTGGCCACCAGCACCTGCACGCCGGCCGCGATGGCGCGGTCGACCACGGGTTGCAGCGGTGCGGGCGCGATCGCGTCGTTCGCGTCGAAGGGGGTGACCAGAATGCCCGAAATGCCGTTCAACGCTTGGCGCAGGTCCGCGCCGTGAAAGAAACTCATCGCTTGTCTCCAGAATCATGAAAGCCGAGTGGCGACTCTAGAAACCGGCGACGATCGCGTCCAATCCAATCAGGCGATGCCGCCATTCAAAAACTGAATCGTGTTCCAGCTCTCCCAACTCCGCTGCTTCGTGGCCGTCGCGACCGAACTCCATTTCGGTCGCGCCGCCGTCCTGCTGAACATGACCCAGCCGCCGCTCACGCGGCAAATCCAGCTGCTCGAGCACGAGGTGGGCGCGCGCCTGCTCGAGCGCGCGGGCGGCACGGTGCGGCTCACGCCGGCCGGCAGCGTGTTCCTGCGCGAGGCCGAGGACATCCTGCGCCGCAGCCAGGCCGCGGCGCTGGCCGCGCGCCGCGCGATGCGGGCCGACGCCGGCAGCGTGACGCTGGGCTTCATCGCGGCGGCCAGCTTCTCGGTCCTGCCGACGGTGCTGCTCGCGCTGCGCACCGCATTGCCCGACGTGCAGGTGATGCTGCGCGAGATGCAGACCACCGACCAGCTCGACGCGCTGGCCGGCGACCGCATCGAGCTCGGCATCGTGCGGCCCTTCGTGCCGCGCAGCTTCGCCGACGCGAGCACGCTGATGCGCGAGCCGCTGGTGCTGGCCGCGCCGCGCGGCCATGCGCTGGCCGAGGGGCCGGCGATGCCGCTGTCGGCCCTGCAGGGCCAGCCCTTCATCGAGTTCTGCCCGTCGGAGACGCGCTATCTCTACGAGCTCATCGCCGGGCGCCTGCGCGCCGAAGGCGTGGCGCCCGAGACGGTGCAGACGCTGAGTCACACGCACTCGATCCTGTCGCTGGTCGATGCGGGCATGGGCGTGGCGCTGGTGCCCGCATCGGCGCAACGCCTGGGCTATGCCCACGTGGCCTTCCGCGCGCTGCAGCCCCACGCGGCACTCGAATCGGAGTTGCACCTGGTCTGGCGCAAGGGCAGCCGCGAGGGCGTGGCCCACACGGTGCGAGAGGCGCTGCAGCGGGCCTTTGCCGCTGTCTGAAGGCCAGGGCCTGTGGTGTGAACAGGCCCTAGTCGGTACCCCACACCTCGCGCGCCGTCTCGATCACCAGCCGCAGCTTGTTGCGCTGCGCCTCGACCGCGATGTTGTTGCCGTGCACCGTGCTCGAGAAGCCGCATTGCGGCGACAGCGCGAGCTGCTCGAGCGGCACGTACTTCGCGGCGTCGTCGATGCGGCGCTTGAGTTCGTCCTTGTCTTCCATCTCGCCGAACTTGGTGGTCACCAGGCCCAGCACCACGGTCTTGCCCTTGGGCAGGTAGCGCAGCGGCTTGAAGTCGCCCGAGCGTGCGTCGTCGTACTCCATGAAGTAGGCATCGAGGTCCATCTCCTTCAAGAGCGCCTCGGCCACCGGCTCGTAGTTGCCGGCCGCGGCATGCGTGCTCTTGAAGTTGCCGCGGCACAGGTGCATGGCCAGCAGCATGCCCGGCGGCTTCTGCGCCACCACCTTGTTGATGAAGGCGGCGTAGCGGTGCGGCAGCTCGTTGGGGTCGTCGCCGCGCTGGCGGGCCGCCTCGCGCATGCGTTCGTCGCAGAGGTAGGCGAGGTTGGTGTCGTCCATCTGCACATAGGTGCAGCCGGCCGCGGCCAGCGAGCGCAGCTCGTCGCCATAGGCCTGGGCCACGTCGTCGTAGAACACCGGGTCGAGCTCGGGATACGCCACCTTGCTGATGCCCGCGCGTCCGCCGCGGAAGTGCAGCATGGTGGGCGAGGGGATGGTCACCTTGGGCGTGCGGCCGGCCGCCACCTGGCTCTGGAGGTACTCGAAGTCGGCCAGCTGGATGTTCTTCACGTGCCGGACCTTGTCGATCACGCGCATCGCGGGCGGTGCCAGTTCCTCGGTGCCGTCGGGCTTGCGGATGGTGACCGGAATGTCCGTCTTCACGCCGCCCAGCTGGTCGAGGAAGTCGATGTGGAAGTAGGTGCGGCGGAACTCGCCGTCGGTGATGCTCTTGAGGCCCACGTCCTGCTGGAACTGCACGATCTCGCTGATGGCCCGGTCTTCGACCGTGCGCAGCTGCTCGGGCGTGATCGCGCCCTTGGCCTTCTGCTCTCTCGCCTCGAGCAGGTATTGGGGGCGCAGGAAGCTGCCGACATGGTCGTAGCGGGCGGGGAGGGCGGCGTGCTGTGACATGGGAGGTCTCCGTCGGATGGGGATCGAGCGCAGCATCGTATCGCCTCCGAAGCGGAAGTCGATGTGTACAGGATGATCAGTACTTACCCTTGAAATTGGCGGAAACGCTGGATTTTTCGGTGTTTCTGTATACATTGAGTATTCATGAAAACGCCCACGAGTGCCTTTCCGCTGAACGCCTGGTACGCCGCCGCCTATGACGTGGAAGTGCGCCACGCGCTGCTGCCGCGCACCGTCTGCAACCAGAAAGTGGTGCTGTTCCGCCGCACCGACGGCCAGGTGGCCGCGCTGGAAGACGCCTGCTGGCACCGGCTGATGCCGCTGTCGCTGGGTCGCCTCGAGGGTGACGAGCTGGTCTGCGGCTACCACGGCCTGGTCTACAACAGCCAGGGCCGCTGCACCCACATGCCGAGCCAGGAGACGCTCAATCCCTCGGCCTGCGTGCGCAGCTTTCCGGCGGTGGAGAAGCACCGCTTCGTCTGGATCTGGCCCGGCGATCCGGCCAAGGCCGACCCGGCGATGGTGCCCGACATGCACTGGAACGACGACCCGGCCTGGGCCGGCGACGGCAAGATGATCCGCGTGAACTGCGACTACCGCCTGGTGGTCGACAACCTCATGGACCTCACGCACGAGACCTTCGTGCACGGCTCGTCCATCGGCAACCGCGAAGTGGCCGAGGCGCCCTTCGTCGCCACGCACGGCGACCGCTCGGCCACCGTCACGCGCTGGATGGAGGACATCGATCCGCCGCCCTTCTGGGGCAGCCAGATCCGCCACGCGCGCGGCTACACCGGCAAGGTCGACCGCTGGCAGATCATCCGTTTCGAAGGCCCGTGCACGGTGAACATCGACGTCGGCGTGGCCGAGGCCGGCAGCGGGGCGGTGCCGAAGGGCGAGCACCCGGGCGACCGCAGCAAGGGCGTGAACGGCTACGTGCTCAACACCATCACGCCCGAGACCGACAAGACCTGCCTGTATTTCTGGGCCTTCTCGCGCAACTACTGCATCGGCGAACAGCGCCTCACGCACGAATTGCGCGAAGGCGTCTCGGGCATCTTCCGCGAGGACGAACTGGTGCTCGAGGCGCAGCAGAAGGCCATGGACGACCACCCCGACCACCGCTTCTACAACCTCAACATCGACGCCGGTTCGATGTGGGCGCGCAGGCTCATCGAGCGCATGGTCGAGCGGGAGCGGCCGGCGCGCGCCGCGATCCCGATCCACGCCGCCGAGGGGCAGGTCGCATGAAGGTCGCCACCGTGTCCACCGCCGCCGAGCCCGGCGACAGCGGCAGCTCGCAGGCCGTGAAGGCGCAGCTGCGGCTGCGCGAAATGATCCTCGCGGGCGAGCTGCCCGGCGGTGCGCGCATCGCCGAGGTGGCCATCGCCGAGCAGCTCGGCGTGTCGCGCACGCCGGTGCGCAGCGCGCTGATGCGGCTCGAACAGGAAGGCCTGCTGGAAGCCCTGCCCAACGGCGGCTATGCGGTGCGCACTTTCTCCGAACGCGACGTGGCCGATGCCATCGAACTGCGCGGCACGCTCGAAGGCCTGGTCGCGCGGCTCGCGGCCGAGCGCGGCGCGGCGCCGGTGGTGCTGCGCGAGGCGCGCGCCTGCCTGAGCCGCATCGACGAGCTGTTGCGCGAGCCCGCGCTCGACGACGCCGCCTTCTCGCGCTACGTGACGCACAACGAGCGCTTCCATGCGCTGCTGTGCGAGATGGCCGGCAGCCCGGTCATCGCGCAGCAGCTGGAGCGCGTGGTCAAGCTGCCTTTCGCCTCGCCCTCGGGCTTCGTCATCGTGCAGGCGAATTCGCCGGCCGCGCGCGACATGCTCGTGATCGCGCAGGACCAGCACGTGCAGGTGCTCGACGCCATCGAGTCCGGCGAGGGCTCGCGTGCCGAGGCGCTGATGCGCGAGCACAGCCGCATCGCGCGGCGCAACCTGCGCGAGGCGCTGCATGGCACGCTCACCGCCGCGCAGCGCCCCTTGCCCGGCGTGCAGCTGATCCGCCGCCGCGGCTGAGCGGTCGTCGGTCTCCTGGGGTGCCCTCCCGATGAAAAGCGATCTCCAATGGCTGCAGGCGCAGGTCGTGGCGCTGCGCGACGTCACGCCCACCGTGCGCGAATTCGAACTGCGTCCCGACGGCGGTTTCGCCAGTGCCCATGAACCCGGCGCCCACCTGCAGGTGCAGGTGATGACCGCGCAGGGCACGCTGCAGACCCGTTGCTACTCGCTGGTCGGCGAGGGCGACGGCCGGTGCTGGCGCATCGCGGTGAAGCGGCTCGACGACGGCCGTGGCGGTTCGCTGGCGATGTGGCGGCTGGGCGTGGGCGATCGCCTGCAGGTCAGCGCGCCGCAGAACCACTTCGCGCTCGACCTCGGCGCGCCCGGCTACCTGCTGGTGGCCGGCGGCATCGGCATCACGCCGCTGGTGGGAATGGCGCAGCGCCTCGGCGCCCATGCGCAACGCAACGGCGTGCCGGTGCGGATGCTCTACGGCGCGCGCCATGCGGGCGAGCTCGGCTACCTCTCGCAGCTGCGGGCGGCACTGGGCGATCGCGTGTCGGCCCACGAAGGCGCGGCCGCCATCGATTTCGACGCCGCCATCGCCGCGCTCCCGCCCGGCGGCCAGCTCTACACCTGCGGCCCGGTGCCGATGCTGGAAGCGATCAAGCGCGCCTGGCAGGCGGCCGGCCGGCCCCTCGAGCACCTGCGCTTCGAGACCTTCGGCAGCAGCGGCCGGCTGCCCACGCAGGCCTTCGAGGTGCGCATTCCGCGCCACGGCCTGACGATCACCGTCCCGGCCGACAGCACGCTGCTCGACGCACTCGAGGCGGCCGGCGTGCAGACGCTCTCGGACTGCAAGCGCGGTGAATGCGGCCTGTGCGCGATGGACGTGCTGGCCGTGGACGGCGAGCTCGACCACCGCGACGTGTTCCTCGGCGCCCACGAGAAAGCGGCGAACACGCGCATCTGCGCCTGCGTCTCGCGCGCCGTGGGCACGCTCACGCTCGACTCCGCCTACCGCCCGGACGCCTGAGGCCGCGATGCCGAGGCGATCACTCCAGCTTCTCGAGGATCTCGTAGGCCAGGCGCACGCGCGGCGCGATCGGCACGTTCTTGTTGGCCAGCAGCACGATGCCGATCTTCTTCGCGGGCACGAAGGCCACATAGGCCGCGAAGCCGTTGGTCGAGCCGGTCTTGTTGATCCACACGGCCTGTTGCGGCGGCTGCGGCGGGTCGATGGGCGTGGCGTCCTGGGTCTCGTAGGCCATCTTGTCGCCGTTGCCTTCGAGCAGCACCGGCAGCGCGACCGGGTAGGGGTACTGCTCCCAGACCAGGTCCTGCGTCATCACGCCCGTGCGGAAGTAGCCCGTGTGGGTGGCGTCGATGGCGCGCTGCAGCGGCGTCGTGCCGGGTCCGCGCAGGTTGGCCTCGACGAAGCGGATCAGGTCGCGTGCGCTGGTGCGCACGCCGTAGGCCTCGGCGCCCAGCATGCCGCCGCGCAGGCGGATCGGCGCGTCGGTCCTGGTGTAGCCCTGCGCGTACGAGGCCATCTGCGCGGCGGGCACGTCGAGGGTGGTGTGCTTCAGGCCGAGCGGGCGGAAGACGTGCCGTGCCATCGCCTCCTCGAAGGGCATGTCCAGGCTCTTTGCCGCGATCAGGCCCAGCATGCCGATGCTGGGGTTGGCGTAGGTCCGGCGTGTGCCGGCCGGGTATTGCGGCTGCCAGGTGCGGAGGTAGCCGAACAGCTGCCCGGTGGTCTGCACCGCATCGGGCACCTGCAGCGGGAAGCCGCCGGCGGTGTGGGTGCCCAGGTGCATCAGCGTGGTCCCATCGCCGAAGGCGCTGCCTTCGAGCGGCGGCAGGTATCTGGCCGGCGGATCGGTGAGTGCGAGCCGGCCGGTGGCCTGGGCGTAGCTGGCCAGCGTGGCGGTGAAGGTCTTGCTGATCGAGCCGATCTCGAACAGGGTGTCGCGCGTGACCGGGCGCTGCGTCTTCTTCGAAGCGACACCGTAGTTGAAGAAATGCTGCCGGCCGTCGACGGTGACCGCGATCGCCAGGCCGGGTATGCCGTTCTGCTGCATCAAGGTGTGGGCGGCTTCGCGCACCACCTCGTCGATGGGTGGGGTGGGTGGCGGCGCCTTGGCGAGCGCGGCACTCGCGAACAAGAGGGCGCCGATCACAGGGGTGAATCCGGCGCGGAGCCGAGCGCGTGCAGGCATGAGGTTCTTTCGTGTGTGACAGGGACGGAAATGCTAGCCGCCCCTGCCTGTTGCGCGATCACCGCACATGTTGCATGGTGTTCGCGCACAATGCCGCCGCAGCATCGGTCGCCTAGGGGATTGCCGCGAAGTCGGCGCGCCCGGGCGTGTTCACAATGACGCCGGTTACGGCATTCCATATTCCTCAGGAGACAACCATGCAACGTCGCCATCTGGTCCAGGCCGCAGGCCTGGCCGCCATCGCACTGGCCCTGCCTTTCGCCGCGCAGGCGCAGACCACGCCCTTCAAGATCGGGCTGATCCTGCCCATGACCGGCCAATCGGCGTCCACCGGCCGCCAGATCGAAGCGGCCGCGCGCCTGTACATGGCACAGAACGGCGACACCGTGGCCGGCCGCAAGATCGAGCTGATCGTCAAGGACGACACCGGCCTGCCCGACGTGACCAAGCGCCTGGCGCAGGAGCTGGTGGTGAACGACAAGGTCGGCGTGCTCGCCGGCTTCGGCCTGACGCCGCTGGCGCTGGCCGTGGCGCCCATCGCCACCCAGTCGAAGACGCCCCAGCTCGTGATGGCCGCGGCCACCTCCAGCATCACCGAGGCCTCGCCCTACATCGTGCGCTCGGGCTTCACGCTGCCGCAGGTGTCGGTGCCGATGGGCGACTGGGCGCCCAAGAACGGCATCAAGACCGTGGTGACGCTGGTGGCCGACTACGGCCCGGGCAACGACGCCGAGCAGTTCTTCAGCGAGCGCTTCCAGCTCAACGGCGGCAAGGTGCTCGACAAGCTGCGCGTGCCGCTGCGCAACCCCGACTTCGCCCCCTTCCTGCAGAAGGTGCGCGACACCAAGCCCGATGCGCTGTTCGTGTTCGTGCCCTCGGGCGCGGGCGCGGCGGTGATGAAGCAGTTCCTCGAACGCGGCATGGACAAGGCCGGCATCCGGCTGATCGCCACCGGCGACGTGACCGACGACGACCAGCTCAACGACATGGGCGACGGCGCGCTGGGCGTGGTCACCTCGCACCACTACTCGGCCGCGCACCCGTCGGCGATGAACAAGAAGTTCGTCGAGGCCTTCGAGAAGGCCAATCCCAAGATGCGCCCCAACTTCATGGCCATCGGTGGCTACGACGGCATGCGGGTGATCTACGAAGCGCTCAAGGCCACTGGCGGCAAGGGCGACGGCACCGCGCTGCTGGAGAAGATGAAGGGCCAGATCTTCGAGAGCCCGCGCGGCCAGGTGCTGATCGACGCGCAGACCCGCGACGTGGTGCAGGACGTGTATTTGCGCAAGGTCGAGAAGAAGGACGGGCAGCTGTACAACGTCGAGTTCGACGTGATCAAGGGTGTGAAGGACCCTGGAAAGGCCAAGTAAAAGCGGGACCGGACTTCCGGACGCAGAACGAAAACCAAGATGACGCAGAAGACGCGAAAGAAACCAAGAAGATTTCTTCGATATTCTTTTGCGTCCTCTGCGAAACCTTCGCGTCTTCTGCGTCCGTCCATCCGTATTCCAGGGTCCGCCAAGTAAGCACAGGATCGGACTTCCGGGCGCAGAAGGAAGTCCGAAACGACGCAGAAGGCGCAAAAGGAGGTCGAAGAAATTTCTGATTTTCTTTTTTGCGTCCTCTGCGAAATCTCCGCGTCCTCTGCGTCCGGCCATCCGTATTCCCGCGTCCCGACTGAACCATGCTGACCATTCTTTTCGACGGCATCGCCTACGGCATGCTCCTCTTCGTGCTCGCGGTCGGGCTGGCCGTGACGCTGGGGCTGATGAACTTCATCAACCTCGCGCACGGCGCGTTCGCCATGGCGGGCGGCTACCTCACGGTGTTCGCGATGCAGAAGCTGGGCATCCCCTTCCTGCTGTGCCTGCCGCTGGCCTTCGTGGTGGTGGGCGGCGCCGGCGCGCTGCTGGAGCGCACGCTCTACCGGCCGATGTACGGCAAGTCGCACCTGGACCAGGTGCTGTTCTCCATCGGCCTGACCTTCATGGCGGTGGCGGCCATCGACTACTTCGTCGGCTCCTCGCAGCAGAACCTGCAGCTGCCCGACTGGCTGCGCGGGCGCACAGAGCTCGGCGACGGCGCATGGATGCTGGGCATGGGCCACTATCGGCTGTTCATCGTCGCGGTGTGCGCGGTGCTGACCGTGGTGCTGCAGCTGATCTTGTCGAAGACCCGCTTCGGCAGCCGGCTGCGCGCCGCGGTCGACGATCCGCGCGTGGCCTCGGGCCTGGGCATCGACGTCAACCGCGTGTTCCTGCTGACCTTCGCGGTCGGCTCGGGCCTGGCCGGCCTCGGCGGCGCGCTGGGCGCGGAGATCCTGGGGCTCGACCCGACCTTCCCGCTCAAGTACATGATCTATTTCCTGATCGTGGTCTCGGTCGGCGGCACCTCGTCGATCACCGGGCCGCTCGCGGCCGCGCTGCTGCTCGGCGTGGCCGACGTGGCGGGCAAGTACTTCATTCCGAAGATGGGCGCGTTCACCGTCTACCTGCTGATGATCCTGATCCTGATGTGGCGCCCGCAGGGCCTGTTCACCCGCAAGGGAGGTCGCTGATGGACGCACCGTCCGCCGCCGACTTCCAGTCGGCCCTGCTGCGCAAGGCCCGCTGGCACCCGCTCGAATTCGTGGCCTGGGCCGCGGCCTTCGCGTTGCCGCTGCTCATGCCCTCGCATTCGCTGCTGGTCAACGAGATCGCCATCGTCGCGCTGTTCGCGATGTCGCTCGACCTGATCCTGGGCTATACCGGCATCGTGTCGCTGGGCCATGCGGCCTTCTTCGGTTTCGGCGCCTATGCGGCCGCGCTGTTCGCCAAGCTCGTGATGCCCGACCCGACCGTGGGCCTGGTGTTCGCGACCGTGCTGTCGGCCCTGCTGGGCCTGGTCGCCAGCGTGACGATCCTGCGCGGCAGCGACCTCACGAGGCTGATGGTCACCCTGGGCACCGCGCTGCTGTTGCTGGAACTGGCCAACAAGCTCGACTGGCTCACCGGCGGCGCCGATGGCCTGCAGGGCGTGGTGATGGGGCCGGTGCTCGGCCTGTTCGAATTCGATCTCTACGGCCGCACGGCCGCCTGGTACTCGCTGGCCGTGATGCTGCTGCTGTTTTTGCTGATGCGCCGGCTGGTGCATTCGCCCTTCGGCGCCACGCTCAAGGCGATCCGCGACAACCGGCTGCGCGCCATGGCCATCGGCATCCCGGTGGTGTCGCGGGTCGCGGTCATCTACACCCTCGCGGCCGGCGTGGCCGGTGCCGCGGGCGCCCTGCTGGCGCAGACCACGGGCTTCGCCTCGCTCGACGTGCTGGCTTTCGATCGCTCGGCCGACGTGTTGCTGATGCTGGTGATCGGCGGTGTGGGCTGGCTCTATGGCGGCGTGGTGGGCGCCATCGTGTTCAAGCTGCTGCAGACCTGGCTGTCGGCCGTGACGCCGCAGTACTGGATGTTCTGGATCGGCCTGATCCTGGTGCTACTGGTGCTGGTGGGGCGCGACCGGCTGTTCAAGCCCTGGACCTGGTTCGGTGCCGGCGCAACGAAGAAGAAGGTGGACGCGGCATGAGCGATACCGTGCTCTCGACCCATGGCCTGGTGATGCGCTTCGGCGGCATCACCGCCACCCACGACGTGTCGATGGAATTGAAGCGCGGCGCACGCCATGCGCTGATCGGCCCCAACGGCGCGGGCAAGACCACGCTGATCAACCAGCTGACCGGCGTGCTCACGCCGAGCGAAGGCCGCATCACCCTGCTGGGCGAAGACATCACGACCCTGGCGCCGCACAAGCGCGTGGCGCGCGGGCTGGTGCGCACCTTCCAGATCAACCAGCTCTTCGATTCGATGACGCCGCTCGAGACGCTGGTGCTGGTGGTGTCGCAGCACCGGGGCCTGGGCGCGCAATGGTGGCGGCCGCTGGGTTCGAACACGGCGGTGACGGCGCGCGCGGCGCAGCTGCTCGAGCAGTTCCACCTGGCCGACGTGGCGCGCCAGCCCACCAAGCAGCTGGCCTACGGCAAGCGCCGGCTGCTGGAGATCGCGATCGCGCTGGCCTGCGAGCCGCGCGTGCTGCTGCTCGACGAGCCGGTGGCCGGCGTGCCCGCGGGCGAGCGCGAGGAGCTGCTGCAGACCGTGTCCGCGCTGCCGGCCGGGGTCACGGTGCTGCTGATCGAGCACGACATGGACCTGGTGTTCGGCTTCGCCGACCGCATGACGGTGCTGGTCAACGGCGCGGTGCTGACCGAGGGCACGCCCGAGGCCATCGCGGCCGACCCGCGCGTCAAGGAGGTCTACCTGGGCCATGGAGCCACGCATGAGTGAAACGCTGCTGCAGATCGAGAACCTGCGCGCAGGCTACGGCGAGGCGGTGGTGCTCGACGGCGTGTCCTTCGCGCTGGCCGAGGGCCGCACGCTGGCGCTGCTGGGCCGCAACGGCACCGGCAAGACCACGCTGATCAACACGCTGGCCGGCGTCACGCGCCAGCACGGCGGGCGCATCGCGCTGGCCGGCACCGTGCTCGACCGGCTCGCGCCGCACCGCCGCGCGGCCGCCGGCATCGGCTGGGTGCCGCAGGAGCGCAACATCTTCAAGTCGCTCACGGTGCACGAGAACCTGACTTCGGTGCAGCGTCCCGGCAAGTGGACGCCCGAGGGCGTCTACGCGATGTTCCCGCGGCTGGCCGAGCGCAAGGGCAACCTGGGCACGCAGCTCTCCGGCGGCGAGCAGCAGATGCTCGCGGTGGGCCGCGCGCTGGTGCTCAACCCGCGGCTGCTGCTGCTCGACGAGCCGCTCGAAGGGCTGGCGCCGATCATCGTGGAAGAGCTGCTGCGCGCGATCCGCCGCGTCACGCAGGCCGAGGGCCTGGCGGCGATCATCGTCGAGCAGCATCCGCAGGCCGTGCTCGCGATCTCCGACGAGGCGGTGGTGCTCGACCATGGCCGCGTGGTGCATGCCTCGAGCGCGCCCGCGCTGCGCGCGCAGCCCGAATTGCTCGACCGCCTGCTCGGCGTGGCGCGGTAGTTACAGCGCCGCGAAGTCCGAGCGCGGCGGCGGCGGTGGCGGCGTGGTCGGCAGCACCAGGCGGAAGGTCGAGCCGTCGTCGCCGGTCGCGACCAGGCTCACCTCGCCGCCATGCCGGCGCGCGATCTCGCGCGACAGGTGCAACCCCAGGCCCGAGCCCGGCACCTTGGCCATGCGCGCCGAGCGGTAGTAGGGCTCGAAGATGTGCTGCGTCTCGTCGGGCGCCACGCCGACGCCCTGGTCGATCACCTCGATCGACACGCCCTCCGCCTCGCCCGTGAGCACCACGCGCACGCCGCGCTCGGACGGCGAGTACTTGAGCGCGTTGTGCATCAGGTTCTGCAGCGCGATCTCCAGCAGCGAGCGGTCGGCTTCGACCTCGGGCGCGTGGACCCGTGCCTCGAGCCGCAGGCGCCGGGCGCCGGGCATGTTGAAGGTGTCGCACAGCCCGCGCAGCAGCAGCTCGACGTCCACCGGCTCCAGCCGCAGGGGGCGCTGCTCGAGCTGCAGCCGGTCGACGGTCAGGATGTTCTCGATCAGCATCGAGAGCCGCTGCACCGAGCGCCGGATCTTCGCGGTGCGCGGCTTCACTGTCGGATCGGCGCCGAGCGCGGAGATGTCGAGCGACTGCGCGGCCGCGTCGATCACCGCCAGCGGCGTGCGGAATTCGTGCGACACCATCGACACGAACTCATGCTGCTGCTTGATGGCGTTGCGCTTGACTTCGATCGACTGCAGGAGCCGGGTTTCCAGCAGCCCGCGCTTCTTGATCTCGTCGCGCAGCGCGACGTTGGCGCGCGCCAGCTCGGCGGTGCGCTGCATCACCTTGACCTCGAGTGCCTGCTCGGCGTCGCGCGTGACCGACCACACGCGTTCCTTCTCGAGGCGGTAGTTGCGCTCCGCATGCCGGGTCCGGTCGGCCACGGCGACGTTGAGCAGCACCAGGTGCGTGATGGTGCCGAGCAGGTGGATGTCCTCGCTGAGGCCGCCGGGCAGCGCCTGGCCGAGCCAGGTCTGGAGCATGGCGTAGAGGCCCAGCAGCGTGCCCACCGAAAAGGCCGCGGCCGGCAGCAGGTAGCGCCAGCGTCGGCGCACGCCGATCAGGTAGCAGACGAAGAGTGCGCCGAACAGCGTGGACACCAGGCTGCCGGTGGCAAGCCAGGGTGCGACCGCGGCGGGGTGGCCTGCCAGCACCGGCGCCAGGGCCGCCAGGTTGCAGGCGACCATCAGATCGAAGAAGCGCGCCGCCCAGCGCGCGTGGCGCCGGAAGCCGAAGATCCGCGCCATGAACGCCGTGGCCACCGCGTTGAACACGCACTGGGCCGCCAGCATGATCTGGTCGAAGGGCAGGGCGCGCCCGGGCTCCAGCCACTGCGCCGCGTAACCCATGCGCAGCAGCAGCAATGCGCACAGCACGAACAGGTAGAGCGCGTAGTGGCCATAGAGCCCTTCCTTGAGCCAGGCCCAGAAGCACAGGTTCATGCAGATCGCCAGCGCCACCGCGCCCATCAGCGCGCCGATGAAGACGTAGTCGGTGCCGCGCTCGCGCTCGAAGCCCGCGGGCTGCCAGAGCTCGAGCTGCGCCTGCAGGGGGCCGGCCTCGTTGTGCAGGCGCACGAAGTAGTGCGCGGGTGCGGTTCCGACCGTCAGCGGGAAGACGAAGTGATGGTCGGCGATCTCGCGCTGCGCGAAGGGCCTTCCCGCGCCCAGCTCGGTGGCGACATGGCCACCTCGGCCGTCGGGGGCGTACAGCGTCACGTCGTGCAGGCGGGCCGGCAGGATGCGCAGCAGCCAGGGCGCGGGCGTCTCGGGGGCACGGGCCAGCGACAGCCGCAGCCAGACCACGTCGCGGGTGAAGCCCGCCGCCAGCGGGCGGGTCAGCGGCACGAAGTCCTGGCTGGGCGGCCCCTGGCTCACGGCTGCGATGTCCCAGGCGCCCGACGGATCGTTCAGCACCTCGACCGCATCCGTCGGTAGCGCGGCGCGCGCCAGCCCGTCGGACGGCGCCAGGGTCAGGAAGGCCCAGGCCGGCGCGGCCAGCCACAGGCAGAGCGCCATCAGGCAGCTTCGCAACAACGGGGAAAAGGACATCGGAAGAGACGCGTTCCAGAACAAAAGGCGGGGCGGAGCGAATTTCTGTTGAACGCAACGGAAATGACGTAATTACAATTTATTAAGAATGATGAAAATTATCACCACACCCCGGCGCTTGCGTGTTCATGTTCTGGAAGACGACGACGATCTTCGCGAAGAAATGCTCTTTAGCCTGGCTGCACTGGGTTTTCAGACCGCCGGCTTTCCGGCTGCGCCCGAGTTCTACAAGGCTTTTGCGATCGCGCCCTGCGATGTGGCGGTGATCGATATCGGCTTGCCGGGTGAAAGCGGCCTGTCGGTGGTGGCCCACCTGCGCGCCGCGGGCGGCGTGGGGGTGGTGCTGGTCACGGCGCGCGGCCAGCTCGACGAGCGGCTGCTGGGTCTGCGCACCGGGGCCGACGCCTACCTCGTGAAGCCGGTGCACATCGACGAGCTGGCCGAGACCCTGAACGCGCTGGGGCGGCGCCTGCCCCCCGTGGCGGCGCCGGCACCGGTGGCGGCGAGCGCGCCGCCTGCGCCCCCCGAGGTGCGCGCCGGCACCTGGCGGCTGCTGGAAGGCGAGTGGATCGTCGCCGATCCCAACGGGCTGGAGATGAAGCTCACGACCAGCGAGCGGGCCTTCATGGGCTGCCTGTTCCGCCGCCGCGGCCAGACCGTGAGCCGCGACGAACTGATCCTGGCGCTGGGCGGGGACGTCTTCGATTTCGACGGCCACCGCGTCGATGCCATCGCCAGCCGGGTGCGCCGCAAGGCGCGCAAGCTGGGCATGCGCCTGCCGCTGTATTCGGTGCGCGGCACCGGCTACGTGCTGGCGAAGTAGCAAAGCACCGCCGCTTCGGCAAAAGGATTCAAGGCCCGGGACCCCCGGGCCTTGTGCATTGCGGCGCACGCCGTCTTTAAAAGTGTGCGGTATTTCCGCTTTTCAGCGGAATGAATCTGCAATTGAGCGGCCAGTTTGCAATTGACGAATCCCAAAGTATTCGTGAGCGTCACAAATTGTCAATAATTGTCAAAAACTCGGTTTGAATGTAACCGGGGTGCACAAGAACAATCGCGGCCGTCGAAGACCTCCCCCGCAACGCGCTTGACCGCGCAAGGAGGTTTTTCGGAGCACTGCCGCCCACGACGGACGCCGCGCGCCATGCGCGGCATCCGGGCGGCGTCACTCATGACCGACCGCACGCAATGACCATCCTGAGTATTTCGAGAGTCCGTCCCCTCACGGGCCTCGCCACCGCCGCGCAAGTTGCCAGGCGCTTCGCCGTTCTTGTCGCTTCCTCGCTGCTGCTGGCCGGCGCCGCGCAGGCCGCCACCCAGATTTCCAGCGTGGTGCCCACGCCGGAGATCGTGCCGGCGGGGGGCACCGTGAGCACGGCGATCGGCGTCTCGGACGACAACGGCAACGCGGTCGGCGCGCCGGGCACTTCGTTCACCTTCACGATCCCGGCCAACACCGTCTACCGGGGCACGGGCGCCGTGCCCGTGGGCAGCTGCACGTCCAGCGTGGCGGTCGGCGACGCGGGGCCGGGCACGGTCAGCTGCAGCGGCATCACGCTGGCCGGCGGCCAGACCCGGGTGTTCGAGGTGCTGCTGCAGACGCGGGCCCAGGGCACGCTCACCGTGGTGGCCACGCCCCAGGGCAGCAACCCGCCGGTGCCCAAGACCATCACGGTGAACCAGGGCGCGGACATCGCGCTCGTCATGACCGCGCCGAGCACGGCCGGCAGTGGCAGCGTGCAGTCGGTGGTGTTCAGGCTCACCAACAACGGTCCGGATGCGAGCTCGGGTTCGCTGCTGACCTATCCGCTGCCGCCGGGCTTCAGCGTGACGCAGGCGCCCGCGGGCTGCACCATTGCCTCGAACACGCTGAGCTGTACGGCCGGCGCCTTGGCGCTGGGAGCGAGCCAGAGTTTCACGGTCAATGGCACGGTCAGCGCCGCCACGGGCTCGACGATCACCCACCAGGCGAACGTGGCGCCGACCGGCAACGTCGGCGACGGCGTCTCGAGCAACAACGCCGCCACGGCCAACACCACGGTGAGCGCGGGCAGTGCACTGGCGATGGCCAAGAGCCACGACGGCGGCCAGATCCTGACCGGCCAGCGCTTCAATTTCACGCTGGCGCCTTCATTCAGCGGCAGCCCACCGGTGGGCGTGACGGTCACCGACACCCTCCCGTCGAACTTCCGGATCGAGGCGCCCATCACCAGCACCGGCGGCTGGAACTGCAGCGTCGCAGGCCAGACCGTGAGCTGCACGCGTCCCGACATCGGTGGCGCGGGCGGCTCCAACGTCGCGCTCGGCAACATCGTCGTGCCGGTGACCGCGATGACACCCGGCGCACCGATCACCAACAGCGCGACCGTCAGTTCCGGCGGCCCGCTGGCGGATTCGAAGACCGGCACGGCCGCGGCCAACGTGGCGCTGTCCGACACCGACTTCCGCGTCGGCAAGAGCCTCTCCACCGGCCAGTTGAACGTGCCGCTGAACACGGCGTTCAACTACGTGCTGAGCTCCACCAACCTCGGTGGCACCCGCCTGCTGAGCGGCAGCAGGATCACGCTGGTGGACAACGTGCCGGCCGGCGTGCAGATCACCGCCCGGCCCTCGGGCACCAACTACGTCTGCACGGTGAACGGTGGCGTGCCCGCCGCCTACCCCGTGAACGGCCCGGCCCTGGTGTCGTGCGAACGCACGCTCACCGCCGATCTCGCCGTGAATGTGTCGGGCGGCACCGTGAACATCCCGTCCATCGTCCCGACATTGCCGGCGAGTGGCCTGATCAGCAACCAGGCCTGCGTCAACGTGGCGCTGGGCAACGGCACCGATCCCGACACCCAGACCGGCAACGACTGCACCACGATCGGCACCGGCATCGACGAGTCGGCAACGCAGGCCGACGTGCTCGTGCTCAAGCGCGTGGTCGGCATCGGCAGTACCGCTGGCAACCGGCAGGTGGCCGGCCAGCCGGTGAAGTGGGAGATCGAGGTCGTGAACCGCGGCCAGTCGGTGGCCCGGGACGTCGCGGTCACCGACACCTTCCAGAGCGTGGTGGGGTCGAGTGCCAGCACGGTGCTGCAGACGCCCAACGGCGCCACTTTCGGCGGCAGCTGCAGTGTCGGCACGCCCGGCGCGGGCGGCGGTACCGCCGCGCTGCAGAGCTGCAACATCACGACGCTGCCGGTCTGCCGCGCGAGCACCGACGCACCGAGTGCCTTGCCCCTGTGCCCGGTGATCGCCGTGGATGTACGCCACTACGGCAGCGGCACGTCGGCCACCAGCCACGACTTCCCGATCGCCAACTCGGCGAACGCGCTGGCGGCCACGCCAGCCGACCCGAACCTTGCCAACAACACGGCCAACGCGACCGCCTACTACACGGCGCTGGTCGATGTGACCGTGGACAAGAGCGCCAACCCCACGCCTGTCAAGGTCGGGCAGCTGCTGACCTACGTGATCACCGCGAAGAACCGCACCTTCGCCGACCTGAGCTACAGCACGGCCTACGACGTGCAGATCGACGACACCTTGCCGCCCAACCTGATGTTCATCTCGGCCACGCCGAGCGGTGGCGGCACATGTGCCGTGCAGCCGAACACCACGCAGCCGGTCGGTCCGTCAGCGAACAACAAGCTGACCTGCAGCTGGACCAGCATCGCCCGCGGTGCGCAGCAGACAGTCCGGGTCGAGATGCGCCCGCTGGCGGTATTGAACGGCAGCACCGTCATCAACAACGTGGTGGTCTCCACGAAGACGCCCGAGAACGTCAACAACAACAACAGCAATTCGGCGCCGGCGAACGTCACCGCGCCCGACTACGACCTGGTGGTGGCCAAGACCGACTCGGTCGACCCGGCCATGTCGGACGAGGAGGTGCGCTACACCATCACGCTGTCGAACAACCGTCCCTCGACCGCCGAGAACGTGCGGCTGGTCGACACCCTGCCGACCGCCGGCACGATCCCTGGCCAGGCGGCGCCCACCTTCGTCTCTGCTGCGATTCCGGCCAATGCACCGCCCGGCACCACCATCGACCTCAGCGGCGTGACCGTCGGCCAGCCCGGTGGGCAGGTCGTGTTCAACGTGCCCGTGCTCGGCGGCAGCGGCAGCGGCAACACCGGCGAACTCAGCACGCTGCAGTTCACGGTGGTGCTCAAGGGCGTCGGCAAGGGCATCTTCACGAACAACGTCAAGGCCTCGTTCGCGGACGCTTCGCTGGATCAGTACGACGCCCAGCCCGGCAACAACGCCATCGGCGAGAACACCACCTTCCGCTTCCGCGCCGACGTCGAGGTGGTGGGCAAGCAGGCTGTCGCCAGCGGCACCACCACGCCGCTCACGACCGTGGCCGGCACCCAGGTCTTCGACTGGCTGGTGCAGGTGCGCAACAACGGGCCGCAGGCGGCCGAGGACACCACCTTCCGCGACACACTGCCCGGCGGCATGCAGGTTGCCGCGGCGCCGGTGTTCACCGTGACCGGCGGCAGCTTCACGCCGGCCGCGCCGAGCTGCGTCGCTGCCATCGGCGGCAACAGCGTGGTCTGCGCGATCACCTCGATGCCCAATGGCGGCACGGCCACGGTCCGCATCCCGGTGCGCTTCACGCCGGCCAACCTGCCGGCGCAGAACGCGGTCTTCACCAACACCGCGACCATCGTCACCACCGGTTCGGGCGACACCAACGGCGGCAGCGACCCGATGGCGGGCAACAACCACAACGCGGGCCAGGTGACGGTGCAGAACAGCACGCTGAGCGGCCGGGTTTACGAGGACCTGAACGGCAGCGGCCAGCCCGACGCGGGCGAGCCCGGCATCGCGGGCGTGACCCTCACGCTCACCGGCACCGACGCCCAAGGCAACACCGTGCCGCCGATGACGGTCGTGACCGACGCCAGCGGCAACTGGTCCTTCACCGTGCCGCCCGGCACCTACACCGTGACCGAGACCCAGCCCGCGGCCTACCAGCCGGGCATCACGCGCGCCGGCGCCGTCACCGGCACCGGCAACGCCGGCATCGTGCCGACCACCGGCGCGGGCGTCACCAGCGGGCCTAACGGCTCCAACGCCAACACGGTGCAGAACATCGTGCTGGGCGCGGGCGCCTCCTCCAGCGGCAACAACTTCGGCGAGGTGCGCCTCGCATCGATCGCGGGCCGGGTCTACCACGACGCCGACTACAGCGGCGCGTCGAGCGCGGGCGACCCGGGCATCGGCAACGTGACGGTGACGCTGAGCGGTACCGACATGTTCGGCAACGCGATCACGCCGATCGTCCTCACCACGGCGGCCAGCACCGGCAACTACAGCTTCCCCAACCTGCAGCCGGGCAGCTATGCGCTGGCCGAGACGCAGCCCGCGAACTTCGCCGACGGTCCCGACACCGCGGGCAGCGCGGGCGGCAGCACCGCGACCAGCGACCAGATCACGGCCATCGCGCTGGGCTCGGGCGTGGTCGCCACCGGCTACGACTTCGGCGAACTGCTGACCCGCATCCCGGTGCAGGTCTTCGTCGACGACAACAACGACGGCGTGCCGCAGGCCGGCGAGAACGGCATCCCCAACGTCGTCGTGCGCCTGACCGGCACCGACGCCGCGGGCAACCCGGTGAACCTGCTGGCCGTGCCCACCGGCACGCCGGGCGGCTACGAGTTCCGCAACGTGCCGCCCTCGAACGGCACCGGCTACACCATCACCGAGACCCAGCCCGCCAACTACGCGCCGGGCAAGGCCAACGCCAACGGCAACCCCGGCACGGCGCAGCCCGGCGGCGACGTGATCACCGGCGTGACGGTCTCCGGCACGGCACCGCCGCTGTCGCAGGGCCCCTACTACTTCGGCGAACTGGTGCCGGGCGGCATCAGCGGCCGGGTCTACTACGACCGCGACGGCGACGGCGTGCAGACCGGCACCGAGCCCGGCCTGGGCGGCGTGACCGTCACGCTGAGCGGCACCGACGCCAACGGCAATGCGGTCTCGCGCACGACCACCACCGCGCCCAACGGCGACTACAGCTTCCCCAACCTCGCACCGGGCAGCTACACCCTGACGGAGACCCGGCCCGCGGGCTATGAGCCGGGCCTCACGCGCGCCGGCACCGTCAGCGGCACGAACAGCGCGCCGGGCAGCGTGCCGGCCACCGGCAACGGCACCACCTCCGGCCCGCGCGGCTCGACCTCGAACGTGATCCAGAGCATCGTGCTGGGCGCGAACGGCGCGGGCTCCACCGGCAACAACTTCTCGGCCGTCAAGCCGGCCAGCCTGTCGGGCCATGTCTATGCCGACGTGGCGCCGGCCAACGGCGTGCGCGATGCGGGCGAGCCCGGCATCGCGGGCGTGACCGTCACCGTCAGCGGCACCGACTTCCTCGGCAACACCGTGACGCAGACGCTGACGACCGACGTCGACGGCCTCTACAGCACCAAGACGCTGCTGCCCGGCACCTACCGCATCGACGAGACCCAGCCCGCCGGCATGGCCGACGGCAGGGAGAGCGTCGGCACCGTGGGCGGCGTGCCGCGCGGCACCGCCAACCCCGGCGGCGTGAACGACCGCATCGGCGACATCGTGCTGGCCTCGGAGGAGGCGGGCATCGGCTACGACTTCGGCGAACTCGGCGGCCAGATCGCCGGCTGGGTCTACGTCGACGGCAACAACGACGGCGTGCGCCAGCCGGGCGAGCCCGGCATCCCGAACGTGACGCTGACGCTCACCGGCCGCTCCGCCAGCGGCCTGGCGGTGAACGCCACCGTTGTCACCGACGCCACCGGCCGCTACGTCTTCACCGGCCTGCTGCCGGCCGACGCGGCGGGCTACACCATCCGAGAGACGCAGCCCGTGACCTATGCCGACGGCCTGGACGCGGTCGGCACGCTCGAGGGCGTGCGCAGCGGCACGCTGGGCAACGACGTGATCGGCGCCATCGCCTATGCGGGCGGCAACGGCGACGACTACAACTTCGGCGAACGCGGCGCCTCGCTGGCCGGCACGGTCTACAACGACGCGAACGGCAACGGCACGCGCGACCCGCAGGACCTGCCGATCGCCGGCGTGACCATCACGCTGACCGGCACCGACGCGGCCGGCAACCCGGTGACGCGCACCGCCGTCACCGACGCCAACGGCAAGTACACCTTGCCCAACCTGCCGATGCCCGACGGCAACGGCTACACGCTGACCGAGACGCAGCCCGCGGGCTACGACGAAGGCATCGCCAAGCCCGGCACGCTGGGCGGCATGGCGCAGGGCCCGAACGTGATCGTGGTGAAGTTCAACACCCCGGCCGTCGACGGCACGGGCTACGACTTCAGCGAACGCAGCAACCAGCCGGCGGCGCTCTCGGGCAAGGTCTGGCTCGACGCCAACCACAACCGCACCAAGGACGGCGGCGAGGGCGGCGGCGAAGGCTGGACCGTCGAGCTGATGCGCTGCGCCGACGGCGGCAACGCCTGCGCCGAGAACGCGCTGGTGCCGCAGTACAGCGTGGTCACCGGCGCCGACGGCAGCTACCGCTTCGGCGACCTCACGCCGGGCGAGTACCGCGTGCGCTTCCGCACGCCCGACGGCCGCATCGTCGGCGGCACCTGGCCCACCGACCCGGCGCAGAACGGCGCGGGCGGTGCCTACCCGACGCCGCCGGCCAGCGATCCGCGCTACTCGATCAAGGTGCGCGTGACGGCGGGCGCCAACATCGTCCAGCAGGACCTGCCCTACGACCCGGGTGGCGTGGTGTACGACAGCATCAGCGCCACGCCGGTGCCCGGCGCGGTCGTGACCCTGGTCGGCCCGCCCGGCTTCGACCCGGCCCAGCACCTGCTGGACGGCCGCGACAGCTACACCACCGGCGTGGCCGGCGGCTACGACTTCTTCCTGCTGCCGGGCGCGCCGGCGGGCGAGTACCGGCTGGCGATCACGCCGCCGGGCGCCTACCTGCCGTCGTCGATCTTCCCGGCCGCGGCCGGCACCTTCGGCACGCAGAACTGCTCGGCGCCGGCCAACGGTCCGGTGCCGGCGCAGACCAACCCCTGCGTGATGAGTCCGGGCGGTGCGCTGGTCGCGGGCGCGGGCTACTACCTGAGCTTCCAGATGCCCGCGGGCGGCGGACAGCGCGTGGTGGCCAACAACATCCCGCTGGACCCGGCCAACTCGACCCTGATCGAGCTGCGCAAGACCACCTCGAAGCTGACGGTGAAGAAGGGCGAGCTGCTGCCCTACCGCATCACGGCGCGCAACACGCGCGGCGTGCCGCTGAGCAACCTGGCGGTGGTCGACACGCTGCCGCCGGGCTTCCGCTACGTGCAGGGCTCGCTCTCGGTGCGCACGCTGCCCGGCGGCGTGGCGCTGCCGGTGGTGCCGCAGGTCAACGGCCGCCAGCTGATCGTGCCCGGCCAGAACTTCGCCGGCAACGAGACCAAGGAATACGTGATGGTCGCCGGCGTCGGGGTGGGCGTGGGCGAGGGCGAGTACGTCAACCAGGTGATCGTCAACCAGGGCGTGGGCGGCCGCGTGCTGTCGAACCTCGCCACGGCGGCGGTGCGCGTGATCCCCGATGCGCTCTTCGACTGCACCGACGTGATCGGCACCGTGTACGACGACAAGAACGCCAACGGCTACCAGGACGAGGGCGAACCGGGCCTGGCCAATGTGCGCGTCGCGACCGTCAACGGCGTGCTGGTGACCACCGATGCCGAAGGCCGCTACCACATCGCCTGCGCCGCGATCCCGAAGGAAGGCACCGGAAGCAACCTGGTGCTCAAGGTCGACGAACGCACGCTGCCCTCGGGCTACCGCACCACCAGCGAGAACCCGGCGGCCGAACGCGCGACGCGCGGCAAGGTGCTGAAGGTCAACTTCGGCGCCACCGTGCACCGCGTGGTGCGCCTGGCGCTGCAGTCGAACGCCTTCGAAGCCAATGGCAACGCGCTGCGCGCCGAGCACGCGGCGCAGATCGCGCAGACCGTGACCGCGCTGGCCGAGAAGCCCTCGGTGCTGCGCCTGGCCTACCGCGCCGCGGCCGGCGAGCCGGCGTCGCTGGGCGAGGCCCGGACCTCGGCGCTCAAGGCCGAACTGCTGGCGCGCTGGAAACAGCTGGGCCGCGAGCGCGCCGACAAGGGGGACGCGCCTCTCTTCAACCTGGACATCGAGGTCGAGCTGGTGCCCGCCTCCGTGACGCCATGAGGCCCGGAGCCCCCACCGCCATGAACGACACCCCGCAACCGATTTCGACCCAGCGAGCCTCCATGAGAAAGCTTCCGAAGCGCATCGCCCTGGCGAGCGCCGTCACCAGTGCCTGCTTCGCCATGGGCTGGGCCGCGGCCCAGACGCCGGCCCAGACCTCGGGATCAGACACCCGCCACGGCAGCGCCGAAGTGCGCGGCCGCATGCTCGACCGCAGCGCGGCCGACCCACGCGCGGTGGAGATCTCCGGCACCGACGTCATTCCGCGCAGCGCCGAGCGCGAACTGCCGAAGGCCGTCTTCGTGCTGGGCGACAAGCGCGAGCGCGTGGGCGGCACGCCCGCCAGCACCATCGCCGCGCAGCCCGTGCCGCGCAGCGACAGCAGCACGCCGCGCTTCGCCTCCGGCGCCGACCTGCTGCGGCCCGACGACCGCGAGCGCCTTGACCAGATCGTGGCGCAGGTGAAGGGCCGCACCGGCCTGCGCTTCGAGATCGTCGGCCACACCGACGTGCAGCGCATCAGCCCGCAGCTGAAGCCGCGCTTCGCCGACAACCAGGCCCTGGGCCTGGCGCGCGCCCAGCAGGTGGGCCGCTACCTGACGCAGCAGCTGGGCCTGCCCGCGGGCGCGGCCAGTGCCGCCTCGCGCGGCGAGAGCGAGCCGCTGGCCGTGCCCGCGCAGGACCCGGCCAACTGGCCCGCCAACCGGCGCGTCGAGGTGCGCGTCTACTGGACCGAGGTGACGCCAGCCATCGTGCGCCCCGGCACGCCCGCCACCGACCCCACGGCCTGCGGCACACTGACCGCCTTCGGCACCGACGAGGCGCCGCTGCGCATCACGGTTGACGGCCAGCTGCTGGGCGCCGACGGCATCGCCGCCACCAGCGCCGACCGCCAGCGCTGCGTCGACGTGCAGCTCGAGCGCAACCAGCTGCGCCTGCAGTACGACAACCTGTCGGCACCGCGCCGCCTGAGCGCCTCGGCCTGGCCCGCCACCGTGGTGGCCGGCGACACCGTGCGCTTCGCCGGCTACAGCAACTACCGCCTGTTCACCGCCAAGGCCGAGCTGCGCCTGTTCACTGCCAACGACGTGATGCAGCGCCGCCCGCTGGCCACCGTGCCGCTGGATGCGGAGATGCGCGGCGAGTGGACCGTGCCCGCGGGCCTGCTCGAGCGCCATGCCGACGCCGGCGGCGGCAAGATCTACTACCGCCTGCGTGTCTACGACCGCCAGGGCCGCTTCGACGAGACCGACGACCTCTCGCTGTCGGTGGCCGAGCGCCATGTCCCCGACCTGAAGACGCCCGAGCCCGAGCGCGAGCTGCTGCAGGCCTACGGCAAGAGCAACCTCGCGATCGCCAACATCCCGCTGCAGGCCGGCACGGTGACCGCCAGCGGCGCGTCGATCCGCCCGGGCGAGACGGTGCGCGCACTGGGCTTCGCGGTGCCGGTGGACGACAACGGACGCTTCGTGTTCCAGCAGCTGGTGCCGCGCAGCGTGCAGACCGGCGAGATCGCCGTGGTCGACGCGCAGGGCGCCGCGCGCATCTACCGCCGCGACTTCGACCTGCCGACCAGCGACTGGTTCTTCATCGGCCAGGCCGACCTCACGATCGGCAAGAACAGCGTCAGCGGCCCGGCCGCGCTGGTGACCAACGACCGCAACCGCTACGGCGGCGGCAGCTGGAGCGAGGGCCGGCTCGCGGGCTACGCCAAGGGCCAGCTCAACGAGCGCTGGACACTCACGGCCAGCCTCGACACCGAGGAGCGTCCGCTCGACGAGATGTTCCGCAACCTCGACCACAAGGACCCGACCTCGTTGTTCCGGCGTTTCGACCCGACCGAGTCGTGGAGCACCTTCGGCGACGACTCGACCTCGATCGAGGACGCGCCGACCCAGGGCCGCTTCTACCTGCGCGTGGACGACGGTCGCTCGCAGGCGATGTGGGGCAACTTCAAGCTCAACTTCGGCGACACCGAACTGACCCGCATCAGCCGCGGCCTCTACGGCTTCTACGGCCGCTACCTGGGCGACGAGACGACCTCCTTCGGCGAGGCGCGGCTCAAGGTCGACGCCTATGCGGCCGAGCCCGGCACGCTGGCGGCACGCGAGGAATTCCGCGGCACCGGCGGCTCGCTCTACTACCTTCGCAACCAGGACATCACGCGCGGTGCGGAGCGCGTGAGCATCGAGATCCGCGACCGCGACTCGGGCTTCGTGCTCAAGCGCTCGCAGCTGGTGCCGACCTCCGACTACGAGATCGACTACCTGCAGGGCCGCGTGCTGCTGTCCTCGCCGCTGTCGAGCCTGGCCGACGACGGCTCGCTGGTGCGCGCCGGCGGCTTCGCGGGCATGCCGGTCTACCTGGTGGTGGACTACGAATACACGCCGCTGACCAGCTCGCTCGACACCATGGCGACGGGCGCGCGCGTGTCGTGGTGGGCCAACGACCACGTGGGTGTGGGCGTGACGGCCGCGCGCCAGGACCAGATCGGCGCCGACCAGCGCCTGGCCGGTGCCGACCTCACGCTGCGCAAGACCGAGAGCACCTACCTCAAGGCCGAGGTGGCGCGCAGCGAAGGCCCGGGCACGCACCAGCTCAACTCGCTGGACGGCGGCTTCAACTTCAGCTCGACGCAGTTCGGCAACGGCCCCTCGGGCCGGGCCAACGCCTGGCGCCTCGAAGGCCAGGGCGACCTGCGCGACTTCGGCATCGCCTCGGGCGGCCGCATCGGCGCCTACACCCAGTCGCGCGACGCGGGCTTCTCCGCGCCCGGCCAGTACGCGAGCAACCAGACCACGCAGGTGGGCGCCTCCGCCAACGTGCCGATCGGCGAGACCGGCGAGCTGCGCCTGAAGGCCGACCGCCGCGACGAACGCGACGGCTACAACAGCGACGTGCTCGATGTGCAGTACGGCTGGCAGTTCGCGCCGGCGTGGAAGCTGGGCCTGGGCCTGCGCCATGACGAGAAGAGTGGGGACGCGGTCATCACCAGCCCCTCGCTGCCCAGCACGCAGGCGGTGCACGGCGAACGCACCGATGCCGCGGTGCAGCTCGAGTACACCGGCGCCGAGCGCTACAGCCTCTACGGCTTCGCGCAGAAGAGCCTGCGCACGACCGGCACGCGGCAGGAGAACGACCGCCTGGGCCTGGGCGGCAAGTACCGCGTGAACGACAAGCTGGCGCTGCGCGCCGAGCTCTCGGGCGGCGACGGCGGCGCGGCCGGCAAGGCCGGCGTCGACTACCAGTACGACGACCGTTCCAGCGTCTACATGACCTACGTGGCCGACACCGGCCGCACCGACGAGAACCTGATCGGCCGCGGCGGCAACCTCGTGACCGGTGCGCGCTCGCGCGTCGGCGACGGGCTCACGCTGTTCACCGAGCACCGCCAGAGCACCGGCACCCAGCCGGGCCTGACCCATGCCTACGGCGTGCAGTACGCGCCCGACACGCGCTGGACCTTCGGCCTGAACTTCGAGAACGGCTGGATCGGTGCCGAGACCCTGGGCGTGATGAAGCGCGAGGCTGTGGCCACCACGGCCGGCTATTCGAGCGAGACCGTCAAGTACAGCGGCGGCATCGAGTACCGCAAGGACGCGGGCGCGGTGGAAGAGCGCACCAGCTGGCTGCTGAAGAATTCCTTCAGCTGGAAGGTGGACCGCGACGCGCGCTGGATCGGCAAGCTCAACTGGGCCGACAGCGACAGCAGCAGCGGCGCGCTCAACGCCGCCAAGTACACCGAGGCCATGGTCGGCTACGGCCTGCGCCCGGCGCTCAACGACAAGCTGAACCTGCTGTTCAAGTACACCTTCCTCTACGACCTCTCGTCGCCGGGGCAGGTGGTCAACACCGGGCTGGACAGCAACATGGGCACGGTCAACAGCACCGGCATCGACTACCAGCAGCGCAGCCACGTGTTCGCGGTCGATGCGACCTACGACATCAACCAGCGCTGGACGATCGGCGGCAAGTACGCCTGGCGCCGCGGCGACCTGCGCGCGAGCCGCGACAACTCGGCGCCCTGGTTCAAGAGCACGGCCGAACTCGCCGTGGTCCGCGTCGACTGGAAGCTGGTGCGCAACTGGGACTGGATGCTGGAACTGCGCTCGCTGCGCGCCAAGGAACTGCAGGACCGCAAGACCGGCTGGCTCACGGCCGGGTATTACCACGTCAACGAGAACTTCAAGGTCGGCGTGGGCTACAACTTCACCGACTACTCCGACGACCTGACCGACCTGAGCTACCGCAGCAAGGGCTTCTTCCTGAACGTGCTTGGCAAGTTCTGATTCGGAGGCTCCCGCCGCGGGCGGGGGCTAGATGGGCAGGGCAGTCGTTGTCTTGACCTTGTCGAGCACGAAGCTGGTCTTGCAGTCCTGCACGCTGGGGTGCTTGAGCAGCGTGTCCATCACGAAGCGCGAGTAGTGCGCCATGTCGGCCACCACCACGCGCAGCAGGTAGTCCATGTCGCCGGTGAGCGAGGCGCACTCGATCACCTCGGGCCAGCCCTGGATGGACGCGCGGAAGGCGTCCATCGGGTTGCGCTTGTGGCTCTCGGTGTGCTTTTCCAGCCGCACGTTGATGTAGGCCGTGAGCGGCAGGCCCACGCGCTCGGGCCGCAGCAGCGCCACATAGCCCTGGATCACGCCCGATTCCTCCAGCCGCTTGACCCGCCGCAGGGTGGCGGACGAGGACAGGCTGACCTGCGCCGCCAGCTCGTCGTAGGTGGCGCGGCCGTTGGCCTGCAACGCGCGAAGCACGCGCAAATCAATGGTGTCGAGTTCGACTGGAGCGCTCATGCGCTACATTTTGCAGGAATCTTGCGTTGCCTGCCTCGGCGCGAGCCCAAGTTGCAGGAATCGTGTGTGGCGAGCGCCTAGCATCGAGGGCAACCCCACCCGCATTTTCTGGAGACACACGATGGCCGATCTGTTCGACAACCCCATGGGCCTGCAAGGCTTCGAATTCGTCGAGTTCGCATCGCCCACGCCGGGCGTGCTCGAGCCGGTGTTCGAGATGATGGGCTTCACGCTCGTCGCCAAGCACCGCTCGAAGGACGTGGTGCTGTACCGCCAGGGCGACATCAACTTCATCGTCAACCGCGAACCCAAGAGCGCCGCCGCCTACTTCGCGGCCGAGCACGGTCCCTCGGCCTGCGGCATGGCTTTCCGCGTGAAGGATGCCCACAAGGCCTACAACCGCGCGCTCGAACTCGGCGCCCAGCCGATCGAGATCCCCACCGGCCCGATGGAACTGCGCCTGCCGGCCATCAAGGGCATCGGCGGCGCGCCGCTGTACCTGATCGACCGCTTCGAGGAAGGCAAGTCGATCTACGACATCGACTTCGAGTTCATCGAGGGCGTGGACCGCCACCCGGTCGGCCATGGCTTGAAGCTGATCGATCACCTGACGCACAACGTCTACCGCGGCCGCATGACCTTCTGGGCCGACTTCTACGAGAAGCTGTTCAACTTCCGCGAGATCCGCTACTTCGACATCTCGGGCGAATACACCGGCCTGACCTCCAAGGCCATGTCGGCGCCCGACGGCATGATCCGCATCCCGCTCAACGAGGAATCGAAGAAGGGCGGCGGCCAGATCGAGGAATTCCTGATGCAGTTCAACGGCGAAGGCATCCAGCACATCGCGTTGATCTGCGACAACCTGCAGGACGCGGTCGACAAGCTGGCGATGGCCGGCGTGCAGACCGCCACCGCGCCCAACGACATCTACTACGAGATGCTCGACGGCCGCCTGCCGGGCCACGGCCAGAACGTGGCGGAACTGCAGGCGCGCGGCATCCTGATGGACGGCACCACCGAGGGCGGCCATGCCCGCCTGCTGCTGCAGATCTTCTCCACGCCGACCTTCGGCCCGGTGTTCTTCGAGTTCATCGAGCGCCAGGGCAACTACCGCGAAGGCTTCGGCGAGGGCAACTTCAAGGCGCTGTTCGAATCGCTGGAGCGCGACCAGATCCGCCGCGGCGTCCTCGACACCACCGAGGCCTGAACATGCTGGCCGCCGAAGCGACGAAGCACGGGCTCGCGGCCGGCGATGCGGCCAAGCCCGAGCGTCCGGACTGGACCATCGACCAGGGCTGGCAGAACTACACGCCGGCCGAGCATGCGGTGTGGAAGACGCTGTTCGAGCGCCAGACGAAACTGCTGCCCGGCCGCGCCTGCGACGCATTCGTCGAGGGCATGAAGAACCTGCCCATCGGTGCCGAGCGCATTCCCGACTTCGAGGAACTCAGCGAGGTGCTGATGCAGCGCACCGGCTGGCAGGTGGTGGCCGTGCCCGGCCTGGTGCCCGACGAGGTGTTCTTCGAGCACCTGGCCAACCGGCGCTTCCCGTCGGGCAACTTCATCCGCAAACCGCACGAGCTCGACTACCTGGAAGAGCCCGACGTGTTCCATGACGTGTTCGGCCATGTGCCGATGCTGATGAACCCGTCGATCGCCGACTACATCCAGGCCTACGGCCAGGGCGGCCTGCGCGCGAAGGAATTGGGCGTGCTCGACAAGCTGGCGCGGGTCTACTGGTACACGGTGGAGTTCGGCCTGATCCAGCAGAGCGACGGCCTGCGCATCTACGGCGCGGGCATCGCGTCCTCGCGCACCGAGAGCGTGTTCTCGCTCGAGGACGCCTCGCCCAACCGCATCGGCTTCGACCTCGAACGCGTGATGCGTACGAACTACCGCATCGACGATTTCCAGGAAAGCTACTTCGTCATCGACAGCCTGGCCCAGCTGCTCGAACTCGCCAAGATCGACTTCGCGCCGATCTACGACCGCATCGCCGGCCAACCCGAACACCAGCCCGGCGACGTGCTGCCCAGCGACCGCGTGCTGGTGCGCGGCACGGGGCAGTACCACGACGCCAAGCGCAAGCAGGCCAAGCCGGCCTGAGCGCGCAGCCGCCGTCGTCTTCGCGCCCTCTCTCTCTTCTTTACCAGGGACACCGCGGAACCGGCTTTGCCGGGCCGCTGGTGTCGCCCCCGGAAGGGGGAGGGCGAAGCGGACACGCAGTGCCGCGAGCCTTCGGGGGAGAGCCAGGTGCTACCGCGGAACCGGCTTCGCCGGGCCGCCGGTGCCGCCCCCCTGGGGGGGAGGGCGACGCGGACACGAAGTGCCGCATCGCCTTCGGGGGGGCTAGTACTCCGCCACCTTGCGCCCGATTTCAGGCCACCGTCGGTGCAACCACACCCACGCCACCAGCCCGATCCCCATCATCAGGATCGAGGTGATGGCCAGGGCCAGCGTCGAATGCATCACCAGCGGCGCGATCAGGCCGGCCACCAGGCCGTTGGCGGTCGAGCCGATCACCGCCTGCAGTGACGAGGCCATGCCGCGGCGCTCCGGGTGCAGGTCAAGCACCAGCAGGGTCACGACCGGCACCATCAGCGCCCAGCCGAAGGCGAAGAAGCCAATCGGCCACATGGCCCAGGCCGGATGCGGCGCGAACAGCGCGTTGGCCGCCACGTTGACCATCGAGGTCGCGAGCATGATCACGAAGCCGTCGCGGATCTGCCGCTTGGGCGGCACCTTGCCCGCCATGCGGCCGCTGGCCCAGGCGCCGGCCATGATGCCGCCGATGGTCAGCAGGAAGAACCAGAAGAACTGGGTCGGCGCGAGCTGCAGGTGGTCGCCCAGGAAGGCCGGCGCCGACAGCACGTAGAGGAACATGCCGTTGAAGGGCACGCCGCTCGCGAGCGCGAGCAGCAGGAAGCGCGGGTCGGAGCAGAGGTCCCAGTAGCCGCGCATCAGGTGGCGCGCATGGAAGGGCTGGCGATGCGTGGGGTGCAGCGTCTCGGGCAGCAGCTTCCAGTTGGCCACGAACAGCACCACGCCCACGCCGACCAGGAACCAGAAGATGCTGTGCCAGCCCGCGTGCACGAACAGGAAGCCGCCCACGATGGGCGCGATCGCCGGCGCCACGCCGAAGTAGATCGTGACCTGCGCCATCACCTTCTGCGCCTCGGCCGGCGGGAACATGTCGCGGATCACCGCGCGCGACACCACGATGCCCGCGCCGGTCGACAGGCCCTGCAGCGCCCGGAACAGCACCAGCTGGCCGATGGTCTGCGACAGCGCGCAACCCAGCGAGGCGAGGGTGAACACTGCCAGCCCCCACAGCACCACCGGCCGGCGACCGAAGCTGTCCGACAGCGCGCCGTGGAACAGGTTCATGAAGGCGAAGCCGAACAGGTAGGCCGACAGCGTCTGCTGCATCTCGACCGGCGTGGCGCCGATCGAGCGCGCGATGCCCGAGAAGGCCGGGATGTAGGTGTCGATCGAGAACGGGCCCAGCATGCCGAGCACGGCCAGCAGCACCGCCAGGGCCCAGCGGGGCGCTTTCCAAAGGGTTTGAGCGTCGGGATTCATGCAGGCGGTTCCGGCTGATCGGGGCGGAAAAAGAAAGAGCGCCCGAAGGCGCTCATGGTATCTGCCAGAAACCCCGCGGAACCGGCCTGGGGCCGGGCCGCGGGTGTTCGCGGCGAGCTTACAGCGTGTCGATGAAGGAACGCAGCTTGTCCGAACGCGACGGGTGCTTGAGCTTGCGCAGCGCCTTGGCCTCGATCTGGCGGATGCGTTCACGCGTCACGTCGAACTGCTTGCCGACTTCTTCCAGCGTGTGGTCGGTCGACATCTCGATGCCGAAGCGCATGCGCAGCACCTTGGCTTCGCGCGGCGTCAGCGAGTCGAGGATGTCCTTGACCACGTCGCGCAGGCCGGCCTGCATCGCGGCCTCGATGGGCGCCGTGTTGCTGCTGTCCTCGATGAAGTCGCCCAGGTGCGAATCGTCGTCGTCGCCGATCGGCGTTTCCATGGAGATCGGCTCTTTCGCGATCTTCATGATCTTGCGGATCTTGTCTTCCGGGATCTCCATCTTGGCGGCCAGGATGCCGGCGTCGGGCTCGAAGCCGAACTCCTGCAGATGCTGGCGCGAGATGCGGTTCATCTTGTTGATCGTCTCGATCATGTGCACCGGGATCCGGATGGTGCGCGCCTGGTCGGCGATCGAGCGCGTGATGGCCTGGCGGATCCACCAAGTGGCGTAGGTCGAGAACTTGTAGCCGCGACGGTATTCGAACTTGTCGACCGCCTTCATCAGGCCGATGTTGCCTTCCTGGATCAGGTCCAGGAACTGCAGGCCGCGGTTGGTGTACTTCTTGGCGATGGAGATCACGAGGCGCAGGTTGGCCTCGATCATTTCCTTCTTGGCATCGCGCGACGAGCGTTCGCCGTCGTTCATGCGCTTGTTGATGTCCTTGAGCTGGGTCAGCGGCACCACCACGCTCGACTGGATGTCGGCGAGCTTCTGCTGCAATTCCTGCACCGGCGGGATGTTGCGCGCGAGCACCGTGCTCCAGGGCTTGCCGGCCGCGGCCTGCTTCTCGACCCACTTCTGGTTCAGCAGGTTGGAGGCGATGCGGTTGCCGTTCTTGTCGTAGCCGCTGAAGTCGCGGATGAAGTCTTCCTGCGGGAAGCCGCACTTGTCCACGATGATGCGGCGCAGTTCGCGTTCCTTCTTGCGCACGTCGTCGACCTGCGTGCGCACCAGGTCGCACAGCTTCTCGATGGTCTTGGCCGTGAAGCGGATGGTCATCAGCTCGTCGGACATGGCTTGCTGCGCCTTGTCGTAGGCCGGCGTGCCGTAGCCTTCCTTCTCGTAGATCTTGTGGATCTTCTCGAACATGGCGGCGATGCGGTCGAAGCGCTCGAGCGCGTCGCGCTTGAGTTCTTCCAGCTTCTTGGTCAGCGCCTTGGAGCCGCCCTTGCCGTCGTCGTCGTCTTCCTCGTCGAATTCGTCGAAGTCTTCCTCGGCCACGTAGTCGTCGGCCTCGTTGGGGTTCGAGAAGCCGTCGACGATGGTCGAGATCACGACCTTGCCTTCACGGATGGTGCCGGCCATTTCCAGGATCGCGGCGATGGTCGCGGGCGATGCGGAGATCGCCTCCATCATGGCCATCAGGCCGCCTTCGATGCGCTTGGCGATCTCGATTTCGCCTTCGCGCGTCAGCAGCTCGACCGTGCCCATTTCGCGCATGTACATGCGGACCGGGTCGGTGGTGCGGCCGAATTCGCTGTCCACGGTGGACAGCGCGGCTTCGGCTTCTTCTTCGGCTTCCTCGACGGTGGCGGCGGTCGGCGCGACGTTGTTCTGGAACAGCGTCTCGGCGTCCGGCGTCTGCTCGTAGACGGCCACGCCCATGTCGTTGAGCATCGTGACCACGACTTCCATGGTCTCGGCATCGACCAGCTTGTCGGGCAAGTGGTCGGAGATTTCGCCCTGCGTCAGGTAGCCGCGGGTCTTGCCCAGCGTGATCAGGGTCTTGAGGCGCGAACGGCGCTTGGCCATGTCCTCTTCGGACAGGACGGTTTCGTCCAGGCCGAACTCCTTCATCAAGGCGCGTTCCTTCGCCTTGCTGATCTTCATGCGCAGCGGCTTGACCTTCTCGACGGTGGCCGTCTCGGTGCCGGCGGCGGCGGTCTCTTCCTCGGCGAACTCGGCTTCGACGTCGGAGAAGTCCTCTTCGATCTCACCGGCGTCGGCGCCGGCCTTGGGCTTGCGACCGCGCTTGGCGCCGGTGGCGGCCGTGGCGGTGCCGGCGGCCTTGGGAGGACGACCGACCTTCTTGGCGGTGGCGGGGGCGGCGGCCTTGGCGGCGGCGGTCTTGGTCGGGTCGGCAGGAGCTGTTTTCGTGGGCACGGGTTTCACTTTCGTTGCGGCAGTCGCCTTGGACGCGGTGGCACTCTTCTTTGCAGGTGCCGGCGATGCTGCCGCTTTCAACGGTTTGGCCCCGGCGGGTTTCTTGGCGACGGACACGGCAGGCTTCTTTGAACTGGGCATACGACCTCGTAGGACAAGAATGAAACAAGCGGAATCACAGGCGCCACTGACCCGGCGCGGGCACGGACACAAGTCACGAGGAAGCAGGTCACGTCGACACGAGGGAGCAGGGCTCTGTCGTGCGAGCGAACCGAAGTCCTCTCAAGAAGCAAGATGTAGGGCGAACATTTGGTATGCAATCCTTGCGGTGTATTGACCCGTTTCCCGTTGGGAAGTGCGTTGCGCGTGGGGCCGGCCCGGAGGTGTTGCTGTCGCTCTTGCTTCATTCGCCGCGAGGCGAAGCCTTACATTATAGCGCCAAGCCCTTTTTCAAGGGGTGGTTTACCCTGGGGGCCCTATCCGGGCACCGAAGGCTTGAGGCGATGGCGCAGTTCCAGGCGCCGCTTCTCGAGCGCCTTGTAGCGCTCCAGCGCCTGCGGATCGCTGCCCACGGCGGCGATCGCCTCGCTCTGGCGGGCCTTGAGCAGGTCGTCGAGCATGAAGTCGAGCACGTTGCGCAATTCCTTGGCGGCATCGGCCGCCTGCTCGCCCTCGGGATCGGCGACGGGGCCACCGTCCGGCCCGCTCATCAGGCGTTCGACCATGGGCTCGAAAGGCTGGCCGCGCAGGCCTTCGCGCAGCGCGGCCCAGGGCTGGACGCCATGCTCGTGCATCTGGCCGTCGAGCCAGGTGAACAGCTGGCCGTGCTCGCCCGGCAGCGCGCACAGCAGCTCGTGCAATTCGTGCGACTGGGCTTCCCATTCGTGCATGTTCGACAGCAGCAGCCGCGCCGCCACGTCGGCCCGGCCCGGCGGGCGCAGGCGCGGCCGGGTCGCCGAGCCCTCGGTGGACCCGAAGCTGCCGCGTGCGCTGCGCCAGTCGCCGCCCTGGCCTTTGCCCTTGCCCTTGCCCTTGCCGCCCCAGCTGCCGCGGTCCTTGCGCTTGCCCCATCCCGCGCTGATCGGCGTGCCGTCGTCCTCGTAGCGCTGGCCGCCGCCCTCCTGCGGGCCCGGGTGGGCCTGGTAGCCCTGGTAGTCCGAGGAAGGTGCATCGGGGAAGTCGAGGTAGTCCGGCGGCGCGTCGCGCGAGGCCTCGCGGGGCGCGTCACGGCGGGCCCCGCCGCGCGCCGGGGCCGCGGCGGACCACAACGCCTCGATGTCGGCGGCGCCCAGCTGCACCAGTTCGGCGATCTCGCCCAGCAGCTGCCGCTTGAGCGCGCCGTCGGGCATGGCGCTCCAGAGCGGGCGGGCGTTGGCCGTCATGTGGGCGCGGCCCTCGGCGCTGCCCAGGTCGCAACCTTCGCGCGCGGCCTCGATCATGAAGCGGCTCAGTGGCGTGGCCTCGCTGACGAAGCGGGCGAAGGCCTCGGCGCCGTGCTCGCGGATGAAGCTGTCGGGGTCGTGCTCGGCCGGCAGGAACAGGAACTTGACGCTGCGCACGTCGGTGGCATAGGGCAGGGCGCCATCGAGGGCCTTGCGCGCCGCGCGCCGGCCCGCGGCGTCGCCGTCGAAGCTGAAGACCACCGAATCGGTGAAGCGGAACAGCTTCTGCACATGCTCGGTGGTGCAGGCCGTGCCCAGCGTTGCGACGGCATTGGGAAAGCCCAGCTGCGCCAGCGCCACCACGTCCATGTAACCCTCGGTGACCAGCGCGTAGCCGCGGTCGCGGAAGGCGGCGCGGGCCTCGTACAGGCCGTAGAGCTCGCGGCCCTTGCTGAAGACCGGTGTCTCGGGCGAGTTGAGGTACTTGGGCTTCTCGTCGCCCAACACCCGGCCGCCGAAGCCGATGCATTCGCCCTTGACGTTGCGGATCGGGAACATCACGCGGTCGCGGAAGCGGTCGTAGCGCTTGTCCTCGCCGTCCTCGCCCACGATCACCAGGCCGCTTTCGGCCAGCAGCGGGTTGTCGTACTCGGGGAACACGCTGGCCAGCGTGCGCCAGCCCGGCGGCGCATAGCCGATGCCGAACTGCTTGGCGACCTCGCCCGAGACGCCGCGGCCCTTGAGGTATTCGATGGCGCCGGGCGCCTGCCGCAGCTGCTTGCGGAAGGCCTCGCCGGCCTTCTCGAGCACGTCGGTCAGCGTGGCCTGCTTCTGGCGCTGGTTGGCGGCGCGGGCGCGCTCCTCGGGCGAGGCGTCGTCCTCGGGCACCTGCAGGCCGTACTGGCCGGCCAGGTCGTGCACCGCCTCGACGAAGCCCATGCCCGCGTGTTCCATCAGGAAACCGATGGCGTTGCCGTGCACGCCGCAGCCGAAGCAGTGATAGAACTGCTTGGTCGGGCTGACCGAGAAGGAGGGCGATTTCTCGCCATGGAAGGGGCACAGCCCCATGAAATTGGCGCCGGCCTTCTTGAGCGGCACGTAGCGCCCGACGATTTCCACCACGTCGGCGCGCGCGATGAGTTCCTGGATGAAAGAAGCGGGGATGGTCATGGTGGCGGGGAGCGGCAAATCATACGCAAGCGGCTGACACGGCGCGCGCGGGCATCCCGGCATACTGCGCTCGACATCCCGCCCATTCCATGCCCAGCCTCCGCCTCGCCCACCTCACGCCGCTGCTCCAGCACCCGCTGCGCTTCCTGTGGTCGGCCCTGAAGGGCTTCAAGGCCAACCAGGGCCTGCTGCTGGCGGGGGCGGTGGCCTATTACGCGCTGCTGTCGATGGTGCCGCTGCTGATCCTGAGCGTGATCGCGCTGTCGCACGTGATCGAGCAGGCCGAACTGCTGACCACGGTCGGCCGCTACCTCGAATGGCTGCTGCCCGGCCAGTCTCGGGCGGTGGTCGACGAGCTGCGCAACTTCCTGGCCCACCGCGACGTGCTCGGGCCGGTGCTGCTGGTGACCATGATCTTCTTCAGTTCGCTGGCCTTCACCGTGCTCGAGAGCGCGATGGCGAACATCTTCCACCACCGGAAAGCCGAGCGTTCGCGGCACTTCCTGGTGTCGGCGGTGATGCCCTACCTCTACATCCTGTTCCTGTGCGTGGGCCTGCTGCTGGTGACGCTGGTGTCGGGGGCGCTGCAGCTGATCGGCCAGGAAAGCGTCAATTTGTTCGGCTACAGCTGGTCGCTGTCCGGGGTTTCGGGCGTGCTGCTCTACCTGCTGGGGCTGGCGGGCGAGATCTTCATGCTGACCTCGCTCTACCTGGTGATGCCGGTGGGCCACCTGTCGCTGCGCCACGCCCTGCTGGGCGGCGTGACCGCCGCGCTGCTCTGGGAGGTCACGCGGCGCGTGCTGGTCTGGTATTTCTCGACCCTGTCGCAGGTCAGCGTGGTCTACGGCTCGCTCACCACCGCCATCGTGGTCCTGCTGAGCCTGGAAATCGCCGCCACCCTGGTGCTCTTCGGCGCCCAGGTGATCGCGCAGTACGAGCGGCTGGAGGCCAAGCAGGCCACGGCGTAGCGCGCAGGAAAGTGCCAGGGACACCGCGGAACCGGCTTTGCCGGGCCGCCGGTGCGGGCGACGCGGACACGAAGTGCCGCGACGCCTTCGGGGGGGCCGCTTACTTCGGCGCGAGACGGATCGCGCCGTCCAGGCGGATCACCTCGCCGTTGAGCATCTCGTTCTCGATGATGTGCTTCGCCAGCTTGGCGTAGTCCTCGGGCGTGCCCAGGCGCGAAGGGAAGGGCACGTTGGCGGCCAGCGCGTCCTGCACCTCCTGGGGCATGCCGAACAGCATCGGCGTGCCGAAGATGCCGGGGGCGATGGTCATGTTGCGGATGCCACTGCGCGCCAGGTCGCGGGCGATCGGCAGCGTCATGCCCACCACGCCGCCCTTGGAGGCGGCGTAGGCGGCCTGGCCGATCTGGCCGTCGTAGGCCGCGACCGAGGCGGTCGAGATCAGCACGCCGCGCTCGCCCGTGGCTTCGGGTTCGTTCTTCGCCATGGCGTCGGCGGCCAGGCGGATCATGTTGAAGCTGCCGATCAGGTTGATGGTCACGGTCTTGCTGAAGGCCGCCAGCGCGTGCGGGCCGTTCTTGCCGACCGTCTTCTCGCCGATGGCGATGCCGGCGCAGTTGACCAGGCCGAACAGCTTGCCCAGCTTCAGGGCCGCGGCCACGGCGGCCTGGCCGTCGGCTTCCTGCGTCACGTCGCAGCGCACGAACACGCCACCGATCTCGCGGGCCACGGCCTCGCCCTTGTCGGCCTGCATGTCGGCCACCACCACCTTGGCGCCCTGGGCCGCCAGCATCCGGGCCGTGCCCTCGCCCAGCCCCGAGGCGGCGCCGGTGACGATGAAAACCTTGCCTTCGATCTGCATGTTCGTATCTCCTGATGTAGAGCGACGATTATCGAAGACTGGCCCGGCCGGGGGCCACGCCCGCGCCCATGAAAAAAGGCCCCGTCGAAAGACGGGGCCTTGAAAGGGTCCGCGGAGGACCCGGAGACAACTTGCGTCGGGGGCTCAGCGCTTGCGCGAAGCGGTCTGGGCGGTGGTCTTGGCAGCGTTCGCGGCGGTGGTCGAGACCGCGTTGAAGTTGGCTTCGGCGACGTCCGAGGCTTGCTTGACGGCCTTCTGGACCGACTCGAAAGCGTTGTTGGCGGCAGCGACGGCGCTCTTCATCACGGCGACGGCGGTTTCCGAGCCGGCCGGTGCGTTCTTGGCGGCGCTGTCGACCAGACCGACGAAGGATTGCTGCGCTTCAGCGGCCTTGGCTTCGAAAGCCTTGCCGAATTCGCTGCCGGCGCCTTGGGCGATGTCGTACAGGTGACGGCTGTAGGCGGCGGTCTTCTCGGCCAGGGGCTGGAACAGGCTGGCTTGCAGGGCCAGCAGTTCCTGGGCGTCCTTGACGCTCAGCACCGCTTGCGTGGTGTTGGCGGCTTCGCTCAGGGCGGCCTTGGAAGCGGTCACGTTCAGTTCGACGAGCTTCTCGACGCCTTCGAAGGCCTTGGAGGTCAGGCCGAACAGGGTTTCGAGGTTGGCTTTTTGGGCGGCGAGGATTTGGTCAGCGGTCAGTGCCATGGTATTAGCTCCAGAAATGGTGGATGGATGGATCACGTTTGCGCTGCGCCTGTCTCGTCTATGTTGCGGTGCAGCATGGGCTCAAGTATAGGGAGATGCGCGCGGCAAGCAAGGGTTTGGACGCCTGTTGCCGCAGTTTAGGAAGCGCTGTCTAAAACCGGGCCAGTTTGCGCCAGGTCGGGGTGGCGCTCCCTCCGCAGCGGGCTGGCAGAATGCCGCGCCATGACGTCTTCTCCGTCCCCCCGCCCCCGGCCCGAGCACCGCGACAGCTACCGCGCCTTCCGCCGCATCTCGACCCGATGGGCCGACAACGACATGTACGGGCACGTCAACAACGTCGTCTACTACAGCTGGTTCGACACCGCGGTCAACGCCCTGCTGATCGAGCGCGGCGCGCTGGACATCCACCAGGGGCAGACAATCGGCTTCGTGGTCGAGACGCATTGCAACTACTTCGCGCCCCTGGCCTTCCCGCAGACGGTGGAAGCCGGCATCCGGGTGGCGCATGCCGGGGGCTCGAGCGTGCGCTACGAGATCGGCCTGTTCGCCGAGGGCGCCGCCGAGGCGGCGGCGCAGGGGCATTTCGTCCATGTGTATGTCGACCGTGCCACGCAGCGGCCGGTGCCTTTGCCCGACGCGCTGCGCCAGGTGGTCGAGTCGCTTCGGGCCTGAAAGACGAACGGCGCCCGAAGGCGCCGCGTCGAACCGTCCGGGGACGGACGAATTACATCTTCTTCATGGCCTTGATGTCGGCCTTGCCCTTGGCTTCGTCGGCCTTGGCTTGCTTCACGCAGGCGCTCTTGGCGTCACCGGTCTGGTCGTCGCACTTTTCCTTGGCGACGTTGTAGGTCATCGCGACCTTTTCCTCGGCGACCTTGCGGGCGTGGGCGTCAGTGGGCTTGTATTGCTGTTCCAGTTCGGCCTTGGCGACCTTCTCGGTGCCTTCGGCTTCCTTCTTGCAGACGTCCTTGGCGTTGTCCTTCATGGTGTCGCACTGCGCCTTGGCGACCTTGTAGTCGGCTTCGATCTTTTCCTTGGCGACCTTGTATTCGTCCTTGGTCAGGGCGCTGGCCTGGACGCCGATGAAGCAGGTCGAGGCGATGGCGAGCATGAGCAGATGTTTTTTCATGAGAGTTCTCTTTGGAGTTGGGTGGGTTTTGGAGAAAGGGAAATTCGTCGGTGCTCAGTACTTTTCGAACCAGAGCGCGCTGGGGGTGCGTCCGTCGGCCGATTCCCAGGCCTTGACCTGCTGTTCGGCTTCATCGCGGCTGATGCCGTGGCGTTCCTGGATGCGGCCGAGCAGCTGGTCGCGCTTGCCGGCGATGACGTCGAAGTCGTCGTCGGTCAGCTTGCCCCATTGCTCCTTGACCTTGCCCTTGAGCTGCTTCCAGTTGCCTTCGATGGTGTCTTTGTTCATGACGGTCTCCTTCAGGGTCGGTGAATCGATGGCCGCTCTGCCTTGCGGTGGAGCTGTGTGGCCGGCGTGAAGTCACTGTAGAAGCAGCGGCATTCCCGACCCGGTAGGACGCCCGGGGATGCAACCGTAGGCACAAGCCGACGGGGACCGTGATAATCGAGCGCACGCCGTTAACGACACCGAGACAAGCGCGCCGAACCATGATCATTCACAGCCTGCTGGACACCGACCTCTACAAGTTCACGATGATGCAGGTCGTGCTGCACCACTTCCCGGGTGCGCGTGTCGAGTACCGCTTCAAGTGCCGCAACCCCGGCGTCGACCTGGCGCGCTTCGCCAGCGAGATCCGCGAGGAGGTGCGGGGGCTCTGTTCGCTGCAGTTCAAGGACGCCGAGCTGTCCTACCTGCGCTCGATGCGTTTCATCAAGAGCGACTTCGTCGACTTCCTCGGGCTGTTCCGGCTCAACGAGAAGTACATCGACATCACGCCGCTGCCCAGCGGCGAGCTCGACATCAGCATCAAGGGCCCCTGGCTGCACACGATCCTGTTCGAGATCCCGGTGCTGGCCATCGTCAACGAGGTCTACTTCCGCAACACGCAACGCTCGGCCGACGTGGCCGAGGGGCGCCGCCGGCTCGAGACCAAGATCGGCGAGCTGCAGGCCGAGGGCCTGTCGGACCTCAAGATCGCCGACTACGGCACGCGGCGCCGTTTCTCCAAGTCCTGGCACGAGGAGGTGCTGCGCACCCTCAGCGCGCGGCTGGGCCCGGTCGTCTCGCCGCCCGAGCTCGGCGCCAAGCCGCCGCAGTTCGCCGGCACCAGCAACGTGCTCTATGCGATGAAGCTGGGCCTGATCCCGCTGGGCACCATGGCGCACGAGTACCTGCAGGCCTGCCAGGCGCTGGGGCCGCGGCTGCGCGACAGCCAGATCTTCGGCTTCGAGTCGTGGGCCCGCGAGTACCGCGGCGACCTGGGCATCGCGCTGTCCGACGTCTACGGCATGAGCGCCTTCCTGCGCGACTTCGACCTGTACTTCTGCAAGCTCTTCGACGGCGCGCGCCACGACAGCGGCGATCCCTTCCAGTGGGGCGAGCGCATGCTCGCGCACTACATCGCGAACCGCGTCGATCCGCTGACCAAGACGCTGATCTTCAGCGACGGCCTCACGGTGCCGCGCACCATCGAGCTCTACCGCCAGTTCCGCGGCCGCTGCCAGCTGGCCTTCGGCATCGGCACCAACCTGACCAACGACCTGGGCCACGAACCGCTGCAGATCGTGATCAAGATGATCCGCTGCAACGACCAGCCGGTCGCCAAGCTGTCCGACACCCCCTCCAAGAACATGTGCGAAGACGAGAAGTACCTGGCCTACCTGCGCCAGGTCTTCGAGATCGCGCAGCCCGCCGCGTGAGCCACGGCGCTCTTGCCGCGCCGGCGTTGCGACGTGTGGCGCTGCCGGCGCTGCTTCTGCTGCTGTGCCCCGCATTGGCGCAGGCGGCGGCCTTCGACGGCAGCCAGCTGTCGGCCTGGTGGGGCCTGCCCTTCGCCGCCATGCTGCTGTCGATCGCGCTGATGCCGCTGCTGGTGCCGGCCTTCTGGCACCACCACTACGGCAAGGTCACGGCGGGATGGGCGCTGGCCTTCCTGGTCCCCTTCGGCCTGGTGTTCGGGCTGCCCGTGGCCGGCGCCGAGTTCGTGCATGCGCTGCTGGCCGAGTACGTGCCCTTCATCCTGCTGCTCACGGCGCTCTACACGGTGGCTGGCGGCATCCACATCCGCGGCAACCTGAAGGGCGCGCCCGGCCTCAACGTGGCGATCCTCGCGCTCGGCGCGGTGCTGGCGAGCTTCATGGGCACCACCGGCGCCTCGATGCTGCTGATCCGTCCGCTGATCCGCGCCAACGACAACCGCGCGCAACGCGCACACGTGGTGGTGTTCTTCATCTTCATCGTGTCCAACATCGGCGGCTCGCTCACGCCGCTGGGCGATCCGCCGCTGTTCCTGGGCTTCCTCAAGGGCGTCGACTTCTTCTGGACGGCGCGCAACATCCTGCCCGAGACGCTGTTCGTGACCGCGGCCCTGCTGGCGATGTTCTGGCTGATCGATAGCCACTTCTACCGCAAGGAAGGCGTGCTGCCGGTCGATCCGACCCCGGACACGCGGCGCATCGGCTTCGACGGCGCGCTCAATTTCTGGCTGCTCGGCGGCGTGGTCGCGCTGGTGCTCATGAGTGGCACCTGGAAATCGACGCTGGTGTTCGACGTGTACGGCACGCCGGTCGGCCTGCCCGGCCTGGTGCGCGACCTGGGCCTGGTCGCGCTGACGCTGCTGTCGCTCAGGATCACGCCGCGCGCGGTGCATGCCGCCAACCAGTTCGGCTGGGCGCCGATGGCCGAGGTGGCCAAGCTCTTCGCCGGCATCTTCCTGACCATCGTGCCGGTGATCGCGATGCTCAAGGCGGGCGCGAACGGGCCTTTCGGCGCGGTGGTGGCGGCCGTCACGCGCGCCGACGGCCAGCCCGATCCGGCGATGTACTTCTGGGCCACGGGCGCGCTGAGTTCCTTCCTGGACAACGCCCCGACCTACCTGGTGTTCTTCAACACCGCCGGCGGCGATCCGGTGGCCTTGATGACCACCTATGCCAGCACGCTGGCGGCGGTGTCCGCCGGCGCGGTGTTCATGGGCGCCAACACCTACATCGGCAACGCGCCCAACCTGATGGTCAAGGCCATCGCCGAAGACCGCGGCGTGCGCATGCCCAGCTTCTTCGGCTACATGGCGTGGTCGGGCGTGTGCCTGCTGCCGCTGTTCGTCCTCGTCACCTTCATTTTCTTCCGCTGAACCTCCAGGAGTCCCGACCGATGCCCAAGCCCCATATCCTCGTCACCCGCGCCGTGTTCCCCGAGATCATCGAGAAGCTCAAGCTTCACTTCGAGGTGGAGGCCAACACGGACGATGTCGAATGGCAGGGCGAGGAACTGGTGCGCCGGCTGCAGGGCAAGCAGGGCGCCTTCACCACCGGCGGCGTCAAGATCGACGCGGCGGTGCTGGCCGGCTGCCCCGAACTCAAGATCTGCGCCAACATGGCGGTGGGCTACAACAACTTCGACATCGAGGCCATGACGCGCCACGGCGTGATGGCCACCAACGCGCCCGACGTGCTGACCGAGACCACGGCCGACTTCGGCTTCGCGCTGCTGATGGCCACCGCGCGCCGCGTGACCGAGAGCGAGCATTTCCTGCGCCGCGGCGAATGGAAGACCTGGCGCTACGACATGTTCGCCGGCTCCGACGTGCACGGCAGCACGCTGGGCATCCTAGGCATGGGCCGCATCGGCCAGGGCATCGCGCGGCGCGGGGCGCTGGGCTTCGGCATGAAGGTGATCTATCACAACCGCTCGCGCCTCGACGCCGGCATCGAGGCCGAGCTCAAGGCCGACTATGTGAGCAAGGAAGCGCTGCTGAAGTCGGCCGACCACCTGGTGCTGGTGCTGCCCTATTCGCCGTCCTCGCACCATGCGATCGGCGCCGCCGAACTGCGCCAGATGAAGCCCACCGCCACGCTGATCAACATCGCGCGTGGCGGCATCGTGGACGACGCCGCGCTGGCTGCGGCGCTGCGCGAGCGCACCATCTCGGCCGCCGGCCTGGACGTGTTCGAGGGCGAGCCCTCGGTGCACCCCGAGCTGCTCACCGTGCCCAACGTGGTGCTCACGCCGCACATCGCGAGCGCGACCATCCCCACGCGCCTGGCCATGGCCAACCTGGCGGCCGACAACCTGATCTCCTTCCTGGGCGGCAAGGGGCCGCTGACGCCGATCGTTCCCGTCGCGCCCGCCATCGCCGCCAGCAAGTAAGCGAGGCACCCCCACGTGCCGACTGCCGAAACCGGACTCTGGATCCTGCTGGCCCTGGTGGCCTTGAACCTCGTGCTGCTGGTCGTGCTGCTGCTGCGGCGCCCGCCGGCGGACCGCCATGCAGAGCTGGCGGACGCGCTCGCCGCCGGCAACGAGCGCACGGCCCGCGCGCTGCGCCAGGAGATCGGCGAATCCGCGCGCGCCACGCGGCAGGAGCTGGGCCAGAACTTCGCCAGCTTCCAGGCCGCGCTGGTGCAGCAGGGGGCCGAGGCCACACGCACGCAGAACGCGCAGATCGACGCCTTCGCGCAGCAGCTCACCTTGCTGCAGAAGACGCTGGCCGACACCCTCAGCACGCAGCTGCAGGGCCTGTCGGAGTCGAACGCACGCCGGCTGGCCGAAGTGCGCGCGACCATGGAGACGCAACTCGCGCAGCTGCAGCAGAGCAATGCCGCCAAGCTCGACGAGATGCGCCGGACGGTCGACGAGAAGCTGCAGACCACGCTGGAGGCGCGCCTGGGCGAGAGCTTCAAGCAGGTGGCGGACCGGCTCGACCAGGTGCACAAGGGCCTGGGCGAGATGCAGACGCTGGCCGTCGGCGTGGGCAGCCTGCAGCGCGTGCTGACCAACGTCAAGACCCGCGGCGTGTTCGGCGAGGTGCAGCTCGAGGCCCTGCTCGAGCAGGTGCTCACGCCCGACCAGTACGCCAAGCAGGTCGAGACCAAGCCGCGCAGCAACCAGCGCGTCGACTTCGCGATCCGCTTCCCGGGGCGCGGCGAGGACGGGGCACCGGTCTGGCTGCCGGTCGACGCCAAGTTCCCGCGCGACGACTACGAGCGCCTGATCGACGCCCACGAACGCGCCGATGCCGCCGGCGCCGAGCTCGCGGCCAAGGCGCTGGAGGCGCGCATCCGCGCCGAGGCCAAGTCCATCGCCGAGAACTACCTCGCGGCGCCGCACACCACCGACTTCGCGATCCTGTTCCTGCCGGTCGAGAGCCTCTATGCCGAGGTGCTGCGCCGGCCCGGCCTGATGGACGCGATCCAGCGCCAGCACCGCGTGACGCTGGCCGGCCCGACCACCTTGCTGGCCATGCTCAACAGCCTGCACATGGGCTTTCGCACGCTGGCGCTGGAGCAGCAGGCCTCCGAGGTGTGGAAGGTGCTGGGCGCGGTCAAGACCGAGTTCGAGCGCTACGGCGAATGGGTGGCGCGCATCAAGGAGCAGGTGGCCAAGGCCTCCGACACGCTCGACAAGGCCGACACGCGCGCCAAGCAGATGCGCCTGGCGCTGCGCAAGGTCGAGGCCCTGCCCGAGGCGCAATCGCAGGTGCTGCTGCCGAGCACCGCCGACACCGACGGCGACGGTACGCCGTGAAGGGCGCCGAACTCCTGCGCGTCATCGGGGCCCAGGTCTGCCTGCACGCCACCATGGCGGGCATGCGGCTGGCCACGCCGCTGCTGGCGCTGCAGCAGGGCTACAGCGCGGCCGCGGTCGGCGTGCTGATCGCGCTGTTCGCGCTCACCCAGGTCTTCCTGGCACTGCCCGCGGGCCGCTTCGCCGACCGCTACGGCTTCAAGCGGCCGCTGTGGTTCTCGGTCATCGCGGCCTCGCTGGGCGCCGGGCTGGTGATGGTCTTCCCGTTCTTCCCCGTGATGTGCCTGGCGGCCCTGCTGACCGGCGGCGCCACCGGCGCGACGGTGATCGCGCTGCAGCGCCACGTGGGGCGCTCGGCCACCGACTCGACGCAGCTCAAGCGCGTGTTCAGCTGGCTGGCCATCGCGCCGGCCGCGGCCAACTTCGTCGGCCCTTTCCTGGCCGGCATGCTGATCGACCACGCCGGGCTGGCACCGGCGGACCTGATGGCCTTTCGCATCTGCTTCGGGGTGATGGCGGTGCTGCCGATCCTGTGCTGGCTGATGGCGCGCGGTGCCGATGAGCCGCCGCTGATCGTCGCTGCCGCGGGCGCCGTGCCCACGCGCGCCTGGGACCTGCTGCGCGAGCCGATGTTCAGGCGCCTGCTGTTCGTCAACTGGCTGCAGTCCTCGAGCTGGGACGTGCATGCCTTCGTGCTGCCGGTGCTGGGGCACGAGCGCGGCATCAGCGCCTCGGTGATCGGCTCGATCCTCGGCGCTTTCGCGATCGCGGCCGCCTTCATCCGCGTGGTGCTGCCGCTGATCGCCTCGCGCGCCTCGGAGCGCAGCGTGATCCTGACCTCCACGCTGGTCACGGCGGCGATGTTCTCGATCTATCCGCTGCTGGTGTCGCCCTGGACCATGGGCCTGTGCTCGGTGATGCTGGGCTTCGCGCTGGGGGCGGTGCAGCCGATGGTGATGAGCATGCTGCACCAGATCACGCCGCATGCACGGCACGGCGAGGCGCTGGGCCTGCGCCTGATGACCATCAACGCCTCGAGCGTGGCCATGCCCATGCTGTTCGGCTCGCTCGGCGCGCTGATCGGCATCACCGGCGTGTTCTGGGTGGTGGGGGGCGTGCTGGTGGTCGGGGCGCGCGCGACCTGGGGCCTGAAGCTCTGAGCTGAGCGCGCCTGGAAAACCATGTTTCAAATGAGAGCAATTCTCATTTGGTTGACGAAATACTGACTTCGAGTCAGTATCGACGCCTTCCTCAATGACCTTTAAGGCGTCCATGGACCCGCTTTCCACGCCGGCCACCGATCCGCGCCGGCGCCTCGCGCTCGTCGCGGCCGTGTACCTCGGCAGCTTCATCGCCACGCTCGACGTGAGCATCGTCAACGTCGCGCTGCCCACCCTGCAGCGCGCGCTCGCCACCGACCTGGCCGGCCTGCAGTGGGTGATCGACATCTACGCGCTGTGCCTGTCGGCGTTCATGCTGTCGGCCGGCCCGCTGGGCGACCGCTTCGGCCGCAAGCGCGCCTGGCTGGCCGGCGTGGGCGTGTTCACCCTCGGCTCCGCGCTGTGCGCGCTGGCCGGCAGCCTGCCCATGCTGCTGGCCGGGCGGGCGGTGCAGGGCGTGGCCGGGGCCTTGATGATCCCGGGCGCGCTGTCGCTGCTGGCCCATGCCTTCCCCGAGCCCGCGGCCCGGGCGCGGGTGATCGGTGGCTGGTCGTCCTTCACCGCGCTCTCGCTGATCCTCGGGCCGCTGCTGGGTGGCTTGCTGGTGGACCATGCGGGCTGGCAGAGCATCTTCCTCATCAACCTGCCGATCGGCCTGCTGACCGTGGGCCTCGGGCTCTGGGGCATCCGCGAGAGCGCGCATCCCGAACATGCGGCGCTCGACCCGGTGGGCCAGGTGCTCAGCGTGCTGTGGCTCGGCGCGCTGACCTACGGCCTGATCGCCGCCGGCGAGCACGGCTGGGGCTCGGCACAGGCCACGACCGCGCTGCTGGCGGCCGTGGTCGGGCTGGCACTATTCCTGGGGGTGGAGGCGCGCGTCGAACGGCAGCTGCTGCCGCTTGCGCTGTTCCGCGATGCGCGCTTCGCGGTCACCAGCCTGGCGTCCTTCGTGCTGGGCTTTTCGTCGTACGCCAGCCTGTTCTTCTTCTCGCTGTTCCTGCAACAGGTGCAGGGCTGGTCGCCCAGCGAGACCGGCTGGCGGCTGGTGCCGCAGTTCGTGGCGACCGGGATCGTGGCCTCGCAGTTCGGCCGCCTCGCCAGGCGGTACGACGTGCACACGCTGATGGTCGCGGGCTATGCGCTGATCGGTGGCGCGATGCTGCTGCTGACGCTGTTCTCGGCCGACAGTCCGTACCTGCTGCTGGCGCTGCTGTTCGTCGTCCTGGGCGCGGGCTCGGGCCTGGCGGTGCCGGCCACGAGCACGGCGGTGATGGCCTCGGTGCCGGCACAGCGTTCGGGCATGGCCTCGGCCACCACCAATGCGCTGCGCCAGGCCGGCATGCTGATCGGCATCGCGCTGCTGGGCACGCTGATGAGCACGCGCGCCACGCTGCGGCTGGCCGATGCGCTCGCCCAGGCGGGCTTGCCCGATGCGCGGCAGGCGGCGGTGGCCGCGGTCTCGCGGCACGAACTGGGGGCGCTGGCCTCGCTCGATGCCGCCACCGCGCACCGCTTGCTGGCCGACGCGCTCACCGGCGGCTTCCAGGCCGCGATGGCCTGTGCCGGGCTGGCCGGCCTGCTGGCGGCGGGGCTGCTGCTGCGGGTCCGGCCGCGCGGCGCCGTGCTGCCGGTCCGGGCCTGAGGCGCCGCGCCGCATGCCCGCCGCCCTCGTGCCGTGGCGCCTCGGCGCCCCGCTTCGCGCTCTTTTTTCCAAGGACTTTTCCATGATCCATCACGAACTCGGCCAGTGGCCCCTGGTCATCAGCGTCTCGGCCGGACTGCAGACCCTCGAGGCCATGCAGGCCTTCACCGACGACTGGAACCGCTGGCTCGACCGCGGCGAACCCTTCGTGTCGCTGCGCGTGTTCGCCGACGCCGATGCGCTGGTGCATCCCGAGGGCGGCGCCCAGAATGCGAAGCAGTGGCTGCAGGCGCGGGGCGCCGACATCCGCCGCCAGATGATGGGCATGGCCAGCGTGGTGCCGGCCGACCAGTACGAGAGGGTCCGGAAGATGAATGTCGAGAAGCTTTTCGGCGTGCCCGCGAGCACCTTTTCCGACAGCGACGATGCGCTGGCCTGGATCGGCGAGCGCGTGATGGTGCCGCGCGGCCTGCCCTTCGATCTGGCAGCGGTGCGAGCGGCCCTCGCCGCGGCACGCGCGACGGCCGGCGTGGCCTGAGGCGGGCGCCGTGGACCCGACCCCGATGCCCGAGGGCGAGGCCGCGCCGCGCCGTCGCACCAAGGCTCCCGAGACCCGCGCGCTCGCGCTGATGGATGCGGCCGAGCGGCTGTTCATCGCCAAGGGCATTGCCGCCACCGGCATCGACGACATCGCGGCCGGTGCGCAGGTGGCCAAGGGCACCTTCTACCTGTACTTTCCCTCGAAGGAGGCGCTGCTCGGCGCACTGCAGCAGCGCTTCGTCGACAGCTTCTGCACGCGGCTGCAGGAAGCCATGGACCGGCACCGCGCCGACAACCACCGCGCGCGCCTGAGGGCCTGGGTGGCGACGGGCCTGGAGACCTACCTCGACAACGTCGCGCTGCACGACGTGGTGTTCCACGAGTACCGGCCCGAGGACCGGCGCATGCGCAACGACAACGCGGTCATCACCCAGCTCGTGGGGCTGCTGCAACGGGGCGACGCGGCGGGCGTCTGGGACGTGGAAGACGCGACGCTGACTGCCGTGATTCTGTTCAACGCGCTGCACGGCGTGGCCGACGATGCGGTGGCCATGGGACCGGCGGCCGACCCGGTGGCCGATCGCCGGCGGCGGGTGCGTGCGCTCACGCGCTTCTTCGAGCAGGCGCTGCACCCCGATGCCGACGACGTCGACGCCTGAGGCGCGGCGCGATCAGAGTGCGTAGAAGCGTTTGACCGCGGCCCAGGCGTCCTCGGGCGTGTCGACGTAGCGGAACAGGTCGATGTCCTGGGGCGAGATCACGCCTTCTTCGACCAGGAAATCGAAGTCGATCAGGCGCTTCCAGTACTCGGAGCCGAACAGCACGATCGGCACCGCCTTGGACTTGCGGGTCTGCACCAGCGTGACCACCTCGAACAGCTCGTCGAGCGTGCCGAAGCCGCCGGGGAAGGCCACCAGCGCCTTGGCCCGCATCATGAAGTGCATCTTGCGGATGGCGAAGTAGTGGAACTTGAAGCTCAACGCCGGCGTGACGTAGGGGTTGGGTTCCTCCTCCATCGGCAGCGCGATCGCCAGGCCGATGTTGAGGCCGCCACCTTCATGCGAGCCGCGGTTGGCGGCCTGCATGATGCCCGGGCCGCCGCCGGTGCAGATGAACAGCTTGTCCTCGGGGTCCTTGTCGTTGCTGTACTGCGCCACCAGCTTGCCGAAGGCGCGCGCTTCCTCGTAGTAGTGCGAGTTGCGCGACAGCTTGCGCCAGCGCTCGGCCGCCACGGTGTCGCCCACCGCCTCGGCCTGGGCGATGAGGGCGGCCGATTCTTCCTGGCTGCGGAAGCGCGCGCTGCCGAACACCACCACGGTGTTCTCGATGCCGTGCTCGCGCATCTGCAGGTCGGGCTTCATGAGCTCGAGCTGCATGCGCAGGCCGCGGGTCTCGCGGCGCAGCAGGAACTCGGGATCGGCGAAAGCCAGGCGCGACGGATCCTGGTCCAGGGGCAGGCCCTTGTCCGAATGCGCCTGCAGCGTGGCCCAGGCATCGGCCAGTCGCTTGTCGTGGAGGTCGTGTGTGCTGTTGGTCATGGGTGAATCGAACGAGAAGCATCCGATTGTGCCGCCTGGCCGTCGGCGCCCCGGACGGCCCTCCCAAGACCTTGCCCATGCCTGCACTCAGTCGTACACGCCGACGATCGGTCCGGTGCCGGTGACCACCGCGCGTCCGACCGGCTGGTGGCTGCGCGTGTCGTAGGTGACGACGTTGCCGGGCAGGCCCGGCTGGAACGAGAAGAACGCCAGTCCGATCGTGCCGCCCAGCGGTGCGGCGAAAGCCCTGGATGCCGCACCCAGGTCGCTCACATAGGCGCGCTGGCCGTCCGCGCTGAAGGTGGCGACCACCGGCGCGTGCTCGGTCGGGATCACCTTGACGACGGTGTCGGTGCGCGTGTCGACGATCGAGATGTTGCGGGTGCCGACATTGCAGATGTAGAGCTGGCTGCCATCGGGCGTGAGCGTGCCCGAGACCGGCGCGCTGCCCGGCGGCAGTGTCAGGGTCTTGACCACCGCCCAGGCCTCGGTGTCGATCACCGAGATGCTGTCGCTCAACTCGTTCATCGCATAGAGCTTGCGGCCGTCGCCGCTCATGGCGCCCCAGTCGGGCCCCACGCCCTGCACCGGCAGGCGAGGCCGGAGCGGGGCGCCGGTCTGCGCATCGTAGGGCGCCACCGTGCTGTCGGAGAAGAACACGTAGAGGCGCTGGCCGTCGGGGCTGATCTCGATGGCGATGGGCGATCCCGGCAGGGCGAAGCTGCGCACCACCTGGTCGCTGCGGGTGTCGATCACCTGCATCAGCGAGGCCGAGGTGGGCACGTACAGGAAGCGGCCGTCGGGCGCGAGCTGGATCGAGGCGAAGGGCAGGCCGTGGGTGGGGATCTTCTTGGCGACGGTGTCGGTGCGCGTGTCGATGACCGCGATCTCGCCGCGCTCCGGCCCGAAGTTGTCGATGTAGATCTTCGAGCGGTCCGGCAGCATGCGCAGCACCGTGGGGTGCGAGCCGACGTCGGGGATCTTCTTCAGCAGGGTCTGGGCCGCGGTGTCGATCACATAGACGGCGCCCTCGCCGGAGACCGGCACATAGCCGCGCTGGCGCACGGCGGCGGCTAATGTGCTTGGATCGGCGGCTGCCGGTCGTGCCGCGGGCAGCATCAGCGCGATCGCCAGCCCCAAGGCGGCCGCCTGCGGCCAGCGTGCCAAGGCGTGTGGGATGTTCATGGTCAGGACTCCTGGATGGTTCGCGGCGCGAAAGCGCTCAGAGCAGGGGCACCCAGGCCGGAACGCCCGGACCTGCTTCGGTCGGGATCGGCGCGCCCACCGTCTGGTCGGTCTTCGGGTCGAACACGATCACCTGCCCGGACCCCAGCAGGCCCAGGGTCACGAGGTTGCCGAACAGCACCACCTCGCCCAGCGGGCCCTTGAACTTGGCCGAGCTGGGGCCCAGGTCGCTGATGTAGCCGCGCGTGCCGTCGGCGCTGAACATCACGCTGGTGGTGGAGCCGGTGGTGGGAATGACCTTGATGATCTTGTCGGTGGCCACGTCCAGCACGCGCAGCCCGGTGTCGCCGAACACCGTGACGTAGAGCTTGGTGCCGTCGGGCGACAGGGTGGAGACGAAGGCGCCCGGATCGGAGGGCCGGTAGACGCCGCTGGTGTGGGTGCTGAGGGTCTTGGTCAGCATCCAGTTCGCGACGTCGATCACGCCGATCTGGTTGACCGTGTCGACATAGAGCTTCCTGCCGTCGGCGGTGAAGCTGAACCAGAAGGGCCCGAGGCCGCCGCTCCAGATCGGCCTCTTGATCTCGGCGCCGGTCAGCGGGTCGTAGACGCCCAGCAGGCCCGACTGGAAGCCCACGTAGAGCTTGCCGTCGGGTCCGCTGATCGAGGACACCGGGATGTCCGGGAAGCGCAGCCGGCGCACCACGGCGTCGGTCTTGGTGCTGACGACTTCGACCACGAAGCCGACCTCGGGCAGGTAGATCTCGCTGCCGTCCAGGGAGGTGAAGGCGCCCAGCGGGGTGCTTTCGACCGGCACCGTTTTCACGCCGCCGCTCTTGCGGTCGATCACCGAGATGGTGGCGGGCACCAGGCCGAAGTTGTCGACGTAGATCTTGCTGCCGTCGAGCGTGGCGGCCATCACCGCGGGGCGCGCCGCGGGGAAGGTCACCGGGATGCGTTCGGTGATCTTGGCGGTGGCGGTGTCGATCACCGCGATCGTGTTGTTCGCCACCTCGGGCAGGTACAGCCTGCCGGGTGGTCCGACCGGCGCGGGGGCCTGGGCCTGGGCCAGGCCGGCCGCGAGGCACAGGCCCATGAGCAGGGTATGCAGAAGGGAGGGCCGGCGCGATGAGTGTCGGCCGTGGTCGATGTGAAGCGATGGCATGAAAGCAACCTTTTTGGAGTGCGTTGGAGGACGGTGCAAGCGGCGGCGATGGTAGGAGCGCATCGAAGCCGTGAAACGTCCCGCCGACGACAGAGGAGGCCGTCGGGCTGCAAATCCATCACGCTTTGGAAGGGGTGGCGACGACCGGCAGGCGCGCGCGGCATCGGCGAAACGAACCGATGACAAATGAGCAGGGCCGCGCTGCTTGCGCGGCAGGCAGGGGCGGCCTCGGGGTGCCGGCCGGTGCACAAACGACAAGGGCTCCTTGCGGAGCCCTTGGGGATGTGCGGAGCAAAGGCCCGGAGGGCCCCGTTTCTCTTTAGACGCGCTTGCGGTATTCGCCGGTGCGGGTGTCGATTTCGATCTTGTCGCCTTGCGACACGAACAGCGGCACGGGCACTTCGAAGCCGGTCGAGATCTTGGCGGGCTTGAGCACCTTGCCCGAGGTGTCGCCCTTGACGGCGGGTTCGGTCCAGGTGATCTCGCGCTCGACGCTGGTCGGCAGTTCGACCGAGATGGCCTTGCCGTCGTAGAACACCACTTCGACCGGCATGCCGTCTTCGAGGTAGTTCAGCGCGTCGCCCATGTTCTCGGCTTCGACTTCGTACTGGTTGTACTCGGTGTCCATGCAGACGTACATCGGGTCGGCGAAGTAGGAGTAGGTGCACTCCTTCTTCTCGAGCACGATCTGGTCGATCTTGTCGTCGGCCTTGAACACCTGTTCGGTGTTGAAGTTGGCGATCAGGCTCTTGAGCTTCATGCGCACGGTGGCCGAGTTGCGGCCGCCACGGCTGTATTCGGTCTTGAGGACGACCATCGGGTCCTTGCCGTGCATGATCACGTTGCCGGCGCGGATTTCTTGAGCGATTTTCATAACGTTGTCTGGCTGGTTGGCCGCAGGGTTGCGGCAGGCCGTCGAAGCTATTTGCAATCAACGATTGCAACGCTGCGGACTTGAACATTCGCAGTTGGACAGCGGCGGCAAATTTTGGATAGCCGCTGATTTTAGCGGTTTTCACGAAGCCTTCCCATTTCGGGCAGACTTGGCGGGTGCAAAACGACACCCTCAACGACATCGCCGCCGCGCTCGTCGCGGCCCGTCGCAGCGGCATCGCCGCGGACGAGACCCCCTGGAAAGACACGGCGCTCACGCCCGAAGACATCCACACCGTGCAGGAACGCGTGGCCGCCGAACTCGGCTGGTCCGACGACCCCGAGGCGCCCGGCGCCTGGAAGGGCGGCGGTCCGACGCCGACCTCGGTCGCGGCGTTCGCCCGGCTGCCGCCCGTGTGGGTGCGCCCTTCGCAAGGCCGCCTCGCGGTGGCCGATTTCCACCGCCTGGGCATCGAGATCGAGGTCGCGTTCCGGCTGGCGCGCGACGTCTCGGCGGTCGACCTGGCGGCCCGCGCGGTGCACGATCCGGCCGCGCTGTTCGACGCGATGGCCGTGTCGATCGAACTGGTCGACTACCGCTGGCAGGGCGGCGAGCATGCGCCGGCGCCGCTGCGCATGGCCGACCTGCAGTCCAATGGCGCGCTGGTGCTGGGCGAGTGGCGGCCGATGCAGGCCGTCGACTGGCAGCAGCAGGTCGCCACGCTCACCGTCGACGGCGTGCAGCGCGGGCGCTACCAGGGCGCGCACCCCTGCGGCGACCCGATGTGGATGGCGCCGCAGTGGCTGCAGCACGGCGTGGCGCGCCACGACCGGCTGCCGGCCGGCAGCGTGCTGACCACCGGTTCGTGGTGCGGCATGGTCTGGCTCGAGGGGCCGGCCGTGGTGCACGCGGCTTTCGAGGGCATCGGCGAGGCGACGCTGACCCTGGTCTAGGGTCGGGGCAGCGCGTCGACGAAGCGCATCAGCTGCGTCAGCAGGTCGTCCTGGGCCCGTTGCGCGTCACGCGCGCGTTGCGCGGCCCGGGCCCAGTCGTCGAGCGTGGCCGCATCCGGCGCCGATGGATCGGCATCGTGGGTGTCGTTCCATGCGCGATGGAACGCCCGCAGGCTGGGCGGCGCCTCGATGGCATCGAGAAAAGCCTCGAGTTTGACGTGGTGCGCATCGTCGTCCTGCGGGTAGATCTGCCAGGCGAAGGGCAGGCCGGCCCAGAGCGCGCGCACCAGCGAGTCTTCCCCACGCACGAAATTGAGGTCGCAGCTCCACAGCAGCGCGTCGAAGTCGTCCTGCGTCAGCAGCGGCAGGAAGTGGACCGACAGGCGGCCCGCGGTCGCGGCGGGGGCGTCCGCCGCCAGCGCCAGCGCCGTGCGCACGGCCTGCGCGGCGCGGCCGGCCGTGACCAGCAGGCGCACCGGTGCCTCGCCCGCGGCCCATTGCCCGAGCAGCGCCGCGAGTCGTGCCGGCTCGTAGCAGAACAGCGACACCAGCCGTTCGCCGGGCTGCCATCCGATGCCCTGCGCGGCCAGCCAGGAAGCGCGGTCGAAGCCGGCCTGGCGCGCGGCCAGTTCGGGCTCGCGCAGCAGGCCGCCGGTGCGCGGGCTGAAACCGGGATAGAAGAAGCGTTTGGTCAGTCCTTCGCCCGGCCCGCGGAAGACCGAGGAGGGCAGGGTGTGCAGCCGCTCGACATACGGTTCGGCCGACAGGTATTCGAGGTTGATCCAAGCGCCGCGAAAGCCGGGCGTGCGCGCATGTTCGGCGTAGCGTGCGATCAGCGCCGGGGCCGGCTCGCAGCCGAAGGCCTCGACCAGCACGTCGGGCGGGGCCGCCTGTGCAGCCGCTTCGACCGCCTCGGCGTCCGACCAGTCGACCACCGCCACGCCCGGGCATCCGCCAGGCGCCATCCAGGCCAGCGCGCGGCCGTCGTCGACCCACAGGCGCGCGCTTTCACCGCGCGCGGCCAGCTGGCGCGCGAGGCGCCAGCAGACGCCCAGGTCGCCATGGTTGTCGATGACCCGGCAGAAGATGTCCCAGCGCATGAAGTCGGTCCGCAAATGAAAAAGGCCCCCGCGGCCTGTCGATCGCGGGAGCCTAGCGCATTGCCGCACGGTGTGCGGCGCGTTGTCAGGGCGTGACGACGTCGCCCAGCACGATGCCTTCACGGCGCGGGTCGGCGCCGCCGGTCAGCACCGAGCCGGTGTTGTTCTTCACGCGGATGATGGTGCTGATGCCGCTGGACTGCGCGCTGGTCGAGACGTTGTGGCCGAGGGCCTTGAGGCCGAGCACCAGCGGATCGTTGGCGCCGGCATCGTCTGTTCCGTTGCCGAGCGGGGTCTTGACGATGTTCGGATGCTCACGGCCGACCGAGGTCGAGGGCGGGTTGGAGTTGCTGGCACCGAAATCGACCAGCGAGGTCGCCTGCTGTGCATCGAGGCCCCAGTCGAGGGCGCCGACCACGGTCTTGACCACGTACTGGATGATCGTGCCGCCGCCCGGCGAACCGGTGGCCATCACGAAATCGCCAGGGCCACTGCCACGGAAGACCATGGTGGGCGCCATCGTGCTGCGCGGGCGCTTGCCCGGTGCGACACGGTTGGGCACCAGCGCGCCGGTGCTGTCGGTGGGCGAGGCGTTGAAGTCGGTCAGCTGGTTGTTCAGCAGGATACCGTGGCTCATGTGGAACGAACCCATCGAGCCTTCGACGGTGGTCGTCATCGTGACCACGTTGCCTTCCTTGTCGACGATCGAGAAGTGGGTCGTGCCATGCTCGACGGTCGTGTCCACGCCGATCGGCGGCAGGCCGAAGTCACCGGCCGGCGCGACGCCCATGGTCTTGGTCGTCCGGATCAGGTCGGCGCGCAGACGCATGTAGTCCTTGTTGAGCAGCGTGTTCGCGCTGCCGCCGGGCAGGGGCACGAAGTCGGTGTCGGCCACATACTTGTCGCGGTCGGCATAGGCCAGGCGCTCGGCTTCGGTCACCAGGTGCACGCCCATCACCGTGGGCTTGCCGCCTTCGAGGTCCACGTTGGTCGGCTTGTACAGGTCGAGATTGAAGTTTTCCAGGATGCCCAGCGCCGACAGCACGCCGATGCCGCCCGAGGACGGCGGCGACATGCTGCAGATGTAGTAGGCGCGGTAGGTCGTGCAGACCGGATCGCGGCGCTTGGGGCGGTAGTTCTTCAGGTCGTCCAGCGTGGTCAGGCCGGGCGTGATGGGCGAACCGTCGACGGCCTGCGTGATGCCGATCTTGGCGACGATGTCTTCGGCGATCTTGCCGGTGTACAGCGCGTCTGCGCCCTGGCTGGCCATGGCCTTGAGCACCGCGGCGTAGGGCGGGTTGGTCAGCGTGGCGCCGAGCGGCTTGGGCGCGCCGGCTGCATCGAAGAAGTAGGCGGTGGCTTCGGCATCACGCTTCAGCGCATCTTTCGATCCTTCGATGGCCGCGGCCATGCGCCCGCCGATCTTGAAGCCGTCGGTCGCGAGCCGCGTGCCTTCGCCGAACAGGTCCTTCCAGGCCAGCTTGCCGTGGTCGCCGTGCGCCATCTCGAGCATGCGCATCACGCCGGGCGTGCCGATGGAGCGGCCGCTGCCGCGCGCGTTGGGTTTCGGGACCGTCTGGTTGGACGCGTCGATGTAGCGCAGGTAGTCGGCGGTGGCGGCGGCCGGGGCCGTCTCGCGGCCGTCGTAGGCCTGGACCTTGTTGGTCTTCACGTCGTAATAGAGCATGAAGGCGCCGCCGGCCAGGCTGCTCGACTGAGGTTCGACCAGCGCGAGCACGGCCTGCACCGCGATCGCCGCGTCGGCGGCGCTGCCGCCGGCCTTGAGAACGTCGCAGCCGGCCTTGGTGGCCAGCGGGTGGTTGGCCACCACCATGTAGCTCTTGGCCGTGACCAGCTTGTGGCCGAGCACATAGCCGGAGGCCGGTTCGGGCGCGGCCGGGTCGCCGGGGACGCCGGAGCCGACCACCACGGGCGTGGTGCCGGGGTTGGTCGTGAGGCAGCTGTTGTCGACCGCGACCGGGGGCGTGACAGTGATCGGCGGGGTGACGGTGACGGGACCGTTGTTGTCGCTGCCACCGCATCCGAAGAGCGAGAGCGACAGGGCGATCGGCGTGAGAACCCACCAGGGCTGATTTTTCTTCATTGGTATTTTTTTGGGATTTCTTGAAAAACAAAAGTCGCATGACGCGACTTCTTCGTTGAGCACGTGTCGTGCCAACCCTTCGATCTTGCCCCAGCTTTCACCTGTGGCACAGCGGGGAGGTCCCGACTTGCGGCGACCACGGTTTTTCCTGCAAGCCACAATAGCCGCCATGTCCGACGTGCATTCCGATCAACTCCTCAGCGAAGTCGCGGCCCTGCCGCAGTTGCCGGGCGTCTACCGCTATTTCGACGCGGCCGGCGCCGTGCTCTACGTGGGCAAGGCGCGCAACCTGAAGAAGCGGGTCGCCAACTATTTCCAGAAGAGCCATGGCGGCACCCGCATCGGCCACATGATCTCCAAGATCGTGCGCATGGAGACCACCGTGGTGCGCTCCGAGGCCGAGGCGCTGCTGCTCGAGAACAACCTGATCAAGACGCTCAAGCCGCGCTACAACATCCTGTTCCGCGACGACAAGAGCTACCCCTACCTGAAGATCGCGGCGCACGCCTTTCCGCGCCTGGCCTATTACCGCGGCGCGACCGACCGCAAGCACCGCTTCTTCGGTCCGTACCCGAGCGCCTGGGCGGTCAAGGAATCGATCCAGCTGCTGCAGAAGGTCTTCAAGCTGCGCACCTGCGAGGACACGGTCTACGCCAACCGCACCCGGCCCTGCCTGCTCTACCAGATCAAGCGCTGCAGCGCCCCATGCGTCGGCCACATCGGCCCCGAGGCCTACGCGCAGGACGTGGCCAGCGCCGAGGCTTTTCTGATGGGCGACACCCAGGCCGTGCTCTCCAAGCTCGAGCAGCGCATGACCACCCATGCCGAGAAGCTCGAGTTCGAGCAGGCGGCCGAGCTGCGCAACCAGATGTCGGCCATCTCGCGCGTGCTGCATCAGCAGTCGATCGAGATCGCCTCCGACAAGGACGTCGACATCCTGGCGGTCAAGGTGCAGGGCGGCAAGGCCTGCGTCAACCTCGCGATGGTGCGCGGCGGCCGGCACCTGGGCGACCGCGCCTACTTTCCGGTGCACGTGGAGGATGCGGCCCAGATCCACGAGGGCGAGCTGGACGGCGAATCGGCGGTCGCCGATCCGATCGAGGTGCAGGTGCTCGAGGCTTTCATCGCCCAGCACTACATCGACGTGCCGGTGCCGGCCACGCTGGTGCTGGGCCAGCCCGTGGGCCGCGAACTGGTCGAGGCGATCTCGCAGCAGGCCGGCGTGCGCATCACGGCCGTGTTCCAGCCGCGCGAGCAGCGCCGCCACTGGCTCGAGATGGCCCAGACCAACGCCGACCTGCAGCTCGCGCGGCTGCTGGCCGAGGAGGGCTCGCAGCAGGCCCGCACCCGCGCGATGGCCGATGCGCTGGAGCTCGCGCCCGACGACCTCGACAGCTTCCGCGTCGAGTGCTTCGACATCTCGCACACCGCGGGCGAAGCGACGCAGGCTTCCTGCGTGGTGTTCGAGCACCACGCGATGCAGAACCGCGAGTACCGCCGCTACAACATCGAGGGCATCACGCCGGGCGACGACTATGCGGCCATGCGCCAGGTGCTGCACCGCCGCTACGCCAAGCTGGCCGAGGCCATGGCGTCAGAGACCGACGCGCCCACGCCCGGCGATGCCGACGGCGCGGGCAGCGACGCGCCGCCGGCCACCCGCGCCGCGCGCATGCCCGACCTGGTGCTGGTCGACGGCGGCAAGGGCCAGGTCTCCATGGCGCGCGAGGTGTTTAGCGAACTCGGCCTGCCGCTGTCGCTGATCGTCGGCGTGGAGAAGGGCGAAGGCCGCAAGGTCGGGCTGGAGGAACTGGTGTTCGCCGATGGCCGCGAGAAGGTCTACCTGGGCAAGGACTCGGCCGCGCTGATGCTGGTGGCGCAGATCCGCGACGAGGCGCACCGCTTCGCCATCACCGGCATGCGCGCCAAGCGCGCCAAGGTGCGGGTGGGCGGCAGCCAGCTCGAGGACATCCCGGGCATCGGGCCGAAGCGCCGGGCCCGCCTGCTGCAGCGCTTCGGCGGCATCCGCGGCGTGGCGGCCGCGAGCGTGGAGGACATCGCGTCGGTCGAGGGCATCGCCTCCGATCTGGCCGAGGAAATCTACCGCGCACTGCATTGATGGATCGCCCCCGATGACATCCGTTCGCGTCATGCACAATCGTGGCATGTTCTGGACCCTGCCGACGATCATGACCTGGACGCGAATCATCGCGATCCCCTTGATCGTGGGCGTCTTCTACCTGCCCATCGCCGAGCCGATGCGCAACCTCATCGCCACGGTGATGTTCATCGTGTTCGCCGCCACCGACTGGCTCGACGGCTTCCTCGCGCGCAAGCTCAACCAGACCTCGGCCTTCGGCGCCTTCCTCGATCCGGTGGCCGACAAGTTCCTGGTCTGCGCCTCCCTGCTGGTGCTGGTCCACCTGCAGCGCGCCGACGTGTTCGTGGCGCTGATCATCATCGGCCGCGAGATCGCGATCTCGGCCTTGCGTGAATGGATGGCGCAGATCGGCGCCGCCAAGAGCGTGGCGGTGCACATGATCGGCAAGGTCAAGACCGTGGTCCAGATGGTGGCCATTCCCTTCCTGCTGTTCGACGGCCACCTGTTCGGCTTCATCGACACCGGCCTCTGGGGCCAGTGGCTGATCTGGGTGTCGGCCGTGCTCACCGTCTGGTCGATGGTGTACTACCTGCAGAAGGCCATCCCCGAGATCCGGGCCCGCACCAAATGACCGCGGCGGTGGCCGCCCGCACCGCGGGCTGGCTGCGCGTGCTGCCGGGCGTGTTCGTGCTGATCTGGAGCACCGGCTTCATCGTCGCGCGCTACGGCATGCCCTATGCGCCGCCGCTCAAGTTCCTGGCGCTGCGCTACCTGCTCTCCCTGCTGTGCTTCGCCGTGTGGGTCGGCCTGGCCCGCGTCGCCCTGCCGGCCACGCGCGGGCAGGTGGGGCACCTGGCCGTGACCGGCGTGCTGGTGAACGCGGGCTACCTGGCCGGCGTCTGGGCCGCGGTCCATGCGGGCATGGGCGCGGGCCTGGTGGCGCTGATGGTGGGCCTGCAGCCGGTGCTGACCGGCCTCTGGCTGTCGATGCGCGGCGGCACGATCACACGGCGGCAGTGGGCCGGCCTGCTGCTGGGCTTCGCGGGGCTGGTGATGGTGGTGTCGCGCAAGTTCGGCGACAGCGGCGAGGTCAGCCTGCTGACCATGAGCCTGGCCCTGGCCGCGCTGGTGTCGATCACCGCCGGCACGCTCTACCAGAAGCGTTTCGTCGCGCCCTGCGACGTGCGCAGCGCGAGCCTGGTGCAGTTCGGCGCGGCCCTGCTGGTCACGGCGCCGCTGGCCTTGCTCGAGACCGCGCCGATCCAATGGAACCTGCACTCGGGGGGCGCCATGGCCTGGTCGGTGCTGGTGCTGTCGCTGGGCGGCAGCTCGCTGTTCTACATGCTGATCCAGCGCGGCACGGCCACGGCCGTCACCAGCCTGCTCTACCTGGTGCCGCCCACCACCGCGCTGATGGCCTGGCTGCTGTTCTCCGAGCAGATCACGGCGCTGACGCTGATCGGCACCGCGGTCACGGCGCTGGGCGTGGGCCTGGTGGTGCGCGAGAGCCGGCCCGGCTAGGGCTTCCAGGGCTCGCTGCGGAACTGCTCGGCCAGGAAGTCGATCAGCAGCCGCACGCGGCGCGGCGTCTTGGGCCGCCAGGGCGCGATCCAGTGGATGTCGGCGTCGGGCATCGCGTGGTGCGGCAGCACCCGTACCAGTTCGCCCGCGGCCAGTTGCGGCGCGATGTCCCAGAGGCTGCGCAGCATGATGCCGCGGCCCGCGAGGCACCAGTCGCGCACCATCTCGCCCGAATTGCTCGACAGCGGCCCCTGTACCCGCACGCGCGACAGCGCGCTCTCCTTGTCGTGCTTGAGCGCCCAGTGCTCCCGGCCCGCGCCCTGGGCCTCGGTGTTCTCGCGCACGATCAGGCAGGCGTGCGTCGCGAGTTCCTCCAGCGCACGCGGCGTGCCGTGGGCCGACAGGTAGGCCGGCGACGCGACCAGGATGCGCTGGTTGCGCGCGAGCCGGCGCGAAATCCAGTGCGCGCTGTGCGCCCCCTGCACCGACCACAGCCACAGCGCGCCGTCGTAGCCGTCGGCGCCCAGGTCGGGCAGCTGCTCGCTGAGCTGCAGGTCGATCTGCAGCCCTGGATGGCGCTGCTGGAATTCGGCCAGCGCCGGCCCGACCCAGCGCCGGCCGAAGCCCAGCGTGGCGGCGATGCGCAGCCGGCCGCGCAGCGCGCTGTGGCGCTCGCTGAGTTCGGCCTCGAGCGCGGCGAAACCTTCGAGCAGTTTGTCGGCATGCAGGCACACGGCCTCGCCCTCGACCGTGAGGTTGAGCCGGCGCGTGGTGCGCTCGAACAGGCGCTGGCCCAACCGGCCCTCGAGCGCGGCCAGCCGCTTGGTGACCACCGAGGGCGCGACGCCCAGCGCCGCCGCGGCCGCGGCCAGGCTGCCGCGGTGCCGCACGGTGGTCACGAGTTCGAGATCGGCGCGTTCCATTCAGGCCCCATGGGAAATAATCAATTCGATGATTGTTGCTTGAAGAGAAGGGGAGGGCAACGCACAATCGACGCGTGTTCAAAGACTTCACCCCCTTCGACCTGCAACGCGACGGCGTCGCGCTGCACGGCCGCATCGGTGGCCGCGGCCCGGCGCTGCTGCTGCTGCACGGCCATCCGCAGACGCATGCGATCTGGCACCGCGTGGCGCCTGCGCTGGCGGCGCATTTCACCGTGGTGCTGATGGACCTGCGTGGCTACGGCGACTCGGGCCGGCCCGCGGCCGACGCCGAACACATCGCCTACAGCAAGCGCGAGATGGCGCTGGATGCGGTGGCCGTGATGCGGCACCACGGCTTCGATCGCTTCCAGGTGCTGGCCCACGACCGCGGCGCGCGCGTGGCGCATCGGCTCGCAGCCGACCATCCGGCCGCGGTCGAGCGCCTGCTGCTGCTGGACATCGCGCCCACGCTGGCCATGTACGCCAACACCTCCGAGGCCTTCGCGCGCGCCTACTGGCACTGGTTCTTCCTGATCCAGCCGCCGCCGCTGCCCGAGGCCCTGCTGTCCTCCGATCCGGCGCGCTACGTGCGCAGCGTGATGGGCGGCCGGCATGCGGGCCTCGCGCCCTTCGCGCCCGAGGCCCTGGCCGAATACGAACGCTGCGCGGCATTGCCCGGCACGGCCGAGGCGGTGTGCGAGGACTACCGTGCCTCGGCCTCCATCGACCTGGTGCACGACCGCGAAGACATCGCCGCCGGCCGTCGCCTCGCGCAGCCGCTGCGCGTGCTGTGGGGCGAACACGGCGTGGTCGGAAAATGCTTCGACGTGCTGGCGCTGTGGCGCGAGGTCGCCGACGACGTGACGGGCGGCACGCTGCCCTGCGGTCACTACCTTCCCGAGGAAGCGCCCGACGCGCTGCTGCGCGAGGCGCTGGCCTTCTTTCAAAAATCCAGAGACGACAACTCTTCTTCTTCCAAGGACATCTGACCATGAGCACCCATCGCATCGCAGTCATCGCCGGCGACGGCATCGGCAAGGAAACCATGCCCGAGGGCGTGCGCGTGCTCGACGCGGCCGCACGCAAGTTCGGCATCGACCTGAAGTTCGACCACTTCGATTTCTCGAGCTGGGACTACTGCGAGAAGCACGGCAAGATGCTGCCCGACAACTGGAAGGACCAGATCGGCGGCCATGACGCGATCTACTTCGGCGCCGTCGGCTGGCCCGAGAAGATCGCCGACCACATCTCGCTGTGGGGCTCGCTGCTGCTGTTCCGCCGCGAGTTCGACCAGTACATCAACCTGCGCCCCGCGCGCCTGATGCCCGGCATCGTCGCGCCGGTGGTGCGCCGCGACGGCACGCCGCGCCAGCCCGGCGAGATCGACATGTACATCGTGCGCGAGAACACCGAAGGCGAGTACTCGAGCATCGGCGGGCGCATGTACGAAGGCACGTCGCGCGAGATCGTGGTGCAGGAGACCGTGATGTCGCGCATCGGCGTCGACCGCGTGCTCAAGTTCGCCTTCGAGCTCGCGCAGTCGCGGCCCAAGAAGCACCTGACCAGCGCCACCAAGTCCAACGGCATCTCGATCACCATGCCCTACTGGGACGAGCGCGTGGCCGCGATGGCCAAGAACTACCCGGGCATCACGCTCGACAAGTTCCACATCGACATCCTGACCGCGCACTTCGTGCAGCGCCCGGACTTCTTCGACGTGGTGGTGGCGAGCAACCTGTTCGGCGACATCCTGTCCGACCTGGGCCCGGCCTGCACCGGCACCATCGGCATCGCGCCCAGCGCCAACCTCAACCCCGAGCGCACCACGCCCTCGCTGTTCGAACCTGTGCACGGCTCGGCGCCCGACATCGCGGGCAAGGGCATCGCCAACCCGATCGGCCAGATCTGGTGCGGCGCGATGATGCTCGAGTTCCTGGGCCACAAGGACGCGCACGACGCGATCCTGGGCGCAATCGAGAAGGTGCTCGCACCCGACAGCGGCGCGCCGCGCACGGCCGACATCGGCGGCACGGCCGGCACCTCGGACCTGGGCCGCGCGATCGCCGAAGCGCTCTGATCCGCAGCCGTCCGCAGCGCTGCCCGCGCGGCAAGGTGCAAGCCTTGCCGCGCGCTTGCGCCTGTCATCGGTCGGGGTTCATCCCGCGCGATCCCGGAATCCGGGCGAACAGGCCCTAGAATCGCCGTCCCCGCAGGGCGGCACGGGCGCGCGACTTATTGACACCCCGTAGCCCTGTGGTTGTAATCATCGTCGGCGGTCCGCTGCCGACACGTCAGATTCGCCTGCGTATCCGTCGCCGAGTGTTCCGCCGCGAGCCCGCCGTGCATCTGATGAAAACCGATCCACTTTTCCTTTGAGGGGCCCTTGTGAACAAGACCGAACTGATTGAGCACATCGCAAAAAACGCCGACATCTCCAAAGCCGCCGCCACGCGCGCGCTCGAGTCCACCATCGGCGCCATTCGTACAACGCTCAAGAAGGGCAACTCCGTGTCGCTCGTCGGTTTCGGTACTTTCGCGGTGGGCAAGCGCGCGGCACGCACGGGCCGCAACCCGCGCACTGGCGAGGCCATCAAGATCAAGGCTGCAAAAATTCCGAAGTTTCGTCCGGGCAAGGCGCTGAAAGACGCGCTGAACTGAGAGACAATCCTTCGCTGCACAGCGGGGGTGCTTAGCTCAGTTGGTAGAGCGTCGCCTTTACACGGCGCAGGTCGGCGGTTCGAGACCGTCAGCACCCACCACCCGTTTGTGCGTGAATCCATGTGAAAGGGCCCGGAGCGATCCGGGCCCTTTTTCTTTGGGCACGCCACGCAGCGCTTAAACCGCCCCCTGCCGCGAGGCTGATCGCGGGGTGCCCGACCATGCTGATAAAATGGGCAGGCCCCGTCAGGCCGTTCGCAACGCTGGTCGGCCGCCCTGGATGAGTCGTCGATTCGCCGGGCCTGCCAATTCCCTCGCCGGGAGCCAGCCGCGGCGCGAGGCCTTCGGCGTTCACCACCCGGCAACCAGGCGAACAGATGTTCGCCTTTTTGTTTTGCCTTCCGGCATTCGTCACAGAGAGTCTTCAAGCATGTTTGAGTTCTTCCGCAGGTACAACAAGATCGTCATGGGCTTCTTGTTCTTGCTGATCATTCCGTCCTTCGTGCTGTTCGGCGTCGACCGGTACCAGGGCGACCAGAAGGGTGAGAAGGTGGCGCGCGTCGACGGTCATGACATCACCCGCCCCGAGTGGGACCAGCAGCACCGCAACGAGGTCGACCGCATCCGCCGCCAGATGCCCAACGTCGAGCCCGCGGTGCTCGATTCGGATGCCGCGCGCTACGCCACGCTGGAGCGCATGGTGCGCGACCGCGTGCTGGCCGCCGCGGCCGCCAAGTCGAACATGACCGTCTCGGAAGACCGACTCGCCCGCCTGTTCGCCGAAGACACCAGCTTGGCCTCGTTCCGCACCGCCGACGGCAAGTTCGACCGCGAGCGCTTCCAGATGGCCACCGGCCGCACGCCGGAGCAGTACGAAGCCGCGGTGCGTTCCGACCTCGCCACGCAGCAGGTGCTGCTGGGCGTGTCCGGCACGGCCTTCGCAACGCCCGCGCAGGCGCAAGCCACCTTCAATGCCTTCTACGATCGCCGCGAGGTGCAGCTGGCGCGCTTCAACCCGGCCGACTTCAAGGCCAAGGTCACGGTCAGCGATGCCGACATCGAGGCCTACTACAAGGACCATTCGGCGCAGTTCCAGGCGCCCGAGCAGGCCAGCGTCGAGTACCTGGTGCTCGACCTCGATGCCGCGAAGAAGAACATCAATGTGACCGAGGCCGACCTCAAGAGCTACTACGAGCAGAACGGCGCGCGCTTCGGCACGCCCGAGGAACGCCGCGCGAGCCATATCCTGATCACCGCACCCGCGAGCGCCTCCAAGTCCGAGCGCGAAGCCGCGCGCGCCAAGGCCGAGCAGCTGCTGGCCCAGGTCAAGAAGGCGCCCGAGACCTTTGCCGACGTGGCGCGCAAGAACTCGCAGGACCCGGGCTCGGCCGAGAAGGGCGGCGACCTCGACTTCGTCACGCGCGGCGCGATGGTCAAGCCGTTCGAGGACGCGATGTTCGCGCTCAAGAAGGGCGAGATCAGCAATATCGTCGAGAGCGAGTTCGGCTACCACATCATCCAGCTCAAGGACATCAAGCCGGGCGTGCTGCAGCCCTTCGAGCAGGCGCGCGCGACGATCGAGAACGAGGTGCGCGGCCAGCAGGCCACGCAGGAATTCGCCAAGGCCGCCGAGACCTTCACCGACACCGTCTACCAGCAGCCCGACAGCCTTAAGCCGGCCGCCGACGCGCTCAAGCTGACGATCCGCACCGCCGCCAACGTGGCCCGCACGCCGCAGCCTGGCGCGACCGGCCCGTTGGCCAGCACCAACTTCCTGTCGGCGCTGTTCGCGGCCGATTCGCTGTCCCGCAAGCACAACACCGAGGCCATCGAGATCGGCCCCAACCAGCTGGCCTCGGGCCGCGTCGTGAAGTACGAAGCCGCCCATGCGCTGCCGCTGGCCGAGGTCAAGGAATCGGTGCGCACCCTGCTGATCGCGCAGCGCGCCGCGGCACTGGCCAAGGCCGAGGGCGAGGCCAAGCTCGCCGCTTGGCAGGCCACCCCGGCCAGCGCCGCGCTCGGCGCCCCGCTCACGCTGTCGCGCCTCGATGCGCAGTCGCAGCCGCAAGCGCTGGTCGAGGCCGCATTGCGCGCCGATGCCACGCGCCTGCCGGCACTGGTGGGTGTGGACCTGGGCAGCGAAGGCTATGCCGTGGTGCGCGTGGTCAAGGATGTGGCGCGCGTGGCGCCCACGCCCGACGGCGCCAAGCAGGAGAACGCCCAGTTCGTCCAGGTCGTGACGGCGGCCGAGAACCTGGCGTACTACGAGCTGCTCAAGGAACGCTTCAAGGCACAAATTCTCGTGCCGCAGCCCGCCGAGGCTTCCGCACGCTGATTTTCACGTTAGAATAGAAGACTCTTCGGTGGCTGTAGCTCAGCTGGTAGAGTCCCAGATTGTGATTCTGGTCGTCGTGGGTTCGAGTCCCATCAGCCACCCCAAAAAATCTAGAACAGAATCAGGCACTTAGGTGCCTTTTTCTTTGCCCGCAGCAGCCGCAGGGCACTCCGCGACAGGCTACTAATTCCCAAATTGGGAATTCAGAGCGCCTCGCGCCGCACCTCGCGGCTCCGCTCGTACACACCTTCCGTCGTCTTCCGATCGGCATGCAGCTCGGGCAATTCGCCAAACTGCAGCTTGAAATAGGTCGTGTAGTGCGCGCGCAAGTCGTGGAATGTGAAGCGCGTTTCGATGACCTTTTCCTCCAGCGCCTTGTCCATCAGCCGGCCCCACATCGTCTTGAAGCCGCTCTCGGTGTAGGCGCGCCCGGTGCGCGGCGCGGCGAAGACCGGTCCCATCGGCGAGTAGGCAGGCATCGCGCGCATGCGGTCCAGCACCACCCGGAGCGCGTCGCTCATCCCCACGAGCTCCCGCTTCGTCTTCTTGCTGCGCTGCTTTGCGCGCTGCAGGCGGATCACCTCGTCGTCGACCTGCGGCCAATGCAGCGCCAGGAACTCGGCGCGCCGGTTGCCGGCCAGCGCCGAGAACTGCGCCATGCTGGTCAGCACCATCGCACTCGGCCCCTGTTGCAGGGCCCACGCGACGAACGGGTCCAGCTCCTTCTTCTCGACCAGGCGGTCGCGCGATTCCTCTGGGTTGCGGCGCACCTCCTTGCAGGGGTTGCGGTCGACCTCGCCCAGCTCGACGGCCAGGTTGAACAGGTTCGACAGTAGCGCGACCTCGCGGTTGGCCACGATCGGCGCTGACGCGCGCTCGGTGCGCAGGTAGCGCACCACGTGCGGCGGCTTGATGGCCACGGCCAGGCTGTTCTCGAAGACCTTGGCCAGCTGCTTCCAGTTGTCGCGGTACTGCACCTTCGTCGCGTCGGCCAGCCGCTTGAAGTCCGGCCCGAGCTCGTACAGGCGCCACAACCGGCCGATCGTGCCCTGGTCGCTGGCGCGCCCGTTGAGGTCCAGCACCTGCTGCAGCGCGGCCGCGCGGTCGCGTCCCAACGGGATTGGGGCGCCTCCGACGGGGTGATAGCGGTACGCGAAACCGCCATTCTTCAGCGGGCGCGCCTCCATGCGCGGCAGCAGGCCCAGGGCTGAAGCTCGGTCGCGGGGTCGATTCATGCAGGGATGCTCCAGTTCATTCCGGAAGTGTCGGCCTTCGCCGGTGCGCGCGCCGGCGGCGGGATGTCGGCCAGCATGGCCCGCTCCATGGCCGACCGGCCGACCAGCAGTGTGCCGTCGGCGCGGCGCCGGTAGGGTACGCGCATGCGGTCCAGGAAGCGCGCCTGTGCCGCAGGTTGCTTGAGGTGCGTCACGGTGCGCAGCTCTTCGTCTGCGAGGACCAGGTCGCTCATGCCGTACTACCTCCAGGTGGTGAATCGGAAATACCACCCATGGGTGGTACGCCCCCCTTGCTTTTGGATGAGTGGGGTGCGAGGGCTGCAGCAGGCTTCCCGTCGCCGCAGTGCGGGCACCAGTGCGTGCCGTAGCACGGGTCGCCCGCGTCCGGCGTGAAGCCCGGGCGCTCGGTGCCAGGCAGCATGACGGTGCGGCCCAGCGGGCTGCCATAGGGCACATGGCGATGAGGCCCAAGGCCATACGCCGGGAAGCATGGGGCGCCGTCAGGGTCGGTGCAGTACTCGCAGCTCACTTCCCCACCTCCCCGCCAGCCAGAGGCTGTAGAGGGGCGGCAGGGAGAGGCTGCCAGTGCGTCGGGTCGCGGTAGCTCAGTTCTTCGTCCTCCATGTCGAGCCATGCGCCGTCGAAACGGGTGACCGCGTAGCAGCGGTCGTCCACGTCGGACATGCTCGGCTGCCAGAAGGCCAGCACCGCGGTTCCGTCCATTGGTGCGCTGTCGATCGGCCTCCACTCGGGCACCTGCACAGCTTGAGAGCCTGCGACAAGGGTGGCGCAGGAAGAGCAGCGGTAGGGCTTGTACCAGCGCTGGACGGCGGGCGCGAAGCGGCTGTAGCGCTCCTGGGTGATGAACTTGATGTACGCCGAGGTCGTCGCTTCCCAAGCGATTGGCGCGGGATGCCCCTCCTGCTCCCGGAGGCGGGAGGCGAGATAGCTTTCAATGGCATCGTGCGCCGCGTCCACCAGCTTGTCATCGAACCATTGCTGGCCGCCATCCTCCACGGCGCCGGCGCCGCAAGACTCCAGGGCAGTCAGTGCCTGCCGAAGCAGCGCCTGGGTGTCGTGTGCTGCGGTCATGGCTGTTCCTCGGTGTCGTCTGCGGTGCACGTTCGAGCCCTGTTGTCATCGACAAATTGCAGGGCTTTCACTTCGGTTTTCGTCAGCCTGCGAACAGCAGCCTTCTCTCCGCCGAAATGGCTGTCGCGTATGCATGCGCGCAGGCTGCCAGCGGTCTTGTCGACACCGCTACCAACGTCGGTGATTTGAGGAACCTTCACGAGCATCCAGAGCATCGGGGCCCGTTTCTTGATCGTGGTCGTCATGGCTGGCCTTCTTTCTTCGCTGCGCTGGGTGCCTGAGTGGGCGTGATTTGGCTTTGGACCCACGCGCGCATGCGTGCCCATCGACGCTGAGCCACCTCTTCTTCGGAGTACTGGACACGGCGGGGATGGCGATGCGATCCGTACTCTGGATAGAAGGGGCGCACAGGCCCATAGACCTCAACATCGATGTAGTGCCACCCGTCGAGGTGCTCCCCGGCTTCGTCGTTCTCGTAGACGATCTCGCGCACCAGTGCAGGGGCGACGTTGAATGCCTTCGCCACCGCATTCCAGTCCTCGGGGTCGAGCTTCAGCATGTCCAGGCCGCGCACCGCGCCCACCGAGCCCAGCGTGCAGAACTCTCCATCCGCCGTGACCAGCGACTCGGCCGCCAGGGCCTTCGTCGGCATGGCGTCGAGTGCTGCCAGCGTCTCGCGCAGCAGAGCCTGTCCGCGCTTGCCCTTGATGGCCCGTGTGACCGCGCCGCGCCACAGGCCGCCAGTGCCTTCATAGTCGTAGTCGTCGATGTATCCGCTGCGGCTCATTTGGGTTGCTCCGCCTGCAGTGCTGCACTGGGTGCCTGAGTCCGGCCTTGCGCCCGGTCCATGATCTTGAGTTGCGCGATGGATTCCTTGTGGCAGATGGCCATGATTCGGTTTTCGACCGCGCGCATGCGGCCCCCGTGGCTGAGACTGTTCGAGCAAAGGGCAGTGATCGCACCCAGCAGTGCCATGTTGGAGTGAGCCTCCATGGCCGCCTGCGCTGCCTCGCTGGTGATCGTTTCGGGGTAGAGGTTCATTGCTGCTCACCTCCCCGCACAGCAGGGGCCTGGGCTGCAAGGGCCTCAGCGTGGTTGATGTGCTGAAAGTCGACGGCAGGCCGGGCCTTGGCGTCGATGTAGGCCTTGGGCCAAGCGCGATCCACGCCGCGTGCCGCCTCCTGTCGAGCCGCTTCCGCTGCACCGAAGGCGTGGGCCTTGCTCAGGTCGGTGGTGTAGCCCCTGCCGTCCTTCGCCCACCACAGCACATCGTTGCCAACGAATTGCCGGGTGTCTTGCAGATACCAGAGGTCCGCCCCCACCGGCTCTGCCGCATCTGCCTGGGCCTGGGCGCGGGTGGTGATCTTTTCAAAGCCATCAGCGGTCGCACGATAGCTCGCAACCAACTCCACCGTCTCACTGGCGGGGAGTGTGGCCTGGGGTGGGGTGGCGCGGAGGATTGAGGCTTCGAGGCCGTGCCGGCGCAAGTAGTCCAGTGCCTGGTCTGGCAAAGCGTTGTCTGGCGCGGCTTTGCGGAGCGACCGGGCGAGTCTGCGAACCAGCGCCGCCAAGTCGTCCACCGATGCTTGCGGTGTGTCGATCATCCAATCGGGAACGCTCATGATGCCTCCGGGAACAGTTCGTTGAACTTGACCAGCAGGTGGTCTGCCATGTCGATTTGCGCCTCTTGGCGAGCGATGTCTCCGGAAACGTCGATGGACGCGCCGATCTCGGCGGTTAGCAGCAGCCGGAAACTGCGCGCCGCCTCGCTGGGCGCCAGTGGCAGCGGAGCCCCGGCCTGTTGCGCGGGTGCGGCGGCCGGCATCACGAGGCCCAGCGCAGAGAACGCGGTAGCGAAAGCAGACAAGGCAGTTGGACCTGCCCACTGGCGCATGCTCTGCTGGTCACAAAATGGAGCTCGGGTGCGCTTGACGAACCATGCCTTCTCCGCGTTGGCCTCGTCGGTGAGGGCCTCCCATGGCTCCGCGCGATAAAGCTCCCAGCCGCCGCCATTCAGGATTTGCATGACGATCTGAGAATCGGCCAGCGGAGCCCCGGCATTGGGGGCGGTGGCAGCGAGAGCGACGGCGTGCTGGTCGAGCGTCTTGTTGAACAGGTCGCGGAAGTCGGGGCTGACGTGCGACGCGCTCGGGTGGAATTTCAGCGCGGCGATCAGCGCATCTCGTTCATTGGTGTTGGGCATTGGGTTCTTTCAGGCGGAGAGCGCCCAGTTCAGGCAGCCAGCGCTCGAGCACCGGCCAGTGGTGCGGCCGTCGATGGCCGAGACGGTGTATGTAAGCAGGCCCGAGCAGCGCACGCAGCGCATGGAGGCGCGCACGGCCACCGGCGGCACGCCAGCAGTCGCAGCGCAGTGCGTGCGGTAGATTTGGTCCTTCGTGCGCGCTACGGCGCTGGACAGGGCGATGAAACCTGGGGTGGTCATAGCGCTGTCCTTGCGCGCCGCCGGACCTCGGCCTTGCGGTCGAGTCGTTGGCGCCGAGTTGTCGTGGACTCGCCGAACAGGTCGAGACCCAATTGATGAGCTTGCGAATCTTCTGCTGCAGAAACCAGACTGCCGCCATTGGCCTTCGGCATGGTTTCCGTGTTCGTGAAGTCGCAGCAGACGACCTCGCACATGGGGCTCACGCCCTTCCAGTCGCCAATGTAGTAGGCGGTATCGATTCCACAGCTCGGCTGCATCTCGATGCCAGTCTGTTGCCAGAACTTGCGGCACTTGTCGGTCATCTCCTCTCGATAACCGCGCTCCCCCGAGTACCGGAATGGTGCTGACTGCTGTGGCAGGATGAAGACCCCGTGGTCTGCCACCAAGGAGGCGCGCTCGATCACCTTGTATTCGAACTGCCCACCGCTATAGCGACCGGCGAACTGATCGCCTTTGATCGCGCCAAATGGCGGATTGCTGACGGCGAAGTCGTAGCGTCCCAGCTCTGCGGTGAAAACGTCGGCGTGAATCCAGTTGGCCGACGGCACCACGCGGCGCCCGACGGACACGTACTCCTCGCAGAACTCGACGCAGGTAATGTCCGCGTCCTTGTGCTCGCAGGCAAAAGACAGCATGCCGATGCCCGCGCACAGGTCGACCAAGCTGAACCGACCGCTGCCGCAGCACACCTCGATAGACAGGTCGCGGGCAAGGCCGTGAGGCGTGAAGAATGCGCCGGCCAGGGCGTTGAGCTGGCCTTGAGCTTCGAAATAGTGCTCGAGGATGAAGGATCGATCCTCCCAGCTCAGCGTTTTATCGGAATGCACCAGCTCCATAGCCTGCTGGTGCAGCTTCGATTGCTGCTTGGTGAGCTTGGTCAAGCCAGCTCCTCGTGGCTCAGCGCCAGGTGCTCGTCGACGACGGCGCGCACTGTGTCGGTTTCGAGGCCGAGCGACTGGGCCACGGCCGCACATGCCTGGTCGTGGCCGGGCGCCAGCTCGCGTGAGCGGATGTAGGCGGAGATGATCTTGTGCTTGGCCATGAAGATCACTCCTCGCCATCCTTGTGCGCGCCCAGGAACTCTTCCGTCGCGCTCTTCGCAGCCGCGGCCTTCTGCGCCTTGGTGAGCTTCGGCGTGCTCTTGGCGCTGTCGAGCGGGCCGCCGGCCAGGCCCGGGAAGACATCGTCTTCGGTCAGTGGCGCCGACGGCTGCTCGACTTCGGGCATCGTCAGCTTGATCGAGATCTCGCGCTGCTGCAGCACCGACAGCGTGCCGATGATGTGGTCGTCGATGTCGGCCGACGACGAGATCGAGAACTTCACTTCGGCGCTACCACCTTCGATCGGCGTGACGCGCATCTTCCCGACCTTGCAGAGGTTCAGCACGATGGCCGAGACCTCGCTGATGCCGTAGGCGACCTCGACGCGCGCGCCGACCTGCTGGAAGTCCAGCTTCACCGGGTAGTCCATGCCCGGCACGCGGATGTTGGGCATCTCGTCGACGGGCAGATCCATCTCGGTCTGGTCGCCGTCGTCGCCCTGGCGGCGGTCGCAGAACAGGCAGTTGCGCAGTTCCTTCTGGATGGCGGTCAGGCTGCGGTTGTTGGTGTTCCACACCACCGACAAGTCGATGGCCATCACGTCTTCATCGCCGTGCTTCTCGACGCGCGCCTGTACGTTGGCGAGCTTCATGGTGGTGGGTTCAAGGAGTTCGAGCATGGGGGGCTTTCGGTGAGGTGGTGGAGGCCGGGTCAGGCGGTAGCGGGGAAGGGCCAGTTCGCGTCGTTCGCAGGCGCGGTACGGAAGAAGGCCTCGGTGCGTTCGACGGTGGCGCGGAAGGCCATCAGCTTCTCGACCATGTCGTCGATGAACTCGTCATCGCGGTGCACACGCTTGACGAACAGGTCGCGGCCGACACTTTCTAGGTCGGGCACGTACATGATGAAATCGCACCACTTCCGGCCGGTGATCCACATGCCGCCCTGCATCTGGTGGCGGTACTCGGAGATGTCGCCGGTCTCCAGCATCTCGATGATCTTGTCGCTCGCGATCGGGCACTTGATCTCGATCAGGCCGTCGTCGGCCACGAGGCCGTCGGTGCTGTAGCCGAACCAGTCGTCATCGGTTTTGCAGATGCCTGATTCCATGGCCAGCATGCCGCTGCGCGTCTCGTACGCCGCGCGCGCCAGCACTTCCATCTCGTGGCCGCGGTTCAACACCCAGGCCTTCGGCGGCTCGCCGTAGGGCTTGCCGCTGATGCGCTCGATGGCGACGTCGCCGGCGTACTTCTCGGCCGCTGCGGTGGGCTCGCCCTTCTTGCGCTTGGCACCGTCGCGCTGCAGAACGCTGATCGCCTCTGCGAAGCAGCTGGCAGTGATGGCGCCGGCGCGCGCGTGGAGCCACTCGGGCGTCCCTTGTTGGCATTCGATGAATTTCACAGGTCCATCTCCTTCATGAGTTCGTCGTACTTGCCCTGCAGCTCGGCGCGCTGGGCGCCGTTGGTGACGCTCTTGATGAGGTCGGCCGCTTCGTTCAATGCGTCCGGGGTCTTGGCCTTCGTCATGCGTTCCATGACGTGCGCATAGCTGACGACCAGGCCGTCGTCGGGCTTGTCGGAGACGGCGGCATCAGCTGCTGCTGCGGGCGCTGCGGTAGAGACAGGGGCAGCGGGCGCAGCCGGCGTCGACGCCGCGTTGTCCAGGGTTCGGTCCTTGTCCGCTTGGGCTGCGATGCCCTTGAGCCGCGTGTGTTCGGCATCCAGCGTCTTCCGGTTGTCCTTGCCGGTGTCGGTCCAGAACTTCTGATACGCGGCGACGCCGCGCTGGGCTGCAGCCTCGGCGGCGGTCAGCAGTTCGTCGGGGATCGTCGGCTTCACCACCTCGGCCGGGCCCATGTCACGCGGCACCAGGCCGTCGAGCTCGTCGGGCGTGTAGACGCCGAGGATCACGCCGGGCGTGTTCTGGCGTGCCCACTTGCGGATGGCCACGTAGCTGATCTGCTGCTTGGGGTCGGTGGCCCATTGGGTTGAGAAACGGGGAAAGCACTGCGACATGAACACTTCCATGACGCGCGGCTCCTTCTCGCCTTTGAGGCGCAGCTTGCAACGCACGCCGAGGCCTTCTTCATCCTTCTTGCTGTAGGTCGACACGTAGTACTTGCCGCCCTTGTCGGACTTGCGTTCCTCGACCTTGCCGAGCACCTTGCTCCAGTCGCCGATGTACTCATACTCCGGGAAGCCTTCGACCGGTCCGCACTCGGCGACCACAGCGCTGACCAGTTGCGCCTCGTAGCCCAGCGCGCCGCCCTGGCTGACATGCGTCTTCTGCGCCACGGCAAAGGGATTCATGCCCCACTGGGTGGCCTGCATCGTGACGGCCAGGCAGTCGGCAACGTTCTTCTGCAGGTGCTTGGGGATCGTCACCGACCCGTTCGCCATGAGTTCCGCGAACTTGAAGATGCGGTCCATGGCATCGCCATTGAGGATGAGCGCGGCGCTGCTCGTTTGGACCGGCGCCTGGGGCGTCTCGACTACCTGCAATGCCGACGACTCGGCGAACCTCGTAGGGGCGTTCATGCTGCGATTCCTTCTGCTTGGGGGGTGTTGACTGTCTTGACGTGGCCGTCCTCGATGACGATTCCGACCTTTCCGCTGGTGTCGACCTTCTCGACCCAGACCTGGTAGTCGTTGTCGGCGGCCAGCTCGGCGATGGCGCGCATGCTGTCGTCGTCCAGGAGGGAGCCGTCCTGGATGCGGATGACGCGCACCTTCGGGTTGCTGGCCATGGCGATCGATACCGAAACGCGCAGCTGCTCGGCGCTGGAGCACTGGTCGAAGGGCACACCGCGGTAGGTGACGATGCCGTCGCCGAAGCCGAGGCCTTCTACTGGCATCGCGGCGGCGGCGATCGCGTCAGCCTTGTCCTTTTCGCGCGATGCGATGGCTTCCGTGAGCTTCTTGGACTTAGCCTCCAACTCGTCCGCATCGGTCTCGATGGCGGTGCGCTGCTTGAGGACGTGGTCGCGGCTGTCGCGCAGCGCGGTGGCGGCGCGCGCGGCGGTGATCTGCTGGCTGAGCACTGCGACGTCGACCAGCGCGGGAAGGGCGGGCGCCGCGGCCAAGCGCGCCTCGAGCGCTTCGATGTCCTTCATCTGCTCAACGCGCTTGCTGTCCAAGCCGTCGGCCTCGGCGATCAACGCCGCCGCTTGAGCGCGCTTCTCAGTAGCCAGGGCGGAGGCTGCAGCGACCGTGTCGCGATCCGCTGCGACCTGCTGTGCAGCCTTGATGCGCCGCTGTTTCTTCGCCTCGATCTCGACGTTGGTCGCGGCTGCTGTCGCCATCTGCTGCAGCAGCGCCTGCTCGTCCACAGGTTCACCGGCTGGCACGGTAGGCACGACGATGCCGTCGAGCTGGGCGCGTCGCGCCTTCGCGTCGCGATTCACCACCGTGCGCGCATCGAAGTCGGCCTTGTTCAGGCGATCAATCTCCTCGACGTCGATGGACAGCTTGCTGACGCGGCGCAGCTCGTTGAACTGCTGCTTGGCTGCCATGCGCGAGAAGGCCAGCGGGTCGAAGGAGAGCTCGCCCAGCAGCGCGTCGAGCATCTTCTGCGGGCTCGGGAACTTGGCGCCCTCGGCATTGGTGACCGTGAGCGTACTGCCGGCGTCGGTGAACTTGCGCTCGACGATGATCTCGCCCAGGTCCAGACGGATGCGCGCCTTGTTCTGCCCGTTGCGGATCGGCTGCGACTGGATGCCGCTGGTGCCTGCCAGCGCCCACCAGATGCTGTCCAGCACCGAGGTCTTGCCCTGACCGTTGCGGCCCGCGATCGTCACGATCTCACCGGTGGGCGAGATCTCGATGGCCACGAGCTTCTTGATGTTCTCGGCCTTGAGGTTGATGATCTTCATGGTCTTTTTCAGTTGAGGAAGTGGCGAGCCAGCGCGATGACGCCGGACAAGAGGATGGGGGAGGCGACCACCAGGAAGAACCAGACCAAGCGCATGGCGCTCAAGGTTTCGCGGTCTTCCTCGCCGGCGGAGGCGGGCGTGCGAGCGGCTTCGCCGTCCTGCCATTCGTCGAGTTCGGAGGGGGACAGGTCACGGTTCACGGCGTTCCTTTCGATGCGATGCGTTCGGAGAGATCGGTGCGTTCGACGTCACGCGCCGCGGCGGCGGTGTCGAGGGCGGCCTCGAATTCGGTGGGGCCGTCGATCAGCGGGCCGCTTGCGCCGATGAGGAGGGCGAGCAGGGTGCCGAGCAGCCAGCGGAGGAGGACAACGTTCATTCGTCACGCGCCGCGCCGGCGCCCTCGTGTTCGGGATCTCGGGGATGGGGGTTCGCCATGTAGGCGTTGTGCTGGCGGCGTGCAGCCGCGCGCTGGCGGGCCAGGGCCTCGCGCTCGTCGTCGCCCTCGCGGGGCTCGGGGGTGTAGTCGGCGTAGCTCATGCCGGGCTCCGCGCTTCCAGGCGATGGGCGGTCAGCCGCGCTGCGCGGTTGGCCAGGATCACCATGTCGGCGGCTTGCCCGAGGCTTGCGCCAATGGCATGCCGGCGAGCGGCGGCATTGCGCTGCGCGGCGCGAAGGCCATCGGCGGTGCGGTCGGCGAGATCCGCAATGCGGCGCTTCGACTCGGCGGCACCCCAGGCGAGCTTCTCGGCCTCTGTCATGTCGCCATAGCGTTTCGGTGCGGCGCTCACGATGCGCTCCCGGTGGCCTTGGCGATGGCGGCGTCCGCCTGCTTCTCCGCGTCCGACCGTGGGTAGCCAGGCGGTTTGAGGCGCGCGTAACTGGCGCTCAAGCGGAGCAGCGCGGCTTGCATGTCGGGCGCGGCGGCGAACTGGCGCGCCAGCGTGCGTCGCTCGGCGGCGTTGTAGTTGCTGAGTTCGGCGAGCACGACCCCGTTCGCGGCCTGCACTGTGATGCGCGGTGCATCGCCGGGCCGCTTCTCCTCGCGGGCCACGAATGGGCCCGGGGTGCCGTGCAGGTTCATCCCTGCGTGCTTCGCGGCGCTCACAGGAACACCGCCATGACCAGGCCGAACGCAGCGCCCAGCAGCAGCACACCAGCCGCGATCGTGAAGAACACAGCCTCCAGCTCGCGCTTCGTCAGCGCCTCCAGGGATTGGTAGACGGTCATGCGCGGGCTCCAGCTTCGGCAGCGGCGATGCGCGCCACAGCAGCGCGAGCAATGCGCACCGTGCGGCCGCCACGGAAGAAGCCGGCCGCTTCCCACTCCACCACGCGCTTCGAGACCTGCAGCAGGTCTTCGCCATTTGCAGCGATGGCGTTCGCGCGACGGATCGCCGCCATCTGCTTGCTGTGTGCCGTGTCCACCGGCCGGGTAGTTGTCGCCATTTCGATCTCCTCATCCGCTGCCGGGGTGGCTGCGGTGCGGGGTTGATTGTCACGAACGTGATTTATGTTGTCAACACGTTTGTGACTTTCAATCACGAAAAGGAGAGATGAGGGCGAAAAAAAGCCCGCTAGGTGCGGGCAGGCGGGACAGGGCGCTTCTTACGGTTTCGACTTCGGTGAGCTGAGGCCGGCGAGGATGAGCCAGTCAGATTCGTCTTGGCATTGATGCAGGGTCTGCGGGCCGTCGCAGGAGGTCATGAATCGTGCCCGGGCGTTGTATAGCTGGGCTACGGCCTTGCGTGCCCTGGAGTGCTCCGGCGACTTTCCCGTGCTGTTGGAGCATTCATCGATACTGGAGGCGCCGATGATTCGGCATGCTTCCATCGCGGATCGCGCCGCATTTTCTAGGTCCTCGCCTGCGCTTGCAGCCAGTGAAATCGCAAGAGCGAGCCCGGTGATCCAGCCATATCTCACGGCAGGAGGCCCTTCACCTGGTGCGATGCGATCGGGTGGCCCTTAGCAGCGGCCTTGGCAAGCCAAATCAAGGCCAGGTTTTCGTCTCGTTCAACGCCTTCGCCTGCTGCATGCGCAGCGCCCAAGCATTGCATGGCATCGGCATCGCCTTGTTCTGCAGCCAGGCGAAGCCAGTGGACGGCGATCTCGTGCTTCTCATGGCTAGAGAAGATCTGGCCCAAGTCCCGCTGGGCGGCGGGTGAACCTGCGTCGGCATCAAGCAGCACCTCAACATCATCGCCCTGCAGCGGCACGCAGATCAGCGCTGCGACGTCTGTGAGGCAAACCATTGAACGCCCTCGGGCGTCGTCGGCCAAACGCGTGATGCCGCCTTCAGCAAGGCGCCGCTGCCACGTCCTCTTGCTACGTTCGGAAATGATCGCAGCCGTGTCGAGTGAGATGGAGGTTGTCGTGCTTGGCGGGGTGACTGTCATAGGAGCAAGGGGTGACATGGAGCCGTGTCACACGTTGTTGCATGTCACGAGCAGAGTTGATTGTGAACTATTCGGCACACTTTCGGTGTTCGAGGAGCTGGCACGCATGCTGCAGATACATTGGCGTGCCGGGGAGGGTCTCCGGTTTAACAACCCAGGAGTTTCCATGAACCGTCGTTCCATCGCTCGCCGCGCACAAGCCGGCTTCACCCTCATTGAGTTGATGATCGTTGTCGCGATCATCGGTATTCTTGCTGCGGTGGCACTACCTGCCTACCAGGATTACACGAAGCGCGCCAAGGTCACCGAAGGTCTGTCGCTTGCGACATCGGCTAAGACGACAGTCGCAGAGAACGCAGCCGGATCGAAGCCTTACGATTCGGGCTGGGTCGCTCCGAGCGCGACGGCGAATGTGAAGTCGGTAGGTATCAGCCAGACGGATGGCTCGATCACGATCACCTACAACGCGCCCGTGGAAACCGACGCCACCCTCATCCTGCGTCCCTACACCGGCACCGGCGACGGCACCGCTCTTCCTGATTCGAAGACGGCCGGCTATGCTCCGCCTGACGGCAGCATCAACTGGGCGTGTGGTGCCAAGGGCGCAGCGAAGCCAGCTACGGCCGGTACGCTTAACGCAAAGTACGCTCCTGCGAACTGCCGTTAATTTTCGAAGTCCACGCGAAGCCGCCTCCGGGCGGCTTTTTTGCGTCTGCTTCAGCCGTCTTCCCACTTCCCAATGATGATGCCGCAGACAGTGAATTCGTCGCGGATGGGAAGGTGGGCTGGATTCAGAGGCATGAGCCACTTGCGGCCGTCCTCTTCCTTGTAGACCTTGAAGGTCACTTCGTCGGTCCCGCGTAGCTTTGCCACCACGCGGTCGCCGTTGATTGGCGAGCCCCTGTCCGGGTCGACATAGACCATGCAGCCTTCCGGATAGGTCCGGCTGTTGCCATGAGGCGCGGTCATGCTGTCGCCCTTGACGCGCAAAGCGTAGGTGTGTGGACCGTGAGCCACCGGACACGGCATCCAGCGCTCGGCGTCCCCGGGTTGGAACGGATCCGAGGCCTCGCACCAGTCGCCGGCCTGAACCCATGAGACCAATGGCACCAGGCCGCCGCGGTCAGGGCCGGCCTCGACGTTGCTCGTCGCATCCCACTCGCCTCTTCCTGTTTCGACCCAAGCGGGCGCCGCACGCAGCGCGTGCGCGATCGCGTTGAGCTCGCGCGGCTTCTCGCGCAGGCCCGACTCGAGATTCCCGATCGTGCTCGTTGAAACCTTGGCGGCCGCAGCCAGCCCGCCCTGAGTCAGCCCGCGTTGCGCGCGAGCCCATTTGATTCGTTCGCCTATGGTTTTCACGGATGTGATTAGGCCGCCCCATTGCATCACGTTGGTGGTTCGTGCAAAATCACGAACGTGACAAATAGGGACACCCATGGAAACACCTGAACTAAGCATCAACACCACCGCCGAGGGCGTCGAGTCCGAGAGCATGCAAGCGCTGGACGAGGCCATTCGGGTCGCCGGCGGCGTCGGCCAACTGGCACAGCGCGTAGGCGCGGCGGCCAGTGCGCCCAGCATGTGGAAGAAGCGCAAGAGCGTGCCGGCCGAGTACTGCCCGGCCATCGAGCGCGAAACCGGCGTGCGATGCGAGCGCCTGCGCGCCGGCGTCGCCTGGGACGTGCTCCGCATGCAGTCCGGAGTTGAGCCCGCGGACCAGCCCGGCGCCTGACTCATGTCCACCCTCATTGGTGTCCTGTTGCTGGTGGCCTTGATCTGGTACGCCGTTGGTGCGTTTGCTGCCCGCGAGTACGTCATCACGGCCATCTTCGTCGTCGCCGCTCTCGCGGTGCTCTACGAGTTGCTGCGCGGCCGGCACAACTGACGCTAGCCACTCGAGTGCCAGCTCATGCAAGGACTTCCATCCGTCTCCCTGAGCGCTGCCCATAGCGGTAGCGCAGGCCAGCCCCCCAGCTGCCTGCGCTCCGCCCTCCCTTTTTCTTTTTCCCTCATCCATGACGTGAATGTCGCCGCTTCTGCTGCGGCGCAACACATCCAAAACAGGAGCTACCGGATATGAACACCGCCGACGCACTGAAGTTGATCGCCAAGTCCGCGCCCGGTGGCCTCGAGGTCGTGGCCATCCGTATCGGCAAGAACCCCGAGACGCTGCGCAAGGAGCTGTCGGGCACCGACCCCAAGTTCAAGATGGGCGAGAACACCGCGCAGCTGATCTCGGACACGGCGATCGAAGAGGGTTGGCCGAACTGCTACGCCTACGTGACCGCCGTGGCTGCGAACAGCGGTGGCTTCATCGCCTTGCCCGTGCGTGAGATGACAGCCCCCAAGCAGGATCTGCGCGCCGACATGGCCTCCATGCTCAAGGAGTGCTCGGACGCTGTTGTCGCGCTGACCACAGCTCTTTCCGACGACACCGTCTCCGACAACGAGTTGCGCACGATCCAACGCGAGGTCGGCGAGTTGCTGGCGAAGTCACAGGACGTTCTGCGCGGCGCGCGCGAGAACAACGCGGCCAGCAAGCCCGCGCACCTGAGGGCAGCAGCATGACGGTCGTCAACCCCTTCAACTGGCGCACCAACCCCCGCCAGGTCGACACCACCGACCTCGAGCGCGAGACCCGCCTCAAGACCATCGCCAGCAAGCGCATCGATGCGCGCCGCGCCGCCGGCGACCCCAACATCGACATCAAGGGCACCAGCCGCCGCGCGGACGAGATCTTGCGCACGCGCAAGAGCCTGCCTGTTGAAGGTCGTGAGGCTGGTCAGGCGGCCACCGAGAAGCGCCGTGCGGCGTCGAAGGCGGCCATCTGATGACGCCGGTCCAGACCAAGATCGCGCGCCGCCGCGAGCACCTGATCCTGGCCGAGGGCCTGGCCATCGAGATCGCCATGGATCTGGGCGCGCGTGAGGAGGCCCAGCGCCACCGCATCGAGATGGAAGCCCTGATCGCCGCGCGCGATGCCGCCATCCAGCTGGCCGAGGAGGAGGGCGAGAGCTACTTCGCCGTGGCCGGCTCGGTGTCGCGCATGCAGGCCGAGGCAAGGAGCGCAGTCTGTGGCTAGTGATGCACGCATCTCGGCAGAGCTGCCGGGACATCCCAAGACGAAGAAGCTGATCCGCCGGGCGGGCCCCGCCGCGGGCTGGTTCCTCGTTCGTCTGTTCCTGTGGGCCTCAGTGAACCGCAGCGACGGCGACCTGTCTGGCATGAGCGACGAGGACATCGAGCTCGCCATCGACTGGGTGGGCGACGAGGGCGCATTCGTGCAGGCCTTGTCCTCAGTCGGCTTCGTCGACGGCGAAGAGAACGAGCGAACGATCCACGATTGGCAAGAGCACAACCCTTGGGCTGCGGGCGCGGAACTCCGCTCGGTGAAGGCCCGATGGAATGCTGCTAAGCGCCACCACGGGGCTGCTGAAGCTGATCGACTGGTACCCGAGTACGCTGCTATCAGGATTGCTAGCAGCATCACACCTAGCAATGCAGACAGCAATGCTAGTAGCACAACGGTCGATGCTGACAGCAATGCTCCGTCTCCGTCTCCGTCTCCGTCTCCGTCTCCGTCTCCGTCTCCGTCTTCTCCTTCACTTCGTTCAGGAGTAGCCCAGGCGGACAAGCCGCCTCGGGCCCCTCGTCCGAAAAAGGTCGAGAAGACCTTCGCCGAGTACATCGCTGACTGCAAAACCGCCGGGATCATGGCGGTGCCTGCCGACCACCCGATTCGGGGCTACTGCCAAGACGCCGGCATCACCGACGAGATGCGTCAAATCGCATGGCTCGTGTTCCGTGATCGGCACATGACGGCCGAGAAGGCGAAGCGTCAGAAGGACTGGCCGGCCGCATTCGCGAACAGCGTGAAGGGCCGCTGGTACAAGCTCTGGTTCGTGAACGCCGAGGGCGCGGCCGAGTGGACCGCCACCGGGCTGCAGGAGAAGCGCGTGCTCGACGCACGCCACGCTGCGAATCAAGTCCGGCAGGGAGGTGAACATGCACCCGCGTGACCTCGAGCAGGACGCGATCCCTTGGTCGGCAGAAGCCGAGAACGGCGTGCTGGGCGCGCTGCTCATGGACAACGGCCACTGGGACGTCGTCGGCGACCTCCTGCTCGAGGAGCAGTTCTTCGACACCCGCAACGCCAGGATCTTCGCCGCGCTGGGATCGCTCATCAGCGCCTGCAAGCCGGCGGACGTGATCACGGTCTGGGACAGCCTGAAGGTCACCGGCCAGGCCGAGGGCATCGACCTCACGCTGCTGCACGACATGGCGCAGTTCGTCGCTGGCGCGGCCACGGTGCGGCGCTACGCCGAGATCGTCGTGGAGCGCGCGCTGCTGCGCTCGCTGCTCAAGGCCGCAGAGGAGGTCCACGAGATCGCGACCACCTCCGGCCTGCCTGTTGTCGACCGGCTGGAAAAGGCCCAGGACAAGCTGCAGGCGCTGCAGGTGCGCCGCGGCCGGGCGGAGCCGGTGGTGGTGGGCGACATGGCTGCGCGCATGGTCGACCGAATCAACGACCTGAACGTGGGGAACATCAAGCCGGGCATTCCGACCGGTATCCCCGCGATCGACCTGCGCTTGAGCGGCGGCCTGCGCGGCGGAAAGCAGATGGTGCTGGCCGCGCGCCCGTCGATCGGCAAGTCGTCGCTGGCGTTGCAGATCGCGATCAACCTGGCTCGCGCCGGCCACGGCGCCGCGTTCCTGTCGCAGGAGATGCCGAACGAGGAGCAGATGGAGCGTGCGACGGCCAACCTGGGCGAGATCCTGCTGGACAACGTGATGACCGGCCGCCTGCGCGACGACGAGTGGGGCCGGCTGACCGATGCCGTCGAAGAGATGCGCGATCTGCCGCTCTTCTTCGACGACCAGCCCGCGCTCACGCTCTCCGACATCTGTGCGAAGACACGGGCCCTGGTGCGCCAGCGCGACATCAAGCTGCTGGTGCTCGACTACATCCAGCTGTGCGGCACGAGCGGCAAGACCCAGCACGACAAGCGGCACCACGCGATCGAAGAGATCAGCCGCGGCCTGAAGACGCTGGCGAAGCAGCTCGACATCACGATCCTGACGCTCAGCCAGCTCAGCCGCGGCGTCGAGACGCGCTCGGGCGGCAAGCCGGTGCTGAGCGACCTAAAGGAATCCGGCGCCATCGAGGAAGACGCCGACGTCGTGATCCTGCTGAGCATCGACGACATCCCTGGCCACGGCCCGAAGGTGATCGAGGCCGACTTCGCCAAGAACCGCCAGGGGCGGGTCGGCAGCGTCGCGCTCGCCTTCGAGGGCGGCTATCAGCGCTGGCGCCAGAGCAGCGCGCCGCTTGGCCAGAAGAAGGCCGGTTTCCGCAACTACACGGAAGAAGCATGAACAACTGGAATGCCCTGCGCGAGCACTACGCGCGCTTCACACCCGAGATCCTGGCCGAGGCTCGCAACGAGTGGGCGATCGACGCTTACGCGTGGGACGACGGCGATCCAAAGATGATGCACATGACGCCGATCGAGGCGTGGCTGTGGGCCGACATCCGCGACGCGAACGCAATCTTCTATCCCCAATATCCGGTGGGCCGCGTCTTCGTCGACTTTGCCAACCCGAAGGCCAAGGTCGCCATCGAGTGCGACGGCGCCGCCTTCCACTTGGACAAGGCCAAGGACGCCGCGCGCGACGCGAAGCTGGCCGAGATGGGCTGGCGCGTCTACCGCGCGCCGGGCTGGCTCTGCGCCACCGAGTACGACCGCGACACCGGCACGCCAAGCAAGGCCGGACAGTTCGTGCGCGAGATCGTCGAGCGCCATCGGCTCGCGCGCGTGGGCACTGACGAATGGGTGCCGATCGGCGTCTCTGCCGACGCGGCATACCGGAAGATGTGCGAGGCCCGAGCATGATCAGCATCGGCATCGACCCCGGAATGACCGGCGCCGTCGCATTCATCGATACCGCTACCGGCAAGGCCAGCGTCTTCGATCTCCCGATCAGCCCCGTCGAGCGGCGCATCTGCGGCCTGCAGCTGGCCAGGCTTCTCCGCGAGCATGCGCCGGTGTCAATCGGCGGCCGCGTCTACCTCGAGGAGCTCCACGCGCGCGCTGGCGGCGGCGGCATGCAGCAGATGGGGTCGATGATGAAGACCGTCGGGATCATCCTCGGCTCCATCGACTGCACCCGCCTGCCGGTGACACAGGTGACGCCGCAGCGCTGGAAAAAGTTCTTCGGCCTGATCGACAAGCCGTCGCTGGGCGTCGTGAAGAAGACCGACGCGCAGCGCAAAGCCGCATCCCTCACGAAGGCGCGTGAGCTGTTCCCTGCGCTGCAGGGCGACCTGAAACGAGCCAAGGACGACGGGCGCGCTGAGGCCCTGCTGATCGCTCAGTGGGGCTGGAGGAACGCAAAGTGAAGCCCATCCGCTACTACGTCGCCGGCCCGATGACCGGCCTGGCCGAGCTCAACTTCCCCGCGTTCCACGCCGAGGCCGCGCGCCTCCGGGCACAGGGCTTCGAAGTGGAGAACCCCGCCGAGATCAACCCCGATCCGACCGCCGGCTGGCAGGAGTGCATGCGCGCCGACATCGCGCGCCTCGTGACCTGCGATGCAGTGCTGCTGCTGCCGGGCTGGCGCCAGAGCCGCGGCGCGTCGCTCGAGGCCCACATCGCCAAGGCCCTCGGCCTGGTGCTGGTCGAGGCTGCAACCGGAGTCGCACCGTCGTGAGCCTCATCCTCAAGCCCATCGGCCGCGGCAAGTGGCGGCCCATGTCGATCGAGATCGACGAGCGCCGCGTGCCGCCGCTCTTCGTCACCGTCGGCCAGCGCATCACGATCGGCGGCGTGGTGTTCCGCGTGCATGAGGTGCGGCCGTGAAGACCGTGACCATCACCAGCCCTGACCAGTACAAGGCCGTCGTGCGGTCCTGGTATGCGAGCGACGTGCAGGAAGACCTGCAGGCCGGTCACTCCATCGAGCTGACCCTCAAGCGCCGGAAGGACACCAAGAGCCGGCTGCAGGAGGAGAAGTACCACGCGATGCTGAACGACATCGCCGCCCAGTGCCGCCTGTTTGGCAAGCAGCTGCCGGCCATTTCCTGGAAGCGCGTGCTGGTCGATGCCTTCAAGTACGAGACCAAGGACGACCCCCAGTTCCGCGACAGCTGGTCCCGCTTCGGCGACATCGAGCTCGTGCCCGCGCTGAACCACCCTGGCTTTGTGATGGTCGGCGAGCAGACCCGCAACTTCAACACCCGCCTGGCGGCCGGCTTCATCGAGTGGCTGCAGGCCTACGGCGCCGAGAACGGCGTTCGCTGGACACCATCCCGCGCCGAGCGCGCGCAGTACGAGGCGATGCAGAGATGAACCTCCCGCCCATCCACCCCGATGACACCACCGTCACCGCGCTGCCAGTGACGGCGCGCCCTGCGCTGACCGACGCGCCGATGCTGCAGGCAGTGCCGTACAGCCATTGCCGGCACAGCTTCACTTCCTTCACCGTCGACGCGGACGCGGGAAAGTGCTTCTGCAAGGCCTGTGGCGAAGAGGTCTCACCGATGTTTGTGCTCGAGCGGCTGATGAGGCAGGAGAGCCAGTGGATGCGCACGCGCGCCGCCTACCAAGACGAGATGCAGCGGCTGTCGGAGCGCTCCAAGACCAAGTGCCGCAAGTGTGGCGAGATGACGGAGATCAGCCGCAAATGAAACGCACCGGCTTCAAGCGCCCCGAGTATGCAAAGGGCCCCCGACTTGCACCGAATCGCAAACCCTGGCCCACGCGAGCACCAGCAGAGATCGAGGCTGCATGCGGGTTGCCGGCGGATTCGACCACCGGCGAGCACCGGCCCGCGCCCGCCGTGCGCCGCGGCACCTACGCCCATGCGGATATGGGAATTCCCATGTCGCTGCCGAAGCCCGAGGCCCACCGCAACCCGTACCTCCTCGCCATGGCCCGCGGCAAGCCCTGCCTCTTCCGCCTGCCGGGCATCTGCAACTTCGACCCGGCCACCACCGTGGCCTGCCACAGCAACCTCGGCGCCCACGGCAAGGCCGGCGCGCGCAAGGCTGATGACGAGTACTCGGCCTGGGGCTGCTTCAACTGCCACCGCTGGCTCGACCAGGGGAGCGCCGACGGCACACGGAAGCAGCTGGCCTTCATGTCCGCCCACCTGGCCCAGGTCTGCGAGTGGCGCGCCATCGCCGGCAGCGCGGCAGCTGACCCCAAGGACCGTACGGCCGCGCAGTGGGCCCTCGATCACCTCAACGCCTCACCGCTCGGAGAACTCCCATGAGCACCGCTCTCACCGAGAAGCAGGCCTCGGTACTGGCGTACATGCGCGAGTTCCAGGCCTCCAACGACAACATGCCGACCGACCGCACGATCGCCACGCACTTCGGCTGGGCCAGCGTGAACAGCGCTTTCGAACAGCTGCGCGCGCTCGAGCGGAAGGGCTGCATCGAGCGCAACGCCCAGGGCGGATGGCGCTTCACGCGCGCTGCCGCGGAGGCGACCACGTGAAGCGTCGCCAGCCCCGCACCCTGAGCCTGATCGAGCGCGCCTTGATCGAGCAGGCCTGGCACCAGACCGCGCTGACCGCCCAGATCCACGCCCTCTACGGCGACAACAGCGACGGCATGGTGAACGCCGCCGGCCGCGTCCTGTACGTGGTGCTGGGCGCGGCCATCGCAGACGGCTTTGCCTACGACCACCCCGAGATCCGGATCATCCGCGGCGCCGTCAACGCCGTGCACGACCAGGCAGGTGAGGCCGAGATCCCGGCCACGCGCCGCGCCTCGATCGTCTCCGGCCTTGAAGCCGTCGAGCGCCTCATGCCAGACCTGGCCCGCCGCAGCCTGATCACCGCCGCCTGCGATCTCACGCTGAAGATGAAGCAGCAGCACATCCACTACAGCGACTTCCAGGCCCTCATCCCCAGCCCGCAGAAGGAGAGCGAATGCACATGAACGAAGCCGACCAGATCCTCGACGACATCCTCGCGCGCTGGCACCACTGGATGTCCGGCGCGCCGATCAATGGCGTCGACCGCCTTGACGACCCGGCCTTCCGCGAAGCGCGCTCGCGAAGCGGCTGGGACTCGTCCGACGACATCTACGACCGCGAGGTCGAGCAGCAGAAGATGAAGGCGGTGGACTTCCAGGTCGGCGGCGACAGCCGGGCCCAGGGCGGAATGGACGAGCCCCACCGGTCGGCCATCTACATCCTGGCGCGCAACGCGTGCACGGGCGCGAAGGTGTGGAACAGCCCGCGCCTGCCGGCCGACCCGCTCGAGCTCGGCATCGTGATCCAGGAGGCCCGGAACATCCTGACTCGCCGGCTCATGGCGGCAGGCGTGCTGTAGCGCTGCGCGCAAGAATCTGCTACATTTCCGGCCGTGGGGGATAGGTGCCTCCAAAAACAGCCGCCCGACAGCAATGTTCGGCGGCTTTTTCGTTTCACGCAGGGAAAGCTTCTCGGAACTTTTTCTGCGCGGCGCGAAGCTGGTTCTCCGGGGCCCACAGGCTGCGGCCATACGTGTCACGCAGGCCGACGCGATGGAAGTCGCCGCTGAGAAAGCAGTTCTTGTCGAAGGGCAGGAGAAAAGAGGCGCTGTCGCCAACTTCCAGCTTGCATGGAATGCGGTGGCTCAAGGGATTGTTTGAATCGTCGGCGATGAAAGCGTGCTTCCACCTTTTCCGTAGCACTCGCCAGTACCAGCGCCCCGTCTGCGCGTTGATCGACTGCACCCGTATCGGCCCTGGGCCCATGTTGGCGATGTTGATCGAGATGTACGTCGGCCACGATTCAGGCGGCTCCCCATTCCCAGCGATGAGGTTCACGACGGACACGGACACCAGCGCCCGCGCCCGGAACACCAGATCCCGGTAGATGTTCCACCCGAGCGAAACGGAGGCGATGGCTGCGGAAGCCACGCTGATGACGAGCGCAATGTTTTCGGTAGCCATGTCCCCTCCAGGATTTGGCCCAGTCTAGATGCACTGCAGGGTTGACCATGGCGCGCAGCCCTGCGCAAACAGTTTCGGCGACAGCCGGCGGTGATCACTCGCAGTGCAAGGTCAGGCACCAGCTCCGACGGGCCGGCGCGCAGTTCGGTGATCCACCGCACGCGCCGGCAGTCCTTGGGGCGCCGAGCACAGGGCTAGGGTTAGCCCAACGACTAGAACGGCCCGCCGCCGCCTGATGAAGGTCCGCACGCACGCCACTCGATGGCGAGCGGCCGGGCTGGAGGGCTTCCGAATTCAATCTCCGAGCGCTTTCGTCGGCAAGCAGCCTTCCCACTTCGCTGCCGTCTGCCGATTGCTCAACCCGCAGCGCCTACCCGTCGGGTCAACGGTGCGCCCCCGACCGCCGCCGGCTATATGCCCTTCTCCCAGGGACGCCGGCGGCGTGCCGGCCCCCTCCAAGGATTCACCATGGGACGTCCCTCCAAGCTCACCGACAAGCAGTGGGAGCAGATCGGCCGGCGCCTCGTCGCAGGTGAAAAGGCCTCGGCCCTCGCCAAAGAGTTCAAGGTCAGCCGCGCGACCATTTCCGAACGCTTTTCCGAATCCGTCGGAAAGGTGAAAACCGTTGCGAATCAACTACTTGCCGCCGAGGACTCTCTCAAGTCTCTGACGCTTTCCGAACAGGCGTCGGCAATCACGCTCGCAGACCGACTGCGCAACATCTCCACGCACGTCGCCGGCGCCGCAGAACTGGCCGCAGCCAGCGCGCACCGCCTGCATGGCATCGCACACGACCAGGTGCAGAAGATCGACGACGCCGAGCCGGAGAAGTCGCTGGCGGCCCTGCAGCGCTTTGGCGCGCTGACCAAGCTGGGCAACGACGCGCTGTTCGGCCCGCTGAGCCTGCTGAACGCGAACAAAGACTCGGTGAAGCTGGTGAACCAGGCAACGCCGGTCACGCCTGTGCGCATCGTGGTGCAGGTCGAAGATGCAAGTCTCCCCGAAGCTCAATAGGCCGCAGGCCCGTTTCCTCGCGCTGCCCCACAAGTACCGGGCCTTCGTCGCAGGGTTCGGCAGTGGCAAGACCCGGGCGGGCAGCGCCGCGCTGTGCAGCCACGCATGGGAGTGGCCCAAGGTCGACAGCGGCTACTTCGCACCGACCTACGCACAGATCCGGGACATCTTCTATCCGGCCATTGAGGAGTCGGCATTCGACTGGGGCCTGACGGCAGACATCCACGAGAGCAACAAGGAGGTCCACCTCTACTCGAACGGCAACTTCCGCGGCACGATCCTGTGCCGGTCGATGGAGAAGCCGGGCGACATCGTGGGCTTCAAGATCGGCCATGCGGTCATCGACGAGCTGGACGTGATGAAGGCGGTGAAGGCCGAGACGGCCTGGCGCAAGATCATCGCGCGCATGCGCTACAGCGTGGACGGCCTGAAGAACGGCGTCGACGTGACGACCACGCCCGAGGGCTTCAAGTTCGTCTACCAGCAGTTCGTGAAGGCTGTGCGCGACAAGCCGCACCTGGCCGGGCTGTACGGCCTCGTGCACGCCAGCACCTACGAGAACGCGAAGAACCTGCCGGCCGACTACATCTCGTCGCTGCTGGCCAGCTACCCGCCGCAGCTCATCCAGGCGTACATCCGCGGGCTGTTCACCAACCTGACCAGCGGCAGCGTGTACCCGAACTTCGACCGGGTGCTGAACCACACGGGTGAGACCATCCGGCCGAGCGAGCCGCTGCACGTCGGGCTCGACTTCAACGTGCTGAACATGACGGCGACGGTCAGCGTGATCCGCGATGACCTGCCGCTGACGCTCGAGGAGCTCACCAAGGTGCGAGACACCCCGACTATGGCGCGAATGCTGAAGGAGCGCTTCAAGGACAAGGGCCACGCGGTCACGATCTACCCTGACGCCAGCGGCGGCAACACCAGCAGCAAGAACGCCAGCGAGTCCGACCTGAGCATCCTCAAGCAAGCGGGCTTCACGATCAGCGTGAACCCTGCGAACCCGGCCGTGAAGGACCGTGTGAACGCGGTAGACGCGATGGCGCTGAACGCTGATGGCGTGCGCCGCTGGAAGGTCAACACCGACGCCTGCCCGGCGCTGACCGAGGCGCAGGAGCAGCAGGCCTGGGGCACGAATGGCGAGCCGGACAAGAGCACCGGCCACGACCACCCGAATGATGCGATCGGCTACTTCCTGGTGAAGCGGTTCCCGATCGTCAAGCGCACGGCCGTCGTCACGCCACTTCGCATGTAAGGACGCCGCATGGCCCTCAAAGTACAAGATCAATCCTCCGAGGTCGTCGCGATGGCGGCGAACTGGCCCGTCGCGGAGGCGCTGCTGGGCGGCACCGTGGCGATGCGCGCCGCCGGCGCCACCTACCTGCCCAAGTGGCCGAACGAGGAGCCCGCCAGCTACAACATCCGCCTGAGCGTCGCCACGCTGTTCCCGGCGTTCGGCCGCACCATCGGCGTCATGAGCGGCAAGCCGTTCTCCAAGCAGCTCACGCTGGCCGAGGACGTGCCGGCGAAGATCAAGGAGTGGTGCGACGACGCCGACCAGCAGGGCAACAGCCTGCACTCGTTCGCCGCGGGCGTCATGACCGAGGCCCTGGGCTTCGGCATCTGCGGCGTGTTGGTGGACTACCCGAAGGTCGGGGAAGACGTGAAGACGCTGCAGCAGGAGCGCGCGCTCGGTGTTCGGCCGTACTTGGTCTTCATCCGTCACGGCCAGATCCTGGGCTGGAAGTCGGAGCGGGCCGACGGCGCCACGCGCCTGACCCAGCTGCGCATCGCCGAGACGAAGGAAGTGCCCGACGGCGAGTTCGGCGTGAAGCATGAGCCCCGCGTGCGTGTGCTCGAGCGCGGCACCTGGAAAGTCTACATGCCGGCCGTGAAGGCCGAAGACGAATGGACCCTCGAAGAAGGGGGCACCAACACCCTGACCGAGATCCCCTTCGTCCCGTTCTACGGCAAGAAGCTGGCCTTCATGCAGGGCATCAGCCCACTGCTCGACCTGGCCCACCTGAACGTCAAGCACTGGCAGAGCCAGAGCGACCAGGACACGATATTGCACGTGGCGCGCGTGCCGATCCTGGCCATCATCGGCGCAGATGACGACTCGACGCTGACCGTCGGCGCGTCGACCGCAGTGAAGATCCCGCTGAACGGCGACATGAAGTTCGTCGAGCACACGGGCGCCGCCATCGATGCCGGCCAGACCTCGCTCGAGAAGCTCGAGGACCAGATGGTGCAGACCGGCGCTGAGCTGCTGGTCGTGAAGCCGGGCGAGCAGAAGTCGGCCACGCAGGCCAACAACGACGCCGAGGGCAACAAGAGCGACCTGCAGCGCATCACAGAGTCGTTCGAAGACGGGCTCGACCAGGTGCTGCAGTACATGGCCGACTGGGTCAGGGTCGCGCAGGGTGGCCACGCCAGCCTGTTCAAGGACTTCGGCGCCGGCAGCCTGAGCGATGCCAGCGCGCAGCTGGTCCTGTCCATGCAGCAGTCCGGCCTGATCACCAAGGAGACGGCGATCCGCGAGCAGCAGCGCCGCGGCATGCTGGCGGCCGACATCGACCCCGAGACCGAGCTGGCCGCGGTGGAAGAGGAGGGACCGGCGCTCGGCACGCTGACCGACGACCCGAACATCGACCCTCTGACGGGCCTGCCGAAGAAGAAGCCTGGAGAACCTGATCCGGTGGTCGCCTGATGGCCAAGACCGTCAACGAGAAGCTGCTCGACGCCGAGGTCGACCACGCCGTCAGCCTGCAGCAGTACAGCACCGGCGTTGTGCGCCGCATCATCGCCATCCTCAACCGCACCGATGCGCAGCTGGCCGCGGCGCTGAGCCAGGCGCTCGAGCAGGTCGAGCCGTCGACCTTCACCCTGGATCGCCTAGAAGTGCTGCTTGGCTCCGTCCGCGCGCTGAACCTGGAGGCCTACAACGCGATCGGGCGAGCCATCCCGGACGAGATGCGGCGCCTGGCCGAGTACGAGGCGGTCTACCAGCGTGACCTGTTCACGGCGACGATCCCGACCGGCGTGCAGGCGCATGTGCCCGTCCGCGCGATCAGCGTGCAGCAGGCCTATGCCGCGGCGCTGAGCCGGCCTTTCCAGGGCCGCCTGCTGCAGTCCTGGGCCGCGGCCATCGAGCCCACGCGCATGGCGCAGATCAGGAACACCGTGCGCGACGGTTTCCTGCAGGGCAAGACGAACAGCCAGATCGTGCAGGCAGTGCGCGGCACCCGGGCGAAGGGCTACAGCGACGGCATCGTGAACCGCGGCCGCGTCGAGGTAGAGGCTGTCGTCCGCACGGCGGTGAGCCACACGGCGGCGATGGCCCGCGACGAGTTCTACAACGCCAACGAGCAGCTGATCGCCTCGCTGTCGTGGGTGTCAACGCTGGACCTGCGCACCTCGGAGATGTGCCGGATCCGCGACGGCAAGCAGTACACGGTCGACCACAAGCCGGTCGGCCACTCGATTCCCTGGCTGCAGGGCCCGGGCCGGCTGCACTGGCGGTGCCGCTCGAGCAGCGCGCCGAAGACCAAGAGCTTCCGCGAGCTCGGCATCGACATCGACGAACTGGCGCCAGCCGAGCGCGCGAGCATGGACGGCCAGGTGGCCGCGGAGATGAGCTACGGCGACTGGCTGCAGAAGCAGTCGGCGGCCCGGCAGGATGAGGTCGTTGGCCCGACGCGCGGGAAGCTGATGCGGGAGGGCCAGCTGCCCTTCGACAGCTTCTACACGTCGCGCGGCGAGTGGATCGACCTGGATGTGCTGCGCGCGCGTGATGCGGCGGCATTCAAGAGGGCAGGGCTATGAAATACGGCAATGGGAACGTCGAGCGGTCAACGCTGGTCTATGACGTTGATCGCGTCGAGCGACTCAACAAGGTGCTGTCGATCGACGTGGACGCTGGCATCGTCGAGTGCTGTCACGAGCCGCTGCAGTTGAACCATGACGGCACAGAGGTGGCCAGCTTCCAGCTTCGCTTTCGGTCGATCCACGCGATCTTCGGCGGCTGCCGCAAGCCCACGCTCTTTCACTGCTACGGTCGGCTGGAGGGCCAGACTGCATAGAATCCCGGCGTGCCCCGCCTCAAGCTCGTCCCACCCGCTGAACCCTCTCCCGCCGAGAAGGTGCGCCAGCGCGTCAAGGCGATGCCCCGGCCCGCGAGCCTGATCCAGTGCCCGCGCTGCGGCGGCAGGGAGATGATCGAGACGAAGACCGGTATGCTGTTCTCCGGGGGCAAGGCCTCCGGCGGGACCAAGCAGATCCTCTGCGCGGCCTGCCTGCTCAAAGGCGAAAGGGTGGTCGTGCTGTGAACAGGTTTCAAGACAAGGTCAAGGGGTTGAAGATTGGCCAGTCCGTCGCTCTTCAGGCGCGAGAACTGGGGATGAGCGATCCAGAGTTCCACGGGTTTGCAAGGCAACTCGAAGCCGGAACGATCGACGGCTACATCGGTGAGTATCGCCACGTGGCCGATGGCCTGATAGACCAGATTTCGGTAAGACGCATTTCCTGACTCGGCCACACGGCCTCCCACAACCCGCCCCGGGCAACCGCGGCGGGTTTTCTTTTTCCGAGCCGCTGCGCGTGATGCCCAGCGGCTTTTTCATGCCCGAGACGGGCGCATCAACCCTTCGAGAGGAAGGATCTCCCATGAAGTTCGCCACCAAGTCCTCGACCCGAGGCATGTTCCGCATCGCCCACAACCACCTGGTGGGCTACATGGCCCGCGCCGGACTGCTGCTGACCGCCATTCCCATGACGGTCGACGCGATCGACGCGATCCCTGAAGCCCAGCGTGGCCTCTACAAGGAGTCGAACGGGAAGTTCGTGCTCGACGTGGACGGCTACGAAGACCCGGTCGGGCTGAAGAGCGCCCTCACCAAGGAGCGTGAAGCAGCCAAGAATGCCAGCAAGCAGGTCGCCGCATGGGCCGCCCTGGGCAAGACGCCCGAGGAGATCCAAGCGCTGGTCGAAGCCGCCGCGCAGGCCGAGCAGGACAAGCTCGGCAAGAGCGGCGAGTGGGACAAGCTGAAGCAGCAGATGGCCGATCAGCACAAGGCCGAGCTGGGCAAGAAGGACGAGCGCATCAACGTGCTCACCAAGAGCCTGGAACGCCGGCTGATCGACGCCGACGCAACCGCGGCCATTGCTGCAGCGAAGGGCGTTCCCATGCTCCTCCTGCCGCACGTGCGCGCGTCGGTGAAGGTCATCGAGGACGGTGGCGACTTCAAGGTCCAAGTCGTGGACGCGGCGGGCAACCCCCGTGTCAACGGCAAGGGCGAGTTTCTTTCGATCGCGGATTTGGTCGGCGAGATGCGCCAGTCCGAAGTTTTTGGCCGCGCGTTCGAGGCGTCGGGCACCACGGGAGGTGGTGCATCTGGCGGCCCTGGCGGCGGCAGCAAGGTGATCAAGCAGGCAGCCTTCGATGCGCTGTCGCCCAAGGATCGGGCGGCGCGCATGAAGGATGGCTACTCGGTCGTCGAGTAAGCAGTTCCCCTTCCGCAACCCCCAGGGCCCGCCATGCGCGGGCTTTGTCATTTCTGAAAGCCCAACCATGAAAAAGCTCTTCCTCCCCATCGTCGCCCTGGCTGCGATGGCCCTCGCGTCGGTCGCTTCGGCCGTTGCTGCAGTTCCCGTGCATGCCAAGCATCTGACGGCCGCGTGCGGCGAGAAGATCCACGCGATCCTCTTCGCCCACATGGCCAAGAGCGGCATGGTGCTCGGCGCCAACATCTTCACCGCCCTGCAGCCTGTCCTGTACAGCGCTGCGCAGGAGGTGTCGAACGAGCCCTTCGGCGTGATCGGCGCCATCAACGCGAACTTCGACGACAAGGGCGTGGCGGTGGGTGACACCGTGGCCGTGCCCGTTGCGCCGGTGCGCGCGCCGACCGACTTCGTGCCGGGCGCGACTGCGCCGCAGGGCGACGACGCGACGGCCGTGAACGTGCCGGTGCAGATCACCGCCTCGAAGAAGGTCAGCTGGTTCCTGACCGGCGAGCAGCTGCGCAGCCTGCAGAACGGCGGCAACGACAACGAATGGGTGCGCCAGCTCATCGCCCAGGGCATGCGTTCGCTGCGCAACCTGGCCGAGGTCGCAGCCTGCCAGGCCATCAAGGTGGGTGCCTCGCGCGCCGTCGGCGTCGCCGGCACCAACCCGTTCGTCTCCGACATCAACGTCATCCCCGACGTGCGCAAGGTGCTGTTCGACAACGGCGCGCCCATGGCCGACCTGCAGCTGTGCATCGACTCGACCGCGGGCGTCGCCGCTCGCAAGCTGGGCATCATCCAGCAGGCCTACCAGGCCGGCAGCGATGCCGAGCGCCGTTCGGGTGACCTGCTGCGCCAATTCGGCTTCCAGATCCGCGAGTCGGCAGGCATCACCCAGCACGTGAAGGGCACCGGCGCCAACTACGTGACCAGCGGCTCGACCGCGCAGGGCGTGCAGAACGTCGCGCTGGTGACCGGCACCGGCACCGTGCTGGCTGGCGACGTGGTCACCTTCGCGGCTGACGCGGCGAACAAGTACGTGAACAACGTCGGCATCGCCGCGCCGGGCACGATCACGCTGGGCCGCCCGGGTGCGCGTCAGGTCATCCCGACCGCCAACGCACTGACCGTGGGCAACAGCTACACGCCGAACCTCGCGTTCGAGCGCCAGGCTGTCGTCGGCATCATGCGTCCGCCGATCTTCCCGGACAACGCCACGATCACGAAGACGCTGATCAGCGATGCCATGGGCATGACCTACCTGCTGCTGCAGATCGAGCAGTACGGCCAGACCAGCTGGGAGCTGCACCTCGCCTACGGCTTCAAGGTCGTGCAGGGCGAGCACGTCGCCATCCTGATGGGCTGATCAGGCCCGTTCGCTGCCCGGGCCTACGGGCCTGGGTCGTTCACCCCCTTCCCGAAAGATCATCATGACCAAGACCACCACCCCGGCCGCACAGGCCAAGAAGGACGAGGCCGAAGCCCGCGCGCTGGCCGTGTCGACCAAGCTCGGCAACCCCGTCATCACTGCCGAGGAATCAGCCCGCCTGCAGCTCGAGCACCGCGCCATCGCGCTGCACACGCGCGCCGTCGAACTGAGCGGCCTGGCCCCGACCGAGTTCGACGCCCTGAGCGCCGACGAGAAGGCTGCCTTCGTGGATGCCGCAGCGGACGCGCTGGAAGAAGACAAAGGCCGCCTGCCCAAGCTGGGCGCCACGCCCAAGGCCGACCTGGTGCGCGTCACCAAGGACGGCGACACCCTGGACATCCACCCCGATGCGCTGGTCCAACACCAGCACAACGGCTGGAAGCTCGTCACGACCTGAGCTGGCCTTCGGAAGCGTCACGGGTTGGCGCTTTGCAAGACCTGCACTCCCACTGAAAGATCACAATGCCCACTCTTCGCGCCAATGAAGCTGAAGTCCGCCTTCGCCTCTCCGTGGGAGATGCGCTCACCGTCGTAGCCCCGGCCGGCTCCTCGGCTCGCGTGTTTCACGTGAACGAGACGATCGACTCGACCGTGTCGGGTGCCACGTCCACGTTTGGCCCCTACGGCGCGGTGCGCACCCTGCACCTCCGCTGCACGGCCGGGGCCGTGGACTGGTCGCAACCGAGCCAGTTGCCCGTGAACGCTGCCTCGGTCGTCGTCTCCAGCGCCGCCCCTGTCGACGCCGACGGCCGCCCCGACGGCACGATCTACATCCAGACGGCCTGAGCTATGCCCTCGATCAAGGTCAAGAAGGGCGGCGTCTACACCGACCCGGTGGGCATCTTCGCCAAGAAGGCGGGGGTGTACTCGGCGGTGGCTGGCGTGTCGGCGAAAGTCGGCGGGGCCTATGTCTCAGTCACCGGGCCTGTACAGCTGGCAGCACCGATCGGCTACGACTGGACGCCTCCGGTCATCATCTACAAAAACGGGCTTGTCTACACCACGAGCTACGTGAAGACCGACTTCATGCCAGCGACGACGGCAACGCTGTACGTGGGTCCGATGGGAACGACGGGCATTCCTGGCAGTGATGCGACTGGAGAGGGAACACCAGAGAAGCCCTACCGGTCGATTAAGAAAGGCATTACCGCAGCCGCTGCCCTGCCTGACGCGGGTGTCCGCATCGTCATCGACGGCTCGCTGGGCGGCGTGAATAACATCTACAACCGCAACCTGCACTGGAACGGCACGCTCTGCGACAAGAATCTGGTGATCGTGGCTGTCGGGGGCGACATCGTTTCTTCGACCCGCTACGAAGCTCAGACTTGGGTGGCGCACACGACTCCCGGCGTCTGGAAGACGACCCGCAGTGCCGTGGTGCAAGTGCGCGATGAAACATCGCAGGTCGAACTTACGAGCCCGACCGGCGTGAAGGGCTATGAAGCTATCTTCTACCGCAAGCCTGCAACGCAGGCAGAAATGGAATCGACGCCGGCCACGTGGTTCACGATTGGCAGCGACCAGTACGTGCACACGCACGATGGACGCATGCCTGACGCTTCTCTGCTGCTGCTGGCAGGCGTGAACAACTGCGTCTTCTCGGTCAATAAGCGTTGGTACATCGAAGGCGTGACCTTTGAGGGTGGCGTTGGTGATGCGGTCGGGTCCATCAGCGCTGGTATCGGAGCCGCTGGGTCGGTGATCCTGGAGCGCTGCAACATCCGCTATGCGCAGGGCAATGCAATCGCGGCAACAGGCATCCCGCTTGTTATTCAGCACCTCGGCGAGCGAAAGGGATGTCTCCTAGATATCTCCAACTACCACCTCGGCGGAAATGGGTACGACTGCAACGCCTTGGAAATCGACGTTGTCAGCTTCGACAGCGGTGATACAGATGGCGTCAACAACGACAACATCACGACGGGCCACGAGAACACGCGGTTGATCAGCATCGGGTGCAAAGGTTGGGGCAGCGTCGGCCCTATCGGAGCCCACATCAACACCACGCAGGCATGGCTTCTCGGTTGTGAGCTCGGAGGCAGTCGGTCGACTGCTCCTGGCACGGCGAGCGGCGCTGCCGTTCTCGCGGGGAACACCGCAAAAGTTTGGGCCGAGGATTGTCGGTTCGACGGCGTCATAGCACTTGTGACCACCGAAACCGCACAAATCCGGACCAAGAACTGCACGATCAACGGCACGGTCTCCGGCGACGTGGCGACGTACTGACAGCCAAGCAAATGATTGAATTCAAACAACCAGACGATCTGCCCACAGGCAGTGTTGACGCTGAAGACTTGGTCCGCCGAATACTTGCTGAGTGCAACTTTGCGGCAGCAAATGACATGCGTCTTCCGAGGAACTGGAGCCAGCGCGAAGGCGAAATTGCTGTGCCAGAGTACCTCATCTTGGCTGCGATTGAAGGATGGCGCTTCTCTCTTGAAAAGAAAGCCAACCCATGACCCCCATCCCCAAATCCCCTCCCTTCGATCCTCTGGCAAGGGTGGGGCTGGGGATGGTGGAGGAGAACACCTGATGGCACTGATCATTCCTCCTGCTGCCGGCGCAACGTCGCTGTGCTCGGTTGCTGCTGCCGATGCGTACCACCTGGCGCGCGGCAATGCGGCCTGGGCCCTGCTCGACAACACGGCCAAGGAAGCCGCGCTGATCCGCGCGACCGACTACCTCGGCGGCACCTACGGCCAGCGCTGGAAGGGCTACCGTGTGTCGGCGGAGCAGACGCTCGACTGGCCGCGCTACGACGTGGCGGTCAACGGCTACCTGGTGGACAGCAGCGTCGTGCCGGCCGCAGTGGCGAATGCCTGCGCTGAGCTGGCCTTGCGCGCGGCTACCGGTCCTCTGACGATCGACGTGGGACGGCTGAAGTCGCGCGTGAAGGTCGGCCCGATCGAGACCGAATACGTCGCCGGCAGCGGGGCGCAGACGCGCTACACCGCCGTCGAGAACCTGCTGGCCGGCTACCTGAGCGGCGGGACTTCGATGATCGCGGTGGTGCGCGCATGAGCGAGTTCTACGACGAGATCGCGGCTACCGCCGACGAGATCCTGGCCGAGTTCGGTGCGACCAGCGTCCTGACGCGCACCGTGCCGGGCGTCTACGACTCGGCCACCGGCACCACGACGGACGTCTCCACGGACTTCCCCTGCACGATGGCCTCCTTCCCCATCGAGGACAAGTGGATCGACGGCACCCGGGTGCTGGCCGGCGACGAGGAGGCCTACCTGTCCGTGATCGGCCTGGGCGATCCGCTGCCGGGCGACAAGATCGTCTGGCGCGGCGCGACGTACAGCGTCGTGAACGCCAAGGTGCTGGCACCGTCCGGCCAGGCCGTGCTCTACACCCTCCAGCTGCGCCGGTAGCCATGGGCACGTTCTCGCTCCAGCTCGCCGAGTTCGCCAAGAAGGCGGGCGACAACGCCAGCCTGGTGGTTCAGAAGGTGGCCTTGGACATCTTCGGTAGGGTCGTCATGCGGACGCCCGTTGACTCTGGCAGAGCGAGAGGCAATTGGCAGTTGACGGTCGGGCAAGCGGCCAGCGGCGAGGTTGCGCGCGACGACAAGGCCAGTTATGGAAGCCCGCCGAGCAGCTCATTGCAGTCAAGTGCGGCGGGCGCGCTCGCCTCGTTTCAGCTGGGCCCTAGCATCTTCATCGTCAACAACTTGCCCTACATCAACCGGCTGGAGTACGACGGCTACTCCAAGCAAGCCCCCGCCGGAATGGTCAGGGTTTCAGTAGTTGAGTTCCAAGGACTGGTGGCGAAGGCGCTTGCTGAGCTGCCACAGTGAGGTGCCCCCAGATCTCTCCACGCTTGATCTTCGAGATCGTGGACTGCCCCACATCGAACATGACTGCGAGCGCCGACTGAGGGGCGCCGCCGATCAGCATCAGTTGAACCTCCAAGATGTCTTCTGCCGTCAGCTTGGAGGTGCCGATATCAGAACCCCGAACACGACGGCCCGATCGGTGTTTGTGATCTTCGTTCTCTTGATGGGTCGACCATTCAAGGTTGGCCGCGCGGTTGTCTTGTCGATCGTGGTTCTCGTGACTGACCTCAAGGCACCCGTCGCGCGGATCGCAAAAAGCCTCCGCGACAAGACGGTGCACGTATGCACGAGTGACCTGGTTGTCAGCCGACAAGGACACGCCAAGGTAATCGCCCATTCGAAAAGGCCTCAGTACCCGGCCGCGTCTGAAAGCGATTCCGCCGCCTCGGATGCGCAGTGACCGGCCGACTGACCGCACAGCGCCAAGGTTGCTGACCTCGTAGTGAGTTTCGAAGCCGAGAACGGGCTTCCAGATTTCTTCCATTGCACTCTCCATCAAAGAGTTGGTCATCACTGAAGTGGTGTACGGCAGGGTCGTGATGAGCAACCTTTTCCCCCGCTAAAGGTAGCCGTACGTGAGCATCATATATGTCTGAAAAACTGATCCGAACGCTGTTCGACGGCCGCCTGAGCGCCTGGGCCGCCGCGCGCGTGCCGCCGCTGCCCGTGGCCTGGGAGAACGTCCCGTTCACACCGCCTGCCGCCGGCGCCCCGTACCTGCGCGCCTACCTGCTGCGCGGCGAGGCCACCAGCCGAGATCTGGCTGGCGACAACCGCAACCGCGTCGGCGTCTACCAGGTCAGCATCAGCTGCGCGCCCACCGGCGGGCCCGGCGCCGCGGAGAACATCGCCGCCGAGCTCGACGCGCTCTTCCCCATGAACCTCCGGCTGACCAGCGGCACCTTCGCTGTGCAGCAGATGTCGCCGCTGCGCACGCGGCCGCCGCTCGTCGACGCCGACCGCTACACGGTGCCCGTGGACTTCCAGTACCGCTCGGACACCTACCCGACCTGATTTCTCTCCCGCCCTTTCGGGCTCCCTGCAACCTCGGCCGCCATTGAGCGGCCTTTTTTTCGTCCAAAGAAAGGGCCACATCATGGCAAGCTACTTCCCCAATAAAACGATCCTCTCGATCAGCTCCGGCTTCGAGGCGGCCAAGGTCGCTTCGGCGATCACCAACGCCAACCCGGGCGTCGCCTCCTCGGCCGCGCACGGCTACGCCAACGGCGACCTGCTGCTGGCCGGCTCGGGGTGGACCGAGCTGAACGACCGGCCGATCCGTGCCGCGAACATCGCCACGGGCGCATTCGACCTCGAAGGCTTCGACACCACGAACACCACGCGCTTCCCGGCTGGCGGCGGCGTCGGCTCGACTTTCCGCAAGGCCACCTCGTTCGTGCCGTTCTCGCAGGTCACCGACGTGCAGACCAGCGGCGGCGAACAGCAGTACTTCCAATGGGTCTACCTGGAAGACGGCCTGCAGCGCCAGAAGCCGACCTTCAAGAACGCGCGCTCGATGACCGTGCTGCTGGACTACGACAACGCGCTGGCCTGGTACAACACCCTGCTGGGTCACGACCTGTCGGGCGACACGCAGATCCTGCGGGCCGCGCTGCCCAACGGCAAGCTCTTCTACTGGTCGGTGGTGGTCGGCTTCGACGGCGAGCCGAACTTCAACATCAACACCAACATGCAGGTCACCGCGCAGCTCGCGCTGGTCAACCCGCGTTCGACGAAGTACTGAGCCCATGTTCAAGCTCGTACCCAACCCCACGTTCGTCGCCGACGTCGAGATCCCCGTCGCCGGGGGCACCGCAGAGGTCGTCAAGCTGACCTTCAAGCACCGCAGCAAGGACGAGCTGATCGCCTGGCGCGAGAAGCTGGCCGGCCGCAAGGACCTCGACCTGTTCCTGGAGATGGTCGACGGCTGGAGCATCACCGAGGACTTCACGAAGGCCAACGTCGAGCTCCTGCTGCAGAACTACCAAGGCGTCGCCTGGAACGCCTATGCGGTCTACGTCGAGGAACTGACGAAGCACCGCGAAAAAAACTCCTAGAGGCTGCGTGGCGGCTGTTCGATCCACCGGATTGGGCAGGCCGCGCAGCCCTCGGGTTTGAGCCTGAGGACTTCGGCGACGAGCGCTTCGAGGTCTGGCCAGACAACTGGCAGGCCTTGACGGTGTTCTCCGCCATGCGTTCTCAGTGGCGCGCCGGCATGGGCGGCTTTTACGGCCTGGACCTCAACGTCCTGCCCGAAATGTGGCTTCGGCTCAAGGTGCCCGAAGCCGATCGCGACGAGGTGTTCGAGTCCCTTCTCCAGATGGAGGGCTCGGCGCTCGCATTCATGCACAAGAAGAAGGCCGGCCCATGACTGATTTCGCATCGCTCGGCATTCGCATCGACAGCAGCCAGGCCAAGGCAGCACAGACCGAGCTCGAGAAGCTCGTCGTCGTCGGTGAGAAGGCCGAGAAGGCAATCGACGACCTCGGCGCCGCCGGCAAGCGAGGCGGCACCGGCATCAACGAGACCGGCAAGGCTACGACCGAAGCCGGGCGCTCGATCGACCAATTCGTCAACAAGGTCGAGAAAGCCAACAAGGCGACCACCGAGGGCGCCAAGACCACCAAGGTCTACGGCCCCGCGCTGGTGGAGACGAGTAAGGCACAGGAGAAGGTCGCCGCGTCTGCTGAGCAGATGGCCAAGGCCTACGAACTGGGCACGCAGATCGGCGATAAGCTGCGCTCCGGCTTCATCTCCACGGCTAAGGCGGCCCTGCAGCTCGGCGCGGCGCTGACTGCGGCGGGCGTGGGCGGCGCGGTGCTCTTCAACAAGGTCGCGGACAGCATCGCCAAGTACCAGGACCTGGCCGACAAGACGGGCGAGACCGCGGCGAACATCGCCTCGCTGCAGACCGCTGCTGATCTGTCGGGCACTTCGCTCGACACGGTGGCCAGCGCGTCGGTTCGCCTCACGTCCGCTCTCGCAAAGACCGACGACGAATCCAAGCTGGTCGCCAAGGGCATCAAGGCCCTGGGCCTCAACTTCGACGAGTTCAAGAAGCTCGCGCCGGCGCAGCAGCTGGACGCCGTGGCGAAGTCGATGTCGGAGTTCGCCAATGGCAGCGAGAAGACCGCGGCCGCCGTGGCCATCTTCGGCAAGTCGGGCGCGGAGCTGATTCCTTTTCTGAACGACCTGGCCGATGGCGGCGAGCGCCAGCTCCGGCTGACCGACGAGCAGATCAAGGCGGCCGACGACTACACCAAGGCTCAGGCCCGCCTCAAGTCCGAGATCTCGCAGCTCGCCCAGGTCATCGTCGCCGAGTCGATTCCTGCCGTCACCGACTTCACCGGCGCCCTGAAGGACGGCATCACGTCGACGCTGGGCCTGGGCGATGCCGCGAAGGACCTGAAGGGCAATGGAGCCATCGCTTCCTTCGCGGAGGAGGGTGTCCGCTTCCTGGCCAACCTGTTGGACATGGCGGACAAGGTGGTCTTCGCCTTCCAGTACGTCGGCAAGTCCATCGGGGCGACGGCGGCCATCGCTGCGTCGGCCGCGCGCGGAGAGTTCGCCGCCATCAGCGGGATCATCGACGCAGCGCGTGAAGACGGCGAGCGGCTGCTCAATCGTCCGAACTTTGCCGAGGCGCTCGACAAGCGCGCCGCGCAGCGCCAGGCCGACGCCGCTCGGAAGCGCGAGGAGGAGCGTGGATTCAGCCCCGGCCTGCCGCGCATCGACGTCTCCGGCCTGAACACCGACAAGTCGAAGACGGACAAGAGCGCCTCTCAGATCGCCAAGGCCCAGCTCGCCTACGACCTGGAGGACATCCGCAAGGCCCAGGACGCGCTGGCCAATACGATCTCCAACGGCGAGAAGCTCCTCGAGGCGCGTCGGTCGGCCAACCTGGTGTCCGAGGCTGCCTACTGGCAGCAGAAGCGCGCCTTCCTCGTGCAGAACGATGCCGCGCAGGCCGATTCGCTGGTGAAGGAGATCGCCCGGCTCGAGCAGGAGAAGCTCAGCGGCAAGGACAAGATCGACAACGATCGCAAGATCCTCGACGCGCAGTCCAAGCTGGCCAAGGTGCGCGAGAACGCCTCGGCGAACCTGCAGGTGCTTGCGATCAAGGAGCAAGACGCCCTCGACAAGATCCGCATCAAGTACGAGGAGGCGGCTGTTGCCGCGAAGTCCTACACCGACACCATTGCGCGGGCCAACGACCGTGAGATCGCCGGCCTGGGGCGTGGCAGTCAGAACCGCGAGGTCGACGCGCGCCGGAGCCAGCGCGAGGACCAGTTCCAGAGCCGCAAGGAGCAGCTCGACACCCAGCGGCGGGCCAACCAGATCACGAGCGAGGAATACGAGAAGTTCCTGGCCATCGAGAAGTCCGCCTTCGAGCGCTCCATCGCCCTCGACGCCAAGTACTGGGAGCAGAAGCGCGCTGTCCAAGAGGACGGCATCCGCGGCGCCCAGGAGGGCCTGCAGAACTACATCGACGAGGTCAACAACTCGTTCGAGCGCGGCAACCGGCTCGTGACGGACGGCCTGCAGGGCTTCAATGCATCGCTGGCGGATTCGCTGTACGACGGAAATCTCGACTCCTTCAAGTCGTTCGGCGAGCGCATGGGCAAGCAGATCCTGGCCGGGGTGCTCGAGCAGCAGATCACGAAGCCCATCGCCGAATGGCTGCAGGGCTCTCTCAAGGACGAAGGATCCATCGTCGGCAAGCTGATCGGCGGGCTCACTGGCACCAAGGGCACGGGCGAGAACTGGCTGGGCAGCTTGCTGGGCGGCGGCAAGGATGCTGCGGGCGCGGCCGGAGCCACTGCGGCGGCCACTTCCCAAGCTGCTCTGGCCACGAGCGCGACGGCCGCCACGGCGTCCATCAGCGCGCTTGCCGCAGCCGCCGCGTCTGCTGCCGTTGCGATGGGTGGTTCCAGCATCTCCAGCGCGCTGGGGCTGGCGAACGGTGTCGGCGCGTCCGGCGGCGACGCCCTGGGCTCGCTGATCGCGTCCATGGGCTGGGCTGACGGTGGCTACACCGGCGACGGTGCCAAGTACCAACCGGCCGGCATCGTGCACGCCGGCGAATACGTGGTGAACGCCGAGAACACGCGCCGTCTAGGCGTCTCCTTCCTCGAGCGCCTGAACCGCCGCGGTTACGCCGACGGCGGCTATGTGGGCTCAGTGATGGGTGGAAACCTGAACGCCGCGGCGGGCAACACGACGGACAACTCCAAGGTCGAGGTGCACAACCACTTCGCGGCCGGCACCGACAACCGGACCATCGACCAGGCCACCCTAAAGCTCGCGCGCGTGCTCAATCGCTCGCAGAGGAACGCATGACCGGAATCGTTGTCCTTCCCTCGATCATCGTCCCGCAGAGCGTCCTGATGGCCGGCATGTCTGGTGTGCACTCGCGCCAGAATCAGCGTGTCCGGAATCAGGGTGGTTTTGCCACGGTGAACACCATTCGCGACGCCACCATGCGCGCATGGCAGATCGGAACGGGCCCGATGAGCTTGTCGGTCGCGGATCAGATCTTCGGACTCTACGAGGTCACCGACGCCGGCGCGTTCGGCATGCTGTTCTTGGATCCCATCGATGCCGCAGTCGCCGCTGAGGATGGGGCCCTGCAGGGCTACCAACAGGGTGTGGAGTTTGGTGTGCCAGGCTTCGGCAGCGGCGGTCCGCGGTACGGACTGCGCAAGATGTACACCGCACGCGGGTCCGGTCTTCGCCGGGGGCGGGCGCTCACGCGACCCATAGGAAATCCCGCGATGTTGCGCGGAGGTTCACCGGTACCGATCGGCGCCGCGGCGGGAAACGCTTCGCTTACTGCAGCGCCTGTGTACGTCGACTTCGTACCTGACGCTACACGCACCATCAACGCGCTGGCAGTCGGTGCGACCACGCAAGTGACGCTCGACAGCCCGATTGGCGTCATCGCCGGTGGCCGGCTTTGGCTGCAAGGGATCGGCGGCGAGGACGCCGCGCTACTCAACGGAAAGAGCCACCAGGTCGCAGCCGTGGCCGGCACCGTCTACACGCTGGCAGTCGACACGTCTGGGAAGGCCATCACCGCTACAGGCCAAGGCCACAAGTACCCGCAACCCGACGAGGCGCTGACTTGGTCCGGTGGTTTCTACGTGCCGGTCCACTTCCGGGACGACAACCTCGACTGGGATCTGGTGATCCCAGGGCCGGCCGCGCGGCGACAAGTCGTCATCCCATCGACGTTCATCGACGAAATCCGAGAGGCCTGACATGAAGGCATGTTCCCCAGAGCTGCGTGCCCACTACGCGCAGGGCTCGACCACGATCTCACGACAGTGGCGCTTCGAGCGCACCGATGGCCACGTCATCACCGTCACTACTTGCGCGCGCGATCTGCTGTACCTCGGTGAGTTGTATCGCACGAAGGACGGCATCAACCCGACGGCCATCTCCCAGCAGGTCGGCGCCGCCGTCACGAACTCCGAGGCCACTGGCACGCTGTCCGAGGACCTGGCGACCGAGGCCGAGTTCCTGTCCGGACTCTGGGACGGATGCCGCTACACCATCTTTGAGGTCAACTACCGCGACCTCTCCATGGGCCACATGGTCATCGGCAGCGGCACGCTGGGGGATCTCAAGGTCGGCCGCAGCGCGTTCACTGCCGAGATGCGCGGTATCGCCCAGGCCCTGCAGCAGACCAACGGCAAGGTCGTCACGAAGAACTGCACGGCGCAGTTCGGCGATGACCGGTGCAAGGTGAATCTCACGCCCATTACGGTGGCCGGGGCTGCCACGGGCGTCACGAACCGCCGGACGATCACCGATACCTCTCGCGCCGAGCCTTCCGACTACTTCGGTGCTGGCCTGTTCCGCATCACCAGCGGCCCGATGGCCGGCGAGGAGATGGAGATCGACAGCTTTGCTGCAGGCGTGTTCTCTCTCGTCCTGCCTCTGTCGCAGAACCCCGAGGTAGGCATGACCTACGAGGCCGTGCCGGGCTGCCGCAAGCGGTTCAATGAAGACTGCAAGGCGAAGTGGGTCAACGTCCTGAACTACCGCGGCTTCCCGAACATCCCAGGCGCTGACAAGGTGCTCGGACTGGGTGGCACCGAAGGGACGAACCTGTGACCGGCCCCGAAATCGTCGCGGAGGCGCGCACGCACCTGGGTTGCCGCTGGAGGCATCAGGGCCGCAGTCGAGACGGGATGGACTGCCTCGGTCTCGTTCTGCTGGTTGCCCACGCCTTGAGCATCACCGACTTCGACACGCGCGACTATGCGCGCCAGGCGGCTGACGAGTCGATGCTCGAGCAGTGCCGCGAACACCTGCTGCCGATCACATTCGGCGCCGCGCAGCCAGGCGACATCGCGGTGATGGCCTTCGGATCGAATCGGCACGTCGGCATCTTCGGCGACTACCTGTACGGCGGCCTGTCGCTCATCCACGCGTTCTCGCAGCGGATCGATGGCAAGAAGCCCCCGCAGGTGGTCGAGCATCGTTTTACCGATGACTGGATGCGCAGCCACGGGGCATCGTTGATCGGCACCTTCCGCTTTCCAGGAGTGATCGCATGAGCATGCAGCAGGCGCTGGGCGCGGTTGGATTCGTTGTCGGCGCGTACTTCGGCTACCCGCAGCTGGGATTCGTCGTGGGCTCGCTTGTAGGCGGCGCCCTCACGCCTGCCCAAAAGGTCGAGGGCCCTCGCATCGAAGACCAGAAGGTCACTGTCAGCACGGAAGGATCCGGTATCCCGAGGGTTTGGGGGACGGTGCGTCTCGGGGGGAATGTCATCGAGTCGACCGACAAGATGGAGGTCTCGACGACGGAGAGCCAGGGGAAAGGAGGGGGCGGCGTGGAGTCCACGACGTACCGCTATTACGTGAACATGCGAACCCTTCTGTGCGAGGCACGCGCTGGTTCTACGGTGGCGATCCGGAAAATATGGCAAGACGGGAAGCTTGTCTACGATGCCAGCACGGGAGTGTCTGTGGGGTCGGCCTTGGCCAGTGCAGAGAACCCGGCAGCGTCGATGATCGTGTATCAAGGCGATGAGGACCAGTTGCCCGACCCGACTGAGGAGGCGCGCCACGGATTGGGGAACGCGCTAGCCTACCGAGGTGTTGTGACGTTGGTCTTGAATCACATCGAGTGCCCCGGAGGCCGGGTCCCACAGTTCTCCTATGAGTGCAGTGTGGATGCTGTCATCGCCGATGCAGTCACGCAATTCGTCGCAAGCCCCCTAGTTTCTAACCAAACCAGCGGCGCGCTGATCAAATCAGATCACATCTGGGAATGGAGCACGATCGATAACGGGTTTGGCCAGCCGACGACTCTTCAATGGAGTTACGGGGTGCCGGGCTCGTTGCAGCAGATCGGGCAGATGGCAATCCAATCTGGTGGGTACACGCCGTATCCTGTCGCTGGAACCGATGCGAGTGTGATTGCTGCTTACCCGAACGGCGATCTGTTTGTCGCAGATCTCCAGCACAGGACGCTGATGTCTCTGTATAAGGGCGGCCCACTCGGCGCCGGCGTTCTCTATGGTCGCGCCGCATTCGATGATTCCCTAGGTCGCTTTGTCGTCTGTAGTTACAACCCACTCTCTACGTTCAATGCGCCGGTGGTCGTAGTTCCTTCGCCAACTGGTATGGGGATGGGGCTCCCATGCGAGGCGGTGCCTGGCGATGGGCACGGCGCTGTAGTCGCCATGTTTGGCGGAGTCGTCTACGCAGTGGTGACCGACGGAGACCGGCCGATCCTGGTGCGTCGAAACCGCGATGGAGAGATCGATGCGGCCATGCCGGACATCCCTGGGCCCGAGATCGATTTCAGCATCCGTTGGTCCGCTATGCATGTCGACCAAACCGGCGTTTTCGTCTACGCGATCAGCGCCGGCGTTTCAACTTCGTGGATATATCGGGTGCATGTGGATGAAGGGACTTGGGATCTGCTGTCTACGGATCCTGGAGCACGACCCGTCTCAGCATTTAACACGGTCTCGAACAGCTTCTGGTGCTCGACGACGACCGCCATCATTGGTCCGACCTACAGCGCCGAACCGGTGGGTTACAACTTGGTTCGATTCAAGGCGATCACGCCAGTGGATGTGCCAGTGGCGAAGGTCATCGCCGAGGAATGCGCGCGCGCAGGCCTTGAGGTTTCTCAGTTCGATGTGTCGACCATCGGTGAAATGGTCCATGGCTACACCATCAGCAATCCGTCTAGTGCTCGCGCTGGCATCCAGCCGCTCATGTCGACCTTCGCCATAGATGCGACGGACGAGGATGGAAAGATAAAGTTTTTCAACCGAGCGGATAAAACTGCGGTGACCGTGATCGGGTATGACGAGCTAGGTTGCGCAGAGGATGTCTCTGAAGTCAGCGACCCGATGCCGTTGACGCGCGCCAACATCACGGAGCTTCCCCGGAGCGTGATGGCGAGCTACATCAATCGGGACTTCGACTACCAGACGTCGACCGAAGAAGCGCGCCGTCAGGTCACGGGAGCATCAGCAGATCAGAACGTCGAACTGGCCATCTCGTTGTCCTCTGATCAGGCGGCGACAGCGGCGCATCGGATCCTTTACGACGCTCACAACGACCGAAACCGCCGCACTATGAAACTGTCACGGAGGTATGCGTACCTCAGTGCAGGAGATGTGACGACCGTCGAATATCCCCGAGGCACGCTATCGGACTGGCGATGGGTGCAGTCAACCGATACTGGCGCATTGTTGGAGGTTGAGGCGGTGCCGGCAGACGCCGAGCTCTACGCGCAGACTGCGGTCGGTGGCACTGGATACACGGGCCAAGAGGTCGCACCGTTGCCGCCCCCAACGCGGCAGCAACTTCTTGACATCCCGATCTTGCGCGATAGCGACAACGACGCCGGGCTCTATGACGCGCTGGCTGGGTTCGGCGCGCAGGATTGGCGTGGGGCCGCTTTGTACGACGGGCCGAGCGATTCTGAGCTCGAGCTTGTTGGCACGGTGCGAAACGCCGCCGTCATTGGCTCAACTGAATCGGCACTTGGGGGATGGGCTCGGAACGTCGTTGATGAGACCAATTGGTTGACGGTGAGCGTAGGAGCTAGCGAACTGAATAGCACCACGCGAGATCTGATGCTGTCGAGCAACGTGAATGCATGCGCGATTGGCGCGCCTGGTCGTTGGGAGATCGTGCAGTTCCAGCGCGCCGAGTTTCTCGGGGCTGGCCGCTATGTGCTGTCAGGGTTGCGCCGCGGAATGCGTGGCACTGAGCACGCCCGTGGCAACCACGCGGTCGGGGATGGCTTCGTGCTGCTGACGCTGGCTGGGATGCTGCGCCCAATGATGGAGGAGGTCGACATTGGCAAAGTTCGCCAGTACCGCGCGATCAGCCAGGGGCGGCCGATGTCATCCGCCCCTTCGCAACCCTACGTGAACACAGCAGAGGGACTACGACCCCTCTCGACACTCAACTTGCGGGCAGAGCGTCAGCAGAGCGGCGATCTTCAGCTGACATGGGATCGACGCACGCGTCTGTCCGAGAACTGGATGCTCGGACTGGTGCCTTTGGGCGAAGCTTCAGAAGAGTACGAGGTTGATGTTGTCGTCGAAGGCGTGGCGAGGCGCACGTTGCGCGCGACATCTCGAAGTCTCACGTACTCGGCCTCGCAGCAGGCGCAGGACGGGTCGGGTGCTGCGACCATGATCGTTTACCAGATGAGCTCCGTAGTCGGAAGAGGTCGGGGTTCCGTCCTTGCGGTAAGCCTGGCGCCGCCTCCGGATGCGTCCGCCGGTCCATGGCCCTCCCTTCCTGGAGAGGCGAGCGGAGGCTACATCCAGCCCCCTCGCTGGCTTGGTGTCGTGAGCAGCAAACTACAGTTGAGCGCCTACCAGGTCGAGCCAGTGAACGGATGGCGGTTATACAACTACGATGGCAGCAACTGGCGGCAGGACACAACGAATGTGAGGTCGTTGCCGGGCGACTCCGCTGGCATCGAGAAGACCAATGGCTCTGTCGTCGACGTTGGCACCGGTCGCTATGAACTCGTCGACAACATCTTGCGTACTGATTCGGTGTACGTTGGGAACCCGCTTCCGGTGGCACCTTCGATACTCGGCGTCGAAGGAACTCTGAACATCGGCTACGCGGCGGGGTACTTTTACCGTGTCGTTGCCTTCCAAGGTGGCGGCCTCGGCCTTGTCCGATCGACGGACGCTCAGACCTGGACTTTCGTTGTCACACTGCCGGCCGGTGTGTACGACCACCTGACAAATTTTGGCTACAACCCATTCGCAATCTATGAGACGCCTGGCTCCCCTCTTCTGCTGACGTCGACAGCAAAGAACGGGGTTCTGCGAGCCTTCTGGACGGATCTGTTGACGTTCAATCTATTCGCGCAAGTGCAGGGAAATGGGGCGTTGCACTTCGATGGCGTCTCATCCGGATATTCGATTCAAGATGGTATGGGTTATCTGTTTCTCCGATCTGACACGGACTACGGCATTGCATCGATGGTCCGATACACAACCACCTCTGGAGAAGTTTGGTCCGGGCCTACGGATTGCGAACTTCCTGATGAGACTCGAACGATGACGATTGGCACGGTCACGACAACTCAGCGGTATAGATTCTCCGCGGCCAATGCTCGCTATGACAGTAGCCTCGGAAAGTGGATAAGCACAAACGGAATCGGTGCGAATGGTAGTGCTTGGTGGTGCTACACGTCGGCCGACGGTGGTCTTAGCTGGACGAGCCTGTCGGTTGTGCTTACGCCGATGGTCTCGAGCATTCAGATGCTTGGCAGATTCAGTGGCCAGTGGTTCATCAGCGCGCGCACGCAAGGGCAGCGATATCAGACCCTTAAATCTTCAAACCTCACAACTTGGGTACTAGCATGAGCCTTCAACAAGTCATTGCCGGAACAGGCGCGGCTACTCTGGTCAATGAGAACTTCGACTCCGTGGGGCCTGCATCTCTCTTCGGCAAACGGCCGGCCGCCACCTCGGGGCTGACCCTGGGTTACTACGGCGGACAGTTCAATGGCGTGGCGGTGCCCGATGGGACAGTGGAGCTCATTGCCAGCGCCACGAATTACGTCGTCGCCGACCGGACGACCGGCGCGGTATCGGCGGCTACGACGACAACAAACTGGCTGAATACCTCCGATTATCTTCAGCTGCACCAGATCGCCACGGGAGCAACGACGATCACTGCCTTCGTGGACTGCAGGCAGGCATACGGCATAGCGGGTGGCGGCGGTGGTGGCGCGCCTGCATGGAGCGATTTAACAGGAGTGCCCCCGCCGATCAGTGACATTGCCGCGCTAACCGATCCCGGCGCAGACCGCCTTCTCTTCTGGGATGACAGTGCGAGCGGTTACAAGCACCTCGCTCTTGGGACGAACCTTGCGATCTCGGGAACAACGCTCAACGCCATTGGCGGCAGCGGCGGCTCAGGCATTGTGGAAACGATCGTTGCTGGATCGGGTGTTTCTGTTGACGCCACTGACCCCGCCAACCCGATCGTGTCTGCAACTGGAGGCGGAGGGGCGCTCACCAATTTCGTGGAGGCTGCGTCGACTGCCTCGCCGAACAGCTCGGTGAACGTGTCCTCGCTAACGGCTGGTTCTGGCACTACGGACGTCGATTTCGCTGTTGTGAGAAAAGGCGCTGGAGCGCTCTTGGCAGCGATCCCCGATGCCACCGCCGCTGGCGGGAACAAGCGGGGAGCGAACGCCGTCGATCTACAGGCGGTCCGCGCGAGCGCTGACCAGGTCGCGAGCGGCGCGCGGTCCGTCATCGTCGGAGGGTTCAACAACAAGGCTGCTGCATCGCACAGTTTCGTGGGGGCCGGTGAGGGCAACTCGACCCAAGCTAGCAGGTCGGCGGTCGTGGCAGGAGACGGAAACGCAACAGGTGGGTCTTCAGCGTTTGTTGGGGCCGGTGTCGGCAACCTTGCGAGCGGGGATTTTTCTGCCGTCCCAGGAGGTTCCGGAAATACCGCGAGCGGCCTGTATGCCATGACGTGGGGATCGTCATGCGTTGCATCAGGTCAAGGATCCACGGCATTTGGGCAGAGCTGCGAAGCCGATTCCACGTGTTCGACAGCTGGCGGTCGGGGCAGCAAAGCATCTGCCTCGGATGGTCTTGCTCTAGGGCAGGGCGTTCTCGCATCCGGTGTATCCGGAACAGCGTTCGGCGCCAACACTGTGGCGAGCGGCGCATACAGCTTGGCCACGGGCTTCTATGCAACAACGCGCGGTGTTCTGGGCGCATCGGCGCACTCTGCTGGCAGGTTCTCGGCAACCGGGGATGCACAGGCTCAACGCTTCCTACTGCGCACCGCTACATCGGATGCGACGCCTGCGGCAGCAACTGCGGACGCAGGCGTCGCAGCTTCGTCGAATCAGGTTGTTGTGCCAACGGACAGTGCAGTCGCGTTCAGTGCAGTAGTCGTCGCACGCAATTCCTCGAGCGGCGATGCGGCGCGTTGGGTCGTTCAGGGGTTGGTGAAAAACGTGGGCGGCACCGTCTCGATTGTCGGCACTCCGAGCGCAACCAAGGACCACGCCGACAGCGGGGCTTCGTCATGGTCGCTAGCGGTTTCGGCCGACAACACGAACAAGTCCGTTGCATTTGCGGTGACCGGTGCCGTTGCCTCTGGGCTCAAGTGGGTGGTTTCTGCAGCGACTGTCGAGGTCGTTGGATGACGCGACTGACCTATCACCACCCAACCCGCTTCGGCGGGTTTTTTCATGCCTGAAAGGAATGCCATGACCGTCTTCTTCCGGGGCCTTTGGGCTCGCTTGATCGAATGGTTTCGGGACCGGTGGGAGCAGCTGCTCTCGAAAGGTCAACGGTGAGCCCGATGGTCTGTGACCTCCGCGAGTTCATCGCGCACTCGAGCGCCGTGCCGGTCGACCAGAACCGTGCCGAGGTGAGGATCTATGCGGCCCTCACCACCACCGGTTTCATGCTGTCCTTGCTGGAGCCGCTGTTCTACCTGCTGACGGTGCCCGAGGCCATGATCGTTCGCGTGGCCAGCGTGGCGCCGTCGATGTGGTGCGTGTTCGCCGCCTTCAGCTTGTGCCTCGCGGCGACCGTGCCGCATCTCTTCGCACTGCTGTTCCAGCCGCACAGCCTCGGCAACCGCTGGCCCCGTCGCTTCGCTGCCTACGGCACGTTCGGCAGCGCGGTGACATGGCTCTACCTGGCGAACCTCGCCTACCCGATGGATGTCGGCGGCCTGGAGTGGGCCTATGCGCTGCGCGCGCTCGGCTCGATGCTGGTCGGCCTGACCTACGGCTTCTCCGTCAACGCTGATCAGGGTCGGGAGGCTCTCGATGCCACGAATGATTAATCGCCTCTTCGGTCTGTGGCTCATGTGCTTCTGCGCGCTGAGCTACGCGGCATCTACGACCTTCGCGCAGGACGTTGCCGCCTACGACTGGACCTCGCTGCTGCTGGCCGGCGCCGCGGGCCTGTTGGGTGGCGCCGGCCGCACGCTGCTGACCCTCGTCAGCGAGAAGCAGTTCGTCGGGAACCTCCGCTGGGTCTTGCTCAAGGACCTGGTCGTCGCCCTGATCGGCGGCGGTTTCGCCTACCTCTGCATCCAGGGCTACAACGACTGGTCGAGCACGCTCTCGATCGTTTCGCTGCCGCCCATCGGCCGCGGCTTCCGCGTGCTGATCATCGTCTTGGCAGGTGCTTCCCGCGGCCGCTGGCTGGGCGTGGTCGACCGCTTCACTGCCGACGCCATCGCCAATGCCCGCCAGAAGCTGCGCGGCGGCGCGCCGAGCGAAGACCCACCCATCACCGCGGCCGTTCCGCTCGGCAAGGAGTGAGCATGACGCGCACGAAAGAAGACTGGGCCCGGATCCTGACCATGTGCGGCATCAGGCCGGCACAGGTCGCTATGTGGTCGGGCGTGTTCGCGCACACGCCGAAGATGGACCGCTTCAGCAAGGGCGACGCCGACTTGGCGCAGTTCCTGGCCAACGTCCTGGTCGAGAGCCAGGGCCTGCAGAAGCTGAAGGAGAACGGCAGCTACAGCGCTGCGCGCATCCGCGAGCTCGGCAACGCATCGCCGCCCGGCAGCCGGTGGCGCTCCCTCGTGCCGCGCGCCGAGGAACTCGCGTTCAACGAGCAGAAGTTCTTCGAGGCCTGCTACGGCGGCCGCGGCGGCAACCGACCGGAGGGCACCGGCGACGGCGCGCGCTACCCGGGCCGCGGGCTGATCATGCTGACCTTCTACGAGGGCTATCTCTGGCAGGGCAAGCGCAGCGGCCAGGATCTGACCGTTCTGCCCGAGCTGGCCGAGCAGCCGCACTTCGCGCTCGAGTTCGCATTCGATTGGTGGGAGGGTAAGGTGCCCGACGCCTACCTGGCCGACACGGTCAAGGTGCGCCGCGTGGTCAACGGCGGCACGTTCGGCCTGCGCGAGGTCGAGGAGATGCTGGTGAAGGCGCGCCGCGCCCTGCAGGTGGCCGCGTGATCGCCGCCGGCCGCGTGCTGCTGGCGAACTGGAAGCTGCTGCTGGTCGCCGTGCTGCTGGCCGCGTTGGGCGCGCAGACGTTGCGCATCGCCGGCCTGAAGCAGGAGGCGGCCGAGCAGCGCGCCACTGACGCCGAATCCCTGCGCCTGGCCATGAAGGCGCAGCGCGATGAATTTGACCGACGCCAGAGCGTTATGGACCAGGAGGCCTCCCGTGCACAAACCCAACTCGCTGCCCTTGCGGGCGATCTCGCTGATGCTCGCCGCGCTGGCGGCGGCCTGCACGACGCCGCCCAGCTCGCCGCCGACGCTGCCCGCCGGCGTGCCCCGGCTTGCCCCGCAGCTGCGGCAGTCCCTGGAGACGACCCCATCGGAGTGCTTGCCGACGTGCTTGCAGGGGCTGACCGCCTGGCGGAAGTCTTCGCAGCAGCGGCTGACGAGCGCGGCATCCGGGCCGCCGGCTGCGAGCGGGCCTACGACGCCCTCCGACCTGCCGCCCAGTAGCGTTCCGTCGCGCTGAGCGCGCACCACACACCCACCAGCCCCTGGCGCTTCGGCGCTGGGGGCCCTTTTTGCGTTATGGGTTCGCTGAATTACCTACTATGCCCGCGGGACCAGCTCCAGCTCTTGTTGGCCGCCAAACCGCTGAATGATCTTGGCTTCGTACTCGGCCTCTGTGGCTGAGGACTCTGCCATTTCGAGGACGCGACCCATGTGCATGCGCAGCGCGCGGGTGCCGATCTCGTTGAGAAACTGAAACAGCTTTTTCTTTCCTGGATCCCGGTCACGAAGCGCTCGGAGCAAGTCCAGAATTTTCCCGCTGCTTCGAGCCAAGGGGTAGTAGACATGCCTTCGAGTCAGGTGCATCAGCTGCCACGGTTTTCCCCGCGCCGGAACGGGGATCTTGTATAGGCGGTGCCACTGCAGATAGAGCTCGTTCGGGAATTCTTGCTCGTACTTCTTGGCCTCTTCCTGTACGAAAGTCTTGAAGGCCTGAATGACCTCCTCGATCTCCGGCCGGTATCCGGCCAGCGCGTACACCAGGGACGTGATGCCGCTCTTGGCCGAAGCGTTCACGATGATCCGCGCTTGGATTCCGATCGAGGCTTGGCTCTTGTTCAGCTGCCTCGCAGCGTCTGCATCGATGATGGCGTTGCAGACGTCGATCAGGATGTCTGCGCTGTAGCCTCGGATCGTGATTTCCGTCTGTTTAGCACCAGGGTAAATCCATTTAAATTCAATGGGTTGGGCGATTTTTGTGAGCAGTTCAGCACCAAGGTATTGCGAGAGGCGCTTGCCGGTTACCAGCCGTTCGAAATCCTTGCCACCAGGGTTCTTGAGGCCGAGCGCCGCTGCGATCCCGCGTTGCGTCATCACAGCCGTCTTACGCGCATCGTCCAGTACGTAGCACTCGGCGTCGACGCCGAAATCTTGCAAAAAGTTGCCCTTGTGTGTGGCACGAACGCCCCAGCGGGCCAACGCGCCCTTCTGGGCTCGTGCCTTTTTCTGCTCCTCCGTCATCTTGGCGGCAGCAACTACGCCGCCCTTCGCCCGCCCGCTCGGTGGCTTCTTTGCGCTCTCGCTCATGCTCGCTCCTCAAGTTAAGGTGCTTGCATTGTCTTTAATGCTTGCTCAACAAGCAAGCATTAAAAATGGCCGATGCTTACTTTGGGAGGATGCCTGCAACACGCATGGAGTTCAGTGCTCGAACAGCACGGCGCGGAGGTGATCGCCAACTGTGTCCTCAGGGCACGACGGGTTCTCGTATTCGTCAGCCACGCCAGCGCACAGGCTCACGACGCCAGCGCAGAGATCCAGCACGTTCTGGTCGAGCTTGTCGCCGGACCTGATCAGGCCGCACTGCACGGCCAGGGCGGTGAAATTGGCTACGGGGTCGAGGTCGAGGTCGACGCGGCCCACGTGCTCGCTGTATTCGTTCTCGATCATGCTGCTCCTTCGGTGGTTGGAGAGGTTGTACGGTACTCAGGCGGCGGAGGCGTCGCTTCGACCGGCGGCGCGGGCATGCACCACCACACCTGCGGCGGATCGGGCTGCTGGTAGCCGACTGCCTCGACGGCCCCGTAAATCAGTATGCCGCCGTTCTCGATCTTCTTGATGTTCGCGTGGATCAATGGCTCGATGACGTCGACGCGAGTGCGCTCGGTTTCGAAGAGCCTGGCCACGGCGCGCGGGTAGAACTTGCGGCTGTCGTCTCCGAAGAACAGCCAGCCAGGATAGGGCCGGCTCTTGACGACGTCCTGGGGCAGCTTCTTGCCCGCCTCTCGCAGGACGTAGACGACGCAGTGCATCGGGTCAGAACGGCACGTCGGCGTCCTTGAGCCCGAATTCTGGGGGCGGGGCGGGCTCCTCGAGGTGCGAGACCTCTAGCGGGTCGGCGTCATCGCCGGCATGGCCCGGATAGAGGTCGTCGTTGTACTCGCCGGCTTCCGGGTACAGGCGGCGTGCGACGGCTGCAGGGTCCTCATCTCCATGCTTCGCGGCCACAGCCGGGCCGAAGACGTTGAAGCCCGCCATGCGCAGGTCCTCGGGGTCGTGCTCGAGCTCCTGCCAGGTGTTGGCGAACACAAAGACCCAGGCTTCAAGGTCGGATAGCTCGCGGCCGCGGTACGAGATCGGGTTGGGGGATTGCCACATGGTCAGCTCCTGAAGTGGCCCTCCACTGTACCTAAATACTGTACGCGCATCCAGTAGTTTGCTACGATCGATCCATGGACACCGATCGCGGAACCGGCATCCTGGACGCTGTGCCCGGACAGTTCGTGGTGCGCGCCATGTACTCGCTGCCGCCGGCGGGTGAGGCCCAGCCGCCCGAGGCGTCGCTGGAGATGTTCGTGCCTCGGGTGGGCCGCGTGCGCTTCACGTTCGAGCTCGCCGGCCCGGTTCCGCACAAGCGTGCGCATTGGTCTTGGCAGGCGAAGTCCGCCGACTTGCTGCCGCCCAGGGCGTGAGTAAGCTGCGCCCATGTGCAATCGCTACATCCCCCCTGAGGTGGCCGAGATCGAGCGTTTCTGGAGCCTGCCCCGGGCGCACCAGCCGGACCTGTGGCCACGCGAGATCTTCCCGCGGGCGCCGGGCCCGTTCATCCGCCGCCGGCGCGACGCCGTGGGCTACGAGCGCGAGCTGGTGGTCGGGCAGTGGGGCCTGATCCCCTGGTTCGCCAAGGAGCCGAAGCTCAAGTTCCCGACGAACAACGCCCGGAGCGAAGAGCTCGAGGCCAAGGCCAGCTACAAGGACCCATGGAAGCGCGGCCAGCGCTGCATCATCCCGGCGGCCACCTTCGACGAGCCGAACTGGGAGACGGGGAAGAACATCTGGTGGCGCTTCCGCCGCGCGGACGGCGCGCCGTGGGGCCTGGCCGGCCTGTGGAACACCTGGACCGACAAGGCCACCGGCGAGGTGCACGAGAGCTACACCATGCTCACGGTGAACGCCGACGCGGACCCGCTGATGAGCCGCATGCACAAGCCCGACCCGAAGCTGGCGGCCGACAAGCAGGACAAGCGCAGCGTGATCCCGCTGGACCCGGGCGACTTCGACGAGTGGCTTGAGGGGACGGTCGAGCAGGCGAGGGCGATGATGCGCCTGGCGCCGACCGAGGTGTACGACGCCGGGCCGATGGAGCCCGATCAGAAGGCGCCGGTGTAGCGGCGTCAGGCCGGCGTTTTGGTCTGAGGTTGCTGGGAACGATGTGGCCGGAGCCCGCCAAAAACGGTGCTTCAGATGGCATGGAAAATTCCCAGGAATCCGCGCAAACCCGCATGGATGCTGGCTTCGCTGCTCAGATTGTGATTCTGGTCGTCGTGGGTTCGAGTCCCATCAGCCACCCCAAATCTCGAAATGAAAAAGACACCTCGGTGCCTTTTTCTGTTTCTGGGTAGCCTTTGCCGCTGTCCGTCGGTGCAAGGCCCTGAGCGACGCGCGTTCTGCGCTTCACGCTCCTCTTTCCGTCCTTCGCGTGGGTTCCGCTGCGGCCAGCCTCCGATTGCCTGTGCAGTCGATGGTGGTATGCGGGGAATGGATTTTCCGTGACGCCAGCGCTCGGACCGAGCCGGGCTGTGAGCGGCCCGCTGCGGCGAGGGTGATGGTGCGAGCACCAACGAAAAAGCCCGTTGTCCTAGGACAACGGGCTTTCTGCGTTTGGTGCCGGAGAGATGAATCGAACACCCGACCTTCTCATTACGAATGAGCTGCTCTACCGACTGAGCTACACCGGCTAAGCCTTCGATTATAGCGGGTCGTGGTACCTGGTGACGCGCTCGACCTCATTTTTTGAGCCAAGAATCACGCTGACCCGCTCATGCAGCTTGCCCGGCTGCAGGTCGAGGATGCGTTCGCGGCCGTTGGTCGCCATGCCGCCGGCCTGTTCGACCAGCCAGCTCATGGGGTTGGCCTCGTACATCAGGCGCAGCTTGCCGGGCTTGCCCGGTTCGCGCTTGTCCCAGGGGTACATGAAGATGCCGCCGCGCATCAGGATGCGGTGCACGTCGGTGACCATGCTGGCGATCCAGCGCATGTTGAAGTCCTTGCCGCGCGGGCCTTCGCTGCCGGCCAGGCATTCGTCGATGTAGCGCTTCACCGGTTGGTCCCAGTGGCGCTGATTGCTCATGTTGATCGCGAATTCCTTGGTGTCGGCCGGGATCTGGATGTTCTCCTTGGTCAGCACGAAGGAACCCTGCTCGCGGTCGAGCGTGAACATCGCCACGCCGTCGCCGACGGTCAGCACCAGCGTGGTCTGCGGGCCGTAGATGCAGTAGCCGGCCGCGACCTGCTTGGCGCCGGCCTGCAGGAAGTCGGCTTCCTGCACGCCGGGGTGGTCGTCGGGCTTTTTCAGCACGCTGAAGATGGTGCCGATGCTCACGTTGACGTCGATGTTGCTCGAGCCGTCGAGGGGATCGAACAGCAGCAGGTATTCGCCTTGCGGGTAGCGGTTGGGCACCACGTAGATGCTGTCCATCTCCTCGCTGGCCATGGCGGCCAGGTGGCCGCCCCATTCGTTGGCTTCGATCAGCACCTCGTTGGCGATGATGTCCAGCTTCTTCTGGACTTCGCCCTGGACGTTCTCGCTGTCGGCGGTGCCGAGCACGCCACCCAGGTCGCCCTTGTTGACGGCCATGCTGATGCTCTTGCAGGCGCGGGCCACGACTTCGAGCAGCAGCCGGAGCTGGCCGGGGATCAGGCCGTCGGCGCGTTGCTGCTCGACGAGGTAGCGGGTGAGTGAAATTTTCTGTTGTGCCATGGAGGTTCCTTGGGGATCAGTCGGCGAGGGCGCGGTGGACGACTTCCTGCGTGTCCTTGCTCAGGTCGGGGCGCGCGGCCACGCGCGCGAGGGCTTCGCGCGCGGCGCTGCGGTAGGGTTCGGCCAGCTTGCTCCAACGGTCGAGGCCGCGCGCGAGGCGGGCCGCCACCTGCGGATTGAGCGCATCGAGCTCGATCACGCGGTCCGACCAGAACACGTAGCCCGCGGCATCGCTGCGGTGGAAGGCGCCGGGGTTGGCGCTGCAGTAGCTGAAGATCACGCTGCGCGCGCGGTTGGGGTTCTTGAGCGAGAAGTCCGGGTGCTTCATCAGCTGCTTGACCAGCGGCAGCACATGGCCGCCGCGGTCGGGCGCGCCGGCCTGCAGCGAGAACCACTTGTCGATCACCAGCGCCTCGTCCTTGAACAGCGCATGGAAGCGCGCCAGCGCCGGGGCGGCCAGCGCATGGCCCGAGGACACCAGGGCCGACAGCGCGTTGAAGCGGTCGGTCATGTTGCCCGCGTCCTTGAAGCGCTGCAGCGTCTTGCCCGGCCAGACGGTGTCGTTCGATTCGCGTGCCGCCAGGCACAGGAAGGTCAGCGCCATGCCGGCCAGCGCGCGGCGGCCGGCCGACAGCGGGTCGGGCGTGTAGGCGCCGGTGTCGTGGTTCTGCTCGTAGGCCTGTTCCCATTCGGCGAACAGCGCCGTGGCCAACTGCGCGCGCATGGCTTCGCGCACCGTGTGGATGCGCTGCGGATCGACCACCTCCAATTGCTCGGCGATGTAGGTCTCCGAGGGCAGCGTGAGCACCAGTTCCTTGAAGGCGGCGTCGAGCTTCGCGTCGCGCAGCACCGCGCGCATGGCGTCGATGTAGGCGGCGTCGAGCACCGGCGTGCCGGCCTCGGTGGCGCCGATCGCACGGATGGCGCTGCGCAGTGCCAGCCGCTGGCCCGCTTCCCAGCGGTTGAAGGGATCGAGGTCGTTGGCCAGCAGCGTGAGCAGCTGGGTGTCGGTGTAGCCGAAGTCCAGGATCACCGGCGCGCTGAAGCCGCGCAGGATCGAGGGCACGGGCTCGGCGTCGAGGCCGTGGAAGGTGAACTGCTGCTCGGCCTCGGTCAGCACCAGCGTGCGGGTGCCGTGCGCGGCCTGCGCCTCGCCCTCCAGCTGCAGCGGCAGCTCGCGTCCGTCTGCGGCCAGCAGGCCCAGGTTGACCGGGATCACGAAGGGCAGCTTGAGCGCTTGGCCCGGCGTGGGCGGGCAACTCTGCGCGAAGCGCAGCGTGTAGCTGCGCGCCGCGGCGTCGTAGTGGCCGCTGGCCGCGAGCCGCGGCGTGCCGGCCTGGCCGTACCAGCGCTTGAACTGGGGCAGCAGGCGGGCCAGTTCGGAGTCCGGGTTGGCGTCGGCGATGGCCTGCGCGAAATCGTCGCAGGTCACGGCCTGGCCGTCGTGGCGCTGGAAGTACAGCGTGATGCCGGATTCGAAGCCCTTGCGGCCGACCAGCGTCTGCATCATGCGCACCACCTCCGCACCCTTCTCGTAGATGGTGACGGTGTAGAAGTTGCTGATCTCGATGTAGCTGTCGGGACGCACCGGGTGCGCCATCGGGCCGGCATCTTCGGGGAACTGCGCGGTGCGCAGCACCCGCACGTCCTCGATGCGCTTGACCGCGCGCGCCGAGGCATCGGCGCACAGGTCCATGCTGAACTCCTGATCGCGGAACACCGTGAGGCCTTCCTTGAGCGAGAGCTGGAACCAGTCGCGGCAGGTCACGCGGTCGCCCGACCAGTTGTGGAAGTACTCGTGGCCGACCACGCTCTCGATGTTGCCGTAGTCGGCATCGGTGGCGGTGGCCTGGCTGGCCAGCACGTACTTCGTGTTGAAGATGTTCAGGCCCTTGTTCTCCATCGCGCCCATGTTGAAGTCGCTGGTGGCGACGATCATGAAGCGGTCCAGGTCCAGCGGCAGGCCGAAGCGGGTCTCGTCCCAGAGGATCGAGTGCACCAGCGAGTTCATCGCGTGCTCGGTCTTGTCGAGGTCGCCCGCGCGCACGTAGACCTGCAGCAGGTGCTCCTTGCCGGCGCGGGTGGTGATGCGCTGTTCGCGCGCCACCAGCTTGCCCGCGACCAGCGCGAACAGGTAGCTGGGCTTGCGGAAGGGGTCGACCCACTTGGCGAAGTGGCGGCCCTCGGGCAGCTCGCCGCTGTCGGTCAGGTTGCCGTTCGACAGCAGCACCGGGTAGGCGGCCTTGTCGGCGCGCAGCGTCACGGTGTAGCTCGCCATCACGTCCGGACGGTCGAGGAAGTAGGTGATGCGGCGGAAGCCCTCGGCCTCGCACTGCGTGAAGAAGGTGTTCTCGCTCACGAACAGGCCCATGAGCTTGGTGTTCTTCGCCGGGCAGCAGGTGGTGAAGATCTCCAGCTCGAAGCTGTCGGGCAGGTTGTCGATGACCAGCTGGTCGTTGTCCATGCGGAAGGACGCGCCCTGGCCGTCGACCAGCACGCGCGCCAGGTTCAGCTCGTCGCCGTCCAGCCGCAGCGGGCCGGCCGGCAGCTCGGGATTGCGGCGCAGGCGCATGCGGTTGAGCACGCGCGTCTTGGCCGGGTCCAGGTCGAAGGTCAGGTCGACGGTGTCGATCCACCAGGCGGGGGCGACATAGTCCTCGCGGCGGATCGCCAGCGACTGTTCTTGTCCATCACGCAGTTGCAGCATCGAGTGTCTCCAGGAAATTCGAAAGGGCAAGTTCTTCGTAGTCGCGCACGGCGGCGATCACGTGCGGGCCGGCCAGTTCGGCCGCGCTGTGGGTGGTGCAGACGGCCACGGCGCGCATGCCGGCGCGGCGGGCGGCTTCGATGCCGAAGGGTGCGTCCTCGAACACGATGCAGTGCGCGGGCGCGACGCCGATGCGGCGGGCCGCCTCGAGGAAGATGGCCGGCGTGGGCTTGCCGGTGAAGCCCTCGTCGCCACCCACGATGGCCAGCGGCAACGGGTCCATCCGCAGGCGCTCCATCACGAAGGCGACGTTGTGGCGGTCGCCCGCGGTGCCGACCGCGATCTTGAGCCCGCGCGCCGCCGCCGCCCTGGCGAAGGCATTGAAGCCCGCGACTTCGGCGAACACGGCGCCGAACAGCTCGCGGTAGATGCTTTCCTTCTCGTGCGTGATCGCGTCGCTCTCGGCCACGCTCACCTCGCGTTCCATCAGCTCGCAGGCGCATTCGAAGGCGTTGCGGCCGGTGGTGCGGCGCATGAGGTCGGGCACGTCGAGCGCGAGCCCGCGCCGGCGCGCGAACTCGATCCAGGCCTTGGCGTGCCAGGGCATGGAGTCGACCATGGTGCCGTCCATGTCGAAGATGAGCGCGTCCGTGCGTGCCATCAGACGCCTTGCTTCAGCGAGGCTTCGATGAACACGTCGAGGTCGCCGTCGAGCACCTTCTGCGTGGCCGAGACCTCGACGTTGGTGCGCAGGTCCTTGATGCGGCTGTTGTCCAGCACGTAGCTGCGGATCTGGTGGCCCCAGCCCACGTCTGTCTTGGTGTCTTCCAGCTTCTGCTGCGCTTCCTGCTGCTTGCGCAGCTCGAAGTCGTAGAGCCGCGAACGCAGGCGCTTCCAGGCCACGTCGCGGTTGCTGTGCTGGCTGCGGCCGTCCTGGCACTGCACCACGATGCCGGTCGGGATGTGCGTGAGCCGCACCGCCGAGTCGGTCTTGTTGATGTGCTGGCCGCCCGCGCCGCTGGCACGGAAGGTGTCGGTGCGCACGTCCGAGGGGTTGATCTCGATCTCGATCGAGTCGTCCACTTCGGGGTACACGAAGATCGACGCGAAGCTGGTGTGGCGTCCGCCCGAGGAGTCGAAGGGCGACTTGCGCACCAGGCGGTGCACACCGGTCTCGGTGCGCAACAGGCCGAAGGCGTAGTCGCCCTCGACCTTGATGGTCGCGCCCTTGATGCCCGCGGTGTCGCCTGGAGTCTCGTCCTCGATCTGCGTCTTGAAGCCCTTGCGCTCGGCGTACTTCAGGTACTGGCGCAGCAGCATGCTGGCCCAGTCGCAGGCCTCGGTGCCGCCGGCGCCGGCCTGGATGTCGACAAAGCAGTTCAGCGGATCGGCCGGGTTGCTGAACATCCGGCGGAACTCGAGCTGCTTGATGTCGGCTTCCAGCACGGCGGCGTCATCGGCGATGGCCTGCAGGCCGTCCAGGTCGCCGTCGGCCTTCGACATTTCGAACAGCTCGGTGTTGTCGGCCAGGCCGCTGGTGAGGCGGTCGAGCGTGACCACCACGCCGTCGAGCGATTTCTTCTCTCGGCCCAGTTCCTGGGCCTTCTTCGGGTCGTTCCAGACCGTCGGATCCTCGAGCGATGCGTTGACCGTCCTCAGACGTTCGGCTTTGGCATCGTAGTCAAAGATACCTCCGTAAATCGACCGTGCGCACGCTCAGGTCCGCCAGGTTGGCTTCGATCTGGTTGATTTGTTCTGCGTCCATGGGGTGTCCTGAAAAAAAGAGGTGGCCCGGCGGGAGCCAGGCGCAACCCGACATTTTCTCATGCCCCCGGGCTCGCCAGAGAATGGCCCCGTTCAGAAGCGCCGGCTGTAGGAAAACATCACGCCCGCCGTGCCCAGGATCGCCACCTGCACCGCGTCGACCGGGGTCAGTCGATAGCCGACGGCCGGGATGATCGCGGGCGAGAAGCCGCCGCGGTTGTAGGGCACCTTGTCCTTGTACTTGCCGCGGTAGCCGTAGATCACGCCGGCGCTGAGCTTGGTGTAGAGCGCGGGCTGGCCGAAGACGCCGTCCCACTGCCGGCCGTAGTAGACGTAGCCCGAAGTCTGGCCGAAGGAGTTGTTGAACAGCGCCGCGCCCCAGAGCGCGTTGTCGGGCTGGATGCGCTCGATGGCGATCAGCGCGACGTTCTTGTGTTCGTCGTCGTGATGCCAGTGGTGGGTGTAGGGCGAGAAGGACAGTTCCCACCGGGCCGCGCTGCGAAGCGGGGGCTCGGCGGTTTGCGCGAACGTATTCAGGTGGAACGATCCGGCGAGGGCCATCGTGGCGATCGCGGCAAGGCGCAAGCCGCAGTGTTTCTGCATGAGGAAACCTCCTTTTTTTAATGGAGGAATCCTACAGGCGGCACCCCGGCCGATCGTTCAGTTTTCCTTCAGTTACCCGGGGTAGGGGCCTGCAACGGCAGGGTCACGCAGAATGTCGCGCCCTCGCCGGGGGTGCTCTCCACGCCGATGTCGCCGCCGTGCGCGATCACGATCTCGCGCGTGATGTACAGGCCCAGTCCCAGGCCGGCGGCGTGCTTGCGGCTGTCGTCGGTGCGCTCGAACTGCTCGAAGATCCGGCCATGGTCGGCGGCCGCGATGCCGATGCCCTGGTCGCGCACCGTCATCCGTGCCTGCTCGCCGAGCCGCTGCACCGTGACCGCCACCGGGCTGCCGCGGCCGTAGCGCAGCGCATTGGTCAGCAGGTTGGTCAGCACCTGCTCGATGCGGAACTCGTCCCACAGGCCGTCGATGGGGCCCTGCGCTTCCAGCTGGATGCGCGAGCCCACGGCCTCGGCCTGGTTGACCAGGCTCTCCACCACCCGCTGCGCGAGCTGCGCCAGGTCGAAGGGCTTGGGCCGGATCGACAGCGAGCCGCTGCGCAGGCGCGAGACGTCGAGCATGTCGTCGATCAGCCGCACCATGTTCTGGATCTGGCGCTGGTCGCGCTCGATCATGGCTGGCAGCTTGTCGACCGCGAAGGGCGCCATGTTGCCCTTGCCCAGGTGCAGCTTGCGCACCTGCGTCTCGAGGTAGAGCGTGTTGAGCGGCGTGCGCAGCTCGTGCGAGACCATCGACATGAAGTCGTCGCGCATGCGCACCGCGCGCTCCAGGTCGCCCTGCGCGACCTGCAGCTTGTCGACCAGCTCGGCCTGTTCGCGATGGGCCGCGGCCAGAGCCTCCATCTCGTGCTTGAGCGCCTTGCGGTGGCGGTGCAGGTCCACGAACACGTTGACCTTGCTGGCCACCACGTAGGCGTCCAGCGGCTTCTGCAGGAAGTCGACCGCGCCGCTCTCGTAGCCCTTGAAGGCGTAGTTCATCTCGCGCCCCGCGGCGCTAACGAAAATGATCGGGATGTGGCGCGTGCGCTCGGTGCCGCGCATCAGCTCGGCCAGCTCGAAGCCGTTCATGCCCGGCATCTGCACATCGAGGATGGCCAGCGCGAACTCGTGTTCCAGCATCAGCGCCAGCGCTGCCTCGGCCGACGCGGCCTGGAACACGATGCGGCCCCGGCCGCGGATCAGCGCGTCCAGCGCGAGCAGGTTCTCGGGCAGGTCGTCGACGATCAGCAGCTTGCTTTCGACATCAATCGGCATGAAGAGCATTCAGTTCCACCAGCAGGGTGTGCAGACCGCGCAAGGGCAGTATGCGGTCGGGGGTGAGCAGCGCCAGCGCCGCCCGGGGCATGGTGTCGACCTCGGCATCGTCCGGGTCCTGCACCGCGGTCAGTCCGCCGGCCTGCTGGATCCTGCGCAGGCCTTCGGCGCCGTCGGGGTTGGCGCCGGTCAGCAGCAGGCCGGCCAGCAGCGGGCCGTAGGCATCGGCCGCAGACTGCATCAGCAGGTCGATCGAGGGGCGCGACCAGAGCACCGGCGGTTCGCAGCTCAGCGAGAACACCCGCTCGCGTTCGATCGACAGGTGGTAGCTGGGCGGCGCGAAGTAGAGCGTGCCGTCGGCCACCGGCGCCTTGTCCTCGGCCTCCTGCACCGGGATCGGCAGGCGCTGGCGGAACACGTCGGCCAGCCGGCTGTCGCGCCGCTGCGGCAGGTGGATCACGACCACCAGCGGCAGCCGCCAGGGCAGGGGCAGGTCGCGCAGCAGCGTGGCGAGCGCGTCCACCCCGCCGGCCGAGGTGCCGATCACCACCGCATCGACGCGGCGCAGGGGCGCGGCCGGCATCGTCATGTGGCCTTGCGGTAGATGCGCTCGGCGCGCACCAGGTCGTCGAAGCGGCTGGCGTAGGCCGAGAAGTCGATGCTTTCCTTGGCGCCCAGGCCCAGGAAGCCGCGGTGGCACAGCGATTCGTGGAACAGGCCGAAGGCCCGGTCCTGCAGCGCGCGGTTGAAGTAGATCAGCACGTTGCGGCATGACACCAGGTGCGTCTCGGCGAACACGCTGTCGGTCGCCAGGCTGTGGTCGGCAAAGATCGTGTTGGTGCACAGCGAGGGGTCGAAGCGCGCGGCGTCGTAGGCGGCCGTGTAGTAGTCGGAAAAAGACTGGCGGCCGCCGGCGCGCTGGTAGTTGGCGGTGTAGTTGCGCACCGCTTCCATCGGGAAGATGCCCTGGCGCGCCTTGTCGAGCGACAGCGGGTTGATGTCGGTGGCATAGATCTGGGTGCGTTCCAGCAGGCCTTCCTCGCGCAGCAGGATGGCCAGCGACCAGGCTTCCTCGCCGGTGCTGCAGCCCGCCACCCAGACCTTGACCGAGGGGTAGGTCTGCAGCACCGGGATCACCTGCTGGCGCAGCGCCAGGAAGTAGCCCGGGTCGCGGAACATCTCGCTGACCGGGATGGTGAGGAACTGCAGCAGGCGCGCGAAGGCCGAGGCATCGTGCAGCACCAGGTCCTGCAGGGCCGAGACGCTGGGCAGCTTGAGCTGGTCGAGTGCGTACAGCACGCGGCGCTTCTGCGAGGCGCCGGTGTAGTCGCGGAAGTCGTAGCTGTACTTGAGGTAGATCGCCTCCATCAGCAGGCGCAGCTCGATCTCGATGTCGCTGGGCGGCGTCAGCGGCTTGGGCTGCTTCAGCCCGCTCGAAGGCGTCAGCGAGCTCACATGCGCTCCATGCGCGGCATCCATACGCGCAGCAGCGAGAACAGGCGGTCCAGGTCGACCGGCTTGGCCAGGTAGTCGCTGGCGCCGGCCGCCATGCACTGCTCCTGGTCGTCCTTCATGGCCTTGGCGGTGACGGCGATCACCGGCAGCTTGGCGAAGCGCGGGTCCTGGCGCAGCCGTCGCGTGGCCTCGAGGCCGTCCATCTCCGGCATCATCACGTCCATCAGCACCAGGTCGATGTCGCTCACCTGGTCGAGCTTCTCCAGCGCCTCGCGGCCGTTGCGGCCGATCTCGACCAGCGCGCCGCGCTGCTCCAACGCGCTGGTGAGCGCGAAGATGTTGCGCACGTCGTCGTCCACCAGCAGGATGCGCCGGCCCTCGAACACGCGGTCGCGTCCGCGCGCGGTCTTGAGCATGTTCTGGCGTTCGGTCGACAGGTCGGCCTCGACCTTGTGCAGGAACAGCGTGACCTCGTCGAGCAGCCGCTCGGGCGAGCGCGCGCCCTTGATGATGATCGAGCGCGAGTAGCGCAGCAGCTCGGCCTCCTCGTCGCGCGTGAGGTTGCGCCCGGTGTAGACGATCACCGGCGGGAAGGAGCAGATCTCCTCGGTCGCCATGCGCTTGAGCAGTTCGCTGCCCTGCATGTCGGGCAGGCGCAGGTCGGTGATCATGCAGTCGAAGACGCGGCTGCGCAGCAGTTCCATCGCCTCTTCGCCCGAGGCCACGGCGGTGATGGCGACGTCCTCGTCGCCGATCAGCCGCACCACGGCCTCGCGCTGCAGCGCGTCGTCCTCCACCAGCAGCACGGTCTTGAGCTTCTGCGTGAGCTTGTCCTCGAGCTTCTGGAACACCTGCTTGAGCTGTTCGCGCGAGGCCGGCTTGAGCGCATAGCCGATCGCGCCCATGTGCATCGCGGTCTCGGTGTGGTCCAGCGCCGAGACGATGTGGACCGGGATGTGGCGGGTGTGCGGATCGTCCTTGAGCCGCTGCAGCACGTTGAGGCCGGGCGCGTCGGGCAGGCGCATGTCGAGCAGGATCGCATCGGGCAGGAACTGCGTCGCCAGGCTGAAGCCGTCGGCCGCGCCGTGCGCCACCACGCAGCGGTAGCCCAGTTCGTGCGCCAGGTCGTAGAGGATGTGGGCGAACTGGGGTTCGTCCTCGATCACCAGCACCCGGCGCGCGCTGTCGCGCGGCAGCGCGCGGTCGTCGGCGAACTGGGGGATCAGCGGCGCTGGCACGGTGTCCGAGGCGATCGGCATCGGCGGCGTCGGCGCGACGTAGAGGCGCTGCGCAGGGGCCGGCGAGGGCGTCTTGGCGGGCGGGCGCTCGCCCGCCACCGCGACCGGCGCGGTGGCCGGCAGTTCGAGCGTGAAGGTGCTGCCCTGGCCCGGCACGCTGTCGACCACGAGATGGCCGCCGAGCAGTGCCGTCAGGTCGCGCGAGATCGACAGGCCCAGGCCGGTGCCGCCGTAGCGCCGGCTGGTGGTGCCGTCGGCCTGGCGGAAGGCCTCGAAGATCACTTCCTGCTGGTCGGCCGGAATGCCGATGCCCGAATCCTTGACCGCGAAGCGCGCGCCGCCGCCCGGTGCGCCGGAGACGGTCAGCGAGACCTCGCCGCGGTCGGTGAACTTGAGCGCGTTCGACAGCAGGTTCTTGAGAATCTGCTCGACGCGCTGGCGGTCGGTCACCAGCAGTTCGGGCGCGTCGGGCTGCACCGACAGCCGGAACGTGAGCTGCTTCTGCCGGGCCAGCGGCGTGAAGGTCATCGAGAGGCTGTCGGCGAGGCGGGCCAGCGGCACCTCCTCGGACACCAGCTCGAGCTTGCCGGCCTCGACCTTGGCGATGTCGAGGATGTCGTTGATCAGCACCAGCAGGTCGTTGCCCGAGGAATGGATCGACTCGGCGAACTTCACCTGCTCGGCCGTCAGGTTGCCCTGCGGGTTGTCGCCCAGCAGCTTCGACAAGATCAGCGCGCTGTTGAGCGGCGTGCGCAGCTCGTGCGACATGTTGGCCAGGAACTCCGACTTGTAGCGGCTCGCGCGCTGCAGTTCCTGCGCGCGCTCCTCCAGGTCGTTCTGCACCCGGCGCAGCGCTGCGTTGCGCAGGTCCAGTGCCTCGGTGCGTTCCGACAGCTGGCTGTTGGTCTGCTCGAGCTCGGCCTGCTGGTTCTCCAGCGTGGCCTGCGAGGCGCGCAGCGCGCGCGACTGTTCCTCGAGCTCCTCGTTGGCGGTGCGCAGTTCTTCCTGCTGCACCTGCAGTTCCTCGTTGAGCTGCTGCGTTTCGGCCAGCGCGTCCTGCAGCTGCTCGCGGTAGCGCACCGCGGCCACCGAGCTGCCGATGTTGCCGGCCACCAGCTCGAGCAGTTCGGTCAGGCGCTCTTCGGGCGCGCGCAGCAGGCCGAGTTCGATCACGCCGTTGACGAAACCGTTGTGGCTGACCGGCATCAGCACGGCCGCGCGCGGCGCCATGTCGCCGAGGCCGGAGTTGATGCGCAGGTAGTCGGCCGCAACCGGTTCGACCACCGTGAGCCGCCGCTCCGCGGCCGCCTGGCCGACCAGGCCCTGGCCGGCGGCGAAGACCTGCGGCGAGGCCTCGGCCTCGGGCGAGAAGCCGTAGCTGGCCACGCGGCGCAGGTCGCCGTTGCGCTCGCGCACGTACATCGCGCCCACGTTGCTGCCCAGTTGGTGGGCGAAGAAGCCGAGCACCTTGCGGCCCATGTCCTGCGCGCCGAGTTCGCCCACCAGCTCGCCCGCGAGCTCGGTCTGGGCGCCGCGCAGCCAGGCCTGGCGCGCCAGCGCGTCGGCATGCGTGGCCTGCCGCTGGAGCACGGTGTCGTAGCCTTCCGACAGCGTGACCAGCTGGCGTCGGCCGAAGAAGGCGAGCAGGCCGGTGAGCGCGAGGGTGAAGAAGACGAACAGGCCGACGATCGCCAGCGCCGTGGTGTTGGCCTCGCTGTTGCGCTGGAAGCGCAGGGTCTGTTCCACGTTGATGAAGTTGTTGAAGCCGGTGCGGATGTCGTCCGTCAGGCGCTTGCCGCGCCCCTGCCGCACGGCCGCCTCGTAGTCGCCGCCGGCGCGCCGCAGCGCGATCATCTCGGCCGCGAACTGATTCCAGGCGGCCTGCAGCGTGATGATGCGGTCGAGCCGGTCGACCTGGGCCGGGTTGTCAGCGACCAGCCGGCGCAGCGCCACCATGCCGGCCGTGAGCCGCGGCTGGGCGCTTTCGTTGGGCTGGAGGAAGGCCTGGTCGCCGGTGAGCAGGAAGCCGCGCATGCCGGTCTCGAGGTCGATGGTCAGGCGCTGCATTTCGCTGGCGTCGCGCGTCACGCGGTCGGTGTGCTCGACCCAGGAGATCACCGACAGCAGGTAGAAGATCAACCCGACGAAGACCGCGGCCCCGAGCACGCCCCCGATCAGCGGGAGCTTCACGTTGCGGCTCAGCAGGCGCTGGAAGTCCCGGGGATCGATGGCGGTCGCGGCGTTGGTGGTCATGGGGAGCGCTAAGAGAGCAAAAACCCGCAAAGTCTGCCCGCTAACTGTTAACTTGTGTGTCGGATAACAGCCTGAATCCGGCTTGGCGCGCCGGCTTTCCCCCGCCGACGCGGGCTCAGCGCAGGAAGTCCTCGATCAGCCGCGCCACCTGTTGCGGCTGGTCGTGGTGGAGCATGTGGCCGGCGTCCTGCACCACGGCCACGCGCGCATCCGGCACCGACTTCAGCCGCTCGTGGTACTCGGCCAGGGTGTAGCGACCGCCCCAGCGCGCGAGGCTGTCGTCCGAGGCCTCGACCGCCAGCACCGGCGCGGCGATGGCGGCGTAGAGCGCCAGCGCCTCGTCCACGCGGAAGATGTTGGCGTTGATCACCTTGTGCGCCGCGGTGCCCAGGATCTGCCAGCGCGTGCTGCCGTCGGCCTGCACCTGCGGCGCGGCCCAGTGGCTGGCCAGCCAGTCGGCCTTGTCCTGCGACAGCCGCGGGTTGGTCTTCATCAGCCGCCGCGCCACGCCCTGCACGTCGGCATAGCCCTGCAGGTCCATCTCGCCGCGGTGCAGGCGCTTGAGTTCGTCGATCCACTTGCCGTAGCGTTCGGGCGCCTGCTCGGGCTTGAGCAGCGGCATGCCGAAGCCCTCGAGGTTGACCAGCCGGCGCACCCGCTGCGGCCGGATGCCCGCGTACTGCATCGCGAGGTTGCCGCCCATGCTGTGGCCCACCAGGTCGATCGGCGTGTCGCCCGCGAAGTGGTCGAGCAGCCAGTCGAGGTCGGCCAGGTAGTCGGGCATCCAGTAGTTGTCGACTTCGCCGCCGTCGGTGAGGCCGAAGCCGCGCCAGTCGGGCGCGACGATGTGCCGTTCTTCGGCCATCGCGTCGACCACGAACTGCCACGAGGCGGCCACGTCCATCCAGCCGTGCAGCAGCACGAGCGGCGCGCGGTCGGGGGAGGGCGTGCCCCACTGGCGCACGTGGTAGCGCAGGTGGCGCACGGGGACGAATTCGCTGCGGGGGATGCGGAGGGCGGAGTACATCGCTCCGATGATAGGCAAGCCGTGCGCGGCGCGCGGACGCCTGCGCGTCAGGGATAAACCTCTCATGGCGCGCGAAGGCCCGACCTACAGTGGGTCTTCCAAGGAGACCCAGCGCATGCCCTTCCAGAGAGTCCTTTCCAGCGTGGCGACCGCCTGCCTCGTCGTGCTGTCCGGCGCGGCCCAGGCCGGCACCGTGACCGTGATCACCTCCTTTCCCAAGGAGCTCACCGACGCCTACAAGAAGGCCTTCGAGGCGGCCAACGCCGGCGTGAAGATCGAGGTGCTCAACAAGAACACCACCGCCTCGATTGCCTACATCAAGGAGCTGCCCGCGGGCCAGCGGCCCGACGTGATGTGGGCCTCGGCCCCCGACGCCTTCGAGGTGCTGGCGCGCGACAAGCTGCTCACGGCCGCGCCCGAAGTGAAGAATCCGCATGTGCCGGCGAAGATCGGCAACTACCCCATCAACGACCCCAAGGGCCTCTACTACGGCCAGGCGCTGGCGGGCTACGGGATGATGTGGAACACCCGCTACCTGCAGGCCAACAAGCTGCCCGCGCCGCGCGAGTGGAGCGACCTCGCGAAGCCCGAGTACTTCGGCCACGTCGCGATCTCCTCGCCCTCGCGCTCGGGCACCACCCACCTCACGGTCGAGACCCTGCTGCAGGGCGAGGGCTGGGAGCGCGGCTGGACGCAGCTGCTCGAGATCATGGGCAACTGCGCGGCCGTGACCGACCGCAGCTTCGGCGTGCCCGACGGCGTGAACAGCGGCCAGTACGGCATCGGGCTGGTGATCGACTTCTTCGGCCTGGCGGGCAAGTACTCGGGCTTCCCGGTCGAGTTCGCCTACCCCAGCGTGACGGCCGTGGTGCCGGCCAACATCGGCCTGGTCACGGGCGCGAAGAACGTCGACGAGGCCAAGAAGTTCATCGCCTTCACGCTGTCAAAAGAGGGCCAGCAGATCCTGTTCGATCCCAAGATCAGCCGGCTGCCGGTGCTGCCCTATGCCGACCTCAAGGTGCCGGCCGGCTACCCCGACATCCAGGCGGTGGCGAAGAAGGCCAAGGTGCAGTTCGACTCCGAGCTGTCGGAGTCGCGCTACCAGGTGGTGGTGAGCATGTTCGACCAGATGGTGACCTTCAGGCTCAAGGAACTGCAGGCCGCGACCAAGGCGATCCACGATGCCGACAGGAAGCAGAAGGCCAAGCCGAATCCGCAGGCCGCCGAGCTGCTGAAGCAGGCCCGCGGCTATGCCTATGCGCCGCTGGTCGGGCAGGAGATGGTGAAGAACGAGCAGTTCCTCGAACTGTTCCGCAAGAGCCGGCGTGACGTCGCGGTCTCCAAGCAGCTCACCGGCCAGGAAGAGCTCTGGGCCACCAAGGCCAAGGCCAACTACGCCCGGGCCACCGAACTGGCCAACCAGGCGGCCGCGCTCGTCAAGTGAGGGCATCGTCGATGGCGGGCGCGCCCGCTGCGGTGCGGCGCGCCGGCGCGGGCTGGGGCGCCTGGACGCTGGCGGGCGCGGTGCTCGCGTTCCTGCTGGCCTTCCTGCTGATCCCGGTGGCGCTGGTGGTGTTCACCGCCTTCGTCGACGAGGGCGGCGGCTTCACGCTCGGCCACTTCGCGAACTTCTTCGGCCAGAGCATCTTCCGCGAGTCCTTCTTCAACAGCCTGGTGGTGGCGCTCGCGAGCGTGTTCTTCGCCTCGCTGATCGCGGTGCCGCTGGCCTATCTCACGGTGCGCTTCGAGTTCCGCGGCGCGCTGCTGATCCAGACGCTGGGCGTGCTGCCGCTGATCATGCCGCCCTTCGTCGGGGCGGTGGCGCTGCAGCTGATCTTCGGGCGCAACGGCTCGGTCAACCTGTTGCTCGACCAGTACTTCGGCTTCAAGATCCCGATCATGGACGGCCTGGTCGGCGTGACCTTCGTCGAGAGCATCCACTACTTCCCCTTCATCCTGCTCAACCTCGTGGCCTCGATGCGCAACATCGACGGCGCGATGGAGGAGTCGGCGATGAACCTGGGCGCGCGCGGCTTCCGGCTGTTCCGCCGGATCATCTTTCCGCTCGCCATGCCCGGCTTCCTGGCCGGCGCGGCGCTGGTCTTCGTCAAGGTCTTCGACGACCTGGGCACGCCGCTGGTGATGGGCGTGACCAACATGCTGGCGCCGCAGGCCTACCTGCGCATCACCTCGGTCGGCATCGACGATCCGCTGGGCTACGTGACCAGCGTGCTGATGATCGGCTTCTCGATCCTCGCGCTGTGGATGGCCGCGCGCGTGATGAAGGGCAAGGACTACGCGACCCTGCAGAAGGGCGGCGGCTCGCTGCAGCGGCGCCGCCTGGGCGGCTGGGAATCGGTGCTGGCCTACGGCTGGATCGCGCTGGTGCTGTGCATCGTGCTGGCGCCGCACCTGGGCATCCTGCTGATGTCCTTCGCCAAGGTCTGGAGCTTCTCGGTGCTGCCCGACGCCTACACGCTCGAGCACTACGCCAGCGTGTTCGAGAACTCGCGCCAGATGATCGGCAACACGCTGCTCTACTGCGTGCTGGCGGCGGGCCTTGACGTGCTGATCGGCACTGCCATCGCCTACCTGATCCTGCGCACCACGTTGCCGGCGCGGCGCTGGCTTGACTACCTGGCCTCGGCCGCGCTGGCCATTCCCGGCCTGGTGCTGGCGATCGGCTACCTGCGGCTGTTCCGGGGCGTGAACCTGCCCTTCACCGATTCGCCGGTGGTCACGAGCTCGGTGCTGATCATGCTCGCCTATGCGGTGCGCCGCCTGCCCTATGCGCTGCGCTCCTGCATGGCGGCCCTGCAGCAGGTGCACATCTCGCTGGAGGAGGCCGCGCAGAGCCTGGGCGCGACGCGCTGGCGCACGGTGCGCCGCGTGATGGTGCCGCTGATGGTCGGCGGCATGCTGGCGGGCTTCGTCACCAGCTTCATCACCGCGGCGGTCGAGCTGTCGGCCACGCTGCTGCTCACCTCGTCGGAGACGCAGGCGCCGATGAGCTACGGCATCTACCTCTACATGCAGAGCGCCTCGGGCCGCGGACCCGGGGCCGCGCTGGGCGTGCTCGCGGTGGTGGTGGTCGGCCTGGGCACCTGGGCCTCGCACCGCTTCGCCGAACGCACCCGAACCCCTGAAAGGGCCACGACACCATGAACAAGGTCTCCCTCGAGGCGCGCCACATCAGCCTGAGCTACGGCCCGACCGAAGTGCTGCGCGACATCAACCTGAAGATCGAGCCGGGCGAATTCTTCGCGCTGCTCGGGCCCTCCGGGTCGGGCAAGTCGACCCTGCTGCGGCTGATCGCGGGCTTCAACCAGCACCAGCGCGGCGAGTTGCTGGTCGACGGGCAGGACATCACCCACATCCCGCCGCACGCGCGCAACATCGGCATGGTGTTCCAGAGCTACGCGCTGTGGCCGCACATGACGGTCTGGGACAACGTGGCCTTCGGGCTGGTCGAGCGGCGCGAGACGCGCGATGCGATCCGGCGCAAGGTCGGCGCGGCGCTCGAACTGGTCGGCCTGGCCGACTATGCCAAGCGCCGGCCGGGGCAGCTTTCTGGCGGCCAGCAGCAGCGCGTGGCGCTGGCGCGCACCATCGTGATCGAGCCCAAGCTGCTGCTGCTCGACGAGCCGCTGTCGAACCTCGACAAGAACCTGCGCGTGCAGATGCGCGACGAGCTCAAGCACCTGCAGCGCACGCTGGGCCTGACCACCATCTTCGTGACCCACGACCAGGAGGAGGCCATGACCACGGCCGACCGCATGGCGGTGCTCGACAAGGGTGTGCTGCAGCAGGTCGGGCCGGCCACCGGCCTGTTCGACTTTCCGGTCAACCGCTTCGTGGCCGGCTTCGTCGGCACCGCCAACCTGCTCGAGGGCCGCGTGACGGGGCGCGAGGGCGGGGCGTTGTGCTTCCACGCCGAGGGCGTGGGCGAACTGCACCTGCCGCAGGCCGCCGGTGCCGTGCCGCCGGATGGCGCGACCGCGATCGCCTTCCGTCCGCACCAGGTGCACATCCGCGCGGCCGGCACGCCGGGCGATGCGGCCCGGCTCTGGCTCGACGGCACGGTCGAGAGCACCGAGTTCCTGGGCGAGGTGTCGCGCTACCGGATGCGCGTGGGCCGGGTGTCGCTGGTGGCCGACGAGGTGCACTACGCCGGCGAGCCGGTGCTGCAGCCCGGCACCGCGGTGCGGCTGGGCATCGATCCGGCCCAGGTGCGCTTCCTGTCGACCTGAAGCAGGAATCCGCGTGGGACGGTAGCATTCCGCGCATGAAAAAGATCCCACTCGGTCGCAGCGAACTCCGCGTGACCCCCATCTGCCTCGGCACCATGACCTTCGGCGAGCAGGTCGATGCCGCCACCGCCCACACCATCCTCGACCGCGCGCTGGAGCGCGGCATCGATTTCCTCGACACGGCCGAGATGTACGCGGTGCCGGCGCGCAAGGAAACCTTCGGCGCCACCGAGACCATCCTCGGCGACTGGTTCGCCAAGCACCCCGGCCTGCGCCAGAAGATCACGCTGGCCACCAAGGTGGCCGGCCCCTCGCGCGGCATGCCCTGGGTGCGCGAGGGCGCGGGCATGACGGCCGCCGACATCGTGGCCTCCTGCGACGCCAGCCTGAAACGGCTGCAGACTGACGTCATCGACCTCTACCAGATCCACTGGCCCGAGCGCCACGTGCCGGCTTTCGGCAGCATGTACTACGACCCGGCCAAGGAGAGCTCGGCCACCTCGATCCATGCGCAGCTCGAGGCGCTGGGCGGCCTGGTCAAGGCCGGCAAGGTGCGCGAGATCGGCCTGTCGAACGAGACGCCCTACGGCGTGCACGAGTTCGTGCGCCTGGCCGAGCAGCACGGTCTGCCGCGCGTGGCGACGGTGCAGAACGTCTACTGTCTGGTGAGCCGCGCGCTCGAGAACGGGCTGGACGAAACCATGCACCGCCTCGGCGTCTCGCTGCTGGCCTATTCGCCGCTGGCTTTCGGCCTTTTGACCGGCAAGTACGACCAGAGCGGCACCGACGGGCCGGACGCCCCCAAGGGCGCGCGCATCGCCAGCTACGAGTCGGTGCGCAAGCAGCGCTGGGGCCGGGCCGATGCCTTGAAGGCCGCGCGCCGCTACAACCAGCTCGCGCGCGACCATGGCCTGACGCCCGCGCAGATGGCGCTGGCCTTCTGCTACACCAAGTGGCAGGTCGCGAGCACCATCATCGGCGTGACCTCGGTGGCCCAGCTCGACGAGGACCTCGACGCCTACGGCACCACGCTGTCGCCCGAGGTGCTGGCGGAGATCGACAAGATCCGCTGGGAGATCCGCGACCCGGCCGGCTGAGCATGGCGAAGAAGGCGCATGTGAGCGAGACGCCCGCGACGCAGCTGCTGCGCGCCCACGGCGTCGCCTTCACCGAGCACCCCTACGAGTACCTCGCGCACGGCGGCGCCCAGCACAGCGCCGAGGTGCTGGGCTTCGACCCCTTCACCGTGGTCAAGACGCTGGTGATGCAGGACCAGGACGCGAAGCCGCTGATCGTGCTGATGCACGGCAACCGCACCGTCTCGACCAAGAACTTGGCGCGGCAGATCGGCGCCAAGTCGGTCGAGCCCTGCAAGCCCGAGGTGGCCCAGCGCCACAGCGGCTACATGGTGGGCGGCACCTCGCCCTTCGGCACCAAGCGGGCGATGCCGGTGTACATCGAGTCGAGCATCCTCGCGCTGCCGCGCATCGCCATCAACGGCGGCCGGCGCGGCTACCTGATCGGGATCGATCCGCAGGCGTGCGTGACGCTGCTCGACGCCAAGACGGTGGACTGCGCGCTGGCAGAATAGGCCGCCCCACGCCCGGGCGCTTCCTTCGAAGCGCCGACCCGGAGACCACCCTTGAGCTTTCATCTGCCCTCGTTCATCGCGATCGTCCTGTCGTACCTGCTGGGCTCGCTGTCCTTTGCCGTGATCGTGAGCCGCGTGCTCGGCATGGCCGACCCGCGCAGCTACGGCAGCGGCAACCCCGGCGCCACCAACGTGCTGCGCTCGGGCAACAAGGCCGCGGCGCTGGCCACGCTGGTGCTGGACGCGCTCAAGAGCTGGCTGCCGGTGGCGCTGATCCGCTGGTACGGCCCCGACTTCGACATGGGCCTGGGCACCGCGGCGCTGGCCGGGCTGGCCGCCTTCCTGGGCCATCTCTATCCGATCTTCTTCGGTTTCAAGGGCGGCAAGGGCGTGGCGACCGCGGCCGGCGCGCTGCTGGGCATCGACTGGCTGCTCGGCCTGTCGACCGGCCTGACCTGGCTCATCATCGCCTTCTTCTTCCGCTACTCTTCGCTCGCTTCGCTGGTGGCGGCCTTCTTCGCCCCGGCCTTCTACCTGATCGGCGGCGGCATCGTCTGGCCGCTCGACCGCACGGTGCTGCTGACCCTGATCGCCATCAGCCTGCTGCTGGTATGGCGGCACCGCGAAAACATCCGCCGCCTCGCGGCCGGCACCGAGTCCAGGCTCGGCGCCAAAACCTGAAAGAAATGACCATGGCAGAACTTCAACGCTTCCACGTCGGCGCACGGCTGAGCGAAATGGCGGTGCACAACGGCACCGTGTACCTCGCGGGCCAGGTGCCCGACGACCTCACGCAGGACATCCGCGGCCAGACCGAGCAGGTGCTGGGCATGATCGACCGCCTGCTGGCCGAGGCCGGCAGCGACAAGACTTGCATCCTGATGACGCAGATCTTCCTGACCGACATCAGCGAGATCGGCGCGATGAACGAGGTGTGGGACGCCTGGGTCCCGGCCGGCCACACGCCGCCGCGCGCCACGGTGCAGGCGCCGCTGGCCAAGCCGGGCTACAAGATCGAAGTGGTGGTGACGGCCGCGCAGCGCTGAAGGCCGCGCGGGCCCGCGCTCAGCCGGCGGCGGGCAGTTGCCGCTTCACGAGCGCTACCCAGTAGGCCGCGCCCAGCGGCAGGATCGCATCGTTGAAGTCGTAGTAGGGGTTGTGCACCGGCGGATCGTTCTCGCCTTCGCCGGCCCCGATGCCGATGTAGGCGCCGGGCCGCTGCTGCAGCATGAAGGCGAAATCCTCCGAGCCCATCGCGGGCGCCATGTCGGTGTGCACCTGCGCCTCGCCCACCAGGCTGGCGGCGGCGGCCACCGCGGCCGCGGTCTCGTCGGGCGTGTTCACCACGCCGGGGTAGCCGCGGCGGTAGTCGATGCCGATCTTCGCGCCGTGCGTCTGCCCGACCCCGGCGCAGATCTCCCGCATCGCGGCCTCGGTGCGGTCCTGGATCTTCGCGTCGAGCGTGCGCACCGTGCCGCGCAGCAGCACGGTTTCGGGCAGCACGTTCCAGGTGTCGCCGCCGTGGATCTGCGTCACGCTGACCACGGCCGCGTCGGTGGCGCCGGTGCGCCGGCTCACGATGGTCTGCAGCGCGTTCACCAGTTGCGCGGCGACGACGATGGAATCGATGCCCGTTTCGGGCATCGCACCGTGCGCGCCCTTGCCGGTGATCACGATCTCGAAGGTGTCGAGGTAGGCCGTCATCGTGCCGGTGCGAAGCGCGAACCGGCCGCGCGGCAGGCCCGGGAAGTTGTGCATGCCGTACACGGCGTCGGCCGGGAACAGGTCGAACAGGCCCTGCTCGACCATCACGCGGCCGCCGCCCTCGTTCTCCTCGCCGGGCTGGAACACGAAATGCACCGTGCCGCGAAACGGCTTGTGGCGCGTCAGGTGTTCGGCCGCGCCCAGCAGCATCGCCGTGTGGCCGTCGTGTCCGCAGGCGTGCATCTTGCCGGCGCAGCGCGAGGCATGCGGCGCGGAGCCCAGCTCCTGCATGTTGAGCGCGTCGAGGTCGGCGCGCAGCGCGATGCGCGGGCCGTCGCCGTTGGTGAGCGTGGCCACCACGCCGGTGCCGGCCAGGCCGCGGTGCACGGGCAGCCCCATCAGCGCCAGGGCCTGCGCCACGACGTTGGCGGTGCGGTGTTCCTCGAAGGCGGTCTCGGGATGGGCGTGGATGTCGCGCCGCCAGGCGATCATGCGGGCGCGGGTGTCTTCGGCGATGGAGGTGTCGGTGTCGCGGTACATGGTTTTTCTGTGCTCCGGATCAGTGGAAAAGCTCGGCGATCAGCGTGGCGCCCAGGAAGGTGCCGGCCGTCGCGGTCAGTGAGACCACCACGATGCGCCAGCCGAGCTGCCGGAAGATCGGCAGGTCCTTGGCCACCGAGAAGCCGGCCAGCGCCAGCACCGGCGTGGTGAAGGCCATGAAGTTGAGCTTGGCCGTCAGCGCGATGACGGCATCGGAGAAGGGCAGCAGGCCCGGCACACCGACCAGCGTCGCGAGCACCGAGAGCACGAGCACCAGCGGCAGCCTGGGCACGGCGCGCTTGAGCAGGTCGACCGCCGCGACGATCGCGACGACGATCGCCATGCCGACCAGCGAATCCAGCGGCGCCACCTGGTACGACAGCGCATTGCCCACGACGACGGCCGCGGCCATCAGCAGCCAGGCCAGCGCGGCATCGGCCAGCGGCAGTTCGTTGGCGACCACGCCGCCCGCGCCCGGCAACGTGCCGACATCGGTGCCCTGGCGCTTCGAGAAGCGGCCGAGCACGGGTTCGAGCCTGCCGTAGAGCCAGGAACAGGCCGGCAGCGAGAGGAAGAGCGTGAAGTAGAAGCCGACCACCATCGTGATCAGGTTCGCGGCGGCGGCGATGGCGGTGAGCTGCGGCACCTGTGCGGCGGGCTGCTGCGCGGCGATCGCGCCCATGGCGGCGGCCATCATGCTGCCCGAGCCCACGCCGGCACCCATGGCCAGCGAGCGCGGATCGAAGATGTTCAGGCTGGTGACGAAGCCGGCCAGCACCGCGATGAACAGCGCGCCCAGCACGGTGCCGGTGATGTATTCGGCCAGCACGCCGCGGCCCTCGGGCGACTGCATGCCGTACTTCTCGCCGATGATCACCAGGTTGCCCTCGCGGCCCACCGAGAAGGTGGCGCCCACGGCCTCGCGCTTGATGCCCAGCAGCAGCGCCAGCGGCAGGCCCAGCGCGAGCGTGCCGAAGGCATGGCCGAATTCCTGGAACAGCAGTGCCCAGCCGGCCTGGCGCACCTGCGGCAGGAAGGCCCCGACCGTCAGGCCCAGCTTGACCACGAACAGCAGCAGGCCGGCGTTGAGCAGGCCGCCGGCATAGGCCTGCAGCCCGGCGCCGACCTGCAGGAAGGCGGGCATGCGGCGCTGGGCGAGGCCGAGCGCCGCGGCCAGCAGCAGCGCCCACAGCATCGGCAGCAGCACGATCCGGCCCGGCCCCAGCTTGAACTGGGCCGGGCCGATCCATTCGGCCAGCGCCACCACGGCCAGCGTGACGACGAGGAGCTTGAGTTTGCCGCGGCCGGCGTCGGCGACGGGAGGGGCGGGCATTGCGGCCGCACGGGCGGAGGTCATGGTGTGGGGGAGGGGTAAGAAGGGTCGTCCGGTGAAAGCGAGCGCGAGTCTCCGGCAAGATCCTTCATGCATCAATGGCTTGAAATCCGGATTTTTGTTGCATTCAATGCAACACTTGGGACATGAACACCATGGACGACAAGCTCGAGGCGCGCCGCATGCGCTACTTCATGCAGGTGATCGAAAGCGGCTCGGTGCGGGGCGCGGCCGAGGCGCTGGACATGGACCCGTCGGCGGTGAGCCGGGCGATCGGCATCCTCGAGGACGAATGCGGCATGCGGCTGTTCGAGCGCCGCGGGCGCGGCGTGGTGCCGACCGACGCGGGCCTGCTGCTCGCGGGCTATGTGCGGCGCCAGCACAACCAGAAGCAGAGCCTGATGGCGCAGATGGACAGCATCCGCAAGGTCGAGCGCGGCCATGTGGACCTGATCGTGGGCGAAGGCTTCGTCGACTGGCTGATGCGCCACAGCCTGCGCAGCTTCATGGCCTCGCATCCGAAGATCAGCGTGAACCTCGACGTGGGCAGCAGCGACGAGATCCTGCAGCGGGTGGTCGAGGAGCGCGCGCACATCGGGCTGCTGTTCCTGCCGCACCAGGACGAGCGCCTGCGCTCGCACCATGTGCATGCGCATCCGATCCAGACGCTGGTTCTGGACTCGCATCCGCTGGCGCGGATCGGCCGGCCGCTGACGCTGTCCGACCTGCTGCCCTACCCGGGGGCGATGCTCCATCGCAGCTTCGGCATCCGGCAGCATGTCGAAGCCGCCGAGATCAGCGAGGGCGTGCGGCTGAACACCTTGCTGACCACCTCGTCCTTCGGCGCCATCGGGCACTTCGCGGCCGCGGGGCTGGGCTACGCGCTGGGCACGCGCCTGTCCTTGCCCGCGCACCTGGACACGCCGGAGCTGATCGCGTTGCCGATGAAGAATCCGCTGCTGAACCAGGGCCGCAGCCAGGTGGTGTCGCGCCATGGGCGGGTGCTGTCGCCCGCGGCCACCACGCTGCTGGGCGTGATCGTGCGCGACATGGCGGGCACGCTGGGTCCCGGTGCCGCCGCGGTGGGCGATCGCCCCGCGGCCCGGCGCAAGGCCTAGAAGCGGCGCTCGAGCACCATCTGCTCGGCGTCGCGCCGCATCGAGAAGCGGCCGATGAAGCTGTTGCCCAGCAGCACGTAGGGCATGGGCTGCTGCGAGACGATGGCGTCGATGTCGCGCACCTCGACGTCGCCCACCCGCACCGAATCGAGCCGCAGCCGGTAACCCTGCACCACACCGTTGGCGGTGTTCATCTGCACGGGCGTGCCCTTCTGGAAATCGAGGCCGATGCGCGTCGCGTCGGCGGCCGAAAGCGCCACCGCGGTGGCGCCGGTGTCGAGCATGAAGCTCACGCTGCGCCCGTTGATGGCGCCGGCCGTCATGAAATGGCCGCGGCTGTCGGCATTGAGCACGATGCGCGAGCCATTGCCCCCGCCCCCGCCGCTGGCGCCCACGCTCACCGGCGTGTCCATGCGCAGCGTGAGGCGCTGGCCGGCCGACTCGACCACCGCCTGGCCGTCCTGCAATGAAACGAGACGGACGTTCTGGAATTTCTCGCCGACCGCGACCGTCTTGGGCGCGCCGCCATTGACCACCAGGATCGCGCGGCTGCCGATGGTGCCGGTCAGCATGACCGAGTTCGACTGCGCCGCGGCCCAGCCCGCGCACAGGGCGAGCGCGGCCACGATGCCCAGCCGGGGCGCGCGCATGCTCAGTCGCGGAAATTGTTGAAGGTCAGGGGCATGTCGGGCACGTCTTTCTTGATGAGTGCCATCGCCGCCTGCAGGTCGTCGCGCTTGGCGCCGGTCACGCGCACCGCGTCGCCCTGGATCGCGGCCTGCACCTTGAGCTTGCTGTCCTTGATCAGGCGCTGGATCTTCTTGGAGGTCTCGGTCTCGATGCCGCTCTTGACCTTGATGACCTGCTTGACCTTGTCGCCGCCGATCTTCTGCACGTCGCCCTTGTCGAGGAAGCGCACGTCGACGTTGCGCTTGGTCAGCTTGGCGCGCAGGATGTCCTCGACCTGGACCAGCTGGAACTCGGCGTCGCCGATCATCGTGATCTCCTTGTCCTTCAGTTCGACGGCGGCGGCCGTTCCCTTGAAATCGAAGCGCGTGCCGATCTCCTTGGCCGTGTTTTCGACGGCATTCTTGACTTCGGGCAGGTTCGGTTCGCAGACGGTGTCGAATGACGGCATGCAGGCTCCTCGGATGACTCAACGTGAATGCGACAATTCTCCCATGATCGTGGAGTCCAACGTCCCGCTGCAGCCGTACAACAGCTTCGGCATCGTCGCGCGTGCGCAGCATCTGGTCCGCATCGCCAGCGAGGCGGACGTGGCCGCGCTGCTGGCCGATGCGCAGTGGCGCGACACGCCCAAATTCGTGCTCGGCGGCGGCAGCAACATCGTGCTGACCGGCGACGTCAGGCCGCTGGTGCTCAAGGTCGAGATCCGCGGGCTGCGCCTGGTCGAGGAGAACGAGCGCGCCTGGATCGTCGAGGCCGGCGCCGGCGAGGTCTGGCACGACATGGTGCAGTGGACGGTGGAGAACGGCTTCCCCGGCCTCGAGAACCTCGCGATGATCCCCGGCACCGTGGGCGGCGCGCCGGTGCAGAACATCGGCGCCTACGGCATCGAGCTGCAGGACCGCTTCGAGTCGCTCGACGCGGTCGATCTCGACACCGGCCGCGGCTTCACGCTCGACGCGGCCCAGTGCGCCTTCGGCTACCGCGATTCGGTGTTCAAGCACGTGGCCAGCGGCGACAACGACTTCGGCCTGGCCGGGCGCGCTCTCATCACGCGCGTGCGCTTCCGCCTGCCCAAGCCCTGGAAGGCGGTGGTCGGCTACCTCGACCTCGAGCGCAAGATGGAGGAAACGGGCAACTTCACGCCCGATGCCCAGGACGTCTTCGACTGGGTCTGCGCGGTCCGCCGGGCCAAGCTGCCCGACTGGCGGGTGCTGGGCAATGCCGGCAGCTTCTTCAAAAATCCGACCGTGACGCCCGAGCAGTGCGCCGACATCATCGCGCGCGACCCGAAGATCGTGCACTACCCGATGGACGACGGCAGCATCAAGCTCGCGGCCGGCTGGCTCATCGACGCCTGCGGCTGGAAGGGCAAGTCGGTCGGCAACGCCGGCGTCTACGAGCGGCAGGCGCTGGTGCTGGTCAACCGCGGCGGCCGCGAGGACCCGGTGACCGGCGGCGAGGTCATGACCCTGGCCAAGGCGATCCAGACCAGCGTCTACGAGCGCTTCGGCATCCGGCTCGAGCCCGAGCCGGTGGTGGTGTGACGGCGCTCTCGGCGCTCAATTTCCGCAAGCGCATCACGGCGCTGCGGTGGGCGCGCTGGGCGGTCTGGTACGTGGCCATCGTGGCCGCGGCGGCCACGCAGAGCCTGGGCGTGCTGGTGGCGGGGCTGGTGGTCGGCTTCCTGCTCAACGCGGCCTTCAAGGCCTGGCAGGCCAGCGCCCGCCGGCAGTTCGTGCGCGAGGCGCGGCTGCCGCCCTTCCTGCTCGGCAAGCTGCGCGCGGCCTATCCGCAGCTGGAGCCGCGCGATGCCGAGCTGGTGCTGCGCGGCCTGCGCCAGTTCTTCATGGCGCACCTGCGCAGCGATCGCAAGTTCGTCGCCATGCCCTCCAAGGTGGTCGACGCCGCCTGGCACGAATTCATCCTCCACACCGAGGCCTATGCCCAGTGGTGCCGCTTCGCCTTCGGCCGCATGCTGCACCACACGCCGGCCGAGGTGCTGGGCCACAGCGCCCAGCGCAACGACGGCCTGCGCCGCACCTGGTATTGGGCCTGCAAGGAGGAAAGCATCGACCCGCGCCAGCCGAGCCGGCTGCCGCTCCTGTTCGCGCTCGACGCCAAGTTCGCGGTCGCGGGCGGCTTCAGCTACGTGCCCGACTGCGGTTCCATCGACCGGGCGGCTTACTCGGGCGCCCATTGCGGCAGCGACTTCGGCCACTCGGGTTCGGGCTCGGGGGACGCCGGCGGTTTCGGCGGCAGCGAATCGGGCAGCGGCAGCAGCAGCGACAGCAGCGACGGCGGCGGTTCCAGTGCCGGCGGCGGCGCCAGCGACAGCGGCGGCAGCAGCGACAGCGGTTCGGGCTGTGGCGGCGGCGGCTGCGGGGGTGGCGGAGGCGGCGATTGAAGGCGGTGGCGCGCAGGGACGACCGCATGACCGTCGTCTTCGATGCGCAATGCCTTCTGTGCGACGGCTGGGTGCGCTTCCTGCTGCGCCACGACCGGCGCGGCGTGCTGCGCTTCGCCTCGATCCAGGGCGCCAACGGCCGGGCGCTGCTGGCGCGCGCCGGGCTGCAGGTCGATGGCCTGCAGACGCTGTTGCTGGTCGACGGTGAGCGCATCTGGCAGCAGACCGCGGCCATCCTGCGCGTGCTGCATGCGCTGGGCTGGCCGTGGCGGCTGGCCTGGGTTGCGTGGGGGGTGCCGGCGCCGCTGCGCGATGCGCTCTACCGGGTGCTGGCGCGCCACCGCTACCGCTGGTTCGGCCGCAGCGAAACCTGCCTGATGCCGCCGGCCGACCACGCGCAACGCTTTCTCGATTGAGCGAGGGCCATGAAAAAAACCACCTCGCGGTGGTTTTTTCATGGGAGCCGAAGACGCTTACTTGGCGTCGCCGTCGTTGGTCAGCTTCGGCAGCGAGGCGCCGCTGCCCTGCGCGAGCAGGCCGGTCTTGGTGTAGATGCCCAGCTTGTCGCGCGTGTCGATGATGTCCAGGTTGCGCATCGTCAGCTGGCCGATGCGGTCGGCCGGCGAGAAGGCGCCTTCGACCTTTTCCATGCTCAGCCGCTCGGGCTTGTAGGTCAGGTTGGAGGACACGGTGTTGAGGATCGAGTAGTCGTTGCCGCGGCGCAGCTCCACCGTCACTTCGCCGGTGATGGCGCGCGCCACCCAGCGTTGGGCGGCCTCGCGCAGCATGATGGCCTGCGGGTCGAACCAGCGGCCCTGGTAGAGCAGGCGGCCCAGCTTGCGGCCGCTGTCGCGGTACTGCTCGATGGTGTCCTCGTTGTGGATGCCGGTGACCAGGCGCTCGTAGGCGATGAACAGCAGCGCCAAGCCGGGGGCCTCGTAGATGCCGCGGCTCTTGGCCTCGATGATCCGGTTCTCGATCTGGTCGCTCATGCCCAGGCCGTGGCGGCCGCCGATGCGGTTGGCCTCGAGGATCAGCTCGACCAGGTCGGGGTACTCGCGGCCGTTGAGGGCGACCGGGCGGCCTTCTTCGAAGCGCACGGTGACCTCTTCACGCTTGACTTCGACTTCGTCCTTCCAGAACGCGACGCCCATGATCGGGTTCACGATCTTCATGCCGCTGTCCAGGTGCTCGAGGTCCTTGGCCTCGTGCGTGGCGCCGAGCATGTTGGAGTCGGTCGAGTAGGCCTTCTCGGCCGACATCTTGTAGCCGAAGCCCGCGGCCGTCATGAAGGCCGACATCTCGGCGCGGCCGCCCAGCTCGTCGATGAACAACTGGTCGAGCCAGGGCTTGTAGATCTTCAGCGCCGGGTTGGTCAGCAGGCCGTAGCGGTAGAAGCGCTCGATGTCGTTGCCCTTGTAGGTGCTGCCGTCGCCCCAGATGTGGACGTCGTCTTCCTTCATGGCCGACACCAGCATGGTGCCCGTGACCGCGCGGCCCAGCGGCGTGGTGTTGAAGTAGGTCACGCCGGCGGTGGTCACGTGGAAGGCGCCGGCCTGCAGGGCGGCGATGCCTTCGGCGGCCAGCTGGCTGCGGCAGTCGATCAGGCGGGCCAGTTCGGCGCCGTACTGCATCGCCTTGCGCGGGATCTCTTCGTAGTCGGGCTCGTCGGGCTGGCCGAGGTTGGCGGTGTACGCATAGGGGATCGCGCCCTTGTTGCGCATCCAGTGCAGCGCGGCGCTGGTGTCGAGGCCGCCGGAGAAGGCGATGCCGACCTTCTGGCCGGCGGGAACGTTTTGCAGGATGGTCGACATGATGGGTGTTCTGTGGATGGTGGCGCGGTTCAAGGGTTCATGACATCGGGGCACGACACGGTGCCAGGGATACCGTGGAACCGGCTTCGCCGGGCCACTGGTATCGCCCCCTTCCAGGGGGTGGGAGAAGCGACACGAAGTGCGCGAAGCCTGGCGGTTTACCCAAAATGACAGATGTAGCTGTAAGGTTCGCCGCTGACGCGGATCTGGAAGCTGGAGTTGCCCGGCACGCTGAACTGTTCGCCCGCACCCGAAGCGACCCATTCGCTGCTGCCCGAGAGCAGGTACTCGCAACGGCCGGAAGTCCCTTCCATGATCTCCGGCGCGCCGGTGTTGAAGGTGAGGGTGGCGGGAAGGATCACGCCGACCGACTTCTTCGTGCCGTCGGCCAGCGTGAGGTTGTGGCTCACGCACTTGCCGTCGAAATAGACGTTGGCCTTGGTCGCGACCGCCGTGCAGGCGAGGGATTCGTTGATGGTCATGTGAAGGGCAGGGCGCGGGCGCGCTCGGGCTGGAAAAGGGGCGAGGCAGCGCCCGCAATCTGCGAACGGCCGTCGTCCCGGTGGATAAGCCCGTGATTTTAGGGCTTGCGGCCCGCCGGCCCGGACAGGGCCCTGTCCGCGCTCAGCGCCAGCGGCCGCGGCCGCCGCCCCAGCCGCGCGAGTAGCCCAGGTTCAGCGACAGGCCGACCGGCGGGTAGTAGGGCGCGTAGCCATAGCCGTAACCGTAGCCGTACGCCGGCGCCACGTAGACCGGCGCGGGGGCGTAGACCGGTGCCGAGTACACCACCGGCGGCGTGTAGTACACCGGCGCGGGGGGCGCGCCGCCGCCCGAGACGACCATGCCCTGCTCGGGTACCACGCGATCCCAGGGCGAGCCGCCCGAGGGCTGCGTCGCGTATTCGCCGGGCTGCGGCGACGTCGGCAGTGCGGCCACGCCGTAGGCATTGACTTCGATCGGGATGGTGGCGCCCGGGTGGCTGTCGGTGTGGGTGGTGTAGCGGCGCCCCTCGTATTCGTAGGCCACGTCGTAGCCCAGGCGGCCCTGCGCGTCGGTGATCTGGGTCGCGGAGATCACCCGCGCCTGGACCTGCTGCGAGGGCTGGGAAGACAGGGAGGTCTGCGCCCACGCGCCCCCACTGGCCAGGGCCGCCGCCAGCGACAGGCCGAGCACGGCAGCGGAAGCGGGTGAAAACAGTTTGTTGCGCATGGCAATCTCCTTCAACAAGGGAGCGGACGGCTCCCGTTCGGCCCGGTTGGATGCAATCGGCGCGGCCGGGTTCAATTGTCCGTCTTGGCCAGGGCGGCCCAGCCCTCGGCATCGAAACCGGTTGTGACATCGGGCCGGCCGGCCCAGTGCACCACGGGCCGCTTGATCAGGCTCGGGTTCGCCAGCAGCACCGTGCGCGCCGAGGCCGCATCGACCACCGTGGCCCGGGTGGCGTCGTCCAGCTTGCGCCAGGTGGTGCCGCGGCGGTTGACCAGGGCCTCCCAGCCGGGGGCCTGCAGCCACCGGTCGAGTTCGGCTTCGGGCACGCCTTCCTTCTTGAAATCATGGAAGCGATAGCCCACGCCGTGGGTGTCGAGCCAGGCGCGGGCGCGCTTGACGGTGTCGCAGTTCGGGATGCCGTAGAGGGTTGTTGTCATGGCGGGATCATGCCAACGCGGCAGGTCGGCGACAATCCCGGCCTCCATGAAAACCCTCGCCGACTGGCTCGCGCACGCCGAGCAACAGCACCCCAAGACCATCGAACTCGGGCTGGACCGCATCCGCGCCGTGGCCCAGCGACTGGGCCTGGCCTTCGACTGCCCGGTGATCACCGTGGCCGGCACCAACGGCAAGGGCTCGACCTGCGCGATGCTGGAATCGATCCTGCGCCACGCGGGCTACCGCACCGCCGTCTTCACCTCGCCGCACCTGGTGCGCTTCGAGGAAAGGCTCCGCCTCAACGGCGAGGCCATCGACGGCGCCGCACTGGTGCCGCACTTCGAGGCCGTGGAACAGACACGCGCCGAGATCCCGCTGACCTACTTCGAACTCACCACGCTGGCCATCCTGCGCTGCATGGCCGACAGCAAGCCGGACGTCGCGATCCTCGAAGTCGGCCTGGGCGGGCGGCTCGACGCGGTCAACATCATCGACGCCGACTGCGCGGTGATCACCAGCATCGACCTCGACCACATGGAGTACCTCGGCCCCGACCGCGAGAGCATCGGCTTCGAGAAGGCCGGCATCCTGCGCGCCGGCCGCCCGGCCATCGTCAGCGACCCGGTGCCGCCGCAGAGCGTGATCGACCATGCGCAGGCGATCGGCGCCGACCTGTGGCGCTTCGGCCATGACTTCAACGTCTCGGGCGACAAGCAGCAGTGGGGCTGGAGCGGCCGGGGCCGCCGCTACAGCGGGCTGGCCTATCCCGCGCTGCGCGGCGCCAACCAGTTGCTCAATGCGGCCGGCGTGCTGGCCGCGCTCGAGGCGCTGCGCCAGCGGCTGCCGATCACCGCTCAGGCGGTGCGCACCGGCCTGGCGATGGTCGAACTGCCGGGACGCTTCCAGATCGTGCCGGGCGAGCCCACGCTGGTGCTCGACGTGGCGCACAACGCCCACGCGGTGGCCGCGCTGGCCGAGAACCTCGACGCGATGGGTTTCGCGCCCACCACCCACGCCGTCTTCGGTGTGATGGCCGACAAGGACCTGGCGCCGATGCTGGCGCGCATCGGCCCGCTGATCGACCGCTGGTACTTCACCGACCTGCCCACGCCGCGCGCGGCGTCCGCGGCCGACCTGCTGGCCCGGTGGCAGGCCCAGAACACGCGCAAGGACGCGAGCGGCAGCGTGCACGCCGGGCCCATGGCGGCGCTGCAGGCGGCCATCGATGCCGCAAGCCCCACTGATAGAATCGTGGTCTTCGGATCGTTCTTCACGGTGGGTGGCGTGCTCGAGCACGGGACGCCCCGCCTGCAGGCCAAACACCTGCTCTCAGGCGCCTGATCGGCGGGTGTCCGGGCCCTTCGCAACCACACACCGCGCTGCTCTCATCAGGGATCGAACTCATGGCGTTTTTCAAGTTCCGCTCACGTGGCCAACCCGCCAATGAAGGGCGCAACGCCAGCGTGGCGGCGGCGCCGGCCGAAAGCGTGGACGCCATGCGGCGTCGCGCGCGCCACCGCCTGCTGGGCGCCGCGGTGCTGGTGCTGGTCGGCGTGATCGGCTTCCCGCTGCTGTTCGACACCCAGCCGCGCCCGGTGGCGGTCGACATCCCGATCGAGATCCCCGACCGCAACAAGGTTGCGCCGCTGCCGGCACCGGTCGCGCCCGCGGCCCCGGTGGCACAGGCGCCTGCGCCGGCTCCCGCGCCAGCGCCGGCGGCACCGGCCCCCGACAACCGCACCCGCGTGGCCAGCAACAGCGGCACGTCCGGCGGCATCATCACCGAGACCGCCGATGGCCGCGAGCTTCCGTCCGAACGGCCCGTGGCGGCCGCGCCGCCGGCCGAGACCCGGCCCGAAGTCAAACCGAAACCCGAACCCAAGCCCGAATCCAAGCCCGAGGTCCGGCACGAGACCAAGCCCGAGCCCAAGCCCGCGGTGGCGGCCAAGCCGCCGGCCGACGACGGGGCCCGTGCCCGCGCGCTGCTCGACGGCAAGCCGCCGGCCGCGGCCGCCGCGGCGGCCGTGAAGCCCGCCGCCGCCACCGACGACGACGGCCGCTTCGTGGTGCAGGTCGGCGCCTTCGCCGAAGCCGAGAAGGCGCGCGACGTGCGCCAGAAGCTCGAGAAGGCCGGGCTCAAGACCTACACCAACGTCGCGAAGACGGCCGACGGCGAACGCACGCGTGTGCGGGTCGGTCCCTTCGCCTCGCGCGCCGAGGCGGAGCGCGCGGCGGGTCGCGTCAAGGGCTTGTCCTTGCCCGCGGCCGTCCTCAGCTTGTAGTCACCGCGCGCCGACGTGGCCCTGCTCGACTGGATCGCCGTCGCGCTGCTCGCGGTGTCGTTGATGTTCGGCCTGGTGCGCGGGCTGGTGTTCGAAGTGATATCGCTGGCCGGCTGGGTGGTCGCCTTCTTCTGCGCGCAATGGTTCGCGGCGGACCTGGCGGCCTGGCTGCCCATCGATGGCGACCCGGAGGCCTCGTGGCGCTATGCGCTGGCCTTCGTGCTGCTGTTCGTCGCCGCCGCCTTCGCCGTGGGCCTGGTGGCCTCGGTGACGCGCAGGCTGATCGCCGCGGTGGGCCTGCGCCCGGTCGACCGCCTGCTCGGCGCGGCCTTCGGGCTGGCGCGCGGCGCGGTGGCGCTGCTGGCGATGGCGGTGGTTGTTCATTTGCTGACGTTGAGCGACAGCGCCTGGTGGCGCGAATCGCACAGCGCAGTCGTCCTGGATGCGGCGTTGCAGGGGTTGAAGCCTGCATTGCCAGAGAAGTTGGCCAGTTACCTGCCCTGAGAAGGAAAGACCCCATGTGTGGAATCGTCGGCGTTGTGAGCAACGCGCCCGTCAATCAGCTGCTCTATGACGCGCTGCTGCTGTTGCAGCACCGCGGCCAGGACGCGGCCGGCATCGTCACGCTGCTGGAACGCAAGTTCTTCATGCAGAAGGCCAAAGGCATGGTGCGCGACGTGTTCCGCACCCGCAACATGCGCGCGCTTCCGGGCGACGTCGGCCTGGGCCAGGTGCGCTACCCGACCGCGGGCAACGCCTACAGCGAGGAAGAGGCCCAGCCCTTCTACGTGAACGCGCCCTTCGGCATCGTGCTGGTGCACAACGGCAACCTGACCAACGCCCATGCGCTGCGCGCCGAGCTGTTCTCGACCGACCACCGCCACACCAACACCGAGAGCGACTCCGAAGTGCTGCTCAACGTGCTCGCGCACGAGCTCGAGCGCTCCTCGCGCGGCGTGCCGCTGAACCCGGCCGAGATCTTCGAGGCGGTCAAGAGCATGCACAAGCGCCTGCGCGGCTCCTATGCCGTGGTGTCGCTGATCGCCGGCCACGGCCTGCTCGCCTTCCGCGACCCCTACGGCATCCGCCCGCTGTGCATGGGCCGCAACCCGGCCGACGGCACCGTGATGGTAGCCAGCGAATCGGTGGCGCTCGAAGGCTCGGGCCATGTGTTCGAACGCAACATCGAGCCCGGCGAAGCGGTGTTCATCGACCTCGCGGGCAAGGTGCATTCGATGCAGTGCGCCGAGTCGCCGAGCCTGAATCCCTGCATCTTCGAGTTCGTCTACCTCGCGCGTCCGGACTCGGTGCTCGACGGCATCTCGGTCTACCAGGCGCGCCTGAACCTCGGCGAGACGCTGGCCAAGCGCGTGGTCTCGACCGTGCCGCCCAACGAGATCGATGTGATCATCCCGATCCCCGAATCGAGCCGGCCCAGCGCGACGCAGCTTGCGCACCTGCTGGGCATTCCGTACCGCGAAGGCTTCGTGAAGAACCGCTACGTGGGCCGCACCTTCATCATGCCGGGGCAGGGCGTGCGCAAGAAGTCGGTGCGCCAGAAGCTCAACGTGATCGCGAGCGAGTTCAAGGGCCGCAACGTGATGCTGGTCGACGACTCGATCGTGCGCGGCACCACCAGCCGCGAGATCGTGCAGATGGCGCGCGACGCCGGCGCGCGCAAGGTCTACCTCGCGAGCGCGGCGCCGCCGGTGCGCTACCCCAACGTCTACGGCATCGACATGCCGACCAAGGATGAACTGGTGGCGCACGACCGCACCATCGAGCAGATCCGCGAGCTGATCGGTTGCGATGCGCTGATCTACCAGGACGTCGAGGCCATGAAGCGCGCCATCGGCTCGCTCAACCCCAAGCTCGCGGGCTTCGATGCCTCCTGCTTCGACGGCGTGTACGTCACGGGCGACATCGACACCGATGCCATCAACCGCATGAACGGCAGCCGTCCGCGCATCGAGGAAACCGAGGAAGACTCGTCGCGCCTGTCCCTGCCCAACCCGAGCTGAACAAGAGGCCCCCCGTGACCGATCGCACCCTGCCCGAAGGCCTGCACCGCGACACGCTCGCGCTGCGCACCGGCCTGGCGCCGAGCCAGCATGGCGAGCATTCCGAAGCGCTGTTCCTGACCAGCGGCTTCGTGCAGCCCGACGCCGAGACCTCGATGCGCCGCTTCGCCGGCACCGAGGAGGGCTTCACCTACTCGCGCACCTCGAACCCCACGGTGGCCAGCTTCGAGCGGCGCCTGGCGGCGCTCGAGGGCACCAAGGCCGCGATCGGCGCCTCGACAGGCATGGGCGCGATCCTCATGATGTGCATGGGCCTGCTCAAGGCTGGCGATCACGTGATCTGCTCGCGCTCGGTGTTCGGCTCGACGCTGAACCTGTTCGGCAAGGAGTTCGCCAAGTTCGGCGTCGAGACCACCTTCGTCTCGCAGACCGACGTCGCCGAATGGCGCGCCGCGCTCAAGCCCCACACGAAACTGCTGTTCGCCGAGACGCCGACCAACCCGCTGACCGAGGTCTGCGACATCCGCGCGCTGGCCGACCTGGCCCATGGCGCGGGCGCGCTGCTGGCGGTCGACAACTGCTTCTGCACGCCGATTCTGCAGCGCCCGACCGAGCTCGGTGCCGACCTCGTGATCCATTCGGGCACCAAGTACCTCGACGGCCAGGGCCGCGTGATGGCCGGCGCGATCTGCGGGCCGTCGAAGCTCATCGTCGACGTGTTCGGCCCGGTGGTCCGCACCGCCGGCATGGCGCTGTCGCCCTTCAACGCATGGGTGGTGCTCAAGGGCATGGAGACGCTGGGCATCCGCATGAAGGCACAGTGCGCCAATGCGCTGGCCGTGGCGCAGTGGCTCGAACAACAGCCGGGGGTCACGCGCGTCCACTACCCCGGCCTGGCCTCGCATGCGCAGCACGAACTCGCGATGCGCCAGCAGTCGGGGCAGGGCGGGGCGGTGGTGTCCTTCGACGTGGTCGGCGACGACCCGGAGACCGCACGCGCCAACGCCTTCCACGTGATCAACAGCACGCGTGTCGTGAGCATCGCCACCAACCTGGGCGACACCAAGACCATCATCACCCACCCCGGCACGACCTCGCACGGCCGCCTCACCGAAGCGCAGCGCCAGGCCGCGGGCATCGGCCAGGGGCTGATCCGCCTCGCGGTCGGCCTCGAGTACATCGACGACATCACGGCCGACCTGCAGCGCGGCCTCTGCACCCTGAATTCCTGAGCAACACATGACCGGCAAAGTTAGAACCCGCATCGCACCGTCGCCCACCGGCTTCCTCCACCTGGGCACGGCCCGCACCGCGCTCTATTCGTGGGCCTTTGCGCGCCACCACGGCGGCGAGTTCGTGCTGCGCATCGAGGACACCGACGTGGCCCGTTCCACGCAGGACTCGACCGACCAGATCCTGGCGTCGATGCACTGGCTGGGCCTGGATTACGACGAAGGCCCGATCTACCAGATGCAGCGCCTCGAGCGCTACCGCGAAGTGGTCGCGCAGCTGATCGCCGAGGGCAAGGCCTACCACTGCTACTGCTCGCCGGCCGAGCTCGAGGAGATGCGCGAGGCGCAACGTGCGCGCAACGAGAAGACGCTGTACGACCGCCGCTGGCGCCCCGAGCCCGGCAAGGTGCTGCCGCCCGTGCCCGAAGGCGTGCCGCCGGTGGTGCGCTTCTGCAATCCGCCCGAAGGCGACGTGAGCTGGCACGACCTGGTCAAGGGCGAGATCACCATCAACAACCGCGAGATCGACGACCTGATCATCCTGCGGCCCGACGGTGTGCCGACCTACAACTTCGCGGTGGTGGTCGACGACTGGGACATGGCCATCACGCATGTGTTCCGCGGCGACGAGCACATCAACAACACGCCGTGGCAGATCAACATCTTCCGCGCGCTGGGCGCAGCGCTGCCGGCCTTCGGCCATGTGCCGGTGATCCTGGGCGACGACGGCCAGAAGCTGTCGAAGCGCCGCGGCGCGGTGAGCGTCACCGCCTACGAAGAGAACGGCTACCTGCCCGAGGCCATGCTGAACTACCTCGCGCGCCTGGGCTGGAGCCACGGCGACGACGAGCTGTTCACGCGCGAGCAGATGGTGAGCTGGTTCGACGGCTCGCACCTGTCGAAGAGTCCCGCGCAGTGGGATGCGGCCAAGCTGGCCTGGGTCAACGCGCAGTACATCAAGGCCAGGACCGGCGACGAACTCGCGCCGCTGGTGGCCGCGCAATTGCACAAGCGCGGCATCGTGGCCGACGAACGCCTGAGCGCGATCTGCACGCTGTTCAAGGACCGTTGCGAGACCACGGTGGCCCTGGCCGACTGGGCTTCGGCCTTCTACGCGGACATCACGGTGAGCGATGCCGATCGCGCGCAGCACCTCACCGACGCGGTGAAGCCGGCCATCGCCACACTCGTTGAAAAATTGATGACGGTCGCCTGGGATCGGGCCTCAATCGCAGCTATGATTAAGGAAGTTCTCGCCGCACATGCATTGAAAATGCCGGTGTTGGCGATGCCAGTACGAATGCTTGTGATGGGAACATCGCAGACACCGTCCCTCGATTCAGTGATCGAAATTTTTTCCCGCGAAAAAGTTATCGAACGTTTGAAAAGGGCCTGATTTTTCGGGCTATAATTCGAGGCTCGACACCCACACGGGGGTATAGCTCAGCTGGGAGAGCGCTTGCATGGCATGCAAGAGGTCAGCGGTTCGATCCCGCTTACCTCCACCATTAAGTGTCGAGAGTATTGAAGAAGACAAGTGCTGATCTCAGCACGGTTCCTAAGGTTTTGACCCTATCGTCTAGAGGCCTAGGACACCACCCTTTCACGGTGGCTACCGGGGTTCGAATCCCCGTAGGGTCGCCAGTTTCACGCAAGTGATTCAGGCAACGAGTCGTCAGCACTCGGCTCCGCAAGGAGTGAACGTTGTCTACCAGGAGTGGTAGTTCAGTTGGTTAGAATACCGGCCTGTCACGCCGGGGGTCGCGGGTTCGAGTCCCGTCCACTCCGCCAAGGTTCACGAGGTTCGCCTCGGAAGTGCCCACTGCAAGTGGGTATTTTTTTGTGCCGAACAAGTCTCGCAAGAGCAAAGGACAGGCGCTGATCGCAGCGCGGTTCCCAAGGTTTTGACCCTATCGTCTAGAGGCCTAGGACACCACCCTTTCACGGTGGCTACCGGGGTTCGAATCCCCGTAGGGTCGCCAGTTTCACGCGAGTGAAGCAGGTACGAGTCGTCAGCACTCGGCTCCGCAAGGAGCGAACGTTGTCTACCAGGAGTGGTAGTTCAGTTGGTTAGAATACCGGCCTGTCACGCCGGGGGTCGCGGGTTCGAGTCCCGTCCACTCCGCCAGTATTTTGAGGATTTCCCTCAATGAAAAAAGCCACCTTCGGGTGGCTTTTTTGCGTGCGCTCCCGTTGTGCTTTTCTTGCTGCCAAGGGTCCGGTGGGGCGTTCGGGGGGCCATCCGAGCGAATCCGATAGAGATGCAAGCCAGGTCGTTCGAATACCTCCTGCGCCGTTGGCGTCTTCGGGCTTCGCGCGCCGCCGCTGCGCGTGTCTTGTCGGCCGGCTGATACGCTCGAGTCGAATGCATGTCGTCGGTCATTGGTGGGGCGGCGTCAGGCGCTTGCCAGGCGCGTGTTCGAAATCCCCCGGGAGCGTCGTGCTCGGTCTACTTGAAAGTTATGAGTTCCAGTAAAAATTCTTCTCCCCCTGCGCCGATTCGCATGGCCGACGTGGCGCAGTTGGCCGGCGTGTCCAAGATGTCGGTGTCGCGCGTGCTCACCGGGCAGCATGTGGGCGAAGACACCCGCGCTCGCGTGATGGACGCGGTACGCCGGACAGGCTATGTGGCCGACGCGGTGGCGGGCGCTTTTTCGTCGGGCCGCACCAACATGGTGGCGGTGCTCGTGCCTTCGCTGTCGAGCTCGAACTTCGCGGAGATGACGCAGGGCATCAACGACGTGGTCGAGACGCGCAACATGCGCTTGCTGCTGGCCCACACGGACTACCTGCCGGACCGGGAGGAATCGTTGATCCGCACGCTGCTGAGTCACCAGCCGCGCGGCGTCGTGCTGACGGGCGGACAGCACACGACCAAGGCGCGCTCGCTGCTGCGGGGCGCCCACATCCCGGTGGTGGAGACCTGGGAGATTCCCAGCCGGCCCATCGACCGCGTGGTGGGCTTCTCGAATGCCGATGCCGCCGCTGCCATGACGCGCTATCTCTATGAGCGCGGCTACAAGCACATTGCGTTCGTCAGCAGCGCATCGCACCTGGACCTGCGCGGCACGGCGCGACGCAACGGCTATCTCGACGCCGTGCGCGAAGCCGGACTGCACGGGCCGCGCGAGATCAGCCGAACCGAATGGACCGCCGACATGGCCCATGGCACCGCGATGGGCCACGGCGCCGCGGCGTTGGGCCAGTTGCTTGAGCAATGGCCCGACACCGACGCCATCGTGTGCAACAGCGACATCCATGCCTTCGGCGTGATCATGGCCTGCCACCGTCGCGGGCTCTCGGTCCCCGGCGACGTCGCGGTGGCCGGCTTTGGCGATTTCGAGATCTCGCGCCATTGCTACCCGACGATCACCACGGTGTCCGTGGACCCCTACGGCATCGGGCGTTCCGCCGGGCAATCGCTCCTGGCCGCGATCGACGGCTCGGAGCCGCCCAACACATCGCGCCGCGAGCTCGCATCGTTCGCCCGCGAATTGCACGATGTGCCGCGCCTGGTCCGCATTCCCTACGAGATCATTCAGCGCGAGAGCGCCTGAGGCCCTCGCGCCGAAGAAGCAGGTCCGGGTGCGGCAGGGATGTCTGCGCGAACCCGGCCGCGCTCAGGCCTTGGCGAGATGGCCGGTGAACTCGGTGACCAGCGGCCTGCCGCCGAAGCAGGCCGCCAGGTTGTCGCGCACCAGCTGGGCCATGGCAGCCCGGGTTTCAACCGTGGCGCTGGCCCGGTGCGCCTGCAGCACGACGTTGGGCAGGGAGCGCCAGCGCAGGTCGATCGCGGGCTCGTTCCAGTAGACGTCGAGCGCGGCGCCGCGAATGCGCCGCTCGCGCAGGTACGCCAGCAGCACCGGTTCGTCGATGATGCTGCCGCGCGCGACGTTGACGAGGATGCCCTCGGGCCCTAGCGCGTCGAACACCTCGAGGCCGATCGCGCCGCGCGGGATCTGGTCGGCCGCGGCACAGACCATGAGGAAATCCACCTCCCGCGCCAGCGCCGCCGCGCTGGGGTGGTAGTCGTAGGCGACGTCCTCGAAACGGATGCGGTCGTGGTAGGCGATCTTCATGTCGAAGGCCTCGGCACGACGCGCGACCGCGCGGCCGACGCGACCGAGTCCCACGATGCCCAGGCGCTTGCCGAACATGCGCGTGGTCAGCGGAAACGAGGCCGTGCCCCATTGCCCGGCCCGCACGAGCGCATCGTTCTGCGGGATCTGGCGTGCGATCGCGAGCATCAAGGCGATGCCGAAATCGGCGACGTCGCCCGTCAGGACCTCCGGGGTGTTCGTGACACGGATGCCGCGCCGCGCGGCATGCGCGAGGTCGATGGCGTCCACGCCCACGCCGTACGAGACGATCACCTCGAGCTTCGGCAGCGCATCGATCAGGGTGGCATCGGCGCCCGATTCGCCATTCGTCGCCAGCACGCGCACACGGGGTGCGACGTCCGCCAGCAAGGCGGCGCGGTCGGTCGTATCCGCCAGCACATGCAGCGTGTAGTGCTGCGCCAACCATGCCATGTCCGATTCCGGGTATCGGGAAACCACTAACAACTCTTCCTTGTGCATCCTAAATTCCTCGTGATAGATTTCAGTCGCTGCGGATACCGGTAACCAATTTTACGCGAACCCGGGCTGCCTGGTGGGCGATTTGCAGACGGTGACGAGGATCCTTCGGTGGCAACGCCGGAGCGGCCGCGTCGGGTGTCTGGCATGGCGGCCATGCCTCGGGTTGGCACACACGGATCGAAACAGGAGACATGAATGACAGCGAGATATCAGCCCGGTGCCCTGCCGGGGAGGTCGATGCCGCAGGCATCGCAGGCCAGCGATGCACAGGCCGGTGACAAGGCCCCCGTTTCGGCCAGCCAGCTCCGGCGCGCGATCCTGACCAGCTCGGTGGGCAGCGCGCTCGAGTACTACGACTTCGCCATCTTCGGCCTGGCCACCGCGCTGATCTTCAGCCGGGTCTTCTTCTCCACGCTCGACGCCAGCGCCGGCCTGCTCGCCAGCTTTGCGACCTACGGCGTGGGTTTTCTCGCGCGGCCCCTGGGCGGCCTGTTCTTCGGCTCGCTGGGCGATCGCAAGGGGCGCAAGTTCGTGCTGCTGGTGACGATCGCGATCATGGGCATCTCGACCACCTTGATCGGCCTGCTGCCGGCCGGTCCGATGGGGGCCGTCGGCCTGGTGATCCTGCGGCTGGTGCAGGGCTTCGGCGCCGGTGCCGAGCAGGCCGGCGCCTCGACGCTGATGGCCGAGGTGGCGCCCGCGTCGCGGCGCGGCTTCTTTGCGGCGCTGCCCTTCGTGGGCATCTTCGCGGGCTTCGGCATCGCGACCGCGACCTTCAGCGTGATGCAGCACCTGATGGACCAGGAGACGATCCTGGCATGGGGCTGGCGCATTCCGTTCCTGGCCAGCATCGTGCTGATCGGCGTGGCGGTCTGGATCCGCCTGCGGCTTCGCGAGAGCCCGACCTTCGTCAAGCTCGAAGGCACGCACAAGGTGGCGCAGTCCCCCATGAAGCTGGTGCTCAAGGAAGCCCGCCGGCCAGTGCTGGCGGCGGTGCTCATGCGCCTGGCCGAGCAGGGCGGCTCGACCATCTACACCACCATCGTGATCGCCTTCCTCGGCGGCACCGTGGCGACGAGGCTGGGCGTGCCGGCCGCCAGCCTCACCAAGATCGGCACCAGCGCCGCGCTGATCGCGACCCTGTCGAGCGTCATCACCACGCCGATGTTCGGCGCGCTGTCCGACCGCTACGGCCGCAAGACCATCTACCGCTTCGGCGCGATCTTCATGCTGCTCTGGGCCTTCCCGGCCTGGTGGATGGTCAACACGGGCGAAATGATGTGGGTCGCCATCGCGATGTTCGGCGGCCTGGCCATCGGGGCCAACAGCATGCTCGGCGCCCAGTGCGCGCACTTCGCGGAACTGTTCGGCAACCGCTACCGCTACTCGGGCGTGGCGCTGTCCAGAGAACTGGGCGCCATGCTGTCGGGCGGGCTGGCCCCCATCCTGGGCATCTACCTGATCGGCGTGGCCGGCGGCGCGTTCTGGGTCATGGGTGCCTACATGGCCGCACTGTCGGCGCTGACCCTGATCGGCGTCGCCATGTCCACCGAGACCCGCGGGCGCGATCTCAGCGACCTGCGCGACGCCATCCACTGAACCATCCGCGGCCCTCCTCCGGTGAGGACGGCCGCAAGAACCACCATCGAAAGGACATCGCGCATGCGTGATCGCGTAGCAGGAAAGAAGATCGTCGTCACCGCGGCAGCCAAGGGCATCGGCCGGGCGTCCGCCTTGATGCTGGCCGCCGAAGGCGCGCAGGTGTGGGCGACCGACGTGGACGAGGCCGGGCTGGCCGACCTGAAGGCTCAGGTGCCCCAGGGCAGCGACGTGCGGATCGCGCCCCTCGATGTGCGCAGCGACGCGGCCGTCGGTGCCTTCGCGACGCAACTGGGCCGCATCGACGGCCTCTTCAATTGCGCGGGCTTCGTGCATGGCGGCAACATCCTCCAGTGCACCGAGGCGGACTGGGACTTCGGCTTCGATCTCAACGTGAAGTCGATGTACCGCACGATCCGCGCGTTCCTGCCGGCCATGCTGGCGGCGGGGCAGGGCGGCTCGCTCATCAACATGGCCTCGGCGGCCTCCAGCGTGAAGGGCGTGCCGAACCGCTTCGTCTATGGCGCCACCAAGGCCGCCGTCATCGGGCTGACCAAGGCCGTCGCGGCCGACTTCGTCGCTGCCGGCATCCGGTGCAACGCGATCTGTCCGGGCACGGTCGAGTCGCCGTCGCTCAACGATCGCATCGCCTCCCAGGCCCGGGCCACGGGCCAGGACGAAGCGCAGGTGCGCTCTGCCTTCGTCGCGCGCCAGCCGCTGGGGCGCGTCGGCCGCGCCGAGGAGATCGCGGCGCTGGTCACCTACCTGGCGTCGGACGAGTCGGCCTTCACGACCGGTGCCATTCACGTCATCGACGGCGGCTGGTCGAACTGACCCCGCGCGTTCCATCCATTTTTCGAACCGAGGAATTTCAAATGAAGCTGATCAGGTGGGGCACGGCAGGCCAGGAGAAGCCGGGCCTGGTGGACGTGCAGGGGCGCATTCGCGACCTGTCGGGCGTGGTGTCCGACATCACGGCCGAGGTGCTGTCGCCCGCGGGCCTGGCCGCGCTGCGGGCGCTGGACGTCGACCGACTGCCCGAGGTGCCCGCGGGGACGCGCTTCGGCGTGCCCGTGGCCTCGGTGTCGAAGATCGTCTGCGTGGGCCTCAACTATGCGGACCACGCGGCCGAATCCAACATGCCGATCCCGCAGGAGCCGGTGCTGTTCCTCAAGGCCACCAGCTCGCTCACCGGGCCGGACGACGAGGTCGTGATCCCGCGCGACTCGGAGAAGACCGACTGGGAAGTCGAGCTCGGCGTGGTCATCGGTTCCCGTGCCTCCTATGTGGACGCGCAGGACGCGCTGGCCCACGTGGCCGGCTACTGCGTGGTCAACGATGTCTCCGAGCGCGCGTTCCAGCTCGAGCGCGGCGGCCAATGGGACAAGGGCAAGGGCTGCGACACCTTCTCGCCCGTGGGACCGTGGCTGGTGACGCCCGACGAGGTGCCGGATCCGGCGGCGCTGCGCCTGTGGCTGAAGGTCAACCAGCGCACGTACCAGAACGGCAGCACGGCCACCATGATCTTCGGCGTGGCCCACCTGGTCAGCTACATCAGCCAGTTCATGACCCTGCTGCCCGGCGACATCATCAGCACGGGCACGCCGCCCGGCGTCGGCCTGGGCCAGAAGCCGCCGGTCTACCTGAAGGCCGGCGACGTGATGCAGGTCGGCATCGAGGGCCTGGGCGAGCAGCGCCAGGTCACGCGCGCATGGAGTCGACCATGAACCCGAAGATCGCGTTGGTGACGGGCGCCAGCTCGGGCATCGGGCGCAGTGTCGCGCTGGGCCTGCTCGAGGCCGGCTACCGGGTCGTGCTGGCCGCCCGCAAGGCGCAGGCATTGCAGGATGTCGTCGACAGCGCGGGTGCGGGCGCGGCCGACCGCGCGCTGGTCGTGCCCTGCGACATCAGCGACGTCGATGCGGTGGGCCGCCTGTTCGGCACCATCGAGGCGACATGGGGCCGGCTGGACCTGCTGTTCAACAACGCCGGCGTGTTCACGCCGCAGCGTTCGCTGGAAGACATCGAGTACGCGCACTGGGTCCAGGCCGTGAACGTGAACCTCACCGGCGCCTTCCTGTGCGCGCAGGGCGCGTTCCGGTTGATGAAGAAGCAGTCGCCCCAGGGCGGCCGGATCATCAACAACGGCTCGATCTCGGCGCATGCGCCGCGGCCGCAGGCCGCGCCCTACACCGCGACCAAGCACGCCATCACCGGCCTGACCAAGGCCGCATCGCTCGACGGGCGTCCCTACAACATCGCCTGCGGGCAGATCGACATCGGCAACGTGGTCAGCGACATGAGCGCGCTCATGGCCCAGGGCACGCTGCAGGCTGACGGGTCGCTCAAGGCGGAGCCGCGCATGGGCATGGACAACGTGGTGCGCGCGATCCTGTACATGGACAGCCTGCCGCTGGAGGCCAACGTGCTGTCGATGAACGTGATGGCCAGCCACATGCCCTTCGTCGGGCGCGGCTGAGGCGCGGTCATCTCCATGACAACAGACCTGCCACGGCTCGTGCGCTGCGCCTTCTTCAACGGACGCATCAGGCCGGGCATGGAAGACGCGTTCCATCGCCATGTCGATGAACGCATGGTGCCGCTGTGGACGCGTTTTCCCGCCGTGCGGGACGTGCGCGTGCTGCGCCAGCACCAGAGCGACGTGGCGGACCCCGCGCTGCCGCTGGTGCTCGTCATGCACTTCGACAGCCACGAGGACATCGCGGCCGCCCTGGCCTCGCCGGTCCGCCGCGAAAGCCAGCAGGCCTCGCGCGCGCTGCTCGAGATGTTCGAAGGCGCGGTCTTCCACACGGTGTTCGACGCACGGGTGTTCGCGCTCTCGTCGAACGCGACATGAATCCCGGTGCCTGGTCACCGTTCCCATTTCAAGAAAAGAACCCTATGGAAAAGATCCCCCGCCGCCCGCTGCGCTCCCGCGAATGGTTCGCGGATCCGGAGCGCTCGGACATGACCGCGCTGTATCTCGAGCGCTTCATGAACTATGGGCTGACGCCCGAAGAGCTGCGCTCGGGGCGGCCCATCATCGGCATCGCGCAGACCGGCAGCGACCTCTCGCCCTGCAACCGCATCCACCTGGACCTGGCGCGCCGCGTGCGCGACGGCATCCGCGATGCCGGCGGCATCCCGATGGAGTTCCCGGTGCATCCGATCTTCGAGAACTGCCGCCGGCCCACGGCGGCGCTGGACCGCAACCTGGCCTACCTCGGCCTGGTCGAGATCCTGTACGGCTACCCGATCGATGCGGTGGTGCTCACCACCGGCTGCGACAAGACCACGCCCGCGGGCCTGATGGCCGCCTCCACGGTCGACATCCCGGCCATCGTGCTCTCGGGCGGGCCGATGCTCGACGGCTGGCATGGCGGCGAACTGGTGGGCTCGGGCACCGTGATCTGGCGCAGCCGCCGGCAGCTCGCGGCCGGCGAGATCGACGAGGAAGAGTTCCTGCAGCGCGCCTGCAGCAGCGCCCCCTCGGCGGGCCACTGCAGCACCATGGGGACCGCGTCCACCATGAATGCCGTGGCCGAGGCGCTGGGCATGTCGCTGCCGGGCTGCGCGGCCATTCCCGCGCCGTACCGCGAGCGCGGCCAGATGGCCTACGAGACCGGCCGGCGCATCGTCGAGATGGCCTTCGAGGACCTGCGGCCTTCGCGCATCCTGACCCGCGAGAGCTTCCTCAACGCGCTGTCGGTGGTCAGCTGTGCCGGCGGCTCCAGCAATTCGCAGGTGCACATCATGGCCATGGCGCGCCATGCCGGCGTCGAGCTGCAGGCGCAGGACTGGACCGACCACGCCTACGACCTGCCGCTGCTGGTCAACATGCAGCCGGCGGGCCGCTACCTGGGCGAGCGCTTCTTCCGCGCGGGCGGCGTGCCGGCCGTGATGTGGGAGCTGCAGCAGGCGGGGCGGCTGCACGGCGGGTGCCTGAGCGTCACCGGCAAGACCGTCGACGAGAACCTGCAGGGCCGCGAGGCCAGCGACCGCGAAGTGATCCTTCCTTTCGCGGCGCCGCTGATGCAGCAGGCCGGCTTCGTGGTGCTCAAGGGCAACCTGTTCGACTTCGCGATCCTGAAGACCTCGGTGATCTCCGAGCGCTTCCGCGAGCACTACCTGAACCGGCCGGGCGAGGAGGGCATCTTCGAGGCGCGGGCCGTGGTGTTCGAGAGTTCGGACGACTACCACCGGCGCATCAACGATCCGGCCCTGGCCATCGACGAGGGCTGCATCCTGGTGATGCGCGGAGCGGGACCGATCGGCTGGCCCGGCTCGGCAGAGGTGGTCAACATGCAGCCGCCCGATGCGCTGATCCAGCGCGGCATCATGACGCTGCCCACGCTGGGCGACGGCCGCCAGTCGGGGACGGCGGACAGCCCGTCGATCCTGCACGTCTCGCCCGAGAGCGCGGTGGGCGGCGGCCTGAGCTGGCTGCAGACCGGCGACCGGGTCCGGGTCGATCTCAACGCGCGCCGCTGCGACGCGCTGGTGGCACCCGAGGAGATCGAGCGCCGGCGCCGCGAGCTGCCGGCACCGCCCGTGCCCGCGAGCCATTCGCCCTGGGAGGCGCTCTATCGCGAGAAGACCGGGCAGCTGGTGGATGGCGCGACGATGGACTTCGCGCTGTCCTTCCAGCGCATCTCCGAGAAGACGCCGCGGCACAACCATTGACCGCGTGCGGCCGGCGCGTCCTCAGTGCGGCGAATCCGGGAAGTAGTACTTCGCCGCGTTGTCCTTGGTGACCAGCACCGAGGGGATGATGGTCGAGGCGGCCATCGGCTTGCCGCTCGCGCGGGCCTCGGCCGTCATCTTCATGGCGTCGGCGATCATGCTCGGGGCGTAGGTCACGTCGGCCGAGACGATCTTGTCGCCGTCCATCACCTTCTTGATGTAGTCCTTGGACCCGGCGCCGCCCACGACCAGCTTCACGTCGCTGCGCTTGGCCTGCTCGATCGCCTTCTGCACGCCGACGGCCATGTCGTCGTCCGAGGCCCAGACCGCGTCGATCTGCTTGAAGCGCGTGAGGTAGTCCTGCATCACCTTGAAGGCGTCGTCGCGGTTCCAGTTGCCGTGCTTGGCGTCGAGCACCTTGATGCCGGGATTCGCCTTCATGACCTCGTTGAAGGCATCCACGCGCTGGTTGTCGATCACGGTCGGAATGCCGCGCAGGATCACGAGGTTGCCCTTGCCGCCCATGGCCTTGGCCATGTACTCGGCCGCGACCTTGCCGAAGCCCGGGTTGTCGCCCGCCACGTAGGCGTCCTGGGCGCCCGGGTCGGTCAGGCCGCGGTCGACCACGGTCACGAACACGCCCTTGCCCTTGACCTGCGCCACCGGCTTGGTCAGCGGCGCCGACTCGAAGGGCAGGATCACCAGCGTGTCGATCTTGTTGACCGTCTGCAGGTCCTGGATCTGGTTGGCCTGCTCGGTGGCCGAGCCGGCCGTCTTCACGAACACCTTCATGCCGGGGTACTGCTTCTCCAGTTCGGCCTTGGTGCGGTTGGCCCAGTACACGACGCCGCCGGTCCAGCCGTGCGTGGCGGCGGGGACGGACACGCCCATCACCGACTTGCTGTCGGCAAGGGACGCGGTGGAGCACAGCGCACACGCTGCGAGTGCCATTGCGGAAAAAAGCCTTCTGTCCATGATATGTCTCCTGATGGGTTTTCTTGGGCGCCAAAGTCCGCGCGCGGCCGGCTGGCCCACGCGCGAATCGTCATCGCCGGCCTCTTTGCAGAAAGGCCACGATGATGATCACGAAGCCCTGCACAGCCGCGTTCAGGTACACGCTGATGATGCTGGTCAGGTTCAATAGGTTGCTGATGACGGAGAGCAGCACGGCGCCGATCACGGTGCCGAGGATGCGGCCCTCGCCGCCCTTGAGCGCGGTGCCGCCCACGATCACGGCGGCGATCGCCTCGAGCTCCCAGAGCAGCCCGGTGGTGGGCGAGGCCGAGCCCAGGCGCGGCACGTAGAGCAGCGTGGCCACCGCCACGCAGCAGCCCAGCAGCACGTAGGTGAGGATCTTCACGCGGTCGACCGCCACCGCCGAGTAGCGCGCCACCTGCTCGTTGGAACCGATGGCCTGCACGTAGCGGCCGTAGCGCGTGCGGTTCAGCAGGAAGGCGCCCGCCAGCGCCATCGCCGCGAAGACCCAGATCGGCACCGGGATGCCGAGCCAGCTCGCGTAGTACACCGGGCTGTAGACGTCCGACAGCGTGCCGTCGAGCGTGATCGCGCCGCCGTTGGCGAAGTAGGTGAGGTAGGCGCGGAAGATGCCGAGCGTGCCCAGCGTCACGATGAAGGGTTCGATGCGCCCCTTGGTGATGAGCAGGCCATGGGCCAGGCCGAAGGACGCGCCCAGCACCAGCGCCACCGCCATGCCCAGCAGCACCGCCGTCACCGGCGAGCCGATGTGCGGCGCCAGCGCGTTCATCACCAGGATCATGCAGCCCGCGATCAGCGCCGCCATCGAGCCCACCGAGAGGTCGATGCCGCCGCTGATGATGACGAAGCTCATGCCCACCGCGATGATGCCGATGAAGGCCGTGCGGGTCAGCACGTTCATCGCGTTGTCCCAGGTCGCGAAGTCGGGGTTGAGCAGCGTGCCCGCGATGCACAGCAGCACCAGGCCGGCGATCGGCCCGACCTCGCGCAGGCGCTGGCGCCAGGGCGTGCCGCCGCGGCGCGCCGGCGGGGTCGTCGTCGGGTCGACGCCGATGGGCGGCGTCAGGCTGTCAGTGGGTGCCGGTGGCATGCGCGATGAGCTCCTCTTCGGTCAGGTGGTCGGCGTCGAGCGTGGCCTGGACCGTGCCGGCACGCATCACGACGACGCGGTGGCACAGGCCGATCAGTTCCATCAGCTCCGACGAGATGACGACCACGCCACGGCCCGCGGCCGCCAGCTGGTCGATCAGGAAATAGATGTCGCGCTTGGCGCCGACGTCGACGCCGCGCGTGGGCTCGTCCAGCACCACCACGCGCGGGCCGGGCTGCAGCACCTTGGCCATCGCCAGCTTCTGCTGGTTGCCGCCCGACAGGGCGCCGGCGCGCGCGCCCAGGTCGCGCGTGCGGATGCCGAAGTCCGCCACCGCGCGCGTCAGCGCCGCGGCTTCGGAGCGGCGGTCGAGCCAGGGGTGCGCGTGGCGGTCCAGGTCCATCAGCGTGAGGTTGTCCTGCAGCGGCAGCCGCACGTGCAGGCCGCAGCCCTTGCGGTCTTCGCTCAGGTAGGTGAGGCCGGCGCGCGCCGCGGCACGCGGATCGGCGAAGGCGACCGCTTCCCCTTCGATCTCGACGGTGCCGCCCTCGCGCGCGCGCAGGCCCAGCAGCCCTTCGAACAGTTCGGTGCGGCCCGCGCCCACCAGCCCGGCGAAGCCGAGGATCTCGCCGGGCCGCACCTCGAAGCTCACGTCGCGCGCCCAGCCCGGCACGTTCAGCCCGCGCACGGCCAGCAGCGGCGCCGCCGGCCCAGGCTGGCGCCGCACGGGGAACATGTTGGAGAGTTCGCGCCCGACCATCAGGTTCGCCATCTGCTGGCGCGAATGCTGCGCGGTCGGCCCGCGCATGACGAAGCGGCCGTCGCGCATGACCACGATCTCGTCGGTGATCCGTGCGACCTCGTCGAGCTTGTGCGAGATGTAGACGATGGTCACGCCCTGCGCGCGCAGGGTGCGGATCAGGCCGAAGAGCCGCTGGCTCTCGGACGGCGTGAGCGTGGCCGTGGGCTCGTCCATCACCAGCAGCCGCGCGCTGCGCGACAACGCCTTGGCGATCTCCACCAGCTGCTTCTCGGCCACGATCAGGTCACGCACCCGGGTGTCGGGATCGACCGCGAGCCCGACCGCGCCCAGCGCCTCCTGCGCCGCGCGGCGCATGCCCTCGTCGTCGAGCCGCCAGCCCCGGCGTTGCTCGCGTCCGAGGAAGATGTTCTGCACCACCGTGAGATCCTCGGCCAGGTTGAACTCCTGGTGGATCAGCACCACGCCCGCGTCCTCCGCGTCGCGCGAGCTCCGGAAAGCGCGCGCTTGGCCGTCGATCGACAGCGTGCCGCCGCTGGGGACCTCGTAGCCCGAGAGGATCTTCATCAGCGTGGACTTGCCCGCGCCGTTCTCCCCGAGCAGGCCCAGCACGGTGCCGGGCGCGATGTCGAAGCTCACGCCGTGCAGCACCTGCACCGGCCCGAAGGTCTTCGTGATCGCGTCGAAGCGGACGTGCAGGCTCATCTCACACACCGACCCAGAGGCCGCCGCCGGCGGACGAGCGGATGGCCGCTTCGATGAAGGCGACGCCGTGGATGCCGTCCTCCAGCGTCGGGAAGTTCACTTCCTGAGCCGGCGCGCGGCCGTCGCGCGCCGCGCGGATGGCATGGCCGATCTCGCTGTAGAGCGTGGCGAAGCCTTCGAAGTAGCCCTCGGGATGGCCCGCGGGCAGGCGCGTGACGCGGGCCGCGTCCGCATGGGCCGTGCCGCTGCCGCGCGAGAGGGTCTGCGGCGCCTCGCCGAAGCGCGACACCTGCAGCCTGTTGGGCTGCTCCTGCTGCCACTCGAGCCCGGCGCGGCTGCCGTAGACGCGGATGCGCAGCGCGTTCTCGTTGCCCGGCGCGACCTGGCTGGCCCAGAGCATGCCGCGCGCGCCGTTGGCATAGCGCAGCATGATCTGCACGTTGTCGTCGAGCGCGCGGCCGCGCACGAAGGTGCTGAGTTCGGCGCACAGCTGCGAGGGCTGCATGCCCGCGATGAAGCCCGCGAGCTGGTAGGCGTGCGTGCCGATGTCCCCGATGCAGCCGCCCGGGCCCGAGCGCCGCGGGTCGGTGCGCCAGGCCGCCTGCTTCTGGCCGGTGGTCTCGAGTTGCTCGGTCAGCCAGTCCTGGGGGTACTCGACCTGCACCAGCCGGATCTCGCCCAGCTCGCCGTCGCGCACCATGCGGCGCGCCTGGCGCACCATGGGGTAGCCGGTGTAGTTGTAGGTCACGGCGAAGATGCGGCCGTGCGCCTGCGCGATCGCCTGCAGCCGCTGCGCGTCCGCGACCGTGGTGGTCACGGGCTTGTCGCAGATCACGTGGGTGCCGGCCTCGAGAAAGGCCTCGGCCACGGCCGCGTGCTGGTCGTTGGGCGTCACGATGGTCACGACCTCGATGCCGTCGGCGCGCGCGGACTCCTCGCGCGCCATGGTGCGGTAGTCGGGGTAGCTGCGCGCGAGGCCGATCGCGGCGGCAGAGCGGGCCGCCTTCTCCGGCGTGGAGGAGAGCGCGCCGGCGCTCAGCACGAACTGGTCGTCGAGCCGCGCGGCGATGCGGTGCACGGCGCCGATGAAGGCGCCTTCGCCGCCGCCCACCATGCCCAGGCGGATGCGGGCGCTCGCCGCCTCCGCATGGCTGTAGCTGGCTTCGATCGTCATGGCGCCACCGGCTCCAGGCCCAGCATGCGGCGCAGCTGCGCCGGGTCCTTCTGGCCGCCGGCGAAGTCGTCGAAGGCCTTCTCCGTGACCCGGATGATGTGGTTGCGGATGAAGGCCGCGCCTTCCGCCGCGCCGGTCTCGGGGTGCTTGAGGCAGCATTCCCATTCGAGCACGGCCCAGCTGTCGTAGCCGTACTGGGCCATCTTGGAGAAGATGGCGCCGAAGTCGATCTGGCCGTCGCCCAGCGAGCGGAAGCGTCCCGCGCGCTCGATCCACGGCTGGTAGCCCGAATAGACGCCCTGGCGGCCGGTGGGGCGGAACTCGGCATCCTTGATGTGCAGGGACTTGATGCGCGCGTGGTAGATGTCGATGAATTCGAGGTAGTCGAGCTGCTGCAGCAGGAAGTGCGAGGGGTCGTAGTTGATGCAGCAGCGCGGATGGTCGTCCACGCGCTGCAGGAACATCTCGAAGGTGGTGCCGTCGAACAGGTCCTCGCCCGGATGCAGTTCGAAGCAGACGTTGCAGTCGGCTTCGTCGAAGGCGTCGAAGATCGGGCGCCAGCGCTTGGCCAGCTCGTCGAAGGCAGCCTCGATCAGGCCCGCGGGCCGCTGCGGCCACGGGTAGAGGTAGGGCCAGGCCAGCGCGCCCGGAAAGCTCACGTTGCTCTTGAGGCCCAGGTGGCGCGAGGCGCGTGCCGACAGCAGCATCTGCTCCACCGCCCAGGCCTGGCGCGCCTGGGGGTTGCGCCGCACGGCCTCCGGCGCGAAGCCGTCGAAGGCTTCGTCGTAGGCCGGGTGCACGGCCACCAGCTGGCCCTGCAGGTGGGTGCCCAGCTCGGTGATCTCCACGCCGTTTTCGCGCGCGATGCCCGCCACCTCGTCGCAGTAGGTGTTCGATTCCGCCGCCCGGCGCAGGTCGAAGATGCGCGCGTCCCATGAGGGTATCTGCACCCCCTTGAAGCCGAGGCTGCCGGCCCAGCGCGTGATCGACTGCCAGGAGTCGAAGGGGGCTTCGTCGCTTGCGAACTGGGCCAGGTAGATGCCTGGGCCCTTGATGTTGCTGGCCATGTCTCGCTCCTTAGTGGCGGTCGTTTTTTCAGAGGTAGCTGCTGACGAGGTGCTCGAGCCGTTCCTGCCCGGCCGAGCGGGGCTGCGGCTCGACGGGATTGGCTTCGGCTTGTGCCGCGAGCGCCGCCAGCGACACCTCGCCGCGCAGGATCGACTGGCCATGCGGCGTGTCCCAGCCCGCGTAGCGCGTGTCGACGTGGCGCTGCAGGGCGCCGTCGCGCACCATGGCCTCGGCCACCAGCAGGCCGCGGGCGCACAGGTCCATGGCCGTCGCGTGCGACCAGACCAGGTCGTTGGGGTCGATCGACTGGCGCCGCAGCTTGGCGTCGAAGTTGAGGCCGCCGGTTGTCAGGCCGCCGGCGCGCAGCACCTCGTACAGCGCCATCGCGACGTGCTGCAGGTTGTTGGGGAACTGGTCGGTGTCCCAGCCCAGCAGTTCGTCGCCCCGGTTCATGTCGATCGAGCCGAAGATGCCCAGCGCATGGGCCAGCGCGATCTCGTGTTCGAAGGTGTGGCCCGCGAGCAGCGCATGGTTCTGCTCGATGTTGACCTTCACCTCCTTCTCCAGGCCGTGCGCCTGCAGGAAGCCGTAGACCGTCGCGACGTCGTAGTCGTACTGGTGCTTGGTCGGCTCGGCCGGCTTGGGTTCGAGCAGGATCGGGCCCTTGAAGCCGATCTTGTGCTTGTGCTCGACCACCAGGTTCAGGAAGCGGCCCAGCTGCGCCAGCTCGCGCTTGAGGTCGGTGTTGAGCAGCGTCTCGTAGCCTTCGCGGCCGCCCCACAGCACGTAGTTGGCACCGCCCAGGCCGTGCGTCACGTCGAGCGCGTTCTTCACCTGCGCGGCGGCATGGGTGAAGACCTCGGGGTCGGGGTTGGTCGCGCCGCCGGCCATGTAGCGCCGGTGCGAGAACAGGTTGGCGGTGCCCCAGAGCAGGCGCACGCCGGTGTCGGCGATATGGCGCTCGAACACCTTGGCGACCTGACGCAGGTTGCGGTTCGATTCGGCCAGCGTTGCGCCCTCCGGCGCGACATCGCGGTCGTGGAAGGTGAAGAAGGGCGTGTCGACCAGCCGGAACAGGTCGAAGGCCACATCGGCCTTGTGCAGCGCCTGTGCCATCGGGTCGCCGGGGCCGTGCCACGGCCGCTGGAAGGTCGCGTCGCCGAAGGGATCGAGGCCCGCGCCGACGAAGCTGTGCCAATAGCAGACCGCGAAGCGCAGCTGGTCCTCCATGCGCTTGCCGAGCACCAGCCGGTCCTTGTCGTAATAGCGGTAGGCGAAGGGCTCGCCCGGCGACGGGCGGAACTCGGGTCCGCGGAAGACGATCGGGCGTTCGAAGCCGAAGAAGGGGGCGCGTGCCGCGGCGGAGGGCTCAGTGGTCATGGCGTGGGTCCAGGTCGGTCAGGAGGAAGCGGTGGAGAGGGCGTGGGCCGAAGGGGCGTGCCGGAGCAGGCCGTAGAGCTGCTGCCAGCGCGCATGCATCGCGTCGTAGCGGCGTGCGCGCGCGCCATCGGGCTCGAAGCTGCGCAGCCGCGGCGGCTTGGCGAAGAGCCGCTCGCCGTCGGCGGCCGCGCGGGCCAGCCGGGCCGCGCCGAGCGCGCAGCCGTGCTGGGAACCGGCCGCCTGGTGCAGCGGCAGGTCGAGCACGTCGGCCAGGATCTGGTTCCAGGTCGTCGAGCGGGCCCCGCCGCCGATCAGGTCGGCCTGCGTGAGCACCGTGCCGGCGGCCGCCAGTGCATCGCGCGCGTCGCGTAAGGCGAAGGCCACGCCCTCGAGCAGGGCGCGCGTCATCGCGGGCCGGTCGGTCGCTGCCGACAGTTGCAGGAAGCCCGCGCGCAGCGCCACGTCGTTGTGCGGCGTGCGTTCGCCCGACAAGTAGGGCGCGAACCAGCAGGCCGGGTCGCCCGGTGGCGAGGCGTCGAGTTCGCGCAGCAGCGCTTCCTCGCTCACCTGCTGGATGCCGGCCCACCACGACAGGCAGGAGGCCGCCGAGAGCAGCACGCCCATCTGGTGCCAGGTCCGGGGCAGCGCATGGCAGAAGGCATGCACCGCGCGCTCGGGTGCCGGCGCGAAGCCCGCGGTGGTGGCCCACAGCACGCCCGAGGTGCCGAGCGAGACGAAGGCGTCGCCGGCAGCCACCGCGCCCACGCCGATCGCGCCGGCCGCGTTGTCGCCCGCGCCGCCGGCCATGACCGGCGCGCGGTCGAAGCCCCAGCGGGCCACCCATTCGGGGCGCAGTTCACCGCTGCGCTCGGTGCCTTCGACCAGGCGCGGCATCTGCGAGGCGTCCAGGCCGCAGGCGGCCAGCAGTTCGGGAGACCAGCGCCGTTGCCCGACGTCCAGCCAGAGCGTGCCCGAGGCGTCGGACATGTCTTCCGCGAACTCGCCGGTGAGCTTCCAGCGCAACCAGGCCTTGGGCAGCAGCACCTTGGCGATGCGGTCGGCGTGGTGCGGCTCGTGTTCGCGCAGCCACAGCAGCTTGGGCGCGGTGAAGCCCGGCATCGCGGGGTTGCCGGTGCGTGCGCGCAGCTGCAGCGCCGGCGCTTCGAGCGCCTCGCAATGGGCGGCGCTGCGGCCGTCGTCCCACAGGATGCAGGGGCGCAGCACCTCGTCGTTCGCATCGAGCAGGGTCGCGCCATGCATCTGGCCCGACAGGCCGATGCCGCGCACCGCGGCGAGCGCGCGCGGGTGCCCCGCGCGCAGCGCATCGAGGCAGTCGCAGGTCGCCTGCCACCACTGCGCCGGATCCTGCTCCGACCAGCCCGGGTGCGGGCGGCTGACCTGCAGCGGCGCGCTCGCGACCGCGAGCGGGTGCTCGTCGTCCAGCAGCAGCGCCTTGACGCTGGAGGTGCCGAGGTCGATGCCCAGCGTGATCACGGCAGGTTGTCCTTGAGGTAGATGTCGATGCGGATGCGTTCCTGGTCCGCATGCACCGGCTCGTGCGTGACACGCGCGATGGCCAGGCGCAAGGCCGAGCGGATCTCGTGGCCCGCGTCCTGGTTGATCACCGCGTCCATGGTTCCGTCGAGCAGGTCGGCGCGCGCCGCCGGCGTGAGCTCGTGGCCCACGAACACGATCTCGCGGGCCTTGCCGGCGGCCTGGAGCGCGGCCGAGATGCCGGGGTTGCCCGCGCCCACGCTGTAGATGCCGCGCAGCTGCGGATGCTCGGCCAGCAGCCGGGCCGTGAGCCGCTGCGTGAGCCGCGGGTCGTCCTTGCCTTCGAGCGGCGGCAGCACCCGCAAGGGGGCGAACTCGGCGCCCATCACCTGGCTGAAGCCGAAGCTGCGCTCCGCATGGTCGCGCAGCGACAGGCTGCCCACGATGACGCCGATGTCGCCGCGCACCCGGCCGGCGAAGCGGCCCAGCAGCGTGGCCGCGGTGCGGCCCGCGGCCACGTTGTCGATGCCCACGAAGTGCTGCCGCTGCGAGCGGGGCACGTCCGAGACCAGCGTGATCACGCCCTTGCCGCACGCCACCAGGTGGTCGATGGCGTGCTGCACCAGCGGATGGTCGAGCGCCATGATGACGGCCGTCTCGCACTGGTCTTCCAGCGAGAGGATCAGGGCCGCGAGTCGCTGGGGCTCGAACACATCCACCTCCAGCGTGCGCGCCGTCACGCGGTGATCGGCCATCCAGGCCCCGTTCTCGACGACCTGGTCGCGCAGCACTTCCACGAAGCTGTTGTTGCCCGAGGGCAGCACGAAACACACGCGGTGCAGTTGCGTGCGCGCCAGCCGGGCCGCCGCGGGGTCGGGCCGGTAGTTCAGGCGGTCGATGGCTTCCTGGACCCGGGCGATCGAGCGCGCATGCACCCCCGGCCGCTTGTTGATGACGCGGTCGGCCGTGGCGAGGCTGACTTGCGCCTCGCGCGCCACGTCGCTCAGGGTGGCGCGTGGGCTGGAGAGATCGGATTCCAATGGCATGGCTGAATATTGAGGTACGTACGTCAAAAATGAAAGTAGGTGCATTCACCTACGGTTTCGTCGTCTTCAAATGAATCGAAGAAGTTCGGTGATGGATTTTGAGGGGCGCACATCAGGACCGTGCGCAGCGGGGCGTGCAGGGCTTGCCATCCGGCGCAGCGCCGGGAAGCGGGTGCGTGCGCCCGGGCCGCAATCGGGTTGTGGTGCCGGCCTTGCCGCGGCGGGGCCCCGCTACTGCGGCGAGCTTCGACCGGCCCGCGCGCTGGAACCCGGCTTTAGCGCGTCCATCAGCAGCGCCAGCGCCGGGCTTCTCGGTGCGCCTTTTCTCAGCACCAGCTCATAGGGCTCGCTGCGCGACCGCAGCTTGAGTGCCAAGGTCCCCACCAGGCCGTTGTGGCAGAAGTAGTTGGCGACGTCGTCCGAGACCAGCGCCACCAGGTCGGTGTTGCGCCCCAGCAGGGTGAGGGTGGTCAACGCCGAGGTGGTCTCGATCAGGTGCTGCGGAAAGTTGAGCTGCGCTTCGTGGAACTCGCGCTCGAGCAGGCGGCGCATGGGCATGTGGGCACGGTAGACCACCCAGCGGCTGTCCTGGAGTTGCCGGAGTTCGACCGCCTCGGCGCCCATGGCCGGATGGCGCACATTGGCGATCACCGACAGCGTTTCGTCCTTTACGAACAGCGCCTCGTAGAGGCCCGGGTTGCGGCTCACCGAAGAGCGGCAGATCGCCGCGTCGAGCCGCCCGCGCTCGATCAGGCCCAGCAGCGTCTCGCTCGTGTCCTCCACGATCTCCACCGACATGTGGGGCTGCTGCTTGAGCAGGCCGGACACCGCGTCGGACAGCAGCGGGGCCGCGCCCATGATGGTGCCGATCGCCAGGTGTCCGCCGGCGCCGCTGGCGATGGCTTCCAGCTCGAAGCGCAGCTTGTCGATGTCGGACTGGATGAGCCGCGCGAAGCGCAGCGCGCAGTGGCCGGCCTCGGTCGGAATCAGGCCCCGGTTGGTGCGCTTGAACAGCGCCACGCTCAGGGTCGCCTCCAGTTCGCGCAGCGCCTTGCTCGCACCCGGTTGCGTCAGGCCGACCTTGTCGGCGGCGCCCAGCAGGGAGCCGCTTTCCTCGACCGCGATCAGCAGCCGAAGCTGCTTGGCGTGCAGCCGCGACATCACGGAATTCAGGCTGGGAGTGCTGTCCACTATGAGTAAAAGCTATATCGCTATGGAAAGCTGTCAGTGTACCCAGGCGCCTTTCGTTCCTAGACTCGCGGCTTTCCACGCAAGTGAAGCGTTTGTGCAGACAGAGGAAACATGGCATTGATTAACTACGTCACCGAGATCCGCTTCGGCGCCGGATCCCTGGTCGAGCTCAAAGAGGTTTGCGACAGGCTGGGTATTACCAAACCTTTGATCGTCACCGACAAGGGCGTGCGCGCCGTCGGCATCGTCGACCGCGTGATCGCGGCGCTGGGCCAGTCGGAGCCGGCGGTGTTCGATGGCACCCCTCCCAACCCGTCCGAGTCGGCGGTGCGCGCCGGCGTGGAAGCCCTCCTGCACGCCGATTGCAACGGCATCGTGGCCGTGGGCGGCGGCTCCTCGATCGACCTGGCCAAGGCCGTGGCCGTGGCTGCGCGCCACGACGGCCCGCTGCGCCAGTTCGCGCTGATCGAAGGTGGCGCGCTCAAGATCACGGCGGCCACGCTGCCCATCATTGCGGTCCCGACGACGGCCGGCACCGGCAGCGAAGTGGGGCGCGGCGCGATCATCATCCTCGACGACGGGCGCAAGGTCGGCATCATCTCGCCGCATGTGATCCCCAAGGTCGCGATCTGCGATCCGGAACTCACGCTGGCGCTGCCGGCCGGACTGACCGCCGCCACGGGCATGGACGCGATCGCGCACTGCATCGAGACCTTCCTCGCGCCGGCCTTCAATCCGCCCGCGGACGGCATTGCGCTCGACGGCCTGTGGCGCGCCTGGCGCCACATCGAAGTGGCGGTCGGCAATCCCACCGACATCGACGCGCGCCTGAACATGATGAGCGCGTCGCTGCAGGGCGCACTGGCCTTCCAGAAGGGGCTGGGCTGCGTGCACAGCCTGAGCCATTCGCTGGGCGGCATCAACCCCCGGCTGCACCACGGCACGCTCAACGCGATCCTGCTGCCGGCGGTGATCCGCTTCAACCGCGGCGCCGAATCGGTGGTGCGCGAGGACAAGATCGCACGCCTGTCGCAAGTGATGGGCCTGTCCGCATCGGTCTCGGTGGAAGAGGCGCTGGTCACCAAGTCGCGGGCGCTGAACCTGCCCACGGGCCTGTCGGAACTGGGCGTGACTGAGGACATGTTCGCGCAGATCGTGCAGGGCGCGCTGGCCGACCACAGCCACCGCACCAACCCGCGCGACGCCAGCGCCGCCGACTACGTCGAGATGCTGCGCCAGTCCATGTAACCGGCCTCCCGCATCCCACGCCCCCATGCCCGCCCGCCGCGTTCGCTTCGCGGCGGCCGGCGGGCTTTTCTTCGACCGATGAACCGCATCGGCAGCAACAGCCAAACAATGAATTGACGGTGGAGACATGAGCAGCACCCCTCTCGACAACCTGGGCACAGCCGCCCACGACAAGGAAACCCTGGTCCCCGAGGCCGAGCGCCGGCGCGCGCTGCTCGGCAGCGCCGTGGGCAGCACCATCGAGTGGTACGACTACTTCCTCTACGGAACGATGTCGTCCATCATCTTCGCCAAGCAGTTCTTCCCCAGCGACAACGCGCTGGTGAGCCAGATGATGGCGCTGGCCACCTTCGCGCTGGCCTTCCTGATCCGCCCGATCGGCGGCGTGATCTTCTCGCACATCGGCGACCGCATCGGGCGCAAGAAGACGCTGGCGATGACGCTCTCGATGATGGGCGTGTCGACGGTGCTGATGGGACTCCTGCCCAACTACGCGCAGATCGGCCTGCTGGCGCCCGTGCTGCTGACCCTGCTGCGCCTGATGCAGGGCCTGGCGCTGGGCGGCGAGTGGGGCGGCGGCGTGCTGCTGGCGGTGGAGTACTCGCCGCGCCACAAGCGCGGCTTCTATGGCGCCGTGCCGCAGACCGGCGCCGTGCTGGGGCTCGCGCTGGGCAACATCATCACCTCGCTGCTGAGCGCGAGCATGAGCGAGGAAGCCTTCCTGGCGTGGGGCTGGCGCATCCCCTTCGTGGGCTCGATCGTGCTGGTGATGGTCGGCATGTGGATCCGCAATGCCGTGGGCGAGACGCCTTCGTTCAAGAAGATCCAGGCCACGCGCAGCAGCGCCCGCATTCCGCTCAAGGAGACGCTGCAGCATCACTGGCGCGAAGTGCTGATCGCCATCGGCGCCAAGGTGGTCGAGACCTCGACCTTCTTCCTCTACGCCACCTTCACCATCTCCTACATGATGGACCACGGCTTCGCGCGCTCGACGATCCTCAACATCGTGCTGGTGTGTGCGCTGCTCGCCTTCCCCTGCATGCTGTTCTTCGGTCACCTGTCGGACCGGATCGGCCGCAAGAAGGTCTTCATCGGCGGCAGCGTGGCCTTCCTGCTGTGGATCTTCCCGTACTTCTGGCTGCTGGACCAGAAGTCGGTGGGGGCCGCCGCGCTGGCTGTCGGCGTGGGCCTGGGCGTGATCTGGGCCAGCTACGGCGCCATGATCGGCACGCTGCTGGCCGAGGCCTTCCCGCCGGCGATCCGCTACACCGGCATGTCGCTGGGTTACCAGATCGGTGCCGCGCTGGTCGGCGGCCCGATGCCCCTGATCGCCACGGCGCTGATCGCCTACTTCAGTGGCAGCTACGTGCCGGTGGTGATCTTCCTCGGTGCCTGTGCGCTGGTGTCCATCGTGGCCGTGGGCGTGGCCAAGGACCGCAGCGGCCTGCCGCTGGACGACTGAGCTTTTCTTTCCCCACCCCTGTTTCATCCAACGGAGTCCTGACATGCAAATCACCGGAGACATGCTGATCGGTCACGCCGCAGTGCGCGGCCTGGCCGGCGCGCAGCGCGCTTTCAACCCCGCGCTGAACGCCCCCATCGCCGAGCCGGAATTCGGCTTCGGCACCCGCGAGGACGTGGACCGCGCCGCGACCCTGGCGGCCGACGCGTTCGACGCCTACCGGGGCCTGCCGCTGGAACGGCGCGCGGCCTTCCTCGAGGCGATCGCCGACGAGATCATGGCGCTGGACGATGCGCTGCTCGAGCGTGCCCATGCCGAAAGCGGCCTGCCGCTCGCGCGGCTGACCGGCGAGCGCGGCCGCACCACGGGCCAGCTGCGCCTGTTCGCGCAGGTGGTCCGCGACGGACATTTCCTGGGCGCCGTCATCGACCCCGCGCAGCCCCAGCGCCAGCCACTGCCGCGCGCCGACCTCCGCCTGGCCAAGATCCCGCTCGGGCCGGTGGCGGTGTTCGGCGCGAGCAACTTCCCGCTGGCCTTCTCCGTGGCGGGCGGCGACACGGCCTCGGCGCTGGCCGCGGGCGCGCCGGTGATCGTCAAGGCGCACAGCGCGCACCTGGGCACCTCCGAAATGGTGGGGCGCGCGATCCAGAAGGCCGCGCGGCAGCAGGGCATGCCCGAGGGCGTGTTCTCGCTGCTGATCGGCGCCGGCCGCGAGATCGGCGAAGCGCTGGTCGCGCATCCCGAGATCAAGGCGGTGGGCTTCACCGGCTCGCGCCAGGGCGGGCTCGCGCTGGTGCGCACGGCCAACAGCCGCCACGAGCCGATCCCGGTCTATGCGGAGATGAGCAGCATCAACCCGGTCTTCGTGCTGCCGCATGCGCTCGCGTCGCGCACGCAGGCGCTGGCCCAGGGCTTTGTCGATTCGCTGGCACTGGGCGCAGGCCAGTTCTGCACCAACCCCGGCCTGGTGCTCGCCATCGACGGCCCGGACCTGGCGCGCTTCGTGGACGCCGCGGCCGCAGCCCTGGGTGCGAAGCCTGCACAGACGATGCTGACCGCCGGCATCCACGCGGCCTACGAAAGCGCGCGCGCGCAGGTGCAGGCCGAAGCGGGTGCACCCGTGGGCCTGGGCGCCGGGGCGGGCGACCAGGCCCATGCCGCGCAGGCCGCGCTCTACGTGACCGACGCGCAGCAGTTGCTGCAGAGCGAGGCGCTGCAGTCGGAGATGTTCGGGCCTGCGTCCGTGATCGTGAAGGCGCGCAGCATCGACGAGCTGGTGCAGGTGGCCGGGCGGCTCGAAGGCCAGCTCACCGCGACCCTGCTGCTGGACGATGCGGACCATGACGCGGCCCGCGCGCTGCTGCCGGTGCTCGAGCGCAAATGCGGACGCATCCTGGCCAACGGTTTCCCGACCGGTGTCGAGGTGTGCCATGCAATGGTCCACGGCGGCCCGTTCCCTGCGACCTCGAACGCCATGTACACCTCGGTAGGTGCCAGCGCGATCGACCGCTTCCTGCGTCCGGTCTGCTACCAGGACCTCCCCGACGCGCTGCGCCCCGAGGCGGTGCAGACCGCCAACCCGCTGCAGCTCTGGCGCCTGGTCGACGGCGCGCCGAGCCAGGCGGCCGCGGGCTGAGGCCGAGCCGCCGGTGCGGCGTGAGGAGCGCCGCGCCCGCGGCTGTTCCGTGCGGCTTCAGCCGCGGCGAATGGGCGCAAGCGAACGCAGGTGGCCGATGAAGGCCGCGCTCACGCCATCCAGCGGCGCGCGGGATTTCTCCAGCTTCGCGCCCAGCACCGCGCCTTCCCACGCGTACCAGAACAGCTTCGCGAGCGCTGCGGCGTCGGCCTCCGGCGCCAGTTCGCCGGCTTTCTTGGCCTCTTCGAGACAGGCCTCGATGCGTGTCTGCCAGCCGACCAGCGCGCTCAGCAGGGCGGTGCGGAAGGTCTCGTCCAGCGCGCCCAATTCCTGGCCCAGGTTGCCGACCAGGCAGCCCCGCCGGAAGGCGAAGCGTTCCATGCCGGCGGTGGCTTCGTCGGCGAAGGCCTTGATGCGGTCGATGGGACCGAGCGCCTCGTTGCCCAGGCAGCGGTCGAGCTTCTTGTTGAAGTATTCGGCGTAGCTCTGGATGACCGTGAGCGTGTAGGCGTCCTTGTTGCCGAAGTAATAGGCGAAGGAGCCCTTGGGCACGCCGGCCTGCGCCACGAGTTCGTCGATCGGCGTGTTGTGGAAGCCCTTCTCGGTGAAGACGGCGACACCGATCCGCACCAGCATCTCTTTCTTGGCCGAATCGCGTTTGGGAGGGGATGCTTGCATGGAGGCCTCGGGAAGTGCGGGGCCGCGGCGGGCACGGGCCTGTCGCGGGAAAGTCCGGCTTGACTTTAGAGGTCGGTAGCCGACTAGTCAACTATTGAGATTTCCGGCGCTTCTCGGTGCAAACCCTGCTTCTGCAGTTTTGTGTTGACGGGCGTCGGCGTGAATCCTATAACTAGACGACTGGTCAACTAGTGAAGCGGGCAAAGCATCCGCTTCGTCAGGCCAGCCACCCAAAACTGGAGACATCGCATGCATCACCCGGGGGTCGAGATCCCGCTCGTTCAGGCGGAGCCCGCCATCGGCGGCACATTGGTTCAGAAACTCAGCAGGCTCTGCGTGCGGCTGGTCGAGCGCGTGATGCCCGATCCGTTCGTCATCGCGGTGCTGCTCACCGCCTTCACCTGCGTGCTGGCGTTCGCGATCGCGCCCAAGGGCGGGGTCGACACCGTCCTGGGCGGCTGGTACGACGGCGTCTTCAAGATCGCCAGCTTCGCCTTCCTGGTCGCCCTGACGCTGGTGACCGGCCATGCGCTGTCGACCTCGAAACCGGTGGCGCGCCTGCTCACCCGGACGGCGTCCTTCGCGACCACGCCCACCGGCGCGATGACGCTCACCTTCTTCGTCTCCATGGTCGGCGGGCTGCTGAACTGGGCCGTGGGCCTGGTGATCTCGGCGCTGTTCGCGCGGGAAGTCGCCAAGCGGGTGCGCGTCGACTTCGCCTGGCTGGTCGCGGCGGCGTACGCCGGCTGGTCCTTCTATGTCTGCGGCATCTCGAGCTCGATCGCGCTGGTGAGCGCCAGCGCCGGTTCGCCGATGAACATCATCGAACAGCACACCGGGCAGATCCTGCCCATGAAGGCCTTCCTGCTGTCGCCGCTGAACTACGTGCCGCTGATCGTGCTGGGCCTCGCGCTGCCGGTGATCTTCCGGCTGATGATGCCGAGCGCGAAGGACATGGTCGCGGCCGATCCGGCGAAGCTGATGCGCGAGGACACGGTGCAGGTCGAGCCCGCGGCCCCCCGGACCATCGCCGGCTGGCTCGACCATGCCTGGCTGATCAACCTGACGATCGTGGGGGTCGGCGGCGCCTACATCGCGACCAAGGTGCTGGCCGGCACCTTCAAGCTGGACCTCAACATGCTGGTGCTGATCTTCCTGCTGCTGGGCATGCTGCTGCACTGGAAGCCCAAGGCCTACCTCGGTGCGGTCAACAACGCCGCGCGCATCGCGGGCCCGATCCTGATCCAGTTCCCGCTCTACGGCGGCATCATGGGGATCATGTCGGCCACCGGCCTGGCCGACGTGATGTCGCAGGCCTTCGTGCACCACGCGTCGCCGCAGACCCTGCCGTTCTGGACCTTCGTCTCCTCGCTGATCATCAGCGTCTTCGTGCCCAGCGCCGGCGGCCACTGGGTGGTCCAGGCGCCGTTTGCCGTGCCCGCCGCAGTGCAGCTGGGCGTGCCGCAGGCCTCGATCGCGATCGCGGTCGCGCTGGGCGAAGGCGCCGCCGACATGATCCAGCCCATGTGGGTGATCCCGCTGCTCGCCATCGCCGGCGTCGGCATGGGGCGCGTCATGGGCTTCACGCTGATCATCTTCTTTGCCATGGTCACCGTGATGGGCGGGATGCTGCTCCTGTATCCCCACGTCTGAGCTTCGCCCGGCGAAGGCCGGGCACCACTTCTCCCCGAAAAAAAGGAAATCCCCATGTCCAATGCATCGTTCAAAGCCCTCGTCCTGCGCGAGGAGGGCAAGGCGACCCGCGCCGAGGTCGAAGACCTGGACTTCGCCGCGCTGCCGGCGCTCGACACGCTGGTGAAGATCGACTTCTCCACGCTCAACTACAAGGACGCGCTGGCCGTCACCGGCCAGGGCAAGATCGTGCGCACCTGGCCGCTGGTCCCCGGCATCGACTTCGCCGGCACGGTCGTCGAGTCGGCCAACCCGGCCTTGCCGGCGGGCACGCAGGTCGTGCTCACGGGCTGGAGCGTGGGCGAGAAATACTGGGGCGGCTACAGCCAGTACCAGCGCGTGCGCAGCGAGTGGCTGGTGCCCCTGCCGCGGGGCCTCACGACCCGGCAGGCGATGATGATCGGCACGGCGGGCTTCACCGCGATGCTGTGCATCGATGCGCTCGAGGCCGCGGGCGTGACGCCGGCCTCGGGCCCGGTGCTGGTGACCGGCGCGGCCGGCGGCGTCGGCAGCGTGGCCACGGCCATCCTGAGCCGGCTGGGCTATGCGGTGACCGCGCTCACCGGGAATCCGGCCAAGGAAGCGTACGTGAAGGGCCTGGGCGCGAGCGCCATCGCGAACGGCCCCGAGTGGTCGGACCCGCCGCGCGCGCTGGAAACCCAGCGCTGGTCGGCCGCCGTCGACACCGTGGGTTCGAAGGTGCTGGCGCGGGTGCTGGCCGAGATGAACTACGGCGGCGTGGTGGCCGCCTGCGGCCTCGCCGGCGGCGCCGACCTGCCCACCAGCGTCATGCCCTTCATCCTGCGCGGCGTGAACCTGGTCGGCGTCGATTCGGTGATGCGGCCGACGCCGGCCCGGCTGCCGGCCTGGGAGCGCATCGTCGAGGTGCTGCCGATGGACGTTCTGGAGACGATCACCGGCAAGACCGTCCCGCTGGCCGGGGTGAAGGCGGCCGCGACCGACATGCTGAGCGGCCAGCTCCGCGGCCGCGTGCTGGTCGACGTGAACTGATGCTGCCCATGCGACGGCGCTCCACCTTCCGAACGGCTCCCCCATGACACATCGGCTCCTCACACTCTCCCTCGAACGCGCGGTGCGCGCAAACGCCGGGCGCACCGCGCTCAGCGGCGAAGGCCTGGAACTCAGCTACGACCAGTTGTGGGCGCGCGCCAGCGCGGTCGCCGAGCGGCTGGTGGCCGCGGGCGTCGCCGCGGACGACACCGTGATGGTGAAGTCGTCGAACCATCCGTTGGACTTCGCCTGCCTGCTGGGCGTCTGGATGGCCTCGGCCGTGGCCGTGCCGGTCCATCGCAGCTCGCCCGCGGGCGTGGTCGATGCGATCCAGGCCAAGGCCCGGTGCCGCTTCCACGCCGACCTGCTCGAAGACGGCGCGCTCGAGGCCTGCATCCGGCCGATGGACGCGCCGGCACCGCACGAGGCCGCCGACCGCGCGCTGCTCGCGGGCGCGGCCCTGGTTATCTTCACCTCGGGTTCCACCGGCCTGCCCAAAGGCGTGGTGCTGAGCCACGAGGCCTTCGCCGGCAAGCTCGAACAGAACCAGCGCCTGCTGGGGCTGGGCGCCGACGAGGTGACGCTGCTGGTGCTGAACAACACCTTCAGCTTCGGCATCTGGATGGCGCTGCTCACGCTGATGCAGGGCGGCAAGGTCGTGACCTGCGCGCGCTTCAGCCCGCCGCTGTTCGTCGACCTGCTGGTCGACGAAGGCGTGACGCGCGTGGGCGTGGTGCCGACCATGGTGCGCGCCACCTTCGGTGCGATGTCGCCGGCCGAACTCGATGCCGCGGCCGCACGCATCCGCGCCGCGGCCCGCCTGCGCGACGTGGTGATCGGCGGCGAGCCGCTGGGGCCGGAGCTGTCGGCCCGGCTGCGGGCCTTCATCGCGCCCGCGGGGCTCTACGACATCTACGGCCTGACCGAGACCTCGACCAGCGACTTCGTGCTCGCGCCGCGCGACTACCCCGGCCATCCGGCCACCATCGGCCGTCCGGCACCGGGCGTGCGCTGCCGCATCGTGAACGACGCGGGCGCGGCATGCGCCGACGGCGCTTCGGGCGAGCTGCAGCTGCAGACGCCCTACATCATGGCCGGCTACCTGGGCGATCCGGAACTGAGCCGGGCCGCCTTCGCCGAAGGCTGGTTCCGCACCGGCGACCTCGCGGCCCGCGACGCCGAGGGCTTCGTCAGCATCGTGGGACGGCTCAAGGAACTCATCGTGCGCGGCGGCAACAAGATCACGCCGATCGAGGTCGAGCGCGCGCTGTGCGCCTGCGCCGGGGTCGGTGCCGCGCTGGTCGCGGGCGTTCCCGATCCGGTGCTCGGGCAGCGCATCCATGCGCTGCTGGTCGCGGAAGCCGGCGCGACGATCGATGCATCGGCGCTGCGGGCCGAGCTGGCGGACAGGCTCGAGAAGTACAAGCATCCCGACGTCTGCTATGTCGGCACTGAGCTGCCCACCGGCCGCACCGGCAAGATCGACCGCAGCCAACTGCAAACGCTGCTGCGCACCGACAGCCTGCCGCCCCTGGCGGCCTGGTCGCGCTGATCGCGCGGCACCCTTCACCCACCTGGAGTCACCCCATGCAAGAAACAAGCGCCTACCAGACGATCCGCTTCGAGGTCGCCGACGGCGTGGCCCACATCCAGCTGTTCAGGCCCGAGCGGCTGAACGCGCTGTCCAAGACGATGCTGATGGAGATCGATGCGGCCATGAACATTGCGGAGGCGCAGCCCGAGGTGCGCGCCATCGTGCTCAGCGGCGCCGGCAAGGGCTTCTCGTCGGGCTTCGATCTCAAGGACCAGATGGCCCGCAACCCCAAGGGTTCGCAGGTCTGGCGCGAGATCCTGGACCTCGACTTCCACACCACGATGCGCTTCTGGCGCAGCCCCAAGCCGACCATCGCCGCGGTGCACGGGCCCTGCGTGGCGGGCGCCTTCGAGATGGCGCTGGCCTGCGACATCACGATCGCCGCCGAGGACGCCACCTTCGGCGAGCCCGAACTGCGCTTCGGCGCCGGCATCGTGACCATGCTGCTGCCCTGGATCACCTCGCCCAAGCACGCCAAGCGCATCATCCTGAGCGGCCAGGACAAGGTCGGCGCGGCGCTGGCCATGCAGATGGGACTGGTCAGCGAGGTGGTGCCGGTGGGCCAGCAGCTCGAGACGGCAATGAAGGTCGCGCGCAACATCGCGAAGATGGACCCCGAGCTCGTGCAGCAGACCAAGAAGGCGATCCAGCGCACCTATGACATCCAGGGCCTGGAATCGGCGCTGGCCACCGCGCTGGACATCGACCACTCGATCGAGTCGCATGGCTCGCCGGACAAGGTGACCTTCATGGACATCGCGCGCGACAAGGGCCTGCAGGCCGCGCTCGCCTGGCGCGCCCAGCGCTTCGAGGCCGAGTGAAGGGGCTCGGGCGCTGGCCGGTGGCCACCATCGTGGTGGCGCAGCTGTTCGGCACCTCGCTGTGGTTCAGCCCGAACAGCGCGGCCGACGACCTGATGCGCGCCTGGTCGCTGACGCCGGCCGCCTTCGGCCAGCTCACCAGCGCGGTGCAGATCGGCTTCATCGCCGGCACCCTCCTGCTCGCGATGTCGGGCCTGGCCGACCGCTTCTCCGCGAGCCGGATCTTCGCCGTCTCCAGCGTGTTCGGCGCGGCCCTGAACGCGGCCTTCGCGCTGGTGCCGGTGGGCTTCGGCCAGGGCCTGGCGCTGCGGATGGCCGTGGGCGTGTGCCTGGCGGGCATCTATCCGCTGGGCATGAAGATGGTGATCACCTGGAGCCGCGGCAACGCCGGCGCCACGCTGGGCCTGCTGGTGGCCATGCTGACGCTCGGCACCGCGCTGCCGCATGCGATCCGCGCGGCCGGGGGCGACCTGTCGTGGCAGGGCGTGATCCTGAGCTCCTCCTTCCTGGCGCTGGCCGGCGCGGCCGCGGTCTTCCTGCTCGGCGACGGGCCCTACCTGAATGCGAAGCTGCCGTCCGGCCCGCGCGCGGCGCGCTGGGGCGAGGCGCTCGCGGTCTTCAAGGACCGCGCCTTCCGCGCCAGCGCGTTCGGCTATTTCGGACACATGTGGGAGCTGTATGCCTTCTGGACCGTGGTGCCTTTCCTGGTCATGCGCGCGGTCGAACGTTCCGGGGTCTCGGCCGCGTTCCAGCCGCGCCTGGTGTCCTTGCTGTCGTTCGCGATCATCGCGGTCGGCGCGCTCGGCTGCATCCTGGCCGGCGGCCTGAGCCGGCGCTTCGGCAGCCCGCGGGTCGCGGCCGCCGCCCTGGCGGCTTCGGGCGCGATGTGCCTGCTCTACCCCTTCGCCAGCCGGGCCGGCCTGGCCCTCTGCGTGCTGGCCTTGCTGGTCTGGGGCTTCGCCGTGATCGCAGACTCGGCCCAGTTCTCCGCGATCGCCGCCAGCGCCTGCCCGCCGCATGCCGTCGGCAGCGCCCTGGCGATCCAGAACAGCGTGGGCTTCTTCGTCACCGTGCTGTCGATCACGCTCGTGACCTCGAACCTCCACCGCATGGGCGACGCCGTGGCATGGCTGCTGCTGCCTGGGCCGGTGCTGGGCCTTCTCTTCTTCAGGCCTCTGCTGCGGCCGCGGCGATGAGCCGGGGTGGGGAGCGCCTGCCGTGCCCGCGGTGAAGCGGCTCCGGCAGCGGCCCTCCGGACAGGGCCTGCTGCACGGCACACGCTGGCATTTTGCGCGGACATGATGAATACTTTGGTTCAAACCAAGGGGCGATCATGCACACACGCTGCTTCCAACGCACGGCCGTCCTGATGATGTGGGCCGTGGTCTGCATACCGGTCCAGGTCCTGGCGGCCAATGCGGAAGGGGAGGCGAAGAAGAGCGGCGGCTACATGGAGGTCTTCATCAAGGCCGCCCTGCAGCAGGTCGCCAAGCAGGTCGCGGGCGGTTCGGTGCACTACCTGCGCCTGAAATCCTGCCAGGACCCGGTGTACCGCCAAGGCGTGATCCGGCGCGTGGTCGACGTGGTGGGGCCGAAGCTGCACACCAAGGACCCGGACGCCCTCGCGTTGACGGTCGAGCGCAACACGGTCGAGGCGCTCCAATGCAGCGCGTTTTCCGCGGCCGAACTGCGCGCACCCGCGGCGCCGCCATCGGAGCCGCTGCGGCCACCGTCGCCGCCCGCGCCGCCGTCCGCATCGGCACCATCGGCACCGCCGGCGGCACGCGCGATGGCACCCACGGACTGGATCGATGCGGCGCTCAACGGCGCGCTCAGCGGCGACCTCGAGGCCGCCGAGCGTGCCGTCCTTCGGCTGGAAGCCCTGCCCAAGCCCGTCAGGCCCGTGGACCGCGCGTGGTCGAGGGCGCTCAACGACCAGGGGCTGTCCAGGTTCCGGGCGAACAGGCTCGACGAGGCCACGGAATTGTTCCGCCAGGCCGCGGACGCCGACGGCGGGAACGAAGAGGCGGTCAACAACTTCGGCTATGCCTTGCTGATGCGCGGCCAACTGGCCGAGGGCGCGCAGAAACTCGTCACGACGCTCACCCTCGCGCCCCGGCGCGCCAGTGCCTGGATCAACCTGGGCTACTTCTTCGGCCAGACCGGGCAGGAGGACGGTGCCGTGGCCGCCAACATCCTGAGCTACCGCTATTCGCGTGCGCCGAATGTCGCCTTGGCGTCCCTGGTGCGCAGCGCGCAGGACCCGGGCCTGACGCCAGCTTCGCGCAACGCCAGCCGGCGGGCGGTGGAGCGCATCACGGGCCGGCCGCTCGAGGCCGGCCGTTGAAGGCGCGCCTGCCTCAGCCTGGGGCCGAGCCGGTGGTTGGCGTCAGGGGCATCGTCGTGGCCACGGCCAGGGACGGCCTCGGCAGCCAATGCACCAACACCTCGGCCACCAGCTGCAGCAGTTCGAAGTCCTCGTCGGCCAGCGCCAGCGCGGCCGTGTCGAAGTGGCAGAGGGTGCCGAGCACCTGGCCCTGCATCGAGACCAGCGGCACCGCGTGGTACGAGTTCAGCACGCCCTGGTAGACGTTCCCGTCCAGCCGCGTGTCGTGGGCGGAGTTCTCGGTTCGGAACTGACCGTCGCGGATCGCGAACTGGCAGAAGCTCTGGTTGTAGGCCACCGACTGCAGGTTCGACGGAAGGGCTTCGCCGTGCTTGTCGAAGAAGCCGACGTTCACCAGCCGCTGCGCATCGGCCATCGCGTAGACCGCGCTGTAGCGATGGCCCAGCGGCCGGTTGAGCACTTCCAGCGCCGCATCGAGTCCGCGCGTCCTCAGCGCGCCGCAGACCTGCGCGAAGGCCTGGGTCATGCGGGCATTCGGGCCGGTGGCGATCGGGGCCGGCGGGACCTCGACCTCGACCGGGGCATCGGGGATGCAGCGGCAGACCGCGTCGGCATTGAGCACCGCGAGCGAATAGGTGGCGAAAGTGCCGCAGCTCTCCGCCAGGCCCAGCCCGTCGGGGCTGTGCAGCTCCCAACGCCAGCGGCCGGTGGCGTCGAGGGAAACGGCTACGCGCATGGAGAATTCACCTGGATGCCTTTTCGTTCGATGCCGACCGTCCCGCCAGTTCGTCGAGACTCGCGCCGGTCGGCCCCAGCACGCGTGCGTTGGCCACCCCGCGCCGCAGCGCCTGGATCGCGTGCTCGACCTGGATGCGTTCGCTGTAGCTGCCGACGCTTCTGGAAAGCGCCACGCCCTCTGCATTGCGGAGCTCCCATGACCAACGATTTCGCTGCTCGGGAATGATCACGAATTTCATGCGGCCTCCAGGCTCGGCCCACCTCGCGAGAGCGCGGCGCTGGAAGAGCGCTTCGGTGGACCACAGGGAGGAGGATACTCGCGTCGCCCGCGATGCGGGGACCGGCATGCCCTACCAGCAGCGCCGGCCCGCGGCCAGCGCCGGCACCGCCAGGTGCGCCGCGACGGTCTGGCCCAGGTCGGCGAAGCTGTCCCGCTGCCCGAGTTCCAGGGCCCGCGGCACGGACGCACCGCAGAAGATCAGCGGCACCTGCTCGCGCGTGTGGTCGCTGCCGGGCCAGGTCGGGTCGCAGCCATGGTCGGCGGTCAGGGCCAGCAGGTCGCCGGGCTGCAGCCTTGCCAGCAGCCGCGGCAGGAAGGCATCGAAGGCCTCGAGCGCATCGGCGTAGCCGGCCACGTCGCGCCGGTGGCCGTAGAGCATGTCGAAGTCCACCAGGTTGGTGAACACCAGCCCGCCCTCGGCGCAGGCCTCGAGCGCCTCCAGCGTCGCCTCGCACAGCGCGGCGTTGCCGTCGGCCGGGTGGTGGTGCGTGACGCCGCGGCCGGCGAAGATGTCGCGGATCTTGCCGACGCCATGCACCTCGCGGCCCGCCGCCGCCAGCACGTCCAACAGCGTCGGGCCGGGCGGCGGCGTGGTGTAGTCGTGGCGCCCGCCCGTGCGGCGGTAATGGCCCGAGGCGCCCTCGAAAGGACGCGCGATCACGCGGGCGATGCCGAGCTCGTCGAACAGCGGCTTGGCGAGCTCGCAGATCCGGTAGAGGCGCTCGCGCCCGAAGTGCTGTTCGTGGGCCGCGACCTGGAACACGCTGTCGCTGCTCGTGTAGCAGATCGGCAGGCCGGTGGCGACGTGCGCATCGCCGAAGGTCGCGAGCACCTCGGTGCCGCTCGCATGCCCGTTGCAGAGGCTGCCCTCGAGGCCGCAGGCCCGGTACCAGCGCAGCATCAGGTCGGCCGGGAACACCGGGGCTCCGGCTTCGGCCGGCGCCGGGAAATAGCCCCAGTCGAATTCGACCGGGCAGCCCATGAGCTCCCAGTGGCCGCTGGGCGTGTCCTTGCCGCGGCTGCGTTCGCAGGCGGCACCGAAGGCCCCTTCGGGGGACGGGTGCACGGCCAGGCCGGCCGGCCACTGCCCGCTCGCGGCGTGGGCGGCCTGCGGAAAGCCGAGCCTCGACAAGGTCGGCAGCCGCAGCGGCCGGCCGGCATCGGCGCACCACCGCGCGATGTGGCCCAGCGTGTTCGCGCCGCTGTCGCCGAAGTCCGGCGCGTCCGGCGTGGCGCCCAGGCCCAGCGAGTCGAGCACGATCACCAATGCGCGTGCCATGGCCTCAGTCCGCCGAACGCTGGAGCATCACGGGCCGCGGTGCCACCGGCGCCTCGTCGACCTCGATCAGCCGGGCGAGCGCGGCCGCGGCCGCCTGGGCCGCGTCGGGCGTGGCCGCGTGCACGCGCGCCAGCACTTCGCCGCGCGCGACCTGGCGGCCGATCGGCGCGATCTCGGAGAAGCCGACGCGCGGATCGACGCGGTCCAAAGACTGGCGCCGGCCGCCGCCGAGGTCGATCACCCGCAGGCCGATCTCGCGCGTGTGCATGCGCGCCACCCAGCCATCGTGCGCGGCCCGCACCACCGCCTGCTCGGGCGCGGCAGGCAGGTAATGCGCAGGCCGATCGACGAAGTCGGCCGGGCCGCCGAGCGCGCTCACCATGCGCGCGAAGCGCTCCAGCGCCTGGCCGCTGGCCAGCGCGGCGTCGATGCGCGCGAGCGCCTCGTCGGTGCTTGACGCGAGCCGGCCGAGCAGCAGCATCTCCGCGCCCAGCATGCGCGTGATCTCCAGCAGGCGCGGCTCGCAGGGCTCGCCGCGCAGCAGGGCCACGGCCTCGTGCACTTCCAGCGCGTTGCCGCAGCTGTGGCCCAGCACCTGGTTCATGTCGGTGATCCAGGCCCGCGTCGGCAGGCCCGCGCCCTGCGCCACGCCGACCAGCGACTGCGCGAGTGCCTGGGCCTGCGCGCGTTCGGCGGCGAAGGCGCCGTTGCCGGTCTTCACGTCCATCACCAGCCCGTGCAGGCCGGCCGCCAGCTTCTTCGAGAGGATGCTGGCGGTGATCAGCGGCAGCGACTCGACCGTCGCGGTCACGTCGCGGATCGCGTAGAGCGTGCGATCGGCCGGCGCCAGCCTGGCCGTCTGGCCGACGATCGCGCAGCCGGCCGATTGCAGGGCCGCGCGCAGCTGCTCGACCGGCGGCGTGCTGCGGTAGCCCGGGATGCTGTCGAGCTTGTCCAGCGTGCCGCCCGTGTGGCCCAGGCCGCGCCCCGAGATCATCGGCACGTAGCCGCCGCAGGCCGCGACGATCGGCGCCAGCGGCAGGCTGACCTTGTCGCCCACGCCGCCGGTGGAATGCTTGTCGAGGATCGGCCCGGGCAGCTGCGCGTCGGCCCAGCTCAGCATCTCGCCCGAACGCGCCATCGCGTGCGTCAGCGCGATGGTCTCGGCCGGCGTCATGCCGTTGAGGTAGATCGCCATCGCCAGCGCCGCGGCCTGCGATTCGCTCCACGAGGCATCGACCAGGCCCTGGACGAAGGCCTCGATCTCGGCCTGCGCCAGCGCCTGGCCGTCGCGCTTGCCGCGGATGATCTCCTGCGCCAGCGCGGGTGGCGGGGTGGCCTGCGCACCCATCAGTAGCCGCCCTTCGGCATCGCCGCGCTGCCGCGGCCGTCCAGCACGGCCTCGATGTCGTCGAGCAGGCTGCTGGCGCCGATCCGGAAGCGCCGCGGCACCAGGCTCTCGGGGCCCAGCAGCTGCGACTGCAGCGCGATGTAGCTCGCGGCGTCGGCCACGGTGCGCACGCCGCCCGAGGCCTTGAAGCCGACCGCGCGCGCCGCGGGCGTCGAGGCGATGCAGGCCAGCATCGCCTGGGCGGCCGCCGGCGTGGCGCTCACCGGCGTCTTGCCGGTGCTGGTCTTGAGGAAGTCGGCGCCGGCCGCGATCGACAGCACCGAGGCGCGGGCGATCAGCGCCTCGTCGACCAGCGCCCCGGTCTCGAGGATCACCTTCAGCGTGAGCGAGGGCGCGGCCGCGCGCACCGCGTCCAGCAGCGCGCGCACGGCGGTCTCGTCGCCCGCGCGCAGCGCGGCGTAGGGCAGCACGACGTCGACCTCGTTGCCGCCGGCCGCGACGATGGCCCGCGTGTCCTCGACCGCGCGCGCGGTGTCGGTGCCGCCGGCCGGGAAGTTGGCCACCGCCGCCACGGCGATGGTCTCGGGCAGCAGGCGCCGCGCCTGTGCCACGAAGCGCGGCCAGACGCAGACCGCGGCCACGTGGCCGTGCGGCCCCTGCGCGCGAGTGCAGAGGCGTTCGATGTCGGCCTCGGTGTCGGCGTCGTTGAGGCTGGTGAGGTCGAGGCAGGCCAGCGCGATGCGCGCGGCGGTGCCCGGGTCGAGTGGCGGGGTCATGGAATCCTTGAGTTGGGAAGAGGGCGCGCGTTCAGGCGTCGGGCCGCGCCAGGTGGTCGGGGCCGAAGCTGGCGGGCAGCAGTTCGGACAGGGTGAAGTGCGCGCGCAGGCGCTGGCGGTCGGCCACCAGCACCGGCGTCGCGGCGTCGGCGAACTCGCGCAGCTTCTGGCGGCAGCCGCCGCAGGGCGTGACCGGCGCTGCGCCCTCGCCCAGCACCAGCACGGCCCGCACGCGCGTGCCACCGGCCAGCACCATCGCGGCGATCGCGCCGGCTTCGGCACAGGTGCCTTCGGGATAGGCCGCGTTCTCGACGTTGCAGCCCGCATGGATGCGGCCCTGCTCGTCGAGCACGGCGGCGCCGACCTGGAAGCGTGAATAGGGCGCGTAGGCACGGGCCTGGGCGTCGCGGGCCGCGGCCTGCAGTTGCGCCTGCAGGTCGCCGGTCAGGAAGGAAGGGATGTCGGACATGGGCGTGGGCGGAAGGGCGGATCGGGGTCAGGCCGCTTGGTCGGCCAGCACGCGCTGGGCCAGCGCGGTGTGCAGGCGCGGCACGGCGCCGAGCAACTCCTGCGTGTAGGCGTCGGCGGGGCGGTCGAAGACCTGGTCGCGCAGGCCGGCTTCGACGATCGCGCCCTGGCGCATCACCACCACCCGGTCGGCGATCTGCTCGACCACGCCCAGGTCGTGGCTGATGAACAGGCAGGAGAAGCCATGGCGCGACTGCAGCTGCGCGAACAGCGTGAGGATCTGGGCCCGCACCGTGACGTCGAGCGCCGAGACCGGTTCGTCGGCCACGATGAAGGCCGGCCGGCGCACCACCGCGCGCGCGATCGCCACCCGCTGGCGCTGGCCGCCCGAGAGCTCGTGCGCATAGCGCTGCGCGACGTCGGCGGACAGTGCGACCTCGTCGAGCACCTCGGCGATGCGCGCCTGCTTCGCCGCGGGCGTCAGGCCCGGCACCGTGCGCAGCGCCTCGCCGATCAGCGCCGCCACCGTCATGCGCGGGTCGAGCGAGGAGACCGGGTCCTGGAACACCATCTGGCACTGCGCGCGGTAGCGCGCCCAGCCCTCGCCGCCCGGCACGATCGGCTTGCCCTCGAAGCGCAGGCTGCCGGCGCTCGGCCGGATCAGGCCGGCGATGGTCCGGCCCAGCGTGGTCTTGCCCGAGCCGGAGCCACCGACCAGCGCCACCACCTCGCCCGCGCCCACGCGCAGGTCGATGCCGTGCAGCGCGCGGCGCGCTTCGCGTTTCGTGAACAGGCCGCCGCTGCCGGGGTAGTCCACGACCAGGCCGTCGACCTCGAGGACCGGCGGCGCGGCGCTGGGCGCGCGGGTGGCGCCGCGCTGCGGCATCGCGGCCAGCAGCTTGCGCGTGTAGGCCTCCTGCGGCGCCGTCACCAGCGCGGCCGTCGGCCCCTGCTCGACGATGCGGCCGTGGTGCATCACGACGATGCGGTCGGTGTAGCGCGCGATCATCGGCAGGTCGTGGCTGATCATCAGCACGGCCGTGCCATGCTCGCGCGTGAGCCCGACCATCAGCTCCAGCACGTCGCGCTGCACGATGGCGTCGAGCGCGGTGGTGGGTTCGTCGGCGATCAGCAGCGCGGGGCGCAGCAGCATGGCCGAGGCCAGCATGATGCGCTGGCGCATGCCGCCGGAGAAGCGGTGCGGGTAGGCCGCGAGCGCGCCGATCGGGTCGTCGATGCGCACGCGCGCCAGCATCTCCAAGATGCGCGCGCGGCGCTCGGCCGGCGTGAGCCGCGTGTGCAGCGCCAGGCCCTCGTCGAGCTGCCGGCCGATGGGCATCGACGGGTTGAGCGAGGTCATCGGTTCCTGGAACACCATGCCCATGCGCGCGCCGCGCAGCTTGCGCAGTGCCGCGGGCGCGAGCTGCGTGATGTCCTGGCCTTCGAAGCGGATCGCGCCGCCGGTGCGCTGGATGGCCGGTGGCGCCAGGCCCATCACCGAGCGCGCGGCCAGCGTCTTGCCGCTGCCGGATTCGCCGACGATGCCGACGATCTCGCCGGGCCGGACCTCGAAGCCGATCCCGTGCACCAGCGGCGTGCCGTTGCGCAGGGCGAGGGCGAGGTCGCGGACCTCGAGCAATGCGGGACTGTTCATGGCTCAGGCGCCCCGCATGTGGGGATCGAGTCGGTCGCGCACGGCGTCTCCCAGCAGATTGATGCCCAGCAGGGTGAGCGAGATGCACAGGCCCGGCAGCACGGCGAGCCAGGCGGCGTTGGCGATGAAGGGCCGGCTCGCGGCCAGCATGTTGCCCCAGGTCGGCGCCGGCGGCGGCACACCCAGGCCGAGGAAGCTCAGCGCGCTCTCGGCCAGCAGCGCCCAGCCGAACATCGAGGTCGCGAGCACGATCAGCGGCGCGATGCAGTTCGGCAGGATGTGGCGCGCCACGGTGTAGAGCTCCGAGTTGCCCATCACGCGCGAGGCGGCCACGTAGTCGCGCTCGCGCAGCGACAGCACCGCGCCGCGCACGATGCGCGCCACCGAAGGCGCGTAGGCGATGCCCAGCGCGACCACGATGCCGTACTCGCTGGCGCCGAACACGGCCAGCAGGCCGAGCGCGAGCAGGATGCCGGGGAAGGCCAGCAGCGCATCGTTGAAGGCCATCAGCACGCGGTCGGTCCAGCCGCGCAGGTAGCCGGCGAGCACGCCCGCCACCGTGCCCAGGCACACGGCCAGCGTCACGGTGAGCAGGCTGATGCGGGTGCTGGTGGCCGCGGCCGCCATCAGCCGGCTCAGCACGTCGCGCCCGAACTCGTCGGTGCCCAGCCAGTGGGCGGCGCTGGGCGCCGCAAGGCGGCCGCTGTAGCCGATGGCCAGCGGATCGAAGGGGGTCCAGAAGAGCCCGGTCACGGCGGTGGCGACCAGCAGGCCCACGAGCGTGGCGCCGATCGCGGCGTTGAGGGGGACGGCTTTCATTCCTCGCCCACCCGCGGGTCGAAGAAGGGATAGCAGAGGTCGACCACGAGATTGATCATGATGTAGACGAAGGCAACGAACAGGAGGCAGCCCTGGATCACGGGGTAGTCGCGCCCGAAGATCGAGTCGACGAGCAGGCGGCCCAGGCCGGGGATGGTGAAGACGGTTTCCACCACCGCGATGCCGCCGAGCAGGTTGCCCAGCACCAGGCCGATCAGGGTCCAGGTCGGGCCGAAGGCGTTGCGGAAGGCGTGGCGCCAGAGCACCACCGATTCGGACAGGCCCTTGGCGCGGGCATGCGTGATGTAGTCGAGGCGCAGCACCTCGAGCGTGCTGGCGCGCGCCATGCGGATCAGGATGCCGGTCTCGTGCAGCACCAGCGTGGCGATGGGCAGTACGATGTAGACCGCCGCGGCCACCGGGTCCTCGGCGAAGGCCACGTAGCCCACCACCGGCAGCCAGCCCAGCTTGAGGCCGAAGACGTAGAGCAGCATCAGCCCGAGCCAGAAGCTGGGGATGGACAGCAGCACGGTCGCGGTGCCGACCAGCCCGATGTCGAGCTTGCCGTTCTGGCGCCAGGCCGCGAGCATGCCCGCGGGCACGGCGATCGCGGCCGCCAGCGCGACCGCGATGAACACGATGCGCGCGCTCACCACGAAGTGCTCGAGCACCAGCGGCAGCACCGGCTCGCCGGTGCGGATGGAGGCGCCCAGGTCGCCCTGCAGCACCTGCAGCAGCCAGCGCCCGAACTGCGCGGCCAGGCCCAGGTCCAGGCCCAGGCGATGGCGCAGGTCGGCCAGGCTGGCGGCGTCGGCCTGGTCGCCGAGCATCAGCGCGGCCGGGTCGCCCGGGATCAGGCGGATCAGGAAGAACACTGCGACCGCGCTGATGAACAGCGTGGGCAGCGCGGTGGCGAGCCGGCGGGAGACGAAACGCATCATCGCGAGGGGTCCTCGGTACGGGGCCGCATGCTCAGGCTCCCACGCGCGCGGTCCAGAGCCGCGGCTTGCCTTCCCACGGGCTGAAGCCGCTCACGCGCTTGGCGCGGACCCAGACCGTCAGGCCGTTGTAGAGCGTGATCAGCGGCACGTCGACCAGCGAGAGCTCGTGCAGCCGGTCGAAGATCTTGCGCCGCTCGGCCGGGTCGCTCACCACCTTGGCGCCCTCGATCATCGCCAGCGCCTCGGGGTTGTCCCAGACCTTGCGCGGCTGGCGCGTCTTGTCGCCCACGAACTGCTCGTAGCTCAGCGCCGGGTCCAGCCGGCCCGAGTAGGAGAAGGACATCATCTGGTAGTTGCCCGCGTTGTAGCGGTCGAGCTGGGTAGCCCATTCGAGCACCTCGATCTCGACCTTGATGCCCACGGCCTGCAGCATGGCCTGGGTCACGAGCGCCACCTGGAAGCTGGGCATCGGCGCGCGCTTGTTGGCCACCAGCTTGATCGTCTGGCCCTTGTAGCTGCTCTCCTTGAGCAGGGACTTGGCCAGCGCGAGGTCGGTCTTGAAGCCCTTGCGCTGCACCGCGTCCATGTAGACCGAGCGCTCGAACACCGCCGAGTTGTTGGGCTTGGACAGCCCGTCGCTGGCGACGTCGACCAGCTGCTTGTAGTCGAGCGCGGCGGCCACCGCGCGGCGGAACTTCGGGTCCGACATCAGCGGGTCGCGGGTCTGGAACAGCAGCACGTGCTTGGACGAGTCGGGCTCGGGCATGGTCACCAGCTGCGGGTTGCCGCGGGTCTCGGCCACGTCGGAGGACAGCAGCTGCGCGATGTCGATCGAGCGCGCGGCCACCGCCAGCTTGACCGTGGCCGCGTCGGGGATCACCTGGAGCTCGACCTGGTCGACGCTGGGCGTCTTGAGGCCCACGTAGCCGTCGGCCTTGGTTCCTTCGGGCGATTGGTAGCCCTCGAAGCGCGTGAGCGTCACGCCGCGGCCGCGCTTCCAGTCGGTGAGTTGGTAGGGGCCGGTGCCGATCGGGCGGTCCCAGCTGCCGTCGGGCTTGACCGAGGCCTTCTGCAGGATGGCCGTCATGCCGCAGTCGGTGCGCGCCAGCGTGTCGAGCAGCAGCGCGCTGCGGCGGTTGATGCGCAGCACGAAGGTCTGCGCGTCGGGCGCCTCGGCCGATGTCACCTTGAGGTCGTTGCGGCCGTCGAATTCGGCCAGGCAGCGCCACTCGGTCTTCGGGTCCATGTAGCGCTGCCAGCTCCACAGCGCATCGGCCGACGTGAGCTTCTCGCCGTTGTGGAAGCGCACGTCGGTGCGCAGCTTGAAGGTGTAGCTCAGGCCGTCGGGCGAGACCGTGACCGAGCGCGCCAGCAGCGGCTTGACGTCGCCGCCCTCGCCGTAGCCGACCAGGCCCTCGACGACGTTGGCGATCACGCCGTCGGTGTTGTCGTCGCGGTTGACGCCGGGGTTGGTGCTGCGGATGTCCGCCGGCAGCGCGACGGTGATGCGGGTGGCGGCGACGGCCGTGCCGACGGCCGGCAATGCGAGCAGCAACGCAGTGGTGAAGAGCAGGGGTTTCATCGTCGGTCCGGTCCAGGGTTGGGGGGCATGGCCTCAGGGCCTCAGGGCGTCGTCATGGCCAGGGTCGCCGCGCGGTGCCGCGCGAGCTGTTCGGCCAGGTAGGGCTTGGCATGCCGGATGGCCGGTGCCGCATCGTGGCCCGCCCCGGCGATGACTTCGTGCGTCACCGCGAGGCCGGCCGCGACTAGCGAGCGCCGCAGCGTCTCCAGCCGCTCGGGTCGCGAGGCGCCGGCCTGGTTGGCGCCGGGCATCCAGAAGCGGCCGCCCTCGCGGTGCGTGATCTCGCGGCCGTCCAGGTCCTCGGCGCCCACCAGCAGCTGCACCGGCACCTGGCGCAGGGCCGCGCGGTCCAGCGGGCGGCCGAAGCAGGCGGCGATGTCGCGCGTGCCGACCCACCAGTCCTGGCTGTCGTCGACCAGCGTGACCGAGCCCGGCGCGCCCAGCGACGCGGCCCACAGGTGTTGTGGCTGCAGCAGCAGGAAGCGGTTGGCGAACTGCGCGCCGCCCGAGAAACCGAACAGGCCGAAGCGCGGCGCGGCCAGCGCGTAGCGCCGCCGCACGTCCTCGACGATGCCCAGCAGCACCTCGTCGTAGCGGATGCCGCCCTGGCTCAGGTACTTGTAGTCGTCGCCCTTGGCGTCGTCGCCCAGGCCCACCGGAAACAGCGGGCAGACCACCACCACCTGCTGCGCCTCGGCGAAGTCGGCGAACTGGTCCCGGAAGTCCATGAACGTGCGCGGGCTGCCGTGGACCACCACCAGGATCTCGGCCGGCGTCGCGCCCGCCTGGTAGCCCGGCGGCACGTAGAGGCAGTAGTGGAAGCGGGGATCGGCCGAGGCGGCATACACCGTGGTGGCGCCCAGGTCGTAGTAGCCGAAGGCCGGCGGCGCGGCGGGCGCTGCACCGGGGCGGGCGGGGGGATAGAATGAGTGATCCAAAATTAGATCCAAAAATGGTTTCGGCGAATTCTATGGACTTGAATCGAGCTTCGCAACCAGTTTCGTCGCCGGTACGGCACGCATGTCGCGACGCAGGAACGGTGCCATGCCGCGCCGCTATGCTTGGCGCGCCGCCCGCCGCGCGCGTGCACCACGAATGGCCATGAACACCCAGACCCAAGACATCAAGGAGGCGCCCAGGGGCGCGGACGCCGTCGCCGACGCCATCACCTCGGACATCGCCGCGGGGCGCCTCACCAACGGCACCTGGCTCAAGCAGGTGGACCTCGAGCAGCGCTACGGCTGCTCGCGCGCGGACGTGCGCCGGGCGCTGGAGAAGCTGGCGGTCAAGGGGGTGGTGCAGCGCATTCCCGACCGTGGTTTCTACGTGGCGGTGATCGACGAGGCGCGCCACCGCGAGCTGGTGGAGGTGCGCGTGGTGCTGGAGAGCGCGACCGCGCCCGGCATCGTCGCCGCCGCGACCGAGGCCGACATCGCCGACCTGCGCGCGCTGGCGACGCGCTTCGCGGCCTGCATCCGCGACGGCGACGCGGCGCAGAAGTTCACGGCCAACCGCGACTTCCATGTGCGGCTCACGGAGCTCTGCCCGAACCGCGAACTGGCGAAGCTGGCGCTGGACGTGCGCGGCAACATCCCGACCACGCCGGTGGTCCAGTGGTGGACCCAGGCACGCATCGAACGCTCGGCCGAAGAGCATTTCCAGATGGTCGACGCGATCGCGGCGCGCGACGCCGCGGAACTCACGCGGCTGATCGGGCTGCACATCCTGCAGCCCGATTCGAAGCGCGCGGGGTGAAGAGGGCGGCGCTCAGAACAGGTGGTTGATGCCGAGCTCGAGGCCCCGCACGCCACGCCCCGCGGGCGGCACCGTGCCGCCGAGCCCGAAGGCCTGCGCACCCTGGTTGTCGATGCGCGAGAAGCTGCCGTACAGCGTGCTGCGCTTGGACAGCGCATAGACGTAGCCCAGGCTGAGCTGGCGCGCATCGTTGGCCTCCGTGCCCGCGCCGCTCTGGTCGGCGCGGCGGAGGCTGGCCTTCAGCGACCCGCCGGCCAGGGGCACGGCCGCACCGACCTCCACCGTGGTCTGGCGGCGCGCGCCGTAGCTCCCGCGCTGGGCCAGCGCCATGAACTTCGCCCAGCCCGCGTCGTAGGCGGCACCGAGGGTCGTGAGCCGGATTGCGTCACGTCCCGCCACGTCGTCGGTCCGGCCGAAGCCCGCGTTCACCATCAGCGGGCCGGCGGCATAGCCGATCACGCCGCCGCGGTGCCGATTCTCGTTGCGGCCCTCGGCCATGCTGGCCATGACTTCGCCGTAGAGCCCGCCCAGGTCGGGCGGCAGCACGTACTTGAGCATGTTGTCGGTGCGCACGCCGCCGCCCGAGCCCGAGCCCAGCAGCGAAGGCGGCCCGAAGAAGAGGTTGCCGTTGGAGGCCACGCCGTTGGGGCCGAAGGGCGAGAGAAAGGAATACTGCCGCGCGAAGATCGGCACATAGTCGCGGCCCAGGCGCAGCTCGCCCCAGTCGGCACTGGAGAGCGACACGGTGGAACGGCGGCTCCAGAAGGCCGATGCGACGGTGGCGCCGGTGTCGGCCGCGACATCGGCTTCGAGCCAGAACGATGCGGCCAGTCCGCCGCCGAGGTCTTCCGCGCCTCGCACGCCGAAGCGGCTGCCGGCCAGTCCGCCCGAGGCCAGCGTGGTGCTGCTCGAGGTGCCTGACACATGGGTCTGGCGCAGCGCCAGGTCCATGACGCCGAACACCGTGACGCTCGATTGCGCGGATGCGTCGGCGACGAAGGTGCACAGGGCGATGGTGCTCATGGCGAGCGGTGAATGGGGGATGCGCATGCAGGTGGTCTCCGGTTTCTTGTCGATGGCTTTGCCCTCTGTCGGGCGTGGAGCAGGTTAGGCAAAGGAGCGCGTCGAGCCACACCGTGCGATGCAATGCAGTTATGACCGGCGGCGCATCGGAGGCCGGGGCGCGCGCCCATGCGCGGCGCGCCGCTTCCGCAAGCGGTGCGGCGGCGGCGGCGGCGGCGGCGTGGGTGGAACGGAAGAGGGCGCCGGCGATGCAGGCGGCGCGCGCTCAGGCCAACGGCAGCAGGAAGTCGGAGGCTGTGTGGGCGAAGAGCGCCGGCGTCTGCACCGCGGCGAAGTGGCCTGAGGCGATCTCGACGAAGCGGGCGCCGGGGATCTGCTCGGCGATGCGGCGGCTCTGCGCGGCCGGCCGGATCTCGTCGTGCGTGCAGCCCATCACCAGCGTGGGGCATTGCAGCGTGCCCAGCAGCGGCGCCAGGTGCATGCGCGAGGCGACGCGGCTGATCGCGGCCACGCCCTGCGGATCGTTGCCGAGCCAGCGCCGACGGTAGCGCTCGAAGCGCAGCCGCGCCGCCTGCGGCGTGCGCAGCGCCGCGGGGTAGGAGCGCTCGAAGCCCAGGTCGGTGGTGGCGCGCATGCCTTCGCGCAGCACGGTGTCCGCACGCCGCTCCAGCGTGGCCGGCGCCGTGCCCGGCGCATAGCCCAGCGCCGGACTGGCGATCGCCAGCCCCTGCGTGCGCCCGGGGTGCGCATGCGCGAATGCGAGCGCGATGCCCGCGCCCATGGCCGCGCCGGTCAGGCACACCGGTGCGGTCAGCGCCAGCGCGTCCAGCAGCGCGCGCAGGTCGGCCACCATGCCGTCGATGTCCAGTGCATCGCACTTCTCCGACAGGCCGAAGCCGCGCTGGTCGTAGCGCAGCACATCGAAGCGCTGCGCGAACACCGGCAGGGCCTCGTCCCAGCTCTCGATGGCACCGCCGATCTCGTGCACGAGCACCAGCGTGCGCGCCGCGCCGCGGCGTTGCAGGTCGTAGCGAAAACTCGCGCCGTTGGCTTCGATCCAGTTCGTCATGGGCCGCGATTCTAGGAACGCCAACCGCGCATGCCATAGCGGCGATCGCATAGCTGAACCGCCTGCGCGCAGGGAGCAGCCACGGGTGCCGGGCGCCAGACTCGTGTGCGTGTTCGACCCACTCCCCCCACAAGGATCCACTGCCGTGCCCGTACCGCTGCCCCCCATCCGACGCCTCGTCACCGGCCATGACGCCCAGGGGCGTTCCTGCTTCGTCTCCGATGCCCCGATGACCGCGCCCTACCACCCGGGACAGAACCCCGCCCATGCAATCCACGAGATCTGGCAGAGCACGCGGACGCCGGCCTCCAACCACGATGCGGGCTTCTCGCCGTCGCTCGCCGACACTTTCCGGCTGGCGCCACCCGAGGGCGGCACCGTGCTGCGGGTGATCGACCTGCCGCCCGACACGCAGCGCGACTTCACCCAGCTCAAGCAGGTGTTCGAGGTCTATGGCGCGCCCGAGGCGCTGACGGGCGAACGCCTGCGCCATCCGGCCTTCCATCGCACCCGTTCGCTCGACTATGCGGTGGTGCTCGACGGCGAGGTGTGGGCGCTGATGGACGAAGGCGAGACCTTGATGCGCACCGGCGACCTGCTGGTGCAGCGCGGCACCAACCACGCCTGGAGCAACCGGAGCGAGCGGCCCTGCCGGCTGTTGTTCGTGCTGATCGATGCCGAGCCGCTGGCGCTGGCGGCCGGCGCTAAGGCGCAGCCATGAGCCGCTTCGAGGACTATGCGACGCGCTACCGCTTCATCCGCATGCGGCGCGAGGACGGCATCCTCGAGATGATGCTGCACACCGAGGGCGGGCCGCTGCGCTGGAACCTCCAGGCCCATGGCGAACTGGAGCAGGCCTTCCTCGACGTGGGCCGCGACAAGGACAACGAGGTGGTCATCCTCACGGGCTGCGGCGACGCGTTCTCGGGCCCGGCGGTGCAGCCCGGCGGCCATCGGCTCAGCGGCACCATGACGCCCACCACCTGGGACCATCTCTACTGGGAAGGCAAGCGGCTGCTGCACAACCTGCTGGACATCGAGGTGCCGATGATCGCCGCCGTCAACGGCCCGGCCGTGCGGCATGCCGAGATCCCGGTGCTGTGCGACATCGTGCTCGCGTCCGAGCAGGCCGCCTTCCAGGACTCGGCGCACTTCAACGGCGGCCTGGTGCCGGGCGACGGCATGCATGTGGTCTTCCCCGCATTGCTGGGCGGCAACCGCGGGCGCTATTTCCTGCTCACGGCCCAGACGCTGTCGGCGCGGCAGGCGCAGGAATGGGGGCTGGTCCATGAAGTGCTTCAGGCCGACGAGTTGTTGCCGCGCGCCTGGGCGCTGGCGCGGCAGCTGTTGCAGCAACCCCGGCTGGTGCGGCGCTACACCCGCGTGCTGCTCACGCAGGACCTGCGCCGCCGCATGCACGACCTGCTGGGCTACGGCCTGGCGCTCGAGGGCCTGGCCGCGACCGATCGCGGCGGCTGAGCCGCCTGCGCTCAGCCGTAGAGGGCGGCGGGGTTCGTCACCAGGATGCGCTGCACGGTCGCGTCGTCGCCCACCCACTGCGTGAAGGTCCGCAGCAGCCGGGCGGCATCGGGCGCGGGGCTCACGCGCAGGTGGGGCCAGTCGCTGCCCCACAGCAGGCGTTGCGGGTTCGCCCGCACCAGCCGGTCGTGGAAGGGGCGGCCGGCTTCGAGGTCGGTCATGCCGAGCACGTTGCGGTAGACGCAGAGCTTGACCCAGACATGGCCGCATTCGAGCAGCTCGAGCAGGCAGCGGAAGCCCGAGCCGTCCACGCCCGCGCCGAGGTCGAAGCCGCCCATGTGGTCGATCACCACCGGCACCGGCAAGGCCTTCAGCCGCGCCGCGACGCCGGGCAGGCTGGCGCTGTCGGTCCAGAGCTCCGCATGCAGGCCATGGTCGGCGAGCGTGCCGGCCATGCGGCCGAGATCGTCGAAGGAGGCGCTGCCGGGCAGGTTGGCGCCGTGCCGGTGGCTGAAGCGCGCGCCGCGGATGCCCCGCGCACGCAGTCCTGCCAGCGTCAGCGCCATCCCGGGTCGCACGACGACCACGCCCCGCAGCGCGGGATGCTGCGCCAGCGTGTCCAGCAGCAGCCGATGGTCTTCGCCGTAGGCGCCGGGGTGGACCAGCACGCCGTGCGACAGGCCCAGCCGCTGCAGCAGCGCGAAGTACTGCGCGACCGTGGCTTCGGGCGGGGTGTGCGTGCTGTGCGGGGCCAGCGGGTAGCGCCGGTAGGGGCCGAACAGGTGGGCATGGCAGTCCCAGCCTGCGTTCTCCGTGACGCCCGAAGGTGATTCCGTGGTGGGAGGGAGGGGGCTCATCCGCAAGGACTCGGGCGCATGGACTTCATGCTCACTCCAGCCGGATGCCGACCGACACCGCAATCGGCCCCCAGCGGCCGGCCTCGCTGCGCACGAAGGCTTCGAAGGCCTCGGGCGAGCCGGCGACGATCTGCGCGCCCAGCTTGGTCACCGCCTCCTGCACGTCGGGCTCCTTGAGCACGCTCACCACCGACCGGTTGAGCTTCATCACCACCTCGCGCGGCGTCTGCGCGGCCGCGAACAGGCCGAACCAGCTGGTGGCCTGCACCGACGGGTAGCCGGCCTCGGCCGTGGTCGGCACCTCGGGCAGCATGGGCGAGCGCTGCGCGCTGGTCACGGCCAATGCCTTGAGGCGGCCGCCCTGCAGTTGCGCCGGCAGGCCCGGCATGTCGAGGATGCCGACTTCGGTGTCGCCCGCCATCAGCGCGGTCAGCGCGGTGCCGGCGCCCTTGTACGGCACGTGCTGCATGTCGATGCCGGTCTCGCGCTTGAGCAGCTCGGAGGCGATGTGGTTCGAGTTGCCCGCGCCGGAGGAGGCGTAGTTCAGCGTGCCGGGGCGCGCCCGCGCTGCCTTGATCACGTCGCCCAGCGAATTGAAGCGCGAGGCGCCGCTGGTGAGCACCACCATGGGCGCGGTCACCAGTTGCGTGATCGGCTGCAGGTCGCGCAGCGGGTCGTAGGGCAGCCGCGCCACCGAGGGCAGCACGACCAGCGGGCCCGGGCCGACCAGCACCAGGGTGTAGCCATCGGGCCTGGACTTGGCCACCAGGTTCACGCCCAGCGTGCCGCCAGCGCCGGCCCGGTTGTCGACCAGCACCGGCTGGCCGAGCAGCGGCGCGAGCTTGTTCGAGACGACCCGCGCCAGTGCATCGGCCGGCCCGCCGGGCGGGAAGGGCACGATGATGCGGATCGGTTGCGAGGGGTAGCTGCCCTGGGCATGCGCGGCCATGGCGAGGGCCAGCGCGGCGGTGCCAAGCAGTGCGCGGCGAAGGGGGTTCATTTCTTATCTCCTGGATGGTCTGGCGGACTCGCGGCAGCTTGGCGCGGTGCCGGGACGCCGGTCGTCCGACGCGGGGTACAGCGCGACTCTAGGCGCCATCGTGTCGCCTGGCCCCGGCCGCGGGCGATACCAGCTATGCCTGTGCGGCACTGGATCGGCGGGGCCTTTCGCCCCCCTCGCTTGATAAGATCGCCGACCGATTCCTGACGCGATGCGAACGACGTCGTCGTCACGCCGGAGCCGCGGTTTCGGCCGCGCGCCGCCTTCTTATGAAACTCTTGCATCTCGATCTCACCCGCTGGAAGGTGTTCGTGGAAGTGGCCGAGGCCGGGAGCCTGACCAAGGCCGCGATCGCGCTGGGCACGGTGCAGCCGGCCGTGAGCCGGCAGATCCATGCGCTGGAGCGCGAATGCGGCGGCGCCCTGTTCCATCGCAATGGCCGCGGCGTGGCGCTGACCGACCTGGGCCAGCGCACCTACCCGCGCGTGCTGTCGCTGCTGCGCGAAGCCGCCGATGTGTTCGAGGAGATCCACGCCAGCGCGGCCCTGCCCTCGGGCGAGGTCCGCATCGGCATCCTCTCGTCCACCACGCAGCACATCGTGGGACCGCTGTGCCGGCTGGTGCAGAAAAGGATGCCCGGTGTGCGGCTGCAGTTCACCGACGGCTCCAACCGGCAGCTCGACGAGTGGCTGGCCAACGGCAAGCTCGACCTCGCGCTGCTGTTCGACGACGGACGCAACCTGGAGCACAAGACCGAGCAGGTGGCGCTGGCCCAGGCCTTTCTCGTCGGGCCGCGGGGCGATGCGCTCACGGCCGGCGCCGCGGTGCCATTCGAGCGGCTCGACGGGCTGCAGCTGGTGCTGCCCAGCCGCCCCAACGGGCTGCGCAGCCGGCTCGAGGCGATCGCCCGCGAGCGCGGCGTGGCCTTCGACGTGATCGCCGAGGCCGAGTCGATCCACATCCTCAAGCAGATCGTCATGCATCACGCGGCCTACACCGTGCTGGTCCAGCAGGCGGTGGCCTGGGAGGTCGAGGCCGGTCAGTTGCAGGCCGCGCCGATCGAGGACCCTGCGATCGTGCGCACCGTGGTGCTGGGCGAGAACGCCACGCGCAACAGCACCCGCGCCACGCGCGAGGTGCGCGCGCTGGTGCTGCAGCTGGCGCGCGAACTCGAGCAGCGCGGCACCTGGTCGGTGGCGCCGCGCTGAGGGCGGGCCCGGCGATGCCCAGCGCGCTATGCCTGCTATGCGCGCGTGCCGGTGGCCTCGACGCGCCGAAGCCTTAGCCTTGCGCCATCGCCATTCCGGCGCCGCTTCCATCCCCATCCCCATCGCCATGCATGACACGCGCGCATTGATGCTGCTCATTCCTTCCCCGACCCCCTTGCAGGCCCGCGCTGCCACCCCGCAGGGAGGCCGCCGATGAATGCGCCCCGCATCACCGCGCCGCCGGCCGAGGCGTTGGACGCGGCCCAGCGACGCCTGCTCGAGCGCACGGCCGCGGCGCTCGGTGCGGTCGTCGGCCCCCGGACGATCCTGGTCCACGACCTGCCGCTTGCCCAGGCCTGGGCCGGGCTGGGCGATGCGCTCAAGGCCTCGGGGCTGCCGGCGCGTGCGCGCGAACTCACGATCCTGCTGGTGGCGCGCCACTGGCGGGCGGGCTTCGAGTGGCTGGCGCACGCGCCCGCGGCACGGGAGGCGGGCCTGTCCGAGGCCGTGATCGACGCGCTCCGGCGCGGCCGGGTGCCGGCCTTCGACGATGCGCTCGATGCCGCGGTGCACGGCTACTGCGCCGCCTTGCTCGCCACGCGCCAGGTCGACGACGAAACCTACGCGCGTGCCTGGCAGGCGCTGGGCACCGTGGGCCTGGTCGACCTGACCGCGCTGCTGGGCCACTACACCAACGTGGCGATCACGCTGGTGGCGCATCGGGTGGCCTTGCCGCCCGGCGTGGCCGACCCTTTCGACGGCGTCTGAGGCCGTCCGGCGCCGCGGCCGCGCGCGCCGCTCCATCGCACTCCCGATCCGGCATCGCAGGCATGGCGCCGCGGCGCCGTGTCGCGCCCGTCCTCTCGACCGAAAGCCATTCCATGCTCAACGAAACCCACGACCCGGCCCTGCGAAGCTGGGTCCCCGCCAGCGCCGCGGACGCCGCCGACTTTCCGATCCAGAACCTGCCTTTCGGCCGCTTCGTCTCGCCGCTCACCGGCCGGCCCACGCTCGGGGTCGCGATCGCCGACGCCGTGCTGGACCTCGTGGCCGCGACCGATGCGGGCGTGCTGGGCGGCGCGGCAGCGCAGGGTGTGCGCGCCTGCCGGGACGGCTGGCTCAACGGCCTGATGGCGCTGCCGGCAGGCCATGCATCGGCACTGCGCCGCGATCTCTCGCGGGCCTTGCGCGCCGATGCGTGCATCGACAGACGCCTGCATGCCTGCCTGTTCCCGCGCCACGGGCTCACGATGCTGCGGCCGGTCGACGTGCGCAACTTCTCCGACTTCTACACCTCCCTGCACCATGCGCGGAACTGCGGGCAACTGCGGCGCCCCGACAACCCGGTGCTGCCGAACTTCCATGCCCACCCGGTGGCCTACCACGGCCGCGCCTCCACGCTGGGCGCGAGCGGCACCGCGTTCCATCGGCCCATGGGACAGTTCCTGCGGCCGGGCGAATCGGTGCCCGTCTTCGAGGCCAGCCAGGCGCTCGACTTCGAATGCGAACTGGGCGTGTACGTGGGGCAGGGCAGCGCGCTGGGCGATCGCATCGCGCTCCAGGATGCGCCGCGGCATGTGTTCGGCTTCAGCCTGCTGAACGATTGGTCGGCGCGCGACCTGCAGGCCTGGGAGTCCAGCCCGCTGGGGCCCTTCCTGTCCAAGAGCTTCTTCTCCACGGTGGGCGACTGGGTCGTGAGCGCCGAGGCGATGGCGCCTTTTCAGGTCCCGGCCGCGCCGCGCGAACCAGGCGCAGCACCCCTGCTGCCCTGCTTGGACGAGGCGTCGGACCGGCTGCGGGGCGGGCTGTCCATCGACCTGGAGATCCGCTTGCGGACGCCCGCGATGCGGCGCGCCCGCAGCGCACCGGCGGTGCTCGCGCGCCCGCGCTTCGCCGACCAGTACTGGACGGTGGGCCAGATGCTCGCGCACCAGGCGAGCAACGGCTGCCGGCTGGAGACCGGCGACCTGCTGGGCAGCGGCACCGTCTCCGGCCCGACGGACGATCGGCTGGGCTGCCTGCTCGAACTGACGCGGGCGGGCCGGCGCGGCGTCACGCTGCCCAATGGCGAGGAGCGCACCTACCTCGAAGACGGCGACGAGGTGCTGATCTCCGCGCGCAGTGCCGCGCCGGGCTTCGTGCCGATCGGCTTCGGCGCCTCCAGGGCATGGTGCTGCCCGCGCGCCGTTGAGGCCGGCTCAGCTGGAATGCGCCGCCGCCTGTTCGCGCGGCTTGAGCAGGTCCAGCGCCACGTCGACGATCATGTCTTCCTGGCCGCCGACCATCTTGCGCCGGCCCAGCTCGACCAGGATGTCCACGGTCTTGAGGCCGTACTTCTGCGCCGCGGCCTCGGCATGGCGCAGGAAGCTCGAGTACACGCCGGCATAGCCCAGCGCCAGCGTCTCGCGGTCCACGCGCACCGGGCGGTCCTGCAGCGGACGCACCAGGTCGTCGGCCGCGTCCATCAGGCGGTAGAGGTCGCAGCCGTGGTTCCAGCCCAGGCGCGCGGCCGCGGCGATGAAGACCTCCAGCGGCGCGTTGCCCGCGCCCGCGCCCATGCCGGCCAGGCTGGCGTCGATGCGGTCGCAGCCTTCCTCGACGGCGGCGATGGAGTTGGCCACGCCCAGGCTCAGGTTGTGATGCGCATGGATGCCGGTGGCGGTCTCGGGCCTGAGCACCTCCTTGAAGGCGCGGAAGCGATCCCGCACGTCCTGCATGCCCAGCGCGCCGCCGGAGTCGACCACGTAGACGCAGGTGGCGCCATAGCTCTCCATGAGCTTCGCCTGCTCGGCCAGCTTCTGCGGCGTGGTCATGTGGCTCATCATCAGGAAGCCCACCGGGTCCATGCCCAGTTCGCGCGCGTACTCCAGGTGCTGGCGCGAGACGTCGGCCTCGGTGCAGTGGGTCGCCACGCGCACCACGCGCGCGCCGGCGTCGTAGGCATTGCGCAGGTCGTGCGTGGTGCCGATGCCGGGCAGCAGCAGGGTCGCGATCTTCGCCTGCTTGACGCTCTCGGCGGCGGCGGCGATCCACTCGACGTCGGTGTGGGCGCCGAAGCCGTAGTTGAAGCTGGAACCCTCCAGGCCGTCGCCGTGCGCGACCTCGAGGCTGTCGACGCCGGCGGCGTCGAGCGCGGCCGCGATGGCGCGCACATTGGCCAGGCTGTACTGGTGGCGGATCGCGTGGCTGCCGTCGCGCAGCGTCACGTCGGAGATGTAGAGTTTCTTGGCGGTGGTCATGCTGCTTCCTTCAGGCCGCGCGCGATGCCGGCGGCGATGCGGCGCCGGGCCATCATGTCGGCGCAGGCCAGGGCGGCCGAGGTCATGATGTCGAGGTTGCCGGCGTACGCGGGCAGGTAATGGGCGGCGCCCTCGACTTCGAGGAACACCGAGGTCTTGAGGCCGTGGCGCAGGCCCAGGCCGGGGATGTTGAGCGGCGCCTCGGGCGGCACCACGTCGAACTGCACGCGCTGCTTCAGGCGGTAGCCCGGCACATAGGCCTGCACGCTCGCCACCATCTGCTCGATGCTGCGCTCCACCGCGGCTTGGTCGGCGGGCTCCGACAGCACGAACACCGTGTCGCGCATGATCAGCGGCGGCTCGGCCGGGTTCAGCACGATGATGGCCTTGCCGCGCTGGGCGCCGCCCAGCTTCTCGATCGCGGCGCGCGTGGTCTCGGTGAACTCGTCGATGTTGGCGCGCGTGCCCGGGCCGGCGGACTTGCTGGAGATCGAGGCCACGATCTCGCCGTAGTAGACCTTGGCCACGCGCGAGACGGCCGCCACGATCGGGATCGTGGCCTGCCCGCCGCAGGTCACCATGTTCATGTTGCTGGCGTTCTCGGCCTCGAGGTTGATCGCCGGGATCACATAGGGGCCGATGGCCGCGGGCGTCAGGTCGATCACCTGCACGCCGTGCTGCTGCAGCACCTCGTTGTGGCGGGCATGCGCGCCGGCCGAGGTGGCGTCGAAGACGATGTCGATGTCGGGGAAGACGTCGAGCGCGAGCAGGCCGTCCAGGCCCTGGGCCGTGGTCGCGACGCCCAGGCGGGCGGCGCGCTGCAGGCCTTCCGAGGCCGGGTCCACGCCGACCATCGCGCCCATCTCCAGGTGCTGGCTGTTGCGCATCACCTTGATCATCAGGTCGGTCCCGATGTTGCCGGGGCCGATGATCGCGACCTTGAGCCGGGCGCTCACGATGCCGGCTCCGCTTTGGCCGCCTTCTTCTCGGCCTCGATGTCGCTGCGCGTGCGGTCGCCGATGGCCCAGTGGGTGTGCGGCACCTCGGTGGCGACGACGCGGATGGTCTCCAGCGGCGCGCTGAGCGTCTGGTGCACGACGCGCGCGACCTCCCGCAGGCATTGGCTCACGGTGGCGGCGTCGCGCCCCTCGAGCATCTGGATGTGGACGATGGGCATGGGTTTCCCTTGTGGATGGTGATGAAATTTCTGGGGTGGGGAAGGCGAGGCGGGTCAGTCGAGGCTCACGCCGGCGGACTGCACCACCTTGCCCCACTTGAGGCTCTCGGCCTGCATGAAGCTGGCCAGTGCCTTGGGCTCGCCGCCGGTCAGTTCCACGCCGGTGGCCGCGAAGCGCTGCACCAGGTCGGGCCGCTTGAGCGTGGTGTTGACCGCCGCATTGAGCTTGTGCAGCACGTCGGCGGGCAGGGCGGCCGGGCCGACGATCGCGAACCAGGCGACGGACTCGAAGCCCTTCACGCTCTCCGCGATGGCCGGCAGGCCCTTGATGGCCGCCACCGGCTGCGCCGTCGCCACGCCCAGGCCGCGCATGCGGCCCGACTCGACGAAGGGCAGGGTCGAAGGCGAGTTGTCGAACATCACCTGGATCGCGCCGCCCATCAGGTCGTTGGCCGCCGGCGAACTGCCGCGGTAGGGCACGTGCACCAGGTCGAGGCCGGCCTGCGACTTGAGCAGTTCCATCGTGAGGTGGCTGGTGGTGCCGTTGCCCTGCGAACCGTACGAAAGCTTGCCCGGATGCGACTTGGCATAGGCGATGAACTCGGCCAGCGTCTTGTAGGGCTGCGCGGGGTTCGTCACCAGCACGATCGGCACCGAGGCCAGCATGCCGATCGGCGACAGGTCCTTGACCGGGTCGTAGCCCTGGCGCTTGTAGAGATGCTGGTTGATGCTCAGCGGGCCCGCGGTGCTGACCAGCAGCGTGTAGCCGTCGGGCTTGGCGCGCACCACCACCTCGGTGCCCACGTTGCCGCCGGCGCCGGGCCGGTTGTCGACGATCACGGTCTGCTTGAGTTCGCGGCCCATGCCCTCGGCCACGGCGCGCGCCAGGATGTCGGTGGTGCCGCCGGGCGGGAACGGGACCACGATGGTGATCGGGCGGCTGGGGAAGCTCTGTGCCATGCCGGCCGTGGCGAAGGCCATCAGCGTGCCGCAGGCCAGCAGGCGGGCGAGGTGTCGAATCGGGTTTGTCTTCATTGTTCTGTTCCAGTTGTCTGCTGTTCGGGGGTCAGTCGTCGAAGCCGTACAGCCGTGCCGGGTTGCGCACCAGCATCTGCTGCTGCACCTCGGGGTCGGGGACCCAGAGCGGGATCAGGTCGACGGTGTCGGCGTCGTTGGGCATCGCGCCCGCATGGATCGGGTGCGGCCAGTTGGTGCCCCACAGCAGCCGGTCGGGCCGCGCCTGCGCGACCGCGTGCACCATCGGCAGCATGTCGGGGTGCGGGTAGGGCAGCGAGGACGAGCGGTAGAGGCTGGCCAGCTTGACCCAGCAGCGGTCGGTGTCCAGCAGGTCCATCACGGCCGCGAAGCCTTCGCTCTGCGTGCCTTCGCTGCCCAGCACATGGCCCAGGTGGTCGAGCACGAAGGGGTTGGGCAGGGCGCGCAGCCGCGGGGCGAGCGCCGTCAGCTCGGCCGAGTGCCGCAGGTGCAGCACCAGGTGCCAGCCCAACGCATGGGTGGCCTCGGCCAGCGCTTCCAGGTGCTCGAAGTTCGCGCCGCCGCGCACCACGGTCGAGATACGGCAGCCGCGCATGCCGCCGTCGTGCAGCGCCTGCAGTGCTTCTGGCGAGAGGCCCGGCCGGATCACCGCGACGCCGCGTGCGCGCGGGCCCAGCGCCTCGATCGCATCGAGCGTGGCGCAGTTGTCGGTGCCGTGCGCGCCGCCCTGCACCAGCACGCAGCGGTCGATGCCCAGCGTGTCGAGCAGCGTCCGGTACTGGTCGACCGTGCAGTCTTCGGGCGTGTAGCTGCGCTCGGGCGAGAAGGGGTAGCGCGCCTGCGGGCCGAAGACATGCGCATGCGTGTCGACAGCGCCGCGCGGCAGCGTGAAGCGCGGCCGACGGAGGTTGCGGTCCGGGCCCGGGCACGGCGGTGCCGCAACGCCCGCGGTGGTGGGCGTGCTCACGCTGCGGCGGCCTTCGAGGCGGCGTCCTCGCGCTGGGCGAGATCGGCCAGGATGTCGGCGCCGCGGTTGGCCGCGGGCAGGCCGCGGAACAGGAAGCACAGGCTGATGACGGCCTGCATCTCGTCCCAGCCCGCGCCCGCGCGCCGCGCCGCCAGGCCGTGCGTGGTGGCCGCGTCGTTCATGTCCATCAGCAGCATGCCGAACAGCATCAGCTGCACGGTCTTGGGGTCGAGCACGTCGGTGTACATGGCGTGCGTGCGCATCTGCTCCTGCAGGTCGAGCATCTTCGGGTCCAGCGCGCCCGTGACATGGAAGCGCGACTGGATGCGCGGCGGCACGTAGCCCAGCAGGTCGCGGTAGACCTGGCCGCGTTCCTCGGGGCTCTGCTGGCCTTCGAGGTAGGGGCCGATGACCCGCTGGACCACGGAGGGATCGAAGGGCTTGGCGGGGGTGGAACTCATGGTGTCTGTCTCCTGGTGTTGTGGGGGCGAAAGAAAGGCGGCCTCAGCCCTTCAGGTGGAAGCCGGCCTGGCCGAGCTTTTCCATCTCGACCGAGACGTACTGGCCCGGACGGATCCATTCGGCCGGCGTGGCGCCGCCGGCCATCACGATCCAGCCGGCCTGCAACGGCTCGCCTGCCGCGGCCGAGAGCCGCGCGGCCGCCACCAGCGAACGCAGCGGGTGGCCCAGCAGCGCGGCGGTGGAACCCACCTGCGCCACGCGGCCGTCGATGTTCAGCGTGAGGCCGAGGTTGCCGAAGTCCACCCGGCGCGGATCGCTCCAGGGGCCGACCACGAAGGCACTCGACGAGGCGTTGTCGGCGATCACCTCGGGCAGCGTGAACTTGAAGTCCTGGTAGCGCGAGTCGATGATCTCCAGCGCCGGCGCGATGGCCTCGACCGCGGCCAGCGCCTCCGGCCCGGTCACGTCGCCCGCCAGCGGCTTCTTGAGCACGAAGGCCAGCTCGGGTTCGCAGCGCGGATGCACGAAGCGCGAGAAGTCGATGGCCGTGCCTTCCTCCACCTGCATGCTGGAGCTGAGCCGGCCCCAGATGACGTCCGACAGCCCCATCTGCAGCATCTTGGCGCGGCTGGTGAAGCCCATCTTCACGCCCACGCGGCGTTCGCCGCGCGCGATGCGGCGCCGGATCGACGCGGCCTGGATCGCATAGGCTTCGTCGAGGCCGAGGCGGTTCTCGGGATCGATCTGCGGCAGCTCGCGGGCCTCGCGCGCGCAGGTGTCGAGCAGCTCGGCGAAGTGCTCGATGGAAGGGGTCGTGGTGTCGTTCATGCCTTGTCTCCGCCAGGGGCTGCCGCGAAGGCTGCGCGCACGCTGCCCAGGCCGTTGATGTGGGTCTCGAAGATGTCGCCCGGCGCCACGGCCACCATCGGGCCGAGCGCGCCCGAGAGCACCAGGTCGCCCGCGCGCAGCGGTGCGCCCAGCCGGGCCATGGTGCGAGCCAGCCACACCACGGCATTGAGGGGATGGCCCAGGCAGGCCGCGCCGGCGCCGGTCGACACCGGCTCGCCGCGCCGCAGCATGGCCATGCCGGCCAGGCGCAGGTCGAAGTCGGCCAGCTTGCGCGGCGTGGTGCCCAGCACATAGGCGCCGGCCGAGGCGTTGTCCGCGACGGTGTCGACGAACTTGATGTTCCAGGCGGCGATGCGGCTGCCGACGATCTCGATGGCGGGCAGCGCGTAGTCGATGGCGCGGATCAGGTCGGTGTGGCCGGGCAGCGCCATGTCGAGGTCGCGGCCGAGCACGAAGGCGATCTCGGCCTCGACCTTGGGCTGGTGCAGCACCTCGGCCGGCACCGGCTCGCCGTCGCCGTAGACCATGTCGTCGAACAGCACGCCGAAGTCCGGCTGGTCGACGCCGAGCTGCTGCTGCACCACGCGCGAGGTCAGGCCGATCTTGCAGCCGACGACGCGCCGGCCTTCCTGCTGCACGCGCAGCTCGGTGTTGATCTTCTGGATGGCGTAGGCATCGTCCCCGGTGATGTCGGTGAACTGTTCGCGCAGCGGCGCGATGAAGTGGCCGGTGCGCGCCGCGTCGCGCAGCGCGGCCGCGGCCTGCAGGTGTTGCTGGGGTGTCATGGGATCGAGGTCTCCTTGTGGGGCCTGATCATCCGCAGCACCTTCGATACGGTCAAATACCGATTTTTCCAGGTTTGATACCCTTTGGGTATTGAACAGGAGAACCCATGGACCTGCGACAGATGCGCCTTTTCCTTGCGCTCGCCGAAGAGCGGAACTTCTCGCGCGCGGCCGAGAAGCTGCACATGACCCAGCCGCCGCTCACGCGCCAGATCCGCGCGCTGGAGGAGGGCATGGGCGTGGCGCTGTTCGTGCGCACCGCCAAGGGCGTGGACCTCACGGTCGCCGGCCAGGCGCTGCTGGAGGAGGTGCCCAACGTGCTGTCGCTGGCCCGCCTGGCCGAGGAGCGCACCCTGCGCGCGGCGCGCGGCCTGGGCGGCAAGATCGAGATCGGCATCTTCACCGCCAGCGTGCTCAGCGTGATCCCGCAGCTGCTCGCGCGCTTCCATGCGCAGCGGCCCGACGTGCAGATCGGCCTGCACACCATGAGCAAGATCGAGCAGCTCGAGGCGCTGCGCGAGCGGCGCATCACCGTCGGGTTCAACCGCCTGGTGCCCGAGGCGCCCGACATCGCGGTCGAGCCGGTGCGGCGCGAGAAGCTGGTGGTCGGCCTCTACGACAAGCACCCGCTGTGCGCGCGCAAGACCGTCTCGCTGCGCGACCTCGAGGACCAGCCCATGATCCTCTACCCCAACCTGCCGATCGCGGGCCTGGCGCAGGCCGTCACCGCGGCCTTCCAGCGCGCCAAGCTGCGCCTGCGGGTGGAACAGGAGGTGGAAGACGTGCTGACCTGCGTGGCGCTGGTCTCGGCCGGCTTCGGCGTCTGCATCACGACCGAGCCGGCGATGAATCTGCGCCTGCCCAACATGGTGTACCGGCCGCTGCGCGCCAGCGACCTCAACGACGTGGAACTGAGCTGCCTCTACCGCCGCGACGACCGCTCGCCGGTGCTGCTGGCCTTCCTCGACGTGGTGGATGCGTACCGCAGGGGCAGCGTGCAGCGGCGTGACAATGCCGCATGAGCCGAACCCGCCCCGATCCGGACAAGCTGCGCCTCATCGCCGCGGTGGCGCGCCTGGGCAGCCTGTCGAAGGCCGCGCTGCATGAGCGCGCCTCGCAGCCCTACATCAGCAAGGTGATCGCGCAGTTCGAGCAGGAATTCGGCGCGCGCCTGTTCCAGCGCACCGGGCGCGGCATGCTGCTGACCGAGTTCGGCCGCGGCGTGGTGCCGCGCATCGATGCCTGGCTGAGCGAAGGCGACGCGATGATGGACCAGTTCAGCGCCATGGCCGGCACGCCGGCCGGCGACGTGCGCCTGGCGATGCTGCCGTCGCTGAGCAGCCCGCTGATGGGCGCGCTGGTGTCGACGCTGCGCGAGGGCCACCCCGGCATCCGGCTGCACCTGGCCGAAGGCTATGCGGACCAGCTCGAGGCCTGGCTGCAGAACGGCGAGGCCGACCTGGCGCTGACGCTGCGCTTCGATGGCGTGCCGCACAGGCACGGGCTGCACCTGGTCGACACCGACGTCTACCTCTGCGCGCGCGCCGGCGATCCCGTCACCGCCGCGCCGACCGTCGCCTTCGCGGCGCTCGAGCGGCTGCCCCTGATCTTGCACCGCAAGGCAGGCGTGCTGCACCGGCACCTGCAGCAGCTGGCCGAAGCCAAGGGCCTGACGCTCGACGTGCAGCTCGAGGTCAGCTCGCTGGGCATCCAGCGCGACCTCGCGGCCGCCGGCAGCGGCTATTTGCTGCTCAACCACAGCGCGGTGGCGCAGGATGTGGCGAGCGGCCGGCTCCAGGCCAGCCGCGTCGTGCAGCCCGAGCTGGTGCAGCACATCGACCTCCACTTCTCGCCCCGGGGGCCGGTCAGCGGCGCGACGCGCGTCGTGGCACAGCTGATCCAGCAGCTGGTGCGCGCACCCTGAGCTACTTCTGCGCCTTCAGTGCACGGCCCTGCAGTTCGAACTGCGCCTGCACGGCGCGCGTGAATTCGCTGCGGGACTGGTAGCGGACCGCCGTCTGCAGGGTGGCCGCCACCTGTTTCAGGCCCTCGCTGCGCGCGGCATCCTGGCAGGCGCGCTCCAGCGCATCGAGGATCGGGCCCGGGGTCTGCCTGGGCGCGAACAGGCCCGCGTAGGCCACCTGTTCCACCGGCTGGCCGAGCTCGCGCAGGGTGGGCACAGCCGGGAAATTCAGATCGCGCCGGGCGGACATCACGGTCAGCAGCCGCAGGCGGCCGCTCTTCACGAAGGGCGTGGCCGAGGCGGTCACGACCGCCGCGAAATCCACGCGCTCGCCCAGCAGTTCCTGCAGCGCGCCGCTGTCGCCGCGCAGCGGCACATGGGTGAGCGCCAGCTGGTGCAGGCGCGCCAGCGCCTCGACGCCGAGCGAGGGCGCCGAGTTGACGCCGCCGGAGGCGTAGTTGAGGACCTTCGCCGGCTCCGATCGACGCAGCAGGTCGTCGACCGAGCGGATCGGGCTGTCGGCGCGCACCACGATGCCGAGGATGTTCTCGGTCAGGCCGCAGACCGGGGCGAAGGAGGCCGGGCCCAGCGCCAGGCCTGGCACCAGGTGGGGCTGGATCGTCAGCGGCGTGAGCACGGAGTAGGCGAGCGTGAGCCCGTCCGGCGCGGCGCGGCTCAGGGCCGTCATGGCCACCACGCCCGAGGCGCCTTCGCGGCTCACGACCACGAAGGGCTGCTTGAAGCGCTCCTGCAGGTTCGCGGCCAGCGCGCGGGTGATGGCGTCGTTCTGCCCGCCCGCGCTGTAGGGGTTGAGCACCGTGACCGGACGGTCCGGGTAGGTGCCGGCCGGGCCCTGGGCCTGGGCCGCGGCGGCGATCAGCAGGCCGGCGAGCACCGGCAGGAATGGCTTCATGTGTGTCTCCTCGTTCTTCTGGCCGGATGTCCGAAGCGCCTCAGCTGTCGTGCTCGCTGCGCAGCGACAGCGTCTCGTGCATCAGCTGCGCGCCGGCCAGCTGCGCGGCCAGGGGTCCGGTGAACTGGCCATCGAGCAGCACGAAGGCGATGCGCGCGACCTGGTCGGAGCGGTTCTCCCAGGCGTGGTCGGTGCCGCGCTGCACCGCGATGTCGCCGGCCCGCAGCTTGACCTCGGCCTCGTTGTCGAGGATCAGGTGGAGCTCGCCCTGGATCAGGATGCCGTAGTCCAGCGTCTGGGTGCGGTGCATGCCCGGATGGCGTCCGTCGGCGCGCGGCGCGAGGGCCTGCACATGGCCGGGATAGATGTCGAGGATGCGGATGATGGAGCCGTTCGGGTCGGGCGGAATGCGCAGCGGCAGCCGCAGGTTCGGCTCCTCGGGCTCGCCGGCCGCGAGCGGCGCGGGGGTGCGCGCGCTGTTCCAGATCTCGAAGAAGCGCACCCGCTCCTTCTGCCGGCCATGGAACTGGGGCGCGGGCCCGGCCGAGAGGAACACGGACTGGCCGGCTTCGTCGTGGCCGGTGACGACGCGCTGCGGCGGCGGAAGGATCTCGAAGTTTTTCATGGCGATGCGGTGGTTCGGTAGGGCGGGTGTGGGGGTGACGAGGGCTCAGTCCCGCGCCAGGGCCGGGACGATCCGGCCGCGGCACTCGCCGAAGCCGATCCGCGGCAGGCCCGGGCGGGCGCAGAAGGCCGTGAGGACGATCTCGTCGCCGTCCTGCAGATAGGTGCGGGTCTCGCCGTTGGCCAGCGTCAGCGGCGCGCGCCCGCCGCGGGTCAGCTCCAGCAGGCAGCCCTCGCTGCCCGGCGTCGGGCCCGAGACCGTGCCGCTGCCCAGCAGGTCACCGGGGCGCAGCGTGCAGCCGTTGACGGTGTGGTGCGCGATCATCTGGGCGAAGGACCACACGATGTCGCGGCTGAACAGGGCCGTGGCGATCAGCTGCGCGGCCTGGCCCTGCGCGCGCATGCGCTGCGTGCACAGCCTGACCTCGGTCACGATCTCGAAGCTGGCCCGGCGGCTCGACGGTGCGTGCCGCAGGTAGTCCTTCAGGAGCGGCGAGGCCGGCCGTGCGATCTCGACCCGGTAGGGCTCGAGCGCCTCCGGGCTGACCACCCAGGGCGACAGCGTGGTGGCGAAGTTCTTGCCCAGGAAGGGGCCCAGCGGCTGCGATTCCCATTCCTGCAGGTCGCGCGCAGACCAGTCGTTGAGCACGCAGAAGCCCGCGATGTGCGCGTCGGCCTCGTCGACCGCGATCGCGTGGCCGCGCGCGTTGCCCGGCCCGACGAAGACGCCCAGTTCCATCTCGAAGTCGAGCTTGCGGCTGGGACCGAAGACAGTCGCGGTGTCCTGCGGCGCGGCGCGGAACTGGCCCTGCGGCCGGCACACCGGCTCGTCCGTGACGACCAGCGACGAGGCGCGTCCGTGGTAGGCCACCGGGAGCGAGCTGAAGTTCGGCAGCACCGGGTTGTCGGGCCGGTACAGCGAGCCGACGTTGTGCGCGTGGTTGTACGAGGCCAGGAAGTCCGTGTAGTCGCCCACCTGCGCCGGCAGGTCGAAGGCGGCCTGCGATTGGGGCAACAGGCAGCTCGCGCTGCGTTCCTGGTCGGGCGTGCCTTCCTGCAGCAGCGTGGTGAGCGCCGCGCGCAGGGCGCGCGACGCCGCGCGTCCGGCGGCGAACAGCGCATTCAGCGAGGGGGCTGCGCAGGCCCGGCGCAGTTCGGGCGCCAGGGTGTCGAGCAGGCCGAGCCGCCAGGCCCGCCGCAGGTCGAAGACCTCCTGGCCGATGCCCACGCCGATGCGCGCGATCGCATCCGTGCCCGCCGGCCGGAACACGCACAGCGGCAGGTGGGCGAGCGGGAAATCCGCGTCGTCGCGGTTGGCGCTCTGCACCCAGCTGCGAAGCGGCGCGGCGCAGGCGCGGGGGGCGGGGAGGGGAGGCGAGGTGCTGAGTCCAGGCATGGTGGGGTCGAGGCCGCGTGAGGTGTCCGTCCGAGGGCGCCGGATGCCTTCTGCCGAGGGCGCAGGAAGACGTCCGGCCGTTGCGCTGGATGGTAGGCAGCGCGCACGCGCGCAGCTAGGTGCGGGCGGTGAAGGCAGCTATCACCGCGCAGGGACCGGCGGCCGGCTCAGCCCAGCACCGGCAACCGCTGCCCGGCCTCGAGCAGCTGGTCGCGCATCCACGCGGTGCCCGGGTCGCTCTCGCGCAGGCTGTGCCACTGCAGCACCTCGGTCAGGCGCGGCGTGGGCATGGGCGGCGCCAGCACGCGGATCGGCATCGACTGCGCGAACTGCTGCGCCAGCCGGGTCTGGATGGTGGCGATGCGCTGCGTTCCGACCAGGAAGCGCGGCATCAGGGTGAAGGCATGCGTAATGACCTCGATGCGCCGCGTGCGGCCGTATTCGTTGGCGTACCACTGCTCGAACCAGGGGTTGCCGCCGCGGTCGTCCTGGTAGACCACGTGGCCCAGCGCGGTGTACTGCGCGAGGTCGATGGTCTCGCCCAGCGTGGCGTGCTGGGCGCAGGCGATGACCTGGTAGGTGTCCTCAAACAGCACGGCCTGCGGATGCTGGTCGGCGGTCAGGTGCGCGGGCGTGATCAGGAAATCGGCCAGGCCCTGGTCGAGGTCGCTCGCCATGCCCGGGTGCGTGGGGCGCAGGTCGAAGCTCAGGCCCGGCGCGAGCTGGCTCACGCGCCGCAGCACCTCGGCCAGCAGCACGCGCGCGACGTAGTCCGAGGCGATGATGATGAAGTGGCGCTGCGCCAGCGCGGGATCGAAGTCGGGTTTGATCGAGACGGTGGCGTCGATGCGCAGGATGATGTCGCGCACCGGCAGCACCAGGCTCTCGGCCAGCGGCGTGAGCTTCATGCTGCGGCCGACGGCCACCAGCAGCGGATCGCCGAAGTAGTCGCGCAATCGCGCCAGCACGCCGCTGGTCGCCGACTGCGTCATGTGCAGGCGCTCGGAGGCGCGTGTCACGTTCTGCTCCGCCAGCAGGACATCCAGCGCGACCAGCAGGTTCAAATCGATGCGTTGGTATCGCATGGCTCAGGCAAGTGAAGGGCAGCGCATGATACGGCGCGCCATGCGCTGCGCGGCCGCGTGGCATGCATGCCATGGACAGGCCTCGAGCGAGCGACGGACCTAGGGATTACCACTATCGGCGATGCCGATGTCAGCGATCGCCAAAGTCGATTTCCCGATGCGCGGGGGCCTCCGTAGGATCGCCGCCCATGCCGATCCCGCCCTCGTTTTCTGCCGTGCTGCCATGAGCGATGCGTCCCGCAATCCGTTGAAGGGATGGCAGGTCGACCGTGCCGCCATCCGCCACGTGGGGCAGGGGCTGCAGCGGCCCGAGTGCGTGCTGGCCGAACGCGATGGCACGCTGTGGGCGGCCGATGCACGCGGCGGCGTGATGCGCATCGCGCCGGACCGCTCGCAGCGGCTGGTCGCGCCGCGCGTCGAGGGCCGCGGCGATGTCGTCTCGTTGCCCAACGGCCTTGCCTTCGCCGCCAACGGCGACCTGCTGATCGCCAACTGGGGCACCGATGCGCTGGAGCGCATGGACCGCGATGGCGTGCTGCGGACCCTGCACGACCGCATCGACGGCCGGCCGCTGGGCAAGGCCAACCATGTGCTGCGCGACCGGCGCGGCCGCGTGTGGCTCACCGTGACCACGCGCGAGCAGCCCTGGACGCGCCAGCTCCAGACGCGCAGCGCCGACGGCTACATCGCGCGCCTCGACGCGCAGGGCCTGCGCATCGTGGCCGAGGGCTTCTGCGGCACCAACGAGATCCGCTTCGATGCGGCCGAGGAATGGCTCTACGTGGTCGAGAGCACCGGCCAGCGCATCACGCGGCTGCGCGTGGCCGACGACGGCACGCTGGGCGCGCGCGAGGTCTACGGTCCCGCCCGCCTGCCGGGCTTTCCCGACGGCTTCGCCTTCGATGCCTTCGGCAACCTCTGGATCACGCTGATCTTCAGCGACGAGCTGGTGGCGATCACGCCCGAGGGCGAACTGCTCACCCTGCTCGACGACAGCCATCCCGCCACCAAGGCGCGGCTGCTGGGCGCCTTCGACGCCGGCCAGCTCACGCCCGAGATCCTCGAGGCCACGCACGGCAGCCTCGCGCCCTGGATGGCCAGCATCACCTTCGGCGGGCCCGACCTGCGCACCGTCTACCTCGGCAGCCTGCGCGGCAGCACGCTGCCCAGCTTCCGCGCGCCGGTGGCCGGCCTGCCGATGGTCCATTGGGACGAAGAACACCATCCATCCACCACGGAGACACCATGAAATTCGCCACCCTCCACGACGGCAGCCGCGACGGCCGGCCGGTCCTCGTTTCCCGCGACCTGCGGCGCGCCGTCGATGCGCGCGACATCGCACCGACGCTGCTGGCGCTGCTCGAGTCCTGGGACCGGCATGCACCCGCGCTGCAGCAGCGCTATGCCGCCCTCAACGCCGGCGACGTCGAAGCGGCCTTCGACTTCGACCCCGCGCTCGCGATGGCACCGCTGCCGCGCGCGCCCCAGTGGTGCGACGGCTCGGCCTTCCTGCACCACGGCCGCCTGATGGAACGCGCCTTCGACACGCCGCCCATCCCCGAGTTCGACACCGTGCCCGTGATGTACCAGGGCGCGAGCGACGACTTCCTCGGCGCCCGCGAGGTGGTGCGGCTGCCCGACGAGGCGCAGGGCATCGACTTCGAGGGCGAGTTCGGCGTGATCGTCGACCACGTGCCGATGGGCATCGCCCCCGAACGCGCGCTGGCCCATGTGCGGCTGCTGGTGCAGATCAACGACTGGAGCCTGCGCGCGCTGGGTCCGCGCGAGATGAAGGCCGGCTTCGGCTTCCTGCAGGCCAAGCCCTCGACCAGCTTCGCGCCCGTGGCCATCACGCCCGACGAACTCGGCAGCGCCTGGCACGAGGGCCGCATCCACATGAAGCTGCACGTCGGCTGGAACGGCGAGCGCTTCGGCCAGGCGCATGGCGGCGCGATGAACTTCCACTTCGGCCAGCTGATCGCGCATGCGGCGCGCACGCGGCGGCTGTCGGCCGGCACCGTGATCGGTTCGGGCACGGTGTCGAACGCGGCGTCGGAGGCGGGCTCCTCGTGCATCGCCGAACGCCGCGTGCTGGAGATCCTGGCGCACGGCGCGCCGCGCACCGAGTTCATGCGCTTCGGCGACCGGGTGCGCATGGAAGCGCGCTTCGACGAGGCCGGGCCCGACGCGGCCGTGCCCGCGCCCTTCGGCGCGATCGACCAGCAGGTGCTGGCGGCCGCGCCCGCCGAGCGCTGAACGGCCGCCACGCAGACATCCACGAACGACAAGGAGACGCCATGTCCATCCCACGACGCAGCCTTCTGGGCCTCGCGCTGACGCTCGCCCTCGGCGCTGCGCAGGCCGCAACGCCAGCCATCCCGCTCACCGTGAGCTACACCGCCACGCCCGAGTTCGGCGCCATCTTCATCGCCAAGGAGCAGGGCCTCTTCGCCAAGCACGGGCTCGACGTCAAGCTGCAGCTGATTCCGGTCAGTCCCAACGTGCCGGCCGCCGTGGTGTCGAACTCGGTGCAGATCGGCGGCACCACGCCGCCGGTGCTGCTGCAGGCCACCGACAGCGGTCTCGACCTGGTGGCCGTGGCCGGCGGCGGCGTCTACGAAACCAGTTCGCGCGGCGTGGGCCTGGTGGCGCGCAACGGTGTGAGCGTGAACACGGCCGCCGATCTGGTGGGCCGGAAGGTCGGCGTGCCCGGCTTCAACGCCACCCTCCACCTGCTGGTGCGCAAGTGGCTGCTCGACCACGGCGTCGATCCGAAGAAGGTGACGTTCGTGGAGGTCGCCATTCCCCAGATGCCCGATGTGCTCAAGGGCGGCAGCGTCGACCTGGTGGCCACGGCCGAGCCCTTCGTCGGGCGCATCGTGCAGGGCCAGATCGGCAGCGCGGTGCCGGCCTTCTCGAACGAGCTGGCCAATGGCTTCTCGTCGGTGCTCTACGTGTCGACGCGCAAGTGGGCGGTGGCCAACCCGGCCGCGGTCAAGGCCTTCCGCGACGCGGTGCAGGAGGCCGTCGTCTTCGGCAACGCCCACAAGGATCAGGGCTACGAGGACATCGGCAAGTACTTCAAGGTGCCGCCGCCGGTGCTGCGCGCCACGCCCTGGCCGAACTGGGTCACGACGCTCACCGACGAGCACCTGCGCTTCTGGGTCGACACGATGCGCGCCCAGGACATGCTCAAGAAGCAGCCCATGCTGGGCTCGGTGATCCTGCCATGAGCGCGGGTGGACTGTTGCGGGTCGTGGCACCGGCCGAGGCCGCCGCCCCGCTCATCGCCTTCGACGAGCTGGGCCTGGACTTCAGCGGCCGGCGCATCCTCAACCGCCTGAGCTTCTCGATCGGCCGCGGCGAGATCGTGAGCGTGGTCGGCCCCTCGGGCTGCGGCAAGACCACCTTGCTGCGGCTGGTGACCGGACTGGTGTCGCCCACGCGCGGCGCGGTGCGGCGCGAGGGCGTGGCGGTGGACGGCCCGGCGCCCGACGTGGCGATCGTGTTCCAGGACTATGCCAACGCGCTGCTGCCCTGGCGCACCGTCGCCGGCAACGTGAGCCTGGCGCTCGAGGCGGCCAGGGTGCCGGCCGCGCAGCGCGGCCCGCGCATCGCCGAACTGCTGGCCAAGGTCGGGCTGGCCGCGCATGCCGAGAAGTTTCCGCGCCAGCTCTCGGGCGGCATGCAGCAGCGGGTGCAGATCGCGCGCTGCCTGGCACAGCGGCCCGCGGTGCTGCTGATGGACGAGCCCTTCGGCGCGCTCGACGCCATGACCCGCCAGGACCTGCAGGACGAGATGCTGCGGCTGGTGCGCGAGACCGGCACCACGGTGCTGTTCATCACGCACGACCTGGACGAGGCGATCTACCTGAGCGACACGGTGGTGGCCTTGCGCGCCAACCCCGGCGAGGCCTCGAGCCTGGCCCGGACCTTCACCGTGCGGCTGCCCTAGCCGCGCAACCAGCTGGCCACGCGCGAGGACCCCGAGTTCCTGCGGCTGCGCCGCCAGGCCTACGACTACCTGCTGGAGGCGCACTGATGGCCGCCGCGATCCTCGCTGTGTCGCCGACCCACGCCCGGCACGCATGGCGTGCATGGGTGCTGCCGCTGGGCACGCTGGGGGCGGCCGAGGCGCTGCTGCGCTGGCGCCCGGTGCAGAGCGACGCCATCGCGCTGCCCAGCGCGGTGGCCGAGGCGCTGGTGCGCGCGCTGGCCGACGGCAGCCTCTGGAGCGCCACCTGGCAGACCCTGGCCGCGATGCTGGGCGGCCTGCTCGCGGGCGGTGCGCTGGGCCTGCTGGTGGGCGTCTGGTTCGGCCTGTCGCGCCGGGTGGCCGCGCGCGGCGCGCTGCTGGTCGAGCTGCTGCGCCCGCTGCCGGCGGTGGCGTTGATCCCGGTCGCGATGCTGGTGTTCGGCTTCGGCTACCGGCTGGAGATCTTCGTGGTCGGCTTCTCGGTCTTCTTCCCGATGCTGATGCTGTCCCATGCGGCGGTGCAGGCCGTGCCGGCCCGCCTGCTCGAGGTGGGCCGGATGTTGCGCCTCCCGGTGGCGGCGCGGGTGCGCAAGATCGTGCTGCCGGCCGCGCTGCCGCGGCTGTTCGTCGCGCTGCGGCTGTGCATCGGCATCGCGCTGGTGGTGGCGGTCACGACCGAGATCGCGAGCAACCCGCAGGGCCTGGGCTATGCGCTGCTCTCGGCGCAGCAGAGCCTCGCGCCCGAACTGATGCTGGCGGTGCTGGCCTGGGTCGGGCTGCTGGGCTGGGGCCTCAACGCGGGCCTCCTGGCCTTGCAGCGGCGCTGGTTCGGCGGCCTCGCGGCCACGGGAGCCGGGCGATGAAGCCGCGTTTCGGCGAGGCGCTGGGCGCCGTCGGCGTGGTGCTGGCCTTCGTGCTGCTGTGGGGCGCGGTGGCGCATTTCGAGTGGGTCTCGGCGGTGTTCCTGCCCGGCCCGCTGGCCACGGCCGAGGCGCTGTGCGACGGCCTGCGCCAGGGCGAACTGCTCGCGCTGCTGCTGCAGACGGTGGAGCGCATGGTCTACGGCTGGCTGCTGGCCTCGATCGCGGGCGTGCTGCTGGGGGCGCTGATCGGCACCTCGGCCGCGCTGCGCGCCTGGGTCCAGCCCACGCTGGAGTTCGTGCGGCCGCTGCCGGCCTCGGCCCTCATGCCGCTGGCCATCGCGCTCATGGGCCTGTCGCAGTCGATGGTGCTGTGCGTGATCGCCTTCGGCGCGGTCTGGCCGGTGCTGCTGGCCACGGTGCACGGCTTCGCGGCCGTCGAGCCGCGTTTGTTCGAGGTCGGCCGCGTGCTGCGGCTGTCGCGCGGGGGCTTCATCTGGAAGGTGGGCCTGCCCAATGCGCTGCCCGATGTGCTGGGCGGCATGCGGCTGTCGCTCACCGTGGCGCTGATCCTGGCCATCGTCGGCGAGATGCTGGCCTCGCAGTCGGGCCTGGGCACGGCCATCGTGCAGGCCGCGCGCAGCTTCCGCGCGGCCGACCTGTTCGCCGGTGTCGTGCTGCTGGGCGGCGTCGGACTCGTGAGCAACGCGCTGCTGGCGCTGCTCGAGGGCCGGCTGCTGCGCTGGCAGCGGCCCTGAGCCCGCGCCTTCTTCCTTCTTCCCCCATTCCCACGAGCCACCCACCATGACCACCACCTTCGTCGACCTGTCGATCTACCTGGAGAACGACGTGCTCTCCGACCCGCCGCCGCTGGCGCCCCGCATCGAATACAAGGCCCACGCCGAAACCGTGGACGAGTTCACCCGCCTGCTGCCCGGCACCCGGCCCGAGGACTATCCCGACGGCGAGGCCGCGGCCTCCGAATGGGTGCGGCTCACGACCCACAGCGGCACCCACCTCGACGCGCCCTACCACTTCCATTCGACGATGGACGGCAAGCTCGGCGGCGCGCGGCCCTCGATCACCATCGACGAAGTGCCGCTCGACTGGTGCTTCCAGCCCGGCGTGAAGCTCGACTTCCGCCACCTGCCCGACGGCCATGTGGTCACGGCCGCGCAGGTCGAGGCCGAGCTCGCGCGCATCGGCCACACGCTGTCGCCGCTGGAGATCGTGGTGGTGAACACGCGCGCCGGTTCGCGCTACGGCCACGACGACTTCGTGAACGCGGGCTGCGGCATGGGCTACGAGGCCACCATGTACCTGCTGGAGCGCGGCGTGCGGCTCACCGGCACCGATGCCTGGAGCTGGGACGCGCCCTTCAGCTACACCGCGCAGAAGTTCGCCGAGACCGGCGACACGCGGCTCCTGTGGGAAGGCCACAAGGCCGGCCGCGACATCGGCTACTGCCACCTGGAGAAGCTGCACAACCTCGAGGCGCTGCCGCCCACCGGCTTCCACATCGCCTGCTTCCCGCACAAGATCCGCGCGGCCTCGGCTGGCTGGACGCGCGCGGTCGCGATCTTCGACCGGCGCCTGCAGGCCGCGCACTGAGATGTGGGTGCACCTCTGCGGCGAGGGCGGCGCGCCCTGCTGCGCACCCGCGCCCGTCACCCGGCCCTTCACGGTCGACGTGCATTGCCATGTGGTGACGCTGGCGGTCGAGGCACTGGTGGCCGGGCATCCCGACCGGCGCGCCGAGGCGGCGGCGATGCAGGCGGCCATGGGCCCGGCCTCGGCCGCGCACAACCAGGCCGTGATGCTGCCGCAGGCCCTGCCGCGGCTCATGAACATGGCGCAGCGGCTGGCCGACATGGATGCGATGGGCGTCGACGTGCAGGTCCTGAGCCCCTCGCCGCACCAGTACCACTACTGGGCCGAGCCGGCGTTGGCCGAGGAGATCGTGGCGCTGCAGAACGCGCACATCGCGGCGCTGTGCGCGGCCCACCCCGATCGGCTGCGGGGGCTGGGCACGGTGGCGCTGCAGCACCCGCCGCGCGCCGCGGCCCAGCTCGCGCACGCGGTGCAGGGGCTGGGGCTGCAGGGCGTGGAGATCTCGACCTCGGCCGCGGGCCTGGAGCTCGACGATCCGGCGCTCGACCCCTTCTGGGCCATGGCGGCCGCGCTGCAGGCGGTGATCTTTATCCACCCCTTCGGCACCCAGCTCGGATCGCGGCTCGCGACCCACTACCTGAGCAACACCATCGGGCAGCCGCTCGAGACCACGGTGGCGCTGTCGCGGCTGATCTTCGGCGGCGTGCTGGACCGCCATCCGGGCCTGCGCATCCTGGCCGCGCACGGCGGCGGCTACCTGCCGACCTGCCTCGGCCGCTCGGCCCATGCGCGGGCCGTGCGCCCCGAGGCCGCGACGATGGCGCGGGCGCCGCGCGACTACCTGCGCGAGATGTTCTTCGACACCGTGGTCCACGAGCCGATGGCGCTGCGCCACCTGATCGAGGCCGTCGGCGCCTCGCAGGTGCTGATGGGCACCGACTATCCCTTCGACATGGGCCACTACGCGCCGCATGCGCTGATGGCGGCCATCCCCGGCATCACCGAGGCCGAGCGGGCGCAGCTGCTGGGGGGCAATGCGCGGCGGCTGTTTGGGCTCGGCTAGGGGGCGCGCCGCGCCTTTCACTCCCGGCGCCGCCTTTGCGGGCGCGCGCCAGCAAGATTCACTGCAAGGGGCCCGAAGTTCGATCGAACTTGCGGGGCCTCCGGCCCTAAATTTGTGGGATCACTCCACCGATCACACACAGGGTCTCGTCATGAAAGTCATCGTCCTCGGCGGCGGCGTCATCGGAATCAGCAGCGCCTACTACCTCGCGAAATCGGGCGCCGAAGTCACGCTGCTCGACCGGCAGCCGGGGCCGGCGCTGGAAACCAGCTTCGCCAACGCGGGCCAGGTCTCGCCCGGCTATTCCACGCCCTGGGCCGCGCCGGGCATCCCGCTCAAGGCCATGAAGTGGATGTTCCAGAAGCACGCGCCGCTCGCGATCCGGCTCGACGGCAGCCTGTTCCAGCTGCAGTGGATGGCGCAGATGCTGCGCCACTGCTCGCCCGAGCGCTATGCGATCAACAAGGAACGCATGATGCGCGTGGCCGAGTACAGCCGCGCCTGCCTGCAGCAGCTGCGCGCCGACACCGGCATCCAGTACGAGCAGCGCACCGGCGGCACGCTGCAGCTGTTCCGCACCCAGGCGCAGGTCGATGCGGTGCAGCGCGACATCGCGGTGCTGGAGGAATGCAATGTGCCCTACGAGCTGCTGCGCGCCGACCAGCTGGCTGCCGTCGAGCCCAGCCTGGCGCAGGCGCGCGACCGGCTCGCGGGCGGGCTGCGCCTGCCCAAGGACGAGACCGGCGACTGCCATCGCTTCACCACCGCGCTGTGCGAACTCGCGCGCGGCCTGGGCGTGGACTTCCGCTTCGGCCAGTCGGTCGACGGGCTGCTCACCGAGGGCGGCCGCATCACCGGCGTGCGCGTGGGCGCCGAAGTGCTGAAGGCCGACCGCTACGTGCTGGCCTTCGGCAGCTACTCGCGCAGTTTCCTGCAGTCGGCCGAGATCGACCTGCCGGTCTACCCGGTCAAGGGCTACTCGCTGACCGTGCCGCTGGTCGATCCGGCCTTCGCGCCGCAGTCGACCGTGCTCGACGAGACCTACAAGATCGCGGTCACGCGCTTCGACGACCGCATCCGCGTGGGCGGCATGGCCGAGCTCGGCGGCTTCGACCTGCGGCTGGACCCGCGGCGCCGCGCGACGCTGGAGCATGTGGTGACCGACCTGTTCCCTGGCGGCGACGTGGCGGCCGCGAGCTTCTGGACCGGCCTGCGGCCCATGACGCCCGACAGCACGCCGGTGATCGGCGCCACCAAGTACCCGAACCTGTTCCTCAACACCGGCCACGGCACGCTGGGCTGGACCATGGCCTGCGGCTCGGCCAAGCTGATCGCCGACATGGTGACCGGCCAGCGCCCGGAGATCAGCAGCAGCGGCCTGGGCATCGACCGCTACGCGAGCGACGGCGCGCGCCATCGCGCGCTGCAGCCTTCGGCCGCCTCGACCCCGGCCTCGGCATGACCCGGCCATCCCGGGCGCGCATCGACCTCGGTGCGTTGCGCCACAACTACGCGCTGGTGCGCCGCCTGCACGGCGGGCGCGCGCTGGCGGTGCTCAAGGCCAATGCCTACGGCCACGGCGCGGTGCGCTGTGCGCAGGCGCTGGAAGGGCAGGCCGACGGCTTCGCGGTCGCCTTCCTCGACGAGGCCGCGACCCTGCGCGCGGCCGGCATCCGCGCACCCATCCTCGTGCTCGAAGGGCTGTTCGATGCCGACGAGCTGGCGGCGGCCCATGCGCTGGACCTCTGGATCGTCGTGCACCACGAGGCGCAACTGCACATGATCGAGGCCGATCCGCATCCGGGCACGCTGCAGGTCTGGCTCAAGGCCGACTCCGGCATGGGTCGGGCCGGCTTCGCGCTGGCCGACATGCCGGCAGCCCATGCGCGCCTGCGCGCCAGCGGCAAGGTCTCGGACATCGTGCTCATGACGCACCTGGCGCAGGCCGACGAGCCCGGCCGCGACATGACGGCGCGCCAGCTCGCGGCCTTCGATGCCGCGACCCGCGACCTGCCCGGCGACCGCAGCCTGAGCAACTCGGCCGGCCTCCTGGGCTGGCCCGGCGCCCGGCGCGACTGGGCGCGGCCCGGCATCTGCCTCTACGGCGCGGACCCGATGCCGCCGGCCTGGCGCGAAGCGGGGGACGGGCGCGCGCAGCCGCTGCGCCCCGTGATGCATTTCGAGAGCCAGGTCTTCGCGGTGCGCACGCTGCAGCCCGGCGATGCGCTGGGCTACGGCGCCACCTTCGTGGCCGACGCCCCCACGCGCGTGGGCCTGGTGGCCGCGGGCTATGCCGACGGCTACCCGCGCCTGGCCGGCACGGGCACGCCGGTGGCGGTCGACGGCGCGCTGACGCGGCTGATCGGCCGGGTCTCGATGGACATGCTGACGGTCGACCTGAGCACCCGGCCCGAGGCCGGCATCGGCAGCCGGGTCGAGCTGTGGGGCGCGCAGGTCGAGGTCAACGAGGTGGCGCGGCGCGCGGGCACCATCGCCTACGAGCTGCTGTGCAACCTCAAGCGCGTGCCGGTCGCCTACGAGTAGAAGAAGACGCGCCGGGCCTCAGGCCGGCGCATGCGCCGCAACCAGGCAGTCGGCGAACATCTGGGTGGCGCGCGAGGGCGCGGGCGACCTGCGCACCAGGCTGACGAACTGGCAGGCGTAGTGGAAGCGCTTGGGCGCGATCGCGCGCATCAGGCCGCGCTGCTCGAAGGCCTCGGCGTAGTGGTTGGGCAGAAAGCCCAGGAATTCGCCCGAGAGGATCAGCGTGGCGATCGACTCCTGGTCGAAGCCCGTGGCCTTGCGCGGCAGCTCGGCGCGGTGGCTGAGCTCCATGTTGGGCGAGTGGTAGCCCAGGCCGGCGAAGGCGTGGGTGCGCAGCCTGGCCCAGCTCAAGCCGGTGTGTGAGCCCGTGAACAGCGGATGCCGCTGCCCGCAATAGAGCAGCATGGTCTCGCCGAACAGGTCGGCATAGGCCAGGCTCTCGGAACTGCGGTGCGAGGGAATGATGCCGACCTGGAAGCGGCCGTCGATCACGCCGCGCTCGATGGCGTTGATGCTCGCCACATGCAGCGACAGGCGCACGCCCGGCGCCGCCGCGCGGAAGCGCGCCACGGCCTCGCCCAGCCGCGCCTGCGGGTTGGTCGCGGTCTTGTCGAACACCGCCACGTCGAGCTGGCCGCCCAGGCGCTGGTGGATGTCGTCGATGCTGCTGCGGAAGGCATCGACCGAGGCCAGCAGCCGCAGCGTCTGCTCGTAGACCTGCTGGCCCTCGGAGGTGAGCGCGAAGCCGGCCCGGCCGCGCCGGCACAGCACCATCGCCAGCCGCGTCTCGAGGTCCTTGACGTGGCGGCTCACGGTCGAGGCGCCGATGTTGAGCTCCAGCTCGGCCGCGGTCATGCCGCCGCATTCGACGACGGTCTTGAACACCCGCAGCAGGCGCAGGTCCATGTCGCTCAGCTGGCCGAGCAGCGCGCGCGATTTGGGCTTCGTACTTACTTTCATGGATCCGCAAGTGAACGTGGATATCGCGTCATTCTCGCCGGTGAATCGCGGCCCAACAATCGCGGCTTCTCCACCCCTTCACGCCGCGTTTGCCGCGGGCCGCCCCATGTCCACTTCGACCGTCGCTCCACCCGCCGCGCCACAGCACACCGACACCCCGTCGCTCGATGCCTACTGGATGCCCTACACCGGGAACCGCCACTTCAAGGCCGACCCGCGGATGATCGTGGAGGCCAAGGGCACCTACTTCACCGACGGCGAGGGCCGCAAGGTGTTCGACGGCCTGTCGGGCCTGTGGTGCACCGGCCTGGGCCATGGCCGCCCCGAGATCACCGAGGCCGTGAGCCGCCAGATCGCCAGGCTCGACTACGCGCCGGCCTTCCAGTTCGGCCACCCGCTGGCCTTCGAGCTGGCCAACAAGATCAAGGAACTCACGCCCGCCGGGCTGGACCGCGTGTTCTTCACCAACTCCGGCTCCGACGCGGCCGACACCTCGCTCAAGATGGCGCGCGCCTACTGGCGCGCCAAGGGCAAGGCCAGCAAGACGCGGCTGATCGGGCGCGAGAAGGGCTACCACGGCGTCAACTACGGCGGCCTGTCGGTGGGCGGCATCGGCGGCAACCGCAAGGTCTTCGGCGCGGGCATCGAGGCCGATCACCTGCCGCACACGCTGCTGCCCGGCCAAACCTTCACGCGCGGCATGCCCACGCAGGGCGCCGAACTGGCCGACCGCCTGCTCGACCTGATCGCGCTGCACGACGCCTCGAACATCGCGGCGGTGATCGTCGAGCCGATGTCCGGCTCGGCCGGCGTGGTGGTGCCGCCGCAGGGCTACCTGCAGCGGCTGCGCGACATCTGCACCGCGCACGACATCCTGCTGATCTTCGACGAGGTCATCACCGGCTTCGGCCGCTGCGGCGCGATGACCGGCGCCGAGGCCTTCGGCGTGGTGCCCGACATCATGAACATCGCCAAGCAGGTCACCAACGGCGCACAGCCGCTGGGCGCGGTGGTCGCCAAGGACGAGATCTACCAGACCTTCATGGAAGCGGGCGGCCCCGACTACATGGTCGAGTTCGCGCACGGCTACACCTACTCGGCGCACCCGGTGGCCTGCGCGGCCGGTGTGGCGGCGCTCGATGTGCTGAAGGCCGAGGACATGATCGGCCGCGTGAAGACGCTGGCACCGTACTTCGAGGAGGCGGTGCACAGCCTCAAGGGCCTGCGGCACGTGACGGACATCCGCAACTACGGCCTGGCCGCGGGCATCACGCTGGCCGCGCTGCCGGGCGAACCGGCGCGCCGGCCCTTCGAGGTCGCGATGGCGTGCTGGCGCAAGGGCTTCTATGTGCGCAGCGGCGGCGACACCATCCAGCTGGCACCGGCCTTCGTCACCGAGAAGGCCGAGATCGACCGGCTGATCAACGCCCTGGGCGAGGCGCTGGCCGAGACGGCCTGAACAGGGCTGCGCACGGGCCGCTCAGCGGTCCATGCGCAGCGCCATGCTTTCCTTGATCTCTTCCATCACCACGTAGCTGTGGGACTCTGCCGCGACCGGCAGCTTCTTGAGGATGTCGCCGAGCAGGCTGCGGTACTCGTCCATGCCGCCCAGCCGGGCCTTGACCAGGTAGTCGAAGTCGCCCGAGACCAGGTGGCATTCCTGCACGTCGGGCACGTGCAGCAGTTCCTGGCGCACCTTGTCGAAGACCTCGCCCGACTTCGAGGCCAGCTTGATCTCGACGAAGACCAGCAGCGTCTTGCCCAGCGCCTGCGGCGACAGCTGCGCGTGGTAGCCGGTGATCACGCCCTCGCGCTCCATGCGCTTGACGCGCTCGGAGCAGGGCGAGGTCGACAGGCCGATGCGCTGCGCGAGTTCGGTCATCGCGATGCGCCCCTCGCGCTGGAGGATGTCCAGAATCTTCCGGTCGGTGCGGTCCAGTTCCATCGTCGTTGCTCGGTAGAACGCCTCAGCGGCGCGGCCGGAATTTTCACTGCGAATCGCCGGCAGTGCAATGGAATCGACTGGGTATTTGCGGATCCAGTGGATCAGTTCATGGGTGAAAGCGCTCGCATCCCATCAAGACAGCCCGCCGAAGGACGACGCCAGCGGCGGGCGCGGGCCCACGGCCGTGGCAGGGCGGTACGGCCGCCAGGCCAGCACCAGCGCGCCCGCCTGCACGGCGGCGATCGCGATCCCCGCCAGGATGTCGAATGGAAAGTGCACGCCGACATAGATGCGCGCCCAGCCCACGGTGCAGGCCATCGCGAGCATCAGGCCGCCGGGCCAGCGCAGGGCCGCGCGTGACAGCAGGGCGAAGGCGATGAAGAACATCACGGTCGCATGCGTGCTCGGCGTGGCCGCGCTCGCGCGGTGGCTGATGTAGGCCGGCACCCAGCCGGCGACGAAGGGGCGGGGCATGTTGAAGTGGGCCGCGATCGCATGCGACAGCAGCGAGGCCAGCACCGCGCCGGCCACGACGACGGCCAGGAAGAAGCGGTCGGGGCGCCGCTTCCAAACGACCCAGGCCAGGCCGGCGGCGCAGACCCAGGTGCCCCACTGCGCCGACAGCCAGGCGATGAGCAGCGGCCATGCGGCGGGCTCGTCGCCAGCGGCGATCCACTGCAGCCATTGGATGTTGAGCGCGTGCATGGCGGGGCAAAAGGCGGGTGGACCTGCTGCGCGATGCGCAGCGGGGAAG